>NZ_JBBVGQ010000015.1:0-1203 GCF_038148895.1 Tamlana sedimenti | reverse complement strand
CAATGATATCTATGACATTTGCAAATTAAAATCATATAATTTTTGATTTTTGACCATTGCGAACATCCTATGGACTATTTTGTTCCTGATTGCGTTGATTACGGCCATTTTGTTTTTTCCCTGTTCCACTTTTCTAATGTAGTAATTCCTAAGGTCATTATCAAGCTGTATGGCCCTCATTGCGGCCATGTGCAATAGTTTTTTTATGGTCTTGTCCGCCAGATGCGAGACCCTTGCCTTTTTGTTGATGGACGTTCCGGATTTTTGTGAAAAAGGGGCTATCCCGGCATAGCAGGCAAATTTTCGGGGGTCACTGATTTTAGAATATCCGTTGGTCTTTACGATCATGTTCCAGGACACTATTTTCCCGACACCCGGAATGGATGTTACGATATTGTGGTTCTTTAGAAGCTCTTCGTTCTGTTCGATAATTTTATCGATGATATTTTCAATCTCCAGTATTTGCCTGTTCAGTAGGGCTATAATTTTGTCCGTCTGTTTGTCAAGGGCCGGCAGCCCCAGGCTTTTCAGCAAGCGGTTTTCCTTTTTGAGCGATTTGTGCTGGGCGCGTTGCCTTACAAGCAGGCTCCTTTTGGACAAGAGTATCTGTATCCTCTCGGCTTCTTTTCCCTTAGGTATGTAAGCGGGTGTTTCCTTATGGTTTTTTTGAATGAACTGGGCTATTCTAAAAGCGTCAACAACATCATTTTTACCGCGAACAAGCCCAATGCTCCTTTTGAGGTGGAATGCGTTTACCTGATAGAAGTTGAGTTTTAGCTTGGACAGGGCGTTGATGAGCTCCCATCCATATTTGCCTGTGTTTTCAAAGCATATGAGGCTTTTTTTGAGCATGTTCTTTTTAAAAAAGGACTGGATACTGGCGGTTTGGTTTTGGATTTGATAGTGCCTGGCTTCTTCTTTTTCCAGCAAACAAATGTCCAATGTCGATTTACTGATATCGATACCGATAAAGATTGGTGGATTTTGCATAATTTTGGATACGTTTTAGAGGATTGGAAAATTAATAGACTCAATTCCTTAATGATGGGCTTTTGATCCCTAATATCTATTTCGAGTTCTATTAAAGGCAAAGAGCGGGTTCTTAATCATTGCGTAGTTTTAAAATACTATGAACTATAATAGTTTACCTGCTCTTTGGTCAATCCTAAAGTTACTATATTTTATTATGCAAGTCTAAAGGAA
>NZ_JBBVGQ010000014.1:0-3416 GCF_038148895.1 Tamlana sedimenti | reverse complement strand
GGGGCGGTCAGGTTGAAGTCCGCCGATAGGTTTATGGTCTCGCAAAGGTCGGTTATGGTCCAGGTCACGGTCGCCGTTCCACCGGTACAAAGCTCAGGTATTGTCACGGTCGCACTGTCGTTTGACAGCACGGGGGAACATCCACCGGCCTGCGCAATGGCAGTCGATTGTGCCGCCACCCAGTTGTTGAAGGCTGTGTCCACTTCCGCTTGGTCCGCAAAGTCACATGACTGTGCGTCAAGGTCCGCAGGGTCGCTATAGGTCACTGCCGTAGGGGCGGTCAGGTTAAAGTCCGCCGAAACATTTATGGTCTCGCAAAGGTCGGTTATGGTCCAGGTCACGGTCGCCGTTCCGCCTGTACAAAGCTCAGGTATTGAAACCGAGGCACTGTCGTTTGACAGAACAGGGGAACATCCGCCGGCCTGCGCAATGGCGGTCGATTGAGCGTTTACCCAGTTACTGAACGCGGTGTCCACTTCCGTTTGGTCCGCAAAGTCGCATGACTGTGCGTCCAGGTCCGCAGGGTCGTTATAGGTCACTGCGGCAGGCGCTGTCAAGTTAAAGTCCGCCGAAACATTTATGGTCTCGCAAAGGTCGGTTATGGTCCACGTAACGGTCGCTGTTCCACCGGTACAAAGCTCAGGTATGGTCACGGTCGCACTGTCGTTTGACAGTATGGGGTTGCATCCTCCAGTGATATTAATTAAAGATGTTTGATTGGTCACCCAATTATTGAACGCTGTGTCCACTTCCGCTTGATCCGCAAAGTCACATGACTGTGCGTCAAGGTCCGCAGGGTCGCTATAGGTCACGGCAGCAGGAGGAGTAACTGTATAGGTTGCACTTGTATTAATATTTTCACAAATATCATCGATAAACCAAGTAACAGTTACATTGCCACCATTACACAAATCAATGGACTGTCCAACAAAATCATGGGTCACCTCAGGTGAACCACCTGTAAGACTGTTTGTAATAATATCTGTTTGCGCAGAAACCCATGCCGCAATATCAGCATCTAGGTCATTTTGGGCTACAACAGGATTATCATTGTCAAAATCACAAGAATTTACGTCTTTAGCAGATGGGTTGTTAAAATTAATGCCATCAGGTTGTGTAAAGGTGTAAGTGGCCGTAGGATTTGTGGTCTCGCACAGATCCTCAACAGTCCACGTTATTGTTATACTTCCAGTAGCACAGAAAGATATGGATTGGTCAACAAAATCATTGGTTATTGTTGGGTTACATCCTCCTGAAATGTTATTTGTAATATTGTCTGTTTGAGCAGCAACCCAAGCGGCAATATCAGCATCAAGGTTAGCTTGAGCTACGTTGGCATCAGGGTCGTCAAATTCAGCTGCAGAAGAGGCATCATCTTGGGGATTGTTATAAGTTACTGGCTGTGGAGCAACTAAAGTATAAGTTGCTTCATGAGTATGTACTTCACATAAATCGTTAACAGTCCATGTTATGGTTAAAGAACCTCCTGAACACAAATCAATAGATTGATTTGTAAAATCATGTGTTGATGTTGGTGAACAACCACCGATAAAAGTTGACGTTGTAATATTTGTTTGCTCTGCAACCCATGCAGCTATGTCATTATCCAAAGCTGCTTGTGCAATATTAGGGTCAATATCATAAAAATCACAGGTATTGGCCGTTTTACCAGTTGGCTCTTGATGTTCTAAAGTTTGTGGTGCCGTCAGGTTGAAATCTGCCGATAGGTTTATGGTCTCGCAAAGGTCGGTTATGGTCCAAGTCACGGTCGCCGTTCCGCCTGTACAAAGCTCAGGTATGGTCACGGTCGCACTGTCATTTGACAGAACAGGGGAACATCCACCGGACTGAGCAATGGCAGTGGACTGAGCTGCCACCCAATTGCTGAACGCGGTGTCCACTTCTCCTTGGTCGGTAAAGTCACATGATTGCGCGTTAAGATTCGCAGGGGTGTCATATGTTACCACAGAAGGAGCCGTTAGGTTGAAGTCTGCCGATAGATTGATGGTCTCACAAAGGTCGGTTATGGTCCAGGTCACGGTCACTGTTCCACCGGTACAAAGCTCAGGTATGGTCACGGACGTACTGTCGTTCGACAGAACAGGGGAACATCCACTGGCCTGCGCAATGGCAGTGGACTGAGCCGCTACCCAGTTACTGAAGGCAGTGTCCACTTCCGCTTGGTCCGCAAAGTCGCAAGACTGTGCGTCAAGGTCCGCAGGGTCGCTATAGGTCACTGCTGTAGGAGCGGTCAAGTTGAAACTGGCAGTTATATTTGTAATAGTCTCGCAAAGGTCTGTTATGGTCCAGGTCACGGTCGCCGTTCCACCTGTACAAAGCTCAGGAATGGTCACCGATGCACTGTCGTTCGACAGGACAGGGGAGCAACCACCGGCTTGCGCAATCGCGGTCGACTGTGCGGCCACCCAGTTGTTGAACGCGGTGTCCACGGCTGCTTGGTCGGCAAAGTCGCATGATTGCGTGTCAAGATTCACAGGGGTGTCATATGTCACCACACTAGGAGCCGTTAGGTTGAAGTCTGCCGATAGGTTTATGGTCTCGCAAAGGTCTGTTATGGTCCAGGTCACGGTCGCCGTTCCACCTGTACAAAACTCAGGTATTGAAACCGAGGCACTGTCATTTGACAGAACAGGGGAACATCCACCGGCCTGCGCAATGGCGGTCGATTGTGCCGCTACCCAATTGTTGAAGGCTGTGTCCACTTCCGCTTGGTCGGCAAAGTCGCATGACTGTGCGTCAAGGTCCGCAGGGTCGCTATAGGTCACTGCCGTAGGCGCTGTCAAGATAAAGTCTGCCGAAACGTTTATGGTCTCGCAAAGGTCGGTTATGGTCCAGGTCACGGTCGCTGTTCCACCGTCACAAAGCAGGGGCACGGAAACAGATGCACTGTCGTTTGACAATATAGGCGCACAGCCACCTGAGATGGCGAACAAACTGGTTTGGTTTGCCACCCAACTGTTGAAAGCTGCATCGACACCGGCCTGATCGGTAAAGTCACATGACTGTGCGTCCAGGTTTGTAGGAGCTGTGTATGCAATCGGGTCAGAAGGCGTAACGGTATATGTCGCTGTCGTGTTTATGGTCTCGCAGATATCGTCAATGGTCCATGTAACGGTTATGTTTCCACCGGCACATAGGTCAATGGACTGTCCCACAAAATCATGGGTCACGTCAGGGGAGCCACCTGTAAGACTGTTTGTGATGACGTCGGTTTGTGCGGCAACCCAAGCAGCAATGTCAGCATCCAGGGCGTTTTGGCCGGCAATCGGGTCGTTTACGCTGAAATCACAGGAGTTCACGACCTTTCCGGTTGGGTTCGTAAAGCTTATGCCGTCAGGCTGTGTAAAGGTATAGGTGGCCGTAGGATTTGTGGTCTCGCACAGGTCCTGAACGGT
>NZ_JBBVGQ010000013.1:0-5174 GCF_038148895.1 Tamlana sedimenti | reverse complement strand
AGGATGTTCGCAATGGTCAAAAATCAAAAATTATATGATTTTAATTTGCAAATGTCATAGATATCATTGCGGCTGAATTCCTAATCGGAATTCATTGCAATTTGCTATCTTTCGGTTACAGCGGAAAATTCTCGCGAATTTCCCGCAACGAGCCATACACAAAACCGTTGTGCGTCATTTAAGATAAACCAAAAAAGACAATGACAAGAATAGAATTTATTGAATTTTTAAAGGAATTTAAAACTGACTTTGACCAAAACAAAGAAAATTGGGAAAACGTCAATCTTTCTGATTTTTTAGAAAGTATGATTGCTTATACAGAAGATATTCAAGGTTTCTATGACAATATGGGAATGAAAATAAATGCGGATAATCCGACTTGGGAAAATTTCAGTCATATCTTAAAAGGTGCTTCAATTTATGAGTAAATTATACAACATAACTTTGAGCGGAACTCTAATCGGAACTTCTGATTTGGAAAAAGCGGACGCACCTATGGGAGTAGCATTCGGACTGATTGAATTTAACGGAATTGAATCGCCTTACGAATTCTTCAAAGAATACTGCCTAAAAAATAATATCGTAATAAATACAGACGACCCAGAATTTGAATTCATTGACACTCAAGTAATATCGGAATTAAAAGTATTTAGACAGGATGGAATGGAAATAAAAGGAGTTGCTGGAAATGCAATCACAGGTATGAAAGACGAAGGATATGAAATCTCAATTTTAGGAATTCCATATCCGTTTTACGAAGAGGAATTTCCACACCACGTAAAAGAATATGAAAATATGTTTAATAAAGAATAAAAAACGAACGCACAACAATGGCTATAAGTAATTGCTTGTTCCCGCCTACTTCTGAAAATCCTCGCGGATTTTCAGTTTGGTGTGTACTTGCAAAGTTAAGTGCTAAACCACGCAACTACTCATAGCCGAGACCGTTGGCAAACATTTTAAATGAAACTCTTACCATATATTTTGTTTTTTGTGCCATGTATCATCTTTTCTCAAGAAGATGATTATAACCCTTTAAAAAGAAAATTAATTGATAGTATTCATTCCAATAGATTATGCATCGAATATCCAGGACTAACTAGATTTTTGACTACTAAAGAGGCTTTTGATGAATCAGAATATGTTTTTACTGGAAAGGTGACTAAAATTATTAGAACTGAACAATTGGAACCTCAAGATTACGAATTGGATGAAAATAAAAAATTGATCCCATTGTATATAGAACCAACTTATCAATATTGGTATATCCTCAAAACAAAAAAAGTTTACAAAGGAAAGGAAAGTGAGTTTATAAAAATTTATTCTCAAATATTTAGCACAATTTCACCTTTGCTGATGCTGGACAAGGAGTATCTGATTTTTGCAAAAGCTGGAGAGTTTCAGGATTCACCATACATTTATTGTGGTGGAAACTCTTGCCATATCAAATATGCTGATGATGACATTGAAGAAATTGAAAATATTTTGAATAACTAAAACGATTTGCCAACAACGTGTATAGCAAATAGTGCGTTAAAGAACGCTCGCGGAATTCTAACGAATTCCACTCAATCCCTATTCCGTTTTTTTGCTATCTTACTGAACAAATCACACAACTAGCCATACACGAACACGTTGTGGTGCATTAAAAAAAAGGAGATTGAATTGACTAAAATCGCTAAATTTTATATTGAGGATATTTTTGAAATAACTGGTAGAGGACTTGCCTTTGCAGGTAGGATTGTTGATGGTGTAGTCTCAAAAGGAAACGAAGTGGAATTTGACATAAATAATAATTGTCGGAGACGAGAAATTTTAGGTATTGAAGGAATTAGACATTCAAATAATGAAAAAACAAATATAGGATTGCTGATTAAATGCTTGGATAAAGAGGAAGTAAGTGAGTTAAAAAATTCAAAAAAAGACCTTACAACTATAAATATTTACAGCAATCAGCTGAATTTAAGCGAATTGATTAATTGGTTGTCGACAAAAACCATTGAGCATAAGATATTATTTAATGAACTATTGCTTTCAAACTTGACCGTTATGAATCGAGCAATATGGAGTAATGAAAATACTGATGAGCAATCAAAACTAGAATCTTTAAAATGGTCGATTGAACTCTCACATAGAATCTGGAATATCATTTTTGATTTAAAAAGAAATGTAGACAATCAATCTGAAAATAGATTAGAGGAAAATATAAGTTTTTATGCAAAACAATCGAAAGAATTAGCTGGACATTTAAGTGCAACTGCAAATTCAACTGTAAACAGATTTTATGACATAATCGAAAAAAATAACGCACCACAACAATGGCTATAAGTAATTGCTTGTTCTTACCTACTTCTGAAAATCCTAGGGGATTTTCAGTTTAGTGTGTACTTGCAAAGTTTAGTGCTAACCCACGCAACTATTCATAGCCGAAACCGTTAGGCAACATTTAAAACCAAACCTGAAATGCACGCTATTGACCAACTAAAAGAACTTGATTTAAGTGAATATCCGATTGCGGAATTAGACAGATTACTAACAAGTTTAGGACCTTTAGGAATTATGCTTACCGATTATCATAAAACACCTGAAGGTCAATATTCAAAGGAAATAGAGAGAGCTGTCAACAATACAAAAGAAGAACCAGAATTTAGTACTGTTTCACGGATTTCATACAAACCTGCTAAATTCAATTCTAATTATTTGAGAGCGAGTACACCAAAAAATACAATGTTTTACGGTGCAGTAATTTCAGAAGAAGATTTTGACAAAGAAGAAATGAAGTACCCAAGAATTGTTGGTGCTTCCGAGATTTCAAGCCTAATGAGAAACTCTGATGTAATTGAAGGTTGGAGTCGTTTGACTTTTGGGAACTGGGAAGTAACTGAAGACATTTCGTTAGCGACTATTATTGACCCAACAATTGATTATGAACATCCTTATCTTAATAGTTTAAAAAATAAATACGTTGAGTTTTTAAATGAAATGCCTGAAGACGTCCGAGAGAACACAGTTAAATGTCTCAAATTCTTGTCGGCGGAATTTTCTAAATATGTTTCGGGTGGTAACAATCACGAGTATTTAATTTCAGCAAAATTCACCGAGATTTTCACAAAAACTTCTACTTATGACGGAGTAGTTTATCCAAGTGTTCAATCCAAAGGTTATGGATTGTGCGTTGCCATTCATCCAAGGGCAATGAGTAAATTGAAACTAACAAAAGTTTTACAATGTAAATTGACTAAAACTGTTAGAGAAGATGGAGAAAACGATTTTCAGCTTTTAAATGAGAAACATTGTCTAGTCGAAGATGGCGCTGAAACATTTGAATTAAAAGAAATAGAAAAATAAAAAACGTTGCCTAACAATGGCTATAAGTAATTGCTTGTTCTCGCCTACTTCTGAAAATCCTCGCGGATTTTCAGTTTGGTGTGTACTTGCAAAGTTTGGTGCTAACCCACGCAACTACTCATAGCCGGGACGTTGTGGTGCATTTGAAAAAAACATTGTGAATTTAAAAGAAAAATTAGATAAAATAGATTCCGAAATTGAAATCGGATTGAAATTCAAAGCGACTGACAGGTTGCGGAATTTAATACAGGAAAATCCGAATGAAATTGAATTGTGGAATAAACTCGCTGAACTTTATTACGAAAGCGGATTTTTAGACTCTGCTGGAAAATATTGGATTCTGACTGAACCAACTGACGAGCGAATTAAAAAATGCGTTGAGATTTATGAGAAATCGGTAAACTATTCTGGATACCAGATTTTACAAGAGATTGTCTTTCGCGGAGAAAAATCAAAATTATCCAATTATGCTCAAAAAAAGTTGACTGAATTGGAATCTGATAGTAAAGAAAAAGCTAAATATGTTCCAAAGTTTAATCCAAAAACCAACAAACAGAAAAAGAATAATTCTGACCAAGAACGAACCTTTAAAGACCGATTGAGCGAAATTGTATTTTTCTCAATTCTAATTTCAATTGGACTTTTAATAGTTATCGGATTTGTGACTTTAATACAATGGATATTTTGAAAATAAAAAACGACACCACAACAATGTATAACCGCAATTACGGCGGATTCGACTACGTCCGAATCCACTCGGAATTGCTAACGTCAGTGCTTAACCGAAAAACATTAACTTTAATCCCGTAACTGACGGTTATACGAGACCGTTGTGTTTAATTAAAAGCAACCATGATAGAGAGATAATGGAATTAAATAAAGAATTGATTAATGAAATTGACAAGTTGCTGACCAAAATGTTTGACGGTGGAACTGCGCCTATACATGAATATGGTGCTGACAATAAGGCCAAATTACGAGAAAAGTCTAAACAGATTTGTAAAGCATTAAACCTTATAAGAGTGCAATCAAATTCAAACTATGAACTTGACGAAAAAGGAATACTCGTTATACAGGACGGTGGAATTGAAAACTATCTAAATAATTTGAGGCTTGATAGAGATTTAGAAAAGACTGTAAAAGACCTGACTAAAAAAAGTCTTGAAAATGAATTTAAAAACAATTTAAAATATGTTTTAACAGGAGGTCTTATTGGGCTTATAACAGCAGTTTTGACAGTAATAACCACAGAAATAATGCAATCGGGAAAAAAAGAAATGGAAGAAATATTATATAAGCAATCATACGATATGAGTGTCGAACAGAATAATCATACCATTGAGCTTCGACAAATGCGTTCAGAAATAATTTCTTTACAAAGGCAAGTAGATTCTTTAAAACACGCATCGGACTTAAATAATTAAAACAAAAAATATGCAAAAAGTAATCACAATCACAACTCACACAAACATTATTGATAAGGACGATAAGTTTACTGAAAAAGAATATCCAAAACTTAATGAATATTTAGAAGATGGGTATATTGTAAAACAAACCGTTCCAATAACAACTGGCTCACAAACTAGCTATATGTATTCAATAACATTTATTCTTGAAAAATAGTAATCGACCTATAAACTGGAATTAGCCCAAATAACAAAAAAGTAGTGACTTTTTTTTCGGGTTGATTAGAGTTTAAATTAATCGTTATGACTGACTTTTTGAGCATAAAAAAACTAAACACAACAACGGCTATAATTCCTTTAGACTTGCATAATAAAATATAGTAACTTTAGGATTGACCAAAGAGCAGGTAAACTATTATA
>NZ_JBBVGQ010000012.1:0-5345 GCF_038148895.1 Tamlana sedimenti | reverse complement strand
TCCATAGGATGTTCGCAATGGTCAAAAATCAAAAATTATATGATTTTAATTTGCAAATGTCATAGATATCATTGCGGTTGAATTCCTTATCGGAATTCAACGCAAATTTGTTATCTTTCGGCTACGGCGGAAAGAATCCTGCGGATTTTTCCGCAACGAAATCATAGCCGAGACCGTTGTGTGTAATTTAACCAAACCAATCTACTGAATTGAAAACAAGATACTTTCTAATACTTTTTACAATCTTTAGTTCTTGTAAAGATGATATTTCAAATGAAAAATATAGGAATGATAAACATGTTTTTTACCAAGAAGATGGTAAAGCTGGAATATGGCAAAAAATAAATCCTGATTTAGATATTACAAGACCAAAATCCCTTTCGACTTATTTCTTTCCTAATGGTAGCAGATATGCAGAATTAGAAGTAATCGACAGCTTTCCCAATCGAGTAATCAAATACTTTAATAAAAATGACGAGTTACAAAGAACTATAAAATATAACAATGATTCTATAGAAAATCTAACCTATGAAAATGGATATTACGAAAGTTATTATTCAAATAAAGGTTTATTAAAAGTGGAAGGCTTGATTAAAAATGGAATGAATCAAGGGATATGGAAGTATTACAGAAATGATGGAGAAACTCTAAAGAAAATATCAGAATACATTAATGATACAATAAACGGAACTAATCAAGAGTTTTGGGAGAACGGAAATCTGAAAGCCAAATCCACATTTTATAAAGGGAAACAAAATGGTGAGACAATACACTTTTACGAAACTGGAGAAAAAAAAGAAAGTAATTTTCGAAAAAATGGTGTGCCACATGGCCCTACAAAAATATTTTATAAAAGTGGTTCAATAAAGTCTCATAGGAATTTTTGGAATAATAAGGTAATTGATACGGCTAAAGGGTATTATGAGAATGGACAAATCAGAGTAATCCAAATCCACAATTTAGATACTATAACAATGAAAGAATCTGGAAAAGAATGGATTTATTATAAAAACGGAAAAATAAAATCAATTGCTAATATTTCAAATTATAAGTTAAGCGGTAAACCAACACTTTACGATGAAAATGGAGTATTAATAAAAGCTAATGATTCGGAAAAAAACATGACAATGGATTCATTAAACAATTAAAAACTACACACAACAATGGCTAAAGTTCATTGCTTCTGACTTTCCTCTCGGAAAGTCCTCGCAAATTTGCTATCTTCGGTTTTCGGCGGAAAATCCTTGCGGATTTTCACGCAACGAAACCATAGCCCAACCGTTGTATGCAAGGCAAGGAAAAAGAAACGATAGTGCAAACTTGAAAGATTTTTTGTTTTGCCAACCCGCTAAAAAGGAATTTCCAACCCACATTTGGCACATTTGCAAGCCCCACAAGCCGATGCTAAAACCGAAGCTTGCAAAAGAGCCAAATTTTCCCGTCACGCATGTTGACAACTTTTGTCAAAAAATATTTGGATAATAAGTTTTGTTGACTAAATTTGTCAAAACAATTATATTCAACAATAGTACATGAATAGTTTTGGTTTAAAAATACGTGAGATTAGAGAAGAAAAAGGCGAACCATTAAGAGTTGTGGCTTTTCATTTGGGTATTGACCAAGCAATATTAAGCAAGATTGAAAATGGAAAAAGAAAAGCAACAAGAAATCAAGTGGAAAAAATTGCCGAATATTTCAATACTTCTTTAAAAGAACTAATCGTTGAATGGTTAAGTGACAAAATAATATATGACATCGAAGATGATGAATATGGACTTGATGCATTAAAGGTTGCAGAACAAAAGGTTAATTATCTTAGACAGAAAAAATAAATATGGATATTTCAAAAGAAATAAGAAACGAAAAAGAAAAGCTTCTCAAATACTTCAGAGACAGGTCTACTGAATTTATTGCTGAAGTAAATGATGAATATGGAAATACAGAGTACAAGAAAAAAGCAAAAAAGTTAAATACGCTACTTGTTAAAGCTCGTACTACAGTAATTGAAATAATTGAGCAAAAAGCAAAAAAGGACAATTGGACAAATCAAGAAATTCTTGAAAGTGTATTAATGGTTACTTATTGCAATTATGTAGTAATGTTAGAAGTACGACATTCAGTTTGGTCTTATGAGTATATGGCTTTTTCTCGTAGAATTGGAGAGTTATGGGAACCTTTCTGCAAATTAGCTTTTGAATATCCAATCAATGATTTAGAACTATTTATCCCACCCTTATTTTCTGATGTTAAAAAGAAACTTGCGAATGAAATTGAGGAGTACATTGACAAGCTCAATATTACTAACGAAGAAAAACAGCAACTCCTGAAATATTACAACAAAGTATGGGGGCTTGTTACATCTGGAGAGATTCAATTAGAACTGGATTTGCACTTTATTTATCAGGGAAAGAAATATGTTGTTGATTTTAAAAGTGGGTTTGGTTCAAATGAGAAAGGTAATACAAACAGGTTATTGCTTGTTGCAAGTATCTATCATAATTTGGAGGAAAATTATGAGCCTTTAATATTTGTTCGCTCAGAAGAAAACAATAACTATTTCAATACATTAAAGAATTCAGGAATCTGGAGTGCTTTTTCGGGAGCTGATACTTATGAGCAATTAAAGAAGTATTCTGGCTATGACATTAGAACTTGGATAGATGCTAATATCAAATGGACTGAAGATTTAGACAGTGATTTTATTACACATCTTGAAAAAAATGAATTAATTCAATATTTAACGTGGTAGTTATGATTAGTGAGAATAGGATATATCAGGCGTACTATACAAAATCAACACCGATTGTAAATTACATGGTTGACCTTTTGGATTTAAAAGGTAATGAGACTGTATTTGAACCATGTGCTGGTGATGGTGTGTTTATTGACCCAATAGTTAATAAGCACAATAGTATAAATATTGAAGCTTATGAATTGAATGAAAATTCAATTAAGAATTTGGTTGTTAAGTATTCTGACTTTAAAAATGTCTCTATCAAACAAACTGACACATTAACAGATGTTGAATTGGAGTTTTTGTGTTCAATGGGGGGGAAATATGATGCTGTAATTGCAAATCCGCCTTATGGAGCATGGCGGAACACAGAAGACAGAAAGCAATTAAAGAAAAGGTTCAATGGTTTTTATGCAAAGGAAAGTTATTCTCTTTTTTTATACAGAAGTATTGAAGCATTAAAAGATGGAGGTCGTTTAGTATTTATTATTCCAGATACATACTTAAACCTTCATATGCACAAGGACATAAGAAAATATATTCTTTCTAAAACGAAATTAAAAGAAATAGCTCTCTTTCCGTCATCATATTTTCCAGGTGTTAATTTTGGCTATGCTAACCTTTCAATCATAGCATTAGAAAAATGTTCTAATAGCAAAACCTGTATCAACAATGACTTTAGAATAATTAAAGGCTACAAAACTGTTGATGAACTCGGAAGTAACAACACAGATAATCTTCAGATTATTAATCTTAAACAAAAGGAAGTAATTTCAAATAATGATTATGCTTTCATAAGCAATCCTAACCCACAAATAACTTCTTGCATTAAAGAGTCTCTGCAAACAATAGGTGATATTTGTAGCTGTGTAACAGGTTTCTATTCTGGTAATGATAAAGATTATCTTAAAGTATTAAATAAGGAAATTCGGAACTCAAAAAGGTATGATGAAGTATCTCTAGATAAAGTTACTTTTCACTGCAATGAAACTTTATTGAATGGAATAAAAGGAGAGAAACCCTTCGTGCCTATTGTAAAGGGCGGAAATACGAAATATTTTAAACCAGACAATTGGTTTATGAATTGGTCATATGATTTAGTTAGTTTCTTTAAAAAAGACAAAAAAGCACGGTATCAAAATTCATCGTTTTATTTTAAAAAAGGCATTGCAGTTCCTATGGTAAGTTCAAGTTCAATTACAGGTGCTTTGATTGATAATAGATTATTTGACCAGTCTATTGTAGGGATATTTCCAAAGAAAATAGAATATCTTGAATATTTATTAGCATTCTTTAATTCTCCTACTTGCAATACTTTGATACGGACAATAAATCCATCAACTAATAATTCTTCTAACTATATAAAAAAAATACCTTTTAAAACTCCTGAAGAGCTTGAATTCTATGAGATAAAGCACAATATCTTACAAATCATTTCACAAGTAAAAGAAACAGGGGGTTTTGATGTTGAATTAGAGAATAAGAATAATAGAATAATAATGGGTTTATATGGTTTTTAGCCTTCCCTTCGCAGTCATACACATTGGCAAGTCACACGAGCCACCTCGCAAACCAAAACTTACCAAAGAGTATGCCTACCCTAATGCATGGGGAGATTGCCGACCCAAAAACAAAAATATGTGCATTGATTGAGCGTAACTGATTGAGAATGAATAAAGCCCAGCATACAACACGGTATATAAAACATTTGGCGGAAAGTGCTAATATTAAGGGCGGTACATTTAATAAATATTGTAACGGGTTGTTAGGAAATCGCTATGAAAAGCCAAACGTTTCATATACCCATCCGTTACCACACATTTGAGAAAAACGCATTTCATATCTATAATTCTAGTTTTAAACACATTCTTTTCGTTTGCTCAAAACAAAATCGAATTGTTTTCCAATGATTGCAGTCAAGAAAATGGTTTTACTATGTTTAAACTAGATAGAGCAAAACCAAAAATTCTGACCAACCAAAAATTTGGACAAGCTGAAAAATATTTGGAAAATGAAAAATTGATTATTGTAAATAACTCTGACTTTTTAAGAATTGAGTACACAAATATTTTTGGACAGCAAATCGACACGACTTTCACAAACGCAAAGGAACTGACTGAAATAAAAATCTGTGTAAATAAATACAAAGATTACGAGAAGCAATCTTTAATTAAAGAATCAATTAAAAACAATGACAGTTGGGTTTTAATTTCATCTTGGGGACATCAGACCTTTGAATCTGACAAATTGATTTTAAAGCCTAAAAATGGATTTTTCAAATTTAAATATTACAAAAACGGAAAAGTTATAAAACGCGGAAAAATAAAAATAACGGAATCCATAATTGACGGAATATCTCTGTTTGAGCGCAAACTGACTTTAATGCAAAATGCTGACAATTCATGTAATTTCGGAGTGAGTTACAATCTTGAAAACGGAACTGAAAAAATAAGATTTCAAGACGACAGTTGTTCTGGGTTTTCGAATGAACAATTACTAACTGAAATTAAAATAATAAAATAAAAAACGTGTGGTAACAATGGCTATAATTCCTTTAGACTTGCATAATAAAATATAGTAACTTTAGGATTGACCAAAGAGCAGGTAAACT
>NZ_JBBVGQ010000011.1:0-5368 GCF_038148895.1 Tamlana sedimenti | reverse complement strand
TATAATAGTTTACCTGCTCTTTGGTCAATCCTAAAGTTACTATATTTTATTATGCAAGTCTAAAGGAACTATAGCCGTTGTTGTAGCACGTTTTTCACGCTTCTTTTAGTGCTCTGTTCAGCACATTCAAATTTCCAATATATTCAATTCGATGTTCCCAATCAGTAGCTAATTCAGCCCATATTTTTTGTCGGTCAATTGCTAATTGAATAAGAGGCTTATTCTTTTCGTCAATCTTCCCTTCGTCCACTAATTGACCAAATCCTGTCGCAATAACTGAAATGTCAACAGTAAAAATATAGTGCTGGTCATTAAAATCATCATCTTCGATTTGCGATTTAATTAGAGTTCTATCGAGTATTTTTTCATTGTATTCCGCTAAATCTTTCTCGGAAACTCCTTCAATCGTCCATTTTAGGCATTCAAAAGTTTCTGTTTTCGGATTAGCTTTTTTCCAATCTCTAAATTCTGATAATGCCATATCTCCCTCATCTGAACCGAATGGTGCTAAATCGTCAATACCTGACCAAAAAAACTCTTCAGGAATTAATTCTATTGCTCTGTCGTGAGCGAAATCCTTATCAATTCCATAGAGTTCTTCTTCGATTTGTTCAGCTTCTTTTTTTGGTAATTCACTTATTTCTTTTTTGCCGAAAAGGTTCTTGAAAAATCCCATAGTTTGTGTTTTGTCAAATGTGCTACAACGGTTTGGCTATGATTCCGTTGCGATGAAAATCCGTAGGATTTTCGGAGTAGGAATCGAGCCAAGTTAAAGTTAATAATTTTTGTTTAAGTATGTTGCGAGCAATGGATTATAGCCAGTGTTGTAGCCAGTTTTTATTTCTTTTTCTCATCCAATATTAGAATCCGATATTTAATTTCCACATTATCTCCATCTCCATCAAAAATTCTTTTTTGACACCAAGCTACGGGAAATAAAGTTCCACCATTCCAATAGAAAGGGAAGACATTATCTCCAAAGTCAGGATGATTTCTTTCGATTCTTCCTTTTCCGTGATTTTTTTCTATTACGTCCATAATGTAAAAACCAAACATATATGCGAGTCCATTTAGTCCTTCATCATTTTTTGTTTTTTTATATTCCGAATGTAGGTCAGAAAGTATTTTTTCTACATTTTTAATTGAGTCATCAGAAAAATCAAGATTGATGTCATATTCTTTTCCAACTTCAATGGCGTGATTTATTAATTCATTTTTTATTTCAATCAATTCTTGACTTGTATTTTGTCCATTCATTTTTATGGTAAAAATTAAGGGAAGCACGAACAATAATATTTTCTTCATCGTGATTTTTAAATTGGCTACAACAACGGTTTGTGTAAGGATAGTTGCGTGTGCGAGCAACTAACTTACTAAAAATGGAACGAACCAGAGGAAAATCCGCAGGATTTTCCGAGTAGGCTAGAACCTAGCAATTATTTTTACACGTTGTTGTGCAACGTTTTTTATTTAATCTCTCGTTTCCCATTCCTTGGTTTTGCTATTAAATTCATTAATATGCCAACCATCGAGCGAATAACTCAGATTGAATTCATTCGTTTTTTGGTTCAATGAATACTCAAAATCTTTTAGTTCAAATTGGTCAAAGTATTTTGGTAATTCTGTATCCTTTTTTAATTCAGCTATCGAGTTTGGTAGACGATTATTATTATTTCTAAAATCAATTATCTGTTCTGTTAATAAGTTAGCATTATGCTGATTATATGCTTTTTTTAATTGAAAAATTAATAAACTAAAAATCAGTCCGAAACAGATGGTCAAATAAATCCGAATTGCATAATTCCGTTTTCTAAATTGTTTTTGCCAGATTAATATCAGCACTATAAAAATCAGAGTCGAAAGTCCAAAGAATAACAATAATTTGAAAAATCCGAAAATTGTCCCAAGACCGAAATAGAGTCCGATTAAAATCGAGAAAAACAATATCAAAATCCACTTTTTCAAATCAAATTTTCGGTTTTCTTAAAATGTTGCACAACGGTCTCGTATAACCGTCAGTTACGGTTTTAAAATTAATAATTTTCGGTTAAGCACTGGCGTTAGCAATTCCGAGTGGATTCAGACGTAGTCGAATCCGCCGTAATTGCGGTTATACGGTGTTGTGCTTTCGTTATTTTACTCATATTCCTCGATTAAATTATAGAGGTTTTCTAATTCAGTTTTAAGTCTTTGGTAGTTTTCAATCTGTACATTAGAGTTATAAAATATATTGTCTATTAAGCTCTCAAACTTTAGAATATTCAACACATTTAAATTGTTGTGGCTGCTAAATTTTGAAGGTCCGATTAGTTCCCCATGCGCAGTGTGTTCATAGTCCATCTGTCTGAAACTGATATGCTCATATATAAACGGATAAAAATAATCGTTAAGGTCTTCGTTCATGTATTTTTCTCCAGTTCTAACCTCTTCGACTAGAGATGGTAAACCGTATAAAATTGTCTTTAAGGAATCGGATTTAATAAGTGCGACCTTTCCAGTATTCAGTCCTTCGTTTAAGGTTCCGTTTTTAAACTCCATATTGCCATTTGCCATAGATATATTGATTAGGCTGTCCAATGTCTTGGAAGAAAGTTTGGTTATATCTTCTCCAACCATTTTTAAAATCGCCAATGAACTACTCCTCTGGTTTTCTTTTTTTTCAATTTCCTCTTGGGTAAAACCTATATTACTTTTTACTTCTGCTTTTAGTCGTGCAACAAACTCATTAGATTCTTTTAAATTGCTTTTGCTTATGTTCCAGTTATTAATCTGTAATGCAATCAATATTCCAATAACGACAAGAATAATTTCTCCAATCGCATACTTTAAATACTTTCCAGTTTTACCTTCAGAGAGTAAGTTTTGTCTGATTTTTCTAAAAAATTTTATCATTGGTTATTGTTTGGTCATAATGAAGCACAACGGTTTAGGCTATGAACAGTTGCGTGGGTTAGCACGGACTTTTGCAAGTACACAATAAACTGAAAATTCCGCAGGAATTTTCAGGATAAACCTGTAATAGCAATTGTTTATAGCCATTGTTGTACACCGTTTTTTTATTCAGTTATTTCTTTATTATTGTTCTCAAAAATCCAAACTCCTATCACTATTGTTAGCGAATATATTAAAACCCAAATTGTCTGTTCAGACCATCTTGTAATAAATCCGCTATCAACGATGAAAAATGTAATCCATACTGATAGAAAACTATAAATTGATAATATAATCTTCTCGTTAAGGTTTGAGTGTTTATTTTTTAAAAATCTTTTAATTAACCAAAATATTACCATTGCAGGAATTGACGAAAGAAAGCCAACAATAATCATTACAAATATTATTTCGTAAGAATTTAATATGCTCGTAAAACTCGAATCATTTATAATAGCACCTAATATTAATGCCAATAAAAGTGGCGAAACGATTATCGTAAATAACCAAATTTTGATAACATATCTCATATATTATTCTACTGGTATTTTATATTTTCCATCTATTAATTCCCAATTATTTTTCTTTCGGTCAAATACAAATCTCATATCAGGAACGTAGCCATTTGTTCCGCCACAGTCTAATGCAAAATCCGCTTTTTTAAATTTCAGTCCATTGTTGAAATGAATTTTCCTCTTTCCAGTAACATTTACAATTCCAAAATTCACATCAACTGTGTCAATTCCGATTATTCTGTGAGTCAGACGCAATACTCGAATTGTCTTTTTTTCTTTAATTGACAAGTCAATTAATTCTTCATTGGTCAAGAATTTGTATCGGTCAGATACTTTCAGTTGGGAAATCCGTTTTCCGTTTTCATTCAGTTCGATATATTTCCATCCGCTCGATAGTAAAAGGTCAAATCTGCTATTTAATGCTCTGACATAAATACTGTCCAAGTCGCTTTTTTCAATCCAATTCAGTTCCGTTTCTTGTCCAAATGACAAAAATCCGATAAAGGTCAATATGATTACAAATGTTTTTCTCAAATGGTGTACAACGGTTCGTATAACCGTCAGTTACGGGTTAATATGCGTTAATTTTCGGTTTGGAACTGGCGTTAGCAATTCCGAGTGGATTCGGACGTAGTCGAATCCGCCGTAATTGCGGTTATACATTGTTGTAGCACGTTTTTTATATTTTATTTATTAGGCTTACGTTTCAAATTACCAACTATATTTAACTTATATTTTTAGAATTTTTATTCAGTTTTGGCAAGGTTGATTCTACAACTTTTTAATTAATTTTTTTAAGTTTACTCGAGTTTCAAGAGTTTTTACAATGCTTTTTTTATTAGGTTGTTCATTCATAATATAAGTTTACTATAAATCTATCCACTAGTCCATAAAACGGATTGATAAATTCCAAGTCCGATTATAATCAAAATGAGAAAAAGGATATACTTTTTAAAGGTCTTGATAGTTATTTCATCGTTTGTGGAGAAAATAGTTTTTCCTTTTAAATAGTCATTTATCAGATTACCATTTTTATCTATGATTATGGAGATTTTTAGAAAAAAATAAATTGAAGATAATATTAAAAGTAGTTTAATTATAATTTCCATATAATTTCTTTTTTTGTCAAATGTGCTACAACGGTTCGTATAACCGCAGTTACGGTTTTGGTATGCTTTCTTTTCCGTATAGCACCGAAGTTAGCAATTCCGAGTGGATTTGGACGTAGTCGAATCCGCCGTAATTGCGGTTATACATTGTTGCCAGTAGTTTTTATTTTTTCCATTTGCTAATAATTTTATTATTCTCAAAAATCACATAAAAGGAATACGCCGAAGTTACTTTTCGGTTTAAACTTTTTGAACTTGCAGGCTCTATGTAAGGCAAATTTTCGAGAGTATTTTGGCTTAACTTTTCTAATTCTTTATTATTCGATTTGTTTTCCATTATTGTGCTTGAACCATCAATTTCAATTCTGATTCCAACTTTTAATGTGTCCTTAACTAAAGTCAGATTGCTTTTTTTAGCGTTTTTCGAAATCAGTTCTTGAATACTATTGGTCAAACAAAACTCTTTTTCAATCCAATCTTTATAAGTCTCGCAATTCGGAAATGTGGGTATCTCTGAAAGTTCTCTCGTAAGAGTCTTTTTCGGTTTTGATTCTAAAACCTTTTTCTGTCCACAGCTATTCATTAATAGAATTAGAAAAAGAGTTAAAATTGATTTCATAGGTGTTTTTGTCAAATTACTGGCAACGGTTTGGCTATGGTTTCGTTGCGTGAAAATCCGCGAGGATTTTCCGCCGAAAACCGAAGATAGCAAATTTGCGAAGACTTTCCGCGAGGAAAGTCAGAAGCAATGATATCTATGACATTTGCAAATTAAAATCATATAATTTTTGATTTTTGACCATTGCGAACATCCTA
>NZ_JBBVGQ010000010.1:2500-5649 GCF_038148895.1 Tamlana sedimenti | reverse complement strand
AAAAAAAACGTTCAAAAAAAGTTCAAAAAAAGTATTGCGGAACTAAAAAAGGGTGGTATGTTTGCACCCGCAAAAAAGGGCAAGTGCTTTTTTTGCGGCGTTCATTTCCGGGGTGGTTTTTTAGGTATTTTTTGGGGTCGAAAAAAAAATTCCAAAAAAAAAATAAAAAGTATTGCGGGGTTTGAAAAAGGGTTTTATATTTGCACCCGCAAAACGAGGAAACGGGTTTTGCAAAGAGAAGAGAAGTTCATAGACATATTGAATTGACAGCGTAAGGAGATTATCGGAAACGGTAATTTCCGCCAAAGAGAACAGGCCATTTATGAGCACCGAGATTATCCTTATAAGGTCGTTAAGATTAATTAAGATTTAACGATGAAGAGTTTGATCCTGGCTCAGGATGAACGCTAGCGGCAGGCCTAACACATGCAAGTCGAGGGGCAGCGGGGAAGCTTGCTTCCGCCGGCGACCGGCGCACGGGTGCGTAACGCGTATGCAACCTACCTTTTGCTATTGGATAGCCCAGAGAAATTTGGATTAATACAATATAGTATGTTAAGACTGCATAGTCTAAACATTAAAGATTACGGCAAAAGATGGGCATGCGTCCTATTAGCTAGATGGTGCGGTAACGGCGCACCATGGCGACGATAGGTAGGGGCCCTGAGAGGGGGATCCCCCACACTGGTACTGAGACACGGACCAGACTCCTACGGGAGGCAGCAGTGAGGAATATTGGACAATGGTGGGAACACTGATCCAGCCATGCCGCGTGCAGGAAGACTGCCCTATGGGTTGTAAACTGCTTTTGTACGGGAAGAAACACCCCCACGTGTGGGGGCTTGACGGTACCGTAAGAATAAGGATCGGCTAACTCCGTGCCAGCAGCCGCGGTAATACGGAGGATCCGAGCGTTATCCGGAATCATTGGGTTTAAAGGGTCCGTAGGTGGACGATTAAGTCAGGGGTGAAAGTCTGCGGCTCAACCGTAGAATTGCCCTTGATACTGGTTGTCTTGAATCATTGTGAAGTGGTTAGAATATGTAGTGTAGCGGTGAAATGCATAGATATTACATAGAATACCGATTGCGAAGGCAGATCACTAACAATGTATTGACACTGATGGACGAAAGCGTGGGTAGCGAACGGGATTAGATACCCCGGTAGTCCACGCCGTAAACGATGGATACTAGCTGTCCGGCTTCGGCTGGGTGGCTAAGCGAAAGTGATAAGTATCCCACCTGGGGAGTACGTTCGCAAGAATGAAACTCAAAGGAATTGACGGGGGCCCGCACAAGCGGTGGAGCATGTGGTTTAATTCGATGATACGCGAGGAACCTTACCAGGGCTTAAATGCAGTCTGCATGGGGTGGAGACACCCCTTTCTTCGGACCGATTGCAAGGTGCTGCATGGTTGTCGTCAGCTCGTGCCGTGAGGTGTCAGGTTAAGTCCTATAACGAGCGCAACCCCTGTTGTTAGTTGCCAGCATGTAAAGATGGGAACTCTAGCAAGACTGCCGGTGCAAACCGTGAGGAAGGTGGGGATGACGTCAAATCATCACGGCCCTTACGTCCTGGGCTACACACGTGCTACAATGGTGGGGACAGAGAGCAGCCACTGCGCGAGCAGGAGCGAATCTATAAACCCCATCACAGTTCGGATCGGAGTCTGCAACTCGACTCCGTGAAGCTGGAATCGCTAGTAATCGCACATCAGCCATGGTGCGGTGAATACGTTCCCGGGCCTTGTACACACCGCCCGTCAAGCCATGGAAGCTGGGAGTGCCTGAAGTCCGTCACCGCAAGGAGCGGCCTAGGGTAAAATCGGTAACTAGGGCTAAGTCGTAACAAGGTAGCCGTACCGGAAGGTGCGGCTGGAACACCTCCTTTCTAGAGAAAGACGGCCAAGGCATAATCAAAGCGGTGCAAAAGGTAGTCTGTTCTCATTGCTGTCAATTTAAAAAACAAGTCCCAGTGCACGGTCAACAGTTTACAGTGCTATACTGCGAACTGCGACTGCGAACTGAAGACTATAAAAAGTCTCATAGCTCAGCTGGTTAGAGCGCTACACTGATAATGTAGAGGTCGGCAGTTCGAGTCTGCCTGAGACTACAAAGCCCCCCAATCCCGAAGGGGAGAAAAAGGGCTAAGTTCATTAAATATTGAAAGGAAATTCTAGGGGCAGAGGATTCTAAATTCGCAATTCTGAATTCACAATTCTGAATTTCAAATTGGGGGATTAGCTCAGCTGGCTAGAGCGCCTGCCTTGCACGCAGGAGGTCATCGGTTCGACTCCGATATTCTCCACAAGACAATGTCTTGGGATAGGTTATCCCATGCATTGCGTAGAGAAGGATGGGCACACATTGTCCGTCTTGACTCACGACACGTTCATTGACATATTGGAAAAAGATACATGAAATAAAAAGTTAAAGAGATTTAACTTTAGCAATAATTCTGGTTAATCAGCATCACGCGAGCGATAGCTGGTTAATCAATTATCAATTGGCATTAGTCGATTGATACAACTCATTGAAAAAGCAAAAAGTACAATAAGCTAAACAAGGGCGTATGGGGAATGCCTAGGCTCTCAGAGGCGATGAAGGACGTGATAAGCTGCGAAAAGCTGCGGGGACCTGCACACAAGGTTTGATCCGCAGATATCCGAATGGGGCAACCCAGCATGTTGAAGACATGTTATCCGCAAGGAGGCGAACCCGGGGAACTGAAACATCTAAGTACCCGGAGGAAGAGAAAACAAGAGTGATTCCGTTAGTAGTGGCGAGCGAACGCGGAACAGCCCAAACCGGTGCTGTTACGGCAGCACCGGGGTTGTAGGACCACAATGTTCGGACCGTGATGAACTGGAACTGTTTGGAAAGACAGACCGTAGGGGGTGATAGTCCCGTACAGGAAAAGAACGGCGAGATAGTGGTATCCTGAGTAGTGCGGGGCACGTGAAACCCTGTATGAATCTGTGGGGACCATCCCATAAGGCTAAATACTCCTGAGAGACCGATAGTGTACCAGTACCGTGAGGGAAAGGTGAAAAGAACCCTGAATAAGGGAGTGAAACAGAACCTGAAACCATACGCTTACAAGCGGTCGGAGTCCCGTAAGGGATGACGGCGTGCCTTTTGCATAATGAG
>NZ_JBBVGQ010000009.1:0-6351 GCF_038148895.1 Tamlana sedimenti | reverse complement strand
AGTCCATAGGATGTTCGCAATGGTCAAAAATCAAAAATTATATGATTTTAATTTGCAAATGTCATAGATATCATTGCGGCTGAAATTCCTCTCGGAATTTCATTACAAATTTGCTATCTTTCGGCTACGGCGGAAAGAATCCTGCGGATTTTTCCGCAACGAAATCATAGCCGAGACCGTTGTACACCATTTGCCCAAAAATTGAAATTAGGAGATATATACAAAACAGAATTTGACGAAAGACCGTTACGGATAATCGGATTTGACGATTACGAAGTGTTTTATGACTGTCTCTGGTCTGAAAATAATTGGACATTTTCGAACAATTTTGGTGTCAAAACAATATTCTACCGAATGTCAACCGAGATTTTCAAAACTAAATCGGAATTGATTGAAAATTTGTCTTTAACAGAAAAAGAATCCCAATATTTTCGCCCTGACTTGCCAATGCGTTTTGGAAGAACTAAAAATGTAAGTTGGAATTCTTTCCACTCTGATGAAATTAAAAACTTGAAATCTGACTTTGAGAACCGGAAATTCAACGCAACAAAAATTGTTCTCGTTCCCTATGGCCCAAAAGGCGGATTTAAAAAAGGAGAAATTCTTGAATTTAAATCAGAGTTGAGTGAATTTGATATAATATTAAGGGCAAAAGAAATCCAAGAATCAGTTAATGACCAAAAAAGCAACGGAATTGGATTTTACCGATTGGGTTATGAGAAAGGACTACCGACGTATGCCATCGGAGAATATTTTGACCGTGCTGGAATTATAAAAAAATAAAAAACGGTGTACAACAACGGCTATAATCCATTGCTATGTTGGTTATTTAAACAAAATATTCCTACATTTAACAACCTATGATTCCTACTCGAAAATCCTGCGGATTTTACTCGCAACGGAATCATAGCCAAACCGTTGTGCAACATATGGAAAAACCAATAAGACTGATATTGACTTTATTTTTTCTGACAAACATTAATTGTTCTGGACAAGAAAAATTAGGAAAAGCTAAAATTGTTGAATTGACTGATTATGAGAAAGAGGATTTTTATTTTCCACACGATTGCTCAATGGAATCTGACGTTTTGGACAAAACAATTGAACTCAATAAAAATGGAGATAGTTTTACAATAAAGAATATAGCAAATGACGGATTTACTGGACATATTCTGACCATTGAACTTAATAATGACCTTGACATAATAGGCGTGGAATATGACGAGTGGACTGATGTTATCGATGGTAGCGAAATGACTTTCAAAGCAGATAGTGTTGATTTAAAATTAAATGCTAACCCATTTAATAGTAAAGAACTGACTGGCTATTATACACTTTATATGAAGAACTTTTTCAAAGCTGGAGAATTTTTAAAAAAGCAAGGAATGAAAGACGAAATATTTGACAAAGAATTTTCTGGAAAATTTAGGACTATTTGTAATAAATAAAAAATACGTTGCACAACAACGGCTATAATTCAGCGTGGCGACAGTGCAAAAACCAAAAGTTAAACCTATATTTAAACTGATTTCTCTGCGGAATAGTCCTGCGGACGATTCCACGCCGAAATCATAGCCCAACCGTTGGCATTCATTATAAAAAACGACACGAATAAAATATGGACTTTTACAGGAAAACAACTTTAGGACTTTTTGATAGCTCACAAAAATCATTTGAAATACCAGTATATCAAAGAGCCTATTCTTGGGAGAAAGACCAGTGGCAAACTTTTCTTAACGACTTGTTGGAACAAATTGAAGGAGAGAATAACTACTTCTATGGAAATATCCTTTTAGAAACTGTCAAAAAAGATGTTAAGTATGAAATTATTGACGGACAACAGAGATTAACTACTTTGACCATTTTCATACGCTCAATTCTGAACGTATTGAAAAAGCGAGAAAAAGAGCTCGAAGATTTCGACTTTCAAACTAAAGAAAACATTTTCCTTAAAAACGGTGGGAATATAAAACTACGCCCAGTCGAATATGATAGGGCTTGCTTTGATTCATTAATTATTGACAATCAAAAGAAATTTGAAACAAATACACCTTCACAAGTAAGAATAAAAGAGGCAAAAAACTTTTTTGTCACTGAATTGGAAAAGTTGAATACAGATATTTTACTACGAGTTCTTACAAAAATTGAAACGACTGACCTAACAATTATCGAACTAGAGGGAAAAAAGGATTCTGCGTTAATGTTTGAATTGGAGAATAACAGAGGTAAAGATTTGACAAATATGGAAAAAATCAAATCTTACTTTATGTATCAAATGTACGTTTACAGCGACCCTGAAGAAACAGAATCAAATATTGAAAATGTATCAAATATTTTCAAGCTGATTTATTTAATAATCAATGATTTCAAAAAACTCAACGAAGATAGTGTACTAATTTATCACAACAACGCTTATATCAAAGGCTATAATTACAGGACATTAGAAGATGTTAAAGAAGTTTTCAAAAAATCAGAAAACAAAATAGATTGGATTAAAAAATATATTTCTGAACTTCACACTTCCTTCTCAAATATGAAGAAGTTTGAAAATTCAGATAATTTTTACGCAAAAAAGCTTTCAAAAATAAATGCACCTGCCTTTATCTATCCTTTTGTAATCAGAGGATATAAATACTTTGGAGATGATAGTAAGAAACTGAATACACTATTTAATATACTTGAAATCTTGACCTTTCGTGCAAGATTGATAAATAGCAGAGCCAACATTCAAGAGCGTTTAAATTCAATTCTTCTCAATTTTAAAGGAGATTTAATAAGCCTAAAACAAGAGATTAAAAGTAAATTGAATGAATCTTGGTATTGGAGTGATACAAACACAAAAAATTATCTGAATGGTGGAATGTATGGAAATAAGGTTTTGAACTATTTGCTTTGGGAGTATGAAAATTCAATTCAGAATAAAGGGTATAGTATCAAAAACTTTAGCTTAGAGAATGAACAAATAGAACATATTTCACCGCAAACACCAACAGACGGAGAACCAATAGCAACAGGCTACGACCTGAATGAAGACCGTGAATATTCCGAAGATTTTGTATCCAAGCACCTAAACAGCTTGGGTAATCTAATGTTAATATCAGGCTCACATAATGCTTCAATTGGAAATAAGGCATTTAAAGATAAACTTGACTCTTACAAAGCAAATCCACTTTTAAATCAACAAGCAGAGATTAAAGATTTTGCCACTTCTGAAAATGAAGCAGTTTTTTGGAAAACAGATTCAATCGAAAAACGACATAAGAAAATAGTAGATTTTTCAATCCAAAAATGGAGTTTTGATAAAGTCGAAACGACATATCTAGAAAAAGAATTAATCGAGGACGAAAAAAAATAACGAAATGCCAACAATGTATATAAGCAATAGCGGGTTTAGTGCTAAATCAAAGGTTTGTACTTTTATTAAAAGTCATTACTAAGCTGAAAGTGAAGTGCTTTTTATTCCGCTACTGCTCATATACTAATCCGTTGTACACAATACCTCAAATGAAAATCGGAACTAAAATATTAATCCTATTTCTGACTTTAAATTTGCTTTCTTGTAAAGGAACAGCTCAAGAAACGGAAATTAAAAAAACTACTACTGAATTTGATTTCTCAACAGTTGAAAAATTTCGAGAAACAAAACTCAAAGGTCTAATTATAAACGATTATGACAGCATTTTTAGTCCTTCACAAAGGAAAGAACTATCGGACATTCTTTATGACTATAATATTGAAACAACTCGACAAATAGTTGTGGTAACAATTGACAGTATTAAACCCTATTCAGACATTCGAAAATTCACAACTGATTTAGGAAAATATTGGGGAGTTGGAACTGCGGAAAAAGATAATGGACTGATAATTTTACTTTGCAAACCTTGTGGACAAATACAAATTTCAACAGGATACGGAACTGAACGCATTTTGACCGACGAAATTTGTAAACAAGTAATTGATAAAATAATCATACCAGAATTTAAAAATGGAGAATTTTATAGCGGAATTAAAAACGGTGTGACTGAATTAATAGAAAAATGGAAATAAAAGTACTGTGTACAACACTATCTATACTCCATTGCTTCAGATTTTCCATGCGGAAAATCACTCGCAATAGTCCAATGGCAAGTGCCTTTTTACTAACTTAGCGAAAAACACACGCAACGGAAGCATAGATGCACCGTTGTACAACATTTGACCGAACAATGAAAATCCGAGTTTTAATGATATTATTTTTAGTTTTTTTAGGTTGCAAAAATGCGACTGAAAAGAAAACTGAACAAGTGCAAATTGTTGTCGATTCAACTGGATTAAAAATAGAAAAAGTAGAAAAACCAACTAAAAATCCAAACCTGATTTCTTTACTCGAAAATCCGATTGATTTACAGAATTTCAAAAATTTAAAAAATCCTAATTACGTCACTACAAGCGTAACAAATGGAACTGACTACTATTTTAATCCAAAAATTAAGGATTCTATTTTCTATGTTTATTATTATCCAACAGAGGATTTTACTGACCCAAGAAAAATTGACCGAATAGTGGTTTTTAAATTCGGAGAGAACAAACACAGATATGATGACAAAACAGAAACTTTAATTGAATTTAGCATTTTTAATAAAGATTCGGATTTAGGAAAAGCAAATCTCATCGGACTTTCAAAAACGGAATTGGAATCTGAATTCGGAAATGATTATCTGACTTTCGAAAATGGAATTGCGTACTCGAATAAAAACAAAGTTTTGATTTTGGAAATGGACAGTTCTAAAGTCAAATCTTACAGATATTTAAAATTAAACACCGAGAAAATCGACAAGGAATTAATCGGACAAATAATAAAATAAAAACGTTGTACAACAACGTGTAACACGCATTGCTTCTGATTTTCCTTTCGGAAAATCCTCGCAAGCGTGAATCTTCGGTTTTTTTAGCTATCTTCGTTACCAACCCACACAACGCGGGTTACACAAAACCGTTGTGTGCAAGCGGAAAAAAAATGACGGATAAAGAATTAAAATATTACGACAGAATAAATTCGACTTTTATCGGACGAAAAATAATTGAAGTCTTTTACGAAGAATTGGACTACGAAACTGAATCTGAATATTGGGAACATTCTACCGATATTCATTCTGTAGATATGAATGTTATTCTTAGGTTAGACAATGACGAACTGATTCAAATTAAATGGGATAATGAATTTTACTGTTACGGAATCGGATTTGAAAAACTGGCTGAATTAAACAAAAGAGAAGGAATTAAGACAATTTCGCTGACTGAAAATGGGAATTGGGAAAACTTGACGAACAAAACAATAACGGAAATAATTGTTCTTTGGGATGAGAGTTTTAGTCAAGAATTGCACAAAGTGAATAACGAATTCATACCAAAAGGAGAAAAAAAGAAAATTACTTTACCCCAAACTTGGCAAATGGAATTCGGAATTGACAAAATATGGATTTCAGCACTCGAAATTAAAAAAGGTGAAACTGACTCATATTGGGCTGACCATTTAACAATTTTATTTACTAATAACGGACAAGAAAAATATCAACTGATTAAAAACGCCAGCACACAACAATGTATAACCGCAATTACGGCGGATTCGACTACGTCCGAATCCACTCGGAATTGCTAACGTCAGTGCTTGACCGAAAAACATTAACTTTTATCCCGCAACTGACGGTTATACGAGACCGTTGTAAAACATTTGAATGAAACAACTTCTAACAATCATATTCTTACTTCTGATTTGTAATTTATCAAATGCACAACATACTGATAGATTCAAAAAAATAGTGAGTGAAATTGAGGAAATTGAATCTAAACCAGACACAATTTTTTACGGAAATGGAAAAATTTGGTGGATAAGCACAATTACGACTTATAAGTACAATTCAGAAAACTATTCAACTCATTCAGGAAAGCAAACTCAATATTACAAAAACGGACAAATTGCAAGCGAAGTTCTTTTAGGAAAATACGGAAATATAATATCCTGGAACTCTTATGACCGAGAAGGAAATAAAACATCCGAATCCATAACAACTGAAATCGACTCAAACGCAAATAATCTGACCGAATTTTTCGAATCCGACGAACATATCAGTTTTAAAAGAATTGAAAAATATTATAAATGCTCATATAAACTACAAGTTTGTTATTTGTTCAAAGAAGGACAAACCGTGAACGGAAAAAAGGTCGGACTTTGGAAAACTTATACCGAAAACGGAGAATTGAAAAAAGAAAAAAACTATTGAATAAAAAAACGTTTTACAACACCGGCTATAGTTCCTTTAGACTTGCATAATAAAATATAGTAACTTTAGGATTGACCAAAGAGCAGGTAAA
>NZ_JBBVGQ010000008.1:59797-75224 GCF_038148895.1 Tamlana sedimenti | reverse complement strand
TCTGACCCTGCGGTGAATTCAGCTGCAACAGAGATTCTTTACGACGGTATAGACAACGACTGTAACCCGGCAACACCCGATACCATCGATGCCGATGGCGACGGTGAGAACTCCGATACCGATTGTGATGACAGCAATCCTGCGGTGAATTCAGCTGCAACAGAGATTCTTTATGACGGCATAGACAACGACTGTAACCCGGCAACGCCTGATACCATCGATGCCGATGGCGACGGTGAGAACTCCGATACCGATTGTGACGACTCTGACCCTGCGGTGAATTCATCCGCTACGGAGATTCTTTATGACGGCATAGACAACGACTGTAACCCGGCAACGCCTGACACGGTGGACGCTGACGGCGATGGCGAGAACTCAGATACCGATTGTGACGACTCTGACCCTGCGATTAATTCAGCTGCAACAGAGATTCTTTACGACGGTATAGACAACGACTGTAACCCGGCAACGCCTGATACCATCGATGCCGATGGCGACGGTGAGAACTCCGATACCGATTGTGATGACAGCAATCCTGCGATTAATTCAAGCACTGTTTGGTATGCCGATACCGATGGCGACGGCTATGGCGACATTACAAATTCTGTAGCAAGCTGTACCCAACCTGCCGGTTATGTAGCAGATGATTCAGACTGTGATGACACCACTATTTCAGTCCACCCAAATGCTCCAGAAATTTGTGATGGTATTGACAACAATTGTGATGGAAACATAGACGAAGGCGTAACAACAACGTTTTATGCAGATTTAGATAACGATGGATATGGAGATTCCTCTAACTCTATTGATGCCTGTTCGCAACCTGTTGGTTATGTTTCAAATGACAGCGATTGTGACGATAGCGACTTTACCATTAACCCTGATGCTACTGATATACCAAATGACGGGATCGATCAGGATTGTAATGGTGAAGACCAAACCACTTTGGACCTGGGTAAATTAGGTATGTACAAAATATCGGTTACACCTAACCCATTTAATGACTTTATTCAGATAGAGCTTCCAGAAGGATATAACAATGGTGAATTCAACATTAGAATATCCGATTTAAATGGAAGGCTGGTAATTGATGCCATTTATTTAAGTAAAAATGGCTTGATAAACGTAAGCGGCTTAAATCAATTAGACCAGGCACCATATTTATTGAAAATAGAAAACATTAAAAATGGTGCAGCTGCCTTTAGAAGATTGATTAAGAACTAAAGCAAAACACCATATCATTCAAACCAAAAACTTAGCCTCTAGATTATAGAGGCTAAGTTTTTTTGCTAAATACCTAATCCAAAGTAATTTTCATTAAAATACTGAATTTTATAAAATACTTAAAATCAATTATTTACAATATCAATATTGTATTTCATCGATTATTTTTGCATTTCATGGAGTTTTAACATATTTTTGACTCGAATAATTAGTCCCCAAGCTAAAAAATTTAACCTCTCATGAAAAAAATTACTTTTTTGTTAAAGTCAAGTATGCTTCTTTTGTGCATACTAATCACCTCTCAATCTATTTCTCAAACAACAATTGACTCCGAAGATTTTGAATCTGGATGGGGAATTTGGAATGATGGTGGAAGCGATTGTTCATTAGCAACAGGTGGAACCCCTAATGGTACCTCAGCCGTTCAACTTAGAGATAACAGTGGCACTGCTTCTAGTACGTTCACGAATAACCTAAACTTAACATCCTATACTTCTGTGGATTTTTCTTTTGAATATGAATCAGCTAACTTTAGTAGTGGAGAGGATTTTTGGTTGGAATATTTTGATGGATCTTCATGGACCACTGTCGCCACTTATGTAAACGGTACAGATTTTAACAATGGTACAACCTATACTCCTACTGTTACTTTAAATTCGGGCACATATACCTTTGCGACAAATTCTCAATTTAGAATAACTTGTGATGCAAGTACTAATTCTGACGTTTTATACATTGACAATATTTTAATTGAAGGCTATCTCCCCATTGCCCCAGAAATAGATATTTTGGGAAACTCCACCAGCATTAGTGATGGAGATACTACCCCAACAACTGCTGACCATACGGATTTTGGAAATGTGGCAGTGGCAAGTACGCTAACAAGAACATTTACAATTGAAAATACAGGAACTATAGATTTGAATTTAACAGGAGGTTCGCCTTACGTAGTTATATCTGGAGCTGATGCCGCAGATTTTAGCATTACGGCTATACCAACTACACCTATATCGGCTTCTGGCAGTACTACATTTTCTATTATGTTTTCACCAAGTACTATAGGAACTAAAAATGCTACGCTAACCATAGCCAATGATGATAGCGATGAAGCTCCTTATAATTTTGACATTCAAGGAACCGCCTACATACCTGCTCCTGAAATAGATATTTTAGGAAATAGCACAAGTATTAGTGATGGTGATACTACCCCAACAACTACAGACCATACTGATTTTGGTAGTGTTGGTACAGGAAATAGTTTTACAAGAACCTTTACTATAGAAAATACAGGAACGGCAGATTTAAATTTAACAGGTGCTTCACCATATATTGTTATTTCTGGTACCGACGCAGCTGATTTTAGTGTCACAACGATTCCTGCAAGTACAATTGCATCTTCAAATTATACAACATTTGTCATTACATTTTCACCAACAACCAATGGTGTAAAAAATGCAACATTAACCATTGCCAATAATGACAGTGATGAAAACCCATATAATTTCGATATCAGCGGTACAGGTACACCGCCTTCACCAGAAATGGATGTAACGGGCAACTCAACAAGTATTGCTGACGGTGATACCACTCCTGATATTAATGACTTTACAGATTTTGGTTCAGTAAGTGTTACTGGAGATACCAGAACATTTACATTTACTATTGACAACTCAGGAACTGGCGACTTAAACTTAACGGGAAGCTCACCTTATGTTACTATTTCAGGTACGCATGCAGCAGACTTTTCGGTTACAAGTATCCCTTCAACTCCTATTGGTGTAGGCTCTTCAACAACCTTTAGCATTACTTTTGATCCCAGTGCAACAGGTACTAGAAGTGCTACCATAAGTATAGCAAATGATGATAGTGATGAGAACCCTTATAACTTTGACATTGAAGGTACTGGAATTACGTCCTCACCATTACACACTATTTATTACGAAAATTTTGACAATAACAATGGTGGTTGGACAATGACCAATCTTGGGCTTGGCTCTACTTGGGCGTATGGCACCAATTCAACCGAAGTCGGAGAGGCGAACTATTGGTATACAAACAATTATAATAATTATGCAACAAATACCAATACATATCTTACAAGCCCAGTTATAGATTTAACCGGATTCCAAAATTTAGAGTTTAAAATAGACGTTAGGTTCCAAACTGCAAGTAATGATGGTGCATATATAGAATATTCAACTAATGGTATTCTTTGGACAGTTTTAGGAGCCTCTGGTTCTGGCTACAATTGGTACAATACCTCCGGTATATCAGCTCTAGGTGGTTCAGATGGATGGAGCCAAAATGGTGATATCACCTCACCTGTTTCCGGGAGAAATAATTTTTATCAAGCTACTATTGATTTGCCAAGTGCTTTGAATAATGTTGCAACGGTACAATTTAGAGTTCGCTTTGCAACACAAAGTAATAGTGGAGATGGGTTTTGTATTGATAACGTCTTCGTACATGGAGACCCCATTACCCTCTTTCCAGACCCAACCTATGCTCCTGGTGGTATAACAAACAATCTTAAACTTTGGCTAAAAGCTGACTCTGAAGTTGGAGTAACCGCTGACGGTGCCGATATTGCTACTTGGACAGACCAAGCACAAGATAATGATGCCGTTAGTGTAACATCCAATAGCCCCGTGTTCTATAATAACTTTGCAGGAAATATTAACTTTAACCCCTATGTTGATTTCACAAAAGCCGATCGAGATGTGATGAAGGGGAAAGGAGGCTTTTTTGCCAGGGAATACTTTGTTGTTGTAAAAACAGATGGCATTATTGATTATCAAGTATCTAACACACAAGCTCCGCTTTCGGGAAGACATGCTACCCAAACCATGCACAGTGATGGCTCTGGTTTATATTTTGGAGCTGGTTCTGCGAGATTTACCAATTACGACTCTATGGTTAACCACATGGTAAGTACGGTACCAACAAGTTTAGGTGGCTTAGGAACTGATGGTTCTTATGGAAGAACCTATTCAAGCGCCACCGATTCTTACGATAGTGAAGTCATTGTTTTTAACGTAAAAAATAATATAGACAATACCTCCACTGAAATTTATAAAAATGGTATTCGAATTGACAATGCCACAGGTGAAACCTCATCTTCATTTGAGACCTTACCTTTCATTGAATATTTTAATTCCTACTTCGCCTTGGGAGCAGGAAGAATTACAATAAATGGCCATCCATTCGATACCTATTTTGATGGTAAAATAAGTGAAGTTTTAAGTTACTCGCAACAAAACTCATCGGATGACCAACATAAAATCTTATCCTCATTATGTATTAAGTATGGAATTACATTACATGACACTGGAAGTGCTACTGCGGTTAACCTAAACGACAGAGATTATATAGATTCCCAAGGAACAGTTATTTGGGATACCTCAGCCAACGCCGGTTACAATTATGATGTTGCTGGTATTGGACGTGATGATGCTTCAGAATTAAATCAAAAACAATCAAGAAGTTCAAACGATGCTGCTGATGGTACCGGAAGAATTGAGGGTATTTTATCTATTGGTTTAACCGATTTGTATGATACAAATAGTGATAACCAAAGTTCAAACCCAACGGCTTTTAACGATGGTGAATTTTTAATGTGGGGTAATGATGGCGCCGATTTAAACTTGGCAGCCAGCTCAGTTTCCGTTGATATGAGTGCTGGTATTTCAGGATTATCAACCCCTGTTAGCTTTGTTGCGATGCAACGTACATGGAAAGTTGTTGAAACTGGTGGAGATATTCCTTCGTGCAAGGTAAGAATTCCTCAAGATGCTATAAGAAACATTACACCTCCAGGTAGTTATTATATGTTTATTTCATCTACAGGTGTTTTTGACCCTACGGCAGATTACCGTGTAATGACATCAGACGGAAGTGGAAACCTAGAAACTGAATATGACTTTAGCGGTACTAAATATATCACCTTTGGATATGCGCCACAGATTATAGCTGAACGTTCGGTTTATTTTGACGGTGTAGTTGACTACATTGATGTTGAAGACAATTTAGATTTAAACCCAACTGAATTTACCATTTCAGCTTGGATAAAAAGAGATACAGGTACCGTAAATGCCTCAATAGTTTCTAAAAGAGACAATGCCTTCACCGAAGGATATGATTTAAGAATTAATGGCTCTGGAAATTTGGCCTTTAGCCTAAACGGCGGAGCAGCAACTTTAACATCATCTGTTGTCATTCCAGAAAACAAATGGCATCAGGTAGCGGTAATTTATAACAGCGGAACAGCCACTTTATATATTGATGGCGTTCCAGATAATTCAGCATCTTCTTTACCAGCTCCAACAGCTACATCAAGAAAATTCCTGATTGCTGCAGCTGATGGATGGGATCCCAACACAACAGATTATTTTGCTGGAAATATTGATGAAGTAAGAGTCTGGGATGTTGCGCTAAGCGTTGACCAATTGAGATACATTATGAACCAAGAGATTTCAAATGATGTTTCTTTAGCTTTGGAATATGGCGACGTCATCCCAACAACTATTACCAAAAACGAGATAAGTACGGTACCATGGACAGATTTAGCAGGATACTACCCAATGTCTGTTTACACGTACACCAATACTGATGATATGTCTGGAAAAGGCAATCAAGGTGCCTTAAGAAATTTGGACACTGTTGATTTCCAAACTGCTCCACTGCCCTATCAGTCTCAGGCTGCTGGATCTTGGGATGCTGCTGGAACTTGGTTAAACAATACAGTTCAAAACTTACCAAATGCCTTATCAATAGTTGATGGGGTAACACCAATTGATTGGAATATTGTTGAAATTGACCATGATGTATATTTAGGTTCATCACCTACTGGTGTACGCTCTAGAGATTGCTCTGTTGAAGGGTTAATAATAAATAGTGGAGATTTACAAGTTAATGGAGATACTGCTGTAAACACAGGAATTGGTTTAACAGTATCGCATTACTTAAAACTTGACGGAACTATAGACTTAGAAGGTGAATCGCAATTGGTTCAAACCGATCAAAGTGACTTTGATGCGGCAAGTACAGGAACATTAGAACGCGACCAACAAGGATACTCAAATACTTATTTGTACAACTATTGGTGTTCACCTGTATCGCCAACAAGTAATGCAAGTTATACCGTGGCAGATATTTTTAGCAATGTAGGTTTCTTAACCTCAGGATACAATGGCACAGCATCTCCTGTTCAAAATGCGGATTATTGGGTTTGGAAATACTCCAATAAGCCAAATGACCAGTATTATCAATGGCAACATATAAGAAGTACGGGCACTTTATCAGTTGGAGAAGGCTTCACCATGAAAGGCCCTGGTACGGCAACTGCAGACCAAAATTATATTTTATTGGGCCAACCAAATAATGGAGACTTCAGTTTACCAATAACCGCGGATAACGAATACTTAATTGGTAACCCTTATCCTTCCGCCATGGACGCCAATCAGTTTATTTTGGACAATATTAGTGTGGCAGATGGTGGAAATAATGCAACGAACGTTATAAATGGTGCGTTGTATTTTTGGGATCACTTTGCCATTGACAGTCACTATTTAAGTGACTACCAAGGTGGTTATGCGGTTTACACTTTGCTAGGAGGAACTGTTGCCATATCAACCGATGCCAGAATTAATGCTACCTATGCTTCAGGAACGAAACTTCCTGAAAGATACATAGCAGTAGGTCAAGGATTTTTTGTCTCTGCTGTTGATGATGGTGGTGTGGCAGGTTTAACCCAACCAATCGTTGGCGGAAACATATTATTCAAAAACAGCCAAAGAATTTACCAAAAAGAAGTTGTGTCAGGTTCTAACACGGGTTCTATATTCCTCAGAAATGCACAAAAATCAAAATCGTCTGTGGAAAACCAATCGGCAGAAACTGGAGAAAGAATAAGGTTGATGTTTGATTCACCAGACGGATACCACAGACAGCTATTATTAGGAGCTGATAGCCGTGCTTCAAATGATTTTGATTTAGGATATGATGCCCTGTTGATAGAAGATAACAAAGAAGACATCTACTGGAATTTGGATTCGTCTAAATTAATCATTCAAGGTATTGAGAACTTTAATACAGACCAAAGGATTCCTTTTAGTATGAAAATTGCTAAAAACGGTCTGGCAGTTGTAAAAATTGACAATTTGGAAAACATTGATGCAAACAAAAACATTTTTGTTCATGACATGGAATTGGACACATACCACAACTTAAAAGAAGGTGATTTTAGTATCTCATTAGCGTCAGGTGTACACAACAATCGTTTTGAAATTACATTTTCAAATAATGCTTTACTCAATACCGGAGATGTTAATGAATCTGTAATAAACGTATACTTCTCTAATGAAGAGGAAAGCATAATAGTTAACAACCCGAAGCTGAAGAACATTAATACCGTTGAAATGCTAAATGCTTTAGGTCAGTCGGTATTTAAAGTAAACAACAATTCAAACGAAAAATATTTAGAATTCAATACAAGAAATCTACAAACTGGAATGTATGTCATCAATTTGACTACAGAAAACAGTACAATTTCGAAAAAGGTGTTAATTGACTAACGGATAGATTTTAATCATAATATTTAAAAGCCCTAAATTGTGTTTAGGGCTTTAATTTTTAAAATGTGTATTTCGTCGAATTTTTAATACATTTTATCGATTTTCACTTAAATATCTGTATATTAGCCTAATAACCATCTAGCGCATAAAACAATAGTTTATCCCAAACTAGTCACCTACTTATGAAGAATATTGTTATTAAAATGGTTCTGATGCTTTCTCTCTTCTTTTTAAGCGTCAAAACAAACGCCCAGCTTCATGAAACGCCCAATTGCGCCCATAACTTCAATTTAAATTGGAGCACAAGTATGAGTGGAGAATTTTACTGGCCTCCAGGACAATTATCCCATACCTACAATAACGTAAATGGATCCGAAACCGATATTACCATAACATTTACGGGAGAAACGAGCACATTAGGATTTTGGTCTGGAAGCACACCGAAGGTTGGTAGCCAATCAAGCTATTTATATGATGGAATTGATTTATTGTCCAACGGATTTTCGGGCACTGGAATTACCTGCACCATAACATTTAGTAAACCGATATATTCGTTTTCGTTTGATATTCACCATGTAAATAAATGGGAAACCAATGGTGATAAATACACCTTTACAGGTCTAGACAAAGATGGAAACACCATTTATCCTGAATTTACAAATTCACCGTCTCCCACTTATGTCTCAGATAACAACACTGGAGTTGTAAATGCAATTTCAAATATTACTGCCGGGGATAATTCGATTGTTGGGGTTAACTTTTCAAGCCCAAATCATATTAAAAGCGTTTCCTTCTTATGGGAAGATTGCGACACTTGCGACCATTATTTACCCCACGCCACGGGCATCGGTAATTTCAGTTTCTGTACTCCACAAGATTTAGGTTTTGATGGCGTGGATGACTACATAGGTCGCACCGCCTTTTTAGGAGGCAAGTCTGAAACGACCATGATGTCCTGGGTTAAACTCGAAAATAATTCTGACGGTGGTGAAATTATGGGACAGCGAAATTTTAGACTTTTTATTGATTCGAATAAAAAACTAAAAGCCTTTATAAAAACTAATCAAGGTTCAGATATTATTTCACCCGATCTTGCTAGCGAAAGTTATTTGGAAGAAGGCCTTTGGCATCATACTGCATTAACATTTGATGGCAATTCGGGTTCCGCAACCCTGTATTTAAACGGAAATGCTTTATGGACATATTCAGATGATTCGCTAATTGGAACATCAATTATTGAAACTCCTGAATGGAATTCAGATTACGATTTTGAAATAGGAAGAAATACAGAATTTGAAAACAATTATTTTGAGGGATCAATCAATGAATGTCGTGTTTTCAGCAAAGCCCTAAATCTCGACCAATTACAACAACAAATCAACCAACAAATTGAGAATAACAATGGAAAAATAAGAGGTTCTATTATTCCTCAAGACATAGAAGGTTTATCCTGGAGCGACTTAATTATGTATTATAAAATGGGGATTTTGAATACTGGATTCACCCCAGACGATGCCAATAATGGAACAGATGGCACACTTCATAACATGACCATCAATCAAGACTATACGGCACCTCTTCCCTATGCAACCAAAATATCCAGCAACGGAATTTGGACAGACCCAAACAATTGGCTTCACGGCGATGTTTGGAATGTAACGAACAATACGAATGCCTATTCTATTTATAAAATCAATGGAAACATCTCCCTTACTTCCAACATTAATACCGCGGGTCTTATTGTTGAAAAAGATGGTGTTTTAAGTGTAAAAGAAAATTCAGGACTATTCAATTCTTGGTACTTAAAGCTTGATGGAACACTAGATTTAGAGAGAGAATCTCAACTTGTTCAGGCAGAAAACAGCATTCTAGATGAAACCAGTTCTGGCATCTTAAAAAAAGACCTCCAGGGAACAGCCGACAAATACACCTATAATTATTGGTCATCACCTGTTGGCGAACAAAACGATTCAACAATAAATAACAGCTATACATTAGAAAACATTTTTACAGATGTTGACTTTTTAACTTCAGGTTATGACGGTACTGCAAGCCCACTATCCATTGCAGATTATTGGATTTGGAAATACAATAATGCCCTAAATAATAATTTTTCAACTTGGCAGCATGTAAGAAGCACTGGTAAAATTTTAGCCGGTGAAGGATTTACTATGAAAGGACCAGGCACAGGCAACATTGAGGATATTCAAGATTATACCCTTGAAGGCAAACCAAATAACGGAGATATCAGTTTAACCGTTTATGCCGGAAATGACTATTTTGTGGGTAACCCATACCCTTCTGCCATAGATGCCGTTAAATTTATTGAAGATAACAAATCAACCATCGCCGGGCTTGGATCAACTAACGGAACACTTTATTTCTGGAAACATTGGGGTGGCGGTTCACACGTATCTAGCGATTACCAAGGGGGTTACGCAACATTTTCACTTTCGGGTGGCGTACCAGCCGCATCAAAAAATGCTGAAAGTGCTGTAGTTTCAACAGGCGGCACCCCAATTGACATCCCTAATAGATACATACCTGTTGGACAAGGGTTTTATACAACTGCCGAAACAGATGGCGTAATTACATTCAAAAATAGCCAACGTGTTTTTCATATCGAAGATAAGAGCTCCCAACAAAAATCTGGTGACAATTTTGAAAATAAAGTTTCACAAAGTGAGGACACTAGAATGAAACTAAGAATGGGCTTCACTTCTGTCAATACTTTAAGAAGACAATTATTAATAACTGTGGACGAAAAAGCTTCTGTGGGATATGATTGGGGTTACGACTCTAAATACATTGACACACAAATTGACGACATGTATTGGCTTATTAACAACGAAAAATATACCATTCAGGGCATCAATGAAATTAACGAGCAAAGCATTATCCCGTTGGGCATTCACACAAAAACAGATGGATTTAACAGTATTGCCATTGATGAACTAGAAAACATGCCAGACAATCTTCAAATTTATTTGCACGATAAGGAATTAAAAATATATCGGGATTTAAAACAAGACAAGTACGAAACCTTTTTAGAGTCGGGCGAATATCTAAATCGTTTTGAAATTACATTTGCAAAACCCCAAACCTTAGGTACAGAAGATTTTGCAAATCAACAAATTGAGGTTTATTTTTCAAATGAACATAACAATATTGTAATAAATAACCCTTCTTCAAAATTAATTGAATCTATAGAAATGTTCAATCTCCTTGGTCAGTCTTTGTTCAAATTCCAAACAAACACAAATAATAATTACTTGGAGTACAACGCCAGCCAAATTAGTCCAAGCAATTATGTTTTAAAAATCGAAACTGAGAGTGGCATCATTTCGAAAAAGGTAAGAGTTGAATAAAACCTAAAACTAGCACTAAAAAAATTAAACCTTCCAAATCAAATTGGAAGGTTTTTTTATTCGTAAAACTAAAGTCCTAAAAACTAGATACTTCAAAAATAAAATTGTAAGATTTAACAACAAATCAATTGAGGTTAAACCGTAAAATGCTAGAAATTAAGATATTGTGAATAAAATGTGAGAAAAATTAATGGAAAGTTATCTAGAAATACATTACATTCGGAAGCAAATTTTAACCCTTAATACCCAAACCAATGAAAAAGTTGTTCCTCATTAACTTTTTTCTTTTTAACTTTTTATTTGTCTTTTCCCAACAAACATCAAGCGCAAAAAGAATTTCAATCTCTAATCCTTCCGAAAATTTACTTTTAAAAATTAAACAGGCTGGAATAGATTTAAACTGTGGACCCAAATTCGTAAACAACAATCTTGAACTTGAACTAAGCAATGACGAATTATTGAGTCTTAAAAAAAACGGCGTTAATTATACCGTTATAATTGACGACCTAACCAGGCACTATGCTGAACGAAATGCCAGAGAATTACCTTTGGCAAAAGCCCAATTGAGTAGCCTGAAAAGTAAACCTAAAAAGGGACAAAGCGATTATGCACAAAAAAGCTTAAGCCTGCAAAATATTGCTGTAGGCAACCCTGCACAGCACGACGAGTGTGGTGAAATTAATTGGGCAGTCCCAAATAATTTTCAATTGGGAAGTATGGGTGGTTGCTTAACGGTTAGCGAGACACTGGCCCAACTGGATTTGATGCGCAGTTTGTACCCTAATTTAATTTCTGTTAAGTCGGACGCTTCTTCAACAGGTCAAACAACACACGGCAACTCAACCGGAGGAACTACATGGCCAGGACAAACGGTTTATTACGTAAGAATCTCAGACAACCCGGATATTGATGAAGCCAACGAACCAGAAACTTTAATTACTGGTATGACCCATTCCAGAGAGGTTAATAGCTTAATGAACGTCATGTACTTTATGTGGTATATTTTAGAAAACTACAATACCGACCCATTCATTAAAAATGTTGTTGATAACCAAGAACTATACTTTGTACCCATTGTAAATCCTGACGGTTTACGCTGGAATGAAGTTATTGCCCCTTCAGGTGGTGGATTACAAAGAAAAAATCTAAGACCTGGCACTGCAGATAATGGCTCTTCGAGCTCAAGTAATAATGTTAGAGGAGTTGATTTAAATAGAAACTTCAATTATTACTGGGGATGGGACAATTCAGGATCGTCTCCTACTACAAGCAGCAACGTTTATAGAGGTCCATCTGCAGGTTCTGAACCCGAAACCCAAATTCTACAGGACTTTGTAACGAGCCATGATTTTAAAATAGCAGTTAATCACCATGGTGGTTTAAACTCTATCGTAACCTCATCATATAATGGAAGTATTTCTGCTGCAGATTCTGGCAGAGAAGATGAATACGCCAAACTATGCCATGATTTAACCCAGTATAATCGATATATTTACGGTTCTGCTCCGAATACACTTTATGAAGCCAATGGAGATACAAACGATTGGATGTTAGGAGGTCCTCCTGTTTCCTCTGGGGGACAAACCGATTCCGGCTCAGGAAAGAATGTATTAACTATTGCGCCCGAAAACGGTGATGATTTTTGGCCATCTCCTTCTTTAATTACACCCATAGCTCAAAGGGCTATGCGAATGAATTTTCTTTCTGTACTTTACTCGGGAAAATTTGCCAAACTTCATGATTTAAATACAAGCGACATTTCTTCTATCTCAGGAAACTTAAATTTTGGGGTAGAATATGTTGGAAAAACTTATGACAACATCACATTATCGGTTACCCCTGTTTCATCTAACATCATTTCAATGACTTCGCCATCCGTTCAATCTGGATGGTCAAAATTAGAACAACGTAATTTAACAGTTCCATACACTTTAGATTCAGGAATCCAACCCAATGACAAAATAGAATTCCAAGTAACTTTAAGTAACAACGATTTTGTTATTTATCAAGCCAATTATGTAAAATACTACCAATCCAGTATTTTGTTCCAAGACAATCCTGATGTAACTGGAACTTCAAATTGGACAAGTTCTGGAGGCTCTTGGGGTATAACTACAGATGCCTATTCTGGCTCTTCAGCTATAACAGACTCTCCTTCTGGTTCTTATGGAAACAACGAATCAAAAACACTAACCTTAAACACGAATATAGATTTATCAAGCTCTCCAGAAGCTATTGTGCAGTTTTATGCGAAGTGGGATTTGGAAAGAAATTTTGATTTGGTGCAACTTGAAGCAAGTACCAACGGTGGCAGTAGCTGGACGGCTTTATGCGGAAACTACAACAAGCCTGCAGCAACTTCCTTAACCAACTATCATTTAAACAAAAGCACAGGAACACACCAATCCACTAACGGAGATGTGGTGTACGACGGTGATACCATGGATAAATGGGTCATGGAAGAAATCTATATCAGCAATACTGAAAATAGCTTTTTGTTTGGTCAAAATAACGTTCAATTTAGATTCAGGTTTAAAACCGATAGCACCAATAGAGAAGATGATTTAACAACCACTTTTGATGGTTTTATCTTTGATGATTTTAAAGTCATCAGCATCCAAGTGCCTTGTGTTACTTCAGTGCCAACTAACTTAGCTAACAGTAACATAACCAGTAGTGAAGCCACTATTTCTTGGGATAACATACCGTCTGCAACTTATGATTTAAGATATCGCGTTGTAGGTGCCCAAAACTGGACAGATATTATTGGTTTAACAGTACCATCTCATGACCTAACAGGACTTACATTACTAACTGACTATGAGGCGCAGGTGCGCTCAAATTGTGGTGCAAATAATTCTGCCTACTCGTCAACTATTAACTTCACTACACTAGATTTTCAATTGAATTATTGCAGTTCTAGCAGTACAAATGTAAATGACGAATACATTGGCAGGGTTCAACTAAACACTATTAACAATAGTTCTACAGGTCAGTTTTACTCAGATTTCACGGCAATTTCCACAACCTTAACAAAGGCTTCCCAATATACCATCACTATCACACCCACTTGGACTGGTACAGTTTATAATGAAGCTTATTCTGTTTGGATTGATTATAATAGAGATGGTGATTTTGATGATGCAGGAGAACAAATATTTACGCAAACCCCAACCAATTCCACTTCGGTCAGTGGAAATTTTACCGTTCCGGGTACTGCAGTTGAAAATTCCACAAGAATGCGTATTTCAATGCAATATAATGCTATTCCAACTGCTTGTGAAACATTTCAATATGGGGAAGTTGAAGATTACACCGTAATAATTGAAGCAGCAGGACCAGATACTACACCTCCAGTTATAACTCTAAATGGTGCTTCATCAGTTGATGTTGTGCAGGGAGGAACTTATACTGAAGCAGGAGCCACGGCACTTGACAATGTAGATGGCGATATTTCCGCTAATATCGTTATTGCTGGACAAACCGTAGACACAAACACTATTGGGTCTTATGTGATAACCTATAATGTTAGTGATGCTGCTGGAAATGCCGCTACAGAAATTACCAGAACTGTAAATGTTATTGAAGCCTTACCAGGATGTACCGGAGGCATTAATGGCTATCCATATGCATTTGGTTTTGAAGGTTCTATTGGCAATTGGTCTCAATCGGCAGCTGATGATTTGGATTGGTTAGTTAATTCTGGCACAACACCTTCAAATAATACAGGCCCTTCTGGAGCCGCAGAAGGATCTTTCTATATTTATGTTGAAGCCTCTGGAAACAACACTGGGTATCCAAACAAAAGAGCAATTATAACTTCCCCATGCTTTGATTTATCGAATGCTAGTGGGGCTAACTTTAGTTTCCAATACAATATGTATGGCGATCCGGACATGGGCACCCTAGATCTTGAAATAAGTAATGATGATGGCAGCACTTGGACCAGCCTTTGGAGCCAATCAGGGGAACAAGGTACTGCATGGTTATTGGTAAATATTGATTTAACCAGTTACGCTGGGGGAAGCGCACAATTACGTTTTAACAGATTTGTTGGTGGTACTTGGAGAGCTGATATTGCCGTTGATGATATTAATTTAACAACTGTTGAAGAAGACACAACACCTCCAGTAATTACATTAAATGGCAATTCAACCATCAACCTGAACGTGGGCGATTCCTATACCGAACAGGGCGCTACCGCTACCGACAATATCGATGGCGACATTTCGGGCAACATCGTAATCGGCGGGGATGTTGTGA
>NZ_JBBVGQ010000008.1:13795-59700 GCF_038148895.1 Tamlana sedimenti | reverse complement strand
CGTGCAGGTGACCAGAACCGTCAACGTGATTCCCGACACCACTGCACCCGTTATTACTTTGGTTGGAAATGCAACCATTAACCTGAATGTGGGCGATACTTACAACGAACAGGGCGCTACCGCTACCGACAATATCGATGGCGACATTTCGGGCAACATCGTAATCGGCGGGGATGCCGTGAACCCTGCCGTTGCGGGAACCTATGTCGTGACCTATGACGTGAGCGACGCTGCTGGAAATCCGGCCGTGCAAGCAATAAGAATAGTTATAATAACTAGCCTACCAACAGATGTTATTCTTCATGAAGGATATTTTGAAACAGGATGGGATAATTGGGAAGATGGAGGAAGTGATTGCGCAAGAACAGCTACTTCAAATTCTTACGAAGGTAGCTTCTCAATAAGAATAAGAGACAATTCTGGGGTTTCATCATCAATGACCTTGTCCAATATTGATGTTTCTCCTTATGAGCAAGTTGAAATAGATTTTTATTTCTATGCCTTTAACATGAACAACAATGAAGATTTCTGGGTGCGCTTCTTTGATGGTTCCAATTGGAATACCGTTGCCACCTATGTAAGAGGTATAGACTTTAACAACGACACTTTTTATAATGCAACGGTTACTATAACGTCAACGCAATATAATTTTGCCGTAAATTCAGGTTTCAGATTCCAATGTGACGCTTCTGGAAACAATGATCAAGTTTTTATAGACCAAGTCATTATTACAGGAATAGGAATTGGTTCACCTGCTGTTTATCGAGCTCCAACCGAAAAAACAGATACGACTTTAGATATCACAGAAAACTTTGTTGAAAGAAATGAACTTAAAGTATATCCTAATCCAGTAAAGGGTGATATTTTGAACATTAAAACTTTGAGAAACACCAACATGTCTTATAAAATAGTCAATATGCTTGGGCAAGTTGTAAAAACTGGCGATACAGACCAAGAAATTATTGTTGACTATTTGGAAGCCGGTATGTATTACATTGAAGTAAATGATGGCTCTGACAAAATGATGAAAAGATTTATAAAAGAATAGATTTTTAACTGAGTGACTAACTCTTAAAAAGAAAGCCCAGAGACAATCTCTGGGCTTTTAAATTTTAATAGAATTACTTCAATTTTGAAATCAGTTCTTCCAACGACACCTTAAACTGTTCACCAGAAGTTGACAGCATATTTTTAAGGGTATAGGTGTTTGAAGCCATTTCCTCTTCACCCACCAAAACCACAAACGGAATATTACGTTTATTGGCGTGGTTCATTTGTTTTTTCATTTTGGCTGCGTCAGGATATAATTCGGCATTAATACCGCGCAAGCGCAATTGTTTAATGGCTTTTAAGCTAAATAAGGCTTCCTCATCACCAAAGTTAGTAAACAGTACCTCCACATTTTTAGTAATGGTTTCTGGGAACAAGCCTAATTCTTCAAGAACCAAATAAATTCTATCCAAACCAAAGCTAATGCCCACACCACTCATGTTGGGCATACCAAAAATGCCCGTTAAATCGTCGTAACGGCCACCTCCACCAATGGAACCCATTTGTACGGTTTTGGGCGCAGCCACTTCAAAAATAGCACCTGTGTAATAGTTTAGTCCGCGTGCCAAGGTAACATCCAATTGCAATTTGGCCGTGGTTAAACCCAATTCAGTAATGGCGTTATTGATAAAAGCCAGTTCATCAATACCTTTTCTTCCTTCTTCCGAAGTATCCAAAATGCTTTTTAAACTTTCGATTTGTGATTCAAACGAACCAGATAAGGTGAATAGCGGTTGCAATTTTGAAATCCCATCTTCTGAAATACCTTTGCTCAACATTTCTTCTTTTACCTTCTCTTCACCTATTTTGTCAAGTTTGTCCAAAGCTACCGTAAAATCAATCAATTTATCGGAAGCACCAATAACCTCAGCAATACCAGACAATATTTTACGGTTGTTTATTTTTATGGTAACACCATCCAGTTTTAAATCTGAAAAAACAGTGTCGTACAGTTGAATAAACTCCACTTCTTGCCAAAGTGAATCGCTACCTACCACATCGGCATCACATTGATAAAACTCTCTAAAACGACCCTTTTGTGGCCTATCGGCCCGCCAAACAGGTTGTATTTGATAACGCTTAAACGGAAACTCTATTTCGTTTTGGTGCTGTACCACGTAACGCGCAAAGGGCACGGTTAAATCGTAGCGGAGCGCCTTTTCGGAAATTGAAGCGGTCAGTTTATTTGAATCCTTTCCATTATAAGCGCTTTCATCTGCTTTCGACAAATAATCCCCAGAATTCAAAATCTTAAAAATCAAACGATCCCCTTCATCCCCATATTTCCCCATTAAGGTTTCTGAGTTTTCAAAACTTGGAGTTTCAATAGGTTGGAACCCGAAGGTTTCAAAAGCCCCACGAATGGTATTGAAAATATAGTTTCGTTTAGCTACTTGATCCGGATTGAAATCTCGAGTACCTTTTGGGATGCTGGGTTTTTGGGCCATTTGGTGGTGATTGTTTTTAGGTTTTATCCATCGCACTTCGACTTGAGTTTATCTTGAGCGCAGTCGAAAGGCTCAGTTTGACAAAAATAAAAGATTAATTTGAAAAAGATTCCGGCTTGGGCAGGAATGACAAATCTAATTTATCAAGTTATCAAAATACACATACAATTCACCTTTGGTAATAACGGCACCTTGCTCAATCATTTTGAATTTATCTAGGTTTTCGTCCTCGGTATATTCTTTATCTGCCTGCAAAAACTCAACTTGTTCATCCATCAAATTTTCACGCAGCCAATTGTAACCTTCCTTTGTCGTAATATCAACTGCTTCATTTTTCACATTAATGACAATGGCATGCATGCTTTTTTCGTCAAGATGAAACAAATACATATGCTGCGGTGCAAAATGCTCCAAATATTCGGCCTGGTTCAAAACACCTTCCCAAATTAAATCACTGAACACGTCCAACTCGGTTTCGGCCAATTCTGGCTTATTGGCTTTTAGGTTGGTCCACTCGTCGTGCGTGATGGATTGGGTGGCCAAAAAATTAATGAATTCTTGGTGCAGTTCTTCAAACTGTTCTTTTGTGAGTCTTCTGTACTTCATTTTACAAATGTCATAAAAAAAGCCTCAACATTGTTGAGGCTTATTATTTTGTTTAAGCGTTATTAAGCTTGTGCTATAACCTCAAAAGGAAAATCGAAAACCACTTCACGATGTAAACGCACAACAGCATTGTACTGCCCCAAACGTTTGATGTTTCCACCTGTAATGGTAACAAATTTTTTGTCTACGATGTGACCTTCCTTTTCAAAAGCCTCAACCAAATCAGCTTTGGTTACCGAGCCAAATAATTTATCGCCAGCTGAAGCTCCTTCTGTAGCTTTAGCAGTAATTTTAACTTCCAACGCTTTAATAGCCTCTGCTGTTTTATTAGCGTCCTCTATTAATTTCTTGTCTTTAAAAGCTCTTTGTTTCAAGTTTTCTGCCAATACCTTTTTAGCAGAAGGCGTTGCCAATATAGCATGCCCTTGAGGAATTAAAAAGTTTCTACCATAACCGCTCTTAACTGTTACAACATCGTCTTTAAACCCTAAATTCTCAACGTCTTGTTTTAATATAAGTTCCATTGTTATGATTGTTTTATTTTAATAAATCTGCTACATAAGGCATCAAGGCCAAGTGACGCGCTCTTTTTACAGCTACAGACACTTTTCTTTGATACTTTAAAGATGTTCCTGTTAAACGACGTGGTAAAATTTTACCTTGCTCGTTTACAAACTTTAATAAGAAATCTGGATCTTTATAATCAACATATTTAATTCCAGATTTTTTGAAACGACAATATTTCTTTTGCTTATTAGTTTCAATGTTAAGCGGAGTTAAATACCTGATTTCTCCGTCTTTTTTTCCTTTTGATTGTTGTTCTATTGATGACATAATTAAGCTTTTACTTTAAGTTTTTCTCTTCTTCTTTCTGCCCAAGCAATGGCGTGCTTATCAAGAGCTACGGTTAAATAGCGCATAAAACGCTCGTCACGTCTAAACTCCAATTCAAGAGCGTTAATTACATCACCTGCAACGGTGTACTCAAATAAATGGTAAAAACCACTTTTCTTGTTCTGGATTGGATAAGCTAATTTTTTAAGCCCCCAATCTTCTTTCGATACCATCTTAGCGCCGTTAGAAACAAGAAAATCTTCGTATTTCTTTACTGTTTCCTTTATCTGTTCTTCAGATAAAACGGGATTTAAGATGAAAACAGTTTCATAATGATTCATAAAAATCGTTTTAATTGTTAAAAATTGGCTGCAAAAATAAATAAATTCTATATATTACACAACTAAAACACACCCTATTTCAAAGGTAAAAAACATCAAGTTTAAAATGTTAAAATTATGTTAAATTGCGCATTTTAACGATGTTTTTTGGTTTTTAACCGAATTATTCGTACTATTGTCGATATCTTAACCGAAATAATACAAATGTTATGACTTTAAACTGTGTAGTAGTAGACGATTCAGCAATACAACGTCTCTCTATTGTTAAGTTAGTTGAAAATCACCCAAATCTTAACTTAATAGCAGAGTACAGTAGTGCTTTAGAAACTAAAAATGGTTTAAATACGCATCAAGTTGATTTAATCTTTCTAGACATTGAAATGCCAGTGCTAAATGGATTTGAACTTTTAGACGTATTGAACAACAAACCCCAAATTATTTTTGTAACCGGTAAAACCGAATATGCTTTTAAAGCATTCAATTACGACGCTACCGATTATTTGCACAAACCTATTACAAAAGAACGTTTTAACACCTCTGTAGAAAAAGCCCTTGAGCAACACAGGTTGACCCAAGACTTTAACGAAGAAGAAGGTGAACACATTTTTGTAAAGAGTAACCTGAAAAAACGTAAAGTTTATATTAAGGATATTAAGTGGATTGAAGCCTTGGGTGATTATGTAAAGTTAGTTACAGAGGAAAACAGCTTGGTAGTTTTATCTACCATGAAATCTTTTGAAGCTGAACTACCAGAAGGCAAATTTTTAAGAATCCATAAATCGTACATTGTTAATCTGGATAAAATTGACAGATTTAACAGTAAAAATGTTGAAGTCGGTGCCTACGAAATCCCTTTAAGTAGAAACAAAAAAACCCAATTGGTTGACGCTTTAAATAATATTTAAACCACTAACCATCTAAATTAAAAGTTATCGACATTTAGAATTACCCTAACCGACCGAAAATCTTTTATACTCTGGAAGCTATTATTAATTTTAATGATAGCTTCCTTTGTTTTTGACAATGATTGCTGCTTTGGTATTTTCACCAATATGTTTTTATGAAACTGGTTACGGATTCTGGCGATGGGTGGAGATTCTGGTCCTAAAACAAAATCGCCAAATACTTGCCTTAAGGATTTTGCAAACCATATAGCGGCAGTTTCAGTTTTATTATAATCTTTATGTTTTAATATGATTTTAATCTGCTTGTAAACCGGTGGGTACTTAAAATTATAGCGATCGTTCATTTGCTCATTGAACATGTCGATATAATTGTTGGTAGATACCTGCTGCAATATATTATGATGTGGATTGTAAGTTTGTATCAAAACCTTTCCTCGTTCTTCAGTTCTACCGGCCCTACCCGCTACCTGCAGCATGAGCTGAAAACTGCGCTCGTGGGCTCTAAAATCTGGAAAGTTCAACATATTATCAGCATTCATAATACCAACAAGTTTCACATTCCGAAAATCAAGCCCTTTGGTTAGCATTTGCGTACCTACCAAAATATCAATTTCTTGTTGTTCAAGAGCAGTTATTATTTTTTCATAGCCGTATTTGCCACGCGTTGTATCCAAATCCATTCGGCCAACATTATGATTGGGAAAAAGTATCTTGACCTCCTCCTCTATTTGCTCTGTACCAAAACCCTTGGCATCCAAATCTTGACTTCCACAGGCCATACAATCTTGCAGCATAGCCATATTATATCCGCAATAATGGCAGCGCAATTGGTTTCTATATTGATGATAGGTTAAACTCACATCGCAATTTGGGCATTGTGGGGAATGCCCACATGTGTTGCATTCCACAATAGGCGAAAAGCCACGCCTATTTTGAAATAAAATAATTTGATGTTCTTCCTTTAAAGCATCGGTCATTTCTTCAATCAATCTGTCGCTAAAATGGCCTTTCATACGCTTCCTTTTCAGTTTATCTTTTATATCAACCAATTCAATGTCTGGCATCAACACATCATTATATCTATGCTTCAATTCAACAAAGCCGTACTTTTTCTGTTTCGCATTAAAATAGCTTTCCAAACTTGGAGTTGCGGATCCCAACAATACTTTTGCCAGACACAGGTTTGCCAAAACAACCGCAGTATCTCGGGCATGGTAACGTGGCGCTGGGTCAAATTGTTTAAATGATTGCTCGTGCTCCTCGTCAACAATAATTAACCCCAAATCATTAAATGGTAAAAAGATAGACGAACGTGCACCCAAAACTATTTGTGCTTTAGGGGAATTGTTAAGAACATTATTCCAAACCTCAACTCGCTCATTGGAGGAATATTTTGAATGGAATACGGCAACTTTTTCTCCAAAATAATTTTGAAGCCTCGTGATTAATTGCGCCGTTAATGCAATTTCTGGAAGTAAATATAGCACCTGTTTGCCCTGTGCAATAACTTCCTCAATAAGCTTCACATAAACCTCGGTTTTCCCAGAAGAGGTAACTCCATGTAACAGAGTTACATTTTGGTCCTGGAACGAAGATTTAATTTCAGCCAAAGCCGTTTTTTGATAAGTATTCAGTTTTTTTGAATCTTCTGTTTCTTCACCAGAATATTGTACGCGGTCAGTTTGGATATAATACTCCTCTAAAACACCTTTATCAATTAACGACTTAATAATAGCCGAGGATGCACCACTTTCCTCTGCTAATTTGGCAACCTTTACCGGTTTTTTTGTTTTTGCTGAAATGGAAAACAAACTTAGTACCACATCACTTTGTTTTGGAGCTCTGCTTAAATCTTCCAGTAAATTTTGAAGTGACTTTTCTGAAGAAAAATTGGAATGTAATTTTACGTACCGTACCAATTTGGGTTTATACTTTTCGTAAACTTCTTCTTCAACAGAAATGGCTTCCTTTTCAATTAGCCTTTTTATAACGGGCAAAACATTCTTCTTGTCTAAAATGTTTGAAATATCATGGATTTTCAATGAAGATTGGTGGTGAAGTGCCTCATAAACCAAAAATTCATCATCTTTTAAAATTGACTCGTCAATGGTTTTCGTCATATTTCTAACCACCACGGTTTCATTCTCTAAAATAAAAGGATTTGGCAGTGCGGCTCGCATAACATCACCGAGCGTGCACATGTAATAACTAGCTATCCATTCCCAAAGCAGTAACTGGTTTTGGTTGACCATTGGCTCTTCATCCAAAATTTGCTGAATCTCTTTAGCTTCATAGGTCGTTGGTGCATTATTATGGATTTTAAACACAATGCCCGTATAAATTTTAGATTTTCCAAAAGGCACAGCAACCCGCATTCCTGGTTTTAAAAACTCCGATTCTGAAGCGGTAACACTATAAGTGAACAACTTTTGGAGCGGCACAGGAATGATGACATCTATGAAATAAGCCATAAACTAATTCCTTTTTCTTAGTTTATTTAAAGATGCATTCAGCTCATAACCTAACAATAAAATATTTGAATTGAGCCATAGGTAAAATAGCAAAATCAACAATGCTCCAATGGAACCATAAAGCTTGTTATACTGACTGAAATTTTCAATATAAACACCAAACAAATAAGATGTTAACATAATAAGCAAGGTCGTGAAAAGTGCCCCAACGGAAAAGAATTTTGAATGCCTACCTTCTTGCGTGCCAAAATAATATAAGATTGATGTGGCCAAATAAACCATAAGAACAAAGAATATATATTTGGCGACATCTGCCCAAAACACATTTTGAACATCTATTTCATATCCCCTATTTTCCAAAGCATTAAGCAACTCCTGTACTACGTAAAGCTGAAAATATCCTAATACAGCAATGGTCAAAATAAGTAAGAACGCCAATATTAATGCAATGCCCAAGGCGTAGAAGTACTGCCTAAAAATGTTACGGGTAAGTTGTTCGTGGTACGAGGTTTCGAAGCCCGAAAAAACCGCATTAACTCCATTGGCCATCAACAATAATGAAAGCACAAATACTGAAGACAACAAACCTCCGCGTTGCGATTGGTCTATGTTTTCAAAAATATTTTCAAAAAAGAAATCTGAGGTGTTTGGGGGTAAAAATGATTCCAAAAATTGTAAAAATTCAATTTTAAAATCATCAATAGGCACATAAGGGATAATGAATAAAACAAACAACAAAAACGGAAAAATAGCTGTAAAAAAGCTAAACGCAATGGCACTTGCCCTAGTGGTTAAAGCGCCCCTTACAATGCCTGTAATATAGAGTTCCAATAAATCATAAAAGGATAAACCTTCAAGACCGGGTAGTTTTATTTTCTTAAAAAACCGCACCAAGACATTAACTACAGGTATTCTGTCAAGTCTGTCCTCCAAGGGTTTTGTCATTAATAATCTGCTTTTGTAGTTAAAGCAAAGTTATTAAAATTAAGATTGTATTTTACTGTTTGACGAAGCGAATTTAGCGAATAAACTATCCTTTATTAGAAGACTATTTTATGGCCTTTAAACTCAAGTCCATATTATGTACAGAATGGGTCAACGCACCACATGAAATATAATTTACACCACATTCAGCATAATGCCTAATTGTATCTTCGTTAATGTTACCTGAAGATTCTGTTAAACATTTGTCACCAATCAATTTAACGGCTTTTCTGGTGTCTTCGTAATCAAAATTATCCAAAAGGATTCTGTAAACACCGTCATTCCGCAAAATTTCCTCGACTTCAATGAGGTTACGTGCTTCAACCATAATCAATAAATCCTTGCCCGTTTCATCCAAATACTGCTTGGTCATTTCAATAGCTTGTGTAATGCCTCCGGCAAAATCGATATGGTTGTCTTTAAGCATTATCATATCATAAAGCGCAAACCTGTGATTTTCTCCACCACCAATTTTCACGGCCCATTTCTCTAAAACACGGATACCTGGCGTCGTTTTTCTAGTATCTAAAATTTTAGTTTTAGTACCTTTTACCAAATTAACAAACATTCTGGTTTTGGTAGCAATAGCACTCATACGTTGCATGGCGTTAAGCACTGTTCGTTCTGCCATTAAGATAGATCTGGAAGGACCTTCCACATACATAACCACATCACCATAAGTTACTTCGGTACCATCTTCAATGCGAACGTCAATTTTTAGGTTTTTATCCACATAAGCAAAAACCTTTTTTGCAAAATTAACCCCGCCTATAACACCTTTATCCTTTACTAAAAGTTTTGCCCTACCTCTAGCATTTTCTGGAATACAAGCTAGGGAACTGTGGTCGCCATCACCTACATCTTCTCGAATAGCATTTGCAATTATTCCTTTAACCTCGCTATCAAACTGCTCTTGTGTAATCATTACTTGTTAGTTAGTTTTGGGCAAAAATAAGAAATTGATTTACTATATTAAATTTTCCTTTTACGAATTTTTAGGTATTTTGATTTTTTTTTACATAATTCGCAAATAGTAAGCAATAATTTTAACTTATGACTATTAAGCTTATTGCCATTGGCAAAACTGATAACAAGCTACTTACATCATTAATTGAGGATTACCAAAAGCGTTTGGGTTTTTATGTTAAGTTTGATTTTGAAATAATTCCTGATATAAAAAACGCAAAGAATTTAAGTGAGGAGCAACAAAAACAAAAAGAAGGCGACCTCATCTTGTCTAAAATTAATACGACCGACTCCTTAGTACTTTTGGATGAACGAGGAAAACAGTTTGATTCTGTTTCATTTTCAAACTACCTTCAAAAACACATGAACTCTGGAATCAAACAATTGGTTTTTGTTATTGGTGGACCTTATGGTTTTTCGGATGAAGTTTATAAAAAAGCTGATGGGAAACTATCACTTTCTAAAATGACATTTTCCCATCAAATGATTCGTTTATTTTTTATTGAGCAGTTATACAGGGGCTTTACCATTTTAAGGAACGAACCCTACCACCACCGTTAATAGGTTTTAAAAACTTGCTTACGCTTTTTAAGCTGTCGTTCAAGATCGCTAATGGTTTCCCGAACGGCCACTTCAAAGTTATGTTCTTCTGAGGTTGCAAATATTCTTGGGCCTGGCAAACTCAGTTCCATATTGCAGATCTTACCTTTATCATGATGCTTTTCATCCTTCTTAAAATATACTGTTGCACCTATTAAAAACTCATATCTATTAAACAATTTCTCTAATTTTTCCCTTGTAAAAGCTGAAAGCGTTTCGCTAATATCAACATCTACGTATTGAATGTTTACTGTCATAATCGTTCTCTTTTAAAGTTTAATTTCAGTTGTAATATACAAGTTTTTATACAAATCAAAGTAACAAAAATCATAAATTGAATATAAATTTTTCCAATCTTTAATATTTTCAGTTAAGCCATTAAATAGTACTTTTGAATTCTTTGAATTTCAATAAAATCAACTGAATAAACCTATGAAAATCGTTTTTGCCACAAACAACAAAAATAAAATCAGTGAAGTTCAATCAATGATTCCCAAAAACATAAAGTTACTCAGCTTGGAAGACATTGGCTGTTTTGAAGACATCCCCGAAACCCAGAACACCATAGAAGGCAACGCTAAACAAAAAGCAAATTATATTAAGGAACGCTTTGGCTTTGACTGTTTTGCGGACGATACGGGTTTGGAAGTTGATGCCCTTGATGGAGCACCTGGAGTGTACTCAGCTAGATATGCTGGAGAGCAAAAAAACGCAACAGACAATATGGATAAATTGCTTCTGGAATTAAAAGATAAAACCAACAAAAACGCCCAGTTTAAAACCGTTATTGCTTTGAATTTTATTAGCGAACTAAAAACTTTTACTGGAATCTGCAAAGGAGAAATTACCACAGAAAAAAAAGGTAAAAAAGGCTTTGGGTATGACCCTATTTTTAAACCGTTGGGACATGAGCAAACATTTGCCGAAATGGACTTAAGTTTAAAAAATGAAATCGGGCACCGTGGCATGGCCATTGCAAAATTAGTTGCCTTTTTAAATGGTTTTGTACACTAAATTAGCAGACAAAAAAACAAAATTTGATGTTGCCTGTTAATATTCTTTATGTTACTTTTAATTTATGATGACAGAGGAATACATTGAAAAAGAAAATGCTGCCATAACAAAAGCCTACAAAGAGTTATTAAAGGTCAGTTACACGACACTTACCGATGACGATAAAAAACTCATTCGAAAAGCTTTTGAAGTGGCTATGGATGGCCATAAAAACCAGCGTAGAAAATCTGGTGAAGCTTATATTTTCCATCCAATTGCTGTTGCAAAAATTGTTGCCCAAGAAATAGGTTTGGATGGCACTTCAATTGCTGCCGCGCTACTCCATGATGTGGTTGAAGACAGCCCTGACTATGAAATTGATGACATTGAAAAAGAGTTTGGACCAGTAGTGGCAACCATTGTTGATGGGCTAACGAAAATATCTTCATTAAGTAAGGAAAAAGATATGGATGTTTCACTCCAAGCAGAAAACTTCCGTAAAATGTTGCTGACACTGAATGATGACGTTAGGGTAATCATTATTAAAATAGCCGACAGGTTGCACAATATGCAAACCATGGATGCCATGCGAGTTGACAAGCAAATAAAAATCGCTTCAGAAACTCTTTATATTTATGCGCCTCTTGCTCACAGAATCGGACTTTACAACATCAAAACCGAACTCGAGGACTTAGGGCTTAAATACACTGAACCCGATGTTTACAATGACATTCTTGATAAAATAAAGGAGAGTAAGGCCGAACAAGACGACTATATTGAAAAGTTTAGTTCTGTCATAAAAAATTCGTTGGACAAAGAGCATTTAAGCTATACCATAAAAGGGCGGCCAAAATCTATTTTTTCTATTCGAAAAAAAATGATAAATCAAGGTGTTTCCTTTGATGAAGTTTATGACAAATTTGCCATTAGAATTATTTATAAATGTGGTTCAGATCCACATAACGAAAAGTTTTTGGCATGGAAAATCTACTCTATCGTTACCGATCATTTTAGGCCTAATCCTATCCGTTTGCGTGATTGGATTTCTTCGCCAAAATCAACAGGCTATGAAGCCTTACACATTACGGTAATGGGTCCCAAAGGACGTTGGGTTGAAGTTCAGATACGAAGTGAACGCATGAATGAAATAGCTGAAAAAGGTTATGCGGCACACTATAAATACAAACAGGGCAACGAAAAAGAGGATAATCTTGAAAGCTGGATAAACCGATTGCAGGAGGCCCTTGAAAACCCAGAAACCAATGCTGTAGATTTTGTTGAGCAGTTCAAGCTCAATCTGTATTCAAAAGAGATTTTTGTGTTCACTCCTGCAGGTGATTTAAAATCACTGCCAAAAGGCGCTACGGCTTTAGACTTTGCATTCCACATTCATACCGAAATAGGCATGAAAACCCGTGGAGCAAAGGTAAATAATAAATTGGTGCCCTTAAGTCATGAGCTGAAAAGTGGGGACCAAGTAGAAATTTTGACGGCCGAAAATTCAAAACCAAATACAAACTGGTTAGATTATGCTACTACAGCTAGATCCAGAAGTAAAATTAAATCTGCCTTACGTGAAAACAAAAAACAAATTGGCGAGGATGGCAAAGAGATTTTACGCCGCAAATTAAAACAACTAAAAATCAATCTTGATGAGGAATCTGTAAACGAAATGGTGCGATTCTTCAAGCTTAAAACAAGTTTGGATTTATTTTACAGAGTTGGCGTTGGAACCATAGATAATTCAATGCTTAAAAGCTATGCTTCATCCAGAAGCAATGCTTTCATGAGCTTTATCAAAAACAGAATATCCAAGAAAACCCCAATAAAAAAAGAGGAATTGGAAAAAGAGGAAGTCACTTTAAAATATGACTCTCTGGTTTTTGGTAAAGAAGAGGAAAAATTAGACTATAAATTGGCCAATTGTTGCAACCCAATTCCTGGCGACGCCGTTTTTGGTTTTTTAACAGTTAATGAAGGCATAAAAGTCCACAAAAAAAACTGCCCTAATGCCGTTAGTTTACAGTCCAATTACGCCTACCGAATTATGCCTGCCAAATGGATAGATTCAACACAACAAGAGTTTTCAGCCAAAATTGTTCTTACTGGAATTGACCACATTGGCTTGGTAAACGAAATAACCACCATAGTTTCTGAAGATATGCACGTAAACATGAACAGCATAAGTTTTGAAAGCAACCATGGGCTATTTTCGGGAAAAATTAATGTGGTTGTAAAAAACAATACCATAATCAACAGGCTTTTAGAAAAACTAAAAAAAATTAATGGCATAGATAAGGTTACTAGAGTGTAAAAAAAGTGTAAATTTGCGTCGAAATTATGGAGGCTAAACCAGAGAATAAAAATCAAGAAATTGTAAAGAATGTATTTACTACATTTTTGGAAGCCAACGGTCACCGCAAAACGCCCGAACGATACGCCATACTTCAGGAAATCTACAACAATAAGGAGCATTTTGATATAGAATCCCTATATCTTAATATGAAGAACAAAAAATATCGGGTATCTCGCGCAACGCTTTATAACACTATAGAACTTCTTTTAGAATGCGGTTTGGTAAGAAAACATCAATTCGGGCAAAACCAAGCACATTACGAAAAATCATATTTCGATAGGCAGCACGACCATGTTATACTTACCGACACAGGTGAAGTCATTGAGTTTTGCGACCCAAGAATTCAATCTATAAAAAAAACAATAGAAGAAGTTTTTGGTATAGAAATCAATAACCACTCACTCTATTTCTACGGGAATAGAAAATCAACCACAAATAACTAATTTTTACAATGGCAGTAGACTTACTACTAGGATTACAATGGGGAGACGAAGGCAAAGGTAAGATTGTTGACGTACTTACATCAAACTACAACATTATAGCACGTTTTCAAGGCGGGCCAAATGCTGGACACACTTTGGTTTTCAATGGAAAAAAACATGTTTTGCATACTATTCCATCGGGAATTTTTCATGATGATGCCACCAATTTGGTTGGCAACGGCGTAGTAATAGACCCCGTAATTTTTAAAGGCGAACTTGACAAACTTGAAGAGCAAAATATAGATTACAGAAAGTCTCTACTTATTTCACGTAAAGCACATATCATTCTACCAACACATAGATTGCTTGATGCAGCTAGTGAAGCTTCAAAAGGAAAGGCTAAAATTGGTTCAACCTTAAAAGGAATTGGACCAACTTATATGGATAAAACTGGCCGAAATGGTATTCGTGTAGGTGATTTGGAATTAAGCGATTGGAAAGAACGCTACAGAAACCTTGCCGATAAGCACGAGTCTATGATTGCTTACTACAATGTGGATATAGAGTACAATTTAAAAGAGCTTGAAGAAGAATTTTTCAAGGCCATTGACGTATTAAAATCGTTAACCTTTATTGATTCTGAAGAATACATTTACCAAGCGCAAAAAGCTGAAAAATCAATTCTGGCTGAAGGTGCACAAGGCTCTCTATTGGATATTGACTTTGGAACTTATCCTTTTGTAACATCTAGCAACACTACTGCAGCAGGCGCCTGCACAGGCTTAGGTGTTGCTCCAAATCAAATTGGTGATGTTTTTGGCATTTTTAAAGCTTACACTACCCGTGTTGGTTCCGGCCCTTTCCCAACTGAATTATTTGATGAAGATGGTAAAACGATGGGACGTGTGGGTAACGAATTTGGTGCTACAACAGGTAGACCAAGACGTTGCGGTTGGTTGGACTTGGTAGCATTAAAATACGCTTGTCGAGTTAACGGCGTTACCCAATTGATGATGATGAAAGGCGATGTGCTTTCTGGTTTCAAAACTTTAAAAGTTTGCACACAGTATAAATATAAAGGTAAAACAATTTCGCATTTGCCTTATAATATTGAGCCTGAAAACGTGGAGCCAATTTACACCGAATTCAGTGGTTGGAACGAAGATTTAACAGAAATGTCCGATGCTTCAGAATTGCCAAAGGCACTAAATGAATACATTGACTTTTTGGAAAAAGAATTGGAAATTCCTATAACCATTGTATCTGTTGGACCAGATAGAAAACAAACTATTTTTAGACAACAGTTGGTTTAAAAGAATGATTTGATTTAAAATAAAAAAAAGCTCCAAACAACCTATTTGGAGCTTTTTTATTGATATATTTTATATCTAAACCTTTATGGTACAGCCAATGGCTTTTGTTTCTTTTTCAGGAACTTCTTTTCCAGCTAATAAGGCATCTACCGCATCTTCAACATATTTTGTTGAAACTGCCGAAGCATCTTTATAATTGTCATCAATTGCACCTATATACTTTACCACATTACCTTTTTTAGTCTTTTGCAATACAAACAAATGAGGTGTTTTAGTAGCCCCATATTTTGGGTAAACGCTTTGATCGGCATCTATTAAATATGGAAAAGTAAAGCCCTTGCTTTCAGCACGCTCTTTCATGGCATCCAAATTATCGCCTGGCTTGACCTTAACATTATTAGGCATTATGGCTATAACTGGATATCCTTTACTGGCATATTTTTGGTCTAGCGCTATAATTCTGTCTTCATAAGCAACGGCAAACGGACATGTATTGCACGTAAACGTAACAATAAAACCTTTGGCATCTTTATAATCTGATAGAGATACCATTTTACCGTTTACATTTTCAAGTGAAAAATCTTCTGCAATATCTCCTATTTTGTAACCATCACTTGTAATGGTAAAAGCACTCATTACTATTAAAACAAGTACGGCCGAAACTAATTTGATTGACTTTTTCATGGATAGATATTTTTATTTAAAAATTGGTTTAACTCTGTTTTTAACTCTTCAAAATCAAAGGATTGTTCGTAAAATTTACGATGATCATTTCTATATATGATGGTGGCCGGTATTGCGCCAGTCCAACTTTCACTTACTTTAGGAATCCAAGTATTCATGTCTGGGTCATCCAACGCCACAACTTTACTCTTTAAATTCCTTTCCTTTATAAATGGCTTTAGCTTATTTTCATACAAATGCGGAAAATCAAGACTTACAAGGATTACTTCCATTCCATCATCTTTAAATTCAGCATTCAATCTTTCAAAATACGGTAACTCCTTTACGCAAGGTGCACACCAAGTCGCCCAAAAATTTATGACGTAAACTTTATCGTCCTTTTTATTCAAAAATTTTTCAAAACCATTGAAATCATAAACCTCCAAATCAATATTTTTTGAAAAATTGCTCGACAAATCCTTTGTACCTGATTCAACAGAAACGGTTTCACTTTTTTTGTTGTTAAAACAACCTGACATTAATAAGACAGCCGCAATAGAAAATAGTTTAATCTTCATATTCATAAAATTACTTAATCCTCAAGTTTTTAGTTTGTTTTTAACAAATTTTTATGTTAAAACATATTTCATTTGAATAATTCCAACCTGTATGAAATATTTCCGTACATTTGTATATACAACAATGTTGAATGAAGATAGAAAATATATTAAAAACAACTCCTACTCTACCATTATCGAAAAAAGTTGTTGTAAATCTTTTATACACCAATAGTGTAGTAATTGGTATTTTGAATGACGTTCTTAAAACTTATGACATTTCCATTCAGCAATTTAATGTGCTCAGAATATTGCGTGGTCAAAAAGGTGTTCCTGTTACCCTAAGCATCATTCAAGAACGTATGATTGCCAAAATGAGTAATACAACAAGGTTAGTTGACAAACTCATTATAAAAGGTTATGCCACTAAAAAAACGAATGAAAAGAACAAAAGAAAAATTGATATTTCAATAACCCAAGCAGGGCTTAATTTCTTAAATGAAATAGATGCTTTGGTTGATAGTGCAGAACAAGATATTGTTAACATGTTAAGTGAAAATGACAAACTAGAGCTCATCAGATTATTAGAAAAATTAAGATTAATAGCAAACTAACAAGGTTCGAGCAACCAGTAGTGATCAAAAAGAGGCTGTCCAAAAAAAAGACAGCCTCTTTTATTTTAAAAAAATCAACAAACTTTTGGGTAATTATTATTTCATTTATATATTTGGTCCATCAAAAGAAATAAATGAATACAACTTTAAATAATACTTGGTGGTGGTGCTTTCAGAACTAACATTCGTGAAGTAAACCCTAGTATATTTAAAACTAAAAATATAAAAAAGGCTTGTCATTCACGACAGGCCTTTTTCTTTGTTCTGAGACGTTTTCAGAATAATAAAAATTAAATTTATGAAGACCTACAGCCTTTATACGCATAATAAACGAATCTTAACGGATACCATTACACCGGTTACCGTGTACTACAAAATACGCGATAAATACCCAAACAGTATTCTTTTGGAAAGTGGTGACTATCATAGAAACCACAAAAATTTTTCGTATATCTGTTTTAACCCCATTGCCTCAATAAAGGTTGAAAACGAGGTAATTTCACAAACATTTCCGGATGGAAGTTCTACAAGCTTAAACATTACCAAAAACGTAAATGTGGTTAATGAGATTTACAATTTCACCAAACGGTTTAAGGTGAAATCTGAAGAAAACTTCAAGTTCATCAACAATGGTATTTTTGGCTATACAGCCTACGATGCGGTAAGGTATTTTGAAGATATTGAAATTGGTAAAAAAGATAATTCGGTTGTCATTCCAGATGTTTATTATGCGGTTTACAAAAATATTATAGCCATAAATCATTTCAAAAATGAGGCTTATATCTTTGCCCATTGCTATGAAGACCATGAAAACAACATTGATGAGATAGACAAGCTCATTAACGTTCAAAATTTTGCGTCCTACAATTTCAATTCAAAAGGAAAAATAAATTCTAATTTAACCGATGATGAATTTAGGGAACATGTGGAATTGGCTAGAAAACATTGTCATCGTGGCGATGTGTTTCAATTGGTGCTGTCTAGACGATTTTCTCAAGAATTTACAGGAGATGATTTTAATGTTTATCGTGCGTTAAGAAGCATTAATCCTTCTCCCTATTTGTTTTACTTTGATTATGGTGATTTTAAAATTTTTGGAAGTTCACCCGAAGCGCAACTTATTGTAACCAATGGTTTAGCTGAAATTCACCCAATTGCAGGTACGTTCAAACGCACAGGAGATGAGCAAAAAGATGAAGCCTTGGCGGAAAAGTTGAGAAATGACGACAAAGAAAATGCCGAACATGTGATGCTGGTAGATTTAGCACGAAACGATTTGAGCCGACATGGTAGCCAAGTAAAAGTTGAAACTTACAGAGAAGTACAGTTCTTTTCGCATGTCATCCATTTGGTGAGTAAAGTTACGGGACAAAAACACAATACAACCTCAACTATGCAGGTGGTGGCGGACACATTCCCAGCCGGAACCTTAAGTGGTGCGCCAAAACATATGGCGATGCAACTTATTGAAAAATATGAAAAAACAAGTCGAGGATATTATGGTGGAGCCATTGGTTTTATGGATTTTGAAGGTAATTTTAACCATGCCATCATGATTCGAACGTTTTTAAGCAAGGACTATAAATTGAACTGGCAAGCTGGTGCTGGATTGGTTTCAAAATCAAACCAAGAAAACGAATTACAAGAAGTTTACAATAAATTAGGAGCATTAACCAAAGCTATTGCTTTAGCTGAAGATATTTAAGATGAAAAAAGTATTAGTAATAGATAATTACGACAGTTTCACCTATAATTTGGTGCACTATCTGGAAGATTTAAATTGTGATGTTACCGTTGTAAGAAATGATAAATTGGTTTTAGAAGACGTAGAGCCTTTTGATAAAATCGTGCTTTCTCCAGGTCCTGGAATTCCTGATGAAGCCGGATTATTAAAACCAATCATCGCAAAATATGCGCCAACGAAAAGCATTTTAGGTGTTTGTTTGGGGCAACAGGCCATTGGTGAAGTTTTTGGTGGTTCTTTAATTAATTTGGATGAAGTGTATCACGGTGTGGCCACTAAAGTTGAAATATGCGTTAATGACGAGTCCATTTTCGAAGGTTTAAATAAAAGTATTGAAGTTGGTCGATACCATTCTTGGGTGGTAAATTCAAATTTACCTGATAGCTTGGAGGCTACTTCATTTGATGAAAACGGACAAGTAATGTCACTTCGCCATAAAGAATATGACGTTAGAGGTGTGCAATATCATCCAGAATCGGTTTTAACGCCTGACGGAAAAAAAATACTAGAAAACTGGGTAAACCAATAGTGAATAAAGAATGAAAGACGTTTTAAACAGACTCATAAACCACGAAACCCTTTCAACTGAAGAGGCTAAACAAGTTATTGTAAACATATCTAACGATATGTATAACTCTAGTCAAATAGCTTGTTTTCTTTCGGTGTTCATGATGCGAAGTATTACCATTGAAGAGCTTCAAGGATTTAGGGACGCCCTTTTGGAACTTTGCGTTCCCATAAACCTTAGCGATTATAATGCTATTGACATTGTTGGAACGGGCGGCGATGGTAAAAACACCTTCAACATTTCCACCCTATCCTCATTCATTACGGCAGGTGCTGGGGTTAACGTTTCCAAGCATGGTAATTATGGTGTGTCTTCAACCTCTGGTTCATCAAATGTTATGGAAAAACTTGGTGTTAAATTTTCTAACAATGAAGACTTTTTAAAACGTTGTATGGACCAAGCTGGAATTTGCATTTTGCATGCGCCGTTGTTTCATCCTGCCATGAAAAACGTTGCTCCTATTCGTCGCGAATTAGGTGTTAAAACCTTTTTTAACATGTTAGGACCCTTGGTAAATCCATCGTTTCCAAATAACCATGTTTTAGGTGTTTTTAATTTGGAAGTTTTAAGACTCTACAGCTTTTTGCTTCAGAATACAAAGAATAACTATAATATTATTTATGCTTTGGATGGTTATGATGAAATTTCATTGACTGGAAAAGCAAAAATTGTTTCCAATCATTCTGAAAAGCTTTTCTCACCAGAAGACTTAGGACTTTCAAAAGTCAATCAAAATGACATTTTTGGAGGCAATAGCATTGAAGAAGCCGCAAAAACATTTGCAGACATTATAAGAGGCAAAGGCACTGAAGCACAAAATAACGTGGTATGCGCCAATGCAGGTTTAGCCATTTCGACCAGCAACCAAATTTCACACAAAGAAGGTTTTGAAATGGCGAAAGAGTCACTCTTTTCAGGAAAGGCAAAAACAAGTTTAGATAAATTGATTGAGTTAAGTAAGTAATGAACATTCTAGACAAAATAACATTAGATAAAAGAAAAGAAGTAGAGCTTAGGAAAAGTTTAATTCCTGTTTCTCAACTGGAGCATTCTGTTTTGTTTGAAAGACAAACTGTTTCCCTTTCCAACAAATTGCGAAATAGCAAATCAGGAATAATTGCAGAACATAAACGTAGGTCACCTTCAAAATCCGTTATAAATAATGGTTTAAATGTTCAAGATGTGGCTACGGGTTATGAAAAAGCGGGTGTTTGCGGTATGTCGGTTTTAACAGATGGCAAATACTTTGGTGGTTCTTTAGATGATTTACTAACCGCTAGAGCAAGTTGTAATTTGCCTTTGTTGAGAAAAGAATTCATCATTGACGAATACCAAATTCTTGAAGCGAAAGCCCATGGTGCTGATGTCATTTTATTGATTGCTGCTATCTTAACCAGAAAGGAAATCAAACAATTTTCAGAATTTTCAAAAAGTTTGAATTTAGATGTGCTTTTAGAAGTTCATAATGAAGAAGAGTTGCAAAAATCCATCATGCCAAGTTTGGATATGCTCGGGGTGAATAATAGAAACTTAAAAACTTTTGAAGTGAGCCTTGAAACCAGTAAGTCTTTGAGTACTCTAATTCCAAATAATTTTGTAAAAGTTTCCGAAAGTGGCATCAGTAACATCGATGCTATTAAAGAATTACAACCTTTTGGGTATCAAGGGTTTTTGATAGGTGAAAACTTTATGAAAACGGATAACCCCGGAGCAAATGCCAAAGAATTTATAAAGACTTTAGAAAAATGAAACTGAAAGTTTGCGGCATGAAATATCAAGATAATATTGAACAAGTTGCAGCTTTGCAACCAGATTATCTTGGGTTTATATTTTATGAAAAATCTGCAAGACATTTTGAGTTGGAAAATATCCCTGAAATTTCAAAATTCATAAAAAAAGTTGGAGTTTTTGTTAATGCTAGTCTTGACTTTATCCAAGAAAAAATTGAAAAACATAATTTAAATGCCGTTCAACTTCATGGTGAAGAATCGCCTGAATTTTGTGATGCTTTAAAAAACAAAAACATAGAAATTATCAAAGTGTTTTCAATAAAAGACGAATTCAATTTTGAGATACTAAAACCCTATGAAAATGTGGTTGATTATTTCCTTTTTGATACCAAGGGGAAATTACCTGGGGGAAATGGCTATACATTCAATTGGGATGTTTTAATGGATTACCCATCAAATAAACCATTTTTTTTAAGTGGTGGTATCGGGATTGATGAGGTTGAAAAAATCAAAGCATTTAAAAACAGTGAGGCTTCAAAATATTGCTATGCCTTGGATGTAAATAGCAAATTTGAAATTGAACCCGGATTGAAAAATATTGAATTACTTAAAGAGTTTAAAAATAAACTGATTAAATAATCATGAATTATAACGTTGACGAAAAAGGTTATTATGGTGAATTTGGAGGTGCATTTATCCCTGAAATGCTCTATCCAAACGTGGAAGAATTACGCCAAAACTATTTAAAGGTCATGGCAGAACCCGAGTTTAAAAAAGAGTTCAACCAACTTTTAAAGGATTATGTTGGGCGTCCTTCCCCACTCTATTTTGCAAAACGCCTTTCCGAAAAATACAATACCAAAATCTATTTAAAACGTGAAGATTTAAACCATACCGGGGCACATAAAATCAATAATACAATTGGTCAAATACTTATGGCAAAACGTTTGGGCAAAACCCGAATTATTGCCGAAACTGGTGCTGGCCAACATGGTGTTGCTACGGCCACGGTTTGTGCTTTAATGGGATTGGAATGTATTGTGTACATGGGTGAAATTGATATTGCACGTCAAGCGCCGAACGTTGCTAGAATGAAAATGTTGGGAGCTACTGTTGTTCCTGCTTTGTCTGGAAGCCGCACCTTAAAGGACGCAACCAACGAAGCCATTCGCGATTGGATTAACAACCCTGTAAACACCCATTATATTATTGGTTCAGCTATTGGCCCACATCCGTATCCTGATATGGTAACACGTTTTCAATCAGTTATTTCAGAGGAAATTAAATGGCAGTTAAAAGAACATGAAGGAACAGAAAAACCTGATTACGTAGTGGCGTGTATTGGTGGTGGAAGTAACGCCGCTGGTACTTTTTACCATTATTTACATGAACCAGAAGTTGGAATTATCGCTGTTGAAGCTGCTGGTTTGGGCGTTGATTCTGGTGAAAGTGCGGCAACTTCAGTTTTAGGAAAAGAAGGCATTATTCACGGTTGTAAAACCATGTTGATGCAAACCAAAGATGGACAAATTACTGAGCCTTACTCCATTTCAGCTGGTTTAGATTATCCTGGTGTTGGCCCTATGCATGCGCATTTATGTAAAACGGGACGTGCCGAATTTATGGCCATAACAGATGATGAAGCGATGAAAGCTGGATTAGAATTATGTAAATTGGAAGGCATTATTCCTGCCATTGAGAGCTCGCACGCTTTGGCCATTTTTGAGCAAAAGACGTTTAAACAAGACGATGTTATTGTTGTAAGTTTATCAGGTCGTGGCGATAAGGATTTACAAAACTATATTGAATATTTTAAAATTTAACGTCATGCTGAACTTGTTTCAGTATCACATCAAAATTGAAAAAAAGTTTCGTTCACATATTAACCAACAAATATAGGACTACATTCTATGTTGGAGTGACAGCTAATTTGGAGAAAAGGTTAATAGAACATAATGAAGAAAAAGGCTCGATATTTACAAAAAAGTACAATCTTAAAGATTTAATTTACTTCGAAGAATTTACTGATGTCAATCAAGCTATTGCTCGAGAAAAACAATTGAAAAATTGGCATAAAGACTGGAAAATAAATCTAATTAAAGAGAAAAATCCAACATTAAGAACTTTATTAATCTAACTAAATGCGACCCTGAAACAAGTTCAGGGTGACGAGAAAATGAACAGAATTAACAAGAAAATATCTGAAGACAAAAAGCTTCTTTCTATATACTTTACCGCAGGTTACCCAAATTTAAACGATACGGTTTCCATCATTCAAGATTTGGAAAAAAACGGGGTGGATATGATTGAAATTGGTCTACCATTTAGTGACCCATTAGCTGATGGACCTACCATTCAAGATAGTTCAACCAAGGCATTAAAAAATGGTATGACCACTGAAATTCTTTTCAACCAGCTAAAGGATATCAGAAAAACGGTGAATATTCCATTAATCATTATGGGTTACTTCAATCCTATGTTTCAATATGGTGTAGAAGCATTTTGTAAAAAATGTCAGGAAATTGGTATTGATGGATTAATCATTCCGGACTTACCCGTTGACGTTTATCATGAAGAATATCAAGCCATTTTTGAAAAATATGGTCTGATCAATGTGTTTTTAATCACGCCCCAAACAAGTGACGAACGAATCCGATACATTGATTCTATTTCCAACGGATTTATTTATATGGTAAGTAGCGCAAGCACCACTGGGGCAAAATCTGGTTTTGGTGATGAGCAAACCCAATATTTTGAACGTATTGATAAAATGAATCTTAAAAACCCACAAATTATTGGTTTTGGTATTAGCAATAATCAAACGTTTACCCAAGCTACGCAATATGCAAAAGGCGCAATAATAGGAAGTGCTTTTGTGAAGTATGTCACTAATGAAGACATAAATACTATTGATAAATTTGTTAATTCTATTTTAGAATGAAAATTTTCAAGGATTTTAAAATCATCATTTTGCTTTGCCTCACCTTGGGGCTGGCTCCGTTTTTCCCTGAACCGCATATTTGGGGGAAAATAAAATGGATTGCTGGCGGAGCAAAAGGCATGCAACTTATAGATTGGTTTGATGTTCTTTTACATGGTTTTCCATTTGTATTGCTAATCATCGCCATAGTTTTGAAAATATCTAAAAAGTAATGCCCTTAAATATTGTTTTAGTCGAACCTGAAATTCCTAATAACACGGGCAATATTGGTCGTTTGGCTTTGGCTTCCGGTTCTAATTTGCACCTTGTTAAACCTTTTGGTTTTGAAATAGACGATACCCGACTTAAACGAGCCGGATTGGACTATTGGCAACATTTACAGGTGACTTCTTACGAAAATATTGATGAGTTTTTCAAAGTAAACCGTGGCAAAAAAATGGCTTTTTTGTCCAGTCATGGTGAAAAAAAACATTGGGATATCCCTTTTGAGGATGGCATGTTTTTAATCTTTGGAAAGGAATCCGTTGGGCTACCAAAATCATTGATTTATGAACAAAAAGAACACCTCTTTAAAATTCCTCTTTACAGCGACCACGTTAGAAGCTTAAATCTAGCAAATGCTGTAAGCATTGTTGTTTATGAAGGCTTAAAATCTATTTGATTTTTAATTTATCAAAAAAACTCCCGATACTGCATCACCCGAAAATCAAAAGTATTAAAATCAGGATTTTTCGTTTTTAACTGCTGATATAATGGCATACTTCCGATTGCTCGATTTGCCGAGCCTGAGGCAGAAGTTAACGAAACTGTTTTGATTTTTCGTGGCTTGTAGGTTTCGACTACGCTCAACCTCACATCCTGTTTGTCTGGAATGACGAACTCGTGTATTCGTGGTATTTCGTTTGAAACCAATTCCAACTTTATATTATGTTCCTTAATATGTTTTCTAAAAAAATATTCTGGTCCGTTTTTGCTGTTCCCACCAGTAAACAAAAGTGTATCAACCTTTGGAAATTCCTTTAAATAGCCAATAAGGTTTCTAAGTTTAATATTGGTCATCCCCAAATCTGAAGCATCAATTTTGTCACGTTCGCAACTTTCAACAATATCACAAACCCCGATTTTATGCTTAATCAAAAACTTTTTACGCTCTTGCACAGCTTCCTTTGAATTGTCGTATCGTAAATTTAAATTATGAATCTTATCGATATACAACCATAGGGAATTGTAATAGCTTCCATAACAAAAATCAACATCCTTTTCCAAAAGTTCCCCTATTGAAAACCGAGGTGGTGGCAAGGTGCCCACAATAAGTTTTTGGGTGTCGGCTTGTATGAACGGCTTGTATGGATGTTTATGCCTGAACATGCTAAAACCAAATAAAGTTGTTTTGTTTTAACCCACCAAAAATTTGGTCAAAAATATTCATTTTATTAAATTATAAATCAATCAATTTAAAATCTAACCATTATGGGAAAAGGCGATAAAAAAACAAAACGAGGTAAAATTAACCGTGGAACTTTTGGGGTAAGAAGACCACGAATTAAGAAAAAAATACCTGTGGAAACTAAGATTAGCGTTGGGGATAAAGCCAAACCTAAATAAAGTTATCTTATAAAAACCAACTCGGTTTCGGACGACATGGGCTCACTAAAATTATAACCTTCGTAATTGAAACCCTTAACATCGTCAATGGTATTTGCATTCGTATCAACAATGTAACGTGTCATAAAGCCACGGGCCAATTTGGCATAGGTCATTATGGTTTTGTATTCACCGTTTTTGAAGTCTTTAAAAGTAGCGGTTACAACAGGTACTTTTAATGCTTTTACGTCGATGGCCTTAAAATATTCGTTACTGGCCAAATTCAAGAACAACTCGCCGTCTTCCAACTCTTCATTTAATGCTTTAACAATATCTTTTTTCCAGAATTCATAAAGGTTCTTTTTTGTTCCAACGGGCATTTTTGTACCCATCTCCAATCGGTAAGGCTGGATTAAATCGGTTGGTTTTAATAAACCATATAGACCAGAAAGAATACGAACCGTATTTTGTAGCTTTTCAATGCTGTCTGGCGGAATAGTGTATGCATCCAAGCCACGGTAAACATCACCGCTAAAGGCATAAATAGCTTGCCTCGCATTGTCTTTTGTAAATGGCAATTCCCAAGTTTGATTACGCTCATAATTCAATTGCCCCAAAGCATCCGAAATACTCATAAGTTTAGACAAACTTTTGGCAGATTTCTTCTTCAGTAATTTGTTTAGCCTTTCAGACTGATTTAAAAACTGCGGTTGGGTATATGTTTCTATGGGTAATTTACTTTCAAAATCCAATGATTTTGCTGGTGATAGTACTAATTTCATGTAATGCTTTAGTTTTCAATTTTTTCAAATTTACGATTACTATGGCATTTTAATAATCTTATGTTAGAGTAATTTTTAATGCTACGATAAGTTGAATTTATCAAAATGAGATTTATTTATTAAAACTATCTTTGCATCCTAAACAATAGCTATGCGTATTGATATCATAACCGTTTTGCCCGAATTGCTTAAAAGTCCGTTTGAAGCCTCCATTTTAAAACGCGCTATTGAAGCGGGACTGGTTGAAGTCCATTTTCATAATTTACGAGAATACACCACCGATAATTACAAATCGGTTGACGATACCCAATTTGGCGGGGGTGCCGGTATGGTGATGATGGTAGAACCCATTGACAAATGTATTTCGGCGTTAAAAGCAGAACGCCAGTATGACGAAGTGATTTACATGACACCCGATGGCGAAACCTTAAAACAGGGCATGGCCAATCAACTATCGCTTAAAGAAAACATCATTATCTTGTGTGGACATTATAAAGGGGTTGACCAACGTGTGCGCGACCATTTTATAACCAAAGAAATCTCGATTGGCGATTATGTGCTATCCGGAGGGGAGCTTGGCGCCGCCGTACTTTGTGATGCCGTTATAAGATTGATTCCAGGGGTTTTGGGCAATGAAACTTCTGCCCTAACCGATTCATTTCAGGATAATTTATTGGCTCCGCCCATTTACACCAAACCTCGAGAATACAAAGGTTGGAAGGTTCCTGAATTGTTATTTAGCGGTAATTTGCCCAAAATTGAAAAATGGCGCGAAGAACAAGCCTATTTAAGAACCAAAGAAAGACGACCAGATTTGTTGGAAGAATAAACTCTTTCTATCTCTGTTTATATATTTCAACCACGGCTTTGTGTTAAGGATAGCAGCGACATCCTTTTTTGTGCATAACGTATAAGTTTGTAATTGAGGCGCACTATAATTTAACTAGAAGCATGATGAGATACTGAAACAAGTTCAGCACAAGAAAGATATAGCGGATAGCCTGACTTTTTGCTACCTAAATCCGTAAATAGATGCACAAAACAACCAGCAAAAAGGAACACCATAAAAGAGCAAAAAACTTTTAACTTTTTACTTTAAACTTTTAACTTTTTAATTATCTTTGCACCCACTTTCGGGTTAACCTCTGGCGAAAATCGTGAATGTTGTTCTGAATCAAACACTATTAATTTTAAAGATATGGAATCTTTAGTAAAATTTGTACAAGACGAATTTGTAACAAAAAAGGAATTACCTGATTTTTCAGCCGGTGATACTATTACGGTTTATTACGAAATTAAAGAGGGTAACAAAACTCGTACCCAGTTTTTTAGAGGTACAGTAATACAAAGAAGAGGTTCTGGGGCTTCAGAAACTTTTACAATTAGAAAAATGTCTGGGTCTATTGGTGTAGAGCGTATTTTCCCAATAAACTTGCCAGCATTACAAAAAATTGAAGTTAATAAACGTGGTAAAGTGCGCAGAGCAAGAATTTACTACTTTAGAGGTCTTACTGGTAAAAAAGCCAGAATTAAAGAAGCAAGACACTAACAACATTATTACTGCAATCGCAGCGCATAAAAGCCTTGAGAAATCTCAGGGCTTTTTTTATTAACAAAAGTTAATAAAACGAGTTCACAAACTGTTGAAAACTAATTGGTTGAGAAATTTGGCTAATCTGGATTTTAATCGTATCTTAGTAGAAGGAATAATAACAACGTTCGGTTGGTTTCGTCTCAACAACGAATTTATATTATATTCTAAATAAGGTAACGTTCTTATACAAAAAATTGTTTTTTGAGGTTGTCGAGCAGCACGTGTATGCGTGGGAAAGTTAGAAACCATGATATCATTAAAAGTGTTACACGTACAAGCAGGTAATTACTAAAATGGTTGAAAGCTTAAAAAGCAGTATATATGAAAGTATATGTTGTAATGAAAGCAATGCTATTGATAAATTTAACGTGAAAACGAAGAGGGAGTTAATAGTATCAAGAAAAACAATTAACAGAAACACGATGCAATAAGTCAATACATTTTGAAAATTGCAACAATGTTTCGTTGAAATAACAAAACTTGAACCAAAAAATTTGAATGAAAATTTTAAGTTTGTTTAGTAGCACAATACTAATTTGGTCACGCAGAGTTATTTCGAGAAAGCCATGTCAACATAGATTAAATTCTAAATGATATGGCTTTTGTTTTTTTATAACTTTTCTTCCCGTTTATTAATAAATTGCTATTACGAACCTACTTTTTTAAAATTATAACAATTATAATTTGCTCTATCTTTTAAGTTAATCGATTGAGCTTAAATAACTACCTTTTTTTTGTATATTCGCAACGCTAAAAACGAAGCCCGTTTTACTATGTTTTTAGCTTGGTAATAATTCTAAAAATCAAATCACAGGAATGTCTAAAATCATTTATACAAAAACCGATGAAGCCCCGGCACTAGCCACAAGGTCATTACTTCCAATCGTTCAAGCATTTGTTAAATCTTCAGGTATTGATATTGAAACCAAAGACATTTCTTTGGCAGCTAGAATTTTGGCAGTCTTTCCAGATTATTTATCGGAAGACCAAAAGGTTTCGGATGATTTGGCCTTCCTAGGTGAATTGGCAACAAAGCCAGAGGCCAATATTGTTAAATTACCTAATATTAGTGCCTCAATTCCCCAGTTAAAAGGAGCTATAAAGGAATTACAATCTTTGGGCTATAAAATTCCAAATTATCCTAATGAGCCAGCTAACGATGCCGAAAAAGATGCCAAAGCACGTTACGATAAAATTAAAGGTAGCGCTGTAAACCCTGTACTTCGTGAAGGAAATAGTGACCGACGTGCACCAAAAGCCGTAAAAAACTACGCCAAAAACAATCCACACTCTATGGGAGCATGGGCAAAAGATTCAAAAACACACGTGGCCACCATGAGCGAAGGCGATTTTGCGCATAATGAAAAATCAGTTACCGTTCCTGAGGCAACAAGCATTACTATAGAACATGTTGATGATAAAGGCCATACCACTATTTTAAAAGATAGTTTCAAATTGCTTAAGGGTGAAATTATTGATGCAACCGTAATGAGCAAGAGAGCTTTGGTGAGCTTTTTAGACAAGCAAGTTGCCGACTCTCGGGAAAAAGGCGTTCTTTTTTCATTGCATATGAAAGGTACCATGATGAAAGTGAGCGACCCTATCATTTTTGGTTATGCAGTAAAAGCTTATTTTAAGGATGTTTTTGCAAAATACGGTAAGGTTTTAGAGGAGCTTGATGTAAATGTAAACTCCGGTTTGGGCAATCTTTTGGAGCGTATTCAGGAACTACCAGACGCACAACGTAAAGAAATTGAAGCCTACATAGAAGCAACTTACGAAAAAGGTCCCAGTATTGCCATGGTAAATTCCGATAAAGGAATCACCAACTTACACGTACCCAGTGATGTTATAATTGATGCATCCATGCCTGCCATGATTCGTACTTCGGGCAAAATGTGGAATGCAGAAGGCAAATTACAAGATACTAAAGCGGTTATCCCAGATAGCAGCTATGCGGGGGTTTATGCTGCAACTATTGATTTCTGTAAAGAAAATGGAGCTTTTGACCCAACCACAATGGGTACAGTCCCAAATGTTGGACTCATGGCGCAAAAAGCGGAAGAATATGGTTCTCATGATAAAACATTTGAAATCCAATCAAACGGTGTTGTAAAAGTGATAGATGCCTCTGGTAAAGTACTTATGGAACACCACGTTGAGGAAGGCGATATTTGGAGAATGTGCCAAACTAAAGATGCCCCAATTCAAGACTGGGTTAAATTAGCCGTTGCAAGAGCAAGAGCTTCAGAAACACCGGCTGTTTTTTGGTTGGATAAAAACAGGGCACACGATGCACAATTAATTAAAAAGGTAAATACCTATTTAAAAGACCACGATACAACTGGATTGGATTTAAGAATCTTATCACCAATCGATGCCACTATCTTTACATGCAAAAGACTTAAAGAAGGAAAAGACACTATTTCGGTTTCTGGAAACGTTTTGCGTGATTATTTAACCGATTTATTCCCAATTTTAGAGGTTGGAACAAGTGCAAAAATGCTTTCAATTGTACCGTTAATGAATGGCGGTGGGTTATTTGAAACCGGAGCTGGTGGTTCTGCACCAAAACACGTGCAACAATTGTTGGAAGAAAATCATTTGCGTTGGGACTCTTTAGGTGAATTTTTAGCCTTGGCTGTTTCGTTAGAGCATTTTAGTGAAGTGAACAATAACGCAAAAGCTAAAATTTTAGCTGAAACTTTAGATGATGCCACAAGTACATTATTGGAGAACAAAAAAGGTCCTTCAAGAGTGGCTGGAGAATTGGACAACAGAGGAAGCCATTTTTACTTAGCTATGTACTGGGCCGAAGAATTGGCAAAACAAAATAGCGATGAAGCTTTGAAGGCTGAATTTACGCCAATTGCCAAACAACTGGCCGATAATGAAGCTCTTATATTAAAGGAATTGACCGACATTCAAGGCAAGCCAGTAAGCATTGGTGGATATTACGAACCCAATGAAGAAATGGCAAATAAAGTGATGCGACCAAGCAAAACCTTCAATGCTATTATAGCGTAATATTTTGTTAAAGAAAATGTTAAAAGCTCCTTTTCAAGGGGCTTTTTTTTATTTTTATGCAAATTGCGCGTTGATGAGAAAAAACTTCATGTGTTTACTCCTTGCTTTATGTTTCTACAACACCCTAAGCAGCCAAGAAAAATATACCATTAGTGGGACCGTCTCAGAGAAAAAAAGCAATGAAACCTTAATTGGGGTCAATATTATCTTTCCAGAAATCCAATCAGGAACAACAACTAACGAATACGGCTTCTACTCCATTACATTACCTAGAGGTAGTTACAGAGTTATTGTGAGCTATTTGGGGTTTAACTCCATTTCTGAAACCATAACCCTTTCCCAGGATATGACAAGGAATTTCAGTTTAACGAATGCTTTGGAAAATTTGGATGAAGTTATTATTGTGGAAAATATTGAAAAACCCAACATAAAAGCGCCCCAAATGAGCGTTAACAAGCTCACTTCAAATACCATAAAGGATATTCCTGTTGTGTTGGGTGAATCGGACATCATAAAAGCCATTACGTTGCTCCCTGGCGTTACAACTACAGGAGAGGGAGCTTCTGGATTCAATGTGCGTGGTGGTGCAGCCGACCAAAATTTAATCCTTTTAGATGAAGCAACCATTTACAATTCATCCCATCTGTTTGGTTTCTTTTCTGTCTTCAATCCTGATGCCATTAAAGATTTAAGGCTTTTTAAAGGAGGTATTCCAGCTCGCTATGGTGGTCGAGTGTCCTCCGTATTGGATATTTACCAAAAAGAAGGCAACAGCAGGGAGTTTCATGCCAATGGCGGTATCGGATTGGTTTCGAGCCGTTTGCTTGTAGAAGGCCCTTTAGAAAAGGATAAAGGCTCTTTTCTTTTTGGAGGTCGATCAAGCTATGCCCACTTGTTTCTTCCTCTTTTCGACATTAATAATATAGCCTATTTCTACGATTTAAATACCAAATTGAGCTACAAATTAAACGACAGAAACAATATCTATCTTTCAGGTTATTTTGGCCGGGACGTGTTCAGTATTCAAGATAGTTTTGAAAACACCTATGGCAATTCCGTTTTAAACTTTAGGTGGAACCACCTATTTTCAGATAAGATTTTCTCCAATCTTTCATTTATTTATTCTGATTATTACTATAGCCTAAAACTAGATTTTGTTGAGTTTGATTGGGTTTCGGGTATTCAAAACTTCAATTTAAAATACGATTTCAAACATTATATAAGCAATAAATTAAAACTTCAGTACGGTTTAAATAGCATCTACTATAAATTTAATCCAGGGGAAATAAATCCCACTGTGCCCACTTCAGGCATCAACCCGTTTAAATTAACTGATAAATATGCTTTTGAAAATGCGCTTTACTTGGATGTCGAACATAAACTTTCAGAAAAATTGGCTTTGTCCTATGGTTTAAGGTTGAGTAGCTTCCATCGTTTGGGGCAAGATGAACTCAATATTTATGAAAATGACGAAGCCGTAATATTCAATGAAGATTTTCAGATTTATGAGAAAGCAGAACCTATAGGAACCGAATCCTTCAAAAGAAGCGATGTTATAGAAAGCTTTTACAATCTTGAGCCAAGAGCCTCCTTGGCTTACCAGTTGAACACCAATAGTTCCGTAAAATTGAGCTATAATAGGATGAGCCAGTATTTGCATTTGCTGTCCAACACCCAGTCACCTACTCCATTAGATATTTGGACACCCAGCGGAAAATATGTAAAACCACAGCTGTTAGATCAGTATGCAGTAGGGTATTTTAAAAATTTTAGTGATAACATGTATTCCTTAGAAGTGGAAAGCTTCTACAAAAAAATAAAAAACCGAATTGATTATACAGACGGAGCTGATTTAATTGCAAACAATGCCATTGAGCAAGTTATTTTAAACGGAAAGGCTAGAGCCTATGGTTTAGAACTTTTGCTACGCAAAAATGAAGGCAAGCTGAACGGTTGGCTAGCCTACACCCTTTCAAAATCTGAACAACGAACACCTGGAAGAATACCTGGTGAATTGGGCATAAACAATGGCAATTGGTATAAAACTCCTTATGACAAAACACATGACATCTCAGTTACGGGAAGCTACCGCTGGAACAATAAATGGAAAGCAAACGCAAACTTTTTATATCAAACAGGGCAGCCCGCCACATTTCCTGTTGCACAATATCAGTATAACGGACTTAATATTCCGCATTATGAAGGACGGAACGAAAACAGGCTTCCTTCCTATAACAGGCTAGACCTAGCCCTGAATTATACCCCAAAACCAAATAAAACCAAAGGTTGGCAGAGCTATTGGGTGTTTAGCATTTACAATGTTTACAATCGCAAAAACGCTGCATCAATAAATTTTGGTAGAAATAGCGAAACCAATAATAATGAGGCGACAAGGCTTTCCATTTTTGGTATTGTTCCGTCAATTTCTTACAATTTTAAACTTTAGAGCCATGAAAAAAATACTATTCATATTTTGCCTTTCCATGTTTTTCATGAGCTCTTGTGAAGATGTTATTGATGTCGACTTAAAAAACACAGCGCCCAAATTGGTCATTGATGCTTCCATAAACTGGATAAAGGGAACCGATGGTAATACGCAAAAAATTAGATTGAGCTTAACCGCACCATATTTTGACAATGACATACCTCCTGCAACAGGTGCGACGGTTATTGTAACAGATTCAAATAGCAATTCTTATAATTTCGTAGAGGATGGCAATTCTGGAATTTATCAAACAGAGAATTTCATTCCCTTACTAAATGCTACTTACAACCTAAACATTAATTACAAAAATGAGATTTATACTTCTACAACCGTTTTAACTCCTGTCGCCCCAATTGAGTTGGTCGAACAAAAAAACGAAGGTGGTTTTGGAGGTAATGAAACAGAAATAAAAGCGTTTTATACCGATCCAGCCAATGTAAAAAACTTTTATCTATTTGAGTTTGTAGTCCTGAAAAATAACAACATTGCCTTAGAAGTTTATGAAGACAAATTTACCGACGGCAATCAAATTTTTGGTTTCTTTTCTGATGAAAATATTGAAACTGGCGATGAACTAGTCATCAGAAACTCAGGCATCACAGAGCGCGCGTTCAATTATCTTTTTATTTTGTTGCAACAAACCGATGAAAACTCGGGCGATCCATTTGAAACCCAACCTGCAACTTTAAGAGGAAACTGTGTTAATCAAACCGATCCTGATAATTTTCCATTGGGCTTTTTTAGAGCTTCCGAAACAGACGTTTTCACTTATATAATAGAATAAATTTCCTAAAAAATCATATTTAAAATATTGGGATTTATTTAACTAAATAAAATCTTACAGGTCTGTTTTTTTTGTAATTTTAAAAATTCATCAACAAAAACTAGCATGACAAAAAAAAGAATTGCCATAATAATTGCCATCATCGTACTACCAATTATTGCCTACTCTTACTTCAGCTCGTCAAGTGATGAAGACGTTTCGCTAACCACCAAAGTAGTTAAGGGCTCTTTTTTAAATGAGGTTTTTATATCTGGAGAAGCGCAATCTACAAGCTCAAAAAAAATTGATGGTCCTAGTAATGCAAGGCGTTTTGGTTTATATCAAATAAAAATCCAAGATTTAGTTCCGGAAGGGACTGTAGTGAAAAAAGGGGATTATGTTGGTAAATTGGATGTTACTGAACTAAATGGCCGTATTCAAGATGCCCAATTAAACCTGGAACAAGGAGAATCAAGATATATCCAACAACAACTCGATACTACTTTAACGCTGAAACAAGAGCGCAATGCCATTAAAGATCTGCTATTTAAAATTGAAGAAGACAAACTGGAACTTACCCGTTCACAATACGAACCACCAGCCACGATTAGGTCTCTAGAGATCAACATTGAAAAAACCGAACGGGATTTAAAAGAAAAACGAGCAGATTATTCCATAAAAAAAAGACAGGCCAATGCCAAAATGATTGAGGTTGGCACCGAAGTTTCAAAATATAAAAAGCAAATTAACGACCTGTTGGAGCTTCAAAAGGAATTCACTATCCATTCTGATGACGACGGCATGGTAACTTATATCAGGGAGTGGGGTGGAAACAAAAGAAAAGTTGGTTCAACAATTAGCCCATGGGATCCGGCAGTTGCCAGTTTGCCAGACTTATCCAAAATGGAATCTAAAACGTTTTGCAATGAGGTGGATATCAGAAAGCTCAAAAAAGGGCTAACAGCAAAAGTAGGCTTTGATGCTTTTCCTGATATTGAATTGGACGGTATTGTTACCGATGTTGCAAATGTTGGAGAAACGAAAGTGGGATCAGATATTAAGCTATTTCAGGTTTTAATAAAGCTTAATGGCACCAATAAAAACATACGCCCTGGAATGACTACCTCAAATAAAATCCTGACCAAACAGCAAGACGATGTTTTAATGATTCCGTTGGAAGCTGTTTTTTCAAAAGATTCCATCAGCTTCGCTTATGTAAAGTCAGGTTTATCCATAGAAAAAAAGCAAGTAGAACTTGGAGATTCCAACAATGAAGTTATTATAGTCAACAAAGGTTTAGATGAAAATGATATCGTTTACTTAAACAAACCCGTAGATTTGGAAGACAAAAGTATAACGCTATTAAAATAAAATGATAGATAGGATACTTTTTGAGAAACTAAAATCTAGCTTCAGCGAGGCATTTTGGTTTATTAAAACAAATAAAGTTAGAACTTTTCTAACCGCATTGGGTATTATATTTGGTGTTGCCTCTGTAATTGCCATGTTGGCCATAGGTAATGGCGCTGAAAAAGAAATATTGGCTCAATTGGAACTTGTTGGAGTAAACAATATTGTTGTAACACCGATACCCGATGAAGAAAATGAAGATGCCAATGAGGATGACGAAGAAAGTAGTAAAACTGAATCCAAAAGATTTTCAAAGGGGTTGGATGTTCTAGATGCCCAAAGTATAAAAAAGCACATCCCCAGTGTAAAACTGATTAGTCCAGAAATTGTTATGAACACTTACGTCATCAACAATGGAAAGCAAAATCCAGTAAAACTTGTTGGCATTTCCCCAAGTTTTTTTGAAGCTTCCAATGTTACGTTAGATAACGGCTCAGCTTTCTGTGATTACCAAATAAAAAACGCCATGCCTGTTTGCATTGTGGGTAAAAAAGTAGAAAAAAAGCTTTTTACCGGAGAAAGCGCACTGGGCAAACAAATAAAGGTAAAAGACGTTTGGTTGCATATTATTGGTGTTATTGAGGAAAAATTCATTTCAGATAAAGCACAGGAAAACTTAGGTATTAGAGATTTGAATGAAGATGTTTACATCCCATTAAACACTTTTTTGGTAAGGTATAAAGACCGGAAAATCATTACAGATGATGCTAACGCGCGTAACCAAAACCAAAATGGTCCGCAACAGAAAATACCTCGAGGCAACTACCATCAAATTGATAAACTGACAGTTCAGGTTGCCAACTCCAACCAGCTAAAAGCAACTGCCGAAGTATTAAGCAAAATGTTGCGACGTAGACACAACGATGTATTGGATTTTGAAATTACCATCCCTATTCAACTTCTTAAGCAACAGCAAAAAACGAAACAGATTTTCAATATTGTACTGAGCATTATCGCTGGCATTTCGTTGCTCATTGGTGGTATTGGAATTATGAATATCATGCTGGCCTCGGTTTTGGAGCGCACAAAGGAAATCGGCATTATTCGAGCCATTGGCGCTACCGAAGAAGACGTTATCTTACAATTCCTTTCGGAATCTGTACTCATAAGTGTTGGCGGAGGCATTGTTGGTATTGTTTTAGGGATTCTGAGCGCATACATTATTGAAGCTGTTTCTGGTATTGAGACCGTGCTGTCTTTTTCATCAATAACTGTATCGTTTTTTATTGCCGTTTTGGTTGGGTTAACATTCGGTATTTTCCCGGCAAAGGCGGCAGCCAACAAAAGACCAATTCAAGCTCTAAGATCTGAATAGAACAATATGCAACGAATATTTATATTACTCATCATTATTTTTCCTTTGGCAACTTTTTCTCAAGTGAAAAAAATAACGCTTAACGAAGCTATTGGCATCGCTCAAAAAAAATCACCAGATTACAAAATTAACCTTAACCGAAATCAGGCCAGTTATTGGCGTTTTAGAAATTACAAGGCTAGGTTTTTGCCAGAATTACGGTTTAATGCCATTTTACCAGAATACAGAAATGAAGTAGAGCTTATTACCAATGATGAAGGCCAAGATGTATTCAGAACTAAAAATCAATTATTTCTCCAAGGCGGTTTATCATTGTCACAAAGTGTTCCCTACACGGGTGGAACTTTATCAATTAATTCACGTTTAAACCGTATTGAGCTTTTTGGGCTAGACGAAAATATCGGCTATGCCGTTTTCCCCTTTAGTTTAAATTATTTTCAAAATTCTCTGTTTTATAACGAGTTTAAATGGGACAAAAAAATTGAGCCTTTGGTTTTCGAAGAATCAAAAAGAGATTTCGTGGAAAGTATGGAGCAAATATCGGTGAGTACATCCAACCGTTATTTCGATTTGTTAAAAGCTCAAATGCAATTGGAAATCGCCAAAATCAATTTAAAAAATCAAGATACCCTATACCAAATAAGTAAAGGAAGATTTAAAATGGGAAAAATTGCTGAAAATGAGTTGTTGCAGATGGAACTAACCCTATTAAACTCCAAAAACAACCTAACAACAAATACAATTGAAGTAAAACGAACTTCGCAAAATTTAGCGCGCTATTTGGAATTGGAAACTGAAAATTTAGAACTTGCAGTTCCCGAAGAACTGCCGCTTTTCGATGTTGATATAGATAAAGCACTAAGTGAAGCGCAAACAAACAGAAAAGCGGTTATAGAATTTAGAAGAAAACGATTGGAGGCCGAAAAAGAAGTTGCCCAGCAAAAGGGAAACAACAGGGTAAGGTTAGGTGTTTCCGCCAACTTCGGGATTTCACAAAATGGCGAGGATTTTAACAACCTTTTTAACAACTTCAATAAACAACAAAGTGTTCAGGTTACCATTGGCTTACCCATTTTTGATTGGGGTGTGTCCAAATCTAGACGTAAAATGGCAGAGGCTAATTTGAATTTGACCAACAACAGCATCAATCAAGACCAACAAGAATTTGAGCAGGAAATATATCTGCATGTGCTGAATTGGTCCAGCCTAAGAGATTTTTTATATACTTCTGAAAAGGCCAAAGAAGTGGCTACTAAACGATATGACATCTCACAAAAACGCTATATTTTGGGAAAAATTAGCATAACAGATTTGAATATAGCACTGCGGGAAAAAGATGATGCTGTATTAAGATATCTTAATTCATTAGAACGCTTTTGGAGAGATTATTACACCCTTAGACAACTTACACTCTACGATTTTATAAATGACAAAAAAATAGAAGCTGAGGATATTCTTTATGACTAAAACTGCCAATTAATTGCTATTTTTGGCACATGGGTTTTACAAAAACTACCGAGCAAGATTCAAATTACAACCATCTTGAAAAGATGTCGGTTTCAGAATTATTGAAAAACATCAATAATGAAGACAAAACCGTACCACTTGCTGTTGAAAAAGCACTTCCGGAAATAGAAAGACTGGTGGAACAAATTGTTTCAAAATTAAAAATCGGGGGACGTTTATTTTACATGGGAGCTGGCACAAGTGGACGATTGGGTATTTTAGATGCTTCTGAATGTCCACCTACATTTGGAGTTTCCCATGATTTGGTTATTGGGCTAATTGCCGGTGGTGATTCAGCCATAAGAAAAGCCGTTGAATTTGCAGAAGACTCCCTAACCCAAGGTTGGGAAGATTTGCAAAAATATAATATCAACAGTAACGATGTTGTGGTGGGCATTGCCGCATCTGGTACAACACCTTATGTTATTTCAGCTTTAGAGCGGTGTAACGAAAACAATATCATTACCGGATGCATAACCTGTAACCATAACAGTCCACTTTCACAAACCGCCCAATTCCCCATTGAGGTTATTGTAGGCCCCGAATTTGTTACTGGTAGCTCAAGGATGAAAGCTGGTACTGCCCAAAAACTAGTGCTTAATATGATCACCACATCAACCATGATTCAATTGGGGCATATAAAAGGCAACAAAATGGTTGATATGCAGTTGAGCAATAACAAATTGGTTAATCGCGGTACTAGAATGATCATGACCGAACTTAATATATCTCAAAACGAAGCAGAGGCACTGCTTGAAAAATATAAAAATGTGCGATTAGCCATTCAAAATTATAACCATGGAAAATAAAACAGATAAAGTCATTCTTTTTAAAGGCATAAAAACCTTAATTTTTGCAGTACTCAGCCTTTTTATTGGGCCCATCATGTTAAGCTTTGCGTTTAGCCAACCCGAAAATTCATTGTACACACCTATGTTAATTGTTGGCTGTTTAATATGCGCTATGGCTGTTTTTCTAATTTTTAAAGGCATAAGGCTCATTATGAGCAGCATGTTCAAAAACAAATAAGTTCTATCCAACGGTAGTTTGTGTTGGCGTTGTTGGGTTAAAGCCAAATTCAGAATCATTTACTTTAATCCCCAGACTATCAAAAATATAGTTAATGATGGCGTAGTGGTGTATGGTATGGCTATTGGCTTGGGCTAAAAGAGAACCGTAGGTATAGGGGATTTCTGTTTTCCCTAGGCCTAAATCATCAATAACCAAAATAGTATCCGTCAAATTAAACGGCGCATTATTCAACTTGTGTATTATAGATTTTAAATAATCTTGCGCACAAGTGCAGTCTGACTCTACATCCTTATTTCTAATTCTGGCCGTTAAATCAATTTTAGCTTCAGAATTGACCTTGAATATGCAATCATAAAAATCTAAAATATGCCTAATGTGTGTACCAATACTTGAGTGGTAAGGTGGCACTGAAACATCGCACAATTGGGCATTGGATAAAGAGTTAAGAATAACCTGGGATTTTTGAAGTGTTTTTAAAGTAGATTGGATGATTATCTTCATGTAAACTAAAATAGGTAAAATTATTTTATTAAAACCAATCTGCTATTAGTCTTTCTTTATTTGCTTCCTTACATATTTTCCAAAATTGAAAACTAATAACGGTTTAAATTCAATTCGATAAAATTCCATTTTTCAAAAACACTGTTCAGTCCTTAAAAAGCACTTAAGGCAATAATAGCGAACTTTTTTACTGACATGTTACATATATGGCATACTTTGAAACATATGTTCTATGGGTGTATATTATTTCGGGTTAGTTTTATGTGGTAGGGCAAATTCACATAATCTCTCGCAATGAAAACAAAACACTCTTTAACTTTAATTTTATTTTTTCTGCTTTTAGGGCTTTGTCATTCACAATCTTTTAATGACAGGCCAAGCAACGAAACGGACGGTGAGTTCCCTGCCAAATGGGACTTAATAAAGGGCACTGCACAGATAGCAACCTTTCAAGGTGAAAAAGTAATTTATTTGGGCAATAAAGGTATTATCAAACCTTTATTAAATACCAATGACTATTTATCTGATTCCTTTACGGTAGAATTTGAAGCATTTTTTGACGAGGTAGAAAAGTCAATCTCCTATCAATATTACAATATACGATTTTGGGATGGTCATCATGTAGGTGAAGAAAAAACAGATATTGGTAAAGTGGTAACATTTCCATTAACCATTTACAGGTACAGAGCATCAATAAACCAAACCGTTTACGACCCCAAAGCGAGAAAAGAAAAATACGACGAAAGCATTATTGCTTTAGAGGGCAAAGAACCCTTATGGCGCTTAATTTCAATAAGCTATAATAAAGGCTCTTTTAAAGTTTCTATTGACGGCATTCAAGTCTTGAATATGCCTAGAGTAAAATTAACACCTAAAATGGTTTCAATAGAAGGTGCATACAACCAATTTGAAAGAGATTATACTCGTGCCATAAAAAATATCCACATTAAAGGGCTTAAAAGTTCAAATTCGGCAAATGCTGGAACCAAAGTTGTCTTAATAGTTGACCAAGAAAATAATCAAGTACAGAATATACAATTATTTGAATCCATGCAAGACCCTGATCTTGTAGCCAAAAAATACCCCAATAGTAAATTTTATTTGGGCGTACTCTATGGCGCTTACATTCTGCAACCTGTAAAAAATTCCGTAATGTCATTCAATACCATTAAGGAATACCTGCCAGGTGATCAATATTTACCGGGAGACCAATACTTACCTGGAGATCAATATCTACCGGGAGACCAATATCTGCCGGGAGACCAATATCTGCCGGGAGACCAATATCTGCCAGGAGACCAATATCTGCCAGGGGACCAATATCTGCCGGGGGACCAATATCTGCCGGGGGACCAATACTTACCAGGAGACCAGTACATAACAGGAGACAAATTTCGTCTAGGTGAGCAGTTCAATATGAGAGTTGCAAAGACCAAGGTAATAGCTATCGAAGAAAATAAAGTGCTACTAAAAGTAGAATAAGCATGAAACCTAACTTAACATTAATATCACTTCTCTTTTTTATTGGGTTTCAAGCCCATGCCCAACTGCTCGATAAACTAAAGCAACGCGCCAAAGAACGTGGTTTGGAAACGAGGGAAGTTTCGTTTGACAGCACAGATAATGCTGTGAACAGAACCATCTCCAATGAAGAAGAAGAACTCGTTCTCAACTCGGCAAACGACTTTTACAACAAAGACGTTATCATGAAACTTTTTAATGATGGGCAACTGGTACAAACGGCTTATTTTGATTCTGAAACTATTGCCATGCGTACAGAACAAGTTGGCAATGCCTACCCGCTTTATCATGATGACAAAGGTAAATTCTACGCCTATGATAAAGATAAAGGGCATTATTCCACAATGAAACTCTTGCCAACCAGTTCTATGGGTTTTATGACTGCTGGTATAACCACACAAGCATATAAATTGCCCCATGAACCCTATTTTGAAGCATTTAAGGCGTTGGAAGACGTTGGCTCAGGTCTTAATTTTTTAATTCTTGAACTTGCTTTTATCTACAAACCAGCGCATTTTGAAAACAATGAATCCTATTCCGCTCAAAAAACAACATGCAATGGCGCAAATGATTGCATCCGCTTTAACTATAATTTTCCAGATTATCCGGAGAGCTATATCCAGTTTGATGGCCAAGGCAGATTGAACGAATTATATATCAATTCCAATAGCCCAGAACTTAAGGACGAACCCAAAGGTAAGTTTGTATTCACTTATCAGGACTGCAAAGTAAGCATTCCAGAAGCCGAAGAACAATCCATTATACCTGGTCCTTTGGGAAAAATACTCCCGATAGAAAAAGGATTGGAACCATGGAAGTATAATAAAACTGATAATAAAAAAAACTAAGTAATCATGAAAACAAAATATTTTTTATTCATTCTTATTGCCCTGGGTTTAACATTTAATGCTGAAGCTCAATTTCTTAAAAAATTAAAAAAGAAAGCGGAACAGGCAGCGGAACGAACTGTTTTAAGAAAAACGGACGAAGTGGTCAGTCAAAAAACAGAAAAAACAATTGATGATGTTACAGAAGGAAACCAAGACGAGGAAAATAAAGAAAATACTTCCAGCACCACCAATCAAACAAGCAACACGTCATCAAGTAGTAACACATCAAGAACCCAATCACCAAATATGAACCCTTTGATGGGTTCCGGTAAAAATGCTGCAAAAAATTTACCAGATACTTATGCCTTTGATTGGGAGTTTAAAACCATTATGAGAACTTCAGAAAATGAAGAGATGAACATGGATTATCTCATCAAACCGGATGCCAGCTACTTTGGTATGCAAATGTCCAGTAAGGAGTACCAACAAATGGAATTTATGTGCATTGTGGTCGATTCTGAAACAGAAACCTCTGCAACATTTATGAACGCAAATGGTCAAAAAATGGCGATGATCAGCAAACATCCTAACGACCTCATGAAAAATGAAAAAGAGAATAAATTCAGCTATAAAGAAATTGGCACCAAAAAAATATTAGGCTATGAATGCTACGGTATTGAAATTGAAGATGCCGATTATATTGGTACCATTTATTTTACTCTAGATGCCCCCATAAACTTCAGGGCCTTATTTGAAAACTCAAAAAGCACACCTAAAGGTTTTGATCCTGCATTGCTTCAAGTATTAAAGGAAGAAGCGCTTATAATGGAAATGGATTTTAAGCATAAAAAGAAGAAAAAACAAAATTTTACCATGACAGCTCAGAGTCTGGAAAAAAAGAAAACTGTAATAAACACCAAAGAGTATCAATCTATGGGATTTTAAGCTATAATAAACTTAACCCATTAATTGATTAACACAAGACATGTATGAATAAAATACCCTTATATATCACATTGTTCCTAATTAATTCGGCTATAGCACAGCAAACCATAAAAGGTAAAATAGACAATTACCAAAGTGGTGAGGCAGAGTTTATTTTACCAGTTCGAGAACCAAAAGCCATTGGCACTATTAAAGCTAATGGTAAGTTCACTATAGAGTTGGAAGACGATATGGCTTCAGAAGTTACAGAATCACAAAACAAAGCCAATGCCGAAAGCCAGGAGCTTAGAATTAAGAACAATTCTGTTCATGAAGCTTTTTATTGTGACTCCGAAGAGGTTAAAACAACCAATGGTGACTTGGAATTGGAATCTGTAACCATGCAAGGAAATTTCTTTATCGGCATTATAAAAGACAAAAAACCGATTGGCAAATTAAGGCTAGCTAGTTCCAAAGCTTTTAGCGAAAGCTTCTTTTCATATGGAAAAAAAGATTTTGTAACTGGCTACTATATAGATTTTTATTATGTGCCCGAAGTTGCATCAGTAAAAGGTATTTGTAAGACCAAAACCTATACGCTGGATATGAAAAATACTTTTGACATAGTCCATAATTATGATATCGATTTAAAAAAAGGATGGAATATTGTTAAAATTGAAGTTGAAGAAGTGTACACAGATCAAGAGGGTCATGTAAGGCCGCTAAAGTTCAAAATGCAAACCGTAGATAAGATTCCTAAAGAAACAAAATTTATTTTCTCAGAAGGCAAAACGCTTTAAATAGGAAATCAAGTATCGCAATTAAAAATTAAACAAGCCCCTTCCCTACCATTTTGATCCCTTTTGTTTGGCTCATAAAAATGAATAACTAACGTAATTAATCAACGTCATGATACCAGCCAACCAGCAAATGAAACAATATGCTACTTTATTTTTCTTAGTACTATGTTCGTTTCTAGGATATTCACAAGCACCCACAACGCCTTCTACAAATTTTTCGGTTGTAGAAACCGATGGTAATAGAATTAGGGTAAGTTTCACCCCAGGAGATGGAGCCAAACGCATTATAGTTGCTAAGGCATTATCTCCTGTAACTGCTATACCAACTGACGGTGCAGATTACACCGCCGGTGCATTTGGGCTGGGAAATGAATTGGCGCAAGGTGAATTTGTAGTTTATGATGGTACAGGTTATTCATATTTATACATAGAAGGTTTAATACCTGAAACAACCTATTATTTTAAAATTTTTGAATACAACGGAACAGACTTCACTACCGAATACCTTACTAGTAGTTTTCTTGAAGCCAGTAGCCAAACGTTATCTCCACCTACAATTCAAGCAAGCAATATACAGTTTAGCAATATACTGGGCAGTAGCATGACCGTGAGCTGGACAAGGGGGAACGGTCAAGGCTGTATTCTTATAGCCAAAGAAGGAAGTGCTGTTGACATAGAGCCAGAGGATTTAATAAACTATAGTAGCAGTAGCAACTTCGGCACAGGATCCACTCAAATTGGAACTGGAAACTATGCCCTTTATGAAGGAGCAGGCACCAGTGACGCCGTTTACAACCTCAAAGCAAACACAACCTACCATTTTGCACTCTTTGAATATAATGGAAGTAGTGGTAGGGTCTACCTCACCTCTACTTCTACCGTATCTGTACCGGGTGCCACCGCAAGCCAGAGCACTACCGCATACCCAACTCTTAATACCACATTCATGAACTTCAGCAACGTGGACGGAGACAGGTTCTACCGAAACATATCTTCTTCATGGTTCGGAAACGGTCTGAACAGGCTCATCATCGCCAGGGCAGGCAGCCCTGTGACCGCGGTGCCCGTGGACGGAACGTCATATGCGGCAAGCACAACCTTTGGAAACGGTGACGAGATCGCCCCGGGAGAGTTCGTCATGCACAGCGGGACCAACGGCGGAAACTGGGTATATGGGCTAGAGCCAGAAACAACATACTACTTCAAGGTCTTCGAATACAACGGAAGTGGCACAGAGACCTTTTACCTAGTCGGCAACGACACCAACGGAAACCCACCTTATGAGGCCAGCCAGGCAACACTATCACCACCCACCATACAGGCCAGCGACATACAGTTTAGCAACATCATCGGTACGAGCATGACCGTGAGCTGGACAAGGGGTAACGGACAGGGAAGCATCCTAATCGCCAGAGAGGGCAGCGCTGTGGACGCAGAGCCACAGAACGGTATAAACTACAGCAGCAGCAGTAATTTCGGAACGGCATCCACCCAAATTGGAACGGGCAATTATGCACTTTACGAAGGAGCGGGAACAAGTGACATTGTGTACAACCTAAAGCCCAACACCACCTACCATTTTGCACTGTTTGAGTATAACGGTGAGAACGAAAGGCTCTACCTCACCTCTACCTCCACGGTGTCCACACCGGGTGCCACCGCAAGCCAGAGCACTACCGCATACCCAACTCTTAATACCACATTCATGAACTTCAGCAACGTGGA
>NZ_JBBVGQ010000008.1:0-13699 GCF_038148895.1 Tamlana sedimenti | reverse complement strand
CTCTTCAAGGTCTTCGAATACAACGGAAGTGGCACAGAGACCTTTTACCTAGTCGGCAACGACACCAACGGAAACCCACCCTATGAGGCCAGCCAAGCTACCTTGGGTACGCCTACGGTTCAATCGAGCAACGCTTTTATAAGCAGTAGAAGCACTTCAAGCATCAATATTTCGTGGACTAAAGGGAACGGTTCCAACAGACTTTTAATTGGTCGACAAGATGGCCCTGTTTCTGTAGAACCAGAAGATTTATCAAATTATAATGCAAATTCCGGAGGTTTCTATAATGGTTTTTATGAAATTAACGGTTCAGGCAATTATGTGCTTTACGCAGGTACAGGTACAAACGTTAACATAACCAATTTACAATCAGCTCAAAACTATCACTTTGCATTGTTTGAGTTTAATGGCAGTAATGCGAAACTTTATTTAAGGCCTGGTTATAAATTTGCTTTAGAAACCTTCGGAGACCGACCAACGGTACAGGTTTCAAATGCCCAGTTCGCAAATATAGATTTAAATTCATTTGATGTAAGCTTTACCCCAGGTGACGGAACACGTAGACTTGTTATAGCTCGAGAAGGCAGTGCCGTTAATACTGCACCAGCCGATTTTACCACATACAATGCCAGTGCAACATTTGGCAACGGCGATGAATTGGGCAGTGGTAACTTTGTTGTTTTCAACGACTTTGGAGACAATTTTACCCTTTCAGGTTTAAACCCTTCAACCATCTACTATTTTTCATTTTATGAATACGCCATCAATGAAAATGGAGAACTTTATTTAGCCCCCGGTTATACGGCCCAACAAAATACCACATTTAATTATGATGTGGGCATATCGGCAATCACTTCACCAGATTCAAGTTGCGATTTAAATTCAAGCGAAAGTATTACAGTTGAAATCACAAATTATGGAGACCCTACAATAAACAGCCTAGATGTGGCCTATAGCATTAATGGAGGTGCTGCAATCATTGAAACGGTAAATAACATTAATCTTCTATCGGGCAATAGCACAACCTATACTTTTACCCAAACGACCGATTTTTCTTCTGAAGAAACCTATAACATTAACGCCTACTCCATAATTGGCAATGATATTGACAACACAAACGACGACAATTCAAAAAGCATAACCCATTTTGCCCAACCAATTACTTCAATATCAGGGGATGTTACCATTTGTTCGGGAGAAACAACTGTGTTAACAGCTTCGGGAGGAAACTCATATCTTTGGAGTACTGGAGAGACAACTTCAGAAATATCCGTAACGCCGTCCACAACCACAATCTATTCGGTAGATATATCGAATACGGATGGCTGTACCAATACGGAAGAAGTAATCGTTACAGTCACAACGCTTCCCACAGTATCTTTAAATTTACCTTTTGAAAGTTTAAATATTGACGACTCCGTAGTTACGCTCGATATGGGCACACCAACAGGGGGAACTTATTATTTCAATACGAGCCCTGAAACCACAATTACCAGTATTGACCCCACAGCATTATCGCCGGGAACATATACTTTGATTTATGAATATCAAGAAAATAATTGTTCGGAAACGGCCGAAGACAGCTTCACAATCATTGACAACACGGTTATTGTTACAGCACCAAGTCTGGATGATTTATGTGAAAAAGCGAGTGATTTTTCATTGCCAGATGGTAGCCCAACGGGAGGCGTTTGGTCTGGTGAGTATGTTCAGGCCAATGTTTTCCATACATCACTCGCCCCGCCTGGAATATATACCTTGACCTATACCATACCAGATCAAAACGGAGACATTTCGGATACTACTACCATTGAAGTATTGGAAACCGAGGAAACCTTTACCGAAGTGACTATTTGTGCGGGTCAAAGCTATGAGTTTGTTGGACAAACCCTAACGGCCGCAGGAACCTACACTTATCAAGATGGAACTTCTGCAAATGGATGCCCTATTTTAAGAACAATAACCATTAATATTTCAGATCCAGGGGAAAGTCCTGTAATCCAGTCAAGTGCAGGCAATATGCTATGCGTAAATGCACAAACAACACTTTCTACGCAGTACAATATTCCCTTAAAATGGAAAAGAATCTACGATGGAGAGTTTTATGATATGGGTACTTCAACAGAAATTACCACAGAATTGCCCGGGCAATACGAAGCTAAATTGATAAACAATTTGGGATGTGAAGCGGTTTCAGCGTTGTTTGAATTAATCATTGTAGAAAAACCAACCATACAAACCTCTTCGGTTACTACTATTTGTATTGGTGAAACTATAGAACTTACAATTGATAATTCAGATGAGCAGGTTTGGTCCAATGGCTCAACATTGAGTACGATTACCGTAGCACCAAGTTCTGATACCGATTATACTGTTACCGGCAGCTACAATAATGGATGCGCTTTTTCTGACTCAGTTTCCATTAAAGTTATTCCATCAGAACCACCAGTAGAAGTTTCCAACATGTTACCGAGCAATGCTTCTGTTAATTTGCGCCAGCCCGTTCAATTATCTTGGAGTCCTGGAGCAAACAGTGTTCTATACGATATTTATGTTTGGCCAAGCAATGAAGCCAAAAGCGAAACACCTGTTAAATCAAATGTTGAAGAAATAATCTATGCGGTAAGAAATTTAGAACCCGCATTAGAATACTCATGGCAAGTAGTGGCCAAGAATTCATGTTTTGAAACACCTGGACCAATACAAACCTTTACCCCATCTGGAACCCCAGATCTTACTTTAGAAAATGTATCTATGCCTACTGAGGCCGTAGGAGGAGGATCTATTACTGTTTCATGGGAGGTAACAAATATTGGAAATGGTAGCACCAATAATACCATTTGGAAAGACCGTTTATACCTCTCGCCCGATTTGGATTTACGTCGTGGTGATGATACCCTGTTGGGAGAATTCACAAGTGTATCTTCTCTTAACCCAGGAGAATCTTACACTAATGTACAGCAAGTAGACATTCCCTTAAATCATGTAGGTTCATATTACCTGTTTATAATAACCGACAATGTAGATGGTTATTGTAGAACAGAAAATGGAGTTTGCATAGACGACAGAAAATCCCATGGTGCAGACCTAATAGAAATTGACGAACAAAACAATCTATTTTATCAAAAGCTGTTTATTGCTATTCCTCCAGCACCAGATTTGAGCGTGGTTAATATTGGTGCTCCAACAGATGCCTTTTCCGGTGACAAAATAACGATTCAGTACTCGGCTGAAAATATAGGTGAAAGAACCGCCATAGGTGGCTTTTGGTGGAAACCTCCATACGTAGCTTTAGATATAGGTTTTGCTCCTTCTTCTGGAGGAAGCTCAGGAGGGTATGGCGGAAGTTCATCCATTTCATTCTCACCCATCCCACAAAACACAGATTACGACCCATGTGTTTTTGAGCGCCATTGGAGAGATGCCATTTATTTATCTGAATATCCCACATTTTCTTTTGCGACAGCAAAAAAACTAAAAGATTACCGAGCTTCATTAGGAAATAGTCCTGGCGGTACCTGCGTAACCAATGATTATGTAGAAGTCAATGATAGTTATAACTATTCGCAGGAGGTTGAAATTCCAGAAAACATATTTGGTGAATATTATATTTACGTTATAAGTAACTTCATGGGTATGTACGAGCCTATATATTCCAATAACATTCTTAGGAGTGAATTTATTAATATTGTACTTACACCGCCAGCTGACTTGGCCTTAACCTCGATAAACACACCAAGTGAGGCAACTGCCAATCAAGATTTAACTGTATCTTGGACTGTTGAAAACCAAGGTTTTAATCCTCCTTTAAAAAATTCGTGGATAGACGAAGTATTCATTTCAACCGAACCAACATTCAATAAAGATGAAGCGATATCACTTGGCAATAATTCATTTCTTCAAAATGCCGAAGTTTTTATTGCTGGCAAGAGCATAACCGGTGATTTTGAAAACGGTATGTCTTACACCGTTAACAAAGATTTTAAACTTCCAGAAAAAACAGAAGGCAATCATTACGTCTATATTATTACAGACGTAAAAGATAATATATTTGAGTTTGAAACCAGCGCTAACGACACCATTAGAAGCGGCCTTATTAATATTAATTTAGATAACCGCCCAGATTTAGTACCAGTTTCTATTTCCTACCCAGAAACCATAACTCGCACTCAGCCTTTTAATTTAAAATATAGAGTTAAAAACTTGGGTGCCAAAGACTCTGGTTCTCGTAGCGATAGAGTTTTTTGGTCTGAAAATGCAGAGTGGAACCCTAGTACTGCCAAAGAAATCAATACAAAAAACATAGTTACAGCAATCAATGTAAACCAAACCGTTGAATATACCAGAACATGCACTTTACCTAGCTCTGTTCCTGATAATATTTATTTTTTCATTTACGTAGATGCTTATGACAATGTATTTGAATTAGACGAACTTAACAATAAAATTAGTAATGCATCTCTTGGCATTAACTCTCCAACTATTATTAACCCACCTGAGGCAGACCCTATCGATATAGACATCGCTCTTACCAATATTGGTGCACAAGGCATGGTCGATTCAGGAGAAGAAATTCCAATAAATTGGACGGTTGAGAACTTTGGAACCACAGATATCTCATCATCATTTATTACTCGAATTTATTTAAGTTTTGATACCCAACTTAGTGCAGACGATTTTTATCTTGGGCAACGGTCTATCTCTAAATTAGCTGGAGGTGGCAGTATTACGCAAAATGCAACTTTTAAAATCCCCAATGGTATTGAAGGCGATTTCAATATTATAATTTGGGTTGATTTTGATAATCGTTATGATGAAGATAAAAATAGAATCAACAATCAATTATATAAACCAATTCAACTCATATTGCCACCCCATGCCGATTTGGTTATTACAGATTTTAGTGCTCCAGAAACTTTAGTTAACGGGCAAAGTTTCACTATAAGTTATACGGTACAAAACCAAGGCCTAGGTGTAACTAAAAGCGAATGGTACGATAAATTTTATCTCGGTTTTCTTCCCAATGCCGTATCACAAACCAACGGCGTTGGAGGTACTTTAAAAGAAATTGTTCTGGCTCCAGGTGAATCTGTTACAACAGAAGTCACACTTAAGGTTCCTAATAACGCTTCTGGCAATTATTATTTGATAGGGAAGACCGATTCTTCAAATATGATTTATGAAGGTTTTGAAAATGGTGAGTATAACAATGAAATATCTCAACTAGTTCTAGTAGAAATTCAAGACCCTTCTGATCTAAAAATTGATTCTATAAATACAGATACCCAAGCCACTTTAGGCGATTCATTTGACTCTCAATTAGTCGTAAATAATGTTGGAGATAATACTGCTGTAGGAAACCTAGCAAATGCCTTTTATTTATCTACCCAAGCCGAATATAATGGTGCCTTGGCTTCCTTAATTGCATCTGATGATTTTTCAATCACTCTAGCTCCAGGAGAAACCAGAACCTTTGACCTTTCGGGAAATGTAAGGGGTTTATTTCCTGGCAACTATTATGGTATAGGGCGGACTAATATCCTATCTTCAATAAACGAGAACAATTTTACCAACAATAGTTTAGCTACTAATGAAACCATAGCCTTAGACGTTAGAAGTTTACCTTTAAACACACTAACCACAAAAAATTTAGAAAATCAAAATTGGTTGTATTATAAAATTTCGGTTGAAGAAGGTAAAGATTTAATAATTAACATAGAATCTACCAGAGACCTAGGGAACAACAATGCCTATATATCCCATGAAACCATACCTACCCCAAACAGTTTTGAATTTCAAGGTATCTACAAAAACTCGACAAACCAGCGCGTTTTGGTACCCAATACAAAAGCTGGAGACTATTATTTACTTATTAGCACAGAACTATCAGCATTACAGACTTTAAGCATCAATGCAGAACTATTAGATTTCAGTTTAATTTCTGTTTCCCCAAATACAGTTGGAGACGGTAAGGTTAGCACTTCAATTACTGGTGCTGGCTTTAGAGCAGGTATGGTGGCCCGTTTATTAAATAACGGCGCCACAATTAATAATTCACTAGCTGTAAACTTGCTAAGCAGCATGGAGGCCGAAATTTCATGGGACTTAACAGACGTCCCTTTAAATACCTATGACCTAGAAATTGAAAACCCAGATAGTTCATCAATTATTCTGAATCAAGCTATAACAGTAGAACAAAGTACAGGCTATACTAATTTAATCTATGACTTACTATCTCCAGATGTGTTAAGGAGAGGACGCAGTGCCTTTTTTGAATTCGTTATTAGAAATGACAATAATGTTGACACTCCTGCGGTTTTAGCAGAATTAGCCATGTTGGATAATGTAGATATTTTAGATATCAGTGTCAGCGGAAAACTCAAAAAAAATTCTGTTACTGATATTTACGGTCGACTTCAAGATATGCCAGACTACAAATCAAATGAAGGTTATCAACTTATTCCGTTTACTGCCAGAGATTTTAAACCTGGTGAAGTTATGACGGCTAGTGTGCATATTGCTAATTTTTCTGGCAATACCTTCCCTCTTAGAGCGAGAGTAATAGGCGGAAACGAAGAAACGATACTTTTTAATGCATTGGAAAACATTGAAGCCACTCGGCAACTTGCACTAGAAACACCAGGTTTTATGAGCGATAGCAGAGATGTAGTGGAAGACAAGATAGCTTTTTCCAAAATGATGCTTAACAACTACGTGGAGTATGGATTTTTGAAGCCTAGTGATACACTACTTGTAGATTTTGAATGTGAAAATTGTCAAAACGAAATAACTTTAAACCAAAACACTTATACCCCTGGTATTCAAGGCCCTGATGTGTTAAGAGCATCAAATGCAACATTTGGCCCTGGAGCAAACTATAACTGGGAAATCAATAAATATAATGGAGATGCAGGTGCAAATTTAGGTCATGACATTATCAGTTTGTCAGGCAAGCTAAATATTGAATCTACTTCAGAAAACCCTTTTACTATTAATATTAAAAGTTTAGACTACAGCAATTCACCAACGTATTTAGCTGGTTGGTATCCTGCTGTTGATAAATGTTGGACTATTTTAAAGGCCTCCGATGGTATTGTAGGGTTTGATGTTTCAAAGTTTTTCATTAATACAGAAGGCTTCACATCTTATAACTACACCTACAACGGAACATTTTCAATTGAAAAAATCAACGATAATGAATTGGCCATTTGCTTTACAGCCTACAAACCCGGTTTAGGTGAAGATGGTGTACCAGGTGCGCCTGGTGGTATTGGCGAAGATGGCTCTCCTGGTGGCCCTGGTGGCCCTGGAAATCAATATATTAGTCCGGGCAAAGGGGGGGCTGGAGGACCAGGTGGACCTGGCTATGGCCCTATTGCTCCAGGAAACCAAGGTCCAAATGGTCCTGATGGTTGTCTTTATGGTGTGGATTGTGCATGTCCCGATAATGGTAATTGTACTGAAGTTTGTAATGGTATTGATGATGATGGTGATGGTATAATTCCTCTCGTTGAACAAGATTTAGATGGTGACGGGTTTTCTATATGCCAAGGAGATTGTAACGATTATGATAGTACTATTTACCCTGGTGCTGTAGAAATTGAAGATGGTAAGGATAATAATTGTGATGGTATAATTCCCTTAAATGAAATAGACAATGACAAAGATGGTTATACCGAATATGAAGGTGATTGCAATGATGCAGATAGAGCCATCAATCCATCTATGGAAGAAATATGTTTTGATGGAAAAGATAATGATTGCGATGGCCAAATTGATGAAGATTGCGACGCATGTACTGAAATTGATAATGATGGAGATGGCTATACTGAATGTGAAGGCGACTGCAACGATAATAACAGTTTGATTCACCCTGGCAATGAAATTTGTGACGATGGCATAGATAATAATTGTAATGGACTTATTGATGAAGGTTGTGATGATGACCCTTACCCAGACCCATTTCCAGATTGTCCTTTTGGTGAAAATTGCGACCCTAAACCGGTCGATTGTTCTAGTGGTAGCGTTCTAGGTGCGCCTCCTGGCACACCTTGCCCAAAACCAGAGCCTGAAAAAGACCCTGATTTTGATGATGATGATGAACCTTACAATCCTAATAATCCGAATGAGCCCAACAATCCTAATGATCCGAATGAGCCCAATAACCCCAATAATCCTGATAGTCCACCTGGCCCTGGTGGTGACTGCTCTGCTACAGGTGGAGGAGGAGATGGCACGCCAAGTTGGTGCGATGTTGCTTTTGTTGCTGTAGATTGTGGTTTATCTGCTGGAGGGTGTCTTTCTAGTTTAGTTTTTTGTGCCACTGGAGCAGGATGTGTAATACCAGTTATTGTCTGTAGTGCAGGAGGTTTAAGTTGCGCTTTATCATTAAATAATCTAAACGACAAAAGTGAAGCTGCCTCTACTGCTTCAGAATTTGGTTGTATAGGTAATGCAGCAGCAGATGTTTTATCGGGTGGATCAGGTGTTACAGGTTTAGCACTTTGTTATGGTCAACAATATTTCTGCAAACCAGTAGTAGCCTCCTGTGATCCAAACGAAATTATTGGTCCTGAAGGCTTTGGTCCCGAGAAATTTGTTTCGAATACAGAAACCTTAAACTACACCATTAATTTTGAAAACGATCCTGATTTTGCCACAGCTCCAGCCCAAAGGGTAGTTATTAGGCAAAAGCTTGGCAGTAATTTCAATCCCGCTAGTTTTAGGTTACAAGGTTTTGGATTTGGAAAATATACTTTTGATGTACCAGAGGGCTTATCAAGTTATAGTACCCGCCTCAATCTTTCTAGCGAAATTGGTATGGATGTAAATGTTTCTATTGGTATAGATGTTGTGAATTCTGAATTATTCTGGAGTTTCCAATCCATCGACCCTGAAACGGGGCTACCGCCATACGAAGCACTAAAAGGTTTCCTTCCTATAAATGACGATAATGGTGCCGGCGAAGGTTTTGTTAACTATTCAATAAAAGCCAAAAGCACAACGGTTACAGGAGATGAATTAAATGCATCTGCAAACATCTTTTTCGATATTAATGAGCCCATTGGAACTAATGAAGCTATAAATATTATTGATGCTGAACCACCAATTATTGATGCTATTACAGATAGTAATTTGGAGTTTGAAACAATCCAAAGCTTCAAGTTAGACGCTAGCGATGATTTGGGTGGAAGCGGTATTTTGGGCTATGAAGTTTATCTTTCCGAAGATGGTGGAGAATATCGCAAAATTTCAGATGTTTTAAACATTGAAGATAAATTCACTTTTGAAGGGGAACCGGATAAGGCCTATTGTTTGGCTCCTGTAGTCATTGATAATGTCAACAATAAAAGTGAAATAGATTCTGGTATAGCCATTTGTTATTCAACGCCTTCCGAAAATGATGTTACTGTTCAATATCATAGTTTAACCACCGAACAAACGGGTAATGGTTCTGTTGTAATTTCACCGAACAACAATTATTTTGAAGAAGGAGTTTCAGTAAATGTTGAGGCTGTAGCAGACAATGGATGGGTATTTGACAGATGGGAAATCGATTTAACGAGCAGCATTAATGCGGAAACTATTTTAATGGATAGCGATAAAACCGTTAGGGCCATTTTTGTTCAAGAATCCTATACTCTGGTAACAAACACTCAAGGAAATGGAACTATTACCGTGAATCCTGTTAGCGGCCCGTATCTTTCAGGCACATCTGTAGATGTTAGTGCCATTCCAGACTCTAACTGGAGTTTTAATGGATGGGAAGGCGATTTAGGAAGTTTTAACAACGATGAAACCCTTTTAATGGACTCCAATAAATCAATTACCGCCATATTTACTGAAGGCTTAATACTAAGAACACAGGTGGTTAACGCTACTTGTTCTGAATCTTCAGATGGAGCCATTGAACTTGAGGTATTGGGTGGAACTGCACCTTATACGTTTGATTGGGACAACGATGGCATTGCACCTGGCGACACAGAACCAGACCCTCAAAATTTGACGAATGTGGGCAATGGAACATATCAGGTTATTGTAACTGACTTTAATGGCTTAACTGCCAACATTAGTGCTGATATTGGATTGGAAGACACTGTTTTCCCTTCAATAAATTCAATTGGTGACCAAATTGAGCCTTTAAATTCAGCATGCAAAGTTATTGTTCAAGATTACAGCGTACTAGCTGGAATAAATGACAATTGCCAAGGCAATTTGCAAATTGTGCAAATTCCTGCAGCAGGCACTGAGATTACGGCAACTACCAATGCTATTTTATCGGTAACTGATGTGTCCAATAATAAATCTTCAATTTCATTTAAAATTATACCTGAAGATACTACGGCGCCGTCAATAGACCCAATCGCGAATCAAGTTCTAAATAGAAATGAAAATTGCACGGTATATCTTCCTGACTATAAGTCGTTGGCTCAAGTGAGCGATAATTGCACTAGTTCCATTCAAATATCACAAATACCGGCGTCAAGCACAGTGATTTCTGAAAACACGGATGTGACCATTACTGCAACCGATAACCAAGGAAACCAATCGAGTACAACATTTACTGTTGAAATTGTCGGGGAATTACAGGTTTATTATTATGATGCTGATGGTGACGGCTATGGTATTGACAACGTTCTGACCAACAAAACGCTATGCCAAATGCCTAGTGACAATTATTCAACTGTTGCAGGCGATTGTGATGACACAGACCCACTAATAAATCCGGAAACAACAGAACCTTGCGGACCTTTAAGCACAGAAGAAAACCTGATATCTGATTTCAAACTTTACCCTAACCCTGTTAAAGAAAAGTTGACCATTAAGTTTTCCAACAATGTTGTATATAAAACCACCTTGACCATTTTTGATGCTTTAGGAAGAGAAATATCAACCACCGAGGTTATCAATAAATCTGAAGTTACTTTAGAGCTTAATGATAGCTATCAAGATGGCGTATACTTTGTAAAACTGAGCAATAATGAAAAAACTGGAACTAAAAGATTTGTAGTTTTGAGGTAATAGAACAGATAGATAAGAGCAATTTTGTTAGGCAGGCTTTGTATAGGTCTGCCTTAATTGTTTAATTCTTCAATAACCAATCTTAACTCGCCAAAAGAATACTTATCATCAAGTTGATGCTTCAAATCGGATAAATTTTCGAAGGATATTTGAGGAATGATAGTTTTTAATTCGTTGTAATGAGTTGTTGACATTAAATCTGTAATTTTCACCTTTCCTAAAGGTATAAAACTCGCCAAATGTCCAAATACGGTATTTTCGTTAAGTGCTCGTATATTGGCTATTTGTTGAATTGTTTTACCTTCCTTAAACAAAGCTAATGACTCTTTATTTGTATCACCCCGCTTTCGCTTTGGATGGGGCTCATCAAAAATTTCAGCATCACCAGATGTTTCAATACCTTCTTCATCACAATATTCTTTAATGACCTTTAAAATGGCAAGACCATATTTTTCAACTCGAGATTTTCCCATACCGTTAACCTTTAGTAATTCACTTCTAGTTGTTGGCAAGGTTTCACACATTTCATAAAGTGACTTTTGGGTAAATATCTGATAGTGGATCAAATCCTTTTCTTGGGCAATTGTATTTCGAAGTATTCTCAACTTTTCGAACAAGTCAATATTACTAGTGCCTTCAACAACAGTTTTACGTTGTTTATTCGGTTTCTCTTTGCTTTCAAAAACCGATTTGGCTCTTAAATCCAAAAATTGCTCAGTATGAAAACCGCTTTTCAAACCATTGAAATAAATCATCTTTACAGCCAAAAGTTCTTCAAAATCGTCCAAATGTTTTGTTAGTTCACTTCCAATGGTTTGATTGTCTGTAGTAAATGAAAAAGTCTTTAATGGTTGAACAAGATGGGTATCTGTTTCTGATTTAAAATATTCAATGGCTTTTTTAAAACGTTCTTGAATTAATAAACTCTGTTCAGCCAATCCTTCCGTTTCCGAAAGCGTTCTCAATTGAGAATTAAAACCATTGGCTACCTTTAAAAAATTGGTAAGGGATTCTTTAATAGAAAGAAAAGTTTCTTCAAGAGGGCCTTCAATTATGGTTCTATTTTTATAATAAACATCCAAAATTCGCTTTACGGGATGCAAAATGGCATAAAAATCAAACACATCGGCAATCAAATCTAATTGAAACTCTTTTTGTGACTTTTCTAAAACCTTTTCATCGGGGACGTTCTGTTCAGCATGCTCATTAAAGGTTGCAATATTACTATTATTAATAATCTGATTGGTGTGAATTTTACTTTTAAGCACCAAACCTTCCAACGATTTGCATCTACTGAAAGCAACGTAGGTTTGTCCGTGGGCAAATGCACCTTCTGCATCAATAATAGCTTTTTCAAAGGTTAATCCTTGACTTTTATGAATGGTAATCGACCAAGCTAACCTCAATGGCATTTGCGTGTATGAACCTATTTTTTCTTCCGTAATTGCTTTGGTTTCAACATCAACGGAATAATTAATATTCTCCCAAATTTCTGGAGTGACAATGATATTATAATCATCTTCTGGGCAATGCACCACTACTTCATCAGCGTCCAAGTGTTTAATTCTCCCTATTTTCCCATTAAAATATCGCTTTTCGGGGCTACTGTCATTTTTAATGAACATAACCTGCGCACCAACCTTTAATTCTAAAAGCTCCTTATTTGGATAAGCATACTCAGGGAATTTACCGTCAACTTCGGCAGAATAGGTAAAAGTTTTAGATTTCAATTTTGCTAATTCAGCTCTATTGGTAGCTTCAGCTTTGTTATTATGTGTTGTTAGAGAAATATACCCATCATCAGATTTTGGTGTAAAATCTGGAATAAAACGCTTATTTAGTTCTTGAGTTTCAGCTTCATCCAACTGATTATTTCTAATAGCGTTGAGTATTTTAATGAACTTGGGGTTTTCTTGCCTGTAAATATGCTTTAATTCAATGGTAATTGCAGCGCATTGCTGAAAGGCATGACTACTAAAAAAGAAACCGTTTTTGTAAACATGCTTTAACAAATCCCATTCATGTTCCTTAATTACTGGAGATAGCTGTTGTAAATCGCCAATCATGAGCACTTGAACACCTCCAAAAACTTTGTTCCTATTCCTAAACCGACGAAGTGTTCTATCAATACCATCAAGTAAATCGGCTCGAACCATACTAATTTCATCAATCACCAAAAGGTCCATCGATTTAATGATGTTTATCTTAGTTTTATTGAACTTTCTGTTAAAATTTGTTGAAGTGTTTAAATCAGTATCGGGCAAAATAGGGCCAAAAGGCATTTGAAAAAAGGAATGTATGGTGACACCCTTTGCATTAATAGCTGCCACTCCCGTAGGAGCCACTAGAACCAACCGTTTAGAACTTTGCATACGTAAACGATGCAAAAACGTGGTTTTGCCAGTGCCAGCTTTACCTGTTAAAAAAATTGAGCGATTTGTTTTATTTACAAACGACCAAGCTAATTCTAATTCCTTATTCTCCATTATAAGTTAATGAAAAACAAACATAGTAGTTATTTTTTAATATTAACTATGGAAATACTTAGGAAGGTTAAGATTTATGAATGCTGTTCTAAAAGAAACCTTGAATAAAGAGCAAAAAAAAGCCCTTCATGTTTCCATGAAGGGCTTCCAAGAAAGGCAACGACCTACTCTCCCACAAATGCAGTACCATC
>NZ_JBBVGQ010000007.1:0-112920 GCF_038148895.1 Tamlana sedimenti | reverse complement strand
GAACTATAATAGTTTACCTGCTCTTTGGTCAATCCTAAAGTTACTATATTTTATTATGCAAGTCTAAAGGAACTATACACATTGTTGGCTACAGTTTTTATTCATTTTTGGTTTTGGCTTAATGTCCGCTAAAAGTTCTTCTTTGTCAAATACAAATCTTTTAGTTCGCCTGTCAGATATAAATCCGTAATCTTTCCACATTATTTCGGCTCCGTCTTCAATATTTTCTTCATAAATTGGCAGAAGTTCTCCAATTCCGACAAAAATCCATTCCATTTCAATTTGGTCAGAGTTTATGAATTTGTATTCAGCTTCTTTTCCCATTTTGACAGCTTTGTCAAAGGCCTTTTCAGGTGAACTTGCTTTTATAAGATGGTGATTTCCCCAAGTTGTAACTCTTCGCAAATCTTGTTTTTCATTTCGGTTAACTGGTTCGCATTTTTCGACAATCTCAACTACGTACCAATCTCCGTTTTCGTTTGATATTTTCTCTTGGTTTTTCATTTTTCAAATTGTAGCCAACAGTTGGCTAAACGTATTACGTTTATCTACATTATATTTATTCCGTTAAATATAAATAATATTCTTACAGGTTTCTTCTTTCCGTAGAATAAAACTTCAAGTGAAATTAAATTATCTGTAGTTTATACTTGTAGTTTTTTTAACTTTCCGAGCAAAACAGTTTATAAATGCCCCTAATATTAACGTCCAATGCTTCTTCCTACATCGGTAATACCATTCTTGTTATTTTGGTATGTGGCGTGTTGGTTCTTTTTGTTTTTTACATCAAAAAGGTTATCACTTCTATTTTGGATGGCTTTGAAATGCTCTATGCCCGTTTTACAAAACGCCCCATATTTATTCATTTTTATCCTTTTAGGCGTAAATTAACTGCAGAACAAATAAAAATATTAAAAGATAATTTTGCCTTTTACAATAGGTTGGATGCCAAGCACCAAAGGTATTTTAGGCATCGCATGGCTACTTTTATTCTTCGTAAGCATTTTGAGGGGAAAGACGGTTTTGAAATCACCGAAGAGGTTAAAGTGCTTATTTCTGCAACGGCCATTATGCTTACTTTTGGTTTTAGAAATTATACCATTCCATACATTAAAAATATATTGGTTTACCCAACCCAATATTATTCCACAGCAAACAAAATATACCACAAGGGGGAGTATAACGCCCGATATGAAACCTTGGTACTATCTTGGGATAATTTTATGGAAGGTTATAGAATTGACGACGATAAGGTAAATTTAGGCATCCACGAGTTTACCCATGCCATTCATTACAATTGCATGAAACAGAATGATATTAATTCAATCATTTTTGTTGATACCTTTAGTGAATTGAGGGAGCAACTGGCTTCAAACGAGCAGTTGAAAAATGATTTGGTAGTATCAAATTTTATTAGGAGCTATGCCTTGACCAATGATTCTGAACTATTGGCGGTAATTGTAGAAACCTTTATTGAAGCACCCATAGAGTTCAGTCGGCTTTTCCCTGAAGTATATGCCAAACTGAAACAAATGCTGAATTTTAATTTTAGTGGATATTAGCCAAATTCAATAGTGGACAACCTGATTTGAAAACCGCTTTTTTTCGAGATAAATTTAATATTCGTACATTTAAAATTGTGCGCCTTTTTTACAGGTACATTCTGTTGGCATCAAGCTAAAATAGATTAAATGAAACGCATTATTTTCTTATTTACCTTAAGCGTAATATGGAACCTGTCTTCCCAAACAAAAACAACTTTTGTTTATTCAGTAAAAGGTGTGGATACGTTAAAATTAGATGTTTATACACCAAGAAGAATAAAGAAATCTGAAAAGCTTCCGGTACTTTTATGGATGCACGGTGGTGGTTTTTTTGAAGGAAAAAGAAATGATAGAAGTAATGTGAAGTTGTGTAAATACGCTTCTAGAAATGACTATATCGGGATTTCAATTTCATATAGATTACTTAGAAAAGGTACTGAAAGTAAATTTGGCTGTAACTGCTCAAAACAAGAGAAATTGGAAACTTTTAAACAAGCGGTTATAGACTTTCTGGATGCAGCAGCTTTTATTGTTAAAAATGCCAACCAGCTTCAAATAGATACTGAATATATCATAGCAGGAGGCAGCAGTGCCGGTGCAGAGGGCTCTCTAAATGCAGTTTATATGCGCGAGTATTTTGTGGACAGCCTTGAAAAGTATAAAGATATAAAATTCGCAGGATTATTTTCTTTGGCTGGGGCCGTTGTAAATGCAGATTATATAAAAAAGACCAATGCCGTGACCAGTGTGTTGTTCCATGGTACAAAAGACCAATTAGTACCTTTTGCATCGGCTCCGCACCACTATTGTAAACCCGAAAATCCAGGGTATTTAATGTTGGATGGGTCTGAGGTTATTGCCAAGAAATTGGAAGATTTAGAGACTTCTTATTATTTCAATGTGGTAAAAGAAGCTGGACATGAAATTTCTGGAGTACCATTCAGGGATTTAAATAAAGTGTTCCATTTTTTTGAACGTACCGTATTAAATGATGAAATCATTCAAACCAAAATTATAAAAACTAAATCTCCTTGATGTTGCTATTTGGTTTGGTTCAATCTGTGTTGAACTATTTTTCTTTATTTTATTTATTATAAATTGTTGTTTTCCAGTCACCTTAGGAATCCTAAATTAATGGAGCATGATTTTTATCATACAATTTAAATTTTTGTATCAGTAATTTTAGTCATACTAAACTAAAATACAACGTGATGATACGAAAAGCACCAGTTTCGATGATAATGACAGAGCACGTTATCACGCTAGGCAAAAAAGATTCCTTAGAAAAAGCAGAGCATTTATTTAAGCACCACAGGATAAGACATATACCCGTAGTTAGCAATCATGTTGTAATTGGTATGCTGAGTTACACCGATTTGTTGCGCTTGAGTTTTGCAGATATTACTGATGATTTTGACTCACCTGCCGATGTTATGGTATACAATATGTTTACCATTGAGCAGGTAATGAAGCGAAACATTGTTACCGTATCATCATCACATTCCATAAAGGAAGTAGCCGAAATATTGGCCACTAAAGAGTTTCATGCCTTACCCGTTGTTGATAATAACATTTTGGTAGGTATTGTAACCACAACCGATTTAATAAAATATTTGATAAAGCAATTTTAATTTTAAAGCTGATGTTATGATAGAAGATGCGCCTGTTTCAGAAATAATGACCAAAAATATCATTGCACTTACCAGATCCGATGATTTAGAAAGAGCAGAAGTCCTTTTTAAAAGACATAAAATAAAACATATTCCTGTGGTTGCTGAACAAACGATTATAGGTATGTTGAGTTTTACGGATTTAATGCGGATTAGTTATGCCGAAGTAGATTCAGAAGCCAGTAATTCCGTTGATTCTGTGGTTTATAATATGTTCACGATTGAACAAGTTATGGTGAAGGATGTTGTTACCGTTGCAAGTGAGACTACAATAAAAGAAGTAACCGAAATTTTAGCAGGACGTGAATTTCATGCGTTGCCTGTTGTTGATGACGGCGATTTGGTAGGCATTGTAACAACTAGGGATTTATTGAATTACTATTTAAAACAGTATTAAGAATTGGCAGCGGCTTTTAGTTCCTTTATGGTCTCAATTTGATTACTGCTCTTAAACACAAAACTTCCGGCCACCAAAACATCGGCTCCGGCATCTGTTAGTTGCTTGGCGTTTTTGGTAGTAACCCCGCCATCAATTTCAATTAATGTAGATGCGCCTTTTCGGGTAATTAATTCCTTTAGCTCTTTTATTTTTTTATAGGTGTTTTCAATAAAACTTTGTCCGCCAAAACCAGGATTAACACTCATTAAAATGACCAAATCAATATCGTTGATGGTGTCTTCCAAAACATTAATGTTTGTATGTGGATTTAGGGCTACACCTGCTTTCATGCCCTCTGCTTTTATGGCTTGAAGCGTTCTGTGCAAATGGGTACAGGCTTCGTAGTGTACCGTTAAATGATGGCTTCCCAAATCTGCAAAAGTTTTAATATATCTATCTGGGTCAACAATCATTAAATGTACATCAACGGGTTTCTTGGTATACTTTGTTATAGCTTTTAAAACGGGCATACCAAAAGAAATATTTGGAACAAAAACACCATCCATAATGTCGATATGAAACCAATCGGCATTACTTTGGTTAACCATTTCTATATCGCGTTGAAGGTTTGCAAAATCTGCAGCCAAAAGGGAAGGAGCAATAAGTTTTGAAGACATATTTGTTTTTGTTTGGACAAAGATAGTAAAAGCGATTTCCTTTTGAAAGATATTTTAACAAGGGTAAAAACAAACCCCCGGTAATCAGCCGGGGGTTCTTTCATCAATCAAAAAACGAACAGTTATGTGTAACTGTTTGTTACTGTAATTTAGTCGTTACGCTAGGGCGAAACTAACCTAAATATGTTTTTAATATTTTACTTCTAGACGTATGTTTTAATCTACGAATAGCTTTTTCTTTAATTTGACGTACACGCTCACGGGTTAAATCGAACGTCTCACCAATTTCTTCCAAAGTCATTGGGTGTTGATTTCCTAAACCAAAGTACAAACGGATAACGTCTGCCTCACGAGGTGTTAAAGTTTCTAAAGCACGCTCAATTTCTGTGCGTAACGATTCATGCAATAATTCTTTATCTGGGTTTGGTGATTCACCACTGTTCAATACATCGTATAAGTTAGAATCTTCACCTTCAACCAATGGCGCGTCCATACTAACGTGACGACCAGAATTCTTCATGGATTCTTTAACGTCGTTAATGGTCATGTCCAACTCTTTCGCTATTTCTTCAGCAGAAGGCGGACGCTCATGGCTTTGCTCCAAGAACGCAAACGTTTTGTTGATTTTGTTAATGGAACCAATTTTGTTCAATGGCAAACGCACAATACGAGATTGTTCAGCCAAAGCTTGAAGAATCGATTGACGAATCCACCAAACAGCATAAGAAATGAATTTAAAACCACGGGTTTCATCAAAGCGTTGTGCTGCTTTAATCAGACCTAAATTACCTTCATTAATTAGATCGGGTAAAGTTAAACCTTGATTTTGGTATTGTTTTGCAACCGATACAACGAAACGTAAATTGGCTTTGGTTAATTTTTCTAAAGCTACTTGATCGCCAGCTTTAATTCGTTGTGCCAATTCTACTTCCTCATCGGCCGTAATAAGGTCAACCTTTCCAATTTCTTGCAGGTATTTATCTAACGAAGCGGTTTCTCTGTTTGTAACCTGCTTCGTAATTTTAAGTTGTCTCATCTAATGTTCTCCTGTTAATTTAAAACGTGAATATAAAGGGCATTTAAGGGTTATACGTAATATAACAAGTAAATGTTACAAAAAGTTTAAAATTTTTTAACTTTCTGTTCATAAGACCCAAAAATTCCGTGAGGTTACAAATTTAAATTCTTCAGCAAATACTTAAATCTTAATCGGGTTTTTATCACTTAAATTGATGGCTTCCAACATGTCTTGGGTAAATTTGTAGTGCCCTCTTTTGGTGATTAGCTTAAAGCGATGCGATTTTAAATTGCTTAATGTGTTTAGAAAAAGCCATTTGGATTTTAAAAGTTTTGGCCTTTCTGATTTTAGACTGATGTCAAAGTAATATTTTCTGCCTTCTTTAATAGCTACCAAATCAGGGGTAATGGAGATGTTGCTACCTGCCTTGGTGTATGATTTTGGAGTTTCGTAACCTTCCGTATCGGCTTTGATATTTTCGAAACCGTGATTTTCCAAATAAGTTATGGAGTCTTCTAAAACGTCTAAATATTTTTCTTTGTCTTCTTGAATCATAACCTCTAAAGTAATGAAAATCAGTGTAATTTCAAATTTTTTAAGGAGGTTTAACGTTACATTAACTCTGAATGGGTTTATAAAAACGTCATTTTATCGTCCATATTGATGCGTTCTTTTGCAATGGATATCTTTTGATGAACCTTTTTAAAGAAAAGGGTTCTATCCCTTTCACCAGCTGTTGCCAAAAGTTTTGAGTTGGACATTTGTTTTTGCAAAAATTCAAACATCATTTCGCAGGTTTCTTGATGCTCTATTTTAAAATAGCTTAGTACTGTAAACGGCGAAAAAAACATTTTGCCAAAAGGAGTAATGACCATTATGGTGTTTGTAAGCATGTGCAAATCACATTTATATAACATGAATGAGTTGGAGTTGTTTTGGCCACCAATACTTTGGTCAATAGTTTGTTTTTCAACATGATCGATTACTTCATGGATATCATCACAAATTTGAAGAGCCAATTCTTTGGAAACCAATCCCGCTTCAAAATAATAAAGTACTTGTTGGATGGAGCCATTTACCGTATTGTCGCTCCAAAGCTCTGTTATATTGGTGTGTTTATAAATTTCACCCAATTCAAAAGCGCTATCCAATAACGATTTTGGAATGGTTTGTACCCAATCGTCAAAGGATATTTTGGTTTTGGCCATTTCGGTATTAAGGTCTTTTAACCAAACGTACATTTTGTAACGCGTTAAAAGAGAATCTGTTAGTGTGTGAAATAAAGGAATGTCCTTGCTGGAGTAGATGAACTGTGCATTTTTAATTCTTTTCAAGGCACTAATGTTCTGGATAGATTGTTCAATCCAAGTTTCCAAGCCTTGCACATCATTTATTGGGGGCGATATTTCGGTAACAATCATGTTCGAACTCCCAACCTCAAATAACTTGTTGAGCGAAATTTTATAGTGCTTGGCCAGTTTTACGCCTTCTTCAAGAGAAATATTGGTTTTTAGGTTTATTCTTCTGTATGCCGCATCGTAGCCAACGTCTAGTATACCGGCTATTTCCTCAACAAAGGAAGTGTTGTTGTTTGCCTTTTCTTTAAGATACTTTATGAATTGCTCTTGCATTTTTTGAGAAATTGGAAGTAGGTTCTCGTAGATTTTGTGAAATTTAAGAAAAAAATGTGGAATTTTTGGATGATTATCTAAGGCGTTTGCGAAATATTGCTATTATTTTTGTGTAGTAATGAAATAGTTATGAAAACTACAGCAACATACCAAAATTCGTTTCTATCCAAATTTATGGATAAATATATCAGCTACGTGGTTGTTAAAAAAAGTTACAAAGCATTATTTATGCAAAGAAACCAACAAGAATTACGAGTGCCTAAAGTAGGATTATGCTAGGCATAATATGGAAACACCTTTGTTGGAATCTAAACACTTTATTCTTCATTTAACGGCTTCTGGTTAAAAAAACTTCCTATTTACCTGAAATATTGGCCAATACCTCTATTCATTGTATGAAACTCGCTCTTTTTTTCTAAATTAGTGGGTAACTAACCAACCAATTGAATGAGTTTAGAAAATGAAGTCATTGACTCTGTTAAAACGGTCGTCAACTTTTTATTGATTGCCGGTGTTATACAAGGCTTTGGTTTTAATCTCGTAACCATCTTTGTAAAGAAGAAATTTGATAAGGTTATCATATTTCTCAATTTAACCGTACTGTTTATCTCCCTTAATAACTTACAGGCATGGCTAATAGATAAAGAAATTATCTGTAGCTTATATGTTATCAAACACCTGGAAGTGCCATGGTATTTATTGATTTTCCCCATGTTTTATGCGTTTACCGCCAATTTTTTAAGGATTGAAAAACGCGTTAATGACTTTATCAAGCCTTCAATGATTATTTTTATTTTGGAAATTGTATTAAGGTTAGTTGTTATATCTATTATGTATCACGACCCAACAAATACAGATGACGGCTTAATAAAAACATACACGAAATATGAGGAAATTTTCAATGCTGTATATGCTATTTTCTTATTCGCTAATACCAGTATCCTTGTTTTTAGGAAGCACGAAATGCTCGATTATATATTGGCCTTCGATGACCTAAAATGGATAAAACTGTTTTTTAAATGGGGCGTGGTGTTGATTTTACTTTGGATAGTGGCTATTATATTAAAAGGTGAGTTTGAAGATAAAACGGCTTATTACCCTTTACGCTTGGGTACTTCTATACTTTTATACTGGATAGGTTATCAAGGGTTTTATAAATATACTGTGGTGCAGGACCGTATTTTTTTACGAAGTACAATTGCAAACAATGAAGTTTTAATTTCTTCAAACGCAGAAAATCAGTTTGTTACTCAAAAGGATGAATTTATTAATGAAAGGCACCAAAAGGAATTTGATGCGGTAAAAAGCCATATTATAAAAAGTAAACTATACCTGAATCCACTGCTGAGCATGGAAACGGTTACCGATGAATTGGGTATTAGCAAAAGCCATTTGTCTAAATTGATTAATTCGTATAGCCAATTTAACTTCTCCGATTTTATAAACTTTTTGCGTGTAGAACAAGCCAAAAAGTTTTTATCCAACCACGAGTTTAGTGAATACACGATTGTTGCTATAGGCTTGGAATGCGGATTCAATTCAAAGTCAACATTTTACTCCGCTTTTAAGAAATTCACCGGAGAAACACCTACCACTTTTAGGGAAAGGGAATAGTCCGAGATTATCGTTGGACATCCTAATTTATCTATCCTAGACCTTCTCGGATATTAATCTTATTGTCTGCCAATAACTTTGCGATAGTAAAAATAATCTAAAACTATTAGCAATGATACCAGCACTTATTTTTTATCTCTTCAAGAAATTGAAAAAGGCTGATAATTCTAACAAGTCGTTAGTCAGTCTTAAAAAAATAGCATTGAAGCTAAAATCTGTTTTCTTTTAATTGAACATGTTTAAAAAGAAGAACCAATTGGAAAACAGGAAGGGATGTTTAAGTGTAATTAGTAGGTTTTTTTGTAAAAAGAAGTGATAAAAGTATCATCAAAATTTTTGCGAACCCTGATGAGGATCATTGTACAAGGATTTTTATAAAATTAAATTTAGTTAAAGCTCAGGTTAAGGCTTGTTCTTATAAAACTGAAATTAAAAAATTTATAAATGAAAATACTTGGAAAGCACTTTAGATTAATGTTTAAGAAAGTAAAAAGTATTAAGAAGGTACTTAACAGCGGTATAAAACCCATCACAAAAATCATGATGTTGCTGCTACTTTTTAAAACTTAGATGGTAAATAAATCCATTTTTCATAGCAATGGATAAGGTGGTTAAAATAAACTTAAAAAAACTAGTCATGATACCAGCACTTATTTTATACCTCTTCAAGAAGTTTAGAAAAATGGATATATTCATTAATTCACTATTGAATTTTAAAAAAATAGCTCTCAAGCTAAAGTCTGTTTTCTTTTTATTGGCCATTTTGGCGTCATTATCATTTACCGATAAAAGTATCAATAAAGCACTGACCTATAATGTGGTTAAAAATGACAAGGTTATAGGAACCATAGAAATAAACAAAAATGCTTTTACAGATTCAACAGTTTATAATTTAAAAAGTCGGATAAGCGCCAAATTTCTCTTCAAATTTTGTGTTACGGGCAAGGAAAAGTCGGTATTCAAAAATGGAGTGCTGGTATATTCCTCGGTTCATAGAACGCTAAACAATAAAACAAAGGTCAATCATAAAATTGTACTTAAAAATGGACAATACAATCTTTTGTTGGGCGGGGAAAATATTCCATCAAAGATTGGTTCCATCAATAGAAACCTAATCACGCTTTACTTCAGCGAGCCCATTGGTGTTACTGCCGTTTTTTGTGATAACCTTAAAAAAATGGTGCCCATAAGACCATTGGGAAATGGAGAGTACCGGGTAGATTTTGAAGATGGAAAGCACAATATTTTTCATTACAACAATGGAACCTGTGTTAAAGTTGAAGCTGTCAGTAAGTTTTTTAACGTCGTATTAATTCCTGCATAGCCATGAGTAATTTATCAAATATTTGGACGTTCATTGGTGTTTGTTTTGCCACATATTTCTTTGTTAGCTTTGTATACAAAAAGCTAGGAATAAATAATTTGCAAACCGCACTGATGTCGGCCAATGGTTTGCGATTATTGAATTTGAAACACCTGTTGGGCATTGTTCTTTTTGGTGTTCTTTCATACATCCAAACACCGGAACTGAACTATCTTGTAAAATCATTGGAAATAGCAAAACTGCATACCCTGATTCCATTTTTTATCATAGTGTTTCTATCGGTTTTTGCGTCGCAATCAAGTTTTAAAAGGCAACAAGGCTTAAGGGAAACGGAAATTAATCATTACAATTTTTCAAATGCATGGGTTTACTTTTCCATAAGGTTTGCATTTTTGTTTTGCTATGAGTACTTCTTTAGGGGTGTGATGCTATTTATGTTTCTTGATATTTTTAGTCTTCCCGTAGCTATATTTTACAGTACGGTTTTGTACGTGCTCATCCATATTTTCGATTCAAAAAAAGAAATAATAGGGGCTATTCCTTTCGGAATCATCCTTTGCTTATTTACATATTTAACAGGTAGCGTTTGGTATGCCTTTCTAATTCATCTGTCACTATCTGCAACCTATGAGATTTCAATGTTCTACTACGTAACGTTTAAACATAAAACCATCAAAAATGAAAAAGTCTAAAGTATTTGTAACAGGAGCTACAGGCTATGTTGGCCATCAATTAGCTAAAAAACTGGCCGATGAAGACTATGAAGTTGTTGCGCTGGTAAGGGATATAGACTCTGAAAAAATTCCGCGCCACAACAACATCTTACCCGTCAAGGGAGATGTGTGCGATTTTCATTCTATTGAGTCTGCCATAGATGGGTGTACATATGCTTTTCATACGGCTGCGTACACCAATTTAAAATGCAACAATGTAGATAGTTTTTATAACACCAATGTTCGGGGAACAGAAAATGTATTGAAGGCTGCCCAACAAACGAACGTTAAAAAAGTGATTTACTCCAGTACACTTTCCGTTTTCGGGCCTTCATATAAAGATATACCTATTACAGAATCTCAGCCTAGGTTGGAATCTTATGCGAATGATTACGAACTGACTAAAAGTATGGCCGAAGAATTGGTTTTGGACTATGAGAGGAAAGGTTTGCCGAGTGTTATTCTCAACCTTTCTAGGGTTTACGGACCTGGGTTGAAAACCTATTCCAACGGTGTTAACAAGCTTGTGAATATGATTAGAAAAAATGATTTTTTAATCGTTCCTTCAAAACTTGATATTGTTGCCAATTATGTGTACATCGATGATGTGGTTAATGCCCACCTTTTGGCTTTAGATAAGGGAAAAAGCGGTGAAAAATATATTATTGGAGGGGAAAATGCCAGTTACAACCAACTCTTTAAAAAAATAAAATCGCTTACAGAAAGTAAGATTAAAATTTTAAAAGTTAACTATAACATGGTAAAAGGTGCGCTCATGTTATTTTATAAACTCAATGGAGTATTTGAATTTGACGCATCGGTAACCCCCAAGGTATTGGACTCACTATTCACAAACCGGGGAGCTTCTTGCAATAAAGCAATTTCCCAATTGGAGTATAGAATAACCCCGTTTGATTTGGGGTTAGAAAGAACCATTAATTTTTTATCAAAATAACCATCATGAAAACATATACATTAATAACAGGTGCCAGCCAAGGTTTTGGAAAAGCCATGGCTTTAGAGTTTGCAGAACGGAAAATGAATTTAATGCTTGTTGCCCTGCCTCATTCAGGCCTGCCACAGTTGTCAAGTTTTATAAAAGAATATATGGATGTAGATGTCCGTTATTTAGAACTTGATTTAAGTACAACCAAAAGTTGTTATGACATTGCAGAATATGTCGACAAACACAAACTTCAAATTAAATATTTAGTAAACAATGCTGGCGTTTTGAGTAGAGGCCTGTTTGAAGGATTGAACGAAGAATTTATTCTCAAGCAAATAGCGGTAAATGTAACAACACCAACACTGTTGATTAAGCTTTTGCTGAAAAATATGAAGGCCGCTGCACCTGCCGCAATTTTGAACATAAGTAGTATGGCCAGTTTTTTTGCGTTGCCCAAAAAGCAGGTTTATGGAGCTACAAAGGCATACTTAACATCATTTTCCAAAAGTTTGGGTAAAGAATTGAAAAAGGACAATATTTCCGTAACAACCATTTGTCCAGGTGGTTTGAACACAACAACAAGGTTATGCTATCAAAACCGAATTCTAGGTTGGATACCAAGAAATACGGTACTAAATCCGAAAGAGGCTTCAAGAATAGCTATTAATGCCATGTTGAAAAGGAGAAAATTAATTGTGCCAGGTTTTATAAATAAATGTTTAATGCTATTGGACAAACTATTACCTGAATTTATAAAAGATGCATTGACCAATAGGGAGATTAATAAATTTCCTGCTGGAAAATTACAAACATGAATTAAAACGTAATGAACTTTTAAAATCTACAATTATCGAGATTCTGTAGAATCAATTTGACTTAAAATATCAATTATGAGAAAATATTCAAAAATACTTGTTACTGGAGCTAATGGTTTACTTGGAACGAATACCATAATAGAGCTATTGAATCAAGGCTTTATGGTTAGGGGATTTCTAAGGAATAGAGATAATTTTGTTGGACCAACTCATCAAAACCTCGAACTATTTGAAGGGGATATTACAAAAGTTAACCATTTGAATGAAGCTGTGAGAGATATTGATTGCGTTATTCACACAGCTGCTATTACCCGACAGCATATTCTAGATTACAAGGATTACTACAAGGTTAATGTTGAAGGTGTTGAAAACCTGGTGTTAGCCTCCATCAAAAATAAGGTTAAAAGAATTGTTTATGTAAGCACTGCCGCTCAATTTGGATATGGAACCCTAAAAGATTTGGGAAATGAGTCAATTGATATTAAGCAGCCATTTAAAAAGCAGTTTTATGTAAAAAGTAAGAAAGAAGCTTATGATTTTCTTCAAACCATAAAAAATGAAATAGAAGTAGTAACCGTTAATCCATCATTTATGATTGGAGCTTATGACTCGAAGCCCAGCTCTGGAAAAATAGTGCTTATGGGCATAAGAAACAGGTTGGTTTTTTGCCCTCCAGGTGGAAAAAACTTCGTATGTGTTCAAGATGTTTCAAGAGGTGCCATTAATGCAATGATTCATGGTAATAGTGGTGAGTCATATTTATTAGCTAATGAAAATTTAAGTTTTGAACAGTTCTTTAAGCGATTAAGAAAACTATCTAAAAACAATATGATAATAATTAAAATTCCAAAACTCATTATGATTTCATTGGGATACTTTGGAGATTTTTTGAGGTATTTAAAAATCCCGATTCAATTATCTACGGCGAATATTAGGCTACTGTGTGTAAATGGTTTTTATTCTAACAATAAAGCTAAAAATGAATTGGGTGTGCATTTCAGCCCCATTGAAAATGGAATACTTGATGCCGTGCATTGGTTTTCAAAACATAGGTCTTAATCGTTTTCTCATTAATCATTCATTTTAGATTTGTCCTAAATTATCCATAAAACACCAAATGGGATATCGGTACCAAAAGCTTATGGTAGTTTTGAATCATTAACGAAGCAAACTGTATGAATCATGAAAACTTTACTTCAACTATTGATTTTATTGTTGCTCACTTCATGTGGATCACATAGGGTTTACACCACGGCATTATACGGGTCTTTAAAGTCTTATACCGAAAAGCAACATTATGTAGATAAAAAAACAACAGAAACCTATGTTTCAGGAGATTTAAGTTTTGGTAAGCATATGCAGGAGTCGGGGGATTTTGATGATACCAAAACTATAGGTTCATTAAATGTGCACCGCAATACCACCGGAGAATTTTATAATTACTATTACGGTTTGGGAGCCTCGATGGGTACATATATTTAAAGAAGCTTATGAAAGTATCGTGAGCAAAGGTGAAAAGGCAAATTTTTATAATATCCATTTAAAAACGGGTATCAATTACACGTATACAAGACCTAAAGTTGATTATAGGTTTTTAGGGGTGGAATTTGCTTATCATAATGAATTTGGCGACTATCAAAAAAAGTTGGAAGAGCTCATCAAGGTTGATGATCCAAATTTAATTGTGGTAAATCAAAAATCGATGTTTACCTATCACTTGTATTCAGAATATGCCTTTAAATCATCAAATCAAGATGCTTTTACTGTTGGTCTTTATGTTGGAGGTTTGATTGGACTTAAAGAAACCGACATGTTTAGTGGCGATGCCACCTACAGTGGTATAACATTGGGGTTGAGGTTAAAAAAATATACCATCAGTTTAATTTACGAATCTGGACAAAATCAAATTCGCTCTTCAAAACTGGGGTTGACTTATCAATTGTAAAAATTGAAATATGGTTTTGTTAAACAATAAAAATTTTAAAGGAAATGAAAACTTTAAGATTAATTACAGCAAGTTTTCTCTTGGCCATTTCACTGCTTTTAAGTAATTGTTTATATGGGCAAGTTGAATCAAAAAGTGTTTTTATTCGAGTATACAATCTCGAAGGTAAAAAAATTAGCAAGGGAAAGATAGTTTCTCTAAATGACTCTATTCTACGTTTGACATTGGCAGGGGTCAAAAAGAGTGTTAACTTTAAAGACATAGGTTATATAAAAACCAAACGATCTGGCGGACACAATGTTGGTATGGGTATTTTAATTGGAGGTACTGTTGGGGCAATTGCCGGGGCTACTTTATTTGAGCCCGACCCACCTGGAACTTGGATACGTTACACAAGGGGAGACAATGCCGGAATTGGAGCAATTTTAGGATCTATGTCTGGAGCTGCAATTGGAGGTGTAACAGCTTTAACCAAGAAATCAAAGACTTTTATTATTAATGGCAATAGTCAAAATTGGAATGCTTTTCAAGAGGCTTTTAATAATTAAAATTATGAAAAGAGCATATTTAAGAGGTTTGATTTTCGTGCTTATTTTTGCGGTAAACTTTAGTTTACTCAATTGTGAAGGAGCCCTTAACTGTTTAACGGGTTTAAAACCTCCAGAGCTTCCAACAAAACAATTAATGCCCGGATATTTCGAAAAGAACTATTACGATACTCTTGTGCCATATGTGCCTCAAAATCCAGATGCTCAAGGGTATAATTGGTATTTTGAACTTGAAGGGCAATTACCAGAAGGAATAGAGGTTTATCTAGATGCTGAAAAAATAGTTTTTGAAGGCATTCCGAAACAGACAGGAATATTTGAGTTAAAAATTTTTCTGGATGTTGACCCAATTAATGGGGTAGGTTTATGCGATTCTGCAAGAACATCAAGAGAATATACCTTACAAATAAACCCTTAGTAGGTTATTGAGACTAAGTTTGAAAACTAAAATTTAATCTACCTGTTGTTTTTAATTATACTCTAACATGCCCATCACCAAATACATAATATTTATTGGTTACCAATTGTTTTAAACCCAGTGGTCCACGGTGATGCAATTTATCTGTGCTAATGGCCAATTCGGCTCCAACACCCATTTGTCCGCCATCGGTAAATCGGGTAGAGGCATTGTGGTAAACGGCGGCACTATCAACTTGTTCCATAAATTGTGCAGCCTTGTTTTTGTCTTCTGTTAATATGGCAGCGGAGTGCCCACCAGAATAGGTGTTGATTTTTTCAACAGCTTCATCGAGTGAACTTACTTCTGCAAGTACTATTTTTAATGCCAAAAACTCCTCGTACCATGTGTCTTCTTCTTGGATTTTATTTTCACTTGAAAGAATATTTCCAATGTTTTCGTCCACAAGAATGTTGACGTTGGCCCTTCTTAAAACATGTTGCAGTTCTTTCAGCTTGGCTTCGTAATTCGGTATGTTTTTATTGATCAATACTTTATCCAAAGCATTACAACCGGAAATTTTATCGGTTTTAGCATTTAAAATAACTTTCAAGGTTTTCTCCCAATTAGCATCCTGCGCTACGTATAAAAAGTTGTTTCCACGCCCACTTATTAGTACGGCGCAGCTTGCATGGTCTTTAACGAATTTAATTAAGCGCTCGCCGCCTCGAGGTACAATTAAATCTAAGGGTTCTGACGGGTTTCTTAGAAATTCTTGGGTTTCTTCGCGTTTTAAATGCAAAAGTTTTATCCAGTCTTTTGAAAGGCCATTTTCCACCAAAGCCTCATGCCAACACTGCTCCAAGATTAAATTGCTGTTTATGGCTTCTTTGCCGCCTTTCAGCAATATTTTGTTGTTGGCTTTAAAGGCTAAAACCGCAGCTTCAATGGTGACATCTGGTCTCGATTCATAAATAATCAAAATTGTGCCGAATGGTGCCGTTTTGTTCGTAATCTTCAAACCACTATCCAAAGTTAAATCGGAAATAACGTTTCCAACAGGGTCGTTCTGTACTCTGACTTCTTCAATGGCTTTTATCATGCCATCAACTTTGGCTTCGTTTACAACCAACCGATCGAAAAGGGCTTGGTCTTCGCGGTTAAAGGCATCGAGGTCTTTTTTGTTGGCTTTAATGATGTTGTGCCGTTCGCGATCTATAATTTTCACCATAGATTCAAGAACTTTATTTTTTATCTCTGAACTTAAAAGTTTCATTTCTTTGTTTTTTTAGTGAATAAATTTTGTGCCAATTTCTTTGTTGTCAAGAATATCAACAATAACATTTTCACGCTTTCCATTGGCAATATATGTCGGGATATTTTTTTTGGCTGTACCCTTTGCGATTTTAATTTTTGAAGCCATGCCGCCTCGTCCTTCGCCTTCCTTTTTATTCGAGGCTTTTACATATTTTTCAACGTTTTGGTTTACTTTAACTTCATTTAGTTTTTTGGAACCTTCATCATCGGGATGTCCGGTATAAAGGCCGTCGGTATCGGATAGTATGATTAACCTATCGGCATCTATTAACTCCGCAACCAAACTGGCCAACTCGTCATTATCTGAAAACATGGACATGGTCAACGAAACGGCATCATCTTCATTGGCAATGGGGATTACCCCTTCAGACAATAAACCTTCGTAACAATTGATCATGTTTTCGCGGTGCTTGCCGGGGTCGAAATCTCTTTTGGTAGCCAAAACCTGTGCGCATTGCATACCATAATCGTGAAATATATTATAGTAATAACGCATCAACCTGGGTTGCCCTACCGATGAATAAACCTGGCGTCGTATAGATTTGTCGGTAATGCTGGTTTGCCCCAAAATTTCCCTTCCGGCTATGGCAGAACCCGATGATACCAAAACCACCATGATGTCTCGTTCATAAAGCACAGAAATTTGTCTGACCAATTCCCTTAATACGGGACCTAAAATCCGGTTGTCTTTGTTGGTCAGTACATTGGTGCCTACTTTTACAACTACTCTTTCAATATCTTGTGCCATTTTATTTATTTTTTCCAAGTTCTACAGCTCTGTCAAATGCAGCGTAAGCCCCTTCTTGAATCAGTTGTTTTACATTGTTGTCTTCCATAGAATCGATCGCAGCTTGGGTGGTTCCGCCTTTTGAGGCCACGCGGCTTATCCAAGTTTCGGGCGACATGTTATTTTTGTTAAACAATTCTATGGCACCTTCAAAGGTGTTGCTTACCAATATTTTTGAGTCGTATTCTGAAAATCCCATTTTTTGGGCAGCTTCCAACATGGACTGCATAAAGTAAAAGACATAGGCAGGGCCACTTCCCGAAATACCAGTCGAAGCATCAATGAATTTTTCAGTATCAACATGAATGGAAGTTCCTGTGGTATCCAACAAGTTGCGAACCATAATAAGTTCAACTTTTGAAACATCTTTAGATTCGGTATATGAGGTCACGCCTTTGCCAACTTGTGCGGGTAGGTTAGGCATGGTTCTAATTACTTTTTTGGCGTTTAGTTTTTGTTGTATGGTATTTATGGTAACCCCGGCCATGAGCGAAACGATTAGTTGCCCTTGGCTGAGCATGGGTTTCATTTGTTCAAATAAGCTATCGCTGTGATATGGTTTTACGGCAACGAATACAATGTCTGCCTTGGGGAGGCAATCGTCTAAATTGTCGTAAACATCAAATCGGTCGTCTTTACGTAATGTTTCAATTTTTTTTGGATCAGTATCATAAATTCTGAGCTTGTGTTTGCTCAATAATGATGAGTTTGCCATGCCCTCGGTATAGGTTAAACCCATGTTTCCTGCTCCAATTACTAGTACTTTCATTTTTTATTGTTTCAATATTTTTTACGGGTATAATGCCGCAAGGATTGTGCAACAGTGCCAAAATGAAATTTTGATTTTGAGAATTAGGATATCTTAAAGCTTTTTTGCCAATCGTTAGAAGATTTGAATGATATCAACATAATCGTTAGGGAAACACTAATTGAAAAAAATAAAAAATGTGGAAATATGACAGGATGTCGGTGACAATTTGTAATTTTTGTAAGAAAAGAACTCAATTCAGCCCTTCAAAATTTCTTCACACTGATATTGATCATTGCGCAAAAATTTTTATCAGACTAAATTTAATAGATGCACTAAGCAATCAAGACACAAAATCAACAAAGTGTTTTTATTGCTTCAAAAAATTTAAAAGATGAAAGGGTTAAGAAAACATTTTAGGCTCATAGCCATGGCTTTTGGCATTCTAGTATTGTTACAAAGCTGTGTTGCATACAAGAAAGGGAACTATACTCTCGAACAAGCTGTTGCCGAACAAAATAGGGTGAAAGTAAGAACTGCAGAAGGTAAAACCATTAAATATGAAAAAGTAGAGTTTTTGGATGGAACATATTATGGCAGAAAAATGATAAAGGGAAAAAGTAGCTTGGTTGCCCTTGACGAGGAAGATATAAGCGATGTAATGCTTCAAAACAAAAAGATGTCTACTCAATTATCCATTATAGCTCCTTTTGTGGTTATTGGTGTTGTTTTGGGTATTAGAGAAAGCGTTAGAAACAGTATAAGCGTTGGTTGGTAGTTAAACGAAAGTAATTTTTAAGTAGAATCATGAAAGCACTCAATAAACATAAAAAAGTGATGGCACAATTCATGATGTTCCTTATACTTTGTCAAAGTTGTGTACTTTATAAATCTACACCCATAACTATGGATGAGGCCGTTAAAAATGAAAGTAAAGTAATGGTTAAAACCAATAATAATGAAATTTTAAAATTTAAAAGAATTGGTTTTGAGAATGGGGATTATTATGGTTTGAAACATAGGACGGGCAAAATAGCAAAAATGCCTTTAGAGAAGGAAACCATTACTAGCATTAGAGAAAAGGATAGGGCACTGTCTACCATTGTAACTATTGGTATGCCATTGTTGATACTTCTTAGTGCCGCTATTATGGTTGAAGAATCACTTTCTTTTGAATTAGGAGGCTATTAAAAGTCTATTGATTTTTAAAGGGTAAAGTTAGTGATTGGAAGCGGATTCGACTTCGTCCGAATCCGCTATAATTTGGTTTGTAGATTGTTGTGCCTTATTGGTATTATTCCGATTTATGTACTTCCAGTTCTATTTCAATCATAAATTCAGGAAGTGCCAATTCCTTTACGCCAAGCCAAGAACCTGTTGGAAATTGTTTTTTGTAAATTTCAGCTCTGTAACCTGATTTTTCAAGCATTAAAGGCATGTTTGTTGTAAAAATGTTTTCTACAACTACGTCATCAAATGTGCAAGCAAAATGTTTTAAAATCTTTTCTAAATCTGAATAGCAATTTTTCATTTGCTGTTCCAAGTCGCCAATTGCTGTTGGATTTCCCTCATCGTCCATACTAACCGCTCCAGAGATTTTAATGTCATTGCCAATTTTTACGGCATGGGAATATCCATAAGCTTTTTCTACTTCAGGTCTTAACAGGAAATATTCAGGTTTCTCAGGTTGAACAATCACTTCTTTTTCAACTTCGTTGGTTTCTTCTTTTTGTTTTTGTTCACAACTTTGCAATAGAAAAGCCAAAGCAAAAAATGTTGCGAGTAAAGTCAGTTGGTTGGTTGTTTTTTTCATAAGTCTGATTGTTTAGTGCCTGCTTTGGTCGGTTTTTGGCTATCCCGTTTTATTGTGAGTTTTAGTTTTAAGTAAGGCTAGCAGCGAGTTTGCTTATGGGGCATGCATGTTAAACGTTGTTAGTAATAAATTAGTTAAATTAAAGGATTAATTCTCAAAGTTTGAAGAAGCGACCTCTCTATGAAGTCTCCATACTCCATCATCTCCTTTTTTCAATATAGCTAGGAAGGTATTTCTTAACTCAATAGCCTGACCGTCCTGATTCGTATAATATACATTGCTATTGCCAAAATCATAGGCAATACTATCAGATACTATGATGGTCTCCTTTGGAAACATTATTATGCTATCATAAGGAAACGATCCCTTGTTCAGAGCATTTGAGTACATATCAACCCATGCAGCACTTCCTGGGCCAATTGTCCTCACGCTATTGGTAACGAGCTTTCCTATACTTTCACCATCATTATCCTTCACAGCTTTCATGAATTTTTCTCGTGTAGTCTCAATGCTCAATAACTCAGCCTTAATATCAAATTTATTCGTATGGACTACCTTATCATTTCTGTTGTTACAACTGATAAATAAAAGAAACAGTAAAATTAATTTGAATTTATACATGATATATTTTTTAATTATTGCCAACGGTTTTGTGTCAGGTTATTTGCGTGTGCGAGCAACTAACTTAATAAAAAAGGAACAAACTTATCACTTAACAGTCATCTGCTTCATTTGAATTTCAGGTTTTGAAATTTTTATAGATTGCCAACTACCATTTGTTCCACTTCTCCAGAGCCATTCCAGTGGCCCGTATTTATATTTACTGAACCACCATTTACTAAAATATATTTGTCCTATAAAGAATAATAGTCCAAGCCCCAATGCTCCTGTTCCTGATAATTTCAATAGCAAGCCTAATCCGTAACCGTAAAAAATGAAAATTCCAAAGGCAGATTGTAAAACATATGTTGTAAGACCCATTTTTCCGACTGGAATTAACTGTTTTATAAATTTCTGCGTAATGCTTGATTTATATAGAAGAAGTACTAATCCAATGTATAGAAGTGGAATAAAAATATTTGATGCATCTTTGGCAATGGACCCAAAATATCGAGTTAATTCAGAATTTGTTGGTGCCGACAAATAGAAATTAATTAATACTAAAGGAATACCAACAAAAGCTGTTACAAGAATTAATTTAATGAGCGGGATTTTCTCAATATTCTCGTGCCATTTTTTCCGTCCAACCCAAAGGCCCAATAAGAACAAGCCCGGTATTACCCAAAGTCTGCCACTAAATTTTAGATAATTATACTTATTGATAAATCCTATGGTACTATTTGAAACAAGTAGCTTTTGGTATTCGCCATCAATAATCAATTGAAAGTAATTCATGGCCATTTCTACCGGATTTGGATTTATCGTGCCAGGTTGATTTACCTGAACCGGCGGCTGAATAAGTGCAATGGCTTTTATAAAATTACCGGGAACATTCAATGCAAAAAACAATCCAAGTATCAAAATAATTTTTGTAGGGAATTTTCTGAAAGGAATTAAAGCCATTCCAAACACAGCATAAACCGTTAAAAAATCTCCACGATAATGAATATGGTGGAAATATCCAATTACAAAAAGTAAGACCAGTCGCCAGGCAAATTTTAAAGCACTTGAATTTTCTTTCTGACCTAATATCAAATAGAAACTTAATCCGAAAAGCATAGAGAAAATCGCATAAAATTTTCCTACAAATAAATTTTGAATTATGACCTGAGAAACTGAATCTATTGGGAGAATTATATTAAATCCCGCATATTGCGGTGGTGTCATACTTGCCGGATAACCTTGAAACATATGCGTCATAATAATGCCGAATAAGGCAAAACCTCTCATTGCATCTATTTCTTCAATTCTTTTCATAAATCTAGTTTGTAGTGTGTTCGTATTTTTGTCAGTTTTTAGGCTCTATTGTTTCATTTCAACTCTAATCAGTCTAATTTTTTTAGTGTCGCTTAAATTCTCTACAGAGTGAGGTGCTTCGGGCATTTTGTACATGGTTAATGGGAAAACAAGAGGTTCAGGTATCTTGCGAGTATCCATAATCACATTTCCTTCAGCATCACGATCAATAAAGTCTCCTGCTTCCATGATATAAAGAACACTTGGCCATTGGTGATGATGAACAGGTTCTAATTCATTTGGTGCAAGAGTTACTTCCAAAACTCTAACTTTGTCATTTTCCAATAAAATTTTATGGTTATTCGGTGCAGAAACTACAGCATCTTGGTCCTTAGGCCAATCTGTTGGATTTCCCGTTTTGTACAAAAGTTTTTGTTTTTCAGTTATTTGTCCAAAAACTGAAATAGTAGAAAATGCTGTAAAGCACAGCACAGCAGCTAGAAATTTAAATGTTGATTTCATATTTGGTTAGTTTTAGTTTTTTGTGTTTACTCTAATGGGTTTTCGGCTTACTTGTCAATTTTAGTTTTTCGCTTCAAGTTGATTGTTCAAACTTAGTGCATCAGGAAACCCCCATTGCTCTGCTATTTTACCGTTTGCTATTCTGTAAATAGCAGTTTCATAGATGGTAACTTTCTTTCCAGTTGGGTCAAGTCCATTAAACGCTCCCAGTTGAGTTCCTGTAGATTTAAATCTTGTTACCACTTTGTTGCCTTCGCTTATCATATCAACTATTTCTTCATTCCAGTCGGGAAAGGATTTTCTATGACTTGTAATAGAACTATTTGCTCCTTCAATTCCTATCCACTCAATTCCGTCTATAAAATGGCAGACAAAATCTGGCGCTAATATTTTGTCTAATTCATTCACTTGGCCGTTACTCCACACTTCATGATATTTTTTTACGACATCACGATTTGCGTCCAAGTTAGTTTGTTTTGTATTTGAGCTACAACTGTAAAAAAGAATACTTGCTGTTAGAAGCAAAATTGAGAAGAAAGATTTTTTCATTTGAGCTTTAATTTAATTGATATTTTAGTTGTTATTCCTGACAATGAAATGAGGTCGTTTTAAAATGGCTTACAACATGATTGGCTATGATTCCGTTGCGAGTAAAATCCGCAGGATTTTCCGAAGCAGGAATCATAGTTTGTTAAAATTAGGAAATTTTGTTTTACCTATAAACAAGCAATGGATTATAGCCGGTGTTAGCAAAAGTACTTTTTTATTCACATCGTTTTTGTCAGTCAAAAGTCAGTTCACAGAAAATCCGGAATTGTAATATTAAGATACAATTTTGCAAATGGTCGAATAACCAGCATTATAATCGGCCAAGTCATAGCTATAATTACAATGAATTGTAAAACAGTTCCTAAGATTGATAAATAGCTTTTCTCTTTTATTTTGCGTTTAATTGATGATACTGAAATAACAATTAGAAATAAATATCCAAAAATACCGATTAGAGACAATCCAGTAAATCCAATAATTTGAGCTATTAGCAAAAGCCATTTTATATTACCTAATTCATTCATCGAGTCTAAATTTGTAGGATGAATGGTTAGGAGTAAACTTATAATAAAACTCAATCCTAAGGCGATATAAAAATTGACATTTTCCCTGATGTCTGAATATTTATCCGCTTTTAGGTAGTCAAATATTTTTATTCCAATTTTCAATTCAGTTGTAATCTAATTAGAGTTTTGTTGTTGGGTATTTTTGTTAACTAGTTATATAGTAACCTCTATTCCTGTTATCCCATAAAGATAATCTTTTTCCCATTTAATAAACACATAAAAAAAAGCCTGTTTCAAAATGTGAAACAGGCTTTTTACCTTTTAAAGATTATAAAAAATTAATCTTCTTTTCTATCGTTGTTGCGGTTATCTCTATTGCGGTTGTCGCGCCCACGATTATCACGTCCGCGGTTATCACGTCCGCCACCTTTATTATCTCTTGGTGGTTTTGGTTGCCAACCTTCTGGTTTTGGCAAAATAGCCTTGCGCGATACTTTTTCCTTACGTGTTTTTGGGTCAATACCAAAATACTTCACATCAAAAACATCGCCCATATTAACCACATCGGTTACGTTTTCGGTACGCTCCCAAGCCAATTCGCTTACGTGCAATAAAACCTCGTTTCCTGGAGCTTCGGTATATTCTACAACCGCACCAAAATCAAGTATTTTAATCACTTTTACTTCGTAAACGCTGCCAACTTCTGGCTTAAACATTAAGGCGTCAATGGTTGCCAAAACTTTATCGATACCTGCTTGGTCTGTCCCTAAAATTTCAACAATACCTTCTTCTGTAACAGGATCTTCATTGATGACAATCGTGGTATTGGTTTCTTTTTGTAATTCTTGAATCACTTTTCCACCAGGACCAATCAATGCGCCAATATATTCGTTAGGAATTACCGTGGTAACCATTTTTGGTGCATGTGGTTTAACGTCTGCATTAGGCGCAGCAATAGTTTCGGTTAGTTTACCTAAAATATGCAAACGGCCATCGCGTGCTTGTTTTAAGGCTTTTACAAGGATTTCATAAGATAATCCCTTAACCTTAATGTCCATTTGGCAAGCGGTAATACCATCAGCGGTACCTGTAACTTTAAAGTCCATATCTCCAAGGTGGTCCTCATCACCTAAAATATCAGATAACACGGCGTATTTACCGGTTTCGGTATCGGTAATCAATCCCATGGCAATACCAGAAACTGGCTTTTTCATTTGAACACCAGCATCCATTAGCGCCATAGTTCCGGCACATACGGTTGCCATAGATGAAGAACCGTTGGATTCTAATACCTCAGAAACCACACGAACAGTGTATGGACAATCTGCAGGAACCATACCTTTTAAGGCACGTTGCGCTAAGTTACCATGTCCAACCTCACGACGTGAAGTGCCACGAATCGGTCTTGCTTCTCCCGTTGAAAAAGGAGGGAAGTTGTAGTGTAAATAGAAACGCTCTTCGCCTTCAAACGATGGCATATCTATTTGGTTGGCTTCTCTACTTGTACCTAAGGTAACCGTTGCCAAGGCTTGGGTTTCCCCACGGGTAAAGATTGATGAACCGTGTGTTGATGGTAAATAATCAACTTCGCACCAAATTGGTCTGATGTCTGTTGTTTTACGTCCATCTAAACGTAAACCTTCATTTAAGGTTAAATCGCGCACGGCAGCTTTTTCTGCTTTACCGTAATATTTTGAGATTAAACCACCCAATTCTTCTTGCTCTTCTTCTGAAAAACTAGCGATGATTTCTTCTTTAATTTCAGCAAATGCAGCACCTCTTTCATGTTTTGAAGAACCAGCTTTGGCAACAGCATAAACTTTATCGTATGCCATATTATTGATTTTCTTTGCCAAATCCTCATCTTCTGTCTCAGGCTCGTATTCGCGTGTTTCTTTTTTGCCAAAAGCCTCGGCTAATTTGGTTTGTGCCTCACACTGTACTTTAATGGCTTCGTGCGCAAACTTGATGGCTTCAGTCATTTCCTCTTCTGAAATCTCGTGCATTTCGCCTTCAACCATCATAACAGAATCTGCGCTCGCACCAATTACCATATCGATGTCGCTTTCTGTTAATTGTGAAAAAGAAGGGTTAATGATTAATTGACCGTTAACACGACCAACCCTAACTTCAGAAATAGGCGTTTCAAAAGGAATGTCAGAAAGCTGAATCGCTGCAGAAGCCGCCAAACCTGCCATGGCATCGGGCATAACTTCAGCATCATGAGACATTAATTGAATCATTACTTGTGTTTCACTGTGGTAATCTTTTGGGAAAAGCGGACGCAATACGCGGTCTACCAAACGCATGGTCAATACTTCACCGTCACTTGGTCTTGCTTCTCTTTTGAAGAACCCGCCAGGATAACGACCTGCTGCGGCAAATTTTTCGCGGTAATCTACAGTTAATGGTAAAAAGTCTACATCTGCCGCTTGGTAGTTGGAAACAACGGTACATAACAGCATACAGTTTCCTGATTGCACAACAACGCTACCATGGGCTTGTTTTGCTAATTTTCCGGTTTCAATAGAAATTTCTCTACCGTCACCAAGGTCTATGACCTCTTTAAATGTTTTTGGAATCATAAAATTTTTCTTGTAATTCAAGCAATACCATGCTTGAATCATGTTAAACAATGGTCGTTGTGTTGTTGTGTAGTTGTTGTGTGTTTCGACCAATGAAAAACTATAAAAAGCTTCTTCAAACGCGTTTATACTCTGCGCGGAGTTGTATTTTTAAACAAAAAACCACGCTAAAGGCGTGGTCTTTTCTTATTTTCTTAAACCTAATTCTTTAACTATGGCACGATATCTTAAGATATCTTTCTTAGTTAAGTAATCTAGCAAAGCACGACGCTTACCTACCAGTTTTACCAACGAACGCTCAGTGTTATAATCCTTACGATTATTTTTTAAGTGTTCCGTTAAGTGATTGATTCTGTGCGTAAATAACGCAATTTGTCCTTCTGCACTACCAGTATCGTTCTTGCCTTTACCGTGTTTTGAGAAGATTTCTTCTTTTGCTTCTTTTGATAAATACATGCTAATATTATTGTAAATGATTTTTATGTATACGAAAGGCTTTCTTTCGAGCGGCAAATATAACAACTTTTTTGGGTTTAAAAGTTTTTTTGCGTAACTTTTACTATTATTTCCCTAGTATAGAACTTAATAGTTTGAGTGATTTAAATAACATTAACTCATAACTCCATGTTTTATGAAATCAATATTCCCCCCAAAAAGCTTTCCTGATACCTACGATTCCCTAGAAAAAATTTTCAATAATACTTATAATGGCATCGCTATATTGACTTTAGATGGTGATTGGATTAAAGTGAATGATAGTATGTGCAACTTGTTGGGCTATACTAGAAATGAGCTCTTTAACATGAATATTGAAAACATTGTTTTTCGGGAAGATTTGGGTGTTCATGAGAAAAAGTATGACAAGCTTATGCAGGGGAAAATTGACCGTTATCGGGTGCGGCAAAGATATTTCCATAAGGATGGTTCAATTATTTGGGTTTTGATATCGGTTTCATTAATCCATAATGCAGATGGAACACCAAGTCAAATGATTTGGCAATTTTCTGATATTACAAGCAGAAAGCTAAATCAGGACAAACTCAAGTTAATGCTAAGTGTGGTGCGGGAGCAAAATGAAAGACTTAATGCCTTTGCCAGTATTATAACGCATAACTTACGGTCGCACTCTGGCAATCTTTCCACTATTAAAGGTTTTTTGGAAGAGGAGTTTTCTTGGTTAAGTGAAAATGAAAATTTTAAACTTTTAGCCCATGCCATAGATAATCTTGAAGAAACAGTGTCCCATTTAACCGAAGTGGCTAAAATCAAACAAGCCGATGAAAATGAAATAGAAGTTTTAAATCTATATGATTATGTTGAAAAGGCCATTTATACGGTTGCCGCTGTTGCCCAAAACACCAACACGTCGATTATAAATAATATAGATGAAGATGTTGAGGTAAAAGGAATTCCCGCTTATTTGGACAGTATAATTTTAAACTTTTTAACAAACGCCATTAAATATGGTTCTGAGACCAGAAAACCAGAAATCATGCTTTCAACACATAAAGAAAATGACTATGTTGTTTTAAAGATTGCCGATAACGGAAAAGGAATTGACATGGAAAAGTATGGGAAAAATCTTTTTCAAATGTATAAAACGTTTCACTCGAATAAAGATGCTATTGGCATAGGTTTGTTCATTACCAAAAACCATATTGAGTCGTTAGGAGGGAAGGTTGAGGTGCAAAGTCAGGTTGACGTGGGGACTGAATTTTCAATATATTTTAAAAGCGCATAAAAAAACCTGTCTTTTTTGGACAGGTTCTAAAATGATATTTGTTTTACTTTAAGCTCTTAAAGGCTGATTAAGTATTAAATCCAGATACTGATTAACCTTATTTTTTAAGTCTTTTCTAAGTGTAATAAAATCTAGGAAGCCATGTTCCAACAGGAATTCTGAAGTTTGGAACCCCTCAGGTAAATCTTTACCTGTGGTATCTCGAACAATACGTGGTCCTGCAAAACCGATTAAAGCTCCAGGTTCACTGATATTAATGTCTCCCAACATAGCGAAAGAAGCTGTAGTACCGCCAGTAGTTGGGTCGGTACACAGAGAGATATAAGGAATTCCTGCATCAGCCAATTGAGCAAGTTTTACCGATGTTTTGGCCAATTGCATTAAAGAAAAGGCTGCTTCCATCATACGGGCACCACCAGATTTTGAAATAACCATCAATGGAATTTTTTTCTGTAAAGCATAATCTGCTGCTCTAGCAATTTTTTCACCAACAACGCTTCCCATTGAACCACCAATAAAGGCAAAATCCATGCACGCCACAACCAAATCTTTCCCTTTTGATTTTCCAACGGCAGTTCTTATAGCATCTTTTAATTCGGTTTTTTTCTGAGCCTCTTTTAAACGGTCAGGGTATTTTTTTGTGTCTTCAAATTTTAAAGGATCTTTAGATTCTAAATTAGCATCTAGCTCCTTAAATTTATTATCGTCAAAAAGTATTTCAAAGTATTCCTTACTTCCAATTCTTACGTGGTAGCCGTCCTCAGGACTTACATAGAAGTTTCTTTCCAATTCATCGGCATCAACTATTTTTCCTGTTGGAGATTTATACCATAGCCCTTTTGGGGTATCTTTTTTTTCCTCCGTTGTGGTTGTAATTCCTTTTGTTTTTCTTTTAAACCAAGACATAATGATTTACGATTTTAGTTTTTAGTTTCCCCAGTTTTTAGGGGTAGACCTCGAAAAGTCTGCCTACAAAATTAAGCCTTTTTTTAATTTTGTGGTTACCACGAAAAAGTTTTGTTGGTTAATTATTGTTGGCTAACACCTAAGATACTGTTTTTAAATTGTATAACAAAAAAAGGCTTTACAACTATGTAAAGCCTTTTGTAATAATTTGGTTACCTAATTTATAAGGTATTTATGTTATTTAAATCTTCAAATGCTTTTTTCAAACGCGTTACAAAGGTTTTTTCACCCTCACGAAGCCAAACGCGTGGGTCATAATATTTTTTGTTTGGAGAATCATCACCTTCAGGATTTCCAATTTGTCCTTTAAGGTAATCAGATTTTGAATTCATATAATCACGGATACCAGCCATAAATGCATATTGTAAATCGGTATCAATGTTCATTTTAATTACACCATAGCTAATACCTTCACGGATTTCTTCAACTGAAGAACCGGAACCTCCATGGAATACAAAATCGATATGATTGTGCTCTACACCATATTTTTCAGAAATATATTCTTGCGAATTCTTTAAAATCTTTGGAGTTAATTTAACGTTACCTGGTTTGTAAACCCCATGCACGTTACCGAAAGCAGCAGCGATTGTGAATCTTGGACTTACCTTGCTTAATTCTTCATAGGCATAAGCCACTTCTTCTGGTTGGGTGTACAATTTAGAATCATCAACATCAGTATTGTCAACACCATCTTCTTCACCACCTGTAATACCGAGTTCAATTTCTAAAGTCATGCCCATTTTGCTCATGCGTGCAAGATATTGTTTGCAAATTTCGATGTTCTCTTCAATAGGTTCTTCAGAAAGATCGATCATATGAGAGCTAAACAAAGGTTTTCCTGTTTCAGCAAAGTGTTTTTCACTAGCATCTAACATGCCGTCAATCCAAGGCAATAGTTTTTTTGCACAGTGGTCTGTATGTAAAATAACTGGAACACCATAAGCCTCGGCTAAAGTATGTACATGTTTTGCACCTGCAATAGCACCAGCAATAGAAGCTTTTTGTCCTTCATTGCTCAATCCTTTTCCAGCGTTGAAAGCAGCTCCACCATTGGAAAATTGAATGATTACAGGGGCATTCAAATCTCTTGCTGTTTCCAATACACCGTTAATAGTGTCTGAACCAATAACGTTAACAGCCGGTAATGCATAATTGTTTGCTTTGGCGTGCTTGAAAATCGCTTGTACTTCATCTCCTGTGGCTACACCTGGTTTTATATTGTGTCCCATATTTTTTTATTTAATTGATTAGTAATTAATGAGGTGCAAAAATAATCAATTTTTGTGTAAGTCATTGCTGTTTTGATGTGTTAAACTGAATAAAAAGCCTAAAACGTTATAGTTGCTGTATGAATGATGTCTTCAAACACGTTTAGGTTAGAAAGGATAGTTTATTCCAATGTTATAAACGGCATTAGAAAAATTGTAATCATTAAACCATCTATTGTTTACTTCGTAAAACGGGTCGTAGGTTTTAAAGCCAATATCAAATCTGAAAACGAAGAAACTGAAATCGTATCGCAGTCCAAATCCAGAACCAATGGCAATATCTTTTAATGAATTGAAACTGTTAAAAACTGCGCCCTCAGTATTTGTGTTATCCAGCACATTCCAAATATTTCCTGCGTCAACAAAAATGGCGCCATTTAAGTCCTCAAATATATTGAAACGTTGCTCTGCGCTTAAGGTAAGTTTTAGGTTGGCCTCATTAAACTCGTTAGTGGTATCAGAACTTCCAGGACCTAAACTATAGGCTGTCCATGCCCGATTATCGTTTGGTCCACCTGCAAAAAAACTCTTTGCAAAAGGAATACTGTTAGAGTTCCCATATGGGATGGCAATACCAAAAAAGCTTCTCATGGCAAGCACATTTTTCTTACCCAAATCCCAGTGTTTTGTGTACTCAAATTCGGTTTTTACATATTGTGAATATGCCACATCAAATAGTTCAAAACGGTCATTGCTATTTTTTTGAAAACCTAACAAGCTAGATGCCGTTGCAAATAAATTTCCCGCTAACTCCAATTTAGAACGGAATATGGAGAAGTCTTCGTCAAATAAATTGGTGCGCTCATCATAAATCAGGCTAAAACTGGATGAAATGATTAAGTTGTTTTCCGTCAATCTGTCTTTACGTTCTTTTATGCCGTTAACATCTTTATATTCATTTGGGTTGCTGCTTGCGTAACCACTGTCATCTAAGACTAAATTTATAAAATCATTAGATCTTGATTTATCCAAAATAGGATTTCCGTTGGCGTCTGCTAAAATAAATTCGGATGGTGTATTATAGCTGTTTAACGCAATATCTTGTAAGTTGCCAAAAGATGTGCTGTACACATTGAAATAATTATCAATGTTTAGATTTTTTACATATTGCACATTAAATACATCCAGTTTATTGGTCACTTTTTCATTGGGAAACCAATTATAATTAAAAGCGCCACTAAAGGTTTGTTTGTCCAGTCCAATATTGGTTTGGCTTGTTGCTGCAAGACTGATTCGTGTGCTGGGCAACATGTATTTCGGGATGATATTTTCAGTGTAAAAGGGTGAAAACAATCTTGGTATGGTCAATTTAACATCCAATCCATACTCGTTAATATCAAAAAAAGGATCTCCTTCCTTGGGTTCTTTTGATGAACCAATAGATCCTACAGCCGATATTTGCAGGGTTTCAGCACCCCTAAAGATATTTCTAATGAGTAAGCTGGGGTTCAACGCTAAACCAACTGTTTGTATGTTGCTTGTAGAAACATCTGTGCTAAAACCTAAGCTGAATTTTTTTAACGGAGTTAGCCTTATCGTATCCGTTAACGTATAGTCGTTATTCTCAATTTGCTCTATGTTCGGATATTTAAAAGTGCGCAATTCGTTTAAATGCCTGTAGGTTCGCGTTCGGTCAATGTCCTTAAAAACTTCACCAGGAGTAATAAATACGGCATCTGTTAACGCTTTAGGCTGGTACCGCATTTTGTTGTAACTGTAAAGTTTGTAACTGTTATAACGAATGGAATCTTGAAATGGTTTGCCACGGTTTTCAAAGGTGTAGTCTGTAATGATATTTACATCCCTTATTTTATAGATTTGAAAGGGTACGCGCCGCACCGAATCGGGGGTTCTTATAGCCCTATTTTGAATTTTTACATCAACATTGACATTTCCGTTGGTGCCAATGGTGTCAATTTCAAAACCGACATAATCCTGATTGAAATGATAAACACCGGCATTTCGCAATTCACTTGAAATGCGCTCACGTTCCTGGTCAAAATTTGATGTTCTGTATTGTTCCCCCTTTTTTATAACAGCATCATTTTTAATTTTTTTGTACAATGATTCAACTACTGGGGATTTTATTGTAGCGCTTATGGAATCCAACACAAACGGACGCCCGGTTTCTACATTGTATTCAATTTCGGCACGGTGGTTTTCATTTATGTCAATATCATAAGTGGTTTCAACATTAAACCAGCCATTGTTTATGTAATAATCTTGAAGCCGTTTTGCTGATTTCTTTGTTAGGCTTTCATCAACAATTGTAGGAGGCTCCCCCGTTCTTTTTAACCATTTGTTGAAATTTATTCGAGCTTCAACTTCTCTGTCAACCTGTTTTCTGGAAAGCTTTTTAGTTTTTCTGGCAAGCTTTTTTGGGTTATTGTATATTTTTTCTTCTAAAATAGAGTCAATATTGGGACGAGCCAAATTGTATATATGTAAACGCAATGGAATGCCAGCTATTTTTCTATTGGGCTTTTGGTGCAACAAGCTATTAATGGCAACACTATTGTCTTTTTTGTCATTAATAGTGACGGAATTTTTTGTGAGCAGGTATTCGTCTTCAGCAACTCTTTTTGTGGCATCACAAGAAAAAAGACTTCTTGAAATAATGATTAAAACTAATATTTTTAAGAGTTGAGGTTTCAAATGTGATGATGCTAAAATTGAAGTAGTTTTATGTTCATATAAGGCTCAAAAATACATTATTTAAGCTGAAATAAATAGTTTAATTAATGGTCTTGAATATTATGTTGGCAATATTTTCTTTTCTTTATAAAAAATTATTGTTAAAGCATGCTTTCAAAAAACCAAATAAAATTAATAACCAGTTTAAACCAAAAAAAATATAGGCAACAACATGGTCTTTTCGTTGCCGAAGGCGTAAAAACCATAAAAGAACTTTTACAATCGAACCTCCAATTACATGCTTTATATACCACAGCAGCTTTCAATATTGATGCCAAAGATGAAGTTCTAATTTCTGAAAAGGATTTAAAACGGATTAGTTTTTTGAAAACACCAAATACGGCCTTGGCCATATTTAAAATACCGGCTGCTAAACCCATTGAAGATAATGCGCTTATTGTTGCTTTGGATGCGGTTAGAGACCCCGGAAATCTGGGCACAATTATTAGGTTGTGCGATTGGTTTGGCGTAAAAGATTTGGTTTGCAGTAACGAAACGGTTGATTGCTACAACCCAAAAGTGGTCCAAGCTACGATGGGTTCTATAACACGAGTGAATATAAGTTATTTGGATTTGAAAACGTTTTTAATGACCAATAAATCTCCCGTTTTTGGGGCCTTTATGGAAGGTGAAAATGTTTACCCAAAACAATTGCCCCAAAACGCTGTTTTGGTTATGGGAAATGAGGCCAATGGCATTTCAAAAGAGATAGAAGAAATTATAACCGAAAAAATATCTATTCCTCAGTTTGGTAATTTGCAAGAAACCGAAAGCTTAAACGTTGCCACGGCAACTGCAATTTTTTTGAGCGAATTTAGAAGGGGTTGAGTTATTTAGCATTTAAAAACCACTCAACTTAACATATCACAACTAAACACCAAACAATTTATTGAAACGTAAAGTTTAAAAACACTCCTCTTGTTTTCATGCTTGTGATGTTGCTAGTCCATGGGCTATTGGGGTCTTCGTCCCTAACCAGTTCGTCATTAATTCCAAAAAGACCTCTTACCGATGGTGTAAATTTGAAGTTGTACAGGTAAAAATCAATGCCAAAGCCAAGTTCGTAAAAGATAGAATTTTTGGTTGTTCTAAATTGCCCGGCACTGTTATCTTCAGGGTTATTTTCGTTGCTAGAAAGGTTCAATGCTGTTGAAAAACCACCAACAATAAACGGTTTAAAATTATTGATGCGTTTGGTGGAAACTTTTACCAACAAAGGAATGTGTATGTAGGTGGATTTTACCTCTCTGTACAAATCTGAAGTTTTTACATCGGGCACGCCGTCAAAATATTGTTGACTATAATAAAGCTCACGGGTAGTAATTAACAATCCCGGTTCTAAACGCAAATCAATAAAACTGTTTACGCGCAGATTTCCGATGAGACCGACATTAAAACCAGGACTTCGCTTTACGTAAATATCACGTAAGTCTTCATTGTAATCAAAATTGAAATCGTAATTGCTTATTCCCAAAAAGTAGCCCCAACGCAGTAAATTATTGTCTGTTGACCCTCGCCCTTGATTGGCATCATAAGTCACTTTTTCTCTTTTAAAAAGCTGTGCACTTGAGGTTTCAATGATGAATAAAAATGAGACTAATGCAAAAAAGTATTTCATCTGGTTGCGTTTATTGTTTTTTATGGGTCAGATGCAATTCGCCATTAAACTTTTCGATATGTATAAACAAATTGTTATGGCTCATTTCATATTACTATATTACTACTTAGATGATTTATAAATTGTTGCCACGCCAAAAGTTTGTGGAAAATCTTCAACACTAATAAACCCAATTTTGCGTAAAATATTGTTCAGCGCTTCACCATATGGAAAAACCGATGCCGATTCACTTAGGTATTTATAAGCGCTTCTGTCTTTTGAAAACACTTTTCCTATTAACGGCAGAACGTTTTTTGTGTAGAATTTATAGCCTTGATTATAAGGAGTTTTGGTAGGAACCGAAGTTTCTAAAATAACAAAAGTGCCATTAGGTTTTAACACGCGGTAAATTTCCTTGAGCCCATTTTCCAAGTTTTCAAAATTCCGAACGCCAAAAGCAACGGTTATGGCATCAAAAGTATTATCTTCAAAAGGCATCTTTTCGCTATCACCTAAAACCATTTCAATTTTAGATTCCAATCCCTTCTTTTGCACTTTTTGCTTGCCAATAGCCAGCATGCCGCTACTAATGTCTAATCCAACAATTTTATTGGCATTGGTTTCTGCCAAATTAATGGCCAAATCTCCGGTGCCTGTGGCTATATCAAGAATCGTTTGCGGATTGCTTTCTGCAACCATCTTCACCACTTTTTTCCGCCATTTTATATCTATTCCAAAAGAGATTACGCGGTTTAGGCCATCATAGTCGCCAGAAATGGTGTCAAACATTTTGGTTACTTGTTCCTTTTTGCCTAAATCACTGTTTTTATAGGGCTTTACTTTTGACAAATCTGTAAATTTTTGGACAAATATAAACTTTTACTCGATAATCGAGATTTAAAAACCTTGAAGCTTCCGTTGAATTTAAACTTTTGTTTCTTTAATGCCTTCCGGGATTGTTGCGAGGTAGTTTACAACAGCATAAAATAATTAGTGTTAGAAGATTATAAAGAATCAAAATTTACATCAATGTCTATTTTATAGTATATTTGCCATACTTTTTATGATATATAAATAATGAAAATTATTATTGCTGGAGCTGGTGAAGTTGGGTTTCATTTAGCAAAATTATTGTCTTACGAATCTCAGGAAATTACCCTAATAGATACAGACAAAGAAAGTTTAGTTTACGCCGATACGCATTTAGATATAAAAGTAATCAGGGGTGATGCCACTTCAATAGCTGTTTTAAGGGATGCTCGAATAGCATCGTCAGATTTGTTTATTGCCGTTACCGCCAGCGAAACCACAAATATTACTGCATGTGTTTTGGGAAAGCAATTGGGCTCAAAGAAAACAATTGCCAGAATTTCCAATACAGAATTTATAAAGTATAAAGATGAAGTTGGCTTTACCGAATTTGGTATTGATGAGCTTATCTCGCCGGAATCTTTGGCCGCATCAGAGATTGAATTGTCTTTAAAACAGTCGTCCTTTAATGATACTTATGAGTTTGAAGGTGGGGCATTGACCATGGTAGGTTTAACGCTTTCCAGGTCGGCGTCGTTTGTGGGTAAAACTGTTAAGGAAGCTGCTAAAATTTTTCCAGAAATCCATTTTGTGCCCATTGCTATTCAGCGCTTTGGTACGCAATATACTATAATCCCAAGGGGTGATACCCAGTTTAAACGTGGCGATAATGTTGTTTTTATTACTTCTGAAGGTGGAGCCGAAGAGTTATGTAAACTCACAGGAAAATCCAATAGGGAAATAAAACATGTCATGATTTTGGGCGGAAGTAAAATTGGATACAAATCTGCACGCGATTTGAGCGATAAAGGGTTCAATGTGAAACTTTTTGAGGCCAACAGAGAGCGCGCTTTTGATATAGCCGATGATTTGCCAAATGTTTTGGTGATACAAAGTGATGGACGAAATGTTGATGTTTTGGATGAAGAAAACATTAGCGAAATGGACGCCTTTATTGCCGTTGGGGAGAATTCTGAAACCAATATCATGTCCTGCTTGGTGGCAAAATCAAAGGGTGTTAAAAAAACAGTGGCCTTGGTTGAAAATATGGATTATTTCGAGTTGTCACATTCTGTCGGTATAGAAACACTTATCAATAAAAAACTTTTGGCGGCAAACAATATTTTTAGATACATCCGGAAGGGCGAAGTTGTTGCCATGACCAAATTAAGCAATATGAATGCGGAGTTGCTGGAATTTGAGGTTCGTTCAAGTTCTATTGTTTGCAATAAACTTATTAAAAATATCGATTTTCCAAGATCGGCAATTATTGGCGGTGTCGTGAGGAACGGCGAAGGTATTATAGCTTTGGGCGATTTTAAAATTCGGGAAGGAGACCGCGTTGTTGTATGTAGCTTATTGCAATCCATAAAAGGTGTTGAAAAATTATTCAGGTAAAAATGAAGCTTAATTTTAAAATCATTTTTCACTTCCTTGGCCTGATGTTGGTTTTCAATGGTGGCTTTATGCTATTGTCTGCGCTCATGAGTTTGGCATATCAAGATGGTGTAACTTCGCAGCTATTTTTATCGGGCATAATTACTTCCTTGGTTGGAGCTGTATCAATGGTTTTAACCAGAAAGCATAGAAAGGAAATCAATAAGCGTGAGGGTTATATTGTTGTTACTTTTGGTTGGATAATAATGTCCCTTTCTGGAACCATTCCCTATATACTCACAGACAGCATTCCAAGTTTTACAAATGCATTTTTCGAGACCATGTCGGGTTTCACCACAACGGGTGCATCAATTTTAAATGATATTGAAGCCGTTCCGAAGGGTATTCTATTTTGGCGAAGCTTAACACATTGGATTGGCGGTATGGGAATTATCGTATTGGCCATTGCTATTTTGCCTTTGTTGGGCATTGGTGGTATGCAACTTTTTGCGGCCGAAGCACCTGGGCCCAGTGCCGATAAATTGCACCCAAGAATTACCGATACCGCAAAACGTTTGTGGCTCATTTATTTTGGGTATACAGCTGCCGAAACTTTACTTTTAAAAGTGGCAGGCATGTCCTTTTTTGATGCCATAAACCATGCGTTATGTACACTTTCAACGGGTGGGTTTTCAACCAAAAATGCTAGTGTGGCTTACTGGAATGGCCAACCCATAATTCAATACATCATTATTTTGTTTATGTTTTTGGCAGGTACCAACTTTGTATTGAGCTATTTTGCTTTTAAAGGGAAGGTTCAAAAGGTAATCAAGGACGAAGAATTTAAACTATATTTCAAGTTTGTGGCCGTATTTACCATTATAGCGGCACTAGTTATTTATTTTAGGGCAGATGTATCTACATCATCCATCGATCACCCTATGGTTTGGGGAAAAGCAGAAAGTGCCTTTAGGCATGCATTGTTTCAAGTTCTTACGGTTATTACTACAACAGGTTTTATTTCGGCAGATTATACCATGTGGACACCCTTTTTGGTGGTGTTCTTCTTCGGACTCATGTTTTTGGGTGGTTCGGCCGGTAGTACCTCAGGCGGTGTAAAAGTAGTACGCCATTTAATTTTAATAAAAAATGGTTTTTTAGAGTTTAAGCGCACGCTTCACCCTAGCGCCATTTTGCCTGTGCGTTATAACAAAAGAGCCATTTCGGGGAGTATCGTATTCAATATATTGGGCTTTTTTATACTATATATGCTCTCTTTTATCATTGGGGGCTTAGGGTTTTCCATGTTTGGTATCGACTTCAGTTCAGCCATTGGTTTGTCGGCTTCCACATTGGGTAATGTTGGTCCTGCTTTGGGTGATTTTGGGCCTGTAAATAACTATGCTGCATTACCTGATTTGGCGCAGTGGTGGGCCTCGTTTTTAATGCTTATTGGGCGTTTGGAACTCTTTACGGTGCTTATTTTGTTAACGCCTTTCTTCTGGCGGAATAGATAATTTCGAATATTTTTATCTTACTGTATACCACGAGGAGGCTTTTCGCTACTATCCTGACGTGGATTTTACACGGTTTTTGTAACAATTAGTTAAAATATAACACCAATTATATATAATTATAAAACTAATTTATCATGAGCTTTGGGGTCGTTCAGTCGGCAATTGTTTCTATTAGGAGTAATTTAGGATTGCTTTCAAAAAGAGAAAGGCTTAACAAAACCTTGTCTGGTTCTGGAAGAAATAAATATGAAACTAAATCACCATCAGCCAGTCCTTATGAACTAAAAAAGTTAAGGAATAGAATTTTAAGAGAGAATAAAGCAATAAGAATAAAGCAATTGGTTTTTGTTATAACTATTGTAGCTTTATTAATTTTTGGGTTTCTGTACTATTTTATTTAACTCATTTTGAAATAGCTCTAGTTTGTGAGAATTTCATAGATTGAATTATTTATTAAAAAAGTTACTAAATTACTCTGTCATGGGAGGAGAAGGTTCAATGGCTAGTGCCAATACTACATTAAAAAATAACAGGAATCTTTTATCCAAAAGAAAGGAAAAGAATGCTCTTTTGGGGAGTTATGCCAATGCCGAGATGAAAGATTTTCCAGAGGCAACGCCAGAGCAATTATCTAAATTAAAACAAAGACTTAAAAAAGAAAATAGGCGAGCTATTGTAAAGAATATGCTTTTATTTATCGTTCTTGCTGTGCTAGTAGTCAGTTTCTTCTTGTATTTCTTTTTTTGAAAACAAAAAGACCTGTCAGTTTTCAAACAAACAGGTCTTTTAAATTGTGTTTTTAAAACAGTTAGAATTAGCTAACAGCTTCTTTTATACGTTTTACAGCTTCAATAATTTGTTCTTGTGAGGCTGCATAAGAAATTCTTATACAATCTGGGTTACCAAATGATTCACCGTCAACAGTAGCCACTAAAGCTTCTTCCAATAAATACATTGAAAAATCTGAAGCATTGTTTATGGTCTTTCCACGAAGTGTTTTTCCAAAGAAATAAGAAATATTTGGGAACACGTAAAAAGCACCTTCCGGTACGTTGGTTACAAACCCTTCAATATCGCCTAATAGTTTCAAAATTAAATCGCGACGCACTTTAAATTCGTCTATCATGTATTGAACACGAGAAGGCGACTCGTTTAAGGCCGTAATGGTAGCACGTTGCGCAATACAGTTGGCACCACTCGTAATTTGACCTTGCATTTTGTTGCATGCTCTGGCAATTTTTTCTGGAGCACCAATGTACCCAATACGCCAACCGGTCATGGCAAACGCCTTAGATACACCGTTTACCGTAATGGTGCGGTCGTACATATCTTCAAATTGAGCCATACTGGCATGTGCACCAACATAATTGATGTGTTCGTAAATTTCATCCGATACCACGTAAATGTTTGGGTATTTTACCAATACATCTGCTAAACCACGTAATTCTTCTTTGCTGTAAATAGAACCACTTGGGTTGCAAGGTGAGCTAAACCAAATCATTTTGGTTTTTGGTGTTATGGCTGCTTCCAGTTGCTCTGGAGTCATTTTAAAATCTGTAGCGATGGTGGTTTTAACTTCAACAGGTATACCGTCGTTAAGCTTTACAAGGTCGGCATAACTCACCCAATATGGACAAGGCATAATAACTTCGTCACCTTTATTGGTCATAACACCTGCAATATTTGCCAACGACTGTTTCGCACCTGTTGAAACTACAATTTGGTTCGGGGTATAGGTTAAATTGTTATCGCGCTTAAATTTTTTAATGATGGCCTCTTTTAAATCACCATATCCATCTACTGGTGAATAAGAGTTATAGTTATCATTAATAGCCTGAATAGCGGCCTCTTTAATAAAATCTGGAGTGTTAAAGTCTGGTTCACCAAGACTTAAGCCAATAATGTCTTTTCCTTCGCCTCTAAGTTCTCTCGCTTTGGCTGCCATGGCCAATGTAGCAGATTGGGCCATGTTTAAAATTCTATCAGATAGTAATTGCATGAAATTTTAAGTAAATAAATAGTAATTAAATTTGTAATGCTGGTTTTCTTCCCATTTCCTTTAAATATTTAAAATGGGATATTATAGCACTGCGGGTTGATTTATATTCGTTGTATGGTAAGTTGAATTCTTTTGCCGTTTCCCTAACTATTTTTGAAATTTTAGTGTAATGTACATGGCTAATGTGAGGGAAAATATGATGCTCTACTTGGTGGTTCAATCCGCCAGTAAACCAATTGACAATTTTATTTTTTGTGCTGAAATTGATGGTTGTTTTAAGCTGATGGATGGCCCAAGTATTTTTTAAAGTACCATCTTGTTCTGGTAGAGGCATTTCGGCTTCATCCATAACATGCGCCAGTTGGAAAACCACGCTTAAGATTAAACTTGCCGTATAGTGCATCACAAAAAATCCGATTAAAATTTTCCACCAAGCGATGTCTAAAAACAGCATAGGAATAACAATCCAAATGGAAACATATATTATTTTAGAGATGACCAATTTGCTCCAATTCCAAATCGGATTTGGGAATTTGCCATACGATAACTTACGTTTCATATAGCGTTTCATTTGTAACCAATCTGTAGTTATGGCCCAATTTATAGTCAATAAACCATAAAGAAGCAAAGAATAGTAGTGCTGAAATTTATGGTACCATTTCCATTCTGAGTGTTCTGTGAATCTTAAAATTCTACCGGCATCCAAATCTTCATCATGTCCGTGAACGTTAGTATAGGTATGGTGAAGTACATTATGCTGTACTTGCCAATTGTAAACGTTTCCGGCCAAGATGTAAATACTGCTACCCATTAAACGATTAACCCATTCTTTATTTGAAAAAGAGCCATGGTTGCCGTCGTGCATCACATTCATGCCCACGCCAGCCATACCTATCCCCATTACGATGGTAAGAAGCAATTGCGCCCAACCAGGAATATCAATGGTCAACAATAAAAAATATGGAGTTAGGAACAAAGAAAACATAACAATGGTTTTTACCCATATTTTCCAATTTCCGGTTCGTTTTACTTTATTTTCCTTGAAATAATCGTTCACTCTTTTGTTGAGTGTTCGAAAAAATTTAGCAGAATCAACTCTTGAAAATGAAAGTGCTTGTTTAGTCATGTTGGTACTTTTAATATGATAAATTTAAAAAAAAACGATTGATCATACCCGCGGCAAAGATAGGTATAAACAAAGTTAACTTGTAACGTTTTTTTGTAAAAATATGTATTTAAAAAGCATATTTTTGTTGAAAATTTAACACTAATGGACCTTATTTTAAAGTATTTTCCTAACCTTACGGAAGACCAAATAGAGAAATTTAAAAAATTGGAATCGCTCTATAAGGATTGGAATTTGAAAATCAATGTCGTGTCCCGAAAAGATATTGACGAGCTTTATTTAAGGCATGTTTTGCATTCCTTGGGGATAGCCAAAGTGTTGGAATTTGAAGAAGGCTCCAAAATTCTTGATGTAGGTACTGGTGGAGGATTTCCAGGAATACCATTGGCCATTTTATTTCCAGAGTGCTCGTTCCATTTGGTAGATAGTATAGCAAAAAAATTGAAAGTTGTAGATGGAGTTGTTGAAGGCTTGGGGTTAACCAATGTAAAAACTACCCATAGCAGGGTTGAGGATATTGATGACACATACGACTTTATAGTAAGCAGAGCTGTAACGGCCATGCCAAATTTTGTGCAATGGGTTAAAGGCAAAATAACCAAAAAACAAAACCATGAACTTAAAAATGGTATTTTGTATTTAAAAGGAGGCGATTTAACCGAAGAGCTTCAAAGTTACAGAACGGCGACCATTTATAATTTAAGTGACTTTTATTCAGAAGAATTTTTTGAAACCAAAAAAGTAGTCCATTTACCTTTAAAATACAGAGGTTAATTACTCTAGTCTTGCTATGTTGGGGATAATGTTGTTGAAATAGTAGTACTGATTTTGAAACCAATAAGTATTGCTGTATTCTGAAATATTGTTTACATCAGGGCCAATGGATAAAATATTGTTGGCGCGCTCGTAGCTTTCCTTGGATTTTGTTAATTCATTCAATTTGTAATAGGCCATGGCCAACCCCAAGTAGGCATCAAAATCAGTGGAATCAAATTCAATGGCATTTTCAAAGTCTTTTACTGCGTCCTCAAATTTGCCCAACATCAAATTGGAAATACCACGGTAAAAATAAGCATAAGCATTGTATTTGTTCAATCCCACGGATATGGTAAGGTCTTCATTGGCTCTTTGAAAATAATTAAGGGTCAATAAAAAAGTTCCGCGACTGTAATAGTTTTCGGCGCTTGGGTCTATTAAAATAGCTGTTGAGTAGTCTCTTATTGCCTCATAATGATTCTCGAGAGCGGCATAAACCGAAGCACGAAGAATATAAGTATTAGGTTGTGTTGGCGCTTCTTTAATCACTTTGGTGAAATCTGCCAGGGCTTTTTCGTATTCACCTAAATCGTAGTTAACACATGCCAAACTATAAAGTGCATCAATAAATTTATCATCAAGCATATAGGCTTTGGCATAATCTTCTTTCGCGCCCGTTAGGTCTTTAATGCTATATCTGGAGTTACCACGGTTATAATAGGTGTCTGCATCTGGTTCTTCCACAATTATTTTCGAATAATCTACAATGGCGCCGTGGTAATCGCCTAAGTCATTTTTGGCAATAGCCCTTTGAAAATAGGCATCCAAATTTTTAGGTTCTTCTTCAATAGCTTGGGTTAAAAGCGATATTTTCTCATTCAAATTGGTTGAGCGCATCGCTTTTCGGTAAAGTTTGTTTGCTTGTCCTATGGTTAGGCAAGGAATGACAACGAATAATGTAAATAGTAGTTTTTTCATCAGCAAAATTCATTCAACAAAAAACATGCCGTTATTTGTTTGAAAAAATCAAATGAAAGATAACTGAAATTTTAATCAAAATATAGACTAAAGCACAAATAAAGTTTCTTTGTGAAGGATTTTTGTTAAAATTTTAAAAAAATGTAAGAAATTATTTTTTTAATCAAAAGTTTTGTTACATTTGTCGAAGATAATCGCTATTCATCGATAAAAAAATTGAAAAGTTTTAGTTTTAAAATTTTTCAATATGAAGAAAAAGAAAAATGTACTCTCCGGTTTTGCGTTCGGATTTTTGTTGTTTGTTTCAACAGTTTTTGTTGCCAACGCTCAAATTATTCAAGTGGAAATTATTGGGGGAGCAGTTGTTACCCAAGGCTCTACAGTAACCATTAATGCAGGTAATAGCCTGGATTTTAGGATTACCAACGTTGAGCCTGGCGCTTGCCAAAACAATAATGGATTGAAAGTTGACGGGGTAATCCTTTCAAACACCACGGATTTTGATATTTCTCCAAATAACCCCAATAAGACTATAAAGCAAGCAAGTTGTGGGGGCAGCATTAGTACCCACCGTTTAGACTTTAGCGTTGAAAATATAAGTGGTAGCTGTGTTACCACAAATACTTTGGTTGCTATAGAATTAAGGGATTTTGCAGATTTTAGTTTTACTCTGGAAATCAATTCGGCACCTGAAATATTTGTTCTGGGAGGAAGCCCTTACGCCGACATTTATCATGGTGATACCAATACAAGTGATGCCAACGGAACACACTTTGGGGTAGTTGATGAGGGTAGTGCAATTACCAGAACCTATGTTGTATCAAATATTGGAAGTTGCGATTTAGATGTAACAGCCGTATCCAGTTCAAATTCAGATTTTGCTGCGTATTCTCCGTTTGGATTGTTACCGCCAACCATAACTTTAGCACCATTTGGTTCTACTGTAATTAATGTAACCTTTACTGCGCCAGTTGCTGGAACTGGAACACAGACTTCCGTTATTAGTATTTCAAATTCAGATAACACGACATTCACGTTTACGGTTGATGCCGAAATGTTTAATGAAAATATTCCTGGCCCTGGAGGTATTACGGCTGATTTTAGATTATGGTTAAAATCAACACGAGGTGTTGTGCAAAGCTCATCAAAAGTTTCAGAATGGGGAGATTTGGGCACTAACGCCAAGGACGCCATTCAGCCAACATCGTCAAATCAGCCAACCTATTTGGATACGGCTTCAGACAACATCAATTTTAATCCAGTTATTAAGTTTGAAAATGATGGGGCAACAGTTGAGCAATACCTCTATAACAGTTCAAATGGGTTTTACAGTCAGGACATTTTTATAGTCATGGTCCCAGACGCTACCATGACCAGCGCATCATCAAGAAATACCATTTTTGCAGGTGTTTCAACGGGAAGTGCGGGAGATATGACTGGCGTAGGGTTTGGAGATTACTCTTCCGAATTTACCAATGAAACCTTATCTTATAACCAAAATATTCCTGGTGGAGGAAACTATAATGGTGCCGCCGAAATAAGTTCTACCTATTCAAGTGCGGGAATCATTAACGTGCGCAATAACGCGGCGGTTTCACCAACGGGTCAAGACATTTTGTATAACGCGCAAGTTTTAACTACTTCTAATGTAAATGATATTGCTTTTGCCAATATAGGCAGTGCTGGACCTCCTGTTTTAGGAAGTGAATATTGGATTGGTAGAAACTTTGATGTTCAGGGAAGCTTAAATGGACGAATTGCCGAAATTTTTACGTTTGCTGAACGTGTTCCTGATGCCGACCGACAAAAAATTGAATCCTATTTAGCCATTAAGTATGGTATTACCTTAGGCACTTCAACCGAGGCACAAAAAGATTACATTAATTCTTTTGATACCAAAGTTTGGGATATCGTGGCAAATGCCGGCTACAATTATCATGTGGCAGGAATTGGTAGGGATTCCATTTCCGATTTAAACCAAAAGCAGTCTAAAACTTTAAATCTTGCAAACGAAGTAACCATTGGTTTAGGAGGCGTTTATGATAAAAACAGCTCAAATTCAAATGAATTCACCAAAGATGGCGACTTTCTTGTCTGGGGTAACGACGATGGTGCCTTTTCTGGTACCAGTACAAATACCGTTACCATTGCATCGGGCATTACAACTTCATTAACTCGCATTGACAGAAAGTGGAAAATTATTGAGTCCAATGAAGATGTTGCTGGGGATGTTGAAACCGTTTATGTGTCCATACCAGTGGCTGCATTTAGTGGTTTTTCAAAAACTGCAACAGAGGAATATGCTTTAATAGTTGCAGATAATGCCAATTTTGCAGATGGCGATATTATTGATGTCATCCCGCTTCGGTCAACTGATGGTGGAATAAACCTAAAAACATGGTATGATTTTGATGGCACTAAATATTTTACTTTCGGAAAAGTTTCCCAGCTAACTGAAAACCATTCCGTTAGTATAGCTTCTGGTGATTATTTGGTTGGAGAGTATTCATTAAATTTAAGTTCGGATGCCTTTACCATTTCAGCATGGATTAAATGTGCTTCTACAGCTAGCGATAGAACGGTTATGGCTAAAGGTGAAAAACTTCAAATCAGATTAAATTCGTCAGGTAACATTGAAGTTTACATTGATGATGCCGTGACGCCAAAATTTACATCAAATGTGGTCGTAGACGATGGCAAATGGCATCATACCACATTTGTTTATGATAGTGGCACCATCTTAATGTACATTGATGGTGTTCTAGATAAGTCCATTCAAGATGTTGTGCACCCTTCCCCCAATTTTAACAACTATTGCGTTGGAGCGGTTTATATTGACAAGGGTAATGTTATAAACCCGCTTTTGGGTGAGGTTGATGAGGTCTATGTTTGGGATTTGGCTCTTTCTGAAGCGCAGGTGCAATATTTAATGAATCAAGAAGCAGAACGTTTTGATATTAGCGGAACAGATTATGTTAACTGTAAAGTATTGCCCCAGGCATCAGCGAGCAATGAGGTAGCCACAATTCCTTGGAGCAGTTTAAGGGTTTACTATGATTTTAATTCGTTTTACGGTTCAACCATAGAAGGATTGACAGATGATCGCTACTTCCTCAGATTAAAATATCTTGATAAGGACAAAACGTTGTTGGAAAGCCAAACGATCCCTGCTCCCTATGTTTCCATAGCCGATGGAACATGGGATGATACAGCAACTTGGGCAAACGGTGCTAATATTGTTTTGCCAAACAGCCTTGGTTTGGATGGCACTTCTGTTGATTGGAACATAGTTGAAGTTGGTCATGACATCACTTCCGGTGATAGAAATGTGTCCCTTCTTGGTCTTATCCAAACGGCGGGTACTTTAACCATTGCAGACCCTGTCGACGCCCAAGATGAAACTAATTCTGGCCAAGCGCTCAGGATATCACATTATCTTGAGTTGGATGGCGTAATTGATTTGGTTGGCGAATCTCAATTGGTTCAGTTTGATGGAAGTATAATTGACGCCGATAGCGGCGGTTATATCGAAAGAGACCAACAAGGGACGGCCAACAGCTTCAATTACAATTATTGGTCATCATCTGTAGGACCTATTGGTGGAAATTCTGCAACGCGGGGTACTGGTGTGTCCTCAACAAATGCCAACCATACTTTAGCCGATGTTTTAAACGATGGAACCATTTCAGCCCTGTATCAAAGTTTGAATTATGATGCGTCACCAACGGGGGGAGGAGCTATTCCGCCTCCTGGTTTTGCAAAAACAATTAGTACGTATTGGTTGTATAAATTCTATGGCGCTGCCGACAATTATTTTGCTTGGGAAAAGATTGATGAAACATCCTCAATTGCTGCTGGAGAAGGCTATACCATGAAGGGTACTTCAGGTTCAGTGCCTATTTCAACCGAACAAAATTATGTGTTCAGAGGCTTACCCAACAACGGCGATATAACTTTGACACTAGATAATTCCTCAGGAGAAGTAGATCGTTTAATAGGGAACCCGTACCCTTCGGCTATTGATGCTTCCCAGTTTATTTTGGATAATATGAGTGTTGCTGATGGAGGGAATAACGCCACAGGAAACATTTTTAATGGTGCCTTATATTTTTGGGATCATTTTGGTCAGCAAGATTCACATGTATTGTTAGAATATGTTGGGGGTTATGCCACGCGGAATTTAACGGGTGGGGCCGTTGCTATTTCAAATGACGCCAGGATTAACGATAACTTGTCAACAGGTTCAAAAACACCGGGACCATACATTCCCGTTAATCAAGGGTTTTTTGTAAGTACTGAATTGGATGGATTTAACAATGAAAATGGTACACCACTTTTAACGGTTGATGGTGGCAATATTGTGTTTAAAAATAGCCAGCGGGTTTATGTAACTGAAGATGGCACAAATTCCCAATTTTTAAAATCATCTGGGAAAAAACAAAATCTTGTAGCGACCGATAACCAAGATAAAAACCCATTGATTAAATTGATGTACAATTCCCCAAAAGGGTACCACAGACAAATAGTTTTGGGGGCAAATGTAAATGCATCTGTAGATTTTGACATGGGATACGACGCCTTTATGGTTGATGTAAATGATGAGGATATGTATTGGCATTTTGCCGGCAGTAAATTTGTGATTCAGGGTATTGACAAATTTGAAGAAAACCAAGAATTTGGCATTGGTTTAAAAGTGAAACAAGCAGGAATAATTAAAATAAAGTTGGATGGCGTCGAAAACATGAGCGACTCCATAGCCCTTTTCATTAAAGATGACTTAACTGGAGAAACGTTTGAAATCAACAACAATTCATTTGAATTGTTTTTAGATCCGGGAGTTTATAACGACAGATTTAAACTTGTTTTTCAAGAATCTGCTGTCATCTTGAATGTTAGTGATGATGTCGCTTTAGATGGACTTTCAGTATATTACAATACCGAGTTGTCTAAGCTGACCTTAATAAATAAAAACAACTTAGCGGTTTCTGGAATCGCCGTTTACAATATTTTAGGGCAAAATGTTCAAACTATAGCGTTGGAATCCTCTAAAGATGAAACCATCCGCATGAAGTTAAATAGCGGAGCCCATATTGTGAAAATCAAAACCGCAAATGGAGTTGTCAGCAAAAAAATAATGGCTAAATAATATTTAGTTATTATTTTCAATCTTTTAATTTATCAGTTTCCAACAATTTGAATGAGCTTGTTTTTTGCCTTTTCAAAATGAGCTTGCAATTTAGGGATAGAATGTTCACCATAACCTCTTTCTAGTCTCGCTTTTGAAACTTCTAAAAGTTTCATTAAGTTTTTGGCGGATTGTTTGGCCACTACAGCATCAGTACTACCTATTTTATTGAACCATATTGGAGCACTTTCAGCAAACGGATAACTATCCATAAGTGGCCAATCCACCTTTCCTCCTGAAACCCTTGCGGTTACCCATCCTCCTTTAAGAACATCCAAAGTACCTTTGTAAGTTTTGCTTCCTGCTTTACTGTTTCCTTTTTTGGTCCAAACAACTTCTCCATTTACAAATAGTTCAACCTTTTCATATGGAACAGCCGAGTGCACATCAAGTGTCCATGTAACTTTTTTGCTTTCTCCTGAAATGACATCACCAGATATTTTATCATCAACTTTAAATTCGATTAAAGGCCCATTGGTGACAAAACTTCGTCCAGCTTTTATTGCTTTTAAATAACTGTCCATAGTTAGATTTTCTTCTGGCTTTACATAAACTCTGGTTGCACCAATGGCCATAGTTCGATACAGGTCATTCATAACATCACTACCGCCCGAAATGGTAACGGGCTCACCAATATTTAGCATTTGGTGCCAAAGCGCTGCTGTGCCTATTTCGTCAGACCATAAACAGCCCAATTCAATATAATCGGTTTCACCCAAAACGGCATCGGCAATTAGCTCTATGGGAATGTATCTTGCTCCATCATCACTCAATGGGTTTTGAACACTTGTGGGGTGAACATAACCGCCTAATGCATTTTGACTTTTTGCGAACCTGAGGGGTTCTGCGTTTAATCGGTCATCACGACCATAAATATCATAGCGAGGCCCCCAAACCCAAGGCCAATACAAATCTTGTGTTCCTATTAGGCCCAAATGCCCAAGAAAATGTGAGCGCACTTCTTGTCCAAAGGCAATGAGCGGTGCTTCATCGCGTTTCCAGCCCCAAAGGTTTTGTTGTAAAAAGCGCTGTCCTAAATTGGCCAACAAAGGAAAAGCGGCATCAAGGTCTTCTGCTTTTATATCCAGAACAATATCATTGGGGTCTAACTGACTGGTGCCACCATAATTGATGTGAAAATGATTGTCCCCACTATACCATCCATTGGCGTTGGCATCCCAAATACTTGATAAGTTGATTTCCGCAGTTTTTGTGTTTTCATCCAAATTGATTTTCGCAGTAGTTTTAACCGTCGAAAAACCATGAACCGCAGTTATGGTTAGCTCGCCTGTTTGGGCTTCTATTTCAATCTCATCAGGCGAATAAAAGAAAACAATACCGTTTTGCCCATCAGAATGAACAATGCCATTTTCGGGAATAACGGGGTGACCGAAACTATCGGTAATGCTCATACGTACGGCATCAACTTTTCCATCAACGGTGCTTTTAATTTTAAGTTTTGCCGTTGGGGCGTTCCAAACCCAATTGTTAATTTCCAAGGTTTCGGGCATTCCACCATTGACGCTGATGCGTTTTAATTCCGAACGCTCATCAGAATTAAACTCATAATAATACACCCATGTTCCGTCGCCATTAAACTTTGGCCCCAATGGTAAATGGTTGCTTTTTGTGAGCAAAAGGGTGCTTTTTGGGGTAAGGATGTCCAAAAGCCTTAATTCGTAAAAGTCGTCTCTTGGCCATGTATATACTAAGGTTTGATTGTCAGGCGATAATGAAAAAGCCGCTTGTGAGGTGAAATTTTCCTCTGCTAACGGGTTTGACTCATTCGACGCTGTATTCAACAATTCAATGGAGTCATATGAAAAGCCTTCTTTTTTTAAGTACACCAACCATTCGCTTGAATTGGTTGGAATGGGCAAACGTTCCAAATGGTCTTCCTTGGTAATAAGCTGTTTTTCGTTGGTTGATAAATCTATGCGCCAAAGGTCAAGCGAGCCAACATCTGCCGACGCGTAATAAACATAGTTCCCATCCCTAGAAAAAATCGGGTCTAAATCCAATGCTTTGGTATTTACCAAAACGGTTTCGGCTTTAGTTTCTAAATCCAAAAGAACAATTTCGGTATCTAAGCTGTTGTCGCGAATAAAAACAATTTTTTTGCCATCGGGCGACCAATTTGGTTTGGAGTCTAAATGTGCGCTGGCCGTAATTCTTGTGGCTGTTTTTGAGTCAGTTTCCATTAGCCAAAGCCAACCTTTTGCTGCAAAAACCAATTGACTATTTATTGGTGAAGGTGCCGGGTCTGTGGGGCCGGCATTTAAAATGGGCAGTTCGTAACCTTCTAAATAAACATGATGCCCAAAACCATCAACATGCGGATAACGGTTGGTCCATTGGCTGTGCATAAGGGAAATGTTAAAAATACAAAGGGCAATTAGGCTAATGTAGAATTTCATAAACAGATACTTTTTGTTGTGGTTAAGTAGAATGTGGAATTGAAAAGAGGCTGCTTTTCCAAATTTAACTAATTATAGGAAAATTTGGTTAATCTCTTTTATAAATATACCTATTGAAGAGACGGAGGGTTTATTGAAGAATTAAGTATGCTTTTTCTCCTCGTTTAACGGTTCGTATAGGAATAGTGCGGTTTTGTGTCCGAGGATTTTCCGTAGGAAAATCAGAGTGACCAAAAAAGCACTAACCTTTTGATTAAGTATAAAACTAAGCATTATTTTTATACAATGTTATGTGCTGGCTTTTTTATAAAAGTTTAGTTTTTTTAGAAATATGATTACTAAGAATTTTTAATAATTGTGGTAACTTGGAATATTGAAATCATACCATAAGGCACATATAATACCCATAAATTATTCCATTTTTTAAATAATTCCTTGTTTTTGTTTTCGGCACTTATGGTATTAGTAGCTAACCAAAGAGAGATTTTACTGCCATAATGAAAAATAAATAACGCTAAACTAAATCCGATTAAAATTATAAATAGCTTATTTGGAAGGGATTTATAAAAAGGGTTTACAAAATGTAAAATCAAAAGTGGAAGTAGAGTTGTCAAAAGTCCGATTCTGATTTTTGGCTTTATTGATATTTTTTTTGTCAGTTTTTCAAAAATCAGAATATTTATTATTCCGAAAAATATGATGTAAAGAATATTCATTTTTTATTTAGAAGATAGTTTTTTTAGCTTGCATATAACTTGGTGATATGCGTCGATTTAATGACTTAGATAGTCGTTACTGAAACAAGTTCAGCATACATAAACGAATATAGCTGAAAATTTTTGCAAATTCAAAAAGAGTTAAAAAAAGAGGCTACAAAATTTGCAGCCTCAATGTTTTATCTAATAAGATTCCTGCGAAAGCAGGAATTTGTTACTCACCCAAAAACGGATAACGATAATCTGTTGGCGTTACAAAGGTTTCCTTAATTAACCTCGGCGATACCCAACGCAACAAGTTTTGGGCACTACCGGCCTTATCATTGGTTCCAGATGCTCTTGCACCTCCAAAAGGTTGTTGGCCCACTACGGCACCGGTACATTTGTCGTTAATGTAAAAATTACCGGCACTGTTCTGTAAAGCTTCAGTGGCTTGGGTAATGGCGTACCTGTCGGTAGCCAATATGGCTCCTGTTAGGGCATACTCACTGGTTTCATCAACCAATTTTAAGGTTTCTGCGTAAGCGTCGTCCTCATAAACATAAATGGTAATAACAGGGCCAAATAACTCGGTACACATGGTGGTGTATTTTGGGTCTTGTGTAACGATAACAGTTGGTTCTATAAAATAACCTTTGCTTTTGTCGTAGTTGCCACCTGCAATAATTTCAACTTCGGCATCGTTTTTTGCGGCATCAATGTATTTTGCCAATTTATCAAACGAGCCTTCATGAATTACGGCGGTTATAAAATTGCCCATATCTTCAGGCGAACCCATTTTAAAGGATTTTACATCTTCCAAAATATATTTTTTCACGTCGCCCCAAATGCTTTTAGGGATGTAAGCCCGTGATGCAGCACTACATTTTTGCCCTTGGAACTCAAATGCTCCACGTGAAATTGCAGTCGAAACTTGCTTTGGAATGGCGGATTTGTGCGCCACGATAAAGTCTTTTCCACCGGTTTCACCAACAATTCTAGGGTAGGTTTTATAGTTGTGGATGTTGGTGCCTATTTGTTTCCAAAGTTCTTTAAAAATGAATGTTGAACCCGTAAAGTGCAACCCGGAAAAATCGGGACTTGCCAAAACAGTATTGGTAATCATTACTGGGTCTCCGAATACGACATTTATAACCCCTGGTGGCACACCAGCTTCCTTAAAAACATCCATGATGACTTTGGCAGAATACACTTGGCTATCGCTCGGTTTCCAAACAACCACATTACCCATAAGTGCCATACAGGATGGTAAGTTACCAGCAATGGCAGTAAAGTTAAATGGCGTTACGGCATAGGTAAAGCCTTCAAGCGGACGGTATTCCACACGGTTCCAGGCATCGTTGGTGCTTTCGGGTTGTTCCATGTAAATATCGGTCATGTACTGCACATTAAAACGCAGAAAGTCCACAAACTCACAAGCCGCATCAATTTCCGCTTGATGTATGGTTTTGGATTGTGCCATCATCGTGGCCGCGTTTATTTGGGCTCTATATGGCCCAGCAACCAGTTCTGCAGCTTTTAAAAAAATGGCTGCACGTTGTTCCCAAGGCATTTGGCTCCATGTTTTTCTGGCTTCCAAAGCTGTTGAAATAGCGTCCTCAATATGCTTTTTTTCAGCCAAATGATAGGTGCCTACAATATGTTTATGGTCATGGGGCGGCGACATGGTTCTTGTATTACCGGTTATAACGTCTTCCCCGTTTATGTACAATGGCACGTCAACTTTGCTGTTGTACATGGCTTTATATGCCTTTAAAACAGCAGTCCGTTCAGGAGTGCCTGGGGCATAAGATTTTACAGGTTCATTTACGGCAATTGGTACGTTAAAAAAGCCTTTTCCCATGATTTTTGAATTTTTGTTATTGAATTTTCAGTAATTATGCCGCAAATTTAAGAATTTTCTAAGGATAAATGCGGATGAAGGATTCTTAAATGCGCGTTAAAATTTATTTATTTTTTGTAAGTTGCCTTAATGTTTTAAGACTACAGATTTTATGTGTACCGTAACCATTATTCCCACTAATGACGATGATTTTGTGCTGACTTCCAATAGAGATGAAGCACCTACCAGAAAATCGCTTGCTCCAGATTTTTATACCGTTGATGGAACCAAATTATTGTTTCCAAAAGATGAACTGGCCGGGGGAACGTGGATTGGTGTGAGCGAAAAAAATAGGTTGGTCTGTGTTTTAAATGGGGGTTTTGAACTTCATGAACGAAAGGAAACATATAGAAAGAGTAGGGGTGTTATTGCCAAGGATTTTATGGTTGCTGAACACATCGTGAAAACTATTGAACATTATGTGTTGGTGGATATTGAACCTTTTACCATCGTAATAGCGGATTGGAATAATACGCTAAAATTTTATGAATTGGTTTGGGACGGCGCCGAAAAACATTTTGTGGAGTTGCCACTTGAACCAAAAATATGGTCGTCGTCAACTTTGTATACTGAAGCTATGAAACAGGAGCGTTTGCAGTGGTTTGAAAATTTTAAAAAAGGTAATGAATTGAGTGCAAAGTCTTTGATGAATTTCCATAAAACGGCTGGAGTAAATAACAAGGATTATGGTGTAATCATGGACCGAGGCTTTGTAAAAACCACTAGTATTACCCAAGTTGAAAAAACTGGAGATACCATTGAAATGCGCCATCAAAGTCTTCAAAATAAGTCAAATTCCTCTACAGTGTTTAATCTTCCGCAAACTGTCAATGAATAATACGGGCATTATTTTAACGCTGGCCTATCCAGAAACCATTGTTATGGTTTCAAAGGAATGGTTTTCACCATTTCTGCGTTTTGTTGGTGTTGGAAAAAAGAATTACCTACGGGCTGGCCATGCGGCCTTGGTACTTATAAATAAGGAGACAGGCATTTTGGAGTATCACGATTTTGGACGCTATATAACCCCTGAACCAACGGGGCGTGTACGCGGAAAAGATACCGATAACGAATTAGATTTTCCCTTAAAGGCTAACATTGAAAACGACAAAGTCACGAATCTTGATGAGATTCTGGAATTCTTGGGCACCCATCCCAAATTAACGCATGGCGATGGCAAACTCATTGCATCGGTGTGTCACGCCATTGATTATAAAAACGCTAGAACGCACATCACTAAAATGCAGGAAAAACATTTTATTAGGTATGCCGCTTTTATTAAAGACGCTTGTAATTGTGCGCGTTTTGTAACCGATAGTTTAATTGCTTCGGTAACCGACTCAAAAATTAAGAAGAGACTTATAAAATCAAAATGGTTTACACCGAGTACGGTTGGCAATGTGCTTTTGGCAGATACCGAAAATCAGGTTTACGAGGTTTCTGAAAAAGGTGAAATAACCGAATTTGAAGGGTCGCAACAAAGTGAAAATATCCGCTGCTTTTTAGATAAGCTAAAAGGCCATAAAGTCAATTTTGTGGGAACCTTACAGCCCAGACCAGTTGATGGCTTACATGATAAGGCGCAATGGTTGTCTGGTATTGCTGCTGGTGCTTGGTTTGAGCTTCATAAAATTGGCCATGATGTGGAGTATCATTTTAAGCGTATTTCGCCATATGGCAATTTAGATGTTCACGATAGGTTTGTAGTTGATGATGCCTCTTTTGATTATCATTTGGAGTTTGAATTTATTCATTATTCAAACTGCAAATTTTTTCATGTCAGGCAGAATGGAAAGGTTTTTAGGTTTGAGCGGGTGGTTTAACTAAAAACAGAACTCAAATCACTTACCCCTTGTAATGAAGTCTGTTAATTTATAGCAAAAGGAGCACTTAGCTTAAAAGTAGGTATGGTAACCAAAAACTTTTTGGTGGTGGTAAAGTTTACCATACTGTAATGTCCTTGCATGGCACCAAAAGGAGATGTTAGTAAACATCCTGAAGTATAGGTATGCGATTCGCCAGGTTTTAAAACAGGTTTTTTTCCAATAACACCTTCACCAGAAACGGTTTCAACATTATTCAGGGCATCAAGAATTTCCCAATGGCGTGCGTTGAGTTGAACGGAGTCTTTGCTTTGGTTTTCAATGGTAATGGTATACCCAAAGGCATATTGTATTTTATAGTTTTTATAAAATGAGCCTTCAAAAGTAGTTTCAACCGAAATTTTAATGCCTTTTGTTACTTGCTGAACCATGCTAACTGTTGATAAACAAAGTGTTTTGCGCTGCTAAAATAATCAAAATTAAGTTTTGAGACTTAAATTTTAACGTGTTTGGTTGAAAAATTAGTTGAAATGCGTTTTAATTCGAGATATTAACTGAGCTGCCTTCACCAAGTCCGATGATTTGGTCATAGCGCGCCCCTAAATCTCTATAGTAAACCAGTACTTTGTAGTTGTTTTCGGTTTGATAAAAATTTCCGTCAATTATGCCCTCATCAATACTACCATCGTCATTTATAACAACATATTTATAATTATAAAACCCTTGTTTCAACAAAATAGGTTTTTCAAATCTATTTTGGCTTTCGTTGTATTCCATTCGGGTGCTTTCATCAATGGCGTAATTATTAAAATTTCCATAAACATGAACGGCCTTATCTTTAAAACTGTCGTTAGCGATCAACGAAAAATGCATCCAAACATAATCGGCTTCAATGCTCGGGTCATCGGCATCAATATTCAAAATAACATAGTTTCCGTTAATATCGGGGTTGTAGGTGTAGGGTCTGTTGGCGCGCGAAATATTGGCGTAAAGATAGTTGTGGTAAAGCTCTTTTAAATCGATAAATTGAATGCCGGTGTTTGCGGCTCGTACATCTTTGTTTTCAAAGAAAAAATATTCATTTCCTCCCCAAAAACTAGTTTCAGTATCGTATTTATAAATGAGTTGATTGCCGATGGTATATTGTGGTTTTAAGTTTGAAATTAAAGTGTGTAAATTGTTGTTTTGAATGATGACTGCCTTTACTGTTTGTTTTGGGTTATTGAATTGCATGTTATTCGGTGTGATAACTATGTCCACACGCTGTTTTTCTTCAATAAATTGAACATCACGTGAACGCTTTATACTCACTCCTACGCTGGCTTTATCTTCGTAAATCATGAATTTTCTGGAGAAAACCAAGTCGCCATTATTGTTGTAAATTGAAATGAGATAATTACCAGATACTTTTAAGCCTCGAGTCTGCCCATTCGGAATAGTCAATCTATAATGCGAATAAATTTGATAGGTGTTGTATGAGTTTTCATAATCGCGAATACGTTGATTATCAAAACCCTCCATAAATTCTGAGCGAACCAAAACAGACGGTGTCCAATCAAAATTAAAATGTTCAATTTTATAGTAATAATCGTCCTCATTGCCGTTCAGGGCATCAAATTCCAAAACCAAATATTCGCCAAGTCTCAGAATGGGTAATTGAGTTTCTGCTGTATTGCCTCTAAAGTTTATGGTTTTAATGTAATCGGGCGGATTTACCTCTTCAACCTGCGCGAAAATTAAGGTCGGAATCAAGCAAAAGCAATAGAGCAAAACAGACTTCAATGTCATTTCTTTCATAATTATTTGGTAAATATATGCAATTTCTATGCCCTAACTTAATCTTTTATTTAGAACGGTTATAAATAAAATAACTAACAAATAATTGAACGAATAATATAGGTATTAATTTGTATTTTTGCCCCGATTTTTAGTAAACTAATTACAATAAAAAATATGTCAAACGACATTCGTATTAAAAAAGGTCTGGACATAAAACTTATTGGTGAAGCTGAAAAAACCTTGGAAGAGGCCGTTATCAGCAACTACTGCACCATAAGACCAGAGGATTTTCATAGCGTTACACCAAAACTTGTTGCAAAAGAAGGAACCACCGTAAAAGCTGGTAGTATTTTGTTTTATGACAAAAACAAGGAAGCTGTGAAATTTGCATCTCCTGTTTCAGGAAAAATCGTTGAGATTCAAAGAGGGCCAAAACGACGCATTGATGCCATTAAAATTGAAGCAAGTAAACCGCAAACTTATGTAGATTATGGTAAGTTTGATGTTGAAGGTTCAAAGCCAGAAGCAGTTAAAGCACATTTACTAAGTACTGGTTGCTGGCCGTTCATTAAACAACGTCCTTATGATGTAATTGCAAACCCAGATAAATCACCAAAAGCTATATTTATCTCTGGTTATGCCAGTGCACCATTGGCGGCCGATTTAGATTTCACTTTACAAGGAAAAGAAGCGGAATTACAAGCTGCAATCAATGCATTAGGGAAATTAACAGAAGGTAAGGTTCATGTTTCGGTTGGTGCAAAATCAAATTCACCTCTTGCAGGGCTTTCAGGAATAACTTTGCACAAGGTTTCTGGCCCACATCCATCAGGTAATGTTGGTACACAAATCAATAAAATAGACCCTATTAATAAGGGAGAAGTAGTTTGGACTGTTAGTGCCCAAGATTTAGTTATTATTGGAGAGTTGTTGTTGACCGGAAAATTCAATGCAGAGCGCATTGTTGCTTTGGTTGGGTCTTCGGTTAAAAAACCAAGATACTTCAAAACAATTATCGGAAGCGAAGTGTCTACTATAGTTTATGATAAGGGTATTGAAAAATTTAGAGATACCCGAATTATTTCTGGAAACGTTTTGTCTGGAAAAGAAATAAGACCAGATGGCAGTTTAGATTATTACAGCAATGTGATTACTATAATTCCAGAAGGAGATGATTATGAGTTGTTTGGTTGGACAAAACCTGTATTCAATAAAATATCAACGTCCAGAGCATTGACTTTTTCTTGGTTAAACCCGAAGAAAAAATACGAACTCGATACGAATACGAACGGTGAGCATAGAGCTTTTGTTGTAACCGGAAGCTATGAGGCGGTTTTTCCATTGGATATTTACCCGATGCAAATTTTAAAGGCTTGCATGTATCAAGATTTAGATGAAATGGAAGCTTTGGGAATGTACGAGGTAGCTCCGGAAGATTTTGCATTAACAGAGTTTATATGTGTGTCTAAACAACCACATCAAAAAATAATAAGAGAAGGATTAGACTTAATGCTTAAAGAGATAGGATAATGGAATTGAAAAAGAGATTACATATTTTAAAAAGAAAGTACAGGAACAAAAAATTTGCTCCCGCTTTCAATGCTTTGCATACTTTTTTATTTCTTCCAGATGAGACTACCCATGGTGGAACCCATATAAAAGCTGCGGACGATTTAAAGCGTACCATGAACACGGTAATCATGGCTATGGTTCCTTGTTTGATTTTTGGTATGTTCAATGCAGGGTACCAACATTATTTGGCTTTGGGAGAAATACAAGCGGTGTCGGGTGGTTTCTTCAGCAGCGAATTTTGGACGCTCGATAATTTTATGGTTGGCTTTTGGAAAATTCTTCCATTGGTTATTGTTTCCTACGGTGTTGGTCTTGGAATTGAGTTTTTGTTTGCTATCATCAAAAAACATGAAGTTGAAGAAGGTTATTTGGTAACCGGAATGTTGGTACCATTAATTGTTCCAGTTGATATTCCATTGTGGATGTTGGCTGTTGCTGTTGCTTTTGGTGTGGTGATTGGAAAAGAAGTTTTTGGTGGAACCGGAATGAACATTTTAAATCCGGCATTAACCATCAGGGCATTTTTGTTCTTTGCATATCCAACTTGGATGTCTGGTGATAAAGTTTGGGTTCATGGAGCGGTTGCTCGAGATGAAGCTATTGCGGCGGGTCAAAATTTAGATGCCATTTCTGGTGAAACTATCTTAGGTAGTTTGGCACAGAGTAAAGATATTGTTTATTCAACTGCAGATATGTTTTTAGGTTTTATTCCAGGTTCTGTGGGTGAAACATCTGCATTGCTTATCCTATTGGGCGGATTGTTTTTAATCTTCACGAAAATAGGAAGTTGGAGAATCATGCTGTCATCAGTTGTAGGCGCTATTGTAATGGGGTTGATTTTTAATCAGGTAGTAGATACAGGTATAGTTAGTGAAAGTAGCAAGTTCTTCGGATTGATGAATACACCTTTTTGGGAACACTTACTTATTGGTGGTTTTGCTTTTGGTACTGTGTTTATGGCAACAGATCCAGTAACGGCTTCACAAACAAATAAAGGTAAATGGATTTATGGTTTCTTGGTTGGATTTATATCGATTATGATACGTGTGTTCAACCCAGCATATCCAGAAGGGGTGATGTTGGCTATTCTTCTTATGAACGTATTTGCACCAACCATTGACCATTATGTTGTTCAAGCTAATGTGAAGAAAAGAATGAAACGTTTAAAAGTTAAAGCGGCTTAATTATGGCAATTAATACAGAAAAAAATTCATACACTATTTTATTCGCCATTGCGATGGTAGTTGTTGTGGGGGCCTTACTAGCCTTTACAGCTTCTGCATTAAAACCGAAAATTTCAGAAAACATGCGTATAGAAAAGCAGCAAAATATTCTATATGCCATGGGAGTAAATAACAATGAAGGTGGTAGTGCCGAATTCGTTGCGACTACCGAAGCTTCCGAGCTGTTTTCTAAATACATAATAGATCAGGTTGTAATCAAGAACGGCGAGGTTTCAAAAGACGACCAGGCGTACTTAATCGACTTGAAAAAGGATAAGGCTGCTGCTGCAGGTGATGCATCAAAACGCAACCTACCTCTTTTCGTTGGAGAGAAAGACGGAAAAACATTTTACGTTATTCCTATTTATGGAAAAGGACTGTGGGATGCCATTTGGGGATATGTTTCTTTAGACAAAGATATGGTAATTCAAGGGGCATATTTTGACCACAAAGGAGAAACACCTGGTTTAGGAGCAAATATTAAAGAGCGTTTTTTTATGGATGATTTTATTGGCGAGCATGTATTGGATGCCAACGGAAACTTTAAAGGTGTTGATGTTGCCAAAGGAAATTCAGATCCAACAAATAAAGACAAAACAGATAATGAGGTAGATGCAATTGCTGGTGCTACAATTACAGGCAACGGTGTATCAGCTATGATTAAAAGTGATTTAAAGCTTTACAAACCTTATTTTGATAATCTAAAAAACAATTAATTTATATGGGACTTTTATCAAAAAAAGATGCCAAGTTAATTACAGATCCATTAGCGGATAATAACCCAATTACTATTCAGGTTTTAGGTATATGTTCGGCATTGGCAATTACGGCACAGTTGAAAGCATCAATTGTTATGGCTATCTCGGTAATGGCTGTTTTAGGTATTGGTAATGTTGTTATTTCTTTAATGAGAAACATCATTCCTTCAAAAATTAGAATCATTGTTCAATTGGTTGTTGTTGCTGCTTTAGTAATTATAGTTGACCAAGTGCTCAAAGCATTCTCTTATGAATTAAGTAAAACATTATCCGTATTCGTAGGGTTAATCATTACCAACTGTATCATTATGGGGCGTTTTGAAGCCTTCGCCTTAGGTAATGGCCCATGGCGTTCGTTTTTAGATGGTATAGGAAATGCAGCAGGCTACGGTGCCATCTTAATTATAGTTGGGTTCTTTAGAGAATTGCTTGGATCGGGTACTTTATTAGGTTTTAAGGTGTTGGGTGATCCTATTGAAAAAACTGGTTTGTACGCCATAGGTTATGAAAATAACGGTTTTATGCTGTTGTCGCCAATGGCATTAATCGTTGTGGGTATTATCATTTGGGTGCAAAGAACAAAAAATAAAGCATTAATAGAAGATCATTAAAATAGTAGGCAGTTGGCAGTCGCAGTAAGCAGTTACTGAAGACTAAATACTGAATACTGAAGACTTATAATAATATGGAACATATAGAATTATTTTTCAAATCAATATTTATAGACAACATGGTATTTGCCACGTTCTTAGGAATGTGTTCTTACCTTGCTGTATCTAAAAAAGTAAGTACGGCTGTAGGTCTTGGTGCCGCCGTAATCTTTGTTTTGGCTATTACGGTACCCTTAAACTGGTTGTTGGACCAATATCTTTTGCAACCCGGTGCTCTAACTTGGTTGGGTGAAGAATATGCCGATTACGATTTAAGCTTCTTATCATTCATCATGTTCATAGCAACAATTGCTACCATGGTGCAATTGGTTGAAATTGTGGTTGAGAAATTTTCACCATCATTATACAATTCACTTGGTATTTTCTTGCCACTTATTGCTGTAAACTGTGCTATTTTGGGAGGTTCACTATTTATGCAATCTCGTGAAATTCCTTCTTTAGGTTTAGCTTTTAATTATGGTATTGCCTCAGGAATAGGATGGTTTTTAGCTATTTTGGCTATTGCAGCTATTCGTGAAAAAATCAGATACTCTAAGGTGCCGCCAGCGTTAAGAGGATTAGGTATTACCTTCATCATTACAGGTTTAATGGCTATAGGTTTTATGAGTTTTGGAGGTATGTTAACAGGTGGTGATGATGAAGGCGCAAAAGAGGAAAAAACTGCTTCAGTTCAGAAAGAAACAGAAGATAAGGTCGTATTGAGCGAAGTAGAAAATACAGACGAAGAAGTGTTAGCTAACAACATAAAAGTAAATGAGTAACATGATTTTAGCCGCAAGTACAACAGGAACAATTACAGTAACAGTAGTAGCGTTTTTGGTTATTACGTTGTTGTTGGTTGCATTACTATTAGTTGTAAAACAAAAATTATCGCCTTCGGGCCCAGTCAAGATTACCATAAATGGTGAAAAGGAAATTGAAGTGGCCTCTGGAGGAAGTTTGCTTTCAACTTTGGGTTCAAAGAAAATATTTTTACCGTCTGCCTGTGGTGGTGGTGGAACTTGTATTCAATGTGAATGCCATGTGTTGTCTGGTGGAGGAGAAGCTCTTCCAACAGAAACCCCTCATTTTACAAGAAAGGAATTGCAGCATGGTGCACGTCTGGCTTGCCAAGTAAAGGTTAAGCAAGACATGAACATCACCATTCCTGAAGAGGTTTTTGGTATTAAAAAATGGGAGGCTGTTGTTGTTCGTAACTTTAACGTAGCGTCTTTTATTAAAGAGTTTGTGGTTGAAATCCCTGAGGACATGAACTACAAAGCTGGTGGTTACATTCAAATTGAAATTCCAGAATGTGAAATAAAATATTCTGATATTGATATTACGGCACACCCAGAAGAGCATGAAACTCCAGATAAGTTTCAAGCAGAATGGGATAAGTTTGGCCTTTGGCCTTTAGTCATGAAGAATGATGAAACAGTGGAAAGAGCCTATTCCATGGCTTCTTACCCAGCTGAAGGTCGTGAAATTATGTTGAATGTTCGTATTGCCACCCCACCTTGGGATCGTGCTAAAAATGGTTGGATGGATGTTAACCCCGGTATAGCTTCATCATATATTTTCTCAAGAAAGAAAGGTGATAAAGTAATTATTTCAGGACCTTATGGTGAATTCTTTATCAACGAGTCTGATGCCGAAATGCTTTATGTAGGTGGTGGTGCTGGTATGGCGCCTATGCGTTCACACTTGTATCACTTATTTAAGACTTTAAAAACAGGTAGAAAGGTGACCTATTGGTACGGTGGACGTTCTAAGCGTGAGTTGTTCTATTTAGACCATTTTTATAAATTAGAGAAAGAGTTTCCTAACTTCAGATTTTTCTTGGCATTATCAGAGCCTTTACCAGAAGACAATTGGAAAGTTAAAAAAGATATTGATTCTCCAGGTGATGGTTTTGTTGGGTTCATCCACAACTGTGTTATAGATAATTACCTAAGTAAACACGATGCTCCAGAAGATATTGAGTTATATTTCTGTGGACCACCATTGATGAACAAAGCTGTTCAAAAAATGGGAGAAGATTTTGGTATCCCAGATGAGAATATAAGATTTGATGACTTTGGAGGCTAGAAGATAATCGCTATTTAGCATCTCATTATAAAAATTAACCCAGTACAAATGTATTGGGTTTTTTTGTTTTAGTATTTAAGCTGAGATTTTTTCAGATTGAAAGTGAGCTTCATTAGTTTCAACTTCAAATAATTTGTTATAATCCATAACATTTGAGATACCATCAAGTTCACATAAAAAAGTAACAACGGCAGATAGTCCATCAAATAAAATATTTTTATCGGTTGGGTTTTTAGGTCTTACATGTCTATGGTGAAATGGTAATTGGTAACCACAAGCACTTAAAAAAACAGATTCAATCTGTAATAATTCCAAAGGGGAATATCCATTGAATTTCCTGCCAAGGTTTTGGTGTACAAGCCCAAGGTAATTTAACCTCAAACTTCCGTGGTCATCAGATAGATGTTTCCAGCTATCGGTATTGTCCAAAATATTTCCAACAGCACATTGTTTACAGCATTCTGGATTTAATGTGTTGTTGTGAAAAGCAGTATAAAGCCTTCTTATAGCATTTTCAAAGCGGATTGTTGTTTTCATCTTATTAAATTAGACATAATTCATTAAGAATCAAAAAAAAATGGCTGAATTTAGATTTTAAAATTCCTTTCTAAGACTATCCATTATAGGTATTACATGATATTTCAAATTGTCGTCACATTGTTTTAATATTCGGTAATGTAAATGCAACATGCCAATTACCAAGCCATCAAATTCTGGTTCGAGCTTTAATTTTTCAAGAAAAATAGAATATTCTATTTTATCCATAGTCAACCCTTCCTTTGTGTTATAGGCAACACGTTCTTCCTCATTGAGTATATTGTTAAGGGCAGATTCCATAGTCTGTCTTGCTGTAATAAGCGATTCATTCCAAGATTTAAAAAGTTTCTGGGAATTATAATAGTCTATAATTCTATTTTTAAGTTCTTCATTTTTTAAAAGCTTAATATTTCCAGTTGATCTTAAATCAGTAATAGTGTTTTCATAGGTTTGAGGGAATTGTACAAAACCAGCTTGAGAGAAACTAAAAATAAGAGCTAGCGTATCTTTATAGATTTTATTGCCAAAGTCAATTGAATCAAGCTTTGTCTTTTTTATATCATAATCGTTATCAATAAATTTTAAAATATTATTTAGTTTTTGAATGTTTCTATTAGCATTTCTACTCTTTCTTATATATTCTAAAGAATCTTTTTTAATGTCGGTGTACAAACTTTCATAATATGTTTTTTCGAGCTTTTGAAGTTTTCTTTGCTCATTCCAATTATTAATCTGTAATGCAATTAAAATTCCTAGAACCACCAATACAATTTCGCCAATAGCATATTTTAGGTAGTTGGTGGTTTTTCCCTCTGCTAATAGTTTTTTACGAATACTTCGAAATAATTTAATCATGTTGTGCGTATATGGTTAGCCAAAATTATTTGTTGTAGAAAAGTTAGGGCTTTACAAAAATTATTGTTTCTCTAAAGTTACGTTTATAATGTATTTTAAAATATGATTGGCAAAACAAACTGAAACAACAAAATTAAAAGAGCAACGGAAATTAAATTCAAGATAATCCCAACACGGGCCATTTGGTTTACTTTTATATAGCCACTGGCAAAAACAATGGCATTTGGAGGAGTTGCCATAGGGAGCATAAAGGCACAGCTGCTGGCAATAGTTACAGGAATTAGCAGATATAAAATATTTATTTCTAAACCTATGGCTATGCCTGCCACTACGGGAGCTAATACCGCTGTTAAGGCTACATTGCTCATTAGTTCTGTCATAAACAACATTAAGGCTATAAGTATCGAAGCCATGACCAATACACTGATGTTGCAATTTGAAATGATATTGGCTACAACATCTACAATACCGCTGGCCGACATGCCGTTTGCTAGGGCCAATCCTCCACCGAATAATATTAAAATTCCCCAAGCTAATTTTTGGGTATCGTTCCAATGCAAAACAAAGTCTCCTTTTTTAAGGTTAAAAGGAACTGCAAATAAAGCAATGGCACCTAAAACGCTAATCATGGTATCTGATAATCCCAAGTTTGGAATTAATGAATTGATAAGGCTCCTGAATATCCATAAGGAAACGATAACCGCAAAAACAGTTAAAACGTGTTTTTCTTTGGGGGTGGTTTTACCCAATTTTTCGAGTTCAATGTCAATAAAATCCTTTGATGCATTAAATACCAATCCTTTATTAGGAAACATCCATTTTACCAATACCAAATAAATTAGTGCAATTAAAAGTGCAGAAAAAGGTAGCCCTAAAACCATCCATTTTAAAAATGAAATTTCAATATGATATTCATTTTCAAGAAGCCCAATTAAAACCGAATTCGGCGGTGTGCCAATAACCGTTGCAATGCCACCGGCATTGGCCGAAAATGCAATACCAAGCATAACACTTACGGCAAAATTCAAATCTTTTTTGGTAAAACCGTCTTCATCATCAATCAGTAATTTTATTACAGACATAGCGATGGGTAGCATAACCACGGTACTGGCCGTATTGCTAATCCACATACTCATGAAACCGGTGGCAATCATAAAACCGAGGATAACTTTGTTGGGTGTAGTGCCAGTTCTTTTAATAATATTCAAGGCAATACGCTTATGCAAGTTGACTTTTTCTAAAGCTAAAGCCAAAACAAATCCACCAAAAAACAGAAAAACTATGGGGCTTCCGTAATTTGAGCCAACATTTGCCATGGGCATAACTTTAAAAAGTGGAAAAAATAAAAGTGGGAGCAAAGCGGTAACAGAAATAGAAACAGCTTCGGTAATCCACCAAAGCACCATCCAAACGGCCAATGCTATAACCGTAGTTGCTTTTTGGGAAATAATTTCCGGAGTTATAAATTGAATGATGACAAAGAGTAGTGGCCCGATTAAAAGTCCGATTCTTTTAGAAAAGGGATGTTTAGTCATTTATTTTTAGATGGTTAAAGTTTTATATCGCGCTTTAAATTGTTTCAGCTTTTTAATCCAGTGGTTGATAAAGGTATCAATATTCTAATTCTTTTAAAATAGACTTGCTTGAATAGGTACCACTTAAGTTAAAATTATTTTTGGCCAGTTTTGTATTTCCTTTTTTTAAATAAGCCAAGCTCAAATAGTAGTGGGCATCTTTTAAATATATAAAAGTATTGTGTAACGTTTTTTTATCAATTAACAGCAAGAGGAAAGATACAATTATTTCAAGTTAAGGCAAATATTAAATCATCAAATGGTTATCAGGTTGCTAATTTACTTGTACATAGTTCTTTTTATTGTTAAACTAAGGGTTGCCTATTATGCCATATTTTACAATTAAGACGAAAGAGATTAAAAGTGTCATCAACAAATTAACTTTTTATACTTTTGTACCATGAGTCAACCCCTAACCAAACAAGAACTACACAATCTTGCCATGAACCATGTTGGAAAGGAACTGGAGGAACGCGGTTTTGAGTTTATTGCTGTTAACAGTAAACTGAAAAAGCATCCGCAATTTGTCTGTATCGATAAAAATAAACAGTACTATTTTGTTATTGTGAGAGCAGTAATTTTGCCTGACAATCCCAATAATTATGATGTTGTTTGGATGGAAACTTTTAAGCAGCACGCCAGAGAGCAAGACGCAAAAGTGTTGTACGCAGGTGTTGGTATTGGTAGTTTAAATGGCGAAAAGTCACCCATTTACCTGGGCGAAGAATACTTAATGGAGTACAATGGTATTCAAGTTATTGAAACGAATCTTAATTAATTGAAAAACATACTATTATTTGTCGCAGTTCTTTTTGTTTCATGCAAAGCGGAAATAAAAAACACCAAGCTTACCGGTCTCGTTTTTGGAACATCCTATAATATTATTTACAACGCCGAAATCAACTACGAAAACCAGTTTGATAGCTTATTTTATGTGGTAAACAAATCAATGTCTACTTATCAGCCCAACTCAATAATTTCTAAATTGAATAGAAATGAGATTGAAGAAGTTGATGACCATTTTGTTCGCGTTTTTGAGGCTTCAAAGAAAATTTTCGAAGAAACCAAAGGTGCTTTTGATCCCACAATTGGAGCTATTGTAAATGCCTGGGATTTTGGCCCAGAGGGAAAAATCGTCAATTTGGACAGTTTAAAAATTGATAGTTTGATGCTTTCGGTTGGTTTCGATAAAGTAGAACGGATTCACAACAATATTTTAAAGCCTCAAGGTGCTTTTATTGATTTCAATGCCATTGCCAAAGGGTATGGCGTAGACGTTATTGCTGATTTTTTAGAGACTAAAGATGTTTCGGATTATTTGGTTGAAATTGGCGGAGAAATTAGAACAAAAGGCATTAATCTAGAAAAAAAAGAACCATGGAAGGTTGGTGTGGAAATGCCACATTTTGATGGAACGCAGTCTATTTTAAAAGTCATTGCTTTACAGAATAAGGCTATGGCTACTTCTGGAACGTATAGGAAATTTAAAGTTGATGAAAATGGTAACCGATATGCTCATATTATTGATACCAAAACAGGATACCCTAGTAAAACAAAGTTATTGAGCATTTCAGTTATTTCTGAACATTGTATGGAAGCTGATGCTTATGCTACGGCTTTTAAGGCCATGGGCATGGAAAAAGTAAAAGTATTTTTAAAATCGCACCCGGAGTTACAAGTGTTTTTGATTTTTGAAAATGAGAATGGGGAGTTGGAAACGTTAACGCTAAACGGATTTCCTGAAGATTAATTTTTATAGACAACAGGAATAATTTCCCCTTTTGCCAAACAGAATTTTTTAATCTCCTCATCTGAAAGTTTACTTGTGTAATCTACTTCTTCAACCTTAAAACCAATGGCCTGGAGCTTATTAAAATAATCACGACCATAAACCCGAACATGATCGTACTGCCCAAATATTTTGGCACGTTCTTTTTTATCGGTTATCGAATCGTCTTCAAAAGTTGTTTCTCTATTTAAATCCTGTGGAACTTGAAAAATACCCATGCCGTTAGGTTTCATTACCCTAAACAATTCACTCATTGCCTTTTTGTCATTTGGGATATGTTCCAAAACATGATTGCATAGAATAACGTCAAATTCATTGTCATTAAACGGAAGGTTACAAATATCGGCTTTCACATCTGCCAATGGTGAGTTAAGATCGGTTGTTACATAATCCAAATTGTCCATTTTCTTGAAACGATTGAAAAAGGCTTGCTCAGGCGCAAAGTGCAAAACTTTTAATGCCGAACTTGTTTCGGCATCTCTTAAAATAATTCTTTTGTCCACATTGCTTATGGAACCTGAAACGAGTTCAGGTTGAAAAAAATCGGTTTCATTTTTTAAATATAACCAAAGTAACCGATGCCGTTCCAAACTTAATGTTGAAGGCGATAAAACATTGTTTCGTTGTTTGCCATAGCCATAGGGCAAAAAGGTTTTAAAGCTTTTACCATCAATGGGGTCGGTAAATTTTGAGCCTTTTAAAAATAAAGCCATAACGGGCCGAACAACGTAACTCAGCCTAATCAATAAGGGTCTGGGAATGAAATTGAGTACTAACTTGAACAGTTTTTTCATCAATGTTATAGCACTAATGCTTCGCGACGAAATTCTACTTCCTCATCACTTTTAATACCAAGGGCTTCATAAATATATGCAAAAGTTGAAAGAAGTTCGGGTTTGCCATCAATAAGGGCTACGTCGTGTTCAAAATGGGCAGAAGGTTTACCATCTTGAGTTGTTATTGTCCAACCATCCCTGTGTTGTTTTATGCGCTGTGTTCCCATATTTATCATGGGCTCTATGGCAACTACCATGCCTTCAATAAATTTTTTGCCCCTTCCACGTTTGCCATAGTTGGGCATCTCTGGGTCTTCGTGCATTTTACTTCCCAAGCCATGGCCAACCAATTCCCTAACCACACCATAACCATGGTCTTCGCAGTATTTTTGAATAGCATAACCCACGTCACCCACACGATTGTTCGCCTTAAACTCTCTAATACCAACGTATAAAGATTCCTTGGTTACTTGAAGTAATTTTTCAGTTTCTGGATCAATCTCTCCTACGGGAAAAGTAAATGCATGATCGCCGTAAAAACCATTTTTAAGAGCGCCACAATCAATAGAGATGATATCGCCTTCAACTAAGAGTTCGTTATTCGGAATACCATGAACAACTTGTGAGTTTGGACTCATGCAAAGCGTGTTTGGGAAATCGTATAAACCCAAAAACCCAGGAACGGCTCCATGATCTCTGATGCATGTTTCGGCAATTTTATCTAACTGAAGTGTTGTTACACCAGGTTTAATTTCCTTAGCTAATTCACCTAAAGTTTTTGATACAATTAAGGCACTTTCGCGCATTAATTCAATCTCTTCTCTCGTTTTTACAATAATCATAACTATAAATTATAGGAATGCAAAGATACTCAAAAACTTAAATGCATTTATATTCAGAACAACCCTTGTTTTTGCTTAATTGAAAAGACCAAAAAAGCCTTTCTTTTTTACTTTAAGTGGTGGTGCAGATTCGTCTGTTAACATATGGTAGACCTCGCCCCATCCGGGAAAGCCACCAATGTTCCTGTCGTCAATAAACAAATCGGCATTAATTTTTCTACTAATATCGTTGGAGAAGTCTTCTTCAGGAAAACTTTTGTTCACGGCATAAAAGGTAACACCATTATCTTTGCAAAATTTAACGGCTTCATCCAGCCTACTACCACATCTATACGTCCATAAAATAAGTCGATGGCCATCTTCTTGTAACTTCTTTAATGTTTCGAAGGCAAAAAGCACGGGCTTCCCTATTTTTGGGTAGGCGTCTTCAACGATGGTACCGTCAAAATCGACTGCAATTATGAGTGTATCGTTAAAATTCATTTCGATTTAAGGCGTTAAAATTCAATGCAAAGTTAAACTATTATGTTTAAACTAATGCATGTTGCGTCATAGCCGCAGGTTGCTCCACGTTTAAAATTTTTAAAATTGTAGGCGCAACATCTCCTAAAATACCGTCTTTAATCTTTTTAAGGTCTTTATCTATCAAAATAATAGGCACTGGGTTTGTGGTATGTGCTGTATTTGGTGAGCCATCAGGATTAATCATGGTTTCGCAATTACCGTGGTCGGCAATAAGAAGGGTGGTGTACCCATTTTCCAAACCAGTGGTTACAACATCCTTAACACAGGCATCAACAGCTTCACAAGCTTTTATGGCTGCTTCCATCACGCCAGTGTGCCCAACCATATCTCCATTTGCAAAGTTGAGACAAACAAAATCGGCTTCACCCTTTTTAAGTTCAGGAATTAGGGCATCACGCAATTCATAAGCACTCATTTCTGGTTTTAAATCGTAGGTCGCAACCTTTGGCGAATTTCTTAGAATTCGTTGCTCACCATTAAATGGGGCTTCACGTCCACCAGAAAAGAAAAACGTAACATGTGGATACTTCTCAGTTTCAGCAATGCGAATTTGTTTTTTGTTGTTTTTCTCTAAAACTTCACCCAAAGTTTCGGTGAGGTTATCTTTATTGAAAATAACTTTGATGTTTTTGTACGTATCATTGTAATTGGTAAGCGTTACATAATGCAAATCAAGTTTTTTCATGCCGTAATCTGGGAAATCCTCTTGAGACAATACCTCGGTAAGCTCTCTACCACGATCGGTTCTGAAATTAAAGAAAACAATAACGTCGCCATTTTTTATTGAGGCTACTGGCTCATTGTTATCGTCCACAGCGATTATTGGTTTTATGAACTCGTCGGTAACATCATTGGCATAATTTTTCTCAATCGAGTTTACAAGATCAGCCGATTTTTCACCAACACTGTTTACAAGTGCATCATATACCAATTTTACACGTTCCCAGCGCTTGTCTCTGTCCATAGCGTAATAACGCCCAGAAATGGTTGCTATTTTCGTGTTGGTGCCTTCTATATGAGATTGAAGCTGTTTTACAAAAACAACTCCAGATTTTGGGTCAACGTCCCTGCCATCTGTAAAAGCATGAACATAGGTTTTTTTCAATCCGAAATCATTGGCGGCATCAATTAATCCTAAAAGGTGCTTGATATGTGAGTGAACGCCCCCATCACTTAAAAGACCTAAAAAATGAACATCTTTGTCATTGGTTTTGGCATATTCAAAAGCATCAACCAACACTTTTTCTTGGTTAAGTGTTTTATTTTGAACAGCTAAATTAACTTTTACTAAATCTTGGTAAACAATTCTACCAGCACCCAAATTCATGTGTCCAACTTCACTATTTCCCATCTGTCCTTCGGGCAAACCAACATGCAGGCCATCTGTACGTAATGTTGCATAAGGATATTTTTTGTACAAAGAGTCTATAAAAGGTGTGTTGGCATGGTCTATGGCAGAAACTTTTGGATCTGGTGAATTTCCCCATCCATCAAGTATCATTAAAATAACTTTTTTGTTCATTTTTTGTTAAAGTTTTAAGATGTTGCAAAGATAACGAAGTTTGGCAGAAAAAGAGATAAATCGTTTCTCAAATACCGCGTTAGGCAAGGGTTTTTATGAATTTTTTAAAATGGAAGTGTTCCGTTAATGTTATGCTAATTAAACGTTAAAAATACGTTATAAATCCATTTTTGTGTAACAGGGTGAAAAAATTATCGTCTCTTTAGTATATCAAAAAACGTAATCATTTAACAAATTAAAATCTTTCATCATGAAAAAAACAATCATCATTTCCGCAATCGCGTTATGCTTTTCAATCACATTTGTAAATGCGACCACCCAACATTCAACGAAAAATTACAACGTAGAAGCTTATTTTAAAGTGAACACTTTTTGTGTCTCAATTGCTAAAGGCGACTTGGAAACCGTTCAAAAACTTATAGCAAGAGGAGCGGACGTTAATGCCAAATCTAATGGAATGACTCCAGCTATGTATGCTGCTAAGTTTAATAGAACCGATATTTTAAAGCTTTTAATTACGCATGGCGCTGATTTAAAAGCTAAATCTGACAAAAAAATGACAGCTTTAAAATATGCCGAATTACACGGGGCAAAAGATGCTGCGGCCATTATAAAAGAAACACTGGCAGCAGTCAAAAAGAAAAAATAATTATAAAACGATTCCATAATTATTTTGAGTTAGTCACTCTAAAAAGCCCTGAACTTCAGGGCTTTTTTTTATTGGTTTCTGTATTTTTCTATGGCTTCTTCTATTTTTTCTATTCTATTGTCCGGATCTGGATGTGTGCTCTGAAATTCTGGAACTCGGTTTGGGCCAGCCGCCGCTTTTAAAATTTCCATAACACCAATCATCTCTCGAGGGTTATAGCCCGCTTTTATCATAAATTTTACACCTAGGTCGTCACTTTCAAGTTCATCACCCCTTCCGTTGGTCAATAACGTGTTTTGGCCAATACCACTTATAAGGCCACCCATATCTGCACCCACTGCACCTGCTGTTGTCAACCCCTGCCAATATTCGCTTTCGGCAATGCGTTCGGCACTATGTCGACCCAAAACATGACCTATTTCATGACCCAAAACACCAGCTAGCTGGTCTTCGTTTTCCAATTTTGAAAAAAGTGCATAAGTTATAAATATTTGCCCACCAGGAAGGGCAAAGGCATTTATAGTATTCTGATCGTTTAGTAAATGGAACTCATATTTATAAGGCGTTTCTCGTGCTATACTGCTGTTTACCAATTTGTTGCCAACATTGTCAACTAAAGCCTGATATTGATTGTTGGGATGTAAGCCGCCATATTGTTGTGCCATCTGTGGCGCACTTTGCAAACCAATGGCAATTTCGTTTTCTGGTGACATGGAAATGGTTTGGGTCCTGCCGGTATATGGATTAACTTCTTGTTGGCTGCATCTCTTGATTACGAAAAACAATGCAATAGCAACCCCAATAAGTAGCCTGTATTTTAGATTTCTTCCTCTCATTTTATTTGAGTTTCTTGTACTAAAATTACAAAAATATAACTTACAAATTAATGACACTAATCTATTTAAGATGTCACATTAGAAAAAATTAAAGCATCTTATACATGACAAAATGAAGACCAATGGTTTCAATTATAAATGGTTCTCCTGTAATTCGATAACCATTTTTCCTATAAAAGTTTACGGCTACTTCACGCGCATTGCACCAAACAATTTTGGTGTTTTTCTTTTTTATAATTTGTTCACCAAAATTCAAGATGTGATGCCCCAAACCTTTTCCTTGAAACTCATTTAAAACAGCCATGCCCCTAAGTTGGTATTGCGAACTTTCAGGAATATTAGCATTATTCGCTTTAAAAAATGAACAGACTCCCAATAATTTTTCTTTACTGAAAATGCCCAAATGAAAAGTGGTGTCCAAATCATCCCCTTCAAAAACACAAGTATGTTTGGGTTTTCCTGTCCGTAGAACGGGATGCCTGACTTCATGTGTCTTTTCAGGACTAATAAGTCTAATATTATAGTTAATGGCGATGACCTAAATTTTAGAATGATGTATATCAAACATAAAGAATATTTTATGGAAATACTTACCTTAGAACAAAACTTTTTTATGCCCATTGAATTTAAAATAATAGAAAAAGAAAACATTAATTTGGTCATTCCGTTGGTTGAAAAATTAAACGATTACAAAATACCTTTTGATATTTTGGAACAGCGGTTTTCAGAAATGGTGTTAAGTGAAAATTATGAATGTGCTGTTATCTTTGATAAAGAGAAATTAATTGGTGTTTCGGGTTTATGGTTTTGCACAAGACATTATTCTGGAAAAAGTTTGGAAGTTGATCATGTTGTTATTGACGAAAATTATAGAGGTCAAGGCCTGGGTAAGGCTTTTTTTGATTGGATTTATAAATACGCCAAAACTAAGGGTTGTGAGGCTGTTGAACTAAATACCTACGTGAGTAACTATAAATCACATAAGTTTTATTTTAACGAAGCCTTTAAAATATTGGGCTATCATTTTTTAAAAAAGTTGTAATTTTTTCTTTTAAAAGAAAGAACAGTTTGTATATATTTGCAGCATAGAAAGGCGGGAGTAGCTCAGTTGGTAGAGCGTCAGCCTTCCAAGCTGAATGTCGCCGGTTCGAACCCGGTCTCCCGCTCCAGAAACCCATCAAATTTTGATGGGTTTCTTATTTTAATTGGTTTAGTGATGTTCCCGTTGCTAACTCATAAGGTACTTTGTTGTACTCGAAAATTCTAGCAGATAATTTACCTTTCAAGGTAATTGATTTTCCAGATACATGTAGCCAACTGCCTTCTCTCAATCCAACAACTGGCGGGGTATTATAGGCATGAAACTCTTTTATTCTAGTTTCTCTGGTTTCGCCCATATGTTTTCTAGATGGGTCAGGGTCTAAGTAATGTGGGTTAATGTTAAATGGTACGAGCCCTAAAGCATTAAAATTTGGTGGATAAACAATGGGCATATCATTAGTGGTTTTTATGGTTAAGCCGCAAATATTGCTTCCGGCGCTCGTTCCCAGATATGGTGTTCCGATGCTTACAGCTTCTTTTAGGGAGTTTATCAAGTTGTTTTTATAAAGCTGGTAAGTTAACACAAAAGTGTTGCCGCCACCAACAAAAATGCCTTCAGCATTGTTTATGGCTTCAATGGGATTTTCAAATTTGTGAATTCCTTTTATAGCTATATCAATTTTTGAAAAGGCCATTTTGGCTTTTTCGGTGTAGTCATCATGTGAAATTCCACTGGGCCTTGCATAGGGTATAAAAACAATTGTGTTGGCGTTTTTAAAAAGCACCTTGAGGTCATCTAAAATATACTCTAAATACCCACTACCATGAATGGTTGAGGTACTAGCAATTATAATGTTTTTCATTAAAAAGAGGTTTACGTGTAAAGCTAATTAAAAATATGTTTTCCGAAATATTTTAGTGTCCAATTCTTTAAAAACTGAAAATAAAGTGGTATTTTCAAGAAAGAAAAAATAAGCTTTGAAAAAAATAATTCTCTTATTTGCATTTTTAGTTTCAGTATCTACGGTCTCCCAAAACATTAACAGAGTTACGGTTTTTGGAAAGATAATAGTTGAGGACAATGATTTGGCAGGCATTACCATTTTTAATGCATCATCCAACACAGGCACAGTAACTGACGACAATGGTGAGTTCACCATGCAAGTTGCCTTAAACGATGTTATTGAAGTCAGCGCTTTACAATACCAAAACATCAGTTTCAAAATTAACGAGGACATCATACAGTCAAAAAATATGAAGCTCTTTTTGATTGAGGAAATCAATAAATTGGACGAAATCATCATAATTACCAATGAGTTAACCGGTAACCTAAATGTGGATGCAGAAGCGGCCAAACCATTTAAGCCTAAGTTGGATGCCCTTTACTTTGGGGTGAAAAATAGTAGGGAGTATGATTTTGAAAAGGATTACAAAACAGGTGTTAAAAACGAAGCCATGAACAGTGAAGGTATTGCGGTGGTTAACGGATTAAATGTAGTGAATGTAGTGGACCAGTTGTTGTTGCCGTTGTTCAGGTCTAAAGTGCCAAACAATAAGAAATCTACTGTTCCTGATGTTCCGATAGAATCAATAAAATATTATTTTGGTTCGGAATTTTTGATGGATAATTTTAATATACCAGAACATCGTGTCGAAGATTTTATTCAATATGTACAAGCTAATGACTTCGATTTTTCATTGCTGAATTATGGAAAGGAAATGGAGTTTCTTGATCTTCTAACCAAAAAAAGTAAAGCATTTTTAGGTTCTAAATAATAGCTTAAAAGCATCTTTAACAAAATATTGCAAGCCATTTACACTTTCTTTAAGAATTGAAACGCGTTCTTTCCGCTTTTAAAATGGCTTTGTGTGAACGTAATTATTTTGTGTCTTAGTTCTGTGCAGACGACCAAAATTTTATAAAATACTACAAAGACAAGACTCATTTTAGAGTTTTCTTTTTCTAAGAATTAAATATGGATAGTATAAAGAAAATTTAAATTCGGTTGAAAGGTATTTTCTTTTGGAATGCTTTTTGAAAAGAGTACATTAGCCTAAATTTTAATAAATGAAATTTTTAAAACCTTTAGTTTTAGTTTTTGCTCTATCATTTTTGTCGTTTTCTACATTTCACGACTATTATATTAGCGTAACCCAAGTAGAATATGTTGAGGAGAAAGAGTCCGTTCAAATTATTTCAAGAATATTCCTTAATGATTTTGAAAGTGCATTACGCACGCGTTACAATGAGACCTTTACCTTTGGAGGCGAAACCGAAACAAAAGATTTAGATACATACATTGAACGTTACCTACGGGATAAAATGGCATTCAAAATAAATGAGGAAAAAGTTGATTTTGCTTACGTAGGTAAAGAATATGATTTTGACATTATTAAATGCTATCTTGAAATTGAAGGGGTAGAGCATATTGATTCAATGGAAATTACTAATAAAGTTTTGTTTGATTTAATTCAAGAGCAACAAAATATTATAAAGACAAAAATAAACTCCTACCAAAAAAGTGTTTTACTTATTCCGCAAAAGGACACAGCAGTGTTAAAGTTTAATTAAAACAAAGTTTTTTATCTGTACAATTTATTAATTTCGACTTCTTTTTGTGATAATTTTCTAATGAAAGTTCTCAAAAACCATATTTTTTTAAACAAAATTTAAAAATAAGTAATGAAAAAAATCACTTATATCTGCCTCTCACTTATACTTATGTCATCTGCAATGATTGCTCAAGAACAAGAAGCAAACACCCCCCAAAAAGGGCATACCAACACTAACAAGTTTAGGCAGTTGTATGATGAGTTTTCAACCCCAAACATGTTTAGGTCGGCATCTGGTGCACCTGGACCAGCTTATTACCAACAGCAGGCCGATTATAAAATGGATATTGTTTTAGATGACAAAATTTCCAGAATTTCAGGTAGTGAAACCATTACGTACACCAATAACTCTCCTGATGAGTTAAAATATCTTTGGGTGCAACTTGAGCAAAACAAAAGGGCTAAAGATTCCAAATCTCCGTTAATTGAATCTAGTGGTGTGGCACCCGTAATGTTTCCAAATGCATTTACCAAAGAATTTATGAGTGAGCCTTTGGAGCGCGGTTTTAACATTTTGGAAGTGAAAGATATCAATGGAAAACCACTTCCTCATACTATTAATAGAACCATGATGCGTGTTGAGTTACCAAAACCCATGAAACATGGCGATAAATTTTCTTTCTCAGTAAAATGGTGGTATAACATTAATGACCATGTTGTTGAAGATGGTCGTTCTGGTTACGAGTATTTCCCAAAAGATGGCAACAAAGCTTACGTTATAGCCCAATTTTTTCCCAGAATGGCTGTTTACAGTGATGTTGAAGGATGGCAAAATTCTCAGTTTTGGGGACGTGATGAGTTTGCACTCCCATTTGGTAATTATGAGGTTAATATCACAGTGCCGGCAGACCATGTTTTAGATGGAACAGGGATTTTGACCAACAGAAAAGAAGTTTATTCCAAAATGATGTTGGAGCGTTATGAAACAGCCAAAAGAACTTATGATAAGCCCGTTTTAATCGTTAATCAAACTGAGGCCGAGTCTGCAGAAAAAGGTTTTTCTGAAGAAACAAAAACTTGGAAACTTAAGGCCGAAAATGTTCGCGATTTTGGTTTTGCAACATCTAGAAAATTTATTTTGGATATGATGGCCGTGAAAATTGGTGGTAAAGATGTTATGGCTGTTTCGATGTATCCTAAAGAAGGAAATCCACTTTGGGAGGAATGGTCAACTCGAGTAGTAGCCAGTACTCTAGAATCTTATTCAAGAATGACTTTTGATTATCCGTATCATAAAGCCATATCGGTTCACGCAAAGCAGCAGGGTATGGAATATCCTATGATTTGCTGGAATTATGGTCGCCCAGATGAAGATGGTACATATAGCGACCGTGTAAAATACGGTATGATGGGGGTTATTACCCACGAAGTGGGGCATAACTTCTTTCCAATGATTGTGAATAGTGATGAGCGTCAGTGGACATGGATGGACGAAGGTTTAAATACGTTTGTTCAGTATGTAGCAGAACAGGATTTTGGGGAAAAATATCCATCGGCTTTATCGCCACAAGATAAGCATTTTCCTTCTGATCGCGGACCAGCGAAAATGATTATACCTTATATGGGTGGTGACCAAAATTTTATCGCTCCAATAATGACCAAAGGACTCAATACCTACCAATTTGGTAACAACGCCTATGGTAAACCAGCCACCGCTCTAAACATTTTGAGAGAAACAGTAATGGGGAGAGAGTTGTTTGATTATGCCTTTAAGGAATATGCAAATAGATGGATGTTTAAACACCCAACTCCAGAAGACTTTTTTAGAACCATGGAAGATGCTTCAGCATTTGATTTGGATTGGTACTGGAGAGGTTGGTTCTATACCACAGATTGGGTTGATATTGGCGTTAAGGAAGTTAAAAAATATTTCGTGTCTGATGAACCAAATGCCTATATGAGAAAATATATGGAAGAGCGCGGTGTAAAAAGAAATCAGTTAAAGCCTTTGGTTTACTTGGTTGAAGAAGGAAGTGAAGACTTTAAGGAAAAGATGAAAACCAAGTCTCTTTTAGAAAACTCCAAACCGCTTCAAGAGTACATTATGGACAATTTTACACCAGAAGAACAAAAATCCATCAAGGAACCAAAGTATTTTTACAATGTAACCTTTGAAAAACCAGGTGGTTTGGTTATGCCGATAATTGTGGAATATACCTATGCAGATGGGACTTCAAATCAAGTGACTTATCCAGCACAAATATGGAGGTTCAATGATAATGAGGTGAGTAAAGCCATAGCTTCAGATAAGGAAATTGTTAGTATAACTGTAGATCCAAACGAAGAAACAGCCGATATTGACACTTCAAACAACTCATGGCCTCAAAAAATTCAGCAAAGTGATTTTGACCAATTTAAAGAGAAAATTAAAGGTTAAAAACTAAAGCATTGTTAAAGTCGATTTTTAAAATCGGCTTTTTTTTATTGTGACCGAACAACTCATTATATTTGTACCGTGATACAACTAGCTACATTTTTATTCATTAGTGGTGCAGAGATAGCTTTCATATTATTTATTGTCATCATGGTTTTTGGTGCAGATAAATTGCCCGAAATTGCTCGTGGGCTAGGAAAAGGCATGCGTACCCTTAAAGATGCTACCAACGATATTAAGCACGAAATCACCAAAACTGCCGAAAAGAATGGCATTGATACAAGCATCACTCAAGATGTAAAAAAAGAACTGGATAAAGTAAAGGATGATCTAGAAGATTTTACGGGTTCAGTTAAACGGAAGTTTTAGCCGTTAATCATTTCGTCGATGTGCATTTCATCTATTAATCCAATTCTTACGACATTTTAACGAAATTTTAAATTTCATTTTACTTTAAAAAATACCTTCGGAGTCCCGAATCTATTAATTTAACTTAAAATGAAAGCGAACCTACTAATCTGTTTTCTTTGTATTTCCATGTTGGCTTTTGGAAAAAAGGACAGAGAAACCATCAAGAAAATTGATGACATCAATTCTTCAGCATTAAGTTTTTACAACAATAAAGAAATTGTAAAGTCCTTTAAGGAATTTATAAAAGCTAGGGCCTTATCAGATTCCATTCAAGACCATTATGGCTATGCTATTGCCAACTATAATTTGGGCAATATTTATAGTTTGATGGAAAATTATAAATCTGCGGAAGAGAGTTACTGGTCGGCATTAGAAGCCTTGAAGGCTGTAAACGATAATGATTTGGTTTCGGGTTCATATTTCAGCTTAGGTAAAATATACAAGGAAAAGAAGGAGCAGAATAAGGCTATTGAATATTTTGAGGAAGCCTTAAAATATACCTTGATAAACGAATATCAAATAGGATCAGATAACAAACAAATCCAAAATTTGATTTTTGATATCCGAATTAATTTGGCCGAGTTGTACATAGATAAAAATAATCTAGAACAGGCCTTAATTAATCTTTTAAAGATTCAGGAATATTTAAAAACAGAGCCTGTTAACAAAAACATAGAAGGGTGTTTCAAGTACATTTATGGTATATACTATGCCCGTAAAGAACTTTTTAATAGTGCAAATAATGAATTTAAAGAAGCCATTGCATTACTGGAAACAAACAAGGAAGGTGTTGATTTATCCCTTTTGACCAAAGTTTATATGCAATTGTCTATTTCTTTGGCAAAATCGGGTAAAAGTGCTGAGGCCTATCTTACTTTGTTGGAACACAATAAATACAAGGAGCAACTTATTGATGAAAAGAAGTTGGAACAGGCTGAAATCACAAAATCAAAACTACTTATTGAGGATTATAAAAACAATGCCTCTTTGGCCAATATAGAGAGACTTGAGCAGCTTGAAATTGCTAATAGAATAAAAAAGATTAACGGTATTATAATAATTTCCCTTATTCTTTTGTTGATTTCTGTTGTGACGATCTACATTGGTTATGTTTCAAAAAGAAGGCTGAGCAGAACCCTTAAGGAACGAAATAATGAATTGGAAAAGGCCAAAGATGAAGCCTTAAAATCATCGGAACTTAAGACAAAATTCATTTCCAACGTATCACACGAATTAAGGACTCCGCTTTACGGTGTTGTGGGTATAACCTCTTTGTTGTTGGATAGCAGTAACTTAAACAATAGGGATAGAAAGTACTTAAAATCTTTAAAATATTCTGGTGATTATCTTTTAAACTTAATAAATGATATTCTGCAAGTTGGTAAAATGGAGTCCGATAAGGTAGAACTACAAAATGTATCGGTTAATTTAGAGCGTTTGTTGGAAGATATTGCAAATTCATTCGAATACAGACTGGTAGAAACCAACAATAAAATTAAAATAATAATTGATAACCATGTGCCTGAACATATTATATGTGATAATGTTAGGCTATCCCAAGTCTTAATCAATTTAATTGGGAACAGCATTAAGTTCACAACCAACGGAACCATTAATTTAAGGGTAGTCTTGTTAAGTTTAGATACCAAAAATGTAGGTTTAAGATTTGAAGTTGAAGATAATGGCATTGGTATACCAAAAGAGAAATTTGATAGTATTTTCGATAATTTTTCACAACTAAAGGATAGTAATGTGAATTACCAAGGCACCGGACTTGGGCTTTCAATTACCAAAAATTTAGTAGAGCTTTTCAACAGTAAAATAGACCTGAAAAGCACAGAAGGCGTTGGAACGACCTTTAGTTTTGAAGTAGATTTTGAAATAGACCAACAAGCGAGCCAAACGGTTTCCAATTATGAAAACTCAAGAAATAATTTGGAAGAACCTAAGGAAAAATATGAAATCTTGATAGCAGAAGACAATAAAATAAACCAAGTGGTTACCAAAAATTTATTGGAGAAAAAAGGCTACTCATGCACGATTGTTCAAAATGGTAAAGAGGCTCTGCAGGAAGTTAGTAGTAAGAATTACGACCTAGTGCTTATGGACATCAATATGCCTGTTATGAGTGGAAATGAGGCTACCCAAGCGATTAGGGAGTTTAATGCTGCCATACCAATTATCGCTTTAACTGCAGCGGATATTGATGAGATTAAATTGATGTACAAAGGAGTAGGTTACACGGATGTGGTTATAAAACCATTTGACAACTATGAGTTTTTTCAAGTGATAGCTACCCATATCCAAAACTATAAAGGAGGAAGATTAAACCTTATTAAAGCGTCTTAAAGGGTTCTGAGTTAAAGTTTTCGGCTAATGGTCAAACCATCTCGAATGGGCAGTAAAACGGTTTCAACTCTATGGTCTTCCTTTAAAAGTTTGTTGTATTCAATAAGAGCAGGTGTTGAGGTGTCGTCTTTCTTGAATTTAGTTTCTAGAACTTTTCCGCTCCAGAGTACATTATCCGATAAAATAATACCGCCAGCATTTAATTTGTTGACAATGGCTTCAAAATAGTTTGAATAGTTTTCTTTATCGGCATCAATAAAAACTAAATCGTACACTTTATCGAGTGTGGGAATAATTTCCAAAGCGTTACCAACATGCTGAAAGATTTGGTGTCCATACTCAGATTTATCAAAATATTTTCTTTGAAAATCAAAGAGTTCTTCGTTGATGTCAATAGTGTCCAATTCACCATTTTTTTGCATGCCTTCAGCTAGACACAGTGCTGAATAGCCTGTATAGGTACCTATTTCCAAAATATTTTTTGGATTGACCAATTTTGAAATCATACTCAACAATCGGCCTTGGTAATGCCCGCTTAACATGCGTGGTTGCAATATTTTTTGGTAAGTCTCTCTACTTAATTGCTGTAACAATTCCGGCTCATCTTCAGAATGGGTCATTACATATTCATCTAAATCTTCGGGTATAAAGTGCATTAACTCAATATTCTGTTAATTAATTTTTCTTTGGCTTTTTGGTCATCACCACAAAGCCATTGTATTACATTGTCCTCCCAAATAGCATCATAATCATCTTGATTGATTATTTTTCTTTCCAAGGCCAAATCCAATATTTTTCCTGGGTAAGATGATTGTTTAGCGCTTTCCATTTCACCAAGTGGATAAGGATCATCCAGTCCCATTAAGACTTGTTTTGCGCCTTGGTTTTCGATGAGGAGTTTTAATGAACCAGTGTCGTGTACCAATGTATCGAAGAATATGTTTTTGTGTCCTACTGCTTTTCTTGGGTGGTGTTTGCCCTCAAACAAATCGGGTCTTCCATCAAAGCCTTGTATACGCCTACCCAAGTTAATTTGCGCTAATTGTCCGCCATGGGCAAAGCATGTACGCATATTTGGGTATTTTTCTTGGTAGCCATTTAAGGTTAAAAAATGATAGGCATCAGCACATTGGGCAAGCATCCAAATAAGGTGGAAGCGCCAAGAGGTGTTTTCCAATTTTATGAACTTTTCACCATCATATGGGTGAATTTCAACAGCCAAATTGTACTTACTGGCTAATTCAAAAATAGGTTCATTTTCTTCATCAAAAATACAACGCCATGTGCCAATGGTGTCCATATAGTGCGTTGGCAAACATAAAAGTTGCATGCCATGGGTTTCTACACAACGTTCAATTTCCCAGCAAGCACTTCTAACAAAACCCGGATGTACCACAAAACCACAGGTGAATTTACTCGGGTGCTCATGCTGTATGCGCGCATTAAAATCATTTTGAAAACGAAGGGCTTTTTTCATCTCTTCTACACGTAAGCCATTTCCGTACAATTGTGATAAATTCAAAACAACGGCATGGTCAATTTTGTAGCGGTCCATCCATTCCAATTTTTCGTGAAGAAAGAAACTGGAATCTGTAACCGGTCTGCTCCAGTCTTTTTGAAGCATGAACTTTCGGTCTTTATCCACCCAAAAGATGCCTTTTTCTCGCATATATTCGGGAATTTCCTCGGGGTAGGGAAGTAAGTGAGAGTGACCGTTTATTCTGAGTTTTCGTTTTTCCATGGTCGTTATTGCAAGGCATTTACCTTGCAATCTATTTATAAAGAGATTACCTCGTCATACAACCTCGTAATGACGAATCTAAATGATTAATCAATTTTAACTTTCTTCGGTGGTTGCATAACCGCTCCACAATTTGGGCAAGTGCGTTTTTCTTGGTCACCGTAATATTTATCAAATATTTTGGGCATATCGGTTTCAATATTGTCCAACGTAAAATCCTCTCCGTATAATTTTGTGTTGCAGTTTTCACAAAACCAAAGCAGGGCGTCGCGCATGCCTTTAGGGCGCTTATATTCAATAACCAACCCCACGGTATTGGCACCACGCTGAGGGGAATGTGGCACTTTTGGGGGCAACAAATAAATATCGCCTTCCTTTATGTGAACGTCTTTTGGCGTGCCTTTATCAATTATTTTAAGAACAATATCACCTTCAATTTGATAGAAAAATTCGGGAGTTTCATTGTAATGATAATCCTTTCTGCTGTTGGGCCCACCAACCACCATAACAATAAAATCGGCATCTTTCCAAACCACTTTATTTCCAACAGGTGGCTTCAAAAGGTGTCTGTTTTCTTCAATCCAATCTTTAAAATTTAATGGAGAAACTAACTTGCTCATAGTTTATTTTTTTGTGCGTTACCACAGGGGTCGGGCTTTACGTTATTAGTTTTGGCTCGATGCTTACCTCGCCAAAAGCTAACCACTACAATCCCTAACGCCATTTAAGATATAAAGTTACAAACTTTTTGTGCGACCACCATCAACGGGAACGTTAATTCCGTTCACATAACTAGCGACTTCACTGGCCAAAAATGTTATGACGTTTGCCGTTTCTTCTGGCTTGGCAAAACGTTTGGCAGGAGCGTAGCTTTTCATGATTTCGGTCATTTCTTCTATCGTTTTGTCTTCATGGGATGCCTTGATTTTTATAATTTCAGATAAACGTTCCGTTTCGGTAAAACCAGGAAGTACATTGTTCACTGTAATGCCATAGGCTCCAAGTTCTACAGACAATGTTTTGCTCCAATTGCCCACGGCGCCCCGAATGGTATTGCTAACACCCAATCCTGGGATAGGTTCTTTTACGGAGGTGGAAATGATATTAACAATCCGCCCAAAACCTTCAGCTTTCATAAACGGAATTGTGGATTGTGCCAATACATGGTTGCACTTTAAATGCATGGTAAATGCATTGTCGAATTCATCTAAACTGGCCGTCAAAATTTCACCACTTCTAGGGCCTCCTGTATTATTAATGAGGATATGGAAACCATGATTTTTCTCAATAAACTTAATCACTTGCTCCTGTAAATCCCTTGGGTTTGCAAAATCTGCAACAATGTAGCTATGATTGTCTGGTTGCGGCAATTCAGCTAAAACTTCTTTTAATTTTTCTCTATTTCGGGCAACCAAAGTAACGTTGACGCCTTCAGTTGCTAATGCCATAGCGGTTGCTTTTCCAATGCCTTGCGTGCTGCCACATACTAGGGCGTTTTTGTTTTGTAATTTTAAATCCATATTTCTGTCATTCCTGCTTTAATAGGAATCTTTTTAATTTTTTTCAATTATTGACAATTTGTTGTCAATATTTAATACAAACATTTTTAGCCTCGGTAAAAAAACGCAGGGCTTCAAAGCCACCTTCTCGACCGACGCCACTTGCTTTTACGCCACCAAAAGGGGTGCGTAAATCACGCATCATCCAAGTATTTACCCAGACGATTCCCGCTTGTAATTGGTTACTCATTCGCATGGTTCGTTTTAAATCGTTCGTCCATAATGTAGCCGACAAACCATACTTTACATCGTTGGCCATCTGCAAGACTTCATCTTCACTTTCAAAAGACATTAGGGTAACTATCGGGCCAAATATTTCTTCTTGGTTTAGCTTACAGTCGTTGGTTTTTGCTTCAATCACGGTTGGTTCAAAATAATAGCCATTTTCAAAACCTTTTACGGTTACTTTTTGTCCACCACACAGTATTTTATTTCCTTCGTTTTTTGCAATTTCAACATAACCCATGATTTTTTCTAGATGCGGTTTTGAAACCAATGCACCTATATTAGTGGAATGTTCGGACGGATGCCCAACTTTTAGTTGTTTTACTTTTTCAACAAAATCAACTTTAAACTTATCGTAAATAGTCGATTCAACAAAAATACGGCTTCCGCACAAACAGATTTGCCCTTGGTTTGAAAATGAGGAGCGCACCGTGGTTTCCAGCATATCCTTATAATCGCAGTTCGCAAAAATAATATTAGGGTTTTTTCCGCCCAGTTCCAACGACAATTTCTTAAACATCGGTGCAGCCGTTCTTGCTATATGGGCTCCTGTTACCGTTCCTCCCGTAAAACTAATGGCTTTTATGTCAGGGTGTTCAACAATAGCTTGTCCGGTTGTTGTGCCCCATCCGTGAACAATGTTTAAAACCCCCTTTGGTAAGCCTGCTTCATTACAAATTTCGCCCAATAAATAAGCTGTCATAGGGGTAATCTCGCTGGGTTTTGCCACTACGCAATTACCTGCTGCAAGTGCGGGGGCTATTTTCCAAGTAAATAAGTAGAGAGGAAGATTCCAAGGTGAAATACAGCCCACAACCCCAATGGGTTGCCTTAAGGTATAATTGATGGCATTTTGACCGACGCTTTCATGACTTTCGCTAGCAAATTGCGTGATGGCATTTCCAAAAAAGCGAAAGTTGCTCGCTGCCCTCGGAATATTGATTGATTTAGCTAAACTTACAGGTTTGCCATTGTCTTTACTTTCAGCTTCAGCAAAACGGTCAAGATTTGCTTCCAGAAGTTCTGATATTTTAATTAAAATCCTGCTACGCTCGTCCAACGTGGTTTGCGACCATATTGGAAATGCAGATTTTGCAGCAATGTATGCGTTTTCAACATCTTCTTTGGAAGAATTTGGTGTTTTACCGTAAACTTCTCCATTGGCTGGACAAAAATTATTAATCCATTCATTGTTTAGAGGATTATGAAAACTTCCATTTATATAATTTTTGATATTCATTTCTTATGGGCAACCAACTTAATCTCGACCAATAAATCAGGATGAGGTAATTGATGTACAGCCACTGTTGTACGTGTTGGCCCTGTTTCGGCATCAAAAAACTCTGCATAAGCTTTATTGTAACCGGCAAAATCGTTCATGTTTACCAAAAATGTTGTGACATCTACGGCATCTTTTAAACTGGCTCCTACGGTTCGCAAGTTTTCATTGATGTTTTCCAAAACTTCACGGGTTTGCACTTCAATGTCCAGATGTTTTGTGCCCATGTCGTCAATCATTTTTACCCCAGCAATTGAATTGTCTGGTTGTCTGGAACTAGTGCCAGATACAAAAATAAAATCGCCCACTACTTTTACAGGTGGGTAAGCGCCTCGTGGTTTTACTATATTGCTCATAAGGTTATTTTAATCCCGCTATTCTATCATCTTCTAGAATGGCTTCGGTTTCTTTCATTACTTTTTCCAGTGTTGATTTTAAATCATCTTCAAGGCTTATTTCATCATTGGTTAAAAGATTTAAAATGGCCTTGTCTTGGGCTCTTCCACGAAGCATGGCTTCTCTGTAACCTATATTTTCGTTGAAGGTTACTAACGAATATTTTGACGAATACCTATCGGGAAATTCCTTTTCTAAAGCCATTTCTAATTTACGCTTTTTTTGGAAAATAGGGTGGGCGACATGGTCTTTCATTTCATGAAAATTATCAATAGCCAAATCGGCTATGGCATCGGTATTTTTTTTACGATTGCTTTCATAGGTTTTAAAAACCTGCTCCCAAGTTTTTAAATTTTGGGCTAAAACTTTGTCAAATTCAACCACGTCCTCAAAGGAAGCGTTCATGCCTTGACCATAAAAAGGAACGATGGCATGGGCGGCATCACCCATTAAAAGCGTATTGCCTTTATAATGCCATGGCGAGCATTTTATGGTGCCCAAAGGGGAAGTGGGATTTTTGAAAAAGTCATCCAAAAGATTTGGCATGATTACTAGAGCATCGGGAAATTCTTTTTTGAAAAATTCCAAAACACTTTTTTCGGTAGTTAAATTATTGAAATTGTATTCGCCATCTTCATAACTTAGGAATAAGGTGACGGTAAAACTGCCATCTAAATTGGGCAAGGCTATGAGCATAAAATCTTTTCGTGGCCAAATGTGCAAGGCGTTTTTATAAGTTCTATAGCCATTTTTTTCATCAGGTAAAATGCTCAATTCCTTATAACCATGTGTTAAATAATCTTGCGAAAAGCTGAACAAAAACTTTTTGCCCAAATAATAACTTTTGCGCATGGCAGAACCTGCACCATCGGTGGCGATTATGACATCGGCGTCCTCAACAAATTGTTTTTTCGTTTCATAATCTTCAAATAAAGCTGTTGTTTTTTCAAAATCTACCGATTTACATTTTCTGTTGAAGTAAATATTGACGTTTTTGTGCATTTCGGCTTCGGTTAAAAGTAATGCATTTAAATCACCACGTGACACCGAATTAATGAATTCGTACTCCCGTCCGCTGTAATTGGATTGAAAGGTATTCCCATGTACATCATGAATCATGCGCCCATTCATGGGAATACAGAGCGACTTAACCTGTTCTTCCAGTCCAACCAGCTTAATGGCTTTATTGCCACGGTCTGAAAATGCCAAATTTATAGAGCGCCCTGCACTGATGTTTACTTTACGCAAATCTGGACGCTTCTCGTAAACCGAAACATTGTAGCCTCTTTGGCCCAATCGCAATGCTAAAAGACTTCCACAGAGTCCTGCGCCTATGATGAGTATATTTTGTTGTTTGTCTGTCATGTTTGTAATTTTTGCAAAGACAGGAATCATTATCTAATTTAAAATGCTTTTCAGTTTTTCGACCAGCCTATAAACATCTTCAAATGAATTATAGAGAGGTACAGGTGCACATCTTATCACATCAGGTTCTCGCCAATCACTTATTACACCGCTTTGGGTTAATTTTTCATGTAAGGTTTTATCTGCATTTTTTACTTGAATGGATAGCTGGCAACCACGTTCTTCAGGATTGCTCGGTGTAATAATCCTTATAGTGTCTTCGCCCAATTTTTTCAACAAAAACTCAAAATAGCCCGTTAGCTTTTTTGACTTGGCAATGAGCTTTTCCATACCCGCTTCATGGAACATGTCCAGGGATGCTTTTATCGCCACCATCGATAAAATTGGGGGATTGCTTAACTGCCAACCCTCAGCACCCGCCAATTGGTCATATTTACCGCGCATGTTAAAACGTGTTTGCTTGTTGTGGCTCCACCAACCCGCAAAACGGTTAAGGTTTTTGTTGTAGGCATGCCGTTCGTGAACAAAACACCCAGCCAAACTTCCAGGGCCAGAATTTAAATATTTATAGGTACACCAAGCAGCAAAATCGGCTCCGGAATCGTGCAGATTTAAGGCAACATTTCCAGCGCCGTGGGCACAATCAAAACCAACTTTACAACCGTATCGGTGCCCAAGCTGGGTAATACGTTTTAAGTCGAAAAACTGCCCCGTGTAATAATTAACGCCACCAATCATAATCAAGGCAATTTTATCACCATGTTTTTTTAAAATTTCTTCTAAATCTTTATATTTCAAAAGTTCCTCGCCTTTTCTAGGTTTCCAAAGAATTAACCCTTCCTTATCATCAAACCCATGGTGTCTTAACTGCGATTCCACGGCATATTTATCAGACGGAAACGCATCGCTTTCAATCAAAATTTTATAACGGGTATTGGTGGGTTGGTAAAACGACACCATTAAAAAATGAAGGTTCGCCGTAAGGGTATTCATCACCACAACTTCAATAGGTTTTGCACCCACAACTTCTCCCATGCTATCGGTTAAAAACTCGTGATAGGGAAGCCAAGGTGTTTCGCCTTCGGTGTGCCCTTCAACACCTAAATTTGCCCAATCTTCAAGCTCTTGGTTTACGTAGGCTTTTGTGGTTTTCGGCTGAAGCCCCAAAGAATTCCCGGTCATGTAAATCAAATCGTTTCCAGACTTGTCTTTTGGGATATAAAATTGATTTCTATAGGGCGCCAATTCATCCATTTGGTCTTGTTCTTTGGCAAATTCAAGCCCCAATTTATAGTCGAGCAATGTGAAAAGTTTTTCGGTTTCTAACAAAAATAAGCATTCTAAAGTTACAAACGAAGCGGGAAAAGCAACAGAATAAAGATGGTGTTTTTTTGTATATTTAGTAAAACTTCAACATCAAGGCTATGGAAAAAACGAAAGAATACTCAAACGGGGAAGTAACGGTGGTTTGGGAGGCCAAAAAATGCATTCATTCAGGAATTTGCGTCAAAGGGTTGCCTAAGGTATTTAGGCCTCAGATGCGCCCGTGGGTGAGCATAAATGAGGGCACCACGGAGGATATTATTAACCAAGTAACCCAATGTCCATCCGGTGCGTTAAGTTACTATATAAACGGACGTGCCAATGATAAAACAGCCGCCATTGAAGCCAAAGTAGAGCTTTTAAAAAATGGGCCATTGTTGGTGCACGGCATTATTAAGGTTATTGGTTCGGACGGTTCTACCGAGGTAAAGGATAAAACCACAGCCTTTTGCAGGTGCGGTGCTTCAAACAATAAACCTTATTGTGATGGTACACACAGAAAGGTTGAATTTAAAGACTAAATAAGCAAGTATAAATCAATGAAAAAGCGCTTAAACCAATGGTTCAAGCGCTTTGATATATATGGGCGCAAATGCGGAATATTTCTTCTTTGATTTTATATACGCATGTTACTGATTCTTAGATGTTTTTGTTGATAACTTATTCCAAAACCACATGCACGTCGGTAAAACCTAAACTCCAGTTATTCTCTGGATTCTTATGGTCCAGTGCAATTTTAATACCATTAAAATCTTGGTAGTTTTCAAAAGTGTTCGCTAGTGTAGGTTCTTTTTGGTTGCCTCTTCTAAAAATCCATTCTCTAATGAGGTAATCGTCATCAAAATAAATATCGTAGGCATCACCTGGCGTGTAGCCACCTTCGTTGGGGTAACTTAGGGTGATTTTATTCAGTTCAGTTTTACCAATGGGTATAGTTTTTTTTATGGGTTCGGAAATGGATGCGCTTTTATCCCAAACCAATTGAAACGGAATCAACAGCCAAAACTTGTCGTTAACAAAGGCTCTATCGGCATTAATCGATAGGCTATCCACACTTTTTCTATTGTAGCTGATGGTGTCGGTTGCTGTTGTTAGGGTAACATCGTTTGTTTTTGGGCTCCATGTCCAATGTCGTTTTGCATTAAAGTTAAAAGTGATTTTTGAAACATTTTTCCAGTACTCAAAGCCATGGGCATTGGCAATTTTTTCGGCTACAGAAAGCTCTTTTTCTTCTGTTTGTTGTTCCGTTTTTTGCTTGCATCCTATGAAAAGTAGTATAGTAAAACCTATGTAAATGACATTTTTCATCTGTTAATATTTGTTGTTTTTATAAGGTCAGATGCAATGCTCATATTATTAAATCGGTAGGTTTGCAATTTATTAATGGGCATTTCATAACTTAGAATTTTAGTAAAGATAGTTTAACACGATGACAACCAACAACAAATATTTTGAAACCAATAAAGCCACTTGGAACAAAAAAGTAAAAGTGCATGCCCAAAGTGAGATGTACCATTTGGACGCTTTTAAAAAAGGAAAAACATCTTTAAAGCCCTATGAATTGGAAGTTTTGGACGATGTGGCAGGAAAAAGCTTGCTGCATTTACAATGCCATTTTGGGCAAGATACCCTGAGTTGGAGCAGGATGGGAGCGCATTGCACGGGTGTGGATATTAGTGATGAAGGCATAAAATTTGCCAAACAGTTAAATGCAGAATTGGGTTTGAACGCCAATTTTGTGTGCTGCAATGTTTTGGAAACCTCCAAATATGTACAGGGAACTTTTGATGTTGTGTTTACAAGTTACGGCGTAATAGGTTGGTTGCCCGATTTAAAACCTTGGGGACATATGATTGCCGAACGCCTAAAAAAGGGCGGCACATTTTTTATGGCAGAATTTCACCCCATTGTTTGGATGTTTGATTATTTGGATGATCAACCCAAAATGACTTACAGGTATATGCAAAAGGAAGTGATTTACGAAGAATACGAAGGCACTTATGCCAATAAAAATGCTAAAATAACAAGCAAAGAATACGGTTGGAACCATGGCTTGGGTGAAGTGGTTACGGCATTAACAGAAGCTGGACTGCATATAGATTATTTAAAGGAATATGATGAAAGCCCTTACGATGTCTTGCCCAATTTAATTGAAACTGATTCTGGTATGTTTGTAACAAAGGATAAATTATACCCTTTGATTTTTACTTTGAGGGCGACGAAATAAAATTTTGCCTATAGCTATTTTAATGCTCTTCTTTCAACAACTCTTTTGGAAATTTTGCCTTAAATCGGTTTAACCTAGGTATAGATACATTTTGTATATAAGGGTTGTTGGGGTGAAGTTTTTCGTAATCTTGGTGGTAATCTTCGGCTACCCAAAATTTCTGGAACGGGTAAACCTCGGCAGCAATGGTTACATTAAGTTTTTTTGCCAAGTCGGCTTTCTTTTTTAAAATGATTTCTTTTTGTGCCTCGTTTTGGTAAAAAATTATGGAGCGGTATTGTGGTCCTCGGTCATTGCCCTGCCCGTTAACCTGAGTCACATTTTGTGATGCAAAATACACATCAACCAAGGTTTCAAAACTTACTATTTTGGGGTCATAGATTATTTCAACAGCCTCGGCGTGGCCTGTTCTTCCCGTGTTGCTGGCCGCATAGGTTGGGTTTTGGGTATGCCCGCCAGAATATCCAGAAATAGATTCCTTAACCCCTTTTACGCTTTCGTAAATGGCCTCAACACACCAAAAACAGCCACTGGCAAAATAAGCTTTGGCCAAACCATTTTCCATAGGTATTTCAACGGGTTGGGCATTGGTTATGGCCTCTTGTTTTTTCTTGTTTTGTGCCGAATTTTGGCAGCTGAATAATAAGGCTACAAATAAAAGGGTGATAAAATTTTTCATAGGTTTAGGTTTCTTATTCTAAATAGACGAAAAAAATACGTAAACCTTAAATAAAAAGTTACATAATGTAATAATGCCAGTAATAATAAAAGTTGTCACATCGAGCGGAGTCGAGATGCTATTTTGACCTTTCGACTGCGTTCAAGTTGACAAGCAGATACAATTTGAGTAAATATTTAATCACTGGCAAATGCTTTAGAATCAATTAAAAAAGCCTTCAAAATTAATTTTGAAGGCTTTTGGTATGTTTTAAAGAAAAACGGTTAGTTTAATTTAGCGAACAGTTTATCCATTTTTTCTTTTTCCTCTTCAGCTAAAACAGGATCCACTAAAATACGGCCACTGTGTTCGTCCGTAATTACTTTTTTGCGTGAAGCAATTTCAACTTGTATTTGCGGTGGAATGGTAAAGAAAGATCCACCAGAAGCACCTCTTTCAACAGGTACAACAGCCAAACCGTTTTTTACATTGGTTCTAATTCTGGTGTATGCAGCAATTAAACGGTCTTCAATTTGCTCTTTGTACTCTTCAGATTTTTCCAAAAGGGCTTGTTCTTCTTTTTCGGTTTCTGCCAAAATAGCATCCAACTCACCTTTTTTGTGTTTCAAATGAGTTTCGCGCTCTTTTAAACGCTCTTTAGTTTCAGCAATTACTTCTTTTTTCTGCTCTATTTGGGCTTTAAATTCCTTTATGTGCTTTTCAGCCAATTCAATTTCTAAATCCTGAAATTCAATTTCTTTGGTCAAAGAGTTGTATTCCCTGTTATTTCGAACGTTTTTTTGTTGCTCGCTGTACTTTTTAATTAAAGCTTTAGATTCTTCAATTAAATTTTTCTTGCCTGCAATATCATGATCTATAACTTCCAAACCGGCAACCAGTTTTTCCAATCTTATGTTTAATCCAGCAACTTCATCTTCTAAATCGCGAACTTCCAACGGTAGTTCTCCACGAACATTTCTAATTTCATCTATACGGGAATCAATGAGTTGTAAATCGTAAAGCGCTCTTAAACGCTCTTCCACAGTAGCTTCTTTCTTTTTAGCCATACTTTAAAAATACTTAACGGGATTTGTATTTGTCTTTGATAAAATGATTGCAAAATTAGTAATTTTTTTTGTAAGATATGCCACTAAAAGATTTTTTGTGAACTGCTCACTTTCATAATGTCCAATATCGGTTAAAAGAATAGAATTTTCGGCCTGAAAAAAGTCGTGATATTTTAAATCGGCCGTTACAAAAGCATCGGCACCAGCGGCTTTTGCAGCCTGAATGGCGAAGCTACCCGAGCCACCCAAAACGGCCACTTTTTTTATTTTTTTACCAAGCAATACTGAATGCCGAATAAACCCTGTGTTCATTTTATCTTTTAAATAGTTGAGGAAATCGGTTTCGTCCATCGGTTTTTCTAATTCGCCAACCATACCCATACCAATATTTTGGTTTTTGTTTTCAAGGGTTGTGATTTCGTAGGCCACTTCTTCATAAGAATGTGCCTTAAAAAGGGCTTTAATGACCTCAGATTCCAAATGTTTGGCAAACGTTACCGTAATTTTGGTTTCGGCCTCAGTGTGAATAGAACCTTTTTGTCCTTTTGTAGGGTCAGAGGCTTCATTGCCATTAAACGTGCCATAACCTTCAACGTTAAAGCTGCAATCGTCATAATTACCTATACTTCCGGCACCTGTTTCAAATAGGGCTTTCCGCAGATTTTCGGCTTCATTTTTGGGTACGTATGTGGTCAGTTTTTTTATGGTTTCACTTTGTGGTATTAAAATACGTTTGCTGGTAAGTTCAAGTTGATTGCATATCATATCGTTGACGCCCTGCAATGCGTTGTCTAATGCGGTGTGCATGCTGTAAATGGCGATGTCATGCTTAATGGCTTTCATCACAACACGTTCCACATAGTTTTTTCCCGTGAGTTTATTTAAGCCTTTAAAAATTATGGGATGGAAGCTCACAATAAGGTTGCATTGTTTTTGAATGGCTTCATCCACAACAGTTTCAAGCGCATCCAGAGTGACCAAAATACCCGTGACTTCAGCATTTTTATTTCCCACTAAAAGCCCAACATTATCAAAATCTTCGGCATAGGCCAGAGGTGCTAGGTCTTCCAAATGGTTTATGACGTCTTGTACAATCATAATATTTTTACAATTTGATTATTAAACAAATATAAAATATTTACTTTGCCATGTTGAAAATATTGAGATACATATTGTTTCCGGTTGTTCCCATTTACTATTTGGTGACTTGGTTGCGCAATAAATTGTACGATTTAGGTATAAAGAAATCCGTTTCTTTTGACATGCCGTTGATATGCGTCGGGAATTTGAGTGTAGGAGGAACGGGCAAAACCCCCATGATTGAATATTTAGTCAATTTGTTAAAAGACGATCATAAGCTTGCTACCCTAAGTCGCGGGTATAAACGAAAAACAAAAGATTTTCAGTTAGCCAATGAAACTTCTAAGGTTGAAACTTTGGGAGATGAACCTTTTCAGTTTTATAATAAATTTAAGGATGATATTCTGGTAGCTGTGGATGCGGACAGACGAAACGGTATTGAAAATTTACGCGCTCTAGAAAATGCCCCGAATATTGTTTTGCTTGATGACGCCTTTCAACACCGAAAAGTAAAAGCTGGTTTTAATATTTTGTTGACGACCTATAACAAGCCATATTTTAAAGATTTTGTTTTACCAACAGGCGATTTAAGGGAGCCAAGAAGTGGTGTAAAACGGGCGGACGTTATTGTGGTTACAAAATGCCCGAGGATTTTAAGCGAATCTGATAAAAAAACCATTGTGAACCACATAAATCCTGAATCCTACCAACATCTGTTTTTCAGTTCTATAGGATATTCCGAAATAGTCATTTCTGATGATAAAACATTAAAGCTTGAAAAACTCAACCATTTTACCCTTGTAACAGGTATTGCTAATGCTGCCCCATTAGTAAAATTTTTAAGGAGTAAAAACCTGGATTTTGAGCATTTGAACTTTAAAGACCACCATAATTTTACTCACGGTGATATCGAGGAACTCAATAAAAAAGATTTGATTTTAACTACCGAAAAGGATTATATGCGCCTGAAACAATACAATTCCTTAAAAGCAAAACTGTTTTATTTGCCCATTAAGGTTGTTATTGATGAAAATCAAAAATTGAATAAACTAATTCAAGATTTCGTTACGCGCTCGTAGAAGTTCCTTTTTTACCGGCCAAAGCATTGTAGAGTTTCTTCTCAAACTCTTCCTGTTTAAATGGTTTTGGAATAATATCCGTAAAACCAGCTTCTTCAAACTCATGCATTTTGTCTTCAATGGTTACAGCCGTAAGTGCAAAAATGGTCAATTCCTTGTCAAAAGAACGTACAATTTTTGTGGCTTCAATACCGCTTATGCCGGGCATATGAATGTCCATTAGGACAATGTTGTAATTATTGGCTTTTATTTTTTCAACCGCGGCTTCACCATTGTCTACAATATCGCATTTAAGCTCCATTTTGGTCAAAATTTTCTTGGTAATCATTTGGTTGATTTTATTATCTTCAACCACCAAAATCTTAACGGTGCTTAAATCTATATCTTCTATATTACCCTCAAAATAAGTAACTTTATTTTCTTCTCCTTCTTTAATTGTTGATTTTTCAAGAGGTATTTCAAAATAGAAAGTGGTGCCTTTTTCCAATTCGCTCTTAACGTAAATCTTACCTTTTAAAATATCTATTAAACCTTTAACGATTGACAGACCAAGCCCTGTACCTCCATATTTACGGTTAATTTGAATTGAGCCTTGGGAGAAACTCTCAAACATATTGTCTTGTTTTTCTTGGCTTATACCAATACCATTATCCTCTACTTCAAAACGCAAGGTATAGGTTTTGCCAGCTTCTTCAATTTTGTATACGCGAATCCATATATCCCCGTCTTTGGTGAATTTGATGGAGTTACCGATTAAATTGATTAGGATTTGGGATATTTTAAGTTGATCGGCAATGAAGTTTTCAGGTAAGTCTTTATCGTACTCAAAATGCATTTTAACACCATTGTCTTGGGCTGAGTTGTTCAGCGCCAAAATAATGTTGTTTATTTTCTTTTTGAGGTTGAAAGGCTCTGGCTCTACTTCAACTTTATTGGCTTCAATTTTATTGATTTGAAGGATGTCGTTTATAAAGGTAAGCAGATAATCTCCTGAAAATTTTAATGATTTTAGATGCTGAACCTGCTCTGGTTTTGGGTTTTCGTCCAAAAGCATGTTACTTAAACCTGTTACGGCGTACAATGGTGTGCGTAATTCGTGCGTTACCGTGGATAAGAAATTTGCTTTGGTTTTTGATGCTAACTCAGCTTTTTCTTTTGCAACAATAAGCTCTGCATTCTTTTTGTGGAGCATGTTGTTGGTTTTTAACCTAATGTTGTTGTTTTTATACAATGACAAGGTTAAAAGCGATAAAATGGTAATTAAGGCAACACTGAGAATAGATGTGAGTGTCTGTAAATTATTGGTGTCTTCCGCTTTTTCCAGTTTTTCTAATGCCTGCTTGTTTTTTTCAATCTCTTCACTTAAAAGGTATTGTGCCTCTTGGTTTCTTGGCGAGTTAATTCTTGTCATGCTTCTTATAGAATCTGAAAGTTTTACATAAGCCTGCAAATAATCTCTGGAGGCCTTATGGTTATCCTTGTTCTTGTAGAGATTACTCAATACAAAATAGCCTTCATTTAAAATACTAGTGAACTCGTTGGTTTTAGCAATTTGTACACTCTCATGAGCTATTTCCAAGGCTCTATCGTTGTTACCAATTTTCTCATAAATCTTTGCCTGATTGATAAGAGCATCACTCAATGTTTTTTTGAAATCGTAGTTTTTGGCAATAGCCAAAGATTGTTCGATAACGTCTCGCGCTTTTTTATAATTTTTCAAAGCTTCATAAACTTTGCCTTCTTGTAGCAAGGTTTCCGCTAAATATTCATTCAAACCTTCTTCTTCAAACTTTGATTTAGCAGCTGTATATGAGTCAAGAGCCGAATAATAATCTTTTTTGGCTGAATAAACATCGCCGAAAGTTTTATAAGAGGTACCTAGATTTTTATTGTCATTGATGTTTCGCTGAACTTCAATAGCACTGGTTAAAGAATTAATAGCTTGGTCTTCTTCCTCAATGATGAGTTGTAGACGTCCCTTTAGTCCATAAATCAAGCCAATACTTTTTTTAAGATCAGCTTGTTGGGCTAATTCCAGAGCTTCGTCGAGGTTCTTTTTTGCCTTGAAATAATTAAAATTATCAAGCTCTGCCTGGGCCTCAGCTATGCGGTAGTTTATATTATTTTGTGTTAACTCAGGGTCATTATCGATGGTTTTTTGCGATAATGCACTAAGGCTGAACAGCAAAACAAGTATATATATGTAGTTCTTAATTTGGGACATAATTCAAACTATTGCGGACAAATATAATTATTTTATCGATAAAACGCACTTTTTTTCCGATAAATTACATATTAAGTCAATAATTCGGCTAGAATAGCCAGTTTCATTGTCGTACCAACCTATAATTTTTACCATTTTTCCGATAACTGAGGTCATCTGTGCATCGAAAATACAAGAATGGGTATTTCCAACAATATCAATAGAAACAATTGGGTCTTCAGTGTACTCTAAAATATTTTTATAGTGATGTGCTGAAGCTTCTTTAAATGTTTGGTTAACTTCTTCTATTGAAACCGTTCTTTTTACGTTAAAGGTAATATCTGTTAGAGACCCATTGATTACAGGAACTCTTATACCACAGCCTCCAATTACACCTGAAAGTTGAGGAAATATTTTGGTAAGCGCTTTGGCAGCACCAGTTGTAGTTGGTACAATGGATTGCCCAGCGGCTCTAGAACGCCTTAAATCTCGATGGGGTTGGTCATGAAGACTTTGGTCGGTGGTATAAGAGTGCACCGTTGTTATATAAGCTTGGTCAATGCCACAAAGTTTATTTATGATGTCAATCATAGGTGCCGCGTTGTTTGTTGTACACGATGCATTTGAAATGATGGTTTCAGTTCCATCTAAAACAGTGTCGTTGACCCCTAAAACAATGGTTTTGATATTATCATCGAGTGGAGGAACACTTAAAATCACCTGTTTTGCCCCATTGTTTATATGGTGTTGTAAATCGGAAGTTGTTTTAAATTTTCCCGTGGATTCAATTACAAAATCTACATTAAAAGGTTTCCAGTTGATGTCTTTTGGGTGCTTTTCATTAGATAAGGCAATTTTTTCTTCATTAACAATGAGTTGATTTGAATTATAAGTTACTTCACCTTTAAAAATCCCGTGAACACTATCGTATTTCAATAAATGGCTTAGGGTTTTGGCATCCGCCAAATCATTTATGGCAACAACTTTTATGTTCTCATAACTTTGAAGAAGCCTAAAAACACGCCTGCCAATCCTTCCAAAGCCGCTGATAGCAACCCTAATCATAATTAATGAATGTGTTTTTGTGCATGGTAGGAAGACCTAACCAACGCACTACTCTCTACGTGACGGAAGCCCAATTCCAAAGCAATTTCTTCGTATTCCTTAAATTGGTCGGGGTTAATAAATTCCTTAACCGGCAGGTGTTTTTTACTAGGTTGAAGGTATTGCCCAATGGTTACCACGTCAACATCATTAGCTTTTAAATCATGAAGTGTATCAATTACTTCTTCTCTCGTTTCACCCAGACCAAGCATAATTCCCGATTTTGTTCTCCGTTGACCTTGGCTTTTCAAGTATTTTAAAACAGCCATACTTCGGTCGTACTGAGCTTGTATTCGTACTTCTCTGGTCAATCGGCGTACAGTTTCAATATTGTGTGATACCACTTCTGGAGCAACACCAATAATTCTATCAATATGTTTCTCAATGCCCTGAAAGTCTGGAATTAATGTTTCAAGCGTGGTTTCAGGATTCATACGTCTAACGGCCTTTACCGTTTCCGCCCACATAATGCTACCCATATCTTTTAAATCATCACGGTCAACACTGGTCAACACTGCGTGTTTAATATTCATAATTTTAATGGAGCGTGCCACTTTTTCTGGTTCATCCCAATCAACCGATTCTGGCCTTCCTGTTTTTACACCGCAAAAACCACATGAACGTGTACAAATATTACCTAAAATCATGAAGGTGGCGGTTCCCTCTCCCCAACATTCACCCATATTTGGGCAGCTTCCCGAAGTGCAAATGGTATTCAGTTTGTATTTATCAACCAATCCACGTAGTTCAGTGTACTTTTTCCCCGTGGGAAGTTTTACACGAAGCCATTTTGGCTTTGGTTGACGTTCCGGTAATATATTTGAAGCTGTTTCCGTATTCATATCTAGAAAATATAGGGAACAAAGATACGAAGTATTCTTTTAAATGAACCCTATATGGTGGTTAGATACCAGATGCTAAATCCAATCAAGAAAACGATTCCGAGTGTACTTAAAACGTGAATATATTTTGAAGGTCTCCACGCTTTTGGCGTGTGCTTGCTCGATATTAATTTGTAATTGATAATCGCATAAAAAGGAGCCGTAATAAAAGATAATATGGTTGCTATTTGAATTAAAAGGCCCATTTCTGAAGCCAAAAATAGAAAGATGCAAATAGTGCCAATGGAAAGCAAGGTTATCCAAAAAGCATAATTGAATTTTGAAGCTTTTTTGAACAATAATTGGGTGGTTTTTTCCATAGCTCTTGGCGAAGCATCCAAAGTAGTTAGTGTTGTGCTGAACATGGTTGTAAATGCTGCAATACCAATAATAACATAAGCCCAATCTCCAAGATTTGTGGTGTAAATGCCAATTAACTGTCCAGAAAAGACTGTTGCCGAATTACTGAAGGTTTCTCCACTATTGAACATGACCAAAGTACCCAAAAGAACAAACCCGATACCTAAGATAATTGTGCCCAAATAACCGACATTAAAATCAAACAATGCCGATTTGGTATTGTATTCTTTTGTTTCCTTGTTTTTTTCTATGGACCATAACGATTGCCATACTGCTATGTCCAAAGGTGCCGGCATCCAACCCATAAAGGCTATTAAAAATGAAATTTCCAATGCATTATTTGGAAGTACTTGATTTAGTGACACGGCATTTTCGTTGTTGAACAATGCAATGCTAACAGCGGCCAATGTGCTAATTGTTAATGTTAGTATTATGATTTTCATTAGCCTGTCCAACAATTTATATTTTCCGATGATAAGCAGCATCAAACAGATGAAAATGATAACAATTGTCCAAGCTTCTATGCCTAAAAAATCACCGAAAAGGGAAGAGGCCAACCCGGCAGTTACTATGGTTACGCCAGCCTGAATGGTAAAGATGGTAGCCAAACTGAGTAAAAAATATGCCATTAAAATGCCTTTGCCAAGTTTTTTATAGCCATCTAGCAAACTTTCGCCAGTAGCTGTGGCATATCTAGGGCCGAATTGAAAAAAAGGGTATTTAAATAAATTGACCAATAATAAAGCCCAAATAAGGCCCATGCCAAAATCTGCACCAGCCCTAGTAGATTGCACCAAGTGAGATACCCCAATGGCTGCACCGGCGAATAACAATCCTGGCCCTAAGTTCTTGAGTTTAGCTATCATTTACTTTTCTCTAATAATTTCGGCCAGTAGTTTTTTCGCGCGTAGTAATTTCACTTTTACATTGTTTATGGGTTCATCCAGCTCCTTTGAAATTTCCTTATAGCTCAATTCTTGAAAATAGCGCAGGTTTATAATTTCCTGATAATGTGGCTTTAGCTTTTTAATATCTCGAAGCAATTTTGCTAAGTGTTGGTCGGTAATCAACTTATCTTCTGGGGAAGGCGATTCGTCCAAAACCTGAAAAACTTCACGGTCATCTTGGGATAGCACCTGAGAAATGGAGTTTTTTTCTTTCCGAAGTAAGTCTATGTGGATGTTTTTTGAAATGGCAATCAACCATGTTTTAAAGGTGTATTGCTCATCAAAAGTTTCAATTTTGTCAAATGCTTTAGAGAAGGTTTGAATGGTAATGTCTTCAGCATCGTTTTCATTTTGGGTACGTTTCAATTGAAAACCATAAACATCATCCCAATATAAATCCAATAAATAATTAAACGCTTTTTGGTCGTTCTTTTTGGCACGTTTAATGGCATCAATTATTTCCAATGATTGGGCTTTGAGATAAGATTATTTATAAAGATAGTTAATTGCGCCATAATTAGAAAAATTTCAAGGAACGGCAAAAGCAGCAATAAATCACTTTCATTAAGCTTTCTTGATAAGCTACCTAAAATGATGTATTGAATGGTGAGTCTGGCCAAAAATAACCCCAAAACGATGGGCCATTTATATAGTGTTACAAAAAGAATGAGGGTAAATAGCCAAAATAAAAGAGTGGAGCTATATAAAATTGCCAGCAAGACTTTGTGTTCTAACTTGTAATGTTTTGCTGTTGAAACATGACGACGTTTTTGTTTAAACCACTCTTTAAAAGTGACTTTTGGTGTTGATATAGTAAAACTTCCATTAGGAATGCATATGGCTGTATTTTTGTTATTAGCTACCTGGTTGACAAATAAATCATCATCTCCAGAGCGCACTTTTATATGGTTTATAAACCCATTGGCTTTAAAAAACTCAGATTTTGAATAAGCCAAATTCCTCCCAACTCCCATGTAAGGAGTGCCGGCCAAAGCAAACGAAAAATAATTTCCAGCAGTGATTAAGGTTTCAAAACGAACCAGTTTATTTAGTAAAGACTTTTTAATTTTAGCATAAGCGCCATACCCCAAAACAACCGATTTTTCAGAATCAAAATGAGCGCACATCTCTTTTATCCAGTATTTTGAAACTGGCTTGCAATCGGCATCGGTAAACAAAAGATAGTCATTTTTAGCGGCTTTTATCCCAAGCGTTAAAGCGTACTTTTTATTTCCCCAAAAGGCTTCAATGCTTTTTACATCAACTACTTTAATGTTGCTGTGTGCTTTTGCGAAGTCTTGCATAACTTCCAGAGTATTATCTTTTGAAGAGTCATTGATTAGAACAACTTCAAAATTGAGATAATCTTGCTCGATAATTGAAGGAAGGAAGCGCCTTAAATTTTCAGCTTCATTTTTGGCACAAATAATAACTGAAACCGCAATATTTTTTGAAACTGCTTTTTGAGGCTTAAAAAAAGCAAATTTTCCAAAGACAAATACGTAAAAAATGAATTGGATAACAACTACAACGATAAATGCGAAGTAGATAAAACCAAGAAGCCCCATATATTAGTTAAGAATGTTGAGGTTCTTTGCAATCACTAAATTGGTCTGGTGTTCTGCCACAAAAGCCACAAGTTTCACCTTCTTGGTTCAACATGGGGTTTTGACTGGCACATGTACCGGCAAATTTTCCATCTTTTTTTGACCAAATTTTAATGGCTATGCCTGCAAAACCTATTCCTAAAAGTACTATGGTTATTAAAAGAAGTTTCATAAGGGTGTAAATCTTTTTGCAAAGATAATGTTTTTGATTCTAAATTTTATGCGGAAGGAAATAAATGGGTCAAGTGACCAATTTATTTTTAGGTGTCTAATTCTTAAATAATTACTTTAGTAAAATTCTAATCAATTAATAAACTATTTAGTCATGAAAAAATTATTTGCAGAGTTTTTTGGAACATTTTGGCTCGTTTTTGGTGGTTGTGGTAGCGCTATTTTTGCAGCTGGCTACCCAGATTTAGGTATTGGCTTTGTTGGAGTGTCTTTAGCCTTTGGATTAACGGTTTTAACTATGGCCTACGCTGTTGGGCATATTTCGGGTGCGCATTTTAACCCGGCGGTGTCTTTGGGTTTATGGGCTGGCGGAAAGTTTGAAGCCAAAAATTTGCTGGGCTATATAATTGCTCAGCTTGTTGGTGCCATTGCGGCCGCTGGTGCTCTTTACCTTATTGTAACGGGTAAATCTGATTTTGTTAATATTGGCGGGTTTGCTGCCAATGGCTATGGAGAATTGTCTCCAGGGGGTTATAGCATGACATCGGTTTTAATCGCGGAGTTTTTATTGACGATGTTTTTCTTGTTGATTATTTTGGGAAGTACTTATGTTAAAGCACCTCAAGGTTTTGCAGGAATAGCTATTGGTTTGGCTCTAACGTTAATCCATTTAATAAGTATTCCCATTTCAAATACATCGGTTAACCCTGCCAGATCAACCAGCCAAGCCTTATTTGCAGGTGGAGAGTTTACTTCACAATTATGGTTGTTTTGGGTCGCGCCTATTGCTGGTGCCATTGTTGGTGGATTTATTCATAAAACCTTTTTCAGTAAGGAATAAAACTTTGCTTTAGTCCATTAAAAAAGCCTCATTTTAAAATTAAAATGAGGCTTTTTATATTATAGCTATTAATCTATTGTAAATTAATTTCTGCTACCGAATTCTCGGTTGATGCCACACTATTGCCACCTTTAGGCTCTATGGTAATGTTAAGTGCAAGCGCGTCTTCCATGTAAGGAATATTTTTAAGTTTTCTGTCTGCTTTGTCCAAAATACCCAAACTCACCATTTTTCCTTGCAATTCTGCCCATATTTGGTAGCATTGTTCTTCCGGTAATTCGGGTAAAGAAACTACATCAATCATCGATGTTTTTTCCTTAGGATTAATGTATGCCACAGTTTTTAAATCTTTGGCACGTTCATTTCCATTTATGATATATTTTTCAGTTTCAGGATTGTTAAGCCTTAAAAGCTGACGCATTACATTGTCAAGCATTGCGTTGTTTTTTGCAATGTCGCTTCGTAAATCAAAAATTTCATCTACAACTACTTGATTCTCTTTAGATAGTTTTTGATTTTGATTATAGAAAATATACGAAGTACCAGCAAAAAGCAGTGCTGCAACACTTGCCGCGATACTGAATTTATACCATTTTTTGTAAGACCTTTTTACATTAAGTGCTACGACAGGAGCGTCGTCAAGCTCATCTAAAATATTATTTAAGATGTCTTGTGGGGCTTCAACAGCATTAACTTTGGCAACCACTTCTAGGTTGTGTTGCAATGTGTTGTAGGCATTCTGTACTTCTGGGTATTTTGATATGAAAGACTCAACTTTTTCTGTTTCCACAGAAGTAGTTTCACCTATTAGATATTTTTCTAGTAGGCCAGAATTTAAAAAAGTAGTTATTTTCGCATTCATGACGTTTTTTATTCAGGATCGTAGATTCTTTTTAATTCCCGCAATCCTATTTTTAATCTCGATTTTATAGTTCCCAACGGAATATCCAGTTCTTCACTGGCTTCTTGCTGGGTCATGCCCTCAAAAAAGAGCGCATTTATTACTATTTGGTACTTCTCATCCAAACTATTCAGATGCTTTTTTATGTCTAAAACATCTTGATTTAATTCGTCTGAGTTTAACTTATATACGTTGGAAGTTTCAATTTGGACTTCGTTGCCACTTTTGTTCTTTTGCGACCTAACCTTATCTATGGCCGTGTTGTATGCAATCCGATATAGCCAAGTGAACAATTTGGCCTTGCTAGAATCGTATTTTTTTGAATAACGCCAAATTTTTACAAAACTCTCTTGAAGAACATCTTGGGCCGTGTCATCATCTGTAATGATCTTTTTAATGACCCCAAAAAGAGCATCGGCATAGTATTCATACAATAATTTAATGGCTTTTTTATCGCCATTTTGTAATAATGAAACTATTTCTTTTTCTATTGCTGATACCAATGTGGCTAGTTTTGTTTAAATGGACAAAGGTTGTTCATAATATCAAAGTTAGAAATTTCTTTTGAGATTATAGGATATTTACTTCGGCTTCAATGGCTATGCCAAAAAGCCGTTCCACCGTTTTTTGTATTAGTTTAGAAAGTTTTAAAATATCTGAACCATTGGCGCCGCCATAATTGACAAGTACCAAGGCTTGTTTTTTGTGTACACCGTAATTACCGAAGCGTTTTCCTTTAAAGCCTGCTTTTTCAATCAGCCAACCCGCAGGCACTTTAACTTCGTTATCTGAAACCGTGTATGAAGGTATGTCTGAAAAGTTTTTTGAGAGGCTATCGAAATGTGATTTTGAGATAACAGGGTTTTTAAAAAAACTACCGCTGTTTCCTATTTCTTTTGGGTTTGGAAGTTTGCTTTCACGAATGGTGATAACCGCTTGTGATATATCTTTTATTGTTGGGTTTTCAATACCCTGATTTTCTAATTCAGCCGAAATAGTCCCATAATTTACATGACTTTTATGGCTGTGTTTGGTCAATTTGAAATCAACACTCGTGATGATATATTTACCTTTGGCCTTTTGCTTAAAAATAGAGTTTCTGTAGTCAAAATTACAATCCGATTTTGTGAAGGCTTCTATGGTTTTTGACTCGAGAGATATGGCTTCGCAAGATTCAAAAACGTCTTTAAGTTCCACGCCATAGGCACCAATATTTTGAATGGGAGCCGTACCCACATTGCCTGGAATTAAGGATAGATTTTCAACGCCTCCAAAATCATTATTGATGCACCAAAGCACAAACTCATGCCAATTTTCACCGGCTTGAGCCCGAATCGTTACAAGGTCATCATCTTCAGAAACTATTTCTATCCCCTTTAAATTGATATGAATAACCAGACCATCAAAATCTTTGGTCAATAGCATATTGCTGCCGCCACCCAAAATCAATTTGTTCGGATAATTTTGCAGAGATATAACCTCCTTAAGGGCTTCAATGGAATCTACTGAAACAAAATGTTTCGCAATAACATCAATGCCAAAGGTGTTGTAAGGTTTTAAGGATGTATTCTGCTTAATTTGCACTAGTCTTTATAAACTTTTAGGGCTTCTTTTAAAATATGTACGGCTTTAATCAAACTTTCTTTGTTTAAAACATAGGCAATCCGTATTTGGTTCAAGCCAACTCCTGGCGTTGAATAAAATCCTCCTGCTGGCGCAACCATAACTGTTTCACCATTAACATCAAAATGCTCCAAAAGCCATTGGGCGAAATCATCCGAATTTTTAATTGGTAATTCTGCAATGCAATAAAAAGCACCCTTTGGTGTTGCTACTTTTATGCCATCAATTTTTTGTAACTCGGCAATTAAGGTATCTCTTCTTTCAACATATTCCTTTATTACGTCATCAAAATAGCTTTGAGGTGTATCTAATGCCGCTTCACTTGCAATTTGTGCATATGTTGGTGGACTCAATCTTGCTTGGGCAAATTTAAGTACCGTTTGCATAACCGTTTTGTTTTTTGACACCAAACAGCCAACGCGTGCACCACACATGCTATAACGTTTGGAAACAGAGTCTATTATAACGGCGTGTTGGTCTATGCCTTCTACCTGTAAAATGGAGTAATGTGAGTTACCATCATAAACAAATTCTCTGTAAACCTCATCGGCCACTAAAAATAAATCATGCTTTATAGCCAATGCGGCTAACTGTTCAATTTCTTCCTTTGAATATAGATAACCCGTTGGATTTCCAGGGTTGCAAATTAAAATGGCTTTGGTTTTTGGCGTAATTAATTTTTCAAAAGTTTCAATAGGGGGTAATGCAAAATTGTCGTCAATATCACAAATAGCAGGAACAACATTAACGCCAGTAGCTGTTGAAAAAGCAATGTAATTGGCGTAAAATGGCTCGGAAATAATTACCTCGTCCTCAGGATCCATAATGCTGCTAAACAAAAAAAGCAATGCTTCACTTGCTCCAGTGGTAACAATTATATCGGTTCGCGAAACCTCAATATGATGCCTTTTATAATACTTAGCCAGTTTTTCACGATATTCATCAGAACCTTCCGATCTGGAATATGAAAGGATGTCTATATCATTCTCTTTAACAGCTTTTAAGGCTACTTCGGGGGTTTTTATGTCTGGTTGTCCAATATTCAAATAATAGATGCTTTTCCCGTTTTCAATAGCTTGTTCGGCATACGGAACAAGTTTTCGAATAGGTGAAGCGGGCATGTCATGTCCTTTTTTAGAAATCGTTGGCATTAAATCTGTTTTAGGCTGCAAAAATGAGAAAATTATCTTAAAGTTTTTTTAAAAAACGGGCTTAAATTGTAAAGCCGCAATAAAGATTCGTAAATTGAATTAGCCATTATTACTTGCTTCAATGAAGTTTCGCATTATCTGCATATTGTTGTTTTTTTGTTTTAACCTGTTTGGGTTTTCCCAAGGTAAATTTGTTATTCAGAATAAGCGTAAATCTGATAAAATAAAGTTCAAACTTATAAATAATTTAATAGTAATCCCTGTTGAGGTTAACGGTGTTAAGCTCTCATTTTTGTTGGATACTGGAGTTAGCAAGCCCATTATTTTTAATTTTTTAAACGTTTCGGACACTTTGGAAATCAAAAAAACCGAAACCATATTTTTACGTGGTTTGGGTGAGGGACAAATGGTAGAAGCCTCAAAATCTGAAAATAATATTTTTAAAATAGGTGATGCCATAAAGTTAAATCAGGATCTCTACGCTGTTTATGGTGAGAAATTAAATTTGGCGCCAAGATTGGGAATCCCCATTCATGGGATACTTGGGTTTGATTTGTTTCGAGATTTGGTGGTTGAAATCAATTACTCCTCTGGATATTTAAGGTTGACCGAACCTCAACATTTTACTTATAAAAAATGCAAAAACTGCGAACGATTTAATCTGGAATTCTACAACGGTAAGCCCTACATCAATTTGGATGTTGCCTTAGAAGAAGAGAATATTCCAGTTAAACTTTTGGTAGATACTGGCGGTAGCGATGCCTTGTGGCTTTTTAAAAACGATTCTTTAGGTCTTGGGTTAGGTGATAAGCGTTTTTACCATGATTTTCTGGGTCATGGGCTTAATGGTAGCGTTTATGGAAAAAGAGCTAAAGTTAATGAGATAACCTTGAAAAGTTTCGTCTTAAAGAATGCCAATGTTGCTTTTCCAGATTCATCAGCGGTTTTATTTGCGCAAAAAATTAGGAACAGGAATGGCAGTTTGTCTGGAAACATCTTAAAGCGGTTTAACATTATTTTCGACTACCAAAAGGCACGGATGGTTTTAAAAAAGAACAAATTTTTTAATGAAAAATTCACATATAACAAAAGTGGAATAGAATTGGCCCATGATGGCATGAGGTTAGTTAGGGCAGCCGACGATAAGATTTCAAAGCAAAGAAATCAAGGCTTCAACAGAACGAATATTAATATAGAAACACAGTATAAGCTTTTGCTTAAACCTGCCTACACCATTGTTGAACTTAGGGAAGGCTCGCCTGCCCATGCGTCAGGTTTGAAAATAGGGGACGTGCTAATGACCATAAATGGAAAACATGCTTTTTATTATTCTTTACAGGAAATAATGAACATGTTTCATGGCGATACTGGAAAAAAGATAAAGCTGAAAGTTGAACGGGATGGAAGGCCTTTGTATTGCACCTTTGCCCTTGAAGAGCTATTATAAAAAAAGAGCTTGAAAATTTTTTCAAGCTCTTTTAAATTATACTGTTTACTTTTATTGCTGCTGAACAATACTTTTGTCCTTTTTATCCAGTAAGCTTACTTTGCTCGGGTCAATAACTTCACCTTTAATTTTTAGTGCCACAGTTGGTGTTTCGGCATTAGAGATTACGGTTATCGTTTTTCTAATTGGGTTTACTCTATTGGTGTCATATTTCACTTCAATTTGTCCTGTTTTTCCCGGTAAAATAGGGTCTTCAGGTTTTTTAGGAATGGTACATCCACAGCTTGAAGTTACTTTAGATATAATTAGAGGCTCATTGCCTGTATTTGTAAACTCAAAAGTTCTAACACCATTAGATCCTTTTTCAATGGTTCCGTAATCAATGGTTTCAGATTTAAATTCAATTTTAGCCTGTGCATTAACGGCAAAACTGATTAATCCGATAAATAAAATTGTAATTAATTGTTTCATAATTTTAAGTTTTATTGTTCAATTTTGGGTATCCTTATTAATTGCAAGAAGTGTTAAAAACTGCCTTGTCTTCTGTTTTTGATTAAGTCAAACATAGTCACTTTTTCCACAACCTGCAAAAATAATGGATGAAATACATGTTAATTTATTCATTAGTTCCTATTAAAAGTAACTTAAATTTCCATTCAATTTAAAATTTTAGGATATAAAAACAGCCATAAAATTGCTTCACCTAAAAGCTTATATAGTTTTTATAGAATAAGAAATATAAGTACTTTTGCACATCATTATTCAAAAACTATTCCAAAGCATGCAAATTCCATCAAAATATGATGCAAGTCAGGTAGAAAACAAGTGGTATAACTACTGGATGAAACATAATTACTTTCATTCAGAGCCAGATGAAAGAGAGCCTTACACCATTGTCATTCCACCGCCTAATGTAACAGGGGTACTTCATATGGGGCATATGCTGAACAATACCATTCAGGATGTTTTGATACGCCGCGCACGTTTATTGGGCAAAAATGCATGTTGGGTGCCTGGTACAGACCATGCATCTATTGCTACTGAGGCCAAAGTCGTGGCAAAATTGAAGGAGCAGGGTATTGATAAAAATGATTTGTCGCGCGAAGAATTTTTAAAGCATGCTTGGGAATGGACGCATGAATATGGTGGTGTAATTTTAGAACAGCTTAAAAAACTGGGCTGCTCTTGTGATTGGGATAGAACCAAATTCACTATGGATGATGATATGAGTGAAGCCGTAATTCAGGTTTTTGTGGATTTATATAACAAAGGCTTGATTTATCGTGGTTACCGTATGGTAAACTGGGATCCAGAGGCTAAAACAACATTGTCTGACGAAGAGGTTATTTACGAAGAAAAACAAGGGCAATTATACTACCTAAACTATATAATTGAAGGTAGCGAAGATACATTGACCATTGCCACCACACGTCCTGAAACCATTTTTGGGGATACCGCCATTTGCATTAATCCAAATGATGAGCGTTTTACACATTTACGCGGAAAAAAAGCCATTGTGCCCATTTGCAATCGTGTGGTGCCCATTATAGAAGATGAGTATGTAGATGTTGAATTTGGTACAGGTTGTTTGAAGGTAACTCCGGCACATGACGAAAACGACAAAATGCTGGGCGATAAACACAATCTTGAAGTTGTTGATATTTTTAACGAAGATGCCTCTTTAAATAGCTACGGATTGCATTACGAAGGTAAGGATAGATTTGTGGTTAGAAAAGAAATTGTTAAGGAGTTAGAAGAAAAGGGCTTTTTGTTAAAGACCGAAAACTACATTAATAAAGTTGGAACTTCCGAAAGAACCAAAGCTGTTATCGAACCTCGATTAAGTGACCAATGGTTTTTAAAAATGGAAGAACTGGTAAAACCTGCCATAAAAGCAGTTTTGGGCGAAAACCCAGATATTAAGTTAGTGCCTAAAAAGTTTGAAAACACTTATCGCCATTGGATGGAGAATATCCGTGATTGGAATATTTCCCGTCAACTCATGTGGGGACAGCAAATTCCGGCGTACTATTATGGTGATGGCAAAGAGGATTTTGTTGTAGCCGAAAACATTGAGAAAGCGGTTGAATTAGCAAATAAGAAACTTAATGTCACGCTGAGCGCAGTCGAAGCGCCATTAACAGTAAACGATTTACGTCAGGACAAAGATGCCCTCGATACTTGGTTTTCGTCTTGGTTGTGGCCTATGTCGGTTTTTGATGGTATAAGAAATCCAGAAAACGACGATATAAACTATTACTACCCAACCAACGATTTAGTAACGGGGCCAGATATTCTGTTCTTTTGGGTGGCACGTATGATTATTGCCGGTTACGAATACAAAGGCGAAAAACCGTTTAACAATGTGTATTTAACGGGCTTGGTTCGCGATAAACAACGTCGAAAAATGAGCAAAAGTTTGGGTAACTCACCCGATGCCCTAAAGCTTATTGAAGAATACAGTGCCGATGGCGTGCGCGTTGGTTTGTTGTTGAGCAGCGCTGCGGGTAACGATTTATTGTTTGACGAAGCCCTGTGCCAACAAGGTAAAGGTTTTGGAAATAAAATTTGGAATGCCTTTAGATTGATTGAAGGTTGGGAAATTGATGAAATTATCCCGCAACCAGAAACGTCCAAAATAGGGCTGGAATGGTACGAAGCCAAATTTCAAAAAGCTTTAATTGAGATTGAAGACCATTTTAGAAAATACCGTTTAAGTGATGCTTTAATGACCATCTATAAATTAATCATGGACGATTTTTCGTCGTGGTTGTTGGAAATCATAAAGCCAGCCTACCAAAAACCCATTGATGCCAAAACACACCAAGCGGTTATTGAAGCTTTGGAAAATAATTTAAAGATTTTGCATCCATTCATGCCATTTTTAACCGAGGAAATTTGGCAATATATTACCGAAAGAACACCTGCAGAAGCTTTGATTATTGCAAAATGGCCAGAACCAAAAGCAGTTAACCAAGCGTTGATTTCTGAATTTGAATTTGCTACAGAAGTTATTTCTGGTATTAGAAATATTAGAAAGCAAAAGAACATGGCGTTTAAGGATGCTATAGGTTTTTCGGTAATAAATAACGAAAACACCAAACCTACTTTTGATGGTGTAATAGCCAAATTGGGTAATTTGGAAGGCATTGATTATGTTACCGATGCTATTGAAGGCGCGTTGACCTTTAGGGTAAAAGCCAACGAATATTTTATACCTATGGCCGACGCCATTGATGTAGAGGCAGAAATTAAAAAACTGACCGACGAGCTTAACTATACCGAAGGCTTTTTAAAATCGGTGCAAAAGAAACTCTCAAACGAGCGTTTTGTGGCAGGTGCCCCAGAGCAAGTAGTTGCCAGTGAAAAGAAAAAAGAAGCCGATGCTTTAGCAAAAATTGAGACGCTCAGGGCTAGTTTGGCTAGTTTGGAGTCTTAGTTTTCGAAGCTAATGATTTTTGGTTTAGCATGTTGTGAGCAATGGATTATAGCCAGTGTTGTGTATAGTGTTTTTAATTTATCCAACTTTCGCTAACGACCTTATCAATTTCACCATCCTTAAAAAAGAATAAATAAATTCTTCCGCTTGCTCCTTGCTTACCTACTCTTTTAGTAGTTACCTGAATTAATAGTGATTCCTTGTCCATTTTGGATAATATCACATTCGGTTTACGACTTTTTGTATTTACGCAATTAAGTTCCAAAGATTTCCCTGACATATAGGCTTTATTTTCCATCATTTTCCATAATTTATTCTCCTCTTCAGAAGAACTATTAAAGACCGAATCAACAGTTATGTTCAGTTTATAAGCCACATATTCTGGTGCCAATGATATCTATGACATTTGCAAATTAAAATCATATAATTTTTGATTTTTGACCATTGCGAACATCCTATGGACTA
>NZ_JBBVGQ010000006.1:63558-191955 GCF_038148895.1 Tamlana sedimenti | reverse complement strand
TTTTTTGCGGGTGCAAACATACCACCCTTTTTTAGTTCCGCAATACTTTTTTTGAACTTTTTTTGAACGTTTTTTTTAATGTTTTTTTTGGGACTATGCAACACCTTAATTTACCGCATATTACGCACATAAAAAATGCTAACAAAACTGCACGGAACTAAAAAAGCAGGATAAATTTGGGGAACTGAACAACCAAAAATTTACAAAAAGAAATTCCAAACTACACCAAAACGCACTATAAAATCACGGTAAGGATAGTTTGGAGCAGTATAATAGTTGTAACCAGTAAAGGCTGAATTAAAATGTTCCGCTTTTAAATAGATTCGAGTTTGGCGGATTTTAGCATTTAAAAAATAATCTAACCTTGGAAAATCACCAAATTTACGATCTGTTTGGGTGTAGAATTCTGCCAAAAGCGGGCTGTACCCATTCATATAATACTTTGTAAAATAATTTAACGTAACGCCTGTTTGCAAATACAATGCTTTTTTAAACATATGACTTGAAAAGTACAACGTGTTTCGGGTATTGAATTCTGGCATATTCAAGACATTGTTGTCATCTTGAAGGTTTTGATATTGTATGGTGTTATTCAACGCAAACTTACCAACCTTTATTTCGTTTTCAAACTTAACCCGTAAATAGTTTATGGTTTTGTTATTCTGATAAGGCCTTATTTGTTGAGTTGTTGTATCCTTTTTAAAGTACACATAATCGTTTATAGTTGAAAAGTCCACCGTTACCTTTGCCAATTTCTTAAATCTTAACTGAAATGCCAACTGCTGGGTTTCGGTATTATTAAAATTGTTTTGCCAGTTATAGTTTATATAGTCACTTTGATATAATAAGGTATTGTAGTTTGGAGCATGCGAACTATGGTTTATGGACGCCGCAACGCCTAAATCTTCATTCAAATTAAAGCTAGCATCAGCCTTAAGGAAATTACCTTCGAAATCACCAGACACGTTTATCCCAAGTTCCCCCTGCAACTCAAAACCTTTATATTGTTTCTGGTACTTTCCTCCAGCCGAAAAAACATCACCCTTTAATCTATTGGTTATAGTGTTTCCATTTAAAAACACCAATTTATTATACCCATAATTATAATTGTTACTACTTATGTTAAATTGAAAATCACCCAATAAATGATTATAATACTCCAACTGTAACTTGTTGTAAAAACTTTCTAGTGTTGCACGTTCTTTTAGATTGCTTGTTTTGAATGCCGAACCAAAAAAAGTTGTTGCTGCGGCGGTTTGATCGTATTGATAATACTTATCCTCAAAAGAAATAATATGCCTTAAAGTAAGTTTGTTTTTTAATGAAAACTTGCTCACTTTCTTTTCTTCAGTTATTGAAGTTTCCAATTTGGGTCTATTGGCTAATGAATCTTTTTCAACTGGTTTAATTTCAATAGAGTCTTTTTTAATGGGATTTTTTTGAATGGAATCATTTCGTGCAAATCGTCTCAGACCAGATTTTTTCGATGTTGAATCTTTTACGACAGAATCTTTCCTTTCAGTAATTTGACGTTTATTAATTGGTTTTTCCCTATTACTTTTTGCCAAATTATTGAAGATGTCGTAACTGTGGTCTAAATAAAAACGCTTTCCTCGAAGCATACTTTCAGCATTTTCAAAATTAACTTCCAGAATAGAACGATCAAGAAATTCGGGCTCCCCGGTTTCAAAATTTTCTATGCTTCCACTGTTTTCATCCAAACCGCCATTTTCTTGATTCAGCAAATCTTGTGTAACAATATGGCCTTGGGCCAAATACCTTCTGTTTTTTGATTGATAATTTGACGTAAAACTGAAATTACCCGTACTGGTCAAAATATGCTGATATTTTCCCAAGGAGCGTAAACCTTTGTAAGCTATTGAAAAATTAAACTGGGAAGAGGTATTTACGGTAAAAAACGATTCTACTAATTGCCCTTGTTCAAAGGCTGTTCTAAAAAACAGTTCGGTCAGCGGAGTGGGCACGCGGTAATACTTGATATCTTCAACCTCCATATAATTGAAGTGCCTCGCCCTCGCTCCAAAAAGCGGCATTAAATTGGTGTTCTGAAAATCTAAAGTTAAACTATTATAAGTTTGCCCAAGGTTTGAAAAGGGTATTAAACCAAAATTGTCCTTTCGCAAATAATTAAACTTGTAATCTTTTTGAATGGTTAAGGTGGTATCTACAAAAGTAGTATCGTTTTCATGAGATATAATAAGGTAGTCTGATATCTTCGGAACGTATTCCCCAGCTTTTTTAGCTGTATCTTGGGTTTTGGTCAAACCGAGCTCTCTACCCAATCTACTCGGCTTGTTTTGTGCAAAACCTAAGCCAAATACAAGGGTGAACAACAGGACCAAAACTTTTTCTCTCATAGATATAGATTTCCAGGCAAAAGTAACTATTTGAACGTAAAGTGAAAGTAAATATTTTAAATTAAGAATGCCGGTAAGCTATGCCGGCATTCTTAGTTTTACTTATCATCATTTAACTGATGAATAAAGAATATTTATTGAGTTAGTCTTTTACAAACATCAACAAAAAAAATGAAAATGCAAAACTTATTGCTGATTTTGAATTAATCTATATTTTCGCTGTATGCTATTAACCAACCATTCAACATATATTTTAGAGTGTGGGACAGACGAAGCTGGACGAGGTTGCTTGGCTGGCCCAGTAACAGCAGCAGCGGTAATTTTACCACAGAAATTTGAAAATAGCATTTTAAACGATTCCAAACAACTTAGCGAAGACAAAAGAGAACTTTTAAAGCCAATCATTGAAGAACAGTCATTAACATTCGGCGTTGCCCATATTTTTCAGGAAGATATTGATAAAATAAACATTTTAAACGCTTCTATTCTGGCTATGCACAAATCGGTTGAGCAGCTTAGTCCTGTGCCGGAATTTATAATTGTTGACGGCAATAAATTTAAACCGTATCTTGACATTCCACACGAAACTATCATAAAAGGAGATGGCAAATATTTAAGCATAGCCGCAGCTTCCGTTTTGGCTAAAACGCATAGAGATGCTTACATGAATGTCATACATGAAGAATTTCCGATGTACAACTGGAAAAAGAACAAAGGCTATCCCACCAAAGAACATAGAGAGGCTATAAAAAAATATGGCATAACGAAGTACCATAGAAAATCGTTCAGGTTGTTACCGGAACAATTTAAGTTGGAGTTATAAATTTTTAATGCGTTAAAAAAAACATTAGGTTTGTAAAAATTAATTCAATCCATGAAATTTTTTTGGCTTTCCCTCCTACTTATAACGGTTTTTAATTGCGCCAATCCATACACCGAACGCACCGAACTTATTGATTATGCTCCTGAAAAAGCCTCCATTATTTTAAGTGCACCAAACCTTGAAAGCCTAAAAAGTAGCATAAAAAATAGCGAGTTTTTGCAAACCGTATCGAATACAAGTTGCTATAGATCTATAGAAGATAATTTATCCAATCTTTCGCATTTAAAACCGAGTGGTGAGATTTTACTTTGTTTTTTGAAAGATGACAACGACAGCCTTCAATATGCTGTAATAACGAAACAAAACCAAAATTTATTTAAAAGAGACTCTTTACCAAACTACACAGAAGAACTTATTTCTTTCAAAAGTAAAGCCATTGTAAAATCAACATTAAATAAAAACACGTTTTATAGTTTGGTTATTGACAGTACGTTTTTCGCATCTTCTTCTTTGGAAACAACAAAGGGATTGCTGAACGAAAGTTCTGTAGACGAACAGGTGTCCAAAATATTTAACACATCAAGTAAAGAGAAAACATTTTCAGTTATTGTGAAGTCAAACGACGACTTCATAAAATCTGTTTTTATAGAAGACTCCCTTTCCTTGGCCAACTTTACAAATCATTTAGCTTTAGATGTCGAGTTAAGCCAAAATGAAACCTATTTTAACGGTATAACTAAGGCCACAGATTCTTCAGAAAGCTTAATCAATATTTTTAAAAATACTATTCCCCAACAGAATCAAATTCAAAATGCAACACCCTCAAATAGTGATGGTTTTATGAGTTTTACTTTTGACAATTATAAAATTTTTGAAACCAATCTGAAAAAATTCAACAAAAAAGATTCCATAGCAAACACTACCACACTTTTTGATAACATTATTGAGGTCGGTGTACTTTATGAAGATAAAAACAGGGCTGTTGTATTAAATTCCATTGACATTATTGCTACCAATGATGCACTTTTAAGCGAGCAAACCAAAATAGATTCATATCGCGAAATCGACATTTTCAGCTTTAGTAAACCTCGTCTGTTTAGTGAAACATTTAGCCCCTTGGTTTCATATAAAAACGCCAACATGTATTGCGTATTGGATGATTTTTTTGTGTTTACCGATAATCTTGAACTGCTTCAAAGCATCATAGCCAATTACCAAAATGAAACGGTTTTAGGACAAAAGGATTATTTTAAAAACATGAGCGAAAAATTGAGCAGTGCAGCCTCACTTCTTCAAGTTTGTAATTCCTCTACCCTAAAAACTATAGTGAACAAAAATTTAGAAACTGAGGGTGATTTTGAGTTTAAGAGTTATAACGTTTCGGCGATTCAGTTTATTTACGACCATGATTTTGCCCATTTAAATGGCATCATTTCCAAAAATAAGGCAAAAGCTTCTGCTAATTCAATTTCAGAGGAACTCAACATAAAATTAGATGCCGATTTGTTGACCAACCCGCAATTTGTAAAAAACCACAGAACCAACGAAAAAGAAATTGTGGTGCAAGATGTAAACAATAACCTTTATTTAATTTCCAATTCTGGTAAAATTTTATGGAAAAAACAACTACAAGGCCCTGCTTTAGGAACCATTGAACAGATTGATATTTACAAAAACGGGCGCCTACAACTTATTTTTGCTACACCAAACAGGGTTTATGTTTTAGACCGAAACGGGAAAGACGTTTCTCCTTTTCCGTTAAACTTTAACGATAAAATTACCCAACCACTTTCGGTTTTTGATTACGATAAGCGCAAAAACTACCGCCTTTTGGTCACCCAAAGCAAGCATGTTTTAATGTACAATGTACAGGGCCAAATAGTTAAAGGTTTTACTTTTAATTCGGCCAATGATGATATTATTTCACAACCAAAACATTTTAGGATTGGCAGTAAAGATTATATAACCATAAAAACGGAAAACAAATTTTACATTTTGGACAGAATTGGCAAAATACGTGTAAAACCAAAGTCGGAGAGTGCCTATTCGAACCAACCCGTCTTTTTATACAATGATAAATTTACAACCACAACTGCAGATGGTGATTTGGTGTCCGTTGATTCACGTGGCAATGTTTCAAAAACCAGCTTAAATCTTTCATCAAACCATTCTATTGAAACCACCAGTAAAACACTTGTTACACTTAGCGAAAACAAACTATCCATAAAAAGTAAAACTTCTGAATTGGATTTTGGCAACTACACCCAACCACGAATCTTCTACATTTACGACAAAATTTACGTATCTACCACTGATTTGCAATCCCACAAAATCTATCTTTATGACAGCCAATCAAAAATGATTGATAATTTTCCAGTTTATGGCAATTCGGTGATTGAACTTGACAATATAGATAGAGACAGAAATTTAGAGTTCGTAACCAAAGGGGAAAGCAATTCTATTATTTTGTATCAAATCAATTAATTTGTCGGCCAATAATTAAGTTGAAAACTGCTTAATAAAAATTTGCGCAGGTAATTTGTCGGTAAAAAAGTAATCTTTATATTTAGAGCAGCTATTAATCAATCCATTACAGATGAAATCACCAAAAAATGCATTTGGCATTCTTCCTTTTTTTGATGATTCTTTCTTATTCATTTTACCCTATAAATCGCAAACCAAACAAATAAATCTCGCAAAACTATTGATGTAAATTTGTAAAAATATAACGATAACCAAATCGCAAGTCCTCGAATCTCACGGAACGTCAAAGCATTAAGCTTTGGCGTTCTTTTTTTGAGCTTATTATTTTTGAAATCACTACTATTGCAATACCAAAAACTACAACATGATTTCAAGAAAAAACGCTTCAATTTCAAAATTCATCATCCATAAAGTTGGCAATAAGTTCAACAATACAAAAAATGCCTTTTCAGAAGAATTGGTTGATTTTGACGAAGCCAGCTACGAGCTCATGCTGCCCTTTTTATTGCGGCCGTTTTCTGGTGTTGTACAGAGCTATCGCTTCAACCACCACGCCAATATCTCATTAAATGAAATAAATAGTTACGCCTCACAAATATTTAATGACGACAATGATTTTATTGAAGTTTCAAAACACGTGGTTATGCATTTGTATGAACAATCCAATTCAGCAAACATTAAAACAGGTGATGTTTTGGTAGTCATGTTTGAAAGCATAGAATTCAATGAAATCACAACCAACGCCTTTGGCATTTTTAAAATTGAAAACAAAGTAAACTTCTTTCAAACCTATTTAGAAAACAACAGCTATGATGTATTGGTTCAGAAAGGCATCAGCTCAAAAAAAGTGGATAAAGGTTGCTTAATTTTGAACCAGAGTGATGGAGAAGGCAACATTATTTTAAGTGTAGACAATAATAGTTATGATGCCCAATATTGGCTCAATCATTTTCTAAATATAAAATATGCCGATGATGCCAATAACCACACCCAACAGTATATTGAATTGTGCAAGGATTTCTCCACCGAAATCATAAAAACCACTTATGGGGCAAAGGAAAGAAGCACTTTTTTAACTAAAACCATCGATTTTTTCAAAGAAAATGAAGTGGTCAATATAGAGCGTTTTAAAGATGAGATTTTTGAAGATGATAAACACAAAAAAGAATTCGATACCTTTAAAAAGGAATTTGAAGGCGAGCAAAATGTGGTCATCAGAAACCAGTTTGACGTAGCCGAAGCTGTTGTGAATAAAGAAAAGCGCAAAATTAAAACCGATATAAAACTCGATACCCACATCCAAATAAAACTGGACATTGATGCACCAGATGCTTCAGCAGAATATTTAGAGCGCGGGTATGATGAAGAAAAGAAAATGCATTTTTATAAGGTGTTCTTTAATGCCGAAGATTAAAACTTTTAAAATGAAACCTGTTGCCACCATTTTGATATTGCTGTGTTGCATCAATCTATTTGGGCAAAGCACCAATGATGATTTTAATACCTTGAAGGCGTCAAAAAAATGGAAGCTTAAATTTGAAAACAGCCTGACAAACAACTGGAAAGACCATTGGTTTTTAGATGGTAAACGTGCAAAAGTTGAAACCAATGAAAAAGGCATGACCTTTACTGCCGGCTCCGTTGAAAGAAACGATTCCTGCCATGCTGTACTATGGACCAATAAATCCTTTAAAGGCGACATAAAAATTGAATACGAATACACACGAACAGACACCAAACAAAAATGGGTGAACATCCTTTACATTCAAGCTACTGGAGTTAAACCCTACGCAAAGGATATTTTCAAATGGAAAGAGGCTAGAACTGTTCCTGCCATGAAAACTTATTACAACCATATGAACGCCCTGCATATAAGCTATGCCGCTTTTAACAATAATACGGGCGAGGAATATGTTAGGGCAAGAAAATATCCGGTTAAACCCGGTGAAAACTTTAATACTAGCACCGAAATTCCCCCTGCTTTTACTGATACGGGATTGTTCCTGCCAAACCAAACCTACAAAATCACAGTTATAAAAACTGATGAAACCCTTTATTTTAATGTAGAGGGCAAAAATGAGTCAAGATTATTTTCTTGGGATATTTCAGAAATCGGTTCTGTAAAAAACGGACGTATAGGTTTGCGCCATATGTTCACGCGTTCGGCAAGATATGCTGATTTTAAGGTGTTCATTAAATAATACCCAATACCTTTAGTCCGATTTCGTTTTTTTATTAACTTGTAGGGCATGAAAAACAGCAAGTCCAGACCCAAAAAGTTTAACTACGAAAAAGAATTAGCCAAATTACATACCGAGCTTGTGCACCTGCAACAATGGGTAAAAAAACAAGGATTAAAAGTTGTTATTGTTTTTGAGGGTAGAGATGCCTCTGGAAAAGGTGGCACCATAAAACGGTTTACCGAACCCTTGAATCCGCGGATTTGTAAAGTGGTTGCTTTGGGTGTACCTACCGAAAAAGAAAAGACCCAATGGTATTTTCAACGCTACGTTCAATATTTACCGGCGGCTGGCGAAATTGTTCTTTTTGATAGAAGCTGGTACAACCGTGCCGGTGTTGAAAAAGTTATGGGGTTTTGTACTGATGAGGAATACCGTGAATTCCTCCGTTCCTGTCCAGAATTTGAACGCATGTTGGTTAGGTCTGGCATTATTGTTTTAAAATATTGGTTTTCAGTCAGTGATGAAGAACAGGAAAGACGATTTAAAAACCGAATAAACAATCCCTTAAAACGTTGGAAATTTAGCCCAATGGATTTAGAATCGCGTTCGCGTTGGCTGGAATATTCAAAAGCTAAAGACCAAATGTTTGCACATACCGACACCAAGCAGGTACCCTGGTATGTTGTAAACTCAGATGACAAGAAAAAGGCTCGACTAAATTGCATTAGCCATGTTTTGAGCATGATTCCTTATGAAGAGATGGACGTTACACCTATTGAACTTCCTGAGCTTCCAGATTATGCAGGCTATGTGCGCCCACCTATAAACTACCAAACATTTGTGCCTGAGAAGTATTAATTAAGATTTATATAAGTGATTAAAACAACGGGGTTCATCAATTAGCATTAATTTGCCCAAACTAACTACTAATCGAAACTTAAGTTTATGGTTTTAATTTCAATAGGAATTTTGATTATTCTACAAATAATACTTTTAATCCCGTCCTATTTTTTCTACAAAAAGCGAATTAAAAAATTTTCTAAAAGCCATTACAAGGCGCTGAGTTTAATTGCTGTTTTTGTAATGCCAATTATTTACACGACAATATTAAGTTTTTTAATAATTAGAGTTATTGATCCGATATGGAGGTCAAAGGATTTTGACTCGAAACTCTGGATTGAAAATAAAAATATTAGATACCGAATGGTAAAAAAGCTAGAAACGAAAAAACTGCTAATAGGCAAAACAAAAGAAGAAGTTATAGAATTGTTAGGAAAAGACTATAATGAAAACTGCGCTGGCTGGGTTGGCGATAAAACAATTTGTTATGTTGCTTATGACCCAGATGACCTCGGAATTCTAGACCATTATGAATTTGTAATCTGCCTTGATTCAAAAAACATGGTATATAAAGTGAGTTGTGAATACATTTAAAAAATCGAATAATAATGCATAACCGTAATTGACAGTTCTAGTGGATCCTTACTAGAACTAAAAAAACTTAGCCTCAAAAAGATTGGAAAAATGCTTCACCAGTTTTTCCTTTACTTGGTCTTCATCAATATGCTTTTTGCCAAGTTCAACATTTAAAGAAGTCACCGCCTTTCCACGAATACCACAAGGAATAATATTATCAAAATAACCTAAATCGGCATTTACATTAAGAGCAAAACCGTGCATGGTAACCCATCGGCTGGCACGTACACCCATAGCACAAATTTTTCTGGCAAACGGTGTACCAACATCCAACCAAACACCAGTTTCTCCATCACTCCGTTCTCCTTTTAAGCCATACTCTGCCAAAGTAAGAATAATCATTTCCTCTAAAAAACGAAGGTATTTATGAATGTCCGTAAAGAAATTATCTAAATCCAGAATGGGATAGCCAACAATTTGTCCCGGCCCGTGATAAGTAATATCGCCTCCCCTATTAATTTTATAGAAAGTCGCCCCTTTTTCAGTAAGTTGTTTCTCGTTTAAGAGCATGTTTGCTAAATCGCCACTTTTGCCCAAAGTATACACATGCGGATGCTCTACAAATAAGAAATAGTTAGTGGTAATATCGTTTAAGTTTTCCCTGCGGTTTCTAATTTTGGCATCAACAATGCCTTTGAACAATTCTTCTTGGTAATCCCAAGTTTCCTTGTAGTCTTTAAAGCCTAAATCTTGCAGTAAAACAGTCTTATTCATAGGCTGCAAAATTACAATAAATTTATGTTCTAACGGTTGGGGTTGTTTAGTATTACCAAAGCAGCTATAACTCCAGGCACCCAGCCGCAAAGCCACAATAAAAATACAATAAAGATAGAGCCACAACCTTTATCCAATACGGCCAAAGGTGGACATATAATTGAAAGTAAAACTCTCCAAAAACTCATTTTGATTTATTTTAATGATTGATGATTGCCTATTTGACGTTACATTCAGCATTTTGTTACAAAGATTTCCGTTGAAAATATTCGCATCTATTTTGAATAAATTATAGTAGTTTAGCGGTATGGAAAAACGTTTTATTTTTATATTTTTTGTGCTGTTTTCGTTCTCTGTGAAAGCGCAATATTCTTTTACAGGGCATGTTGACAATGAAGAATGGCACAACAATGTTTACCTTTCCATAATTGAGGATTACCGAAAAATTTCCGGTGTTTATTTTGAGCAAATTATAGCGAAAGTAACTACTGATAGCCTGGGCTATTTTAGGTTTACTGGGAACCAATTGGAAAATGACAACAGAATTTACAGAATACATGTAGACAATTGTTTTGAAAGCGAACAAAACCAAAACCATTTTTATGGCCATTGCGATGAAAGCAAAGAAGTTATTTTCATTGCAAAAAACAACGACACTATTGTATTTCCTATTTCTTTTGAGCAGCAAATATTCTGCGACATAAAATCTACAAACCAAAAAGCAAAAGCCTTTGTTAAGATTGATTCTTTAAGGGAAGAAATGAAATTTGCTTTTAGCGAATTCAGAAGCGAGGCCAACCGAAAATTAAATACTAAAAAATGGTTTAAGACCCTACAGGATTTTGGTCAACATCTCAATGAACCCTTGGCCGAACTCTATATCTACTCATTTCTTTCGGACAGAGGAAATGATCTGCATAACCATTATTTAGAAGACATAAAAAACAATGATTATTATGAGGATTTGTTAACCAGGCTAGAAACACAATATCCAAGTTCCAGCTACACTAAACAGTACAAGGCAGAATTAAATTCAGATAAATATATTGTTAATGGAACTTCTGATTCTGGTTTTAAATTGAACTACTTGCTTTACTTTCTTTTGGTGGTATCACTGTCATTTAACTTGTGGTTTTGGTTTTCCAAAAAGAAAAATAAACCCAACACCATAACAAAAGCCAAAGAGCAACTTACCAAACAAGAGCAAAACATTCTCTCACTTTTATTGGAAGAAAAGAGCAACAAAGAAATTGCTGACAGTCTTTTTATCAGTTTAAGCACGGTAAAAACCCATGTTAACAACATTTATAAAAAACTTAACGTACAATCTAGAGACCAAATTAAATCACTGTTTAACAACTAGTTAATAAATTTAAACCTAAGTACTAGTACTCATTTCAACCCATAATTTTATTGACGTTTATAAAAATTTTATGATGTTTGTGTCTTTATAAACCAAAAAACTCGAACATTATGAACTTATCTAAAAATGCTTTCTTTTCTTTAAAGACCAAAGCTTTATTAATTCTTTGCCTATTAGTTTATGGTATTAACTTTTCACAAGAAAGTGAGACAAGTGAAAAAGCAGGTGTTTTTACTTTTGAAACTACCGAAATAGACTATGGCACGATTGAACAAAATGCTGATGGCGAACGATTTTTTAAATTTACCAATACCGGAGACGCACCTATTGTAATTTCAAATGCAAAAGGATCTTGTGGTTGCACAGTGCCCACTTATACCAAAAATATGATTGCTCCGGGAGAAAAAGGAGAAATTAAAGTGAAATACGCCACTAATAGAATTGGAAAATTCTCAAAAACGGTAACGCTAACATCAAACGCATCAGAACCTACTAAAATTTTAAAAATTAAAGGCGAGGTTTTAAAGCCCGAAGTGGAACCAGCAGCAAATTAACCTCAAATTTCTTTTCACAAAAATCTACCAATAAGTTGTATGCTAATTTTTTGAAAATAACGTAATTTTGCAGGCGTCTGTAAAAAAGGCAGAATTCAAAATTAATTAGCATGCAGCTTTCAGAACAAGAATTAGTAAGAAGAGACAAGTTAAATAAACTTCGCGAGTTAGGAATCAATCCTTATCCAGCAGATTTATACCCTGTAGACCACACTTCAAAACAAGTAAAGGAAAATTTTGAAGAAGGAAAAAAAGTGGTGATTGCTGGCCGATTGATGATGATCAAGGTTCAGGGAAAAGCCAGTTTTGCCCAATTACAAGATGCCGAAGGAAAAATTCAGGTCTACTTTAATCGTGATGAAATATGCCCTAGTGATGACAAAACCAAATACAACGAAGTCTTTAAAAAATTACTTGATTTTGGTGACTTTGTTGGTATTGAAGGCGAACTCTTCAAAACCCAAGTAGGTGAAAAAACAGTAAAAGTTAAAGATTTTACCTTGCTTAGTAAAGCACTAAAACCGCTACCCCTTCCAAAAGAAAAAGATGGTAAAGTATACGATGCCTTTACCGACCCGGAACAACGCTACAGACAACGTTATGCTGATTTGGTTGTAAACCCAAATGTTAAAGAGGTTTTTGTAAAACGCACAAAATTGTTCAATGCCATGCGTCAGTTTTTTAACGATGCTGGTTATTTTGAAGTTGAAACCCCTGTTTTACAACCTATTCCAGGTGGTGCGGCTGCAAGACCATTCGTCACACACCACAATGCCTTAGATGTGCCATTATATATGCGAATTGCCAACGAGCTATACTTAAAAAGATTGATTGTTGGTGGTTTTGATGGTGTTTACGAGTTTTCTAAAAACTTCAGAAATGAAGGCATGGACAGAACCCATAACCCTGAGTTTACCGCCATGGAAATTTATGTGGCCTATAAAGACTACAATTGGATGATGGACTTCTGCGAGCAATTACTTGAGCATTGTGCCGTTGCTGTAAACGGAACAACTAAAGCTACTTTCGGGGAACACGAAATAGATTTTAAAGCACCTTATGCACGGGTGACTATGGCCGATTCCATCAAGCAATTTACAGGATTTGATATTACAGGAAAAAGCGAAGCCGAAATAAGAAAAGCTGCAGTAGATATAGGCATTGAAGTAGATGACACCATGGGCAAAGGCAAATTGATTGATGAAATTTTTGGTGAAAAATGCGAAGGCAACTACATACAGCCAACTTTCATTACCGATTACCCAAAGGAAATGAGCCCATTGTGTAAAGAACACCGTGATAATCCTGAATTGACTGAGCGTTTTGAACTTATGGTTTGTGGCAAGGAAATAGCAAATGCATATTCTGAATTAAACGACCCCATTGATCAACGTGAACGTTTTGAACATCAGTTAAAATTGGCGGCTAAAGGTGATGACGAGGCAACCGAATTTATTGACTATGATTTTTTACGAGCTTTGGAGTACGGTATGCCCCCAACTTCTGGGATGGGGATTGGTATGGACCGATTAATTATGTTTTTAACCAATAACCAATCTATTCAGGAAGTGCTGTTCTTTCCTCAAATGCGTCCAGAGAAAAAGGTTGTGGCTGTTAGCGAGGATGCCAAAGCCGTTTTTGAAATCTTAAAAAAAGCTGAAAAACTTGGACTTGACGATTTAAAAAACCAGTCAGGTTTATCAAATAAAAAATGGGACAAGACCATTAAGGAACTTACCAAAAGCAATTTAGCAAAAGTCGAAAAGACTGATGACGGACTTTTTGTCGGCGTAGTTTAGACTTTATTTATTCTGATTTTTCAGAAAGAAACGATATAAAAGGAATCGCTAAAATGCGGTTCCTTTTTTATTTCAAGGAATTTTCTATCCCATTTCGATATGTTTCAAATTCAATCAGGTTATTATGACCAGCACCTTCCACAGTTATAAATTTAGCTTGTGTTTTAGGGGCGACCTCAAACAATTTTTTGGCTGAATTAAAAGGAACAATATCATCATTCGTTCCATGAACCATCGTTATGGGGCAACTTACGTTCTTTACAAACTTAAACGTTGGAAATTTATATTTAAGCAGCATTTCAACAGGTAAAAAAGGAAATCGAGACTTCCCTACATCGACCATGCTGTAATAGGGCGATTCCAAGATAAGTTGTTTTGGTTTGTTTTTTGAAGCCAAATAAGTGGCTATTCCAGTTCCCAATGAACGTCCGTAGAGTGTTATTTCAGGTTCATCGTAATGTTTCAATAAGTAATCGTAGAACAACTGGGCATCATTATAAAAAGCCTTTTCACTTAACTTGCCAGTGCTTTTACCATAGGATCTGTAATCCATAATCAAAACGTCATACTTCTTTTCAACAAAAAATTCAGCTATTGTTCCCCAACGTGATAAATCGCCTGCATTGCCATGAAAATATAGTATTATACCTTTTGGGTTTTCAATCTTAAAATGAAGGGCATTCAGTTTTGCACCATCACTGGTCTCAAAATTCAATTCTTCAAAATTATAATTGAACTCAAATTGATAATTCTGTTCTAAGGTTGTGGGCAAAAACAATATTTTTTCCTGAAGAAAATACAATGATGCTGTTATCATAAAATAAATACCGAATAATACAAAAATTAGCCTTTTAAGCTTTCGCTTTAGTGGCTTTGGAGCTGTGTTTGACATGAATACTAGTGGTTGACAAATCGATATTTTGAGGTTTTGAATTAAGTATATCATGAATCATTTCATGGTAAGATTCAAAATTATTTAAATTTTTATGGCCACCCCCAATAACCGTATGCAGTTTTGTGAGTTTCGGATTGATTTTGGATAATTTTAAACTTGTTTTATACGGAATTAATTTATCGTTGGTTCCGTGGATGATATGAATGGGGCATTGCACATACTTGAGCCACTTGTATGTTGGAAGCGGATATTTTAACAAAACCGAAAGCGGCATAAATGGGGCATAACGTGCCGTAACTTTGGTCATGCTATAGTAAGGTGCATCTAAAATGAGCATTTTTGGATTGTTCATCGAGGCCAACTTTGCAGCAAAACCCGAACCTAAAGAACGACCATATAAAATAACACGGTCTTCGGTGGTTCGTTCTTTTATTCTGTTGTACACCTGCTGCAAATCGCGCTTAATGGCTTTTTGGGAGCGCTTACCCGTACTTTTTCCAAAACCTCTGTAATCAACCATCAGAACATTGTAATTATGGCGCGTAAAATCTACTGCAAATTTACCCCATCCTCTAATGCTTTTTGAATTTCCCTTCAGGTACAAAACAATACCCTTGGGTTCTCCCTTCGGTTTAAAAAGGAGTCCGTTAATAACCGCACCATCCCGGGTTTCCAAATTATACTCTTTGGTATCTTGGTTTTCGTAATAGAACTCAAAATCTTTTGGAAGCTTTTCAGGCTTAAATAACATATAGTCCTGCAAATAATACAAAGCCACACTTATTGCTATATAGGCAATCAATAAAACCCAAACAATATGTAACCAATACGGCATGTTAAAAACCTGTTAGAACACTAAGTTACAACAAAAGTTGAAAACAATTTTGGGAAGCTATAAAACAAAAAAAGCCATCCTTAGCAGGCTGGCTTTTTTTAAACAAACTAAACTTTAACTTTTTTGCACAATAATGAGAATATTGTGCTTAACTAAACTAACTATACAAAGAGACACAATATTTCTCATGTATAAAATTAATTTTGAAATATTTAACACTCACAGGAACAGTTTTATAACTTCATTAAGAGACGTTTATTAGAAGTGTTAATTTTTTAAGAATACAACGTAGCCAAAACTTAAATTTCTACTTTTGTGCGATGCTAAAAAAACTGTTTGTACTTTTTATTTGTTCAATCTACATAAATGGTTTCGCTCAAGAAAAAGATAGCCTATCTTATAAAAACGGCATAAGCAACCCAAGTCTTTTGGCAACACACCATTTTGGTATTTTCAGTTCAAGAATAAATGCTAATTTTAAATATTTACCATACAAAAAACCAAGGTTCAGCATTGATTACTCCAGCGGGAACAACTTCCATCCGTTTGTTGAGGCACATTACCCAAAAGATCCCGAGATAAGAGAACGACTCAGTCAAACCATATGGCACGACCGCCAGTTTACCTTTTTAGATCAAGAAACCACGCCAGCAGATTACATGAATATTTTAGTTGACGCAGTTATTAAGGAGTTTAGGTTAAATTTTGAAATCCCCATAAACAAAAGGCACGAACTAACTTTAAATTTCAGGTCTTATTTAATTACCAAAGGGAAATATCCTTTTTCATTTTTTACCGCCGACGAAAGCATCGAGTGGTTCCACTCCAATGTTGCTGGAGGTGAAGACCCTTATGGACGGCGTTATTATGGTCTAAACCAAGTTAACTTTAGATATCTCGACCGAAATGGAAACACCCTTGAACTGAGGCAGAACAATTTCTTTTTGGGCGGTATTGAGTTAAGCCATTATTACTACCCGCAACTTGCAATAAATGACTCCAAAAATATATTCATCAATTTTGGAAGCCATTTGGGGCTAAATACATCAAGATTCAATTCTTCCATGGATTTTGGTTTATCTGCCAATGCCATTAAAAAGATTGATCTAAAAAACAAATATGAACTCAATGTAGCCTTGGGAGCCAATGTTTTGAGAAAAAATATAGTCAATTTTAAAGAGGTTATAGATTTGGGAAACAACTCTTATTTGGGCACTTTTGAAACCAATTTAGAGATTACAAAATATACCAAAAAAGGCAATTATAATGCTTTTGGGGTAAACTTTCAGGCACAAAGCCGTTACAACAAAAAGGAAGAATTCGGGTATTTTAGGCTTTTAGGTAAATGGCGAGAAATCAATGGCGGTTGGCAAAACGGTGTTTACACCTTATATAGCACAATACAAAACTGGAATTTCGTTTACACCTATGGCAAACCCAATTTTCAGTTTTCCATTTATATAAAGGAAGATTTTGAAGTCAACAACGCCCCAGATTTCCAAACGGGCATCAGCATAAAATTACCTATTGTAAAGTAGCTTCTATAATCTCTTCATTACCATAAACGTTAACATCTAGTTAAAAGCTAATGGCCTTTAAACCTTTTCAAGTTTTTAAAGTCCTATTGGTATAAATCAAAAATATCAAAAAATGAAAAAGCTTTTAATTATTGCAATTGCTTTGGTTAGCATTCAAGGAATTGCACAGGAAGAGAAGAAACCACCAATGGCCAAAGACAAAATGCAACGTATGCAGGATTTAACCCCTGAGGAGGCTGCCACGTTACAAACAAAAAGAATGACTTTGCACTTAGATTTGAGCAAGTCGCAACAAGATGAGATTTACAAAATCAATTTGGACAATGCCACCAAACGAAAAGAAATGATGACAGCGTGGAAAGCCAAAAAGGAAAGTGGTGATATGGAAAAACCTTCAAAAGAAGAACGTCTTCAAAGAGAAAATGCGAGATTGGACCATCAGATTGCAGTGAAGGCAAAAATGAAGAAGATTTTGAATGATGACCAATATGCAAAGTGGGAAAAGAGTCAAGCAAGGATGGGTATGAAAGGAAATGAAAAAAAGCAAGAGTTAAGAAAAACGATGCGCAAAAAAAATATGCAAAAAGAGTAAAGTTGACTGATTTTAGTTTAGTTTGTTGATGAAAAGCGCATTTCTGAATTTTGAAATGCGCTTTTTTTATAAACTTTTAGCAACCCTTCTTACAGCAGCTATCGTAAAATCTAAATCCTGATAAGTTAAAGCATCTGTAATAAACCAAGTTTCAAATGCGCTTGGTGCAATATAAACACCTTCATTAAGCATCCCGTGAAAAAACTTTTTAAAGGTCTCATTGTTCCCTCTCGCTGCGGTATCAAAATCTATAACTTCAGCTTCATCAAAATACACCGAAATCATTGAACCTGTCTGATTGATGGTGTGTACCACCTTATTTTCATTTAAAACCTTAGCAATACCTTTATGCAGATATTCCGTTTTTTCAGCTAAACGATTAAAAATTTTGGCATCGTTGTCCAACTCCGTCAACATGGCCAAACCAGCTGCCATGGCCAAGGGATTTCCACTTAAAGTCCCTGCTTGGTAAACAGGTCCTAAGGGTGCCAAATGATTCATAATTTCATTTCTAGCCGCAAAAGCTCCAACCGGCAAACCGCCACCGATTACCTTTCCAAAGCAAACAATATCTGCATTTATCTTAAAAAGTTCTTGTGCCCCTCCCTTGGCTAATCGGAAACCTGTCATAACCTCATCAAAAACCAACAAAATATTGTTGGTATCGCAGAGCGCTCTTAAGTTTTGCAAAAAGCCTTCCTTTGGTGGAATACAGCCCATATTTCCTGCTACAGGCTCAATAATAATACAAGCAATTTCGTTTTTGTTGGCTTCAATTAATTCCTTTACATTATCAATATCATTATACTTAGCCAATAAGGTGTCCTTTGCCGTACCTTGGGTTACTCCCGGGCTATTGGGCGTTCCAAAGGTACTAGCACCACTTCCAGCTTGAATTAAAAACGAATCGGAATGCCCATGGTAGCAACCAGCAAACTTGATGATTTTATCCTTTCCTGTAAAACCGCGTGCCAAACGCACTGCACTCATACAGGCTTCTGTCCCCGAATTCACAAATCGAATTTTATCAATGTTCGGCACCATAGAAACTGCCAATTCGGCAATTTGGGTTTCAATTTCAGTGGGCATACCAAACGAAGTTCCTTTTTTGGCTTTTTCAATTACAGCATCCACGACCGATTTATGGGCATGGCCTAAAATCATCGGCCCCCAAGAATTGATATAGTCAATTAACCGATTATCATCTTCATCATATAAATAGGCACCTTTTGCTTCTTTTACAAAAATTGGAGTACCGCCAACACCTTTAAAGGCCCTTACGGGTGAATTTACCCCTCCGGGAATAACTTTTTCAGCTTCTGCAAACAATGCACTGCTTCTTTTATAAATCATTTTTTAATTGTTTGATACCGGTTTAACAACTAACACTTGCCCAATGCTAAGTGCCGTATCATTTAAACCATTTATGTTTTGAAGTTCTTTTACCGTGGTATTATATCTTTTTGAAATGGAATACAATGTATCTCCTTTAGAAACGGTGTAGGTAACAAATGCGTTCTCTACAACTTGAGGTTCATATTTTGTGTAAGAATCACCCAAAACGGCTTTGTCGTATTCATGCAAGTTGTAGCGTTCAATCAGGTCAATTAATTTTTGCGGATATTTTCTATCGGTAGCATAACCAGCCTCTTTCAATCCTTTTGCCCAACCTTTGTAATCTTCTTTCTTTAAAAGAAAAAGACCTGAATATCGCTTTCGTTCTGTTAAAAACAACGAATGGTCCCTGAAGGAATATTTAGCATCTTTATATTTTCGGAAGCATTCTTGTTTTTTATCATCGTCGTGATAGATTTTAGCCCCGGTCCACTCATGGCATTTTATGCCAAAATGGTTATTGGCTTCAACCGAAAGACGCCCACTTCCCGAGGCTGACTCCAATATCCCTTGGGCCAAGGTAATGCTGGCTGGGATTCCGTATAAAACCATTTCATTTTGGGCAACTTCTTTGTAATTATCAATATAGCGTTCAGTGTTACTAGCATAAACTTTTGGGGCTTCTTCTATAACTTCCTTTTGCTTATCAGTTCTATCTATTACTATCTGTCTTTCAGTGTCGTTACCTTTTTTGGTCACAATAGCCTTTTTAGATTTACAACTAAAAAGAAGACATCCAACACATAATAATACTATTATTCTGTTCATTAATTTGTGGTAATTATTGGTAAATTTTTCTTCTTCAAAAGAGCGTTCATACCTTCAATGCCTTGCAAACCTCCGGTATGAATGGCCAGTATTTTTGACCCTTTTGGAAAATATCCTTTTTTGGCCAAATCAAAGATTCCGAAAAGCATTTTTCCTGTGTAAACAGGATCTAGCTGTATATTATAATCGGCTTTGAATTGATTAATAAACGTGACTAAATCTTCATTTATTTTGGCATATCCCCCAAAATGATAGTCGGCAATCAATTTCCAATTGCTCTTGGTTACAAATTTACTAATATCTTGTTGTAAAAAGTTTCCTTTCAAAGCAGGAAAACCCAAAACTTGTTGACTAGGTTTTGAACAATTTATAAGTCCTGAAATGGTACCACCGGTTCCAACGGAACAACACACATAATCGAATTGCTTATCCTCATGCGTTAAAATTTCTTCGCAACCCTTTATAGCCAGAGGATTTGTTCCGCCTTCAGGAATTAAGTAAAAGTCTCCAAATTCTTCTTTTAACCTAGACAAAAAATCTTCCGAGGTTTTGTTTCGATATTCATCGCGCGAAACAAACTTAAACTGCATGCCATTTTGCTGGGCAAAACGCAACGTACTGTTTTCATTAATTTTATTCTTTAGCTCTTCACCTCTAATAATTCCAATCGTATGAAAACCAAACCTTTTTCCAGCAGAGGCCACAGCAGCAATATGGTTGGAAAATGCACCACCGAATGTTAGCAAGGTTTTAAAACATTCTTTTTTTGCTTCCTGTAAATTATACTTAAGCTTTCGGTATTTGTTGCCAGAAACGAACGGATGAATTTGGTCTTCCCTTTTTATAAATAGCTCAACTCCAAATTTCTTAGGTAATGCCAAATGCTTATTGATGCTATTTTCGAGTTTGAAATCCATTGCCACGAAGATAACCCAAAAATGCCCAAAATGATCTTTTGACTAGATACCCTGAATCCTTTTCATTGGCATAAGCTTCCCTCTCAAAAGAAATATTCCGATATGCAAAATGCCAATTTTTGTATTGTGCCAATCGCCAAAAAAATTCAATACCATAAAACAGATAAAAGGGAATAATCAACAACTCAATTTGCTGACGTAAATGGAGTTTTTCATGGTTAATCAATACTTTATCTTCCCTAAGTTGTTCATGCTTCAAAAAAACAAACGGAAAAATTGTCATTCCCATATAACCTCTGGGGACTAAATATTTAGAGACGAAAATCATATAAATTGAAAATCAAAAATCAATCCAATTTACTTTATATTTGCTTATATATGAAAAAAATTGTCCCGATTGAAGAAGGTGATTATTACATAACGCCCGAAGGTTACCGCTGTTTTACGGAACAGTATCATTTAAAACGTGGCTATTGTTGCGAAAGTGGTTGCAGACACTGCCCCTATGGATACGATAAAAGAACAAACAGTATAAAAAGTTAACTCCACCCATTTTTACCAGACCTTGGTACGATTATTGCTGCTTTTATTTAGTGAAAACGTATAAGAAAAAGCCTTTTTTGTCCTTAAAAAATTCATTCTAAGAACCATTAATTTTATTTGCTATGAAAAATTTTTTAAAAACCGTTCCAATTTTGGCATTACTAATTGTTGCTACTTCATGCAGTTCAATTAGAGTGGCTGCCGATTACGATAAAAATGCAACCTTTAACGATTATAAAACGTTCGCTTTTTTTAAAACGGGAATTGACAAGGCCGAAATTAGCGACCTTGACAAACGCCGTATTTTAAGAGCCATTGAAGCTGAACTTTTGGCCAAAGGCTATACTAAATCTGAAAATCCAGACTTATTAGTGAGTTTGTTTACCAAATCGCAACAACGTGTTGATGTTTACAACAATGCCTGGGGCTATGGTGCCTGGGGTTGGGGCGGATGGGGCCCATGGGGTGGCTACGGACCTGGCTGGGGTTGGGGCTGGAACCAACCAACTACATCGGTAAGCACACAAGGCACTCTTTACATTGACCTTATTGATGCCAATAAAAAGGAATTGGTATGGCAAGGCATGGGTACAGGCTACTTAAGTAAAAACATGGAGAAAAAAGAAGCACGCATCAAGGAATTTGTTGCCGAAATTATGGCGAAATATCCTCCTGGAGCACAACAATAAAATTTTAAAAGCAGCTTAAAGTTGCTTTTTTTTATGGAAAATATGGTTTTGCGTGGCCATTGTCAACTAGCCATTGGTTAACTTCCAGTCCGTCTTCCAAAATTATATTTGCCAAATATCGGCCGTATTTGCCCTGTTTATCTTTGTAAGAACGGATAGTGACTTCTTTGTCTAAAACCATTTCCCTTAAAATATCCCTGACTTTTATACCTTCTTCTTTTTCTGCTCCCCTTAATTCGGGCGTATCAATGCCATACAAACGAAGTTTCATTTCTTGAAAATGCAGAAAACCTAAATCTACAACGGCGGTTACTGTATCGCCATCGTAAACATCAATAATTTTTGCCTTATAATTGTACATAATTCACTTTTTAATTGTTCGTTTCTCTATTTATTAAATATACACAAATACTTAATCAATTTTAATATTATCCTATTTCGAACCATATTTTTAAATAATTCTTTGAAAAACAAAACATTTTATAAATATTCCGTATTTTTACTTATCACCTAAAGCAAATTTTGTCATGCCCGAGCATATAGAATCTAACCACATTTTAAATCGCCTACCCAAACACCTGAAGCAGTTTATTAAGCCACAGAATTACAAGTTATATTCCGCAATTGACCAAGCTGTTTGGCGGTATGTTATGCGGAAAAATGTCGATTTTTTAAGTACCGTGGCTCATAAATCGTATGTGGAAGGGTTGAAAAAAACAGGTATTTCTATAGACCACATTCCCAATATGTACGGCATGAACCGTATTTTGAAAGATATTGGTTGGGCAGCCGTGGCCGTTGATGGCTTTATTCCGCCCAATGCCTTTATGGAATTTCAGGCCTATAACGTTTTGGTCATTGCCAGCGATATTAGACAGTTAGAACACATTGAATACACTCCCGCCCCAGATATTATCCACGAGGGTGCCGGCCATGCACCGATAATTGCCAACCCCGAATATGCCGAATATTTAAGACGTTTTGGTGAAATTGGATGTAAAGCTATTTCCTCTGCCAAAGACTACGAACTTTATGAAGCTGTAAGGCATCTTTCCATTATAAAAGAAGCACCCAACACGAAAGAAGAAGACATTGCTTTCGCCGAAAAAAAAGTAGAAGAGCTTCAGCAAAATATGGGTAGTCCTAGTGAAATGGCACTCATAAGAAATCTACATTGGTGGACGGTTGAATATGGATTAATTGGCACCATTGATAATCCTGAAATTTACGGCGCCGGCCTTCTTTCTTCAATTGGGGAAAGTGCTCGGTGTTTGACGGATGACGTTAAAAAATTACCATACACAATTGATGCAGCCTATCAAGATTTTGACATCACCAAACCACAACCCCAACTTTATGTTACGCCCGATTTTGCCCTTTTAAGTTTGGTTTTGGAAGAATTTGCCAATAATATGGCTCTGCGTAAAGGTGGGCTCTCTGGAATTAACAAACTCATTGAATCTGAAGCTTTGGGTACGGTGGAATTGAGCACAGGTCTTCAAATTTCGGGTATATTTAAAGAGGTCATTGAAAATGAGGGGAACCCAATTTATATTCAAAGTGCGGGTAAAACGGCGTTGGCTTACAGAGAAAAGGAACTTGTTGGTCACGGAACCAATACCCATCCAAAAGGATTTGGTTCGCCAATTGGAAAACTGAAAGGCATCAATTTGGCTATTGAAGATATGAGTCCACGTGATTTAAGCGCTTACAACATTTACGAAGAAAAACAAGTTACTTTGGAGTTTGAAGGCGGTATTACGGTTTCAGGAGAAATCATTACAGGAAAACGCAATCTTCAAGGAAAAATAATTCTCATCAGCTTTAGCAATTGCACCGTAAGACACAACGAAACTATTTTGTTTAAACCTGAATGGGGCGATTACGATATGGCGATTGGCAAAGAAATTGTTTCAGCGTTTGCGGGCCCTGCAGATTTGAACAGTTTTGATTTAATGACCCATAAAATATCATCTCAAACCATTCATATGGAAAAATCAGGTGAGCGATTGGAACTCGAAACTTTATATCAACAAATTCGCGATTACAGAGAAGGTAAAAATCGAACAATATCAAGAACAAAAGTTTTGGAACAGCTTATTGAAAAACACCCAAACGACTGGCTTTTATCTGTTGAACTCTATGAGCTGGCCTATAAAGGGGACGAAAAAATGCTATGCGATAACATTTTAAAGCATTTGGAGACCATTAAGCAAAACAGACCTGAGGTTGGAAGATTGATTGATGATGGATTGGCTATAGTTAACTCAAAAGTAAAGGCTTAAAATTTATTTAAACCGCTTTAATGTTTCTTTCGTGAACTTACTCAAAACAAGTTTTCCGCTAATCTCGGCACGTTCTGCCAACAATTCGTCCCAATGTTGGGCATCTTTCCAAAATACTTTTTTCATTTCGGCAAGCGCTTCTGGATTATAACCAGATAACTTTTCAGTTAAATCTTTAACCGCTGTATCCAGTGCTTCGGTAGTTTCAAATATTTCCGAAAACAACCCCCTTTCTTTTCCGTATTCCGCAGAGAAAAAAGTTTCAGAATTTATGGTCATTTGTGACATTGAATTGGGACCCATTTTTCTGGATACCGCTGGCTCAATAACAAACGGACCTATGCCTATGCTCAATTCACTCAATTTTATTGAGGCATATTTATTGGCTAAACAATAATCTGTCGCTGCCGCTAAACCAACACCTCCACCAACGGCTTTACCCTGAACCCTCCCAACAATCAATTTTGGACATTTACGCATTGCATTTATTACATTAGCAAAACCCATAAAAAATTGTTTTCCTGTTTCGGCATCTTCAATGGCAATGAGCTCATTAAAACTGGCACCAGCACAAAATGTTCTGTCACCCCCACTTTTTAAGACAATTACTTTGATTTTGTCATCGGTTCCAGCACTAACGATTGTTTGTTCCAACTGGCTTAAAACATCACTGGGCATAGAATTCCTATTGGGATGAAAGAATTCAACATAACCAACTTTATTTTCAACTTTAAGCGTAACGTAAGGGGTTTCCATTTTTTGGCAGCCATTATTTAAGGGATGAATATACGTAAATTTTCAATGTACTTTAATGCAACTTATGTTACCGATGCTTTAAAATTTATTCGATTAATTTGCCGAAAAATTATTAATGGGATTATTAGATTTTTTATTTGGAAACAAAAATAATATGATAAAAGAATATCAAAACAGAGGCGCCATCATTATAGATGTTCGTACTCCAGGAGAATACAGCCAAGGAGCCATTAAGGGTTCAAAAAACATTCCGTTACAAAACATCAATTCAAAAATTGAGACTATTAAAAGTTTTAAAAAACCTGTAATTACATGTTGCGCTAGCGGTATGCGCTCTGGAAATGCGGCATCAATTTTAAAAAGTAATGGTATAGAGGCAGTAAACGGTGGCGGCTGGGTTAGCCTAAAAAACCAACTATAGCTTCAAGCCATCCAAAGATTCACGGGTATTTATAGGCTGGTTGTTGTACTGCAAGGTCCATCCCAACGAATTTGTGAGGATATAGAATTTTGACAGCTCACTAACCAAACGGTTTTTGGCGTTTTTCTTTAAATCTGAAGCCTCAATCTTTTTTTGCAACGATATCTTAACTTTGGCTTTGATATCGTTGTAATCTTTGGCTTCAAAAGGATTTAAAAAATCTGCTTGTATATCATAATACTCAAAATCTGGACTAATCTTTATCTCTTCCTCAGGTATATTTAAAATAGTGAGCGTTTTGTTGGCTTCGTCTATTTCGAAGTCAATTTTACTTAAATCATAAGCAATGGTTACATCGGCATTGACTACAACCAATGCTTTTTTCTCAGAAGTGAAATAATCTCCAAAAATTTCCTTTGAGTTTTTATAATTGAATACATCACTGAAATGTCCCTCCGTAACAACAAGTTTTCCAACATTGCTTATTTGCTCCTGAATTAGTGCACTGCTCTCCTGAAGGGTTATCTTATCTTCACGCTTATCGCCACAATACTTGAAAGTGAACAGAACAATTAGGGTAATTACAACACCAAAAAGAATTTTTCGCATACGCTAATTTAGAAATATTTTGAAAGGCTATTGCTATTTATCCTGTTAGAAATTTATTAAAGGTAGATGAAAAATGATTCAAATTGAGCCTATATAAAACAAAAAAACATTAGTTTACTTCGACATATGAAGCCTAACTAATGTAAATTAAATATTCAAAACTAATTCGTTGTAAAATTAATAATGAAGCCCCTTTAGGACATTATCCTGAAGTTACGAAATCATTAAATTAAATTGTTCTTTTTAGCTTTTTGGACGGCTTCCAACTTATTGTGTACTTGAAGCTTTTTATAAATATTTTCTATGTGCTTCCTTACCGTTCCGACCGAAAGAATAAGATTGTCTGCAATTAAATTATAGCTCAATCCTTTACTCAACTGCTCCAAAACCTCAACTTCACGTGTTGTAAGTTTTACATCATCTTTCTCTTTTGTGTCTTCAATTTCCAACGGATTCCTAAGCAACTTTAGTGTTTTTAGAGCAATTGACGGATTCATAGCGGCACCTCCATTTAAGGTTTCTAAAATTCCTGTATGTAAATCCTTTGCGTTAACCTCTTTAAGCAAATAACCATCAGCCCCAGCTTTTATGGCGTTGAAAATGTTTTCGTCATTATCAAAAACAGTTAGCATGATAATTTTAATGTGCGGATATTTTTGTTTTATTTTTTCTGTTGCCTCTATACCGTCCATAACTGGCATTTCAATATCCATTAAAATAACATCGACATTATGATCGGCCTCAAGTTTTTCCAAAAGTCCAGAGCCATTCATGGCCGCAAATTTTAAATTTAGGTCATCAAAAAAAGATAATTTTTCGGCCACTACGTTTACCAAAAATGTATTATCGTCTGCTATGGCTATTTTAATATTCATGTGAATTCTTTCATTTAACAAAGTAGCAAAATAGTTGTTCCCATATCTAAATTACTCTCAATTGTTATTTCGGCACCAATATCTTCGGCCCGCTTTTTTATGTTTTTAAGGCCGTTGCCTTGTGTTACAACCTGTGTATTAAAACCTTTACCGTCGTCGGTAACCTTAAATAGTATTCCTTTTTCCACTTTGTTAATATCAATTTCCACCAAAGAAGGTTCGGCATACTTAATGGCATTGTGGATAGCTTCTTGAAGAATTCTATAAATATTCATGCCTTGTACCGAAGTGAATTCAAAATCCTTTGAAATAGCATCATCTGTATTGAATTCAAATTTTATTTTTTGTGAAGACAAATCAGCCTTATCAATAAAATTAGAAATTCTGGCTTGTAAATCTTCCAAAGTGATTTCATCTTTATTCATTGCCCAAATGGTATCGCGCAATTCATATATGGTTTCTTTAGTGAAAGCACCGATATCTGTCAATTTGCTCGTTAGTTTTTCGTTGGCAATTTTAAATCCGTATTGCAAATTTTCTATCGAGGATATAATAAAAGTGAGCTGTGCCCCGATATTGTCATGCAAATCGCGTGAAATTCTAATACGTTGATCATGCAACCTGTTTTGGGTTTCAATTTTGGCCAATGCTATTTTTAACTCACTGTCCTTTTGCAATTGTTTGTTTTTAAGTTTTTGTTGCTTGTAGATCAAATAGCCAAGCAGCGACAACACCGAGACCAATATGCCCAAACCTATTAATTGGGTATTTTTTCTTGCTAGGTTTAATTCTTTTTCAGCCAATTCAGCCCGCTGGGTTTGAATCTCTGTTTCCTTGAGTTCGTTTTGGTATTGGGCTTCGAGTTGGTCAACGTTCTTTTTTACTTCTGAAGATGAGATTGAATCATTCACTTTGTGGTATTCCTCATAATAACCCAGCGCCTTTTCAAAGTTTTGTTGTTCTTTACTCAGTAAACTCAAAATGAGTAACACTTCTTTTTTTACATAAAGATTTTGGCTTTCCCCAGCCATCTTCAATGCCTCTAACAATTGCTGTTTTGCCAGATTAAATTGCTTGTTGTACCTGTATGCATCCCCTAAGTTTGTTCTGGCTACCATCTCTTTATCATAATCTTTTGATGCAACGGCTAGTTCCAAGGCCTTTTGGCCATAGGCAATACTACTTTCATAATTTTTTAATGTGCTTTCAACCAACGCCAAATTAACGTAGGCATTATTCTTGCCCCTAAGGTAGCCAGAAGAAACGCTTAATTTTAGGGCTTCTTGAAAATATTCCCTTGCCTTTAACAGCATAGAGGAATCTTTTAGTTTATCGCCCATGGCACGCTGATTGGCCCCCAAATTTAAATAGCTGCCAATGATATCTATTGGATTGCCTTCTTCCTTTTTTATTAAAAGCGATTTTAGCAAATACTCGTCTGCCTTTTCCAGTTCATCTAAATCTTTATAAACCAAACCAATATTGTTGTAAGATTTAGCCAAGCCAATTCTGTCATTCAATTCTTCGGCTATCTTTGCAGATTTTATATGCATCTCCAGTGCAGCTTTATAATTTCCCATAAACGACATACATATTGCAATGTTGTTATAGCTTCTGGACTTGGCATCCAAATTGGCTTCTTTTTCGGCTATAGCCAAGGCTTTCCTAAATTCATTGGCTGCTAAGTTGTATTCCGATTTGTGAAAGAGCAAAATTCCCTTGTTATTGTATAGTGACTTTTGTAGTTCCTGATTCTTTATAAATTCAAGGCTTTTTTCTGAAACGTCAAAATAGTAATCGGCCGAGTCAATCATAGTTTTATCAGTAAAAGCTTTTGCCATACCCAAATACCCTTTTAATAAAAGGGTATCGTTATTTATGATTTTAGCATTTTTAATGACTCGACGGAAGATTTGTAAAGAAGAATCTAAGTTGGTGCTCAAATATTCGATTCCTATTTTATAAAGAATATCATTTTTGGAATTTATGCCCTTAGTGGAATTATACTCGATTTGTAAACTATCAATGCTCTTTAAACTGTTTTGAGAGAAGATTAAATAGCTACACGTTAAAAAGATGATGGTCAATACCCTCTTCTTCATATAATTTTATTAAGGTATAATTATCAATTTTTGAACTGCCAACAAATCCTTGGTGATTTTAAAAAGCCTTTTCAATAGTAAAGCAGTTAAATTATCAAACACTTGAACTTTTTGACTGTTCAATTTAAGTTTTTGTGTTTGCACTTCCAAATCCTTCATTAAAATAGAATGTTCTTTGTCTGCTTTCCGTTTAAATGACATCATGTTAAAAAAAACCTTAACCGAAAAACACACCAGAATCAATGCCAACAAATGCAACCCGTTAATAAGCAAAATATCAAACTCCATTTTTGATTTTTCAATTCAATATCAATAATCCTAAAAGTAAAAAACACCAATAGCAAATAGGTTTTTGCATATTGGTGCCTTTTGATATGAACTGATTAATAGCAGGATTAAATTTAAACCAATATGTTGAACCTCAACTAAATTTTCGACAAAATGTTATAAAAAAAGATTAAGCGCAGTAGTGTTAATACCACACTTAATCATAAAAAATCTCAACAACAAGATTTATTTATTTAAATCGAAAGCGCTTATGTTATTTCCTTTGTCTTTGAAATAAAGAAAACCTGCAATATCGTCAACTTCGTACATAGGATCTTTATCTTTAATTACAATTTCGTTCAATGTTTTTCCTGAATCTTTATCTACTTTAACCAGTGCAACTCCATCATCTACTTTGGTTAAAATAAACGCAGAATTTGCCGTAGCCTTAGTAGCTTTAAAACGTTTTGCCATTTCCTGAAATCCTGCATCGGCAACATTGGCCCAACTTTCAGCTTGTTGTTCGTGATATTGAACCGAACTATTATAAGATGGAACACCCGCACCTTTCATATATCCGGCAGACGCTGAGTGGGAAATAGATGCCGAAGCCGATGCTAATGTCAATGCACCAACTATGGCAAGCCCAAAAGCACTTTTGCCCGGTGCACGATGGTACACATGCCAATTAGAGTCTCCTTGAAAGCCTAACATTTCTAAATTTTGTGAAGCGGTTAACAATATTCCATTATCCCTCACTTCAATTCCTGTTGGATCTTCTTTACCTTCAAATTTGGTTTTTCCAGCAATTAAATTGTACTCTCCAGTATTTCCATTCACTTCGTAAACACCATCCTTACAGGTAATAAGGAACCTGTCTCGAACTTTATCGTAAGTGGAAGCTATTGCTTCAGAATTCTTGTATTTAATGGCTTTGCCAAAAACCGATTCGCCGCTTGACATATCAATAATATCAGCATCAGTTTCAGATATATAAAGAAGCCCCGTTGGTACAGTTGCCATGATTTGTATTGCTGGTCCTGTATTTAATGGTTTTCTCCAACGTGGTGTACCGTCAAAGCCAATTTTATTGATGCCTCCATCCGAAACTCCAAAAAGAATACCATCATCCTCAACATAAAAATGATTGATGATGCCTTTGGTTTTTGGCGATTTATCCCATAGGTCGGCACCTGTATTCAAATCCAAAAGATATACTTTTGAGGTTCCTGAGCCTTTAAGTTTGCTCATAAGTTTACTTCCACCACTTAAAATATTGGTTACAATAGCCAATCCCTTATCCGTAAACTCTACCGTTGAAATAACTCCTTTTATTTTATTGCCGTCTGGCCACATGTCTGCACCGGTCTCAGCATTTATTTTATGAACTACTGTGTTGTCTCCCTTTGTTTGAAATGCATAAATCTCCTTAGAGTCTTCATTTGCAGCAATATTTGAGGCATTCTTTATGTCTGCCGTCCACTTAACAACACCTGTGCTTATTGAATAGCACTCAACATTTTTCATGCCTGGAATAACAATATTATCGCCCAAAATATCGGGCTCACCAACCATAGGATTTGCAGCTTTCCGCTCAAAAATATTTACGAGTTTTCCTGTTTTTAAATCATATAGACCAACTCCTCCTGTATACTTATTTCCTTCTTCCTTATGCATTCCATTAACTACAAACATCATCTCAGGCCCTAAGAAATACCTGCTGGTTACTCCGTTTTGCCAATTTTCTTCCTTTGAATCGAAAACAATCTTACCTTTTACTACATCAACAACAACGGTATGCATAAAAATACCGCGTGGCTTAATGATTACATAAGGTGTACCTGGAACAAACTCAAGGTTTTCCTCTTTAACTTTTTTAAGTCGCTCAAGCTTAAAAGACACTTCATGGCTATTGGGTCTTATTCCGGCCAATGCCTCTCCTGTTGATGCCAATAAAGTTCCAGATTCATGCAGTATTAGCCATTTTACTTGTCCATCAAAAGCATATTGGTAGTCTGGTGTAGTTTTTTGGGACCATCCTGCGTGGGCCAATAACATTATAGTTATCAGCATCACTATTTTTTTTAAATCTATCATTGTTGAATATTTTTATTTTGAATTAAGATTCAAGTTTAAACACTTAATTCTTTAATTATGTTGCGGTTTGTATTTCTAGATTAAATGCGCCTGAAGTGACATTTTTAATGGATTGGTCTCCATTTACATTTTTGCAGGTGAATGAAAAAGTCCCCTTAAGATTGGTAGCGGTTTCTTCATCAATGGTAATTGAACCTGCCAGTGTAGCATCAAAAGGCGCTTGCCATATTTCGGTTGTTGAAGCCATTGGATTACTTAAGTTCACAGCCGTTTCGGTGTAAGATGCTGTATTGGTAACCGCTACATTCGCCCCGGTAAACTCATAAGTTCCTGTACCAGTGTATCCAAAAATGGTCATGGCAAATGCGTTGCCATCACTATTAGATGCAATGATTACTAAATTCTTGACTGAGCCTGCATTTACAAGTGTTGCCGATGACGAAATCTCCATGGATTGATAAGATTTCCCGTCAACGGTTGCAGTTAAAGTCCCAGCGGCAGCAGTAGCGTCTCCTCCCCCTCCGTCATCACTTTTTGAACATGATGACCATGTTAGCAATGAACCCATCATTAAGACTAACACAATTCGTTTTAAATTTCTCATTGTTGAAATATTTGTTGATTAATAGTCCAACAAAGCTCAAACAATAAACAAATGGAATCAATACGATGAATTACGTATTTTTAAAACACAATTTGTGGGAATTGTCTTTGGATTTCTAATTTTTTAGCCTGCAAATTTTGAAGAAAGGCTTGGTGTACTGAGGAATTTACATTGAATGGTTTGTGCTGAAGCCCTTTTTGTATTGTATCAACTTCTTCCATAATTTTTAATGTTTTGGAAGACATCCAAACCTGCAGAAATCTTTCCCAAATATAATTTACTGCCGTTTGGTTGGGATGAATCATATCCTCTGAATAGAAACGGTAATCGCGAAGTTCGTCCATAACAATTTCATAGGAAGGGAAATAATGTGAATTACGATTGCCATTTGACGATTCTTGATTCAAAACTCGGTGAATGGCTGTTATTAAATGCGATTTGCTTTGTGTGTTTTCAACAAAGCCATCCTTTAAATGCCGTACAGGTGAAACTGTAAAAATTATGGTCGCTTCTGGATTGACACCTTTTATTGAATCAATAATGCCTTGCAAAGATTCGGCAACTTCTTCAACAGACAACAACTCTTTAGAAAATTGTTTTTGGGGAACTTTATGGCAATTGGCTACAATGGTACCAGATTCAATAAAACGGTAAACCCAGGACGTACCCAGTGTAATAATGATATGCGTTGCCTTTTGTATCCCTTTATTAGTCAGCGCAATTTGGTTATTTAATTCATTAAATAAGTCATCTTTTAAAGACGAACTCAGTCTTGAATGCGCGTCAAAACAATGCCATTGCTCGTTATGAAAAAAAATGTCCTTTTCTGAATATTTTTTCCCTTCAATAGCATAGGAAATCAAATTTTGGATGGCTTTAGGATGAAAAAGAATACCAAACGGATTTTGAAGATTTTGAAACTTAAAATAGTTTAGCTTACCTCCAATATTTTCCGTAAAGCACGACCCAAAGAGCAACACATTAGAATTGTAGTCTATTAAATGTTCAGACTGTTTTTCTAACGGTATTTGGGTTTGGAGTTTCATTTTGGTTTCTCGCTAAGACGCAGTGGCGCAAAGCAAAATCATAAATTGTTCACTATTCTTTTTATTCCATTCTTAATTAATACTTCATTAAAATTAATTAATAAACCTAATCTTAAATCTGTAATTTTCAAGTATGTTAATAATTGTTTTGAATGAACAGGTTCGATTTTTTGGATTGATTTAATCTCGATAATAACTTTATTTTCAACGATTAAATCTGCTCTAAAACCAAGCTCCATCTTAAGGTCTTTATAAAAAACCGGAAGCCCAAGTTGGCACTTAACATCCAACCCTTCTTGTTTAAGCTCATAAAACAAAACTTCTTCGTAAACAGATTCTAGCAGTCCTGGACCAAGTTCAACATGAATCCGATAACATTTATCAACAATAATAGTTGCCAGTTCATTTTCGGTCATATTCTTTGCGATTTTGCGTCTTCGCGAGATTATTTAATATAAGTGAGAGCCGCTTCTAATGCCACATCAATACCATCAGGATTTTTACCACCCGCAGTCGCAAAAAATGGTTGGCCGCCACCACCACCTTGGATTAGCTTGCCTAACTCCCTCACCACTTGCCCTGCATTCAAACCTTTTTCAGCAACCAATCCTTTTGAAATGTAACAGGTTAAAAGCGCCTTTCCATCTTGTTCACTTCCGAACAACAAAAACAAATTATTAAACTGGCTGCCCAGTTCAAAAGCGACATCTTTTAATCCTACAGCATCTAAATCTAATTTTTTGGCCAAAAATTGAACACCGTTAATTTCAGTCAACTCACTTTTAAGTTCACCTTTAATATTTTTAGCTTTATCTTTTAAAAGGCTCTCAATTTGCTTTTTTAAATTGGCGTTTTCTTCCTGTAAATTTTGAAGTGCCTTAACAGGTTCTTTTGCATTGTTGAGCAAATCTTTCATCTCAAAATACGCTCGGTTATTTTCAAAATAAAAGTCTTTAACGGCATCATTGGTTATAGCCTCTATACGTCGAATACCTGCCGCAACGGCGCCTTCTGAAACAATTTTAAAATGCCAAATATCTGAAGTGTTCTTAACATGTGTACCCCCACAAAGCTCGATTGATTTTCCAAAACGGATAGCCCGAACAGTATCGCCATACTTTTCACCAAATAAACTCATAGCACCTTCGGCAATAGCTTCTTCTTTTGGAATATTTCGCTTTTCTTCCAAAGGTAATTTCCCTTCAATCCTTCGGTTTACAAAATCCTCAACATCGCGCAATTCTTCAACTGTCAATTTTGAAAAATGCGAAAAATCAAAACGTAAATGTCGAGCATTTACCGCACTACCTTTTTGTTCCACATGAGTTCCTAAAACTTCCCGTAAAGCTTGGTGCAACAAATGTGTTGCCGTATGGTTGCATTCAGTTCTGTAACGAACTTTGGCATCAACCACCGCCTTAAATGTTTCGTTGATATGGTTTGGTAACTCTTTTGAAAAATGGATAATCACGTTATTTTCCTTTTTGGTGTCCAGAATGTAGATTACACCGCCATGACTATCTTCCAAATAACCTTTGTCTCCCACTTGGCCACCACCTTCGGGGTAAAATGGGGTGATGTTGAATACCAATTGGTACATATCTCCATCCTTTTTGGAAGTCACTTTTCGGTACCGAGTTATTTTAACTTTGGCCTCAAGCGTGTCATAGCCCACAAATTCTTCCTCAAAATCTTCGCTTAAAACCGTCCAATCGTCCGTGCTCATTTCACTGGCAGCTCGAGAACGATCTTTTTGTTTTTGAAGTTCTTCCTTAAATCCCTTTTCGTCAAGCTTCATTCCCTTTTCGGAAAGAATCAAAGCCGTTAAGTCTATGGGGAAACCATAAGTGTCATACAGTTCGAAAGCCTTTTCACCAGAAACAATATCACCTTTTGTTTCTTCAACAATACCATTTAAAAGCACTAAACCTTGATCTAAAGTTCTTAAAAAGGATTGTTCCTCTTCTTTAATGACACTTTCAACCAATACTTTTTGGGTTTTTATTTCTGGGAAAGCTTGTCCCATTTTCTCGCTCAACACATCAACCAATCTGTAAATAAATGGTTCCTTTTTGTCCAAAAAGGTAAATCCGTAACGCACGGCGCGACGTAAAATTCGGCGTATTACATAGCCAGCTCCTGTATTGCTTGGCAATTGCCCGTCTGCAATGGAAAACGCCACGGCACGAACATGATCGGCAATAACGCGAATGGCAACATCGGTCTTTTCATTTTTGCCGTAATTCTTGTTGGTAATAGTTTCAATCTCTCTAATTAATGGCGTAAAAACATCGGTGTCGTAATTGGATTGCACCCCTTGTAATACCATACATAAACGTTCAAAACCCATTCCGGTGTCTATATGCTTATTGGGCAAAACCTCAAGGCTTCCATTTGCTTTTCGATTGTATTGCATAAAAACCAGGTTCCATATTTCCACAACTTGTGGATGGTCTTTGTTTACCAAATCCTTTCCTGGAGTTTTGGCTTTTTCTTCTTTAGAACGGATATCAACATGTATTTCACTACATGGCCCGCATGGTCCTTGATCGCCCATTTCCCAGAAATTGTCTTTTTTGTTTCCTTTTAAAATGCGGTCTTCTGAAATGTATTTTTTCCAAATCTCAAAAGCCTCGGTATCCATGCCTAATTTGTCATCTTCACTTCCCTCAAAAACAGACACGTACAGAATATCTTTATCAATGCCAAAAACCTCTGTTAGCAATTCCCAAGCCCAAGCAATGGCTTCTTCCTTAAAGTAATCGCCAAAGCTCCAGTTCCCTAACATTTCAAAAAGCGTATGGTGGTAGGTATCGTAGCCAACCTCTTCTAAATCGTTATGTTTACCCGAAACACGCAAACACTTTTGACTATCAGTCAATCTGTTACTTTTTGGTTGCGCATTGCCTAAAAAATACTCCTTAAACGGCGCCATGCCTGAGTTTACGAACATTAACGTTGGGTCGTCCTTTAAAACCATGGGGGCTGATGGCACGATGGTATGCTTTTTATCTTCAAAAAAACTTAAAAACTTAGAACGGATGTCTTGAGACTTCATAAAATATAAAATATTCTCTTTTCGGTTATTTGGCTCTAATTACAAAACAATTTTTATCTTTACTCACCCTAATTTTGAATAACCAAACCAATTTCTATAATATTTTATTGGTTTGTTCGTTTTTTACAAAATTCGCGTTTTGCAACTAAAGTTTTCAAAGCGCAAAAATAGTATAATTTAAGAAATGAGTAAGGTAAAATATTACTACGATCCTGAAACACTTTCATACCGGAAGATTGAACGCAAAAAAAGAACAACTTTTAAGTATGCCTCTTTCTTTATTTTAGCTTCAGGACTTTTTGCCTTTATCTTTGTTTTTATTGCAGGCCAATATATAGAATCACCAAAGGAACGGGCTATGAAAAGAGAGTTGGAAAATGCCAAATTGCAATTTGAACTGCTCAACAAAAAAATGGATCAGGCCGAGGCTGTTTTGGCGAATGTAGCTGAGCGAGATAACAACATTTACCGAGTTTACTTTGAAGCAAACCCAATTCCGGAAGAACAACGTAGAGCTGGGTTTGGCGGTATTAACCGCTATAAAAGCTTAGAAGGCTTTGACAATTCTAAATTAATTATTGAAAGCAACAAGCGTTTGGATATTTTACAAAAACAAATAGTTGTTCAATCCAAGTCTCTAGATGAAATCGCCGTATTAGCTGCAGAAAAAGAAAAACTGTTGGCGGCCATTCCTGCCATTCAACCCGTAAGCAACGAAGACTTAACGCGCATGGCATCTGGCTACGGTATGCGATCGGATCCCTTTACAAAAGCAAGAAAAATGCATTGGGGTATGGATTTTACAGCACCGCGCGGAACTCCTGTTTATGCCAGTGGCGATGGTGTTGTTGTTAGAGCAGATAACCGTGCAACGGGTTACGGAAACCACATTCGCATTGACCATGGTTATGGCTACACTAGCTTGTACGCCCATTTATACAAGTATAATGTGAGAAAGAACCAAAAGGTAAGAAGGGGTGACCTTATTGGCTTTGTAGGAAGCACAGGACGGTCTGAAGCACCACATTTGCATTATGAGATTTTTAAGGATGACAACCGCATCAACCCAATTAATTTCTACTACGGAAGTTTAACAGCAGAAGAATTCAACAAACTACTGGAGCATGCTTCTCTTGAAAACCAATCTTTAGACTAATGCACATAGAATTACCAGAAAAACGATATTATAGCATTGGTGAAGTTGCCAAGGCCTTTGGAGTTAACACCTCATTAATTCGCTTTTGGGAAAAGGAATTTGATGTGCTAAAGCCTAAAAAGAACGCTAAAGGAAACCGAAAATTCACTCCAGAAGACATCAAAAACCTTAAGTTCATTTACCATCTTGTAAAAGAACGCGGTTTTACTTTAGAAGGTGCAAAAACACATTTAAAGGAAGAAAAAAAACAAGCCCTTAGCAATTTTGAAATCGTCAGCAAACTCGAGGAGATAAAAAACCAACTTATCAAAATAAAGGAACATCTTTAATCTTTGAAAAAAAATGTTTTTAAAACGTAACTTTTCAAAAAAGAATGTGTCTTATAGATAACTTTTAAAAACATCTTTAAACTAAATTATCATGAAGAAATTTTTACCATGGATTATCGTAGCCATAGTGGTCTTCGGAATCTATTCTTGGGGAAAAGGATTTAACAATACAGCTGTAGAATATGAAGCCAATGCAAAAACCGCTTGGAGCAATGTAGAAAGTGCCTATCAACGCCGCGCCGATTTAATACCAAACTTGGTGGCTACCGTTAAAGGTTATGCCGCGCATGAAAAAGAGACTTTGGAAGGTGTTATCAATGCACGCGCCCAAGCCACCAAAACCACAATTGATGTGAATGATTTAACGCCTGAAAAAATGGCGCAATTCCAGCAAGCACAACAAGGTCTAAGCGGTGCTTTGTCAAGGTTATTGGTTACCGTAGAACGCTACCCAGATTTAAAAGCTGATAAAAGCTTTCAAGAACTACAATCGCAACTTGAAGGCACTGAAAATAGAATTAACGTAGAGCGCAATCGCTACAACGACGCAGTTAACACATACGATATTTACACTACAAAATTCCCAGGAAAATTGTTGGCTGGCCTATTTGGTTTTGAAGAAATGGCCAGATTTAAAAGTGCTCCAGGCAGTGAAAATGTACCAAAAGTAGAATTTTAAATGTCTAAAATTGAAGATTTTTTAACTAAGGGCGAAGAACAAGAAATTGTTGAGGCCATAAGGCAAGCCGAGTTAAATACATCTGGTGAAATACGCGTGCATCTTGAAAAAACAGCCAAAGGCGATGCCACAAATCGTGCTTTGGAAGTCTTTCATTTTCTAAAAATGGACAATACCAAACTCCAAAACGGAGTGTTGATTTACGTTGCCGTTGAAGATAAAACCTTTGTAATTTATGGTGATGAAGGCATCAACAATGTGGTTCCAAAGGATTTTTGGAACAGCACCAAAGATGTTATCCAAGCACATTTTAAAAAAGGCCACTTTAAAAAAGGCTTAATTGAAGGCATTTTAAAATCTGGCGAGCAACTTAGAGCACACTTTCCATATTTGGATTCAGACACCAACGAACTATCAAACGAAATTTCTAAAGGATAAGTTTTATCATGGAGTTTTCAGTCTTCAGTTTTCAATCGCAGTATAAATCTTATAAAAGACTTGTTCTTTCTTTGTTCGTTGGTTTTTTGTTTTTAAACGTTTCCTATGGGCAGTTTGAAATTCCAGAAAAGCCAAGTTTTCAAACCAGTGTTTATGATTATGTTAGCTTGCTTTCTTCTTCGCAAAAAAATAGCTTAGAGCAAAAATTAGTAAAATATTCAGATACGACGTCAACCCAAATTGTTGTCGCCATTATTAATTCCACAAACGGTGAAAACATAAATTTTCTTGGAGCGGAATGGGGCCAAGCTTGGGGCATTGGGCAAGAAAAAGAAGACAACGGTATTTTAATTTTATTGGCCAAAAACGATAGAAGAATTGCCATAAACACGGGCTATGGCATTGAACATTTATTGACCGACGCCTTATCAAAACGTATTATTGAACGTGACATTATTCCGTATTTTAAACAAGGGAATTATTATGGCGGATTAAATAGAGGTGCTGATGCCATTTTTGAGGTTTTAAATGGTGAGTATAAAGGCACGCGTCAGTCCAGCAAAAACGATTTTCCTGTTGGGCTGATTTTCATACTGATTTTTATTTTTATCATCATCCTTATATCCATTTCAAAAAATAGGCGTGGCGGTGGTGGCAATCGTGGCCATCGCTCTGCGGGACAAGATTTGTTGGAAGCCATTATTTTAAGCAATATGGGACGCGGCAGTTACAGACGTGGTTCATCTGGTTGGGGCGGAAGCTCTGGCGGAGGTGGATGGACATCGGGTGGCGGTGGTTTCGGAGGCGGCTTTGGTGGAGGCGGCTTTGGCGGTGGAGGTGCTTCAGGTGGTTGGTAAAATTTATTTCTATCCAAAAAAATATACCCTTAACGGGTTGTTGGCAATAATTATGATTAAATGAGAAACTTCCTTGTATTATTAATGCTTTTTACTTTCAATAAACTGATTTCACAGGAAGTAATTGGTATGAAAGAAGTTTACATCGATAACAATTTGGTATATAAAGTCACTGATGACGGACTCTTTACAGGAATCGCTCAAGTAAAGCGGACAAATGGACACCTAGTTTATGAGGAAGAATTTAAAAATGGTGTTATTTTATTTAGCTACTTATATTTTAATGGAAAAGAAAAAAGACTTTCCTCCAAAACTAAATTCAATCCAAACAAACCCTATGTACTTTCAAAACGATATGAATATGATCTTCAGGGCGATATTTTTGAAATTTTCACTTACAATGATAATGGAATAAAAATACTGAAAGAACAATATACAAACGGGAAAATTTCCTATAGCTGTCAATATCTGGATAAGAAAAAAAACGGAATAGAATTAGGTTATCGGGACGGTGGTGAAAAAATGACTTTTCGTTGTGAGTACATTAATGGAAAAAAGAACGGAATAGAATATTGTCTTAAAGAGGATGGAACGGAAATCAGAAAACAATACAAACTTGGAAAAAGAATAAAATAACTATTGTCAACACCGTTTAAAAACAATTTCTTGGTTCCTACCTACTAGGAAAATCCTATGGATATTCCTATGGGTCGTTCCAATTTTATAAAGTTAGTCGCTTGTAAAATCGGCTAAACTTACTCAAACACGATAGCGTTGTAAAAAAACACCTCCCTAGCCCTCCTCAAGGAGGGAATAGCTACCTCGTAAAACGCCCAGTTACATTACCATCCAAAATTCTTGTAACTTCTTCAGTCGTTGCATAATTAACGTCGCCAACATAAGTATGTTTTAAAGCGCAGGCTGCACTGGCAAATTGCATGGATTTAAAATCGTCATAATTTTGCAAGCCATAAATCAATCCGGCTGCAAAGGCATCACCAGTACCAATGCGGTCTACAATATGGGTAATATCAAAATCCTCGGTTTCCCTAAACTCTTTACCATTCCACATCCTCGCCCTGATTTTATGCCAAGACGAATTGATGGATGTCCTTATTTTATCAAAAACCTTATCGATGGTCGGAAACGCTTCCATAAGTTTTTTACTGGCCTCAACAAATTCTTCATTTGTGTAGCCATAATTGGTATCTAAAACCTCATTAATTTCATTTATGCCACCTATAAAAACCGTTGAGCAATGCAGTAGTTCTGTTAAGGCCTCTCGAGGATTTGCACCGTACTTCCATAAACCACTTCTATAGGTCGGGTCTGCCGATACTTCCATACCTTTTTCCCTTGCCAATTTCAAGCCCGCCTTTAAGGTATCAAAAGCACCTTGGGTCAATGCCGGCGTAATCCCCGTCCAATGAAACCAACTACCTTTTCTAAGCGCCCTTTCCCAATCAACCATATTTGGCTTTATTTCAGAAAATGCTGAATGTGCCCGATTATATGAAATAGAACTTGGGCGCATCACGGCACCAACCTCCAAAAAATAAACACCTAATGGGTTTTTGGAGCGCACAATGGCCGTGGTATCCAAATCAAATTTATTGAGATAAGCTATGGCCGTATCTCCAATAAAATCATCCGAAATAGCCGTGATGTGCTTTACATTACCCCCAAAATTGGATATGGAAAGCCCCACGTTAACTTCAGTTCCTCCAAAATAAAATTCTAAGGTATTGGCTTGTATGAATTTTTTGTTTCCGAAAGGCGACAAGCGCATTAGCACTTCCCCAAAGGTTATAATCTGGCTCATATCTTGGTTGTTTGCGAATAAAAATAACCAATATACTCGATAATTAAACTATATTTTAAAATGATTTTCTTGTGAAGACGTTACTTCTTCCTCATATAAACACTCACCGGAACACCTGTAAAATCGAAATTCTCGCGAAGCTTGTTTTCCAGAAAACGCTTGTAAGGGTCTTTAACGTATTGTGGCAAATTACAAAAGAAAGCAAATTGTGGCTGTGGTGTAGGCAATTGCATGATGTACTTTATTTTAACAAACTTGCCTTTGTATGCTGGCGGCGGATAGTTTTCAATTAATGGCAAAAACACCTCGTTAAGCGTACTTGTTTTAATTTTTTTGGTTCGGTTTTTATAGACCTCAACTGCGGTTTCTATGGCTTTGTAAATACGTTGTTTGGTCAACGCCGAAATAAATACAATAGGTACATCAGTAAATGGTTCCATTTGTTTTCTGATTGCTTTTTCATAATCTTTAACCGATTTGTGGTCTTTCTCCACCAAATCCCATTTGTTAACCAAAACCACGACACCCTTCCTATTACGCTCAGCCAGCCAGAAAATGTTTTGCACCTGTCCGTCAAAACCTCTATTGGCATCTAAAACCAGTAAACACACATCGCAGTGTTCAATGGCACGAATACTGCGCATTACAGAGTAAAACTCTAAATCTTCTTTTACCTTCGACTTCTTTCTTATTCCCGCGGTATCAACCAAATTAAATTCAAACCCAAAACGGTTATATTTGGTATCAATGGAATCACGTGTAGTTCCAGCAATGTCGGTTACAATATATCTATCCTCACCTATTAAGGCATTTATAAAAGATGACTTTCCAGCGTTGGGGCGACCAACCACGGCAAATCTTGGTAACTCTTCTTCAACTACCTCTTCTTTTTCAGGCAAGGCTTCAACCAAAGCATCCAACAAATCGCCCGTACCGCTTCCATTTATACTGGCAATGGTGAAATATTCACCCAATCCCAATGCATAAAACTCTACGGCATCTTCGGCACGTTTGGCATTATCAACTTTGTTTACCACCAAAAAAACAGGTTTCTTAACTTTTCTAAGCAATTTAGCCACATCCTCGTCCATTCCGGTAACGCCAGATTCAACATCTACCATAAAAATTATGGCATCAGCCTCTTCTATCGCAATTTCAACCTGCTTATCAATTTCAGCTTCAAAAACATCATCGCTTCCCAATACATAGCCACCAGTATCTATTAAGGAAAACTCCTTTCCATTCCAATCGGTCTTTCCGTAATGACGGTCTCTAGTAACTCCACTTACGGCATCAACAATCGCTTCCCTACGTCGAATGAGACGATTGAAAAACGTTGATTTACCCACATTTGGCCTTCCTACTATAGCTACAATATTGCTCATGATATTTAATTAATGGTTTTTGGATAAGCTGACTGTCAACACGCTTACCTGAAAACTTGTGCAAAAATAGCAAATATCCTAATGCACCGTCCTTTTTATGAAGAATAATAAAATACCCAGAATTTTGAATAAAAAATAGTAATTTACTATCCTAAAACTAAATTAATGGCATTACCAAATGATATTGTTTTAAGGCCGCGCTTTAAGTTTGAACTCCCAAGAAGTAATGAAGCGGTTTTAAAGGACTTTGAGGAAGCCAAAACTGCACAATCTGATTTTATTGTTAGTAGAATTGACGACCATGTTTTTATAAAATTCCCGAAGGCAAAACAGCATTTTTGGTCACCACAATTGCATTTGGAAATTAATGAAGTAACCAAAGAATCTTGCATGCTTCATGGTTTGTTTGGTCCAAACCCAACTGTCTGGACACTTTTTATGTTCCTTCACTTTATTGTAGCCCTTGTTTTTGTGGCATTTGGCATTTGGGCATACTCAAATTGGTCTTTAAAACAAAGTTATGCCGTGCAATTGAGCGTTATGTTTTTGATGGTCGTTATCTGGATTGCATTATATTTTGCGGGAAGCATTGGCAAAGCATCCAGTAAAAAAGATATGCTTGAATTGAATGATTTTATGAATGGTGTTTTAGACAGAAAAGATTAATTGTTATACCCAAAACGTTTCAGCTGGTTTTGGTTGCTGCGCCAATTTTTGTTCACTTTTACATAAAGCTCAATGTGGATTTGTTTTCCAAAGAAGGTTTCCAAGTCTTTTCTGGCCTCAATTCCAACACGTTTTAACGCGCTGCCTTTGTGGCCAATAATAATCCCTTTTTGGGTTTCACGCTCTACCATTATTACCGTTCGCACCCTTATAATTTTTTCTTCCTCTAAAAACTCTTCAGTTTCAACCTCAACGGCATAAGGTATTTCTTTTTTATAATGAAGAAGGATTTTTTCGCGAATGGTTTCATTTATAAAAAAACGTTCTGGTTTATCTGTCAGTTGGTCTTTTGGATAAAACGGAGGTGATTCAGGAAGCAAATCAAGAATACGGTTAAACACTTCTTTTACGTTAAAACCTGTTAACGCCGAAATTGGAAAAATCTCGGCATTGGGAACTTTCTCTGCCCAAAGCTGAACTTGCTCTTCCAATTGCTCTTGATTGGATTTATCCATTTTATTCAACAACAATAAAATAGGAATTTTGGAACTGGTTATTTTATTAAAAAAGGCTTCGTCCTTCAGTTCTTGCTCACCAATTTCAACCATGTACAATAAAACATCAGCATCCTCAAAGGCGGATTTCACAAAATCCATCATGGATTCCTGCAATTCGTAAGCCGGTTTTATAATACCCGGCGTGTCGCTTAAAACCACTTGAAAATCATCTCCATTTACAATGCCCAAAATTCTATGGCGTGTGGTCTGTGCCTTTGAAGTGATAATGGAAAGTTTTTCACCCACAAAGGCATTCATTAAGGTTGACTTGCCCACGTTTGGGTTGCCTATAATATTTACAAAACCTGCTTTATGGCTCATTTACTTGATTTTACTTGCTGCAAATTTACAACTTGAAAAACTTATTCTTCCATAAAAATTGAAAACAAAAAAAGCAGAAAGATAAACTTCCTGCTTTTAAACTCATTTAATATATGGTATGTTACTTAACTTCTAAAAGTTCAACATCAAAAACTAATGTTGCGTAAGGCTTAATAACACCGCCCGGTCTTGGATTGGCACCATAAGCCAAATCCTGAGGAATAAAGAACTTGTATTTTGCGCCTTCTTTCATTAATTGCAAACCTTCTGTCCATCCCTTAATAACTTGGTTTACGCCAAACTCTGTAGGCTCACCTCTATCAACGGAGCTATCAAACACAGTACCGTCCAATAAAGTGCCATGATAATGTACTTTTACTTTAGAAGTTGCAGTTGGTTGTGCCCCTGTTCCTTCTTTTAAAACGATGTACTGCAAACCGCTTTCGGTAGTCTGAACGCCATCTTTTGTTTTGTTTTCAGCTAAGAATTTTTCGCCTTCTGCTTTATTTTTTTCACCTTCTTCTTTTCTTTTTGCCATTTCTTCCTGTTGTTTCTTTTGGAAGTACGCCCTAACTAATTGTTGTGCCTTAGCTTGGTCAATTTGAAGGTTTGTAGAATCAGAACCATTTATAAAACCTTGAATGAATAAATCGTTATCAAACTCATCAAAGCTCCTTTTAACATTATTAGCCACATCTAAACCGATAGCATAACTTACAGAATCCAACTCAGTTTTTAATGGTTCGTTCGATACGCCATTTTTGTTACATGATACCATAATCAGTACGAACGCCACTAGACTTAAAAATTTCATTATTTTCATTTTTTGAATTATTGTTTTTATAAAGTTGTTTTTTTCGCGATGCCAAATGTAACAAATTTAAAGTGAGTAAAAAAAGGAAAACCTTCCCGAATCCCGAGAAGGTTTTTAAGTTTAACAAGTTTTTAACGAAGGAATCTGATTAAAAACCTCTAACCTTTTTAACAATAGCCAAAGCATCTTTTACATCCTGCTCCAGTTTTGCATAATCTTTATTGGCAATGATTTCTTTTGAAATCAATTGAGAGCCCATACCAACACAAGTTGCACCAGCATCAAACCAACCTTTTAGGTTAGCTTCGTCTGGAGAAACCCCTCCGGTAGGCATAATGCTTGTCCAAGGTTGTGGCCCTTTAATACCTTTAATGAATTTTGGGCCGTATAAGTCACCAGGGAATAATTTAACAATTTCGCAACCCAATTCCTCGGCTCGTGCTATTTCTGTTAAACTTCCACAACCAGGAGACCAAAGTACTTTTTTACGGTTACAAGCTATTGCAATATCTTCCCTTAAAACAGGCGTAACGATAAAGTTTGCACCCAAAGCCATATAAAGTGAAGCCGCTGCACCATCAGTAACAGAACCAACACCCATTATCATACCAGGAAGTTCCTTTATGGCGTATTTTGTTAATTCCCCAAAAACTTCATGGGCAAAATCGCCGCGCGCGGTAAACTCCATTAATCTGGCGCCACCATCGTAACATGCCTTTAATACTTTTTTGCTTAAGTCAATATCTCCGTGGAAAAACAAAGGAATCATTCCTGTATCTTTCATAGCCTGAGCTACTTCTAATCTTGAAAATTGTGCCATTTTATATAAATGTTTATTTGTTGAATTGCTTATTTGTTGAACTGTAAACTGGCTTAACGACTTAACATCTCAACAACTAAACTATTAAATTTTTATCTAGCCACACGACCAGAAGCGTCGCCACCCATTAATTTTTCAACCTCGGCAACAGTTACCAAGTTAGCATCACCTTTTATGGTGTGTTTCAAGCAAGATGCGGCAACGGCAAAATCCAATGCATTTTGGTCATCTTCAGGATATTTCAATAATCCGTAGATTAAACCTCCCATGAATGAATCTCCACCACCTACTCTATCAACGATGTCTGTGATTTGATACTGACGGGTTTCATACATTTTCTTTCCATCATATAAAACACCCGCCCAAGTATTATGTGAAGCAGAGATAGAACCTCTTAAAGTTGTAATTACTTTTTTAGCTCTTGGGAATTTTTCCATCATTTGCTTACAAACTGACAAAAATGCTTCAGCTTTTACATCGTGTCCATGCGTTTGAACCGCAAGGCCTTCCGGTTTAATACCAAAGTGCATTTCCGCATCTTCTTCGTTACCCAAAACCACATCACAATATGATGTTAGTTCGGTCATTATTTGTTCTCTTTTTGCTGCATCGCAATATTTCCAAAGTTTTGCACGATAATTTAAGTCGGTTGAAATCGTAACACCCTTCTTGCTAGCCACTTTAACAGCTTCCAAGCAAACATCGGCTGAGCTTTGTGAAATAGCTGGCGTAATACCTGTCCAGTGAAACCACTCAACACCTTCAAAAATCTCTTCCCAATCAATCATACCAGATTGGATGGTAGACATTGAAGAATAAGCCCTATCATATACTACTTTACTACCTCTTGACACCGCACCAGTTTCTAAGAAATAAATACCAAGGCGATCACCACCCCAAACAATTTTATCTACACCAACGCCTCTTTTGCGCATTTCCATCATAGCACATTCACCTATATCGTTTTTAGGCAAACGCGTTACGAAGTCTACAGGCACACCATAATTGGCCAATGACACGGCAACGTTAGATTCTCCACCACCATAAACAACATCAAAATTGTCGGCTTGAGAAAATCTTAAAAATCCTTGAGGAGCCAAACGAAGCATAATCTCCCCAAAAGTTACTACTTTTTTCATCTTTTGAATTGTATTTAGTTTTAAATATTTTTAACTGGTTAAACGATTAAGCATATAGTTGAACAAAAATCAAAACCACACAAAGTATTTGATATTAAATAGGTTTTGATTATAAAATTTATCGCCCTATATTTGTTTAAACGATTAAGCAAAGATATAAAAAAATTGAATATTAAAAGAAAAACAACCATAAAAGATATTGCCAACGTCTTAAATATTTCTACTGCCGCGGTTTCTAAGGCTTTAAATGATGACTCACGTATCAGCGAAAAGACCAAGCAAGCGGTAAGACAGGTTGCCAAAAACCTGAATTATCAGCCCAACCATCTTGCTAGTGCCTTACGAAAAGGGAAAAGCAACTTGGTTGGGGTTATTGTGCCCCGAACCAACAGCCACTTTTTTTCTTCGGTTATTCAAAATATTGAGGAAGTGCTCAATAAAGAAGGGTACAATATTGTTATGACTCAGTCCAACGAGTCCTATAAAAAGGAATGCGATAATATTGATACGCTCCTATTCACGCAAGTTGATGGTATTATAGCTTCCATGGCGAATGAAACAATAGATTTGACCTACTATGAAAAAATTAAATCCAAAGGCATTCCTTTAATTTTATTTGACCGTGGTGAAAATGACCTCAACGTAGATTATATAGGCATAAACGATTACGACAGCAGTCAAATGATAGTTGAACATTTGGTCAAACAAGGATGCAAAAGAATTGCACACATAGGCGGTTATAGGCATACCCGAATTTTTAACAACAGAATAAGAGGCTACATTGACGCACTAAAAAAACACAATCTGCCACTCGACAACGAATTGCTCATTGAGAGTAGCCTGACCATTGAAGATGGCCGCAAAAAAATGACACAACTTTTGAGCTTGGAAACCAGACCAGATGCTGTTTACATAGCTAGTGACTACGCTGCTTTAGGTGCCTTGCAAATACTAAATGAGCAAAACATAAAAATTCCACAAGACATGGCTTTGGTAGGCTTTGGCAATGAGCCATTTACTTCAATGGTTACACCAAGCATTACCAGCGTAAACCAACATAGTGAAGAAATTGGAAAACAGGCTGCACTGAAATTTTTAGATTACACCAAAGAACCTGTTATTAAGCAATCTTTGAACAAAATTATCTTAGAAGCCGAATTAGTTGTTCGGGATTCTTCAAATATTGAAAAGGTTGAATAACGTTTACAGTTTTTCCAATAACATTAAGTTGTATGGGGAACTAATTTCTATTCTCCCATTTTGAACAGTTGAAGTTAAATCAGAATATGCATCACGTATTTCTTCTCCTTCCTTAAATACTTTCGAAACGTCAATAACCTTATTTCCCTTTTGGAGGTTTAAACCTATAATAACATTATCATCTAAACCGTTTTTTGAAAAGCTTCGAGAAAACACATAAGGATTCTCGGTTAACATTTGATGTATCCCTGCTCCAATTGAAGGATGATTTGCACGGAACTGCCCAAGTTTCTGCCAATGGGCCAAAATTTCAATCGTTTTGTCATTGTTTGCTATGGCATCCCAATTCATAAATGAACGCAACGTGGCATCACCTTCAGTATCTTCAATCACCAATGAACGTGCAGACTCATCACCGTAATAAACTTGGGATGTTCCGGGGCACAACAATAACTTTATTGCTGTTTCATAAGGTTTTTTACGAGCAGCATCAAATGGTTCGCCATCGTCATGGGAGCTTAAATAGTTTAACACGCCATAACCTTTTAATTCTGAATTCAAGATATCTGAATATTTCTTAAACATGCCTTCTATAGGTTGCTGGGCAGCATTCCATTTTATTTCAAAATTTATCAAACCCTGAAAAGCATCGTCAAAATAGTTCACCTTTTTATCTCCAAAATCAAAAGCCTTTCCTGCAGAAATGTTATAATTGTAAACCTCACCAACCAAATAAAAATTGTTATCATCCAAAACCTTTTCTGGGTTGTTCTTTTTGTAATTAGCAAAGGCAAAATCACATTGGTCTTTAAATTCTTGCCAAACATAGGGCTCTGTATGTTTCACTGTATCCACCCGATAGCCATCAATACCAAATTCTGTTATATAATCGGTTAGCCATTTCATGATGTAAAATCTTGGTGCCCTTGGGTAATTTGTTCGTTCAAAAAAAGCATCTAACTCGGCAATTTCTTGTTCGTATCGTCCTTCTTTCTTCCATTTTTCAATCAACTGCGGAGGTAAGTCAACAGGCTCATTACTTTCAGTCTTGATATCCGGAAGGTTTTTCACCAATGTACAGGTAACTGTGGATTCAAAAGAACTATAATCGCATTGTGGTTGGGTTCGCACCCATGTTTCTGGCCATACCGTATCATCATCAGTTACAGGCCCTGTATGGTTTATAACGGCATCCAATAAAATTCGAATACCATGTTTATGGGCTGTTTCAACTAATTCTAGCAGGTCTTCGTTTGTCCCAAAATTTGGATCTATAGCCGTCCAATCACTAGCCCAATATCCGTGAAAACCATAACTCATACCAGTGCCCTCATCTGTGCCCCCATGAATCTGTTCTACAATTGGGGTCATCCAAATGGCATTTATTCCTAAACCGGTAAAATAACCGTCTTTAATTTTTTGGGTTACACCTTTTATGTCACCTCCTTCAAAGCCACGAAGTTTGCCTGTTTCCCCAGTTCTGTTAAAATTTACATCGTTTGTTTTATCTCCATTGTAAAATCTATCTACTAGCAAAAAATATACATTGACTCCTTCCCATACAAAAGGGGTTCCCGTTTGTTTTGTCATTTCTTTTACTTCTTTTTCCTTGCAACTAAAAAAGAAGATAGCCAGTACCAAAAGCAGAAAGATTCTTCGCATGTTATTGAATTCTTAAAATGAAGGATTCCAATGGTTTTAATTGCATTTGAAGGCTGCCAACATTGTTTTCAACAAGTAATTGACCTAAGAATTGATGATACAACTGATCTTCAACTTGGTAAGTTCCATTGGTCATTCCCCATGACTCGATAATGATTTGGGGAATTTGCAGATTAAATTGTTGATGATTTACAGCATCAAAATTTGAAGCAATAATTAACTTTTCAGCTTCACTACAACGCACAAAGGAAAACACTTTGTCACCGTAATGTTCTGTATTTTTGCGGTTGAATAAATGGATATCTTGATATTTCCCTGCCAATGCAGAACTAGAAATAGTAAAGTTCAATAACCGTTTATAAAAATCCCTCAATTCCTTTTCGGATTCGGATAATTGACCACCGTCAAATTTCTTGTTGTTTACCCAACGCTGATGTGCCGGTACACCAACATAATCAAAAATGGAGGTTCTAGTGGGCGAACCAAAACCTGCATCTTCTGAACCGTCCTCCCCTACTTCCTGTCCAAAATAAATCATGGTCGGTGCTGTTGTTAAGGTAGCTGAAACCACCATAGCCGGCTTTCCTTTTTCAGCGTTCCCAGCAAAATCTGGACTTGCCAAACGCTGCTCGTCATGGTTTTCAAGAAAGTGCAGCATATGGTGTTCAATATCTTTAAGTTCGTCAAGAATAGGTGGAATATTATCTGTTTTACCGTTGCCCTGAATGATGTGCTTTATGGTATCGTATAATTGGACTTTATCATAGAGATAATCCATTTTGCCTTTTTTGATATAATCTCGGTACAAAGCCGGATTGTAAACCTCGGCCAACAAAAAGGCATCTGGGTTTTTCATTTTTATTGAAGAATTCATGAAACTCCAAAACTCCACGGGCACCATTTCTGCCATATCATAACGAAAACCATCAACCCCTTTATCTAACCAATACAAAGCAATATCGCGAAATTTTATCCATGAATTTGGAACTGGTTTATCTTGCCAAAACTCAAAATGCTTCTTATAGTTTTCATTTTCAAATCCATCTAGCAATTCATCAAAATCCTTACTGCCTTCAGGAGAAATACCGTAATTCACTTTAACAGTTTCGTACCAATCATTAAAATTTGGTTGCGATAAGCGCGACCCATTACCCGTCCATTTTGCAGGAGCTTCATCAAAATTCCCATCAGCCAACGGATTTTTTTCTCCTCCAAGGGGCACATAACCCCCTTCCCAATGAGGCACTTTAAAGGATTCGTCTGGGTTGTAATAGAAATTATTATTTACGTTGTAGGCGACGGAAGTATCATCATCCTCTCCAAAATCCCTCACCCCTTCAGGTTTGGAAATACTTTTATAATTTCGGGCCACATGATTGGGCACGATATCAATAATTACTTTCAAACCTATTTTGTGGGAGCGTTCAATTAAAGCCTCAAATTCCTCTAAACGGTTTTCAACATTTACTGCCAAATCTGGATTAACATTGTAATAATCCTTGACGGCATAAGGTGAACCGGCACGTCCCTTTACAACATCGGGGTCATCATTTGAAATGCCATATTTTGTATAATCGGTAATAACATTATGGTGCGGCACACCTGTGTACCAAATGTGGGTAACACCTAAATCCTTGATTTCCTCTAAAGCCCTATCTGTAAAGTCGTTAAACTTACCCACGCCATTTTCTTCAATGGTTCCCCAAGGTTTGTTGGTGGTATTTGTGTTTCCAAACAAGCGTGTAAACACTTGATAAACCACTAATTTCCCTTGAACTTTCTCTGTATTTTCTACAGTAGTTTTTGCTTCCTTTTTCCGCTGCCCACAACTAATAAAAAACATAAATAATCCGATAGTAATTATGATTGATTTTAAGTTAACGCCCATTAGCCATTTCCTTTTGTCGTTAGAATAACACTGCCTTTATCCTTTAATGAAAATGAACCTTTCCAAGTTTGGCTTTCTCCATTTATGATATCGTGCACTATTTTTCCATCGAGACCAATTTCTTTGAATCTACTTAAATCCAACTCAATTGGAACGTTATTTTTATTCATTATTTGAATGACAGTTTCATCATCAAAAATCCTGAACAACACATAAACGCCATTTTCTGGTGCAAAGTGAATGGTTTTACCTTCATGAATGGCTTGACTGTTTTTTCTATAATTCAGTATTTTTTTGAGGAACAACTGCATGTCTTTCTGCTCCAAGCTCAAGCCTTTACCCGTAAATGCATTTATGACATCACCTTCCCAGCCCCCAGGAAAATCTGTACGTACCAGACCGTGGTCTCCAGGGTTATCAAAATCGTTCATCAAAATTTCGGTACCATAGTAAATTTGTGGAATACGGGGCATTGTCAAAATATAGCTCAAGGCCATTTTGGTATTTTCAATATTGCCGTGTAATTGGGTAAATATGCGACTCATATCATGATTATCGGGAAAAACCATAATGTCCTTGGGGCTTGCATAAGCAAAATCGTTGGCCAAACCTCTATAAATCCCTATTAGGCCGGAGTCCCAAGATTCTTCATCATTCAGGCCTTTTACAATAGTTTCCTGCATTGCGAAATCCATGGGCGATTTCAAGTTGGAGTTATAGCCATCCCTATTGATATGCCCTTGCTGCCAATAGGCGATTAGCAATGGATTGGTCGTCCATTCTTCTCCAACAATACTGAAGTTTGGATATTCATTCATAATTGCTCCCGCCCATTTACTCATAAAATTTTTATCAGGATACGGGTAGGTGTCTTGCCTTATACCTCCAAGTTTAGCTGTTTCAATCCACCAAATACTGTTCTGGATGGTATACTTAGCCATGAATGGATTTCTTTGGTTTAAGTCTGGCATGGCCGAAACAAACCAACCTTCGCTCATGGCATTTTTATCTAATTGAGATGCATAAATATCTTGGTTTGTAGTGCGTCTGTGGTTTGTGGTAATACTTTTGCTACCATCCCAATTCTCAATGTTTTCAACATAACTGTCTTGATGGTTTATCCAATCTTTAAACGGCAAATCTTTCATCCACCAATGCTCTACACCACAATGGTTGGCCACTTGGTCCATGATTAATTTCATGCCCCTTTCAGACAATTTTTTAGACAAAGCCACATACTCTTCCAAAGTTCCATATCTCGGGTCAATTTCATAATAATCGGTAATGGCATATCCATGATATGAACTTTGGGGCATATCGTTTGTAAGCAGTGGACAAGGCCAAACTGCCGTAAAACCTAAATCTTCAATGTAATTTAAATGATTTGAAATACCCTCAATATCGCCACCGTGCCTGGCATAGTCATCTGTTCTATCAATGGATTTTTCCTTTAAATTTTCAACAATGTCATTCTCAGGATTTCCGTTTGCGAACCTATCTGGAGTTATTAAATAAATAACATCGCTACTGTCAAAACCCTTGTAATCTTCAGATGGCCTGTCCCTAGATTTTAACTCGTAGGTATACGCCAAATCATCTTCACCTTCCTTTTTAAAAATGATATTGAATTTACCTGCAATTGCGGTTTCTGACACGTTTAAATCGATGAACAAATAATTCGGGCTATCCGCTTTATGAACATTTACTACGGAAACACCTTCATATGAAATTTCAGGAGTCCATTCAGAAATGTTGGGATGTTTCACCATCAACTGCAATTCTGAATCCTTGAAACCAACCCACCAATTTGGTGGCTCAACACGTTGAATGTCGTATTTTTCGACTATTGAAGTTTTAGCATCAAACCCGTCGTTCATAGTGCTTTGTTTTTTGCAAGATAAATTTAACGTAATTACAAACACCAAAGCAATTAAAATGAAAGGTTTGGCATGTTTTTGTTGTTTTAAATAATCCATAATTGGTTTACTTTATTTAATTTCTTCAATACTAACGGCATACCCTCCGCCCGGAACAGATAATTGCACTAATTTTGATTTATTGGTTACGTTTTTGGTTTTAATAGTATAAGCCTGCGGATTGGTTTTATAATGGGCGTCTTTGGCATCGGCATAAATAGTGGCTTTATATTTTTTACCCGGTTCTAAAAAGCTCAATTTAATAGTTGAAGTTCTGGCATCAAGACCATTAACATTACCTATAAACCAATTGTTTGCACCTTTTTCTTTACGTGCCACCGTAATGTAACGGCCTGGCTCTGCCTCTAAATAAATACTTTCATCCCAATCTATGGCAACATCTATTATAAACTGAAAAGCATCTAAAAATCGATTGTAATTTTCTGGCAAATCAGCTGCCATTTGTAAAGGACTATACATGGTAACGTAGAGTGCCAACTGATTGGCAATGGTGCTGTTTACGTGGGAGTTATTATCCGGATTAAGTTTGCTAATGTCCATTTCAAAAACACCAGGGGTATAATCCATTGGACCACCAATTAAACGTGTAAAAGGCAAAAGCGTAACATGGTTTGGTTTTGAACCACCAAAAGCTTGAAATTCGGTACCTCTTGCCGATTCATTACCAATTAAATTTGGGTAAGTTCTGCAAATACCTGTTGGCCTCACTGCCTCATGGGCATTGACCATCACTTGATAATCGGCTGCCTTTTCTATGGCATATTGGTAGTGGTTTACAATCCATTGGCTATAATGATGTTCACCTCGAGGTAAAATATTCCCAACATAGCCACTTTTTACGGCATCATATCCGTTATCTTTCATGAATTGATAGGCCTTGTCCATGTGGCGCTCATAATTCCGTATAGAACCTGAAGTTTCATGGTGCATAATCATTTTTACCCCGTTGGATTTTGCATATTCATGTATTTCTTCCACATCAAAATCCGGGTAAGGCGTTACAAAATCAAACACATAATCTTTTGATTGCCCAAACCAATCTTCCCAACCTTCATTCCAACCTTCAACAAGCACACCATCAAAACCATGTTTTGCCGCAAAATCAATATATTCTTTTACGTGTGCTGTGTTTGCTGCATGCTTTCCGTTGGGTTTAACTTCCGAGAAATCTGTTTTTCCAAGTTGAACAGCAGGCAAATCATCTGTGTAAGCCCAAGAACTTTTACCGGTAATCATTTCCCACCAAACACCGACATATTTCACTGGTTTTATCCATGAAGTGTCTTCAATTTCACAGGGGTCATTTAAGTTCAACGTTATTTTCGAAGCAAGAATATCGCGGGCATCATCGCTAACAATAATCGTTCTCCAAGGTGTTTTGCAAGGAGCTTGCATATAGCCCTTGTCGCCTATGGCGTCTGGGGTTAAATGTGATTCAAAAATGAAATTTTCATCATCTAAATTAAGGTGCATACATGAATAATCAATAAGAGCCGCTTCATGTAAATTGATGTAAAGCCCATCATCTGTTTTCATCATCAGTGCCGTTTGAACACCCGTTGGAGAAAATTGTTCTTGCGACGCATTATCGGTTACAGCAGAATCAAATTTTTCTCGTATTTTAGATAATTTTGATTCTGTATAATCGTATTCCTGTGTATCGTAATCTCCTGGAATCCAAAAAGCTGTGTGGTTCCCCGTCATGGCAAATTGTGTTTTTTCCTCTTTAATCACAAAATACACAAGGTTTTCTTGGGTGGGAAATTCGTAGCGAAAACCTAAGCCATCGTTAAACAACCTAAAACAAATTAAAATTTTCCGTTCTGTTTCATTTTGTGTTAAGGTAACCGCCAATTCATTGTAACGGTTTCTTATTTCCTTCTGTTCTCCCCAAACGGGTTGCCAAGTTGAATCAAATGAAGTTGTTTCCGTACTTGAAATGGCGAAATCATCCATTAGTGACTTTTCATCGTCTTTAAGTATAAATCCTAATCGGCTAGATTTTATAACGGGTTTGCTTTTATATGACAAATTATAGGTTGGTACACCATTGGCCTCCAATGAAAACTGCATCATTAACTCGCCATTAGGAGATTTCAATTCTTGGGCGTTTCCAATAAATATGGAAAAAATAATCGCTATTGATAAAATAAATAATCTCATTCTAATTAGATTTTGTTAAACAGTTATCAAACTATTTGGGGTTATGGTTACGGGTAAATTATTCACCAATATTTGTAGTTCGGCATTACCTTCCAATTCAAACTTGGTATCATTTTGGCACACTTCTACCTTTAAAATTTGATTTCTAAAATTGACCTTAAACGAATAAGCATCCCATTGTTTTGGTATTTTGGGCTTAAACGACAATTTGTTGTCCTTAACACGCATACCTCCAAATCCTTCAACTATACTCATCCAAGTGCCAGCCATCGAAGTAATGTGTAGTCCTTCATGAACTTCTTTGTTATAATCGTCCAAATCTAAACGAGAGGTACGCAAATAGAACTTATAAGCTTGCCCCATCTTACCTAATTTTGCTGCTTGGATACTGTGTACACATGGTGATAATGAGCTTTCATGAACCGTAAAAGGCTCATAAAAATCAAAATGGCGTTCTAGTTGTTCTTCTGTAAAATGGTCTTCAAAAAAGTAGAAACCCTGTAAAACATCGGCCTGTTTAATGTAGGGTGATCGCAAAATATGATCCCAACTCCATTTTTGATTGATTGGGCGTTGGCTTTTATCTAAATCGGCCACGGTAATCAGTTCTTTATCTAAAAATCCGTCTTGCTGAAGATATACATTATGTTTTTCTGAAAACGGAAAATACATGTTGTCTGCTACTGCCTTCCACTCTGCCAATTCTAAAGTTGATAGCTTGACTTTATTCATAATTCTAGTAAAATCTGAAGCATATTCTTCTTCAACTTTACCGATATTTTCAAGTGCATAATTAATACACCATTGTGCTAAATAATTGGTGTACCAGTTATTATTCACGTTATTTTCATATTCATTTGGCCCCGTAACACCTAAAATAACATACTTATTTTTGGCTGTTGAAAAATTGGCTCGCTGATGCCAAAAACGAGCAATTCCGATTAAAACTTCGAGTCCTTTTTCAGGAATATAACTGTAATCACCTGTGTATCGACAATAGTTATAAATTGCAAAAGCAATGGCACCATTTCTATGTATTTCTTCAAAAGTGATTTCCCACTCGTTATGGCATTCTTCGCCATTCATGGTTACCATTGGGTAAAGGGCGGCACCATTTTTAAACCCTAATTTTTGAGCATTTTCAATAGCCTTTTCCAAATGATTGTATCTGTATTCCAAAAGGGTTCTTGCCACATTTTGGTCTTTGGTAGCCATATAAAACGGAATGCAATAGGCCTCGGTATCCCAATAAGTGCTTCCACCGTATTTTTCACCTGTAAACCCTTTAGGACCAATATTTAATCGAGAATCTCGGCCTAAATAGGTTTGGTTTAATTGGAAAATATTAAAACGGATACCTTGTTGTGCCTTAACGTCTCCAGAAATTGTAATATCAGACATGCTCCATATCAAATCCCAAGCTTTCTTTTGGTCTTCCAACAATGCATTGAAGCCTTTATTGGTTACCAATTTCAAAACCGCTTTTGCCGCAGTAACCAACTTAGATTTTTCATGGTTTCTATCTACAACATAACCTCCAAACTTATGGATGGTATAGGTTTCATTTTGTTTTACTTTATGCTTGTAGTAAAACGAAGCATAAGTTGCATCAGCCTTAAATTTAGGATCAATGACTAATGATTTTTCATCAATATAAATTTTGGATTCCATGAATGTACACGTATGAAAATCGGTTTTCATAGTTTTAGCCTCAATAAACGCTTGATGATTTTTATGGCTTACATTTCTTGTATCCCAAAACTTATCATCCCAATTGGTATCTTCGTTGGTAATTCCAGAATCTAAATACGGCTGAAAGGTAATTTCGGCATTTTCACTTAAAGGTTTGATTTGATATTGAATAGCGCCAACCTCATCTAAATCCAAGCTTAAAAAACGTTTGGCATTTACCTCAACCGTAATTCCATTTTTTAATGTGGCTATGAAACTTCTGGACAACCAACCTTCTTTCATGTTAAGCTCTCGCCTAAAATTTTCTACTTTTTTACACGTAAATAAATCGAGTTGTTCGCCGTTTATTTCAACGTTAATTCCTATCCAATTTGGTGCATTAAGCACTTTAGCAAAATACTCTGGATAGCCATTTTTCCACCAACCCACGCGGGTTTTATCTGGATAATAGACCCCTGCAATATAACTTCCTTGAAAGGTATCGCCAGAATAGAGTTCTTCAAAATTTGCACGTTGCCCCATGGCTCCGTTTCCTAAGCTGAATAAACTTTCTGATGATTTTACGCGTTTGGGATTGAACCCTTCTTCTATGATGGACCAGTTATCTGGTTTTATATAATCTTGATTCATATTTTTAAAGATATGAGAGCGTAGATTGCCTGCTTCAATTTGAGCGTTACGGCTCTATGAGCGAACTATTCATCTAAACCCTATGTTTCTTTTTGTTCTTTTCTGAAATTAATTTTTTGATGAAATCGGAAGTTACTTCCGTTAAATTTTCAAAATTGTAATCTGCCTCATGAAGTGTTTCTTCGTTGCCAATTCCTATAGATGTCATATTAGCTCTATTGGCGGCTTCAATACCTGCAATGGCATCTTCAAATACAATACAATTTTCTTGTGGAATATTTAACTTTTTAGCGCCGATTAAAAACACCTCGGGGTCTGGTTTCGCTTTTGAAACACTGTTGCCATCCACTATTCCAGCAAATCGTTCAAAAATCCCTACCTGTTTCAAAATAAGTGGGGCGTTTTTGCTGGCAGAACCCAACACATACTTTATTCCTAGACTGTCTAATGTATCAAGTAATTCTAGGGCTCCAGGCAAGATTTCATCAGCTTTCATTTTTGTAATAAATCCCAAATATTCTTCGTTTTTGGTTACGAGATATTCTTGTTTTTTTTCTTCGGAAAGCTTTATGTTTCCAATTTCCAATAAAATCTCCAATGACCTTACGCGACTCACACCTTTTAGCAGTTCGTTGTGTTTTTCAGTAAACTCAAAACCTAATTTATCGGCAAGATTTTTCCATGCCAAATAATGGTATTTTGCGGTATCGACTATAACACCATCCAAATCGAATATAACTCCTGTTTTCTGCATAGTTTTAAGATTGAATGATGTCATCAACATCTTTGACTTTATTAACTAAAGCTGCTGCGACAAGAAAACTTACACCACTTAATACCAATGCAAATATGGCTTGATTGCCATAAGCATATTTTACAAGTGGACCACCTATTAATGCATTGATTATTTGAGGTATTACAATGAAGAAATTGAAAATACCCATGTAAACCCCCATCTTTTTTGGCGAAATAGACCCTGCCAATATAGCATACGGCATAGCCAGAATACTAGCCCATGCAATGCCCACGCCAATCATAGAAACGATTAGCCAATCCTTATCGGGCATAATGTAAATGGATAAGAGCCCCAAACCACCAATGATAAGGGATATGGAATGTGTTTTCTTTCTGCCAATTCTTTGGGCAATATAAGGCAAAGCGAATGCGTAAATGGCCGACACCAAATTATAAACCCCAAAGAGAATGCCTATCCAATCACCTGCATCTTGATACATCGTGCTACTGCTATCTGTGTGGGATAGTCCATAAGTATGTTGCGCAATTGCAGGAGTGGCAAACACCCACATGCCAAACAAACCAAACCAAGAAAAGAATTGCACCCAGGCTAATTGTCGCATGGTTGTTGGCATTTTTTTGAAGTCTTCAAAAACATCCAGCAAACTAGATTCCTTGTTTTCAACAACCACATCTATATCAACAGATTTGGCCTTTTCTTTTTCAATTAGGGCCAATTCCTCTGGAGAATATTCTTTGGTTGTTAATACTGTTATTAAAATTGAAACAATTAAAACAGCTGCGCCAATAATGAACGATAAAATTAAATTAAATGGAATGGCTCCCTCTGAAGTTTGATTTGAAACGCCGAACCAATTGGTTAAGGCATATGGCAACCACGATCCAATTACGGCACCAAAACCAATGAGTGCTGTTTGTACGCTGAACCCTAAGGTTCTCTGGTCAGTTCTCAAATTGTCACCAACCAAAGCTCTGAATGGTTCCATCGCCACATTAAATGAGGCATCCATAATCATGAGCATTCCTGCACCCACCCACAAAGGTGGTAAAAATGCCGTGAAAATATCGGCTTGGGGCATTAACACCAGACCTACAGAGGCCAGTATGGCACCCACCAAAAAATAAGGTTTTCTTCTTCCGAAACGTCCCCAAGTATTATCACTGTAATGCCCAATAATAGGTTGAACAATCAACCCCATTAATGGTGCAATAATCCAGAACCAAGACAGTTCGTGAACGTCTGCTCCGAAAATTTGAAGTATCCTACTTGCGTTGGCATTTTGAAGGGCGAACCCCATTTGGATTCCTAGAAATCCAAAACTCATGTTCCAGATTTGCCAGAAACTTAATCTACGCTTTTCCATGAAATAGTATGTTTAGTTAATACTATTTGATAAGCGGTAAATACTTATCAAAACTTATGTGAGAAGTGAAAATATAAGTTTTGATTTCGCATCAAAGATATAAAAGAATTTTGGTTTTCCTAATAAATTTTTTTTAACGAAATTATTTAGTTGATTCTCTCTCAATAATTTCGGTCTCTATAACGACCTTTATGAAGTCACTTTTTTTATCGTTGTTTGTAAAGTATTGCTCGCTTTCGGCATCTTCAGCATCCAATCTGTCTATGAGTAAATTCGCGGCTTGTTCACCCATTTTTTGGCCATGCTGACTCACGGTAGTTAAACTAGGTGTAGCGTGTTTTGAAAGCACTCCATCTGTAAAACCTATGACCTGAATATCGTCGGGAACATGCATGCCCAATTTCTTGGCTACTTTCATTGCGGTTACGGCATATAATTCATTAACCGCAAAAACACCATCTATTTGCGGATTTGTTTGAAAGAATTGAGCAATTTCTGTCTCGAGAATCTCTAAATGATTTTCAACATTTAAGCTGTCGTCAATTTTTAAAATCAAATTGGAATCAGGCACAAAACCATTGGTTTCAAGGGCTTCAAGATACCCCTGTGTTCTCAATTTACCAACACTAACATAATCCATGGTGGTAATGAGTGCTATGTTTTTGCAATTATTTTCAATAAGCTTTTTTACGGCTTTAACGGCTCCATTAAAATCATCAACTATTACCTTATCGCACTCCACTTCACTTACAACCCTGTCAAACATCACAATGGGCATACCTTGGCTTATGGTGGCATGAAAATGATGGTAATCTTGCTTTAGCAAAGTTTCTTTGGAAATGGAGAGAATAAACCCGTCAATACTGCCATTGGCAAGCATTTCCATGTTGATTATTTCCTTGGCAAAGGATTCGTTGGACAACCCTACAATAACATTGTATCCCCTTCTATTGGCTACCCGTTCTATACCGCGAATTACGGTTGAAAAAAAATGGTGTACAATCTCGGGTATTAAAATACCGATAGTTTTTGTTTTTCGGTTCTTTAAGCTAAGGGCAATATTATTGGGCTTGTAGTTGTAAAGCTTAGCAAAGGCCTGTATTTTTTGGGTTGTATCCTCGCTAATTTCTTTGCTCCCACTCAGCGCTTTTGAAACCGTTGAAACCGAGACATCTAATTCCTTGGCAATTTGTTTTAATGTTATCTTCTTCTTCATCGCTAAAAATTCATTGTAAAGTAACAATTATTTGCATGTTTTTAAAACGATGGTAAAATATTTTTCCATACACCAAGTCATGTGTTTTTGCCAATATCCAGTCCAAATATTAAAAATTTATCAACACGAAAACGTTTTCGTTAAATATTTCGTAATTTAAAATTATTTCTTAACATTTTCTTTACATACGTTTGATGCGAGAAGTGAAAATATAACTAAACAATTTAATTCATTATTCAACAAAATTATATGAAAACAACTACTAAAAGTTTACTGTTTTTCCTGCTGATTTTGCCCGTTTTAACATTTGGGCAAAACAGTTTAAAAGGAACAGTAACAGAACAATCAACTTCTATACCGCTTCCGGGAGTAAATGTAGTTATTAAAGGTACCACAACAGGTACAGCTACAGATTTTGACGGGCAATACGTAATTGAAGTTAACAATGGTGATGTTCTTGTATTCACCTATGTAGGTTACCAAGCGCAAGAAATAACATATACCGGACAAGCTACGCTAGACATTCAATTAAGTGAAGACGCAGCGCAACTTGAAGAAATTGTGATTATTGGTTACGGTAGCGTTAAGAAGGAGGACTTAACCGGATCGGTTGACGTTGTATCTTCTGAAGATTTTAACCAAGGTGCCGTGGTATCGCCAGATCAATTACTTCAAGGTAAAGCGGCTGGTGTGAGGATTACAAGTGCTGGTGGACAGCCAGATGCCGCCCCAAACATTAGAATTAGAGGTGGTTCTTCATTATCCGGAAACAACTCTCCTTTAATTGTAATAGATGGCGTACCATTAGATAATGGTGGTGTTGCTGGTGTTGGCAACCCTTTGAGCTTAATAAACCCTAATGATATTGAAAGCTTTAGTGTGCTCAAAGATGCTTCTGCAACTGCTATTTATGGTTCAAGGGCGTCAAATGGTGTACTTATCATCACCACCAAAAAAGGAACTTCTGGCGAGGCTAAATTTAATTTTTCGGCCAGAACCTCATTAAGTAACATTAGTTCAAGGAATCAAATTGAAATCATGGATGGCGATACTTTTGTAAAATTCGCGCAAATGTATTACCCAGATGACCTCGCTGCATTGGGTGTACCTGTAGGTTCAGTAAACACTAATGAACCCAGTAGAACTATTACAGTTCAAGATAAAGACGGAAATTCTGTTCAACGCCAGATATACAATTCAGATTGGCAAGATGCCATTTACAGAACGGCCATTACTAAAGATTACAATTTTGGGGTAAGAGCTAATTTGTTCGAGAAAATCCCATTTAGAGCCTCTGTTGGGTACAACAATACCGAAGGTGTTGTAAAAACCAATGACTATGAAAGAATTACGGCGTCTTTGAGGTTATCTCCAAAACTCTTTGACGACCATTTAAAAGTGGATTTGAATGCTAAAGCTACTTCTGTAGACAAAAACGCCATAGATGATGGCGCTGCTATTGGTGGCGCAGTTTCAATGGATCCAACAAAGCCTATTTATGATAGCAACTCAATTTTTGGTGGCTACTACCAACAATTACGTGGAGCAGGTGAAGCCAATAGCCCAAATGCAAAAGCAGGATCCAGCAACCCATTGGCCGTGCTTCTGCAACGCTCAAGACCAGAAAAAGTTAAACGTTTATTAGGTAACCTGGAACTTGATTACAAATTTCATTTTTTACCTGAATTAAGAGCAGTAGTGAACTTGGGCTTAGAGGCCTCAAGAGCTGAAATTGAAGAACGATTTGCAGAAAACTCAGTAAACTCCTATACTCTGGTTCCAGACCCCAGTCAACCAAAAGGGACTTACATTTTCAATCCAGGAAAAAGTTTTGGTGAAAGACAACATATTACCAATACTACCATGGAGTCTTATTTAGCCTATAGAAAAGAGTTTGACCAATCGTTCCTCAATAACTTTGATATTCAGGCAGGTTATTCATACCAAAACTTTAAGAACGATGGCAATAAAGACGAATATGAAAACGACCCAGTAACTGGGGTTAGAATTCCGAATATTGACCCTTTAAATCCAAACAACAGATATTTCAACTCTTTAAATCTTCAATCGTTTTTTGGAAGGGCAAACATAAACTTAGGGAACAAATATCTATTAACTGCTTCCTTTAGAGCTGATGGCTCCTCATTCTTTACAGAAGAAAACCGCTGGGGATATTTCCCTTCAGCCGCAGTAGCTTGGAAAGTTAAAGAAGAAAGTTTTCTTCAAGATGTAAACTTTGTTAACGACTTTAAAATAAGACTTGGTTGGGGTGAAACAGGCCAACAGGATATTTCTGGACAAGTAGGTTTTTATCCATCAATTCCACTTTTTGAAATTGGTTCCCCTGAAAGTCAGTACATTTCTGGAGTAAATCTATACAATGCTAAGGAGTTCAACCCCGATTTAACCTGGGAGAAAACCACGACTTATAATGCCGGTGTAGATTTTGACTTTTTCGCCAATAGTGTCTTCTCAGGTTCCTTTGATATTTTTAAAAGAGAAACCACCGACTTGTTGGTACTAACCAACGTACCACCAGGACAAGCACTTAGTGATCGTGTTATACAAAACGTAGGTTCAACAGAAAGTAAGGGTTTTGAATTGAATTTAAATTTAAACCCAGTTCAAAATCAAAACTTCAATTTATCTTTAAATGGAAATTTATCGTATAACTATACTGAAGTTACAGACTTAAGTGGTGTAGAACAAATTACAGTTACCGATGATGCAGCCCGTCTAGACACAGGAACGGGAAACTTCCTTTTAAGGCATGCTATCGGAAGACAAGCTAATTCAGCTTACGTACTAAAACAAGTTTATGATACAGATGGGAAACCCATTTTAGGTTCTTTTGTTGATTTAAACGGTGATGGAAGAATTAATGAAGATGACAGATACTATAAAGCTATTCAGCCTAACTGGACTTTTGGATTTGGCTTTAATATGGACTATAAAAACTGGAACTTATCAGCCAGTTTCAGAGGCCAATTAGATGGATATATCTATAACTCCAGGAAATTAACACATGGCGAAATACAAAATGCCAAATCCTTGGACGGAACGTTCTTTAACAACACGTTAAACTTCTTTACAGGAGCTGCAGACCCTGTATTCACCAATATTTTAGACCCTGTTCAATATTCCGATTATTTTTTGGAAGGAGCATCATTTTTACGATGCGAGAATATTGTATTGGCCCATACACTTTCCAATGTTATTAAAAACGCAACGCTAAAAATTTATGGAGCCATCAACAATCCTTTCTTGATAACCAATTATTCAGGACAAGACCCAGAAAACTTTTGGGGCATAGACAAAAACTTTTATCCAAGAGCAACCGTTTATAACTTAGGTGTAAATATTGACTTTTAAACTATGAAAATGATGAAAAATAATATATTAAAATTTCTATTAGGTTTGGTGGTTTTAGGCACCCTAAATATTGGATGTACCAAAGATTTAGATACCGAGCCTTTAATCGAACTGTCTTTGGATGAACTTTTATCCCAAGACCCAAAAGCTGTAGAAGGAATTCTTTCACGCCTTTATGGATCTTTTGCCCTATCTGGGGCAGATGGAGCTGGAAGTTCTGACATTAGCGACGATGCGGGAGAATCTCCTTTTTTAAGAGGAATTATAAACTTACAGGATTTTGCTGCCGACGGCATGAAAAACCGTTGGGGAGATAATGGTTTAGACCAATTAACCACAACAAGCAATTGGACTTCTGAGAACAAATTCTTCAGATACCTGTACAACAGAATCTTCTTTACCATTCCTCAGTGTAACAACATGCTTTCCATTCTACCTAATGTAGATGTTGAAAACAAAGAGGTTATTACGTCTGAAGTACGATTTATCAGAGCTTTAGCAAATTTCTATTTGATTGATGTATTTGGTAAAGGGGTTTTGGCCACTGAAGAAAATTTTGGTCAAACTGAATCGCTTCCAGAAGCTTCAAGACAACAGCTTTTTGACTTTGTGGAATCTGAACTCCTAGCAATCGAACCTCTTTTACTGGACACAAACACCTATGGAAGAGCCACTAAAAGTGCAGCGCAAATGCTTCTAGCAAAACTTTACTTGAATGCAGAAGTTTACACAGGAACGCCAAGATACGCAGATGCAGCCACTTACGCCAGCAAAGTAATAAACGAAGGACCTTACAGCTTGGCAGACGATTTTGTAAGCATCTTTTCAGCGGATAACGACACATCGCCTGAAATTATTTTCCCTTTAATAGCTGATGCTCAAGTGAGTCAAAGTTACGGTAATACTACCTATATCATAAATGGGAATTTATCCGACGACACTATGAACCCAGCAGATTTTGGAAATCCTGGAGGTGGTACAAATGCCTGGGGTGGACATAGAGCCACAAAAGCATGGTATGGTCTATACGGTGATTTGAATACGTCAACCGATGACCGAGCTAAGTTATTCTGGACTGAAGGACACAACTATGAAATGGAAGATTATAAAACATGGACAGATGGTTATCCATCCATAAAATTCAGAAACACAAATTTTACTGGAACCTCTTTAATCTCAAGTTTTGTTAACACAGACTTCCCATTATTCAGGTTGGCAGACGCCTATTTAATGTATGCCGAATGCGCCATTAATAATGCAGCTGGAACAGACAAGAATATTGCCTTACGATATATTAATGATGTAAGAGGAAGATCTAATGCCACATTAATTCAAATGTCGGATATTGAGCCAATGGCAACTGGTCTAAAATTTATAATTGATGAACGAGGGAGAGAATTAAACCTTGAAGGCCATAGACGTACAGACTTAATACGTTTTGGTATGTTTACAGGAAGCTCCTATTTATGGCCTTGGAAAGGTGGCGTAAAAAACGGAGCGTCAATTCCTGCCACTTACAATGTTTATCCTATTCCTTCATCGGCCTTACAAGCCAACCCCAACTTAACGCAAAACCCTGGTTATTAAAAAACTAATTATCACTATTATGAAAAATATAAAAATTTTATCGTTACTATTAATTGCCGTAATCGGCCTTGTATCTTGCGAGCAAGATGACGAACTGGTATTTACCGCGGCTCCTGTTGGCGAATTCAATTTTGTCAATTCATTTCTTCCGAAATATGTATTAACACCACAAACAGCATCAAATATTGCTGAACGCTTTGTTTTTAATTCAGCTAACTTTGACGTACCGACAAATATCAATTACCAGCTACAATATTCCGTAATTGGTGATTTTACAGATGTGGAAAATGTAGGCGGTCAAGTATCTTCAACGGAAATCGCTTTAACAGTAGCTGAATTTTTAGGTATTGCCACTGATGCAGGTTTAGATAACGACCCCAACTCAGCAGAACCAAACGCAGGCACATTTTCCTTCAGAGTTAGAGCATATCCAGGTGATCCGAGTTCTACCACAGAACAGTTTTCGCCAACAGTTACCCTTTCAGTAGAACTTCCGAATATCGTTGTAGGTGGTGGTGCTTTTGAAGTATCCTCATGGGGTGTTGTAGGATCTGGTTACAATAACTGGGGTGATTTTGCTGATGCCAAATTTTACACTACAGGAACACCTGGTGTAATTGTTTCTTATGTGAATTTAGTTGATGGAGAAATTAAATTTAGAGAAAACAATACTTGGGTTGGTGATTTAGGTGATGCCAATCTGGATGGTATTTTGGATGCAGACCCAGAAAATAACATTGCAGTTACTGCCGGAGATTATAAAATTACCATAAATACCAACGACAATTCTTATTCAATAGAACCATTCTCTTGGGGTATTGTTGGAAATGGTTATAATAATTGGGGCGGAGCTGGTATAGATGCAAAACTATATTACGACCATACCACCGATACTTTCAAAGCCAGCGTTAAACTTTTTAATGGGTTCATAAAATTCAGACCTTTAAATACATGGTCAGGAGATATGGGTGATGCTAATCTTGATGGTATTTTGGACACTGATTCCGACAACAATATTCCCGTAACTGAAGGACATTATTTAGTTACAGTCGATTTCAAAGATAACAGCTATACTATTGAAGAGGCCACTGTATGGGGAGCTGTAGGGTCTGGATTTAATAATTGGGGCAATAATAGTTGGGACCATGACGGAGATGCAGGAACACCTGACGTACCTGTTTCTGATGCAGCTCTAACAGAGATTCAACCAGGCGTTTGGTTCGCAGAAAATATCACTTTGGTTGATGGCCAAATTAAGTTTAGACCAAACAATACGTGGAATGGCGACTATGGTGATGCAAACGGCGACAATATTCTAGACCAAGATGCAGATAACAATATTGACGTTACTGCTGGGAACTATGTAGTGAGCATCGATTTTAACGACCCATCTGGACCTGTATATTACTTAGGAAAAAGATAATTTGTCCATCCAAAATACAAGTACAACACTTGTAGTAATATAAATTTAACAAAGAGGTTGTATTGCTAAATAATACAGCCTCTTTTATTAAAATTTCTATGAAAATTAACCCAAAGTAACTCTTGATTTAACAGAGATACTTGATGGTAAAGAACATTTTCTTTAAAAAAATAGTCAAATGAAAAGAATTACTGCACTACTCTTGTTTTTGTCCACAATGTATATTAGTGCCCAAAAACAAGACGTAACTTATAGCATATCTCCCAACCCCTTTCAGCAAACCGATAACATTACCATAACTTTTGATGGAGACTCCATTGACGAAACTGCCTGGGGCGTTACGGACAACAAACTCTATCTTTGGGCATGGTCGTACGATACTAATCTAGCCAACCAACAAGATTGCCCTACCAATGGCTCCTGGACAGACTCAAACATTGCCAATGAATTGCATTACGAGAACAATGAATATTCCATTACTTTTAAACCTACCGAGTTTTTCATCAGAAATGATATTGGCAGAATTGGATTTCTTATAAAAGCCAAAGATGGCTCGGGCAACAAACAATCTGAAGATTATCTTGTAGATGTTGGTCTTTTTCAAGTAACATTAACATCACCTGCAAATCCAATCTCCATTTTAAATTCAGGAGATAACTTAAACATCTCAGCTTCAAACACCGGTGGTATTGCTGATTATACTCTAAAAGCCAACGGCAACACCATTAACACACAATCGGGCATTGAATCCTATAACTACACAGACACCAATATAACCGAGAACAAAAACTACACTCTTGAAACCACTATTTCAGGTGAAACAAAAACAAAAACATTTCGGGCAATAATTGATCCTGGCAGCAGCTTTGATATTATGCCACAAACCTATCTTGACGGGATAACTTATGATGAAAGTGACCCCACAACAGCCACACTGGTTTTGTATGCTCCAGGCAAAGATTTTGTATATGTAGCCGGTAGCTTCAACAACTACCAACCCGATGCAAGCTATGCCATGAAAAGGGATCCATCAAGAAATAATAAATTTTGGTTAACCCTAACCGGCTTGACCTCTGGCCAAATAGAAACCTATCAATATTGGGCGGTTGACAAAACACCTATGGCTAATTCACCAGCTTTGGTAAAAACGGCCGATCCTTATTCAACTTTGGTGTTATCACCATACGATGACCCTTGGATACCCGCTTCTTCCTACCCCAATCTGCCAACATATCCCCAAGGTCAAGAACGTGAGGTTACCGTATTGCAAACCAACAAACCAGAATACAATTGGCAAGTCACAAACTTTTCAAAACCTAAAAAAGAAGATCTTGTTATATATGAGGTTTTGATTCGTGATTTTGATGCAGATAGAAACTTTCAAGACCTTATCGACAAAATAGATTACTTTAAAAATCTAAATGTTAATGCCATTGAACTCATGCCTATTATGGAATTTGAGGGTAACGAAAGTTGGGGTTACAATACGGCCTTCCACATGGCATTGGACAAATTTTATGGCACCGAAGACAAGTTAAAAGAATTGGTAGATGTTTACCATCAAAATGGTATTGCAGTAATTTTGGATCTGGCACTAAACCATGCATTTGGAAGAAACCCAATGGTACGGTTATGGATGAACGACCCCGATGGCGATGGCTGGGGCGATCCAAGTTCGGAAAACCCGTATTTCAATACAAGTGCTAAGCATACCTACAGCGTTGGCTCAGACTTTAACCACTCCAACTCATTTACTAAAGTTTATGCGAAACGTGTTGTCAAACATTGGATTGAAGAATTCAATATCGATGGCTTTAGATGGGATTTAACTAAAGGGTTTACGCAAAACTGCCAAAACAACGAAGGCTGCACCAACGATTATAATGCAGATAGGGTTGCCATCCTAAAAGATTACGCGGATTATAGCTGGAGTTTGGATGCTGACCATTATGTTATTTTTGAACACCTCGGTACAGGATGGGATAACAACAACGACGGAAAAACATCATTAGATGAAGAAATAGAATGGGCCGATTACCGAGTTGATGAAGGTAAAGGAATTATGATGTGGAGCGAAATGTGGAATTCCTATAAGAATTTATCACAAGGAAAAACAGAAGATTGCAATAATCCACCAAATGCTAGAGACTTGAATATAGACAGAATGGGACATCTTTCGCATGGATTTACAGAAAAACGTTCTTTAGGTTATCCAGAAAGTCATGATAAAGACCGTATAATGTATGAAATGACAGAATATGGCGGATTAGATTGTTCGGGTTTCAGTTTAAACAACTCATTAACCAGAATGTCTGCTATTGGAGCTGTTTCTATTCCAATTCCAGGGCCAAAAATGATTTGGCATTTTGCAGATTTAGGCATGGATAATTCCATTTGGTTGTGTTCTGATGGGGTAACAGTGAATTCAGATTATGATGGTAATGATGATGGTGATTGTAAATTAAGCACAAAACCACAGCCGCAATGGTCTGAGAACTGGCTTGGAGATACTAATAGAAGACAAATTTATGATGATTGGTCTAGGCTAATTCAGTTAAAAATCCAGGAACCCGTATTTGAAGGCAATTATACTATTGAATCTGGTACATTAACACCCAAGATTTATGTTTTTGATGATGAACTATCATCTTCAACGCTAAAAAATGTAGTTATATTGGCAAACTTTGATTTTACGGATCAAAATATAGCACCAAACTTTCCGTACGCTGGGACGTGGTACGATTTAATGGACGAAACAGGAAACTCAACCATCGACGGTTCTACAACTTCAATTAATTTACCTTCAGGAGAGTTTAGAATTTATGGAAATCAAGTATCTACGTTATCGATAAAAAATCTCTCCGATAATAAAATCGGGGTTTACCCAAATCCGGTTAGAAATAGTTTTAAAATTAGCTCGAATGTTAACCTTGTTGAAGTGTATAGCATTACGGGTAAATTGCTTAAAAGCTTTAAAGGTAATTTTCAAAAAGACCAAAATTTTGATATTTCAGAATTGCCGAAAAGTATGTACTTAGTAAAAATAATGTCTAACTTAACAGAACAAAAGGTTATTAAACTCGTTAAGTTCTGATTAAGTAGTTTAGTTTGTTTAGAATGTTTAATAGCTGAGATGACAAGAAATCTCAGCTATTATCTTTTATTTTTGCGCTTTCAATAAAATTTAAAATAGTTAAAACCATTTCCAATATACTTATTTTCCAATTTTTAAGTGTGTTGATTTTTGGCTGCAAAAAGAACACCAAAGAGCTCAATAACAGAGCTGTTGAAAAAACAATGAAATAGCTGCTCCATTAGATATATTCTAGGTAAAATCCCTGTCAACAGGAACATGTGATAAAAGACAGCCCATTATTGTGCAATGTACCCTATTGCACCGGTTTCAGGATATCTGCCAAAACGGGGAACAAAATTTGATTCCACCCCAAACCATGTTGGATTTAGAATTGTTGCTAAACTTGGTATGATCAGCTAATAGCCAACAACATTTAGAACTACTCAGATAAAGGAATAGAAAGTTCCCAATCCCAAGTTTGATTAAGTCGTCTAGAAGTAAGTATCAATTCTTTAACAATAAAACTATTACTGTAAGGCTGTTTTTTAAATAACTCAAGGCAGTCATCCAGCATAGCTTTATTTTTAACTTTTGAAATTGTCATGTGCGGCGATTTTGAAATAAATATTTTTGGAACCACATCATTAAGTTCTTCGTTAAACAACGCACTGGTTTTATGAAAAAACTCACTTATGTCCTTGCTGTTATCAATCTCCAAAAGAAGCACATGTGCATTATAAAATGCATTAATCCCTAAAATATCAACAGTGAAATATTTTTCTTTTGAGAGTTTAGTAACAATATTGACCAACCTTTCTTCATATTTTGTTTCCATTCTAAAAAGCGCCATGGTAACATGTGGTTTAGAACTAGAATATTGATACTTTCCAAAAATATCCCTAAACTTCCCCTTCAACCCCAACACATGTTCATAAATAGGATTAGGCGGTACAATTCTTAAGGTGTATTCCCGGATTAATTGTTTCATTTTAATGTAAAAAATAATAAATACACTAAAAAAAACAACCATTTATTTTCTTTATTAAAGGTCAATAATATCACAAAAAATGCATACCTTAAATTACAATTTATAACGATGCACGAGCACCAAATATGAAACCTACTATAGCGCATCCCATCTTCATATTCTTATACCTTTTGGTTAAAGTTCCTCTTATGGCACAGACAATGCCCATGGTATATACGCCAGGACCAGCGAATCTAAATCCTGAGACTTTAGCCCAGATTTATTTTCTAAGAGAAGAGGGTGACGAATTTCCTGAAAATTGGTTGGCCGTAATTATTAACGATGATGCGGGGTTTTGTGTAAAAGCAAAGATGAATCACATTTATCGGGTACACACAAAACTTACGGGACCCACCCGATTACGAACAAAAATTAAAGATATTACCAAGGAGGTTATATTAGATCTGCAACCGAGTACAGATTACTATATAACCTTAAAACCTATACGCCAAACCGACCAAAGGATTGCTGGCCAAATAGCAGAACTGGAGCCTATCGAAGGCCTTAGGCGCTTACAAGCCTACAATAGCAACATACAAGACCGCTATTGCATTGTTCCCATGAATGGCAATCATGATTTTCGGGAAAACACCTGGAACGACACCATACATTGGTACGCCGGAAAAACACACGATTATCATTTTAAACCTTTACCCTCTTGGGAATTACTGTTACGAGACAAACAAAAAGTTGCCCTAGCTTTTAGAAATCCATTAATCTCCAGCACTTATTCTGAGGCCGCAGGTATTATGCCTTTGTCTTTAAAAAAATGCGCAAACATTGAAGCTTTTGAAAACTATTGCCAAACCGAGTTTATTGGTACCATATTAGACCAACAGCAGGACATTAATATCAATACAAGCTTAGTTCCTGTATCTTTGCCCGACGATATTAGCTATGCTCGAATGATTACAATAGAAAACCAGAACACCAGCACCATGCTCCCAAAAACACCTCTTTTAAACATGCGCTCTTGCTACATCGTTTTTTTCTGGATTGACCAAAAAGGCAAAGGATACACCGCAACCCTATACCTATCTGAACGTGGTCTTGCTGAAGAATTACACCCTATAGATACCTTAAAAAAACGTCTGCTTTGGGTGTGGGATAGTTTTAAATTGGTAAAGACAAATAAACATTAAAACAATAAGTTTTTGCTTAGATATGATTTTTCAGTTCACCAAATACCAAACTATCTATATTGTTCAATTGACTTTATAAAAAATAAGATAATATAATACCTCTTTGTGGTAATAATACTAACACGAAAAAGAATTTAGAAAATACTTTTATACCAATTTCTGGAATATGTAAACGAATAAAAATGAACAAGTCATTAATCAAACTTATTATACTAAGCAATTTAACAATAGCAACAGGACAAACAAAAACCGGTTACCCAATAACTCCAGTTCCTTTTACTTCTGTTAAAGTAAATGATGCCTTTTGGGGGCAACGTATTGAAGCTAGTAGAGAAACCACAATTCCCCTTGCTTTTGGAAAATGTGAAGAGACTGGCCGTTACGACAATTTCTTGATGGCAGCCAACCCCAGTGATAAACACAAAGCTGAGGGTTTTACTTTTGACGATACAGATGTTTATAAGACAATAGAGGGGGCAAGTTATTCAATGCAAACCCATCCCAATAGAAAATTAGAAAAATATATAGATAGCCTTATAAAGATTGTTGAAAAAGCACAAGAGCCCGATGGCTATCTGTACACGTTCAGAACCATGAACCCCAATCATGCACATGACTGGGCTGGAGATAAGCGTTGGGTAAAAGAGGAAGAATTAAGCCATGAATTGTACAATTTAGGCCATCTAGTTGAAGGCGCCGTTGCCCACTTTCAATCAACAGAAAAAAGAAATTTGCTTGATATAGCTATTGATTTCGCTGATTGTGCCATACGAGAAATTGGTAACGAACCAGGGCAAATTATGGTTGTCCCTGGGCATCAAATCACAGAAATGGCACTTGCAAAACTTTCAGTGGTAACTGGGGATAAAAAATATCTTGATTTCGCTAAATTATTATTAGATGAGCGTGGACAAACACATATAAAAAGTGAATACAGCCAATCACACAAGCCTGTTTTGGAGCAAGATGAGGCTGTGGGCCACGCTGTTAGGGCCGCCTATATGTATTCTGGTATGGCTGATGTTGCAGCACTGACAGGTGATGAAGGCTATATTCATGCTATAGATAAAATATGGGACAATATTGTATCAAAAAAACTGTACATAACTGGAGGAATAGGTGCAACGGGGCATGGAGAAGCTTTTGGAAAAAATTACGAATTACCAAATATGTCTGCATATTGTGAAACCTGTGCCGCCATTGGTAACGTATATTTAAACTACCGTTTATTTCTTCTTCATGGAGATGCAAAGTACTATGATGTTTTAGAGCGCACCCTTTATAACGGACTTATTTCTGGCGTATCGTTGGATGGCGGAAGCTTTTTCTACCCAAATCCTTTAGAGTCCATAGGTCAACACCAGCGACAAGCTTGGTTCGGTTGTGCCTGTTGTCCATCAAACATTAGTCGTTTTATTCCATCTGTACCAGGTTATATTTATGCTGTTGATGAAAATAATGTTTACATCAACTTATTTATGGCAAATGAATCAACCTTAAAACTAAACGGAAAATCGTTAAAAATTATTCAAAAAACTAATTACCCATGGAGTGGCAACGTTGCTATTGATGTTTCTACTGAACGAAAACAAGATTTCATTCTTAAAATAAGAGTACCTGGATGGCTTCAAAACGAAGTGGTTCCATCAAATCTATACAGTTACTCCGATAAAAAAGATTTAAAATTTTATGTAAAAGTCAACGGAAAAGAAGTTTTATCAAAAATTAATAAAGGGTATTTTAACATTAGCAGAACTTGGAAGAAAGGTGATAAAGTAGAAATTAATTTTGAAATGGAACCTCGAACTGTAAAAGCCCATTCTGCTGTTGAAAATGATAGGGGCAAGGTTTCTATTGAATGCGGGCCTCTTGTGTATTGTGCCGAGTGGCCAGATAATAATTTTGATATTTTTAGTATCATCTTAAATAAGAAACCTGAGTTTGAAATGGAATCCAAAAAAGATTTACTCTATGGCATAAACATGATTCATACCGGCGCACAAACGTTAAGCTACAGTGAAGACGGTAAAATTGTGGCCAAAGATGTAACCTTAAACATGATTCCTTATTATGCCTGGGCACACCGTGGCAGTGGAGATATGGCTGTTTGGTTGCCTATAGAATTAAACGCAACAAAACCAGCTATGGCTCCTTCTCTTGCTTCGGAAAGCAAAGTAGAAGCATCTCATAAAGTTAAACCAATTGTTGCTATTAATGACGGCTTAATACCACTTGACGCAGAAGATAGATCAATTCCCTATTACCACTGGTGGCCTAAAGAGGGAACTACAGAGTGGATTTCTTATACTTTCGACTCTAAAAAAACAGTAAGTCGTTCTACGGTTTATTGGTACGACGACAAACCTTGGGGTGGCTGTCAAGTGCCAGATTATTGGAAAATATATTACAAAGATTCTAATGATCAATGGCAACCAGTTGAAAATACTACAACCTATACAACCGAGAAAGGGCTACCAAATGAAGTGGTTTTTAAAACTGTAGAAACAACTGCCATAAAAATGGAAATTAAATTGGCCGAGAAAACTGCAGCTGGGATATTTGAATGGGAGATAGAATAACCAACATTTATAATGAACTCCTAAAATCTATGCAATCTGTAATGCGAAGGTGTAACTCCTTTTATTTGTTTAAACTTACGGTTAAAATTAGCTGTATTATGAAAGCCACATAGCTCTGAAATCGTAGAAATTGAATAGTCAGGTTTATTGAAGATGAGTTTGCATGCATTTTCAATTCTTATTTCTATTAAAAACTGAAAAAACGTTTTGTTAGTTCGCTTTTTAAAATATCTACAAAATGCATTTTTACTCATGTTGGCTATTTCAGAAATTTTTTCTAATGTTATGGGCTCCATATAATTTTCCATAGTGTAGTTAAAAACATCTTTCATTCGCTTTCCTTCATCATCAGTGTATTTCTTTTTGTAAACAAAAGATGATAAAGGAGATTTTTCCGCCTTAGTAATGTAATCTATTATCTTTAATAAGGTACTTATCCGTTGTACCTTATTTTGGCTCTTTAGCTTTAAAAATTGCTTAATAAGCTTTTTCTTTCTTGTTAATATCTTCATTCCATACTCTGATTCCTTAAAAAACCCATCAAAACTTTTTAGATCTGGCAAAGAAAAAAAATCCTTACCAAAGGAATTTCTATTAAAAAATAAAGTGTAAACAATTGTCTGTTCAGAAAAATTTAAATCTGTTCTGAAGACATGGGGCACATCACTACCTAAAACTAATATGTCACCAGGATAAAAATCGTTTACCGTGTCTCCAACTATTAGCGTTCCTGCTCCTTGTTCCACATAGCTAATTTGTATCTCATTATGTTGGTGAAGCTGGTTATACAACACTCTTAATCGGTCCTCTTGATATACCAGCGCTTCATTTTCTGGTTTTGGAATTTTAAAGGGAAGTACTTTCATATGCTAATAATTTTGCTAATATTATTAAATATTTTAGAATAAACCTTTTTAGAGGATAATATAATATTATTATAAGCTAATAATTGAACAGATGTAAGACAAAACATGGACTACTTTTGTACATATGCAAATTTAAAAACTATGATAAAATGGGAAGGCATAATGCCCGCAATGACAACTAAGTTTACGAGCGATGACACTTTAGACCTTGTAATGTTTGAAAAAAATATTAAACTCCAGATTGATGCAGGTGTACATGGAATAATTCTTGGCGGCACATTAGGTGAAGCAAGTACGCTTACCCATGAGGAAAAGGAAATTTTAATTAAAGAAACTTTATCGACTGTTGAAGGTAAGGTTCCCGTAATAATTAACATTGCAGAACAAAGTACTAAAGAGGCGATTAAAGTTGCCCAACACGCCGAAGCAATTGGTGCCGATGGTTTAATGATACTGCCTCCTATGCGGTATAAAGCAACAGATTACGAAACGGTGACTTATTTTGCTGAAATAGCAAAGAGTACCTTGCTACCAATAATGCTTTATAACAATCCTATTGATTATAAAATAATGATAACTTTAGATATGCTCGAAGAGTTAGCAAATCATAAGAATATTCAGGCCGTAAAAGAATCCACAAGAGATATTACAAATATTATTCGCATTAAAAATCGTTTTGGCGACCGTTTTAAAGTATTTACAGGTGTAGACACTTTAGGCCTAGAAAGTTTAGTGACTGGTGCTGATGGCTGGGTAGCTGGTTTAGTTTGTGCCTACCCTGCGGAAACTGTCGCTATTTACAATCTAGTTAAATCAGGTAGAATCAATGAAGCACTCGAAATTTATAAATGGTTTATGCCGTTGTTGGAACTTGATGTTAGTCCACAATTGGTGCAAAACATTAAATTAGCAGAAGTTGCCACGGGTATTGGTACAGAAAATGTAAGAGCTCCAAGATTACCATTACAAGGTGCAGAAAGAGAACGCGTTTTAAAAGTAATAGAAACAGCAATGGCCTCCAGACCTACGTTGCCAGACTATAAAAATATTTACGCATAAAAATGACATGATTACAGGCAAAAACCATATTGGGAACAAACTCAGTGCTAAAGGAACAATTAGCCATAAGACAATAAACCCTAAATTAAACATTCAAAACAAAACAGCATTTATTGAGGCTACTTCAGAAGAAATTGAGGAGGCTGTTACTTTAGCTAATGATGCGTTCAGGATTTACAGGAAAGTATCTGGGGAGAAAAAAGCTAAATTTTTAAATGCGATAGCCGAAGAAATTTTAGCACTGGACCAAGAGTTAATAGATACCTATACCATGGAATCTGGTTTACCTGAAGGGAGAGCAATAGGTGAACGAGGCCGAACAATCATGCAATTAAAATCGTTCGCAAATTTATTGGCTAACGAAGATTGGAAAGGCAATACCTTTGATTTGGCTATACCTGACCGAAAACCGTTCCCTAAAGCAGATATAAGAAAAACAGTAATTCCTATTGGCCCCGTTGTTGTATTTGGGGCAAGTAATTTTCCACTAGCTTTTTCAACAGCCGGTGGAGATACGGCTAGTGCACTCGCGGCCGGTTGTCCTGTTATTGTTAAAGCTCACGAAATGCATGCTGCAACCTCAGAGTTGGTAGCTTCTGCCATAATAAAAGCGGCGCAAAAAACAGGAATGCCAAATGGTGTGTTTTCACATCTTTCTGGTCGTGGCCCTGTAGTGGGTTCAGCATTAGTAAGCCATCCAAAAATAAAAGGAGTTGGTTTTACGGGAAGTATAGGTGCCGGTCGTTCTATTTTTAATTTAGCATCACAACGACCAGAACCTATACCGGTTTATGCAGAAATGGGTAGCGTAAACCCAGTTATAATAACTCCTAATGCTATAGCAAGTAGAAGCGAAGCTATTGCCAGTAGCTATGCCAGTTCCATAACATTGGGCTCAGGTCAATTTTGCACAAATCCTGGTTTGATTTTGACGATAGAAGATGAAAACACCGAAGAGTTTATTAAAACTCTAGCTGAAAAAACAGTGGGCATAGAAGCACAATGTATGTTGCATCCAAACATCAAGTTTGGCTTTGCAAAAAGCAGTGAAAGTGTTGTTTCCCAACCAGGTGTTACTACTGTTGCCAAACTTAAGGAAGAATTAAACAATAACTTTGCGGCATCCCAAATAGCTACCGTTTCAGGAACTGATTTTTTAGCAAATCCAAAAATTCATCAAGAAGTCTTTGGCCCTTTTTCAATTGTTGTGACAAGTAAAGACCAAAATCAATTAATTGAGATAATTGAAGTGTTAGAAGGTCAGTTAACAGGAACCATAATAGCCGAGAATAAAGACATTGAAACCCTATCTGATGTTGTTGAAGCATTAACCAATCGTGTTGGTCGTATTATTTTTAATGGCGTTCCAACTGGGGTTGAAGTCTGCCCAGCTATGCATCATGGCGGTCCGTACCCAGCTTCAACAGATGCAAAATTCACATCGGTTGGAACTGACGCCATTAAGCGTTGGGTGAGACCAATTAGTTATCAGTCATTTCCTTTGGAAATGCTTCCAAAAGGATTGCAAAAATAATATCTTACAAGTCCTAAATGCTAAAATTAATTAATGGCTAGAAAAACCTTTTTTTGTGTTGATGCACATACTTGTGGAAATCCTGTTCGCGTTGTTGCAGGTGGTGGACCCAATTTAGTGGGAGATTCAATGAGTGAAAAACGCCAGCATTTCCTTAAGGAGTTCGACTGGATTCGTAAAGGGTTGATGTTTGAGCCTCGGGGACACGATATGATGAGCGGGAGCTTACTTTATCCGCCTGCCAATCCAGAAAACGATTTTGGCATTCTGTTTATTGAAACTTCGGGTTGTTTGCCCATGTGTGGTCATGGTACCATAGGCACCATAACGATTGCCATTGAAGAAGGCCTAATTACTCCTAAATCGCCTGGTAAAATTAAAATGGAAGCACCTGCTGGTTTGGTTGAAATTGAATATCAACAAACCGGAAAGAAGGTAGATTGGGTAAAATTGGTTAACGTAAAATCATATTTGGCAGCGAAAAATTTAACGATTGATTGTCCAGAACTTGGCGAACTTAATTTCGATGTATCCTACGGTGGAAACTTTTATGCTATTGTAGATCCGCAAGAAAACTTTAGTGGTGTACATGACTTCACGGCAAGTAAAATTATTCAATACTCACAGGTTATCCGAAATCGAATAAATAAAAAATACCCCGACATGTTCATACATCCTGAAAACGATTCGATTAGGGATGTAAGCCATATATTGTGGACGGGAAACCCTATTGACCCAACATCATCAGGAAGAAATGCTGTTTTTTATGGTGAAAAGGCTATTGATCGGTCGCCATGTGGCACAGGCACTTCGGCTCGAATGGCCCAACTTTATGCTAAAGGAAAACTGAAACTTGGTGAACCCTATATTCATGAAAGTTTTATAGGCAGTAAATTCACTGGTAAAGTTGAAAAAGAAACAACGCTTAAAAACAAAAAAGCAATTATACCCAGCATACAAGGTTGGGCACAAGTAACTGGCTACAATAATATTATTATTGACGACGATGACCCATATGCCCATGGGTTTCAAGTTATTTGATACTCAAAAATATAAATATTGAATGAAAAAGGTAATTGTAATTGGAGGAGGAATCTCAGGTATGTGTAGTGCCTATTACCTTTTAAGAGAAGGATGTCAGGTTACGGTTATTGACAAAAGTAATTTATCAACTGGGGCATCATTTATTAATGCTGGGTATTTGTCGCCAAGCCATTTCATTCCGTTGGCCGCGCCAGGCATCATTACACAAAGTTTAAAATGGATGCTGAATAGTTCCAGTCCATTATATATAAAACCAAGAATCGATTTCGACTTTTTTAAATGGGCGTTGTATTTAAAAAAATCCGCAACTAAAAAAAATGTTGAAAGATTATCGCCTGTTTTAAAGGAATTAAATTTAAAAAGCCAAACCCTTTTTGAGGAAATGATTGATGATTTGGACTTTAAATTCCATTACGAAAAAAAAGGCGTTCTTATGGCTTATACAGAGACTGAAAGCGAAAAACACGAACTGGAAATAGCACATTGGGCCAAAGAAGAAGGTTTGGAGGTTGACTGTTTAAATAAAGATGAACTAAGCAAAATTCAACCCGTTTTATCAGACCATGTTATCGGAGCAGTCCATTACAAATGCGACTCCCACATGACTCCAAATAATTTCATTAGGGACTTGCGGACTTGGCTGGAAAAGAATGGTGTTATTTTTAAATCAAATCAAGAAGTATTAGATTTTTCAATAAAGAACAATAAAATTGTTTCAGTAATAACAGAACATGACGTTTACAACGCCGATGATTTTGTGCTCGCTAGTGGTTGTTGGACATCACCTTTAGCCTCCAAGCTAAATTTGAACATCCCAATTCAAGGAGGTAAGGGTTACAGCATGGATGTCCATAGGCCAACAGGCATTACCATACCTGCCATTTTGGTTGAAGCCAGAGCTGCCGTTACACCAATGGATGGTTTCACTCGTTTTGCAGGTACTATGGAATTTTCAGGAAACAATACCATAGTTAGAAAGGAGCGCGTTGAAGCTATTGCTAAAGCAGTAAAAAAATATTATAAAGATTTAGAAATTAATGAACAAGAACGCGCTGCCGCTACTTCGGGATTGAGACCTGTTTCTCCTGATGGTGTGCCATTTATCGGTAAAACCAATAAATACGCTAACTTAACAATCGCTGCAGGACACGCCATGTTGGGTTGGAGTTTGGGACCTATAACCGGAAAACTGGTTGCAGAGCAAATTTGCAATAAAAAATCATCGATAAGCTTAACCCCCATTTCTCCAAATCGTTTCAAAAAATAACAAAAACATATTGCATTGATGAAGAGGGATAAACTGTCCATTTATTTAGCGCTAGCCTTTTATTTGTCCAGTGTACTGGCTGTGTTTGCCCAAAGTGGCAATCAAATCTTGGATGGTATTGGAGAAACTGGATTAATTGCTCGATATGTGTTTGAAGGGAATTTAAAAGATTGGTCTAGAAACAATTTACATGCTGAAATAAAAGATGGTTCCCCTGAGTTTATAGAAGACACATTATTTAAAAAAGCACTTGCATTAAATGCTGGCAACAATACCTACATTTCTTTACCCGGCCAAACTTTAAATAGCATAGAATCATTGAGCGTTACAGGGTGGATTTTTTTTAAGTCTGATGCAGATAATCAATTTGTTTTAGATTTTGGAAAAGACAGCAGTTCACATGTTTCTTTAAAAACGACGGAAGACGGAACAGGTATTCAATCTGAAATTGTATCAGAAACAAAAGGTGTCTTTAAAACGGTATCAAAAAGTTTAAAGCCCAATGCATGGAATCATGTTGCTTTGGTTATTGATGTTTCTTCCGAAACCCTCATAACATACATCAATGGAAAACATGCAGCAGAAACCAAGTTGGATGACTTTGAATTGGAAAAGATCTTCAACACTCCAAATGGTAAAAATGAGTTATACATTGGCAAATCGTTAGCATCAAACATTGGAAATCTTGATGCAAGCTTGTATGATTTTCGTTTATACCGTATTCCGTTGAGCAATAGCCAAATCGATAATATCTTTCACAACTCATTGGGGCAAGAAAATCAAGTTAACGAACGCCATGAAGAAAACAACGATTTACAAGAATTTGCAGAAGATGAGCCTCAACTATACAATCAATATCTAACACGTGTTCCTGATATTGAAGTTGAAACCGTTGTTGGGTTTTTGCCACGTTTACCACGGACACTTGATGGAATATATATTAATGGCATTAATGGTCCAAAAGTACGAGTGATTTGGCCAGCGCCAATTGACAACAATGTGGTTTTACAACCAGGGAAATATACTGTATCTGGAACTATTGTTGGTTCAAAAATAGTACCCAAAGCGATTGTTACAGTTAAAACTGATAGTCCATCAATCACACCAAGTAAACTGCTTGAAACATTTAATTTGGATGCTGTTTCATTGGATTTAGATAGTCATGGCCACCAATCAAAGTTTATTGAAAACCGAGATAAATTTATCAAAACACTAGCTGAAACAAATCCCGATGATTTCCTGTACATGTTTAGAAATGCCTTCGGGCAAAAGCAACCAAAAGGCGCTAAACCATTAGGCGTTTGGGACACCCAAGAAACCAAATTACGTGGACACGCCACCGGGCATTATCTTACCGCCATTGCCCAAGCTTATGCAAGCACAGGTTATGATGAATTACTCCATATAAATTTTGGCAATAAAATGGAGCACATGGTCAATACACTCCATAAATTATATCAAATGTCAGGACACCCTAGGGAAGCAGGGGACAATTGTGTATCAGATCCTTCAGCCGTGCCCCCTGGCCCAGATAAAGCAAATTATGATTCAGATTTGAGTGAGGATGGTATCCGTACCGACTATTGGAATTGGGGTAAAGGATTTATTAGTGCCTATCCTCCCGATCAATTTGTCATGCTGGAACAAGGGGCAACTTATGGTGGACAAAAAAACCAAGTCTGGGCACCATACTACACATTACATAAAATCCTAGCTGGTTTGATGGACATCTATGAAGCAAGTGGCAATAAGAAAGCTCTTGAAATTGCAAAAGGAATGGGTGATTGGGTTCATGTACGTTTAAGCCTGTTACCAACAAAAACACTAATCCATATGTGGAATAGTTACATTGCTGGAGAATTTGGCGGGATGAACGAAGCCATGGCAAGATTATTCAGAATAACAAATGATTCTAAATACTTAGAAACAGCGAAACTATTTGACAATATAAATGTATTCTTTGGCGATGCAAACCACAATCATGGATTAGCTAAAAATGTAGATACTTTTCGTGGATTGCACGCCAACCAGCACATACCTCAAATTATTGGGGCTCTGGAGATTTATCGTGATTCAAATGCTTCTGAATACTACCGAATAGCAGATAATTTTTGGTATAAAACCGTAAATGACTATATGTACAGCATTGGGGGCGTGGCAGGCGCACGTAATCCTGCTAATGCAGAATGTTTTATTAGTCAGCCAGCAACTCTTTATGAAAATGGGTTTTCGGCTAGTGGACAAAATGAAACCTGTGCAACATATAATATGCTCAAACTAACTAGAGGTTTGTTTCTTTTTGAGCAATCGACTGATTTAATGGACTATTATGAGCGTGGTCTCTATAACCATATTCTAGCTTCGGTTGCAGAGGATAGCCCAGCAAACACTTATCACGTACCATTAAGACCAGGCTCAGTAAAACATTTTGGCAATCCAGATATGAAAGGGTTTACATGTTGCAATGGCACTTCACTTGAGAGCAATACAATGCTGCAGAATTCCATTTACTTTAAAAGCTCTGATAACAAGACATTGTATGTAAATCTATTTATACCCTCAACACTAAAATGGACTGAAAAGAAGGTAAGCATAACCCAAACCACTACTTTTCCAAATGAGGATTACACTAAATTAACCGTAAAAGGAAAGGGAAAATTTAATATCAATGTGCGTGTACCTACTTGGGCGTCCAAGGGTTTTTTTGTAACCATTAATGGCAAGAAAGAAAAAGTAAATGCCAAACCAGGAAGCTATATAAAATTAAGCCGTAAATGGAAAAACGGAGACACCATTGAACTTCGCATGCCCTTTCAGTTTCACTTAGAACCTGTTATGGATCAGCAAAATATAGCTAGTTTGTTTTATGGCCCGATTTTATTGGCCTCCCAAGAACCTGAACCGCGAAAAGAATGGCGTAAATTAACTTTTGATGTTAGTGATATAAGCAAATCTATTGAGGGTAATCCCAGAACATTTAAATTTACTATTAACGGCGTTGTTTTAAAGCCTTTTTATGACATCTATGGACGTCATTCAACTTATTTTGACGTTACCTTTAAATAAAACGGAATCAGAAATAAATCTCACTACATTGCTTTAAGTCCATCTAGCTCATAAAATATTCAAAGGTTGGTAAACCTATTAATTGTGTTAGAAATAAGTGGGTTATTTTGATTTTTCGGTGTTGTTAAAAATTTAGGAAACCCTGAGATTTGAAAATAAACTTTTTCATATTAATTGAATATACTCCATAAGGTTAAGCAACTGCATCAACTTTATAAAGCTATTAAAATGTTTCATAAGACTAATGAAAATGCACTATTTTATATCTTATAATACTCAAAAGAGGCTAATATTTACAGCTTATCAGATAATAATTGTTATTTTTTCACTATTTACAATGTCTATATTTGTATAAGTGTGTTCATTACACTACTATTTAAGCCACTACATAGTAATTAGCTGAAACAGAAATAACTGTAATGACAAAAAAAGTAACCATACTGCTTTTACATCTAGTTTTTTTTATTATTTCATGTAATAAAAAATTGGCTGAAAAATATGACTTACCTCAAGAGCATAAAAATATAGGAAACCCTATATTGCCCGGATATTATGCTGACCCAACAATTAAAAAATTTGGAGACGTTTATTATATATACGCTACAACCGACAATGAAATGCTAGCCTCAGGAGCACCTACCGTATGGTACAGTAAGGACTTAAGAAATTGGTACAATTATACCATGGAGGTGCCTTCACTTTCATTTGTTAATCTAAAAAACTATTGGGCGCCTGACATCATAAAAGGTAAAGACGGAAAGTATTATTTATACTTTGGAAACTGCCAATCTGGGTGTAACATATATGGTTATGTATCAGATACTCCAGTCGGTCCATGGGTCAAATTAAATGAAGATGGTACGCCTGTTATTGCGCATAACTTTCCTAAATCAGGGTTCCCTTCTTTGGACGCCCAATTTTTTTCTGATACTGACGGAAAAGTATATGCCTATTGGGGTACTTGGGTTCATTATAACGGAGGATATGCAGTTGGAGAACTGGACACAAGCACCATGAAAGATATTATTAATCCAAAGAATATTCCCTTGGATCAAACGCCAAATCCTTTTGAAGCTGTTTATGTGATGAAAAAGGGCGATAAGTATATTTTAATGTACTCTGGAGAATCTTGCCATAACGAAACGTACAAAGTACTTTACTCTTATGCCTGTTCTCCCTACGGCCCCTTTACTCCAGGAAAAAACAATCCGATACTCAGTACAAATGAGGACATGACAGTTCATGGGCCCGGCCACCATTCTATATTGCAAGAAGGCGATGACACCTATATCGTTTATCATAAGCACGATTACCCAATGACTAGAGGAGGTTTATCAAGACAAGTGTGCATGGATAAAATGGTTTTCGAAAACGATTCGACCATAAAAACAGTTGAACCAACACTAAAAGGGGTTTCCCAAATACATGATTTTGAAGTTCCGGAAAACTTAGCTTTCCAAACAAAAGCAACAGCTTCATCAAGTTACCACCTCAAATCATTGGAATATGATTACACTTACGAATCAAATTTTGCCATAGATGACAATAATGCTACGATGTGGAAAGCATCAAGCAATACCTTACCTCAAAATTTAACAATAGATTTAGGCTCAATAAAAGACATCAAAAGAGTAATGACACAATTTGAATTTGCAAGTTATTACTATCAATATACTATAGAATATTCAAAAGATGGAAAAGCCTGGCAAACCTTTGCTGATAATTCTAAAAATCAGACACCAGGCAGCCCAATGATTGATGATAATAATGCTAAAGCTAGATATATTAAATTAAATATTTTGGCAGTAGAAAAATCAGGCCTACTTGCCGCCGTATGGAACATTAAAGTGTATAATGACTTATTTGAAATACCTCTGAAATTAAAGAACAAGCCATCAACAAACTCCCCTGCCCCAACTACTTCCCATCAAAAAATTATTGATATTAATGCTGACGATATAAAAGTAAATACTAATACCCTTATACCCAATAGAGGAACACTTTCTGGATTTTTCAAGATAGAAGGCGAAGTGTCCATCTCATCCGACCCCGAAACAGGGTCTAAAGTATTTAATTTTACAAAAGGCGCTCTGATACTTGACCAATCTGTTCCTGAAAATCTATCCTGGAATGGCTCATTTACAGTAGCAACATGGGTAAAAAACCCTGAAATATCAAACCATAGTGAAATCATCGCTTCTTGGTGCAACCGTTTTACTTATGGCTTAGCTAATTCATACACTGCTTTAGCCTACAATAGTGGCACCTATGGTGCTGCCGCGCATTTAGATGGGCATTTTGATATGCACTACAATAGTTTGCCGGAAGCGAACAAATGGCATCACATTGTACTGACTTTTGATGGTGTTGTAGAAAAAATATATGTAGATGGTGTACTTGATAATGCCCAAAACATGCTTTTGTCATCCGCCATTGATAATGCCAAAATAATTATCGGAGCTTCAGATATAGGAGAACATTTTTCTGGTTTCATGGTGTCATTACAAATGTATGATTATGCACTGAATGAACAGGAAATAAAACAATTGAAACATAACACTAAATGGTTTTAACCGTTATCTTTCTGCCTGATTTTTATTAACTTATATCGAGAACATATCTGAATTTTAATAATAAGTGTTATATTTACACTTTTAAAAAATAAAAGAAAATTAAACCCCTATTTTTAGGATAATTTAAAAATAAATTGCTGGACTAAAAACATTACATGCTATGAATTTCTTAAAAAAAGCACTATTAATACCGCTTTCGCTACTCACTTTAAGTGGTTTTTCCCAAACCAATTTGGCACTATTGCCTTCCACTGAAGTCTCCACCTCCCATGTATCTCCATGGGAAAGTTTGTCTGCTGTAAATGACAACAATCCAATAATCAATTCAGCTGACAGAACTTATCCTATCTATGGAAACTGGAATGGCGACGGTGAATACGGCAAATACAACTGGGTACAATACTCATGGAACTATGCCCATGATATTTCTTCGGTATCTATTTATTGGTTTACGGATTATGGTGGATTGGCACAACCTACTGATGCTTATATAGAGTACCTCGATTGCGATGGTTCATGGGTAAACGGTGGTACCGTGGGTAAGTCATTGAATACTTTTAATACCTTAAGCGGGTTATCCTTTAATACAACAAGTATAAGGATTTACATGAAAAGTGGTACTTCCACTGGAATCGTTGAGTTTCGGGTGTATGGAACGGAAACGACGAATTGTGACCCTATTGCTATAATTCCGAAAGTGAATGTAAACAGTAGCACAGATCAAGAACAAAATTATGCTGTTATTGGCACTTCCGATTCCGTTGAATTTATACCAGAATTACCACAAGGTGTAACGGAATGTTATATGGGTTGGATAGGCCCCAATAATTTTCAGGCCAGTAGCCAAACAATAACTCTGTCTAGCTTAAGCAGCATTGATTCTGGAACGTATACCTATACTTATATTAATGATTGTGGTTCTACTACAACCCAAGACTTCTTCTTGACGGTTCAAGAAACTACTGCCGCATTTAATGGGTGGCCAGCATACGATCATCAAACACTTTATTATGATTGGAGTGCAGAATACCCTACTTTTCCAGAACCAACAAAAAATTTGATAGATGATTATCCAGGATACCCTGGGTGTAATGTAGATTATAGAGAATCATACGGAAGTTGGACTTATGTGCAGGGACCTGATCCTAATCCAGAAATTACTCCTATAGCTATAACCAATATGTTAAAACGTGTAGATGGTGATTTTAGATTTTTGATTGATAATATGGGATGGCCTCCAACCAAGTTATACCAGGCAGGCTATCGAGATATGATTTATTTATTGGGCTCTGGTTTATGTAATGATAGTCATGGTCAGTATGAACCAGGAGGATGGATGGGTACTATAAGCACTCAAGATGGAGAAGTATGGCATAATATAATTTTATCTTACATACCGGTTAAGGCTTTTGATCCTGCTACACCCGACCCATATCAATCAGGCGCTGTAGTTCATGAGGGAATCCATGCCCTTTATGCAGCTCTACCAGGATGCAGGGATGCAGCTTGGTTCCATGAGGGATCCAATGTTTGGCTACAAATGGTTTTGGAAATTGAAAAAGCTGGTGGTCAATTAAGTGCTTACGAGACCTCTGACTTAGGTTGGTTAAGTTCATCTAGTGTATTTGCACCATTTATGCCCATAGAGACTTATGGTGGTTGGTTAACCGATGGAACTTTTGCAGGGCCTGCAGCACAAGGTTTGGTTAGATCAGATGGAACATTAAGAACTAGAAATTTGTTTGGAGGCGTGCAGTACAGTACTATTTTCCCAACATTTTTAGGAGAAGTTGTTAATATTAAAAGTTTGCCGTGGGTTTGGAAATATGCCATAGGAAATGTATTGGAAGGGATTGCTGAAGGTAGCGGTGGAGCTCCTGGATTAGGAGACTTCAAAATGCGTCAACTTATTCAGGAATATAGAGCGCGATTGGCGTTATCCGATTTTAAACGCTTTACGAAGCCTCTCAAGAATATGATGAACTATTATTTCCAAACAAGAATTTATGCAGAACATCCTTCTTCAGTAGTACCCGAACCAGTTGCTGACTGGTATGCAACACCTTACGTAAAAATGACAAAAGATGCTGAAGGGTTTTTAATTCCAGATGAACTTACCTTACCTGGTTGGTCTGGCGCCAACTTCGTTCCAATTCATACAACAGGCAATAGTGCTACGGTGACTTTCCAACCTTTAGGGCAAAATATGTCCATGCAGTTATGTTACCGCACAAAAGCAGGGGCAACTTTTTATAGCCAGCCTGTTTATGGTGGTGATTGCACAATTTCATTTGATGGTGGTGCGCCAGCAAACGGAGTTATTTTTGCCGTCATATGTAATACGGATTATGTTTTTAGTGAAGAAGCAAGAACTAGTAGATTTGATTATAAACTGAAACTAGGAACTGGAGCTAGGCAAGCAGCCGATGTTAACCTACGATGGTTTAACTGGGAGGATACTATTGTAGATTCTTCATTATCCACTGATGATGTGTTCGCTACGGTTTCTCAGTTTGAAATTTATCCTAATCCTGCTGAAAGTTCATCTTTATTAAATTTAAAGTTTAGATATGAAAACCAAACGGATTATGATTTAAAAATTTCCAATATAAGTGGTCAGGCGGTTTACACAATGCTAAATTGTAAGTCGGACGAACAAATTCCCTTATCAAGCCTTTCAGAAGGACTTTATTTTGTAACAGTAAAAACCGCAACCTATCAACAAACCAAAAAGCTTGTGGTTAAATAAATTAAAATCATTTTGGTAAATTTTTAGGATTTAACAATTTATGAAATACTAAATTGTTAAATCCTATTTTTTAGTGTTACCTCGTTCTCTAGCCTAATAAGAAAATTAAAACCCAATTACAAAACACTCTTTATGGTAAAATCTGCCGCTTTTAATCCTTTACCACTTACTTTAAGATGAATATCTCCAACCTTGGTATTTGATTGTACCAAAACCACTAGTTTACCGTTAAAAAGTTTCATGGTGGGCAAATGGAACATTTCCAACGAGGTTGCATCTCCATTACAAGCGGCCCTATAGCTACCTTCACCTTTAACTTTAAACTTTAATTGATTATTTGCAGTTGGACAAGGAACTCCATTTTTGTCAACCACTGAAACGGTAACAAACGCCAAGTCTTCTCCATTAGCCTTTAATTGTTTTACATCAGGATCCAACACTATTTTATAGGGTTTTCCTGAGGTATGGATTTCTTTTTTATCTACAGGATTTCCTTCATCATCGAAGGCTACTACTTTTATAGTTCCTGGTTCATATTTAACATCCATCCACATTAAACGATACCGATTTTGTGGTGTTTCATTATTCTTTTTTTGAATGCCCATGCTCTTGCCATTAACGAACAATTCTGCACTGTTGTAACTAGTGTAGACAAAAACAGGTGTGGTTTCTCCTTCTCGACCTTCCCAATTCCAATGTGGCAAGACATGAAGGGTTTCTTCTTTAGTATTCCATCTGCTTCTGTAGAGATAAAATCGGTCTTTTGGAAGCCCAGCCAAATCATTTATACCAAAATAAGAACTGCGCGATGGCCATTTATCATCATAAGGGGTTGGCTCTCCTAAGTAGTCAAATCCCGTCCAAACAAATTCACCAATCACCCAAGGTTTGTCATCTTGCAGCACAAAATCATCATCAGGCAGATTAGACCAGCTGCAATATTCCAAATCATATGAAGAACACTGAAAATCATCGTATTGTTTCATACTTGCCTTTTCCACTGGAAATTTATAAACCCCTCTTGAACTGACTGTTGAAGCCGTTTCAGACCCCAAAATGAAACCTTGTGGGAACTTTTCAAAAGCTTCTTCGTACAAATGCACTCTGTAATTCAACCCAGGAATATCCAACAGTGCACCAAAGCCAGATTTCATGGTTTGGTCTACCCGATCCATACCTACGGTAACAGGTCGTGTCGGGTCTTCCCGATGAAAAATATCCTGAAGACGTTTAGCGCGTTTCACCCCTTCAGCTCCAAATTGGTCAGGAACCTCGTTTCCCGAACTCCACATGACAATACATGGGTGATTGCGAGTGGCATGGATTAAATTCACCAAATCCTTTTCCACATCCGTTTCAAAATATAAATGATATCCATTTTTTACTTTGGGTCTGGCCCATTCGTCAAAGCTTTCGGCTAAAAACATAAAGCCCATTTCATCACATAATTCCAACTGTTCCAACGAAGGCATGTTATGGGAGCTTCTAATGGCATCAACACCCATATCTTTTAAAATGCGTAATTGCCTGCGTAGGGCAGACCTGTTAATTGCCACACCAATAGGCCCTAAATCATGATGCAAACACACACCTTTGAATTTGCGTACGTTGCCGTTTAGGCTGAATCCTTTGTTTGCTTCGTACGCGATTGACCGAATACCAAATCTGGTTGTATACTCATCAATAAGTTCGCCATTTTTATATAGTTTGCTTACCGCCTTGTAGAGATATGGATTTTCAGGACTCCACAAATTGGGACTGGTAACCGGAATATTCTGCTCGAATTCGTTATTGAATATCGTAGAAGTCTTATTTGAAGCCACCTCACTTCCTTGGGCATCCAATATCGTGGTAAGGAGTTGGATATCGTTACCTGTAACCTTTGTTTTTACATTAACCTTGGCCAAATCTTTTGAAGCCTTAGGGGTAGTTATATAAGTCCCCCAATGGTTTATACTTTCCTTGTTTTTTACAATTAGCTGAACTTTTCGGTAAAGCCCCGCACCAGGGTACCAACGTGAAGATTCCCCAAGGTTTGCTATATGAACTGCCAAAACATTGTAATCGCTCTCAAGAAAATCGGTTACATCAAAATAAAAATAGTTGTAGCCATAATTCCATTCGCCAACTTTTTTCCCATTGATAAAAACTTTTGGCTGGCTCATTGCCCCATCAAAAGTCAACAAAACCTTTTGCTTTTCATTTAAGTTTGAAATATTAAATGTTTTACGGTACCAACCTTCACCTATATAGGGCAATGCCCCGGTTCTTCCAGTTTTTTCTGTTGGTATCTTTTCCCCGTTTTGTTCAATGGCCACGGTTTGTTTATCAATTTCTTTGTCGAAGGGACCGTAAATCGCCCAATCGTGAGGTACTGAAACTGTTTCCCATTTAGAATCGTTAAAATCTTTTTTAAAAGCCTCTTCTTTTTGTCCTTTATAAAATTTCCAATCTTGTTTTAGTTCAATAACCTGTCTGGTTTGAGCCAAAACATTTATAGAAATTAGGAGGATAAGGAAAATGGCCCTTTTTAAATACATCATTTGCTTATCGTTAAAATTTTAACCTGTTCAAACTTAATAAATAGTCATTTAATTTAACATTCTTTCTATGCCCATTTCAAGTCCAGATAATTCAGCCAAACCTTTTAAACGGCCAATAAGAGGATAACCAGGATTAGCCGATTTACCATAATCATCAAGCATTTTGATGCCGTGGTCTGGTCGCACTGGAATATTAAAATCTGAACGACCTTCTTTAATTCGGCGTTTTTGCTCTTCCAACAATGCTTTCATAATTGGAAACATGTCCACATCCCCATAAATGTGTCCTGTTTCATGGAAACAACCATCTGGGAGAAATACATTATTTCTAAGGTGAGTAAAATGAATTCTATCTCCAATAGATTTTACGATTGCAGTTAAATCGTTGGATTTATTTACCGAAAGTGAACCTGTACAGTAAGTCACCCCATTGGCAATTGAATCGTATTGTTTGCATATCCACTCCAAATCCTCTTGTGTGCTCACAATTCGCGGCAAGCCCAATACTGGGAAAGGTGGGTCGTCTGGATGGATGCAAAGCTTAACACCTGCTTCTTCGGCCACGGGAACCACGTCCTTGAGAAAAAGGCTTAAATGCTCACGTAAACGGGCTGCATCAATATCCTTGTAAGTATCAATAAATTTTAAGAAAAGCTTTTTGTAATCAGGTGATGAACCATCAACAACACCATCGATAAATCCTTGTGTCACTACAATGATGTTGTAGGCAAGCAATTCCTTTTCCTCTTCGCTCATTTCGTCAGCCAACTTTCTGGCCTTTTCAACTATATCAGCTGGATAATCTTTTTCTGCATTTGGCCTTTTAAGAATAAAGGCATCAAAAGCCACGAAAGTTGGAAAATCAAAAAACATAACCTCACCGCCATCATCTAATTTGTAATGAAGGTCTGTTCTCACCCAATCCAACACGGGCATAAAATTGTAGCAAATGCGGTCAATACCACATTTCCCCAAGTTTATAACGGATTGCTGATAATTATTAATCAGACGTTGATAATCATCGTTATGGGTTTTAATTCCTTCTGAAACAGGAAGGCTTTCCACAACACTCCAACGCATGTCATGTGCTTCTATTTGATTTTTTACCTTCATGATTTCCTCAACGCTCCAAACTTCTCCGTTTGGAATATGATGTAAAGCCGTTACAACACCTTCAACACCCATTTGGCGCAAATCTGCCAAGGAAACTTGGTCCTTTTGGCCAAACCAACGCCATGTTTTTTCTAAAGGCATATTCTTAGATTTTTAAATTAAACACCACTAAATGAGCTGAAACCACCATCAATAGGTAAAATTACCCCAGTGATAAACGATGCCTCGTCTGAACAAAGAAATTTAACAGCCCCGTTCAATTCTTTTATATCTCCAAAACGACCCATTGGCGTTCTTGCCAGCACCTTTTTACTACGTTCTGTATAGGAGCCATCTGGATTGATTAAGACTTTTCGGTTTTGATCACCTATAAAAAACCCTGGAGCAATGGAGTTGACCCGGATTTTTTCACTGAATTTTGTTGCCATTTCCATGGCCATCCATTGTGTAAAAATGTTTATGGCCGTTTTTGCTGTTGAATACCCCAATACCCTTGTAATAGCTGAATACGTTGCCATTGAAGAGATTGTTATAATACTACCCTCTCCTTTTTCTGCCATAGCTTCGCCAAAAACAAGACTTGGATAAACCGTACCGTTCATATTTAAACTATTGACCTTTTCAAAATCTTCAATCTTCATATCGAAAACGGTCTGCTCTTCGGTAAGCGTAGCCCCAGGAAGGTTTCCTCCAGCGGCGTTAATCAAAATATCAACTTTTCCCCATTTTTGAAGTAAATCATCTCGGGTTGACTTTAGCTCGGCAACATCCAAAACACTGGAAACAAAACCGAGTACGTCTCCACCCAATCCTTCTAGTTCTTCGACCCTCGCTTTTACATTTTCTTCCCTAATATCGAGAATAGCGACCTTAACACCTATTTCTACTAGGCTTTTAGCTATGCTTCCACCCAATACGCCACCGCCACCTGTTACAACGGCTACTTTATCTTTTAAATCAAACATATTTTTAGTTTTTTGGTTTTATTTTTTTATAATCTTGGAATTAATGATAAAATTCATTTACTGTTTCTTTTTCAATATCTACCCATTTTTTGTATCCGGCCTCGTTTAAGTGTACTCCGTCATTTGTTAGGCCTTTAGCAAGATAACCCAAATCATCCACAAATTCTGAATAAAAATCAATCAAGGCAAAATACCCTTTTTTACTCTCCTTATTAATTACCTTATTCACCTTCAATATATCTTCCTTTAGAAAATCTCTTCGGGTTGGCATAACCGTTCTTACGTAAATTTTTGTGTTTGGCAATCGATTATGCAGTGTCTTTGCTATTTTCGTAATATTCTTTCCAACATAATGGGCAGAAGGTATTATTTTATCGTATTTCATTCCTTTGGTGTCTTCTTTATAATGTATGTTGAACAAATCATTTATTCCAATTAAAATAAATATGGCTTTTGGTTTGTAATAAACAATTTCATCCAATCTTTTTAAAACCCCGTCAGTTACATCACCAGCTATACCTCTGTTTTTAATATTGGAGCCTCCAAATCTCTCGCTCCAATCACCGCCTTGTTGAGTTATACTATTTCCTATAAAAAAAACACATCCAGATGTGGGAATATCATTTTTAAAAACATTAATTCGTTTTCGATAGTTTTTAACAGTCCATTCATTATGGTACCTAGTTACTATTTCTGCGGTTGGAAAAAGATTGGCTGGTCTTTCCTCTTCAAAATTGTTTTGTTGAGAATATACACAGGAACAGACAAACAAAGATATAACTATAAGGACGCTTGGTTTCATTTTTATCGTACTTGCAATTTAATAAAAAACGACTATTGCATAGTTTTCGAGAAAGTAAATAATAAATATTTAGTTATTGCCAATCTTAGTTTCATTTGGCAGTTTATATGGCATAGAGTTACTTCCAGAAGTGTTTAAAACAAAGTAATCGAGCAATACTCCAGGATCTATCATGTAAATTTTTAGTGTTTGTTTGCCTTTGGTTGACAATGGAACTGTTATCTGTTTTGAAGCTTTGTTTCTCAGTACATTTTGTTTCCATTCTGGACTTCTTCCTTTAGTTTTGAAACCAACTATTTCAATGAGGTTGTTGTTCCACTGTATAGCAATCCTAACATCTCCATCGGTGTTCAAAGGGTGTGTTGGTATAGCTGTAAGGTTAAGCAGTGCAGTATCATTTAGCGTTTCGGTAAAAAACTCATATTTCAATACTGGCGCTTTTTCATGATTTAATATTGAAGCGGCACTTAAAGGCAGAGCTTGCATGACTGCCTTAGAATGCCCCAGGCCTTCCAGCCTCTTCCAGTTAAGTGTGTCTGAAGATGTGTTTTCCGAGAAATTTTCGGCATAAACAACAGCAAAACCATTTTTTTCTACAATATCGGTAGGATTTAAACCATCATAGCTTTTGGATATTAAAATTTGAACAGATTCTTCAGAAGAACCTTTTTGAATGGTGAATGAACCTGAGTTAGGCTCACCAGCTTTTTTCCAGTTATCCCAATTAATGGAAACATAAATTCTATCTTCCAGATAGTCTTTTGAAATATTAAAATTACCCGAAGTTTTAGTTACCTCTAACCAATTAGGAAGATGTTTGATTTGCCATGTATCTTCTTTCGCGTTTTTCTCTAAAAAAATATCGATAAAGTATTTTATTGAATCATTAACATAAAATGTGGGTAGGCGTTTCAACCCTTCAGACGTTTTAAGTGTATCTTCAATTGAAATTCCAATAGTTTGATCTGATTCCGGCCACTTGAGTTCAATTTCTGGATTGTCAAAAACTGGAAGGGTTCTGGGTTTCATATCCATTATGCCATTCCATTTTCCTTCTGATAATTCATTGTATTGTCTAGTTAATACCTCAATATTTTGGTAAGCTGTTTTGGACAATTCTTTATATTTTTCTGCACTTAGTCTACCTTGTTTTGCATAAGCCAATGCTTTATCACGATACAGAAATTTTTTATTGATGTTTGAGGCACCTTTTATAGGATACGCAACTAATTGTGTGAATGTAGATTTTAAATTATCTGACAATTGATCTTCAATGGCTTCAATTTCATTTTCTAAAAGGTTGAATTCAGCAATACGTTTTTCAATTTCATCTGCATTGTAAAAAGCATTATAATCTGTGTTGGAAATTTGTGTTGTTGGTTCTGTTTGGCTCCAACCCATAAATTCTGGACGACGCTCAAATGCCAATTGATAATAATCTGTTTTAATTTCAGCCATGGTTTTGCCATGCTCTTCACCAAATATTTTGGAAAAAAATGCTTGTTGATGCTCTTTTATAGATTCAGAATTCTCAAACTTTGAAGCATCGTAAGCTATATCTAAAAACAGTTGGATATCATATTCCAAGGGTTTAATGTCACCTACATTTAAAATCCAAATGTTCTTGTTGTTAAGATTGTAGGCCTTAATCATTTCTTCCCATATGAGGTAGGGATTTGTAGAACCCAACCATAGGTAATCGTGTGGCCTTCCCCAATAGGATGCATGATAATAAACGCCACTACCACCAGAACGTTTTTGCTCTTCGGCATTGCTTAACGATTTAATGTATCCGTAGTTGTCATCAGTCCAAACAAGTGTAACATCTTCAGGAACCTCAAGACCATTTTTATATAAATCCAATACTTCTTTGTAAACGGTAAAGGCTTGGGGAATTTTTGAAATGTCTTGATTAATATGCTTTTTTAACATTTCCCTTTGGTCTTTTAAAATCCCGTCCAATAAACCAACAGCTTCATCTTTGCTATTTACACCTTCCATGCCACTATCGTGAACACCACGCATGCCCATAGTATAAATAGCATCAATATTTTTAGCTTCTTCAACCCTGTTCTCCCAATAGCTGTAAATGGTATTTTTATTTGTTTTGTAATTAAAATCGCCATGTTTCTCTTTGCTCCACTCATCTACATTATTTCTTAGCATAGGCTCGGCATGCGACGTTCCAACAACAATATTGTAAGCCTGCGCCACTTGAATATTGTTTGGATAATGGAAAAAGGCTTTAGTACTTGGGTGCATAGCCGGCCAAATGGTATTAGCATTTAGGCGCAAAAGAAGCTCAAAAATTTTGGCGTAGGTTTTTGGCCCAATGTCACCTGTTTCGGGTTCAAAAGTTTTTGCAGCCCATGGCTGTAAGCCCCAATCTTCATCATTTAAAAAAATCCCCCTGTATTTTACTGTAGGTTCTTTACTGTATAAATCTGCTTGGGCCAAAGTCAGTTCCTCTTGTTTTTCAATAGGCACATCAGCCCACCAATACCAAGGAGATACACCCATTTGTTTTGATAGATTAAAAACACCATAAGCTGTGCCTCTTGGATCTGTTCCTGCAACAACAAAAGCCTTCTCTATTTTATCGTTTGGATTTAAAATAGTTTTGTAGCAATAACTTTCCCATTGATTTTTAAAATTTGAATTAATCTCAGCTTTTTCAAAAAAATGACCTACCAAGTCTGATTCAATACCACCTATTACTATAACATTGCCTTTGGCATCATTAATATTGGAAATAACTTCTGGACGATAACCTGTAATTTTAAAAACATCATCTGCAAACAGGTAAGCTGTTATAGAATCCAAATCACCCATAGTCTTGTTATATAAAATAACCGACTTATTAGTTGAGGTAAAAATCTCAAATGTGTCTTTACTGGGTTTATTGGCGTGAACGTCTTTACAAGAATTTAATGCTAAAAAAGAAATTAATAGCAAAAAACAAAATTTGTCTTTCATTTAATCTTTAAGTTTAGTTGTAACTTTTAAAATAAGCATTAAGTAAGGTAGTTAAATGGGGTTTTATGGTTTATGATGGCGCATACTTTTGGCAATGAACATATATATTTGGCTAATTTAAAACTTTAATGACCAAAAAGAGATTTGCTAATACAAATCTCTTTCATTAAACTAAAACTAAGTAAATGGAGACATATTACAAGCCTCCAATATTTTATTGCACAATGTGCTATTTTAAATTTGTTCTTTATAACAACCAACAGAAGTTAGCAGTTATGTTTAGCTGGCTTTATCAAAATTAATCAAACTTCAAGTTTTGTTTTTATAATATAGTCCCAAAAAATGTAGAATTCTGTTGAATACTGATATTTTTACGTATTCCGTTTAAGAATATTTTCAACTATAAATGATTAAGTAATTGATTTAGGTAATCTTTAAATACAAATAAAAAGGTGCGTGAATTAAATTCACGCACCTTTTAATGGATTACTATCTAAATAAACTACTTACTAAATTTTTACTTCAATAATAACTTGAAAGATTTTTGACCTTCTGAAGTTTTAACTGTACCTACATAAAGGCCAGATCTAAATTCAAAACTTTCGTCAGCATTAACTTTGAAAGACTTAACCAAAGCCCCAGTTATACTGTAAATATTTACTTCTGATGGCAACGTAACGTTGCTAACAAGTATTCTGTTACCAATAGCTTTAACGTTTGTTGAAACTCTAGAGCTGATATCGTCAACACTAGCAGTTGCAGAGGCATATAGGATAGTGTCAGTTCCGTCAAATTCAATTACAATGGCCTTACCAGCAGCAGGAACGATTAAACCACCATCAACTAAACTTTGAAGTTGAAATCTGTAATCTACCGCAGGTATGGTTAAAACACCTTCATCTACATTTAATTTACTACCAAAATCACCATTAATAGATATATCATAAGCATTGATATTACCACTATTAAGGTTTATAATACCATAGCTAGAAAATTGTGGGTAAGCCCCAAGTCTCAAAGTTGCGCTCTCAACAACTAATGTTCCACCGTTAATGTCGATAGTTGCATTTTGTCTTTCAGATACCGAAAAGTTATTGGCTACTCTAAATTCACAACCAGCATTAATTGTGTAAAAAGCTGGTGCACCAGTACTGCTACTTCCAATCCATGCACTTCTTCTTACATTAACCACTGCCCCGTTCTCAATACTTACATTTGCCCCACCTAAATAGTGGTCTGGGCTAGAGTAAGGTGAACGCGCAAATACTACTGATGATTGAATAGTAAATGAAGCACCAGGACGAACAACATAAGTTCCTAATGTATCAATAGTAGCGTCGTTTAAAATACAAGGATTTGCGGTATCAATATCACAACGTGTGTAGATGCTATTCGCAGAATCATATACTGGTACTGAAAAAAATTCCCAGTTAAGCCCATTTGAGAAATTAGTGTCTTCAGCACCTGTCCATTTTTCACTTGTTCCGAGTTGTGCATTTACGCTATTAAAAGCAAAAACCAATGCCAATGTTAAAATTGCGTTTTTAAGTAATGTTTGTTTCATTGTTTAAATATTTATTTGTTAGTATATAATTGATTCTTAATTTTTAAAACATTAAATTTGATATTACGACCTTTAAATTGAGTAAGCCTATTACACAAATTGTGTTTTTCAAAATTACTGCACAAGCAGTTTTATGGCATGATATAGTAATCCAAAAAAATGTAGAAAACAGTATTTTATCCATACCACCATTTGCTATGTTTTATGCTTTTCTAATTTTTGACGAATTGTATGCTCTGTGTTCCTAAATCTCATTCATGTCAGGATGCCACAGGATAATCCAACAAGGTCCGTTAATTAATTTTGTAATTAGTTTATATGATGATTAATATGAGGAACGGCTGGTGTTTATTGTTTTTTTCAATAAGTCTATTTTTAAATGCTCAAAACCTTCAGATTGAAAAACTGAATGTCACTAACGGATTGCCCGATAATTCGATTAGAAAGATTATTCAAGACGACAAAGGTTATCTGTGGTTCGGTACATTAAATGGGCTTAGCAAATATGATGGCAATAATTTTAAAAACTATTACGCAATACCTGGAGACACAACAAGCCTTTCAAATAGTAGAATAGAATCTATGTTTGAAGACAAAAAAGGCTTTGTTTGGTGCTGGTCAGACAACTATAATTTACAGAGAATAAACCCAATCACAAACAAAGTTACGGACATTAAAAGAACCTTGTTTGACAATAAAATCGATATCATTTATTTTAGACCAGTTTCTAATGGCGATATTTGGGTTTGGGGTAATTTTGGATATGCCAAAATTGAATATACCGATGGCACAAATTTAAAGGCCACTTTGTTTAATAATCACAACGAAATTCATTTTTTATATGAAGGATTTGATAGAGATATCTGGATAGGAACTGAAAAAGGATTAGTTAAAATAGACACAAACGATAAGGTAGCCATAAACTATAAAGATAAAAGCTTTATCTCGTTCAATAAATTTGAAAACAAATTATGGTTTGGAACTGATTCTGGTGAGATTGCCCAATACTCAAAGAACAACAATAAATTTACCTTAACACCCCTTGAATCTATTGATGAAAAATTTACAGGTAGCCCAATATATGCCATAAACCAAGTTAATGTAAACAGGGTACTTTTTTTAACAGAAAATAGGCTTTTGGATTTAGACATCAATAAAAATTCCATTTCTAATGTTTATAACTCTGGCTTTAAAAGTTTCGACAGGTTTTTAAACGACTCTTATAACAACACTTGGATAGTTTTTAAACAAACAAGAGGTATTTACAGATATTCCATTGAACATAAGGAAATACAATATTATTCGCTAAACTCTAAAGAACGTAATTTTTTAGGAGACCCTGATAAACACCAAATTTTAGAAGACAGCAACAAAGATATTTGGGTTGGCATTCATGGAGGTGGACTATTTCTGTATAATAGAAATGATAATGAATTTATAAACTATAGGGCAGATGAAGAAAAAATTGAAAGCATATCCTCAGATATTGTATTAAGTCTTTTTGAAGACTCATCAAAAAACCTATGGGTTGGAACCATGTACGGCGGTTTGAACAAAATCAATCTTACTAAAGAGGATTTCATTTGGCACCACCCATTAAATACAACCACAAACCCCTATGAAAATGAAATTAGAACGGTGGCAGAGACCCAATCTGGAAATCTCTGGTTGGGAAGTAAGGGTGGAAAAATATTTTTCTATGAAAATAATTTACTAAAGCACACATTTCCGGATGACCTAAAGGGCAAGAACAAGGAAATTTTAAGCGATTTAAATGTGTATAGTTTGTTTATAGACCACGATGAAAATCTTTGGATTGGCACTAAAGGAAAAGGCTTGTTTGTAATTAAGAACATTAACAATACAAATATTGACGCATTGGAGGTTATGCCCTACAAGATAGGGTCTTTACAAAAAATCTATGCCATCACACAAGATAGTTACAACAATTATTGGATTGGGTCTCATGGTAATGGTTTGGGGGTTATTAAAAATCCATTTAAAAACCCAAAACATTTAATATATAACACTGAGTTAGTGAGTAATTATATCAGGTATTTATTTACAGATAGTGACAATAATTTATGGATTGCAACTAATGAGGGCATAAACTTACTTACCAGTGACCAATTAAATGCTGAAAACAGAAGTTTTATACCAATAAAGCATATTAAAGAAAACAAATCCTCTCTGAGTTTCAATGCTGTAGACCATATTTTTCAGGCATCAAACAATACTTTTTTTGTATCTACAATGGGGGGCGGTGTAAACATTTTGGATTACCCTAATTTTAAAAACAGAAATTTTGAATGGCAAAAATTAGACGTTTCAAATGGCTTGTCTTCAAATAAAGTGTTTTCAGTTCAAGAAGACCGTGATAACAATATTTGGATTTGCAATAGCTTGGGTGTAGACAAGTATTATGCAGACACAGGTAGAATTGACAATTTTTTAAACGAGAAGAATTTAAGCACCAGCTATTTTTCCGAAGGCTGTTCTGCTACACTGAAAAATGGCAATTTATTGTTTGGAAATCATAAAGGGTTTATCACTTTTAATCCAAGGCAAATTGAAAAAGATACCACAGCTTATCCTATAGTATTGTCTAAACTTATTGTTAATGGCAATGAACAAATACCCAATAAATCTGGTTTAATTAAGCACAATATAGAATATGAAGAAGGTATAAAGCTTGCATACAATCAAAACAATATTGAATTTAATTTTTCTGTTCTGGATTTTAAAAACCCGAACAAAAACAAGTATTCCTATAAGCTTGAAAATTACGACGACAACTGGAGCACACCATTGGCAAACAATAAGGCTATTTACCAAAATTTGCCCCATGGAGATTATACTTTCTTGTTAAAAGCCACAAATAGTGACGGAGTAATGCTATCAGAAACCAAAGAGTTTAATGTTACGATAACACCTCCTTTTTTTAAATCTACCGTAGGTTATTTAACTGAGGCCATTTTGCTTGGCATTATGTTTTTTGGTTTTCTTTATTTGTATAAAAGGCAACTATCGGCAAAACAAGAGATTGCTTTCTCTAATAGATTGAATGATAAAAAGTTAGAATATTACACAAATATTTCTCATGAATTTAAAACCCCGCTCACTTTAATTTCCTGTCATTTGCAGGACATTTTGAATAATGACAACATTTCAACCGAAGAAATAAAATCTCTAAATGGCGAAATTCAAAAAAACAGTTCCTATTTGTTAAATTTAGTTGAGCAAATTCTGGATTTTAGAAAAATTAGAGAAGATAAAATGAAGCTTCTTCTAATAAACACAGACCTTAATGACTTTATAAAAGATATACATTCCCAATTTCTTCCTTTAGCCAATAAAAATGGCGTGAATTTAAATTTAGATATCCCAGATAAAAGTATTTATGGAGATGTTGACATAAGGGTATTAAAGAAAATTGTTTACAATTTAATGTCAAATGCCATAAAGTTTACCCCGTCTGGAAAAACCGTTCAAATTATCCTAAAACCTATTGATGACAACAAACGAATTGAACTTAAAATTAAAGACGAGGGCGTTGGTATTGCTAAAAAAGACCAAAAACAATTATTTGAGCGCTTCCATAAAAGTGCAAATAGTTCAGGGCTTGGTTTAGCCTATGTTAAAGAACTTGTAGACACACATAAAGGTTTAATTACCTTGGAAAGTGAATTGAATACCGGAACTTGTTTTACTATAGAGTTGCCAATAACTAAAGCCCATTTTTCCGAAAATGAAATAGAATTGGATGACTATACTTCTATTGACAGCTTGACAGAAGCACAGCCAAATGACCCTGAAGAGGCTTATGAGGCAACAGAGAAAGAGGCTGGCATTGCCGATTCTATTTTAATAATTGAAGACAGCAATGATATGCGCCTGTATTTGGAAAAAAAGTTTAAATACTTTTCCAAAGTATTCACTGCCAAAAATGGCAAAGAAGGTGTTGAACTGGCTATAAAAGAAATTCCAGGAATCATTATTTGTGATTTAATGATGCCGGTTATGGATGGTATTGAGGTTGTAGAAACACTAAGGGATAATTTTAACACATGCCACATCCCAATTATACTTCTTACAGCAAACTCATCACAGCAAAAGAAACTTGAAGGCATTAAAACAGGAGCCGATGATTACATCAACAAACCTTTTGATATAAATCATTTAAAGGTTAAGGTCGATGCCCTAATAGCCCAAAGAAAAAAAATAATTGATAGTTTTAGCAAAAATCCTGAGTTGTCCATTGAAATTTTAACAGATGATGAAGAAAACAAAAACTTCGTTAAAAGTTTAAAGAAAGTCATAGAAGATAGTATGGGCGAGGCTAATTTCTCAATAGATTCCACAGCTGCAAAACTTGGGCTGAGCCGGTCTCTTTTCTACACAAAAATGAAAGAAGTTACGGGAGGCACGCCTAATGAATTTATCAAAACCGTTCAATTAAAAAAGGCAGCCCGATTACTTGAAGAAACCAACTATCCAATTCCGGAAATTAGTTTAATTTGTGGGTTTAACGATCATAGATATTTTGCTAAAATATTTAAAAGCTACTTCAATAAAACACCAAAACAATATCAATTAGACCGTAAAAAAAATAAGGTTAAAAAAGAGTATCAACAAAATTAGCTTGGTAACTGGATTTTAAATCATCTTTGCTTCATCAAAAAACTGTTCTTAAACCAAAGAACAGTCTATTAACTTTTTGAAAATAAGGTAGTCCGACTGTTTTCTACATTTATTTGGATTATCCAATCCGCTTTAACTAAATGTCGTACTTAATTTTGAAAAAAGATTGCCCTATTTGGGTTTATTAGACTTTTATGTTTACCAACAAAAACTAATTTATTGATGATACATATTACCCAAAATAACCATGACAAAAGGGTTTGCTATGGTTTCTGTGATGCTAGTTTTCTTGTAAGGAAAATGACATTCCTCTTGTTTATTTTAATTTTTTCAATTTCATACGCCCAAACTGGACGGCAAATGGAAGCCTTAGATCGTGGCGTATTGGCAATTAGGCCAAGTAGTGGTAGTAATCAGGTTTTGGTAAGCTGGCGAATTCTGGGAACTGAATATGCCCTACCAGATGTTGCTTTTAATGTTTACAGGGGCTCCGACTTGTTAAATCCTTTAAACCCAACACCAATTACCGGCGCAACCAATTATGTTGACACAACGGCAGATGATTCAACTACATACAGCGTTTCTGCTGTTATTAGTGGGCAAGAGAAGGAACTTTCAGAGCCTGTTGGTTTATGGACCGATATTTATAAATTGGTTCCGTTAACTGCAAAACCCCCAAGTGGTGTAACTCCTACAGGAAGTTCATACGATTATGATGCGAACGATGCTTCGGTTGGTGATTTGGATGGTGACGGGCAATATGAAATTGTGTTAAAATGGATGCCTTCAAACTCTAAAGATAATTCCCAAAGTGGCTATACGGGAAACACCTATTTACAAGGATTGGAGTTGGACGGTACGGTTATGTGGACCATAGATTTAGGCATCAACATTAGGTCTGGCGCACATTACACCCAATTTATGGTATATGATCTTGATGGAGATGGAAAAGCCGAAGTGGCCTGTAAAACTTCTACTGGCACCACTGATGGCGTTGGGAATATTATTGGTAATGACCCAAACCCGCCTAGCTACAGAAACCGCAATGGCTATGTTCTTGTAGGGCCTGAATATTTCAGTATTTTTAATGGTGAAACCGGTGCTTTTATTGTTAAAGAAGAACCGTACTATCCGCCCAGAGGAAACGTAAGTGATTGGGGAGATAGTTATGGCAATAGGGTAGATAGATTTTTAGCCTGTATAGCCTATTTGGATGGCGTACACCCGAGTTTAGTTTTTACCAGGGGCTATTATACTCGAACAGTAATGGCTGCTTACGACTTTAGAAACGGCCAATTAGTAGAACATAACAACCCTGGCGAACCAGCAACTACCAGATGGGTATTTGATTCAGATATTGAAGGCAGCCAATATGAAACCCAAGGAAACCACAGTTTGGCGGTAGGAGACGTTGATGGAGATGGAAAAGATGAAATTGTTTTCGGTTCTTTAATTGTTGATGATGATGGTTCTCCTTATAATTCCACAGGATATGCCCATGGTGATGCAGCCCATTTAGGTGATTTTGACCCCACCTCACCTGGGTTAGAATATTTTACTTGTCACGAGGCTGCGGGTTACAATGCCCATACTATTTTAAATGAAAATGCAAATGGATTTGGTGATTTGTGGACGAGTATAAATCCTAGAGTGGATTTTAAACACTTGAATTTAAACACTATATCTTGGCAATTAAATCAGACATCTGGCACTGCAGATATAGGGCGTTGCCTAGTCGCCGATATTGATGAAACAAGTCCGGGTGCTGAAGCATGGGCCGCAGATGGAGCTGGAATTCGTAAAATTGATGGGACACAGCTCACAGCATCATACCCTATATCAAGTGGTAGCAGCCAGTCTATAAACATGGCCGCTTGGTATGACGGTGACGTATTAAGAGAATTGGTTGACCAAACGGTCATATCAAAATGGAATGCCGCGACCCAAACTACTGGTCGGGCGCTTACTGCTTATGATTACGATAGATTAAGTTTAAGTAGTAATAATTCAACTAAATCCACTCCTTGCTTAATAGCCGATATACTTGGAGATTGGCGCGAAGAAATCATTTGGCGAAATAGTGACAGTAATTATTTGGCCATTTTTTCTTCCAATAGCCTACCAACTGAACGCATTTATACCTTAATGCATGACCCTGTTTACCGCAATAGCATAGCTTGGCAAAATGTGGCATACAATCAACCGGCCCATACTGGCTTCTTTCTAGGTTGGGATATGGATCCAGCACCAGTGCCAGATATCTATCTGCAAGAAACGTTATCGGTAAATGACATTGGATTAAATAATGATTTTAAAATAAAAGTTTACCCCAACCCATCTAATGGTGAGATTTTCTTAGAAGGAATAGACCAAGGTAAGGTTTCAATTTATAACACCATTGGTAAATTGGTGTTCAAAGCTGACCTTTCTAATTCTAAAACTATGAATTTAAGAGGTAATCCTCCTGGCTTGTATCTGGTTAAAGTTAACCACGAAAATATGGTAAAAACATTCAAGGTTATTTTAAAATAGTCTTACACTATAAATTAAAAGAAGTTAACATGTTATGTGAATTTATAGAGATAAAGTAGCCAGATAGCATTTTAAACGTTCCCAGAATTCAAGGCTATTTTCAAACTTTTAATATATAAAATTCATGACTAGTTTAAAACAAACAACAAACGCTCAATATTAACAACAAAATAACAACAAACTAATTTTTTATGAACCAAATTTTTTTTAAGAATTGTATTTATGCCTTAGTGATGCTTTTTGGGTTATCTGTAAATGCCCAAGGAAAATCAATTAGCGGGCAAGTATCCGATCCCAGTGGAATGCCACTGGCAGGAGTAAACGTTATCATCAAAAATACCACCACGGGTGCACAAACAGATTTTGATGGCAATTTTACACTAAACGCAAATCAAGGAGATATTTTAGTGTTTTCTTATATTGGAATGACAACAGTTGAAATTCAAGTGGACTCTCGATCAACCTATAATATTATTATGGAAGAAGATGCCGCACAACTTGATGAAATTGTTGTAATAGGTTATGGAACTCAGAAAAAATCTGATGTTACCGGGGCATTGGCAAGTGTTGGCGCCGAAGAACTCATGGTGCAACCCGTAAGAAACCCTTTGGAAGCTTTACAGGGTAAAGCGGCCGGTGTGGATATTACCACTTCAGAACGCCCTGGTACCATAGGAAGTATCCGAATTCGTGGACAAAGATCTATAACTGCAGAAAGTGATCCGCTATATGTAGTGGATGGTGTGCCTTTGTTATCAGCTTCTGCTATTGAAACACTAAACCCTCGTGATATCGAATCTATAGATATCCTAAAAGATGCTTCTGCAACGGCCATTTATGGTTCTCGTGGTGCCAATGGTGTAGTGATTGTAACCACCAAGCAAGGTAAGGTTGGGCAATTTAGATTAAATTATGCTGGAACAGTAACCACATCAACTATTGTAGACCGGGCTCCTTCAATGAGTGCTGAAGACTATATTCAATACCGAAGATGGGCAGCATATAACTTCAACTCTAATGTTTTTCCACATCCAGACACTCCAGATCAGAGTCGTGATAGATTATTGTTTAACAGCCCAATAGATAATCAAACATCCAGAGACAATGTACTTAAAGGATGGGAAGATGGCACTTGGGATCCTTCTAAAGTAACCAATACAGATTGGACTGATTTTGTAACACAAATGGGTGTTGTACAAGAGCATAGCATTAGTGCAAGTGGTGGGACAGAAAAAATGAAGGCCTATGGCTCTTTTGGTTACTTGGATAACGAGGGTACCCAAAAAGGGCAATGGTACAAACGCTATACTACAAAATTGAGTGCCAATATACAAGCAACCGATTGGTTTACCTTAGATGGAAATCTAAATATCTCTTGGAGTGAACAAGATTATGGGTTTTCAAATTTTGGAACCAGCAGTTCACGCCCAAATGCCATTTATAATGCCGCTAAATCCATTAGCAATTTTGCGGTGCCTTACGATGAAAATGGAGATTTAGTGATAAATCCTGGTGGTGAAAATACGGTTTTTACTATTATGGAAGAATGGAACAAATCAACCCAACAATCCCAAACCTTAAGGGCTTTAGGAAATTTATCTGCAACTTTTGATCTTGGAAAAATTATTACGCCTTTAGAGGGCCTAAGTTATAAACTAAATTTTGGGCCTGATTTTAGACACTCAAGAGAAGGTATCTTTCAAGATGCCAGCTCTGCCCTTAAATTAAATTCAGACGGTACAGAAGGCATTAACTATGTTAGGTTGAGCAATCGTAGGGATTTCTCTTGGACTTTAGATAATATGTTAACCTATAACCGTACATTTAACGATGTTCATAATTTTGGTGCTACTTTGCTTCAAACGGCTTCATCATGGAATATTGAAACCTCGTCCATATCTGGAAATGGAATTGCCTTACCAGGTTCGCTTTGGAATGCCATGGAAGGCATTGACCTAAGATCAGATATTGCTGCGGCAGGTATAGGATCGGGCATTAATGAACGTCAATTAACATCCTACATGGCACGTTTTAATTATGGTTTCGACAACCGTTATTTGCTGACTGTATCTGGACGTTGGGATGGTGCTTCCCAATTGGCAGACGGATTTAAATGGGACTTTTTTCCATCAGCAGCACTGGCTTGGAAAATCAACAATGAGAAATTTATGGAAAATGTAGATTGGGTGCAAGAACTCAAACTACGATTAGGCTTTGGTACATCAGGTAATGCAGGAGTATCACCTTATGGCACAAAAGGAACGATCAGAGATTTTTATCTTCCTTTTAATGGATTACCAAATGAATTGGCTTACGGATTTAATGAGCCTTATTATTTTAGAGATCCAGTAGGTATGGCTAACCCTCTTTTAGGTTGGGAAAAAACAACGCAATACAATCTAGGTATCGATTTTTCATTATTCAATAGACGCTTAAGTGGTAGTATCGACACTTATAAATCTTACACCGATGATTTGTTACTAACCGCCAGAATTTTACCTGTAACAGGATATAGCTCTACTGTTGCCAACATTGGAAAAACAGAAAACCAAGGTGTTGAAGTCACCCTAAACGTTACGCCAATAGAAACTAAAGGAGGATTTTCTTGGGATGCCAATTTAAATGCCGCATGGCAAAAAGATGAAATAGTGGAATTAGCTAATGGCAAAAATGATGATTTTATAAATGGATGGTTTATTGGTGAATCTATTTCTGCCCGATTTGGCTATGACAATCTGGGCATTTGGCAAGATACCCCTGAAGACTTGGCCGAAATGGAATTATGGAATGCCAATGGCTATGATTTTACACCTGGTAATGTACGGCCAAAAGATCAAAACGGAGACTATGAAATGTCTGATGAGGACCGTGTTATTTTAGGAAATGGTAATCCTAGATGGACCATTGGTTTTAATAATAATTTTGTATACAAAGGGTTAGAACTTGCCTTCAATGTTTACGGCAGATTAGGTTACACAGCATCTTTAGGAGGACAATCATTAACCGGACGTGGCAATCAAATACAAATAGATTATTGGACACCGGATAATCCAAATGCGGAGTTTCAAAAGCCAATTCTTGGTCAGGCCACTTCTGGTTCTCAGGATGACTTTTCTGGACTGTTGGGTATAAAAAAAGGAGGGTTTGTAAAAATCCGTACCATTTCTATAGGCTACAATTTCCCTAAAGATTTATGCAATCAAAACGGTCTTTCAAATCTTAAAATTTATGCTCAGGCAGTAAACCCCGGTAACATTTACCAAGCTCTAGACTGGTATGACTTTGACGTTAATTCATCAGCATTCAACAGAAGTTTTGTAGTCGGTATTGATTTAGGAATTTAATATTTATAATAGATTTTGATGAATAACATAAAATTGATAAAAATGAAAAGAATAAAAAATATAAAATTTGGTCTTTTGGTAATGGCTGTCCTATCATTATCATCTTGTTCCAAAGATTTTCTTAATGAAGAAGATACTACAAGATTGACAACAGACTATTTTGAAACCGAAGAAGGTTTAATTGATTTAACAGAATCATTATACGGAAACATTAGATGGCATTTTGGATTTGAGTGGGCCTATGGTGTTACCCTTTATGGTACGGATGAGTTTACTAACGGAAATGACTTGACCAATGAAATGTGGAACACCTACGACAACCGATTTGGCCCGGTAGGAGCTTCAGTAGAAACAGGTGCAGCAAACCGTAACGCCACATCACCTGCAGACCTTTTTAACCAATTATACTATGGTATAGCATCTGCCAATACCATAATTGCCAATGCTGACATCATTCAAGATGAAGAAATAAGAAACCGCTGTTTGGCACATGCTTATTTTTTAAGGGGATATAACTATTACCGCTTGACCGCTCAATATGGCGGTACGGTACTTCAGACCGAACCAGTTATTGGGGCAGTTCGTTATTTTCCTAGAGCAACCGATGAGGAATGTTGGGAGCAGGTAATATCCGATTTCAGAAATGCCTATAATCATTTTGCAGGAGAAGTTTTCACCTATGGAAAAGGTGTTACTTGGACCAAAGCCACTGCTGCACATTTCTTAGCTAAAGCACTATTGTTTCGTTCATCAGAACGAAATGATTCTTGGAACAGTTCTTACATAGAAGCAGATTTGCAAGAAGCTATAGATGCCTGTACTTATGCTATTGGTGCCCGTGGACCTCTTACACCAAACTACAGCGATTTATATGCTAATTGGACAGGTATTGATTGCGACATTGAACAATTAGATGAAATTTTGATGGCTGCCCCACATAATGGTGATGATGCCACCGTTGGGCGTTTTGGTAATAGAACCTATAGTTACTTTTCCCCTCAGTTTTCCAACTTTGGCGGTGGCTGGGTAAGACGTGGAGTTTGGATTGGAAGCATGGATTTCCAACGTTGTCGCCCTACTGAGTACACCTATGGTGTATTTGATCATGTGAACGATGCACGTATGTGGAAAACCTTTAAAACCGTTTATGGCACCAATACAATTGTAAATCCTAACCGAGGTGTACAATTAGGAGACCCTAGTGTTGTGATGATCTTAAACACAAAAGACGACAACACTTACGACAATTATACTTTTGGAGCATATAGCCAAAACCCAAATTGGACAGATGACCAAGGTCGTTTACCAGAATGGCGCTTAGGTTCCAGGCAAACATCTACATCTGGAGCTTTAACCAGCACAATAGGACAATATTCACCTAACTCTTTGGTGCTTTACCAAAATGGAGAATATGTAGCTCCTAATTTCAAAAGCCAACCTATATGCAACTTTTTTGCTGGTATCAATAAAACGGATGACGGGTCACGCTTTTCGGAAAGAGGTGATGCCCACCGTGATGTTACCATGGCAAGATTGGCTGAAACCTACCTTTTAAGGGCAGAATGCTATGTACGTCAAGGTCAATACGGCAATGCCATGAACGATATTAATGTGGTACGTGGAAGGGCGCAATGGAAAAATGGAGAAAACAGATCATATTATGTTGATGGTTCAGTAGCCTTTGAAAATAATGCTTTAAATGTAAATAGTGCTGCAACTAACTATATCAATTCAAATTTAAATATGAACACCTATTATTTGTCTAACCCAAATGTTGCGGTAACTACAGCAGCCTCAGATTTGCAATTGACATCATTTCCAGGCAATTTGCCTGCAGAAGATGAAGCAGTGCTTTCTATGATTGGGGCTTCCAGCGATTATGAACGTGCGTTACATTTTATACTTAATGAGCGTACACGCGAATTATTAGGAGAATGGCAAAGATGGGAAACCTTATCACGTACTAAAACACTAATTACGCGCACCAAAGCATTTAACCCAGAAGCAGGCCCGGGCATAACACAAAACAAACATGAACTTCGCCCCATTCCTCTATCATTTATTGAAGGCGTACTTAACCCTGATGGCTCAAATTTGTCAGACGACCAGAAGGCAGCATGGCAAAACCCTGGATATTAGATTTTTGAAATATTATGAAATCACCTAAATTTGATTTTTAGGTGATTTCTTTTTTTATGAAAATGGTTCTTTATAAAAATATAATTGTATTAGTTCTTTGTTTTATCTCCACTTCAGGGGCTATTACCCAGAATAGTGTAAACCAGACTTTCTTTTTTGGAACGGCCCAAAATGAAAACACTGCTACAGCCATTTCTAAAGCATTATCTTATAATGAGGATCTAGGCTACGGATTTGATTTTAATACTGCAAAAAATGTATTACTTACAAAAAATGCTTTAACCGCTAAAAACCCCATTTATTTTTCGATAAAAGTGCCAGAGGGTTTCTATAAAATAGATATTGTTTTAGGAAGCAATATATGCTCTGAAACAACTGTAAAAGCAGAATCGAGAAGATTAATGCTGAAGCAGATTAAACTTAAGAAAAAGAAAACTGGGCACTATTCGTTTATTGTTAATGTTCGCTCTCCAAAAATCAATAATGAAACCATTATTCGTCTTAAAGACAGGGACAAAAACCAATTAAACTGGGATGATAAACTGACTCTCGAATTTTCAGGGGCTTCAGCATTAAAAAGTTTAAAAATAACACCTGTAACAGATATAACAACAATATTCTTAGCTGGCGATTCCACAGTAACCGACCAAGATTTAGAACCATGGGCATCTTGGGGGCAATTCTTTACCAATTATATATCTGATAAAGCAGTTGTTGCCAATTATGCTGAATCTGGCTCAACGTTAAGTGGATTTAAATCTGCCAATAGACTTGAGAAAATTTTATCCTTGATAAGGCCCGATGATTATCTTTTTATAGAGTTTGCCCATAATGACGAAAAACAGAAAGGAGACGGCATTGGTCCTTGGAAATCATATTCTAATTTGTTGAAAGAATATATTACCAAAGCAAGGGAAAAAGGCGGAAAACCCATTTTATGTACACCAACCCAACGTCGTGCTTTTAATGATGACGGTTCTCTAAAAGAAACCCATGGCGATTTTCCAGCTGCCATGAGACAGGTTGCCACTGAAATGAATGTACCTTTAATCGACCTCACTAAAATGACAACATATATGTACGAAAGCTGGGGCGCAGAACAATCTCGAAAAGCGTTTGTGCAATATCCTGCCAATACCTTTCCAAACCAAACCAAAAAGCTTGAAGACAATACGCACTTTAACAGTTTTGGGGCCAATGAAATAGCAAAATGTGTGGTTCAGGGCATAAAGGATTTGAATTTGGACATGGCAAAATATTTAAAATCGGACATTCCAAAATACAATCCTAAAAAACCAAATAACATAGATGATTGGAATGTACCAATGAGCCCAAGGTTTGAAATTCATAAACCAGATGGTAACTAGTCTATTTATTTAAAGGATAATGACATAACCCATTTTACAAAAAATGCCTTTAAATAAAAATCCAATTGTTTAATTAATGAAAAAAATAACAACAATTTACGACATCGCAGAAAGACTAAACCTTACTGCATCCACCGTATCAAGGGCTCTAAACGGCAGTAATAAAATTAGCGAAGCCACTCGACAGCTTGTAAATGATACAGCAGCTGAGATGAATTACCAGCAAAATTTTTTTGCTAAAGCCTTGAAAACTGGAAGAAGCTTTAATGTAGGAGTGATTGTTCCCCGAATTGATATTGATTTTTTTGGATCGGTTATAAGAGGCATTGCAGAAGAGTTAAATCCATATGGTTATAATGTAATAATTTCTCAAACATATGACAATGGACAATTGGAAGAAGAAAACATCAATTCATTGTTGAATATCCAAGTTGACGGTATTTTTATGTCTATTTCCAATTCCGATGTTGACAATACCAAAGTCTTTGATGACACATCAAAAAAAAATGTTCCCTTTATTTTTTTCGACAGAAAAAAAGACATAAAAGGCATAAGCACCATTACCGTTGATGATTACAAAGGTGCCTACTTGGGAACCAAACATCTTATAGACCAAGGATGTCAACGCATTGCATATTTCACAAACAACCATTTATTGCAAATATTTAAAAATAGGTTTTTAGGCTATAAACAAGCTCTTGAGGATCATCACATTGAATTTGATGAGAGCCTGATAGTAGAAGTCCCCCTAAGTGTGATAGAGGGTAGAAAAAAGACCAAACAATTATTACAAAAAAAACAACCACCAGATGCCATATTTGCTGTGCATGATTACCCAGCGTTAGGAGCCATTCAGGAAATAAAGGCAAATGGACTGAGAGTTCCTGAAGACATATGTGTGGTCGGATTCAGTAATGAACCATTTACACAATTCATGGAATTACCAATAACCACTATTGACCAATCTCCCCTAGAAATGGGGCGTATAGCTGCTAAAATATTTTTAGAAAATATTAAAAACAAATCAAAAAAGATTAAGTCTGAAAAACATGTAGTTTTAACACCTGAGTTAATCATAAGAAAATCTTCTCTTCGAAGTAATATAAACACCAACTAGCCATGAAAGTTCTTAAAAAATCTTTGCTATTCTTTATGTTAGCAATTGTTTCCTGTCAATTAAAACAGGCTCAAATAAATACTACCGAAATACATGTGAAGGCACCTTTTGACATGCCTTCCATTAAAATTCCCGATTTCAGTAATTGCAAGCAATTTCTAATTACCGATTTTGGCGCTATTGAAGGAGACAAAGAACTAACTTCCACGGCCATATCAAAAGCCATTGACGAGGCTAACAAAAATGGTTGCGGCACCGTTGTAATTCCAGAAGGTGAATGGTTAACAAAAAAAATACACCTTAGAAGCAATGTAAACCTACATTTAAATGAAAATGCTGTTTTGCTTTTTTCTGAAAATCCAAAAGATTATTTACCAGCCGTTTTTACAACTTGGGAAGGGATGGAATGCTATAATTACTCCCCTTTGGTTTATGCTTATGATTGTGAAAATGTTGCCATAACTGGTAACGGCACATTAAAAGCAAAACTAGATGTTTGGAAAATATGGTATAAACGCCCCAGAGCACACATGAACAGTTTAAAGCGACTTTACAATTTAGCATCTTATAACAAACCTGTTGAAGAACGACAAATGGTAAACGACTCGGCCAACTTCCGTCCGCAGTTTATTCAATTTAACCGAAGCAAAAATATTCTCTTGGAAGGGGTTTCTATTGAAAACAGTCCATTTTGGACCATACACCCATACCTATCAACAAATGTGGTAATTAGAGATGTTAAGGTTAAAGCACATGGTCACAACAATGATGGTGTTGATCCAGAGATGAGCCAAAATGTACTCATCGAGAATTGTATTTTCGACCAAGGAGACGATGCCATAGCCATAAAATCTGGAAGAAACCAAGATGCTTGGCGACTTAATACGCCTTCAAAAAACATTATTATGCGCAATTGTATCATGAAAAATGGCCATCAATTAGCAGCAATAGGCAGTGAACTTTCTGGAGGCATTGAAAATGTTTATGTTGAAAATTGCAACGTTGTTGATGGTGCAAAAATGTTTCATCTTGTGTTTATAAAAACCAATGAACGCCGTGGAGGTTATGTGAAAAATATTTTCGTTGAAAACATTGATGCAGGAAGTATAGAAATGGGCGTTTTAGGCATTGAAACCGATGTACTGTATCAATGGCGAAATCTAGTGCCTACAATCGAAAAAAAGCTTACTCCAATAGAGAATATTCATTTAACCAATGTAAGGGCAAAAAGCTCACAATACCTGTCAAAAATATTAGGTTCAGAAGAGCTTCCTATAAAGGATATATATTTAAATAATGTGACTGTTGATTCACTTTCAAAAGAAAAACACATTCATGAAAATGTGTTGAACTTTGAAGAGAAATAATAAACTGAAGAAGAATTATTCCATCCAAAAGGAATAATTCTTCATTTAACAGTCATTTCTTTTCTGTTTTTTCTGCTTTGTCCATTGCAACAATTCGACTTTAAAGTATTTCAAAATGTAATCAGTTTTTGTGGAGCCCAATTATGAACGCATACCTCAGGGTTTTAAGCAATAAAAGGTTTATAATAGTTATTTTTAAGCTGGTATTTCAATTAAGATAATCAATATTAACAATATTATTTATTGCAAAGGCCTGTTTTTAGGTTTGGACGTTTTGTCCCCCAATTTTTGTTGATACTTACCCTATAGTTTTGTGGCTTAGTAATTTTCTTTGTAGTCAGATTTTTTTTGATTATCTTATATAACTTTTTTTTAAATCAACCATAAAGAATTAAGAGTTTCTAAAACTTTAATCCAAGGTTTTTAAAAAACAACACTAACTAAACACAATTACGCCATGAGGTTAAAAATTTTAATTTCAACGCTCCTTTTGGGCTTATTTTCATTTAACTATGCCCAAACAACAGATTTTACAGATCAAATTATCAATCCTAGTTTTGAAACTGGAAACGGCAATGGCTGGACTTGGGCCTACGGCGCCACATGGCTAGGCCCTAATACTGACGGTGATGCTACTAAAGACGGCAACTACATTAACGGAATTTGGAACGGTGCCTTTGACAACAACCAGTGCACACAAACAATTTCTGGATTACCAGCCGGTAATTATACGGTAACTTGTTTGATGACCGTTAGCAATAATCGATTGACAAACCAGCGGTTGTTCGCATCAAGTGGAGCCACAACGCAATCAGTTCTATTTGAAGCCGAATCCAGTTACAGTGGAGCTAACCTTGCTGTTTTAGGCGCTTCAGAAAACTACACATTTGCAGGTTGGACAACGTCTGCTGCTGAAAATGGCCCCTTTCAATTAATGAGCATTGATATTGATGTAGCAACAGGCCAAGATTTAACAATTGGTGTTAGAACCAGTGGCACTGTAAATTCACAAGGATATATATTTCCAGGGGTAAACTCCGATGCCGGATTTTTCAAATTTGATGCTTTTACCTTAACAGGAAATTTTATTCCCACAACTTCATCTGATGCAACCTTATCAAGTATTACCACTTTAATAGGTACGTTAGTCCCCGATTTTAGCCCAACCATATTGTCGTACTCAGTACTCGTACCTGATGGAACACCTAGTGTTGATGTAGATGCAATTACTACCGATGTAAATGCCCAAATCACTTCTGGAACAGGCAAAATAATGTTGGTGAATGGTGTGGGTTCAACAAATATATTAGTGACTGCAGAAAATGGTTCAACAACTAAAACATATACGGTAACTTTTAAGGAGGAATGTTATTCTCCTACATACCCTTCCAAGACTAATCTGGTAGTTGATCCATTATTGAATGATGGAACAGCTTTTGGAGGTTGGGGCAACCATGGTGTTACCACAGACAAAAGTTATTGTGGAATTTACAGTGGTTATGCTGGTGATAATTGTTCAGGCTCTTTAGATGTTGTTTTGACCGGAAAAATTACTGCAAATACATCATATAGAATTAAAGCTCAAACATATGTGTCTACTGGCACATTCCATTTAGGCTTTTGGGGGCTAGACATTGCAACAAATGAGTTTAACACATCTCTAACTGGACAATGGGAGACTATGGATTTTGTAATTACTACAGGCCCAAATGCCAATCCCAGTGATGCCGGAATGTATTTTAATGCTTGTGGATTAAGTGGAACAGGAGCATTTATTGATAACTGGGAAATATATGAAGTTGATAACGATGCAACCCTATCCGCTTTGTCTTCAAATGTTGGGTCTTTATCTCCTAATTTTAGTTCAAACCAAACGTCTTATGAATTAGTCGTTCCAGAAGGAACGACGGAAGTCATATTAACAGCTAGTGCTAATAGTACTAATTCAGAGGTATCGGGAGATGGTTTAGTAACATTGACAGATAGTGCTGGATTGGCTAACATTGTGGTTACCGCTGAATCTGGAACAATTATAACTTATACTGTAAAAATCATTAACGGTGGTTTACCTGTAATTACACTTTTAGGTGATGCCAATATTACAATAGAATTAGGAACTAACTACGTTGATGCAGGAGCAACTGCCACAGATAGTCTTGATGGAGACCTTACATCTAGCATTGTTGTTGGAGGAGATACGGTAGACATTAATACGGCTGGCGTTTATGTAATTACTTATAATGTTACCGACAGTAATGGGAATGCAGCTCAACAAGTTACTAGAACGGTTAATGTTGTACCCGAGGCGACGGCACAAACCCCTCTCCAAAAAAATCTCTTCCCACTAACAAAAATTGAATTATTGGATGGACCTTTCAAGGCTTCTATGGACCTCAATATACAAACACTTCTAAATTATGATGTAGATCGTTTGTTGGAGCCTTTTTTAACCGAAGCTGGATTGACCCCAAATGGAGAACGTTTTCTTAATTGGGAACCTCTAGCAGGCCATGTCGGCGGTCATTATTTGTCTGCCTTAGCCATGCATTATGCGGCAACAAATAACCCACAAATCAAATCCCGCATGGATTATATGGTTAGCGAACTAAAAAGATGCCATGATGCTAATGGCAATGGCTATGTAGGAGGCGTTCCTAACAGTAATGCAGTCTGGAATAGTGTTAAGAATAAGGATTTTTCAAGTTTTTGGTCCGCATGGGTTCCTTGGTATAATATCCATAAAACATATGCTGGCTTAAGAGATGCTTGGCTATATAGTGGAAATTTAGATGCAAGACTCATGTTTTTAGATCTTTGCGATTGGGGAATCGATATCATTTCAGGCTTAACAACTGGAGAGATGCAGTCTATGCTCAATTCTGAATTTGGCGGAATGAATGAGGTTTATGCAGATGCATATGAAATGACGGGTGATGCAAAGTATCTTGATGCTGCTAAAAAATTTACCCATAATTATTTCTTCGATTCCTTTGTTAACAATATAGACAATCTGGACAATCAACATGCCAATACGCAGATTCCTAAATTTGTCGGGTTTGCAAGTGTGGCGCAATATGATGATACCGCTACAAATTATGAAACGGCCGCCGATAATTTCTGGAATGCGGTTGTAGATAATAGAACTGTGGCTTTTGGAGGGAACAGCCGAAGAGAGTTTTTCCCTGCCGCAGCCTCATATATCGATTTTATGATAGATAGAGATGGGCCTGAAAGTTGCAACACGTACAATATGTTAAAGTTAGCTTCACAATTGCACATGCAGAATCCCAATGTTAAGTATGCCGATTATTACGAAACAGCACTTTTCAATCATATACTTTCTACACAACACCCCGATCATGGTGGCTATGTATATTTCACGCCTATGCGCACCAATCACTATCGTGTATATTCGGCGCCTGATCAAGCCATGTGGTGTTGTGTCGGAACTGGAATGGAAAATCACGGCTTACATGGAAAATTTATATATAGCCATGACCAAGACAAACTTTATGTAAACTTATTTGTAGCTTCTAAATTAAAATGGGAGGAAAAGGGTGTAACCATTACGCAATCCACTAACTTTCCCTCTGATACAGAAACCACACTAACCATTGATGGCTCGGCAACTATAGAATTCATGCTCAGATATCCAACTTGGGTAACCGAAGGTGAACTAGAGCTTTTCATAAATGGAACACCAACAGCAGTAACAGCTGTGCCTGGTGAATATATAAGCCTCAATAGAACATGGAATACTGGTGACGAGATAAGGATTAACATGCCAATGCATTTGAGTTATGAACGATTAGCCAATGTTACTGATGACTATCTGGCCTTTAAATACGGCCCTATTCTTCTCGGTGCGAAAACGGATTCACCTGATCTTACCGGTCTTGTTGCAGATGATGGAAGATGGTCGCACATAGCTTCCGGCAAATTATATGGTAATTTTGAGTCTCCTTTTGTGGTAAGTAAAATGGATACCATTTTGACAAGCTTTCAAAAAGTTGAAGGTGAATTTATGAAATTTAAAGCTTCTAATTTATTTCCACTTGAAAAATATAAAGATCTTACATTTGAACCTTTCAATCAAATCCACGATTCACGCTATATGATGTACTGGCTGACTCTTGACCCTGATAATGCAGACCAGATAATTGCCGAAATTCAAGCTGCCGAAGAAGAACAACTTCTTCTTGATGAGAGAACTGTAGATTATGTCTCAACGGGTGAGCAACAACCAGAAGTAGATCATAGAATTCAAGAAGAAAGCTCAAGTACTGGAATTCATGAAAATGAATATTGGAGGGATGCTTCTAATGGTGGTTATTTCAGCTATGAACTAGCCACAGAAGGACTCACTAATTTAACACTTTGGGTGAAGTATTGGGGAAATGAAGGTGGTAACCGAACCTTTGATATTCTCGTGGATGATGTAGTTATTGCAACAGAAAATATTGTGGGTAAATGGAATGTTGACGAATTTGTTAATGTAGAGTATGCTATTGACCCAAGTTTATTGGCAGGTAAAAGCTTTATTACCGTAAAGTTTCAGGCCATACCAGACAATCTTGCGGGGGGAGTATTTTACATTAGATTATTGAAAGAGGCAAGTTTGAACGTTCAAAAAAAAAATAAGGCGACCAAGATAATATACCCAAACCCGACTTCTGACATTATTAATATCAAAGGTGTCAGTGAAGGCCTTATTCAAGTTTACAGTAGCATTGGCACTCTATTAGTTCAAAAAAATGCTAAAGACACACAAAGCATTAATTTGAGTGAATATCCAGCTGGAATTTACTTCATGAAAATCAAGGAAGGAAATGATGTAGCAACATTTAAAGTTATTTTGAAATAAACTTTTTACCAGATTATATTAATGTTCCCAATTTTGTTTGGATTGCAAATTTTAGAAAAAGAAAGAAAAAGTTTTTCGGAAATTTTATTCTTTACGAATTACAAAACACTTTATTAATAATTACCGTTTATTAGTAATAAATATAGCTTCATGAAGCAACACATATTATTTTATATCTCAGTTTTTTGCATAACTAATGTACTACATGCTCAATTAACGGTTAACTATAAACAAAATGAAATTCCAATTAACTCATTTAAAAAAATCACTGGCTATATAGGTGAACGGATTGACGCAAATACAGAAATGTCCATTAAAGCATTTGATATTGAAAAGTTCACTTCAATGGTAGAAGAAAAAACCCATAGAGACTGGTGGTGGATTGGCGAGCAACCAGGGAAATGGCTGGAATCTGCTGTTTTGGCATCAACGTATTCTAATGATTCAACCCTGTTTAGCAAGGCGAAACAGATACTTGATAGGTTTAAAATAGCTCAGGAACCTGATGGCTACCTCGGTATTTCCGACCCAGCTATATTGTCACCTCAAAAACCTCTCAGGGGCATGGATCCATATGAACTTTATTTTATGTTACATGCTCTGATTACAGCCGGACAACAGTGGGATGATACGGAAGCATTGGAAACAGCAACAGGCTTAGCAGATTATTTTGTAAAACATATAAATGAAGGTAAGGCTGAATTTTGGCCAACAAATTTGCGCCCTCCCGAAAATCACCATGCTATCGCTCAAGGCACTTCCGAAATTGCTGGACATAGTGTTCATTATAGTTTAGAAGGAACATTACTAATTGATCCTGTTTTGCGACTATACGAAATTACTGGAGACCACAAATATCTTAATTGGGCCAAGTGGGTAGTAAATAATATTGACAAGTGGAGCGGTTGGGATACCTACTCCAGACTGGATTTAGTGGCAGATGGTAAAATGGGCATTGATGAAGTGCAACCTTATGTACATTCACATACATTTCAAATGAATTTTCTTGGATTGTTACGCTTATATCAAATAACAGGTGATTCAAATATTTTAAAGAAGGTTAAAGGTGTTTGGGATGATGTATATTCCCGTCAAATGTACATAACTGGTGGAGTAAGCGTTGGTGAGCACTATGAAAAAAACTTTATTAAACCACTTACCGGAAATGTAGTAGAAACATGTGCAACCATGTCATGGATGCAATTAACACAACAATTACTTTTGCTTACTGGAAATCCTAAATATGCCGATAATATTGAGAGGCTACTGTTTAATCATGTGTTTGCTTCACAGGCGTTTGATGGTGACTGCTATAGATACCACACACCACCCAATGGCGTAAAACCTTATGAATATTTTCATGGCCCAGACTGTTGTTCTAGTAGTGGTACGCGCATTGTTTCAATGTTACCATTATTTTTCTATGCAGTTTCCGATAAAGCCATTTATATAAATCAATATGTTGCCAACGAGGCAGAAATTGAGTTGTCCGACAACCATGTTGTTAAATTAGGACTAAAAACGGACTATCCTGAAGAAGAGACCATACAGATATCACCCGTTTTGGATAAGTCATTGTCATTTACTTTGAATCTGAGGATACCCGAATGGTGCATCCATCCTGAGATTTCTGTAAATGATGTTAAAATAAAAAATATTTCTTCTGGGACTTATGCAAAAATTAATCGTAAATGGAAAACATCTGATGTTGTTAAAATAAAATTTCCAATGCCGTTGAACTGGATTGAACATGAAAATTTTTCAAAAATTACTATTAGCCGACTGCCGGGCGGAGAACTTATTTTTAATGAAGACAAGTCAAACAAAGCTTCTGCGCCCTATGCGCTAACTCGTGGCCCAATAGTTTATGCCGTGGATGATTTATGGTGGCAAGGAAAGAGCAAACCCATATATGTGGCAGATGAAGTAGCTTACGTTCGAAAAAGTACTTCAGAACTAAAACCAAAAGAATTGCCCGAACATCTGCTAGGGCCAGCTTATGAAGTTAAGGTTAAAACGGTGACTGGAGATCAATTAAAAACGTATGCCATTCCATTTACAAATGTTGGCCTATGGTACAAGTTTGATGAACCTAAACCAGACAAACATAGTAAATCCTATTCATATGCTATTTGGCTTCAAGATTATAAAAGCGAAGATTTCAAACTTCAAACTGAAAAGTACAACAATCTAATGAAGGAATATATTAACGCATTAGATTATATAATTTTAGGTTATAACGAATCTGAAAAGTCACACTCATTAGATGGAGAAATGGTTAGCAGAGGAACATTCAACCAAAAAAACTATATAGACGCAGGAAATTATATAAGTTTTATAATGAATGTTTCGACATCCAAGCCTTCACAATTGGCACTTACTTACTGGGGAAGTGATGAAGCAAGAACATTCGACATCTTTGCAAACGACCAAATGATTGGAAAAGAAACCCTAAACAAAAACAAACCAAACGAGTTTTTTGAAGTAGTTTATGACATCCCTTTTGAATTAGTAAAGGATAAAACTGATGCTTTTGGACAAAAGGTAAAAACTGTAACCATAAAAATTAAAGCAAAACCTGGCAGTATAGCAGGTGGAGTATTTGGCATCAAAACTATTGAATCAACTGATTAAAATTCAAAATTCAGACCACCTAGTTAAATAACATCAAACAATATATACTTTAAAAACCACATCTTTAATTAATCTCGCTAAACGAATTATTTTTTACTTAGAATTTGAGTAAAATTGTATGACATGTATTTTTGTTCAGAGCGTACGATTAAAATGATTTTTGGACTTACTTTATTAGCTTTATAAAAAACCTATACAATGAATAACGGTATTAATTACCAGTTTACCAAAATTTTTGATAGAAGCGTTATTGGTGTTTCTATCTTGTTTACATTATCCATTTCACTCACTTCATGGGCTCAATTAAGATTAGATTCTTTTAAACCAGGTGAACTTTGGCCAGATACAGACGGAAAGCACATTAATGCCCATGGGGGTGGCTTTCTTTATAGTAATGGGACATATTATTGGTACGGCGAACACAAGGGAAAGGAAAGCAGTGCGCAAGTTGGCGTTAGGGTTTACAGCTCAAAAGATCTTTACAATTGGAAAAATGAGGGCGTAGCGCTGAGCGTGAGTCATGATTCAAATTCTGAAATAGTACCTGGATGTGTCATTGAACGCCCTAAGGTAATTTTTAATGAAAAGACCAATACCTATGTTATGTGGTTTCATCTTGAACTTAAAGGACAAGGTTACGCTGCTGCAAAAACGGCGGTAGCCACCAGTAACAATCCTGTTGGCCCTTTTAAGTTTTTAAAATCTTTTCGTCCAAATGCAGGTTATTGGCCCGTAGGGTTTCAAAAAGAACTTAAAAATAAAACTTATGGCAAAGAATACGAAAAGTGGTGGACACCTGTTTGGAAACAAGGTTTGGATGAAGGGATGTTTGTAAATCGAGATCTTGAGAAAGGACAAATGTCTAGGGATATGACATTGTATGTTGATACAGATGGCAAAGCTTATCATATCCATGCTTCGGAAGAAAATCAAACCCTTCATATTTCTGAACTCACCGATGACTTTTTGGATTTTACAGATAGATGGGCCCGTATCCTCCCAGGAGGACAAAATGAAGCTCCTGCTATTTTTAAAGAAGGCAAATATTATTATTTAATCACATCAGGTTTAACCGGATGGGAACCGAATGCAGCCAGATCATTTAGAGCTACTAGCATTTGGGGCCCTTGGATTGCCCTTGGCAACCCTGCCATTGGGATAGAGTCTGAAGTTACATTTAGGTCACAAAGCACCTATGTACTTCCGGTTTTTGGCAAACCATCAGCTTATATCTTCATGGCAGACCGATGGAACCCCAAGAACCATATTGATGGAAGATATATTTGGTTACCAATTACACTTACAGATGACAACAGATTGATTATTGAATGGATGGACGAATGGAATTTAGATTGGTTCAACAAAATTTAAAATAGTGAAAACCACCGCCCATATCATTTGTCTCTTTTTAGTTGTGCTGATTTTTGGCTGCAAAAAGAACAGCAAAGAGCCCAACAACGGTGCCATTGAATCTAATAATGGAATAGTTGCACCTGAAGGCATGGTCTGGGTTAAAACTAAAACCTTCACGCAAGGTGCCAAAGAAGGCGATAAATATGCCATGCCAAGGGAAAAGCCCGTACACTCGGTAACCGTTGATGGTTTCTTCATTGATGCTACCGAAATTACCAACAAACAGTTCAAGGCATTCGTGGATGCCACCAATTATGTTACCGTGGCAGAGCGGCCTGTTAACTGGGAAGACATGAAAAAAGAATTGCCAGAGGGCACTCCAAAACCACATGATTCTATTCTTCAGCCAGGTAGTTTGATTTTCAACAAGAACGTCAACAAAGTGGCCACAATGGGCGACTATTCGCAGTGGTGGACATGGAAAATCGGTGCCAATTGGAAACATCCAGGAGGACCTGACAGCACCATTGAGGGCAAAGATGATTTTCCTGTGGTGCATATTGCGTTTGAAGATGCCATGGCTTACTGTAAATGGGCAAACAGAAGATTGCCCACTGAGGCCGAATGGGAGTCCGCCGCTCAGGGCACCGAAACGGATAAAATTTTTACTTGGGGAAACGATTACGAAGTTTTGAACCAAAAGGCCAATACATGGCAAGGTGTCTTTCCGGTTAAAAATGAGTCAAAAGACGGCTTTCCGTTTATAGCCCCCGTAAAATCCTATGAACCCAATAGTATTGGACTTTACGATATGATGGGAAATGTTTGGGAGCTTACCAGTGATTTATTCAACGTGAACTACTACAAGCAATTGGACATTTCAAAACCCATAGTTAACCCCAAAGGTGCAGAAATTGGTTTTAGTCCAGACAACCCATATCAACAGGAACATGTTATAAAAGGCGGCTCATTTTTGTGCCATGCCTCATATTGTGCCAGTTTTAGGATATCCGCCAAAATGGGAACAAGCTTCGATTCCAGCTCGGACCACGTGGGCTTTAGAACCGTTGCTACACCAGATATACTGGGCAAATAACAAGTTTATTGAAAAACCTTTGGCATCACGGATTTTAGGCAAGGAACCAATCGTGTTCCAAATCGTGTTCATTTTGAACCTCCAAGGTAATGAAATCGAGAAAATCTTCTATAAAAAAACGGTTTAGCGAAAGCTAAACCGTTGATTACGTTGTTTTTAAACTTTGTAGCGGGAACTGGACTCGAACCAGTGACCTTCGGGTTATGAGCTTGATAATTTAACCCTTTTTTACGCTATTTCGCTATATTTTAAATAAAACCGTGTACGTAATTGTGTACTCTGATTTCTAATTAATTTCTATCCAAATATAAACAATTATTTATAAATTAAAACTCGGACAAACAACACTTTACAATTATGGATAACAAAATTTCTATTAAACAAATTCTTGTAGATTTAATATCTATTTGGCCACAAATTCAAAAAAAGCACAAAGGTTCAGAATTATATGCGGAATTAATATCATACTTAAGCAAGGAAAACTATTATGGTGATGAAGATATCCCTTACCCTACATTAAAACAAATTGAAGCCAATACAAAGCTAGGTAACTACCAAATTCGAAAACAACTAAAAGACCTTTATGAAGAAGTTCTAGAATACCCCTATAAAACCACACTTGATTTTAGCAAGGTTGAAATCTATTTTCATGCAGAATATTTCAAAACTTACACTACCTTTAAAACATATAACTTAAAGAACTTACCAAGAGTAGGTGAAAACCTAAACCTACCTTTTCTAGAAGCCAAAATGGGCATCAAATTCTTTTATGTAGAAGACATTAAGCATGTCTTCACAAGAAATATTCATACTATAGACATTTCGATAAAGGGTGGTTTCTATAATTCTTACTGGTATTACAGAAAACATAAAGCACTTGAGTATGGAGAAATTGGAATGTTAGAACAATATGACTTAAATGAATATGAATTGAAGAAAAAAGTAGGCCTTATGTATTGATATCTTAAACTATTTGTTAAAGGAAAAATCTCCTAACGCATCATCAATAAAAAACCTAAGTTTCTGCTTTATTTCATCAATTTCATTCTTAGACAAGTGATTTTCTATTTGATTATTAAACAATATACGCACCATTTTACTAAACCTAAAAACGCGATCAGCAATTAGTAATGTTTCTTCATATATCTCTTTCGTAATAGTTTCCTGCGGTAATATTAAACCATCTCTATAGTTAACATAAAAACCATTGTTTTTCATTTCATTAAACCCTTCAAGCCTTTCTATCCGGTTGGTTGCTTCCAAAAATGGTTTTGCAGAACTAATTATATCGATAGCTCCATTTATTAAATCATCAAACCAGCTAAGTTTTGTTTTTAAGAACTTGGCTGGTATTCTATCATGATACTTCATTGCGGACTCGAAAAGCCCAGAACCCATTTCTATTAATTGGATAATTTGATGCCTAATTTTATGATCTTTAAAAAACTTGCCTGCCTCCTTAAGCTTGTAAACATTATAATTTTCGCTATGTAAACAAACCAAAATAGATTTAATTACCTCCTCGGTGCTTAACACCAATAAGGATGTTGCAGAACTGTATGAGGCCTTATTTTTTGCTAGTAACATTGCGTCGCTTTTTAACTGTAACGCATTTTTATATATAGAAAAGTGAACATCTTTTGATTCTTTTGAAGATAAATTAATAAACGTTTTCATTTAATTATTTTAATAAAAATGTGGTCTTAGTTTACAGACGACTTTTGGTAACATCAGGCAATATCCGGAAAGAAAAAAGCCATTATTATACCGGTAATAAAAATGTATTCTTTAATTTTCACAATACATCCGGCAACATCCGGCAATATCCGGAAAGAAAAAAGCCGTTATAATACCGGTAATAAAAATGTATTCTTTAATTTTCACAACACATCCGGTAACATCCGGTAATTTCCGGAAAGAAAAAAGCCGTTATAATACCGGTAATAAAAATGTATTCTTTAATTTTCACAACACATCCGGTAACATCCGGTAATTTCCGGAAAGAAAAAAGCCGTTATAATACCGGTAATAAAAATGTATTCTTTAATTTTCACAACAC
>NZ_JBBVGQ010000006.1:0-63460 GCF_038148895.1 Tamlana sedimenti | reverse complement strand
ACATCCGGTAACATCCGGTAATTTCCGGAAAGAAAATGCACTTCTAATTTCAGAAACATCAGATAATTTCCTTTTCCAACCTTATGTAAGATGTATTCGATCCTTTACCTTTTTGAGAAAGATAGCCAGCTTCAACTAGCTTCGACAAATCATTTCTAGCTGTTTTCTCTGAAATTTTAAAATCAAAAAACACTTCATAATCCTTTCGTGAAAAAGTATTAGTATTCAAGCTATTTAAATAGGCATACATCCGTTCATTCAATTCTAAAACCAAAGGTTCACTAAACAATGTCAATGTCGTATAACCACTCTGAAACGTCCATTCGGGCTTTCTATAACCACTATTAACAAACTGATCTCTAATCAAAGTCAACCCTCTTCCTAACTTTTCCATTTTTCCTCTTAAATAAAACATGTGAGCAATAGTAGGGTTTCTTAACACAGAATGATGTGGTCTAATTTTTGACTTACCTTTAACAATATCTTCCGGAATTTCACCTGAATTAATAATTTCCATCTTATCCTTATAAATATTGATAGTTATTTCCCCCGAAATATCACTATAATCACGATGTACCATCGCATTTACAATGGCTTCATCTAAAGCTTCACTTGGAAATTTTAATTCAGAATTTCTACTCCAACTAGAATTATCGAATTGACTTACTAAAGGGTTGTGAAGACTAAAATAATCCTGTACTTTCATGAAAGCGACAAATAAATTATCTTCAATTAAATGCATATCGGTAATTATATCACCTGTTTTCCCTTCAGGTAAAACAGAAATTCTAATTCTACATTGAGGTAAAAATTTTATTGGCTCCTCAGCAAAAAGCACCACCGCACCGTTTTTTACACTTCCATAATCTATTAACTGAAAATAATTTAAGAAACCTTCCTCATCTTCTGGCAAAACATTGCCTTTACTTACTTTGTTAGCTTCTCTAATTGTTTTTTGAATTTCATGTTTGTTTAAATCTTCCAAACCACAATCTAAGGCTGTTGATTTTTCCCATGTCGAAGAATATTCATTAGAAGATCTTAACATAATGCTAATATCATCTTGATCCGCTTTCTTAGCCACATTATCTTCTATAATATAAAATACTTTATCTAAAGTATAAGGTTGCCTAGAACCTTTTAAAATATTTATTAAAACAAAGTTATTCTCTTCCTCATCGGAATCATATGCAATATAGACAAGTGACTGAGGTGAAATTCGGCTATTAACTTCTCTTTTTAACAAAACAACAGAATCATTACTCAACCCGTTTATATATGTAGGTTCTTTTCCTGTATGACCAACAATTATCCATCCCCCCTCAGTATTCAAAAAACCACATATATATCTTAATATTGATTCACTATCAAAATCTCTAAAAAACTTTACATTAAACTCGTTTGCTTTTTTAACTAGCTCTTGAACAAAAGAAATATTTTCCATAACTAATTAGTCTTTGATTTATCTATAAGTTTTTGAATACGATCTGGATGCTTGAACTGACTTTCAATATGCATTTTAATTGCATCATAATCATAGTATTCTTGAACCCAATTTCCAGTTCTTTTACTTGCTGGTCTCTCCTTATCTTTAATCGCTTCATTGTACATTCTAACACACCTTGTATCCATAACCTTACAATTATCAAAGGAAATATTGTCGAACTTAATTTTCTTTTGGGTAAAATCTTCTACAATAAAACTATCCTTAAATAAACTTCTTGTAAAAGTAACCCGATAATCGCATAATACAAAACGTGGCATCTCTCTTGCCATAGCTGTTTCAAACTCCATATGTGTTATTGATTTACCGCCGGGCTCTAACACACCTGAACCGTAATCTGGTCTTATAAAGCCCAAAAAAACATCACATTCATTAACCCCCTGAACACACATATCCGCACACGAAACACTACTATCTAAAGGAATAGTACCTTTATGAGACATTTTAACATCGTATCCAAAACCATCTAAAAGATCATAAATTCTATTTAAATCACTTTGGAAATTGTAGACCGTAGATGCCACAAATACTTTAATATTATTACGTTTTACACTCATCGTGTTATTTTCTATTTTTAATTAATTCTCTTTTAAAGAATATTTTTTCTACTTCAGTTCCTTTATAAAATCAATCATTAACTGGGTTTCATATGGGGTAAACTTATCCTCTTTTGTTGCATAACCTTCTTCATGCATTTTCCAGCTACCCATTTTACGCCTTACAGCTTCAAAGTCATCTGTCTCTAGAACTGCCATGCATTCCAACACTGTATTGAAAAGCTCGATACGATCCATATCCTTATTTATAAGCGACTTTTGGTATATCTTTAACATGTTTTCTACCTTAAGAACAAAATCTTTACTATAATCGTCCTTTTGCATCCAGATGGACACCTCTTTTATATGTTTGAAATTAAAATTTAGAACACTTCGCTCATTTCCTAAGTCTTCAAAATAAACATACTTCTGGTTAGCTATGGTCTTATCCAATACTTTACTATGCATACCCCAACCGTTTTCTTTGAAAGCCAAATCTTTAAATACAGGCAACTCTTCCAAAAACTGTATATTACTCAACATTTTGTGAACATACTTTTTTCCGTACGTTCTATCTAAAATTTGTCGTGTAAGTAATACTACTACCCCTACTTCATAATCGTAATTAATTTTATCAAACAAGCTATCTATAGCCTCTTTATCTCGCTCATAAGCAGCACCAGCTTCAGCAACCATACCCAACTGTTCTTTTGCTTCACTTACGGTTACCTGCCCATTCATTAACATAGGTAATAACCAATCACGCAACTCGGTTAACTTTTGGTTCTGCTGTTGGTTCAATTCTCGTTTATCACGTAATGGCCTAACAATTTTTTCAAATTCATCTTCTATATTGATAAAAGGTCTAATAATTTCTAATTTTTTAATGCTCTTTACATTAAAACTTTTAAAAAACGAGCCTACATCTGTGTTAGAAAAAATTTGTTCTTGAACATGAAGCCCCCTTATTGATAAGAAAAGATATGTAGGGTTAATATTTTTAGGACGAATAGCAGTTATATTTCTGCCTATCCCTGTTTTTAAACCCTTAGGAATTTGCGCATTAGCAGCGACACGCCCAGCATTCGTCATTAAAATATCATCTTCTTCAACTTCAATTCTTGATGTCCACGTAGCATAATCGTCAGCGCTAACCTTGTACTTATTAGTTACATCTACTATGCCATTATCCTTTATGTTTTCCAACTGTAATAGAAAGCAACTACTTTCTTCTACTTGCTCAGGCTTCTTGGAATGTAGGCAATCAACTATATCACAACTTTTTGTTATTACCTCGACCTGCCAATCTTTAGGTATGTCTCGCTTTAAAACCTCATTATATACCATTTTACCGCCTGATGACTTATACGGCCTACCATTAGCATTAGGAAAATCGAACTGTACAAACCAATAGTCATAAAGCGTTTTAGCCATAGCTTCAAGCTCTTGGTTTATTTTGTTATTTACTTCGATTTTAGCATCTAAGTCTGAAAGAACTTTAGATATTTTTCTTTGTTCCCAAATACTATTCGGTATTTCAATCTGTAGGTTTTCAAAGAAACTTCTAGATATGTAAGGAATAGTTGTTATAGAAGCTGCTTTCTTTAACTGCGACCCTATTTTAGACAAATAATAATACAAATACTCTACATCAATTTTACTTGACGGAACCAATCCTATAAATGTTTGGTTTGTGCATAACTCTGCTTTAGTTATTGCGGTAACTCCTATGGTTGCACTACAAGTAAACAACAAAGTATTTACAGGATAAACCCTTAAATTCATTGCATCTACAGTTGTTTGAGACACATTTTGACTAGAATTACTTTTATACAAATATTTACCATTTATATCTTCAATTCTACACCAAGGTATATCTCCATCGAACACTTTTGGCTTATCCCTTTGGGGGACAATAAATGTAGAAATAACGTCTTTCAATTTAACCTTCATATCTTATCAATTTAAGATTATTTTGAATAGCTCGTTCCAACTCTTCACTTTCTTTAAAAAGACTATCTATTCCCATACTTAAATCACCCATTTTTAACACAAACTCTTCTTCCGTTATATCTGAATGCTCAATTTTAATTTCAAAATACTGACCAGCACTTAAACTGTAATTTTTAGCTTTAATTTCATCGTAAGACACTACTACCGAAAAATCATCTAAACTTTTTTTATTTATAAATGTGTTTATAATTTGTTCTTCTTCTTGCAGATCTAAAACCGTTTTTTGGTTTTTCAATTCCTTAACCGTTCTACCCAAATTACTGGCATCTATCAAAACTACATTACCATCATTCTGTGTATCTAAAAATACTATAGATACATTGGTTCCTGTGGTTGCAAAAATATTACTAGGCATACTTACAACACCCGCTAACATATTTCTCATAATCATTTGCTCTCTTATCCGCTTATCAATACCTGACTGCGCCGTAATAAAGCCTGTAGGCACCACTATTGCCGCCTTTCCATTATTCTTGTCTAGACTATGCATGATATGCTGTAAAAACAAGCTATAAATAGACATTTTATTTTTCTCCTTTTTGGGCACGTTTGGAATACCTACAAAAAAACGCTCTTGATTTACTTTTTTATTAAGTTCATCTATATCGTCACTAAAATCCAGCTTAAATGGTGGATTACTAACAATATAATTAAAGGTTTTATTTCTATGATACGGGGTAGTCATTGTATTACCTTGTATCACATTTTGTATACTATGAACTAAATTGTTTAAAACAAGGTTTAACCTGAGCAAATTGGAAGACTTCTGTGAAATATCTTGTGAATACACCGTACACTTATTAGCACCAATAGCGTGTGCTAGGGTCATTAATAAAGTTCCCGACCCCGCACTGGGGTCGAAAATCGTCACATTTTCAACGGGTTCTGGCACCAAAATAGCCGCCATTATTTTAGATACTGCATGCGGCGTATAATACTCTGCGTACTTACCCCCTGCATCGTTATTGTAATCTTTAATTAAATATTCGAAGATGGTTGAGAAAAAGTCAAAGCCTTCTGTCATGACATCTTCAAAGTTGATATCATTTACAAGCTTATTAATCAAAGCTTTTGCAAAGGCATCACGCTTACTACTTACATATTCGGTAATAGGCTCGAACAACCTAATTTTAACACCATCAGGTGTGTTTACTGCGAACAAATCATTATTTGTGGCCGCTATATCTAACAAGGTTTCATCAAGACGCTTAGCGAAATCAGGCTGATCCTGTCTATTGAATAAGTATGGGATAAAATGTTCTGGCTTTAGGAAGGCTATATCGCTTTCTATCTGAAACTCTAATTTTTTATACTCATCTTCAGGCAAAGCTTTTAAAGCTTCCACCCAGTCTTCATTCTTAAATATTTCTGGTTTTACCTTTTTAAGTTCGTATGTAAACTTGTCGTTCAAGTATTTGTACAAAAAAATTTGGGTAATAATTTTAAATTCATTCCCATCATTACCTAAACCATAATTAGCACAAACAGCTTTTAAATCGTCTATAAGTTCTTTGGTCTGGGCAATGTGTTTTCTGGTCGTTTCTACAGTCATAATCTATACGGCTCTATCGTAATATTCGTCTAAATATTCTTTTACAATAATATTGCTTATAAACATTGTGGTATCGTAATCTAAAGCTTGTTGTAATGTGCTACCAAACTCTTTATCTACTAAACGTGCCACCTGCTTTGTAAAATAGTTCTCGTTATTTAATATATCGTTGCGTTGTAATACACTAATATCTGTTTGCTCTTTAATGTGCTGAAGCGCCTCAACAATAGCCGTTTTTAACGCTGAAGGTTTACCTGCTTCTATTAAACGCTTTTGTACACGGGCATATTTTTTATCACCTTCGTATTTGTCCTTTAATAAATTGTTGCGTCTATTTAGTTCGGTAATAGCTTCATGAATTTGTTTTAAAGACTTCATATTAGCTTGCATCTCTTCCTGTGAAACCTCGCTTAAGTTTTTATTATCAAACAAACGCCTCAACTCGTCATACAAACTAACCCATTCAGGATCTTTAGTATCGAAATTACCACCTAAAGCCTCTCTGGTTTTCTTTAAAATATCTTTAAGGGCATCGCCCAAAATCATTTCAGCCTCGCCAGTTTTCTTAAATTCAAACAGGATATCTTCGAGTGCAATATTAAGCAAATTACTAACTTCTTCATTGTTTTGTAATGCTTCTTTAGCATTTAATAATGCTAACCTATCGGAAGCCATGATACGCAGCGCACCTAAGGTTCTAAAATCCAAGGTTTCCAGTAAATCATACTCACCAACTAAGCGAATAACATTATAAAGTGATCGTGCCTCTTCTAATGCTTTTCTAATTTTAAGCATCTCGCCACGATTATTTATTTGTGAAATCTGCGAAGAGAAATTTTCAGTGTTTTTTAAGTCGAAATCCGCTAACGTTTCTTTAATTTCTTGAATGTTTTCCTGCATTTCTTCACGCGACATGAATAAATTAGAATAACTTTCCATTTCATCTCCTAAAACCTCCTGAAGCTCGTCGAAATACGCACGGTTGGTTTTATCAAATTCTTTAGATATATCAGCAAAATCTACCACATAACCATATTTATAGTCTTCGTATGTTCGATTAACACGGGTTAATGCCTGCAACAGGTTGTGGCTTTTAATAACACGACCTAAATAAAGCTTTTTAAGGCGTTTAGCGTCGAAACCAGTTAACAACATATTATAAACAAATAAAATATCTATTTTACTTGCTTTAAAATCGTCACGCCATTGCTTTAATTCTTCTTTACTACCAGAATTATAAAGAATTAAGGCAGCTTTCTTAGCCCGACTTTCTTCCGTCATTATTTTACCATAAGTAGGGTTTGGTTCCGCGGCATTTAATAAACCACTATCATCAGCATATTTTTTATTAAAAACTTCAAACAACATTTCCGCTTGTTCAGCACTATCGCAAATAACCATAGCCCCCGTACTCGGATCTGAATTTCTTATTCTAAATTGCTCGAAATCTTTAATAATATATTCTAACATAGGCTCAACAAAAGACGGATGTGCATATACATCTGTTTTCTGAATATCCCCCTTTTTAATATCGATGCTATCTAATGCATTCTTTAATATAACCTTATATTCGGTTTCAATTTCTTCACGAATTAACTTTAAAGTATAACCATCGGCTATCGACTTGTTGTAGTAATACTTATGAATATAATCACCGAAAAGGTATTTAGATTTTAATGTCTCACCAATTAAAGGCGTACCTGTTAGCCCTATTTTAATTGCTTTTTTATCACTTTGCTCCAAATTTGCTAAAAAGCTTCCTTCTGGGTTGTAACTACGATGTACTTCGTCAAGGAAATACACGCGCTGCACATTAATATCATAATCGGTAGCTGCGCTAACGTGAGTATCATCCTTAAACTTTTGGATGTTAACTACGGTTATTTCTCGTATACCTTTATCGTTATTTACTGCATTTTTCTTTCGTAAATCCTTTACAAACTCGTCTCTTGAATTTACGGTATGTACTTTTAAACCCCTTGCCGTAAACTCATCTCTAGCTTGGGTTAAAAGGTCTAAGCGGTCTACAATAAAATAAAACTTCGGTACTTTATGTTGTTTCTGAAAGTAGTCTGTTAAATGATGTGTATTATAATAAGCCAATGCCGTTTTACCACTACCTTGTGTATGCCAAATAATCCCCTTTTTAATACCCTTATCTAAAGCTTCTTCAATTGCTTTAGTTGCAAAAAACTGTGGATAACGCATGATATGCTTTTGCAAGCCTGTTGTTTCCCTTACATAGGCAAACGCGTATTGCAGCATAAACTTTAAACGATCTCTACTTAACAATGAAGTAAGCACCCTGTTAGTTGGTGAGTTAGGGTTTTTATTCGTATTAAATTCTGGACTGCTTTTTAACGTGGGGTAATTGGTGTCCTGTAATAAAAACTCCTGCGTCACTTCATCTAAAGGCCTTAACTCTTTATTCAAGTTAAAACCTATTTCTTCCCTAAAATAATTAAAGATTGGTTTTTTATACGATGGTGACGCATAATAAGCCCCCTGCCACGGTTCAATTTCCTCAGGATCGTATTCCATGTTGTTAGAAAAGATCATAAACTGGGTAATGTTTACAAACTTTCTAAACTTCTTATTTCTAAATCGTTCCTGTATGCGCTTACGTTCTGCTAAAACACCATCTCTATTGTTTGGCTTTTTAACTTCAATAAACACTAAAGGCATCCCGTTTATTAATGCTATTATATCTGGCCTGAACTCATCCTCGCCGTTTTTATAGGTTAGCTCAGTAACAACATGAAATTGGTTATTTTCAAAATTCTCAAAGTCGATAAGACGAGTTCCAGAACGTTGGGTAAGCATTTCGTAAAACACCTTTCCTAAATCATCATTTTCTAATGCTAATTGAACATCCTGATATAGCCGATTTAAATCGTGGCTATTTAGGTTAGGGTTAATGCTACTAACAGCTTCAAAAAAGATATCAGTAAAAACATTAGTTTCAACATCCCATTTTGCCCCTTTTAAAGAAAGGTATTTATAGCCTAATTGTGTTAGATGTAATATAGCTGGTAACTTAACTCTTGAGTCTTCGTTTTGGTTCATGCAGTGTTAATACTTCAAGTTTAATGTAGGGAGTTTATAAAAATATAAATCTTTTCTGTCAGATCCCTATAATTTTCACAATAATTTTGAAGTAATAAAACACATTTTTTTACCACTAACTAGGTATCACAAAAAAACAACTACGTACTACAAAACCTGTATTACGCCGTATTACACTATATTTAACGTTACAAACGTCACTAAAAACCTTAAAAAAGGCATTTTATTAATGTAATATCTGTACCACGAAACTCTTTTTTTGTCTTACGCTACAAGCTCTTCTAAATTCAAAAAATCTACTAAATCATCACCTTCATCTAAATTTTTATGTTCTAGTAAATCACTACATTCAATATTGTAGCCTAACCGCCGTAAACTTTGGGATTTCAAATGCCAATCCTTAAACTCTGTCTTATCAGGAAACAGCGTAATATTATAGCTTTTTAAAGGCTTTAAAAGCGCTTCTTTTAGGTTAGATTTAGAACCTGTAGCTAACCATAAGAACGTAGGGTATATTATACTTAAAATAACGGCTGTTTTCTCGGACTCGACTATACAAACAGTTTTACCTAGCTCGTAGTCAATTATGTTATGCATTCCGAAAAGACACTGCTGTAACACGAAAGTATCTATCCCTAAAATCCTATGCATCCAATTTATACGGACTTTAGGTTGTTTTACTCGCTTACCTGTAACTTCGTCGTATAACATGACTTTACCTGCGCAAACATTCAATTGCTCATCAACTTGCCAAAAAATTGTAGCGCCATCCCAATATGTACTAGTCCCGATATGATACTTTTTAATAGCTTTGATTACATCTTCACTTCTGAAATATTTTAGCAAATAAGTGACAAAATGGTTTTGGTTATTCTTATAATCTCGACCATAAGCCCCAATCACACCATCATCATGACACGAAGGTTCAGGCTGAATAACAGGATTACTTAATGTTACTAATGTTTTATTTCCGTTAGGTGCTAGATGGTAACTACATTTACTCTCTCTATCACAACGTCCAATCGATGCTTCAAGGTAGCTATTAGTCTCTACTTCAACATATTTTACAAACGTTTTTTTACCACAACTTGGGCAAATAAACTTTTTACTCGATTTATCTAAAGAATATTTATACATCATAATTTTAAATTAGTACTTCTCGTACTCTATTTTAAGTACGAATGGTACGAGGTTGTTTTTTAAGCGGCTTTTACTTTATTAAAATGGTTGGCTAACAAATACCTGATACCGTCTTCTACCGTAAAGTCTGGCAATGGTTTCTTTTTTGGTTTTATAGCCTTTTGGGGTTGATAGTTAATTGCGAGCATATCACATAGCTTATCCAGCTCTTCTTTAGGAAGAGCCTTAGCTACATTATATACATCGTTAGCGTTCATAATTACAGACCTAAAGCTTTTCTTCGTTTTCTTATTGCTCCTTCAGACAAGCCTAATTCTTCTGCTATTTTAACGTTAGAAAGCCCTTGACTCATCAAATCCTTCATTACTTCATCTCGTTCAGAAATGGTGTCATAGGCCCCCTGTTTTAAGTGATCTTCTTCGAAACCATAGTCTTCAAACTCAAAGCATAAAAAATTAGCTGCCTTAGATAAACGACATACCACAACATTATTCGCATGATATAAATGCTCTGTATTACGCTGTTTAATCTGAATTAAATACCTTAGTGCAGGATCTACCGCACTGCCACCAATAGCAAATGAACTATCGCAAAAATTCATTAACATCTTGCTTCCTGCCAGATCGTTTTTAGTTATTGGGTTCGAGGCATTTCTTTTGGGTGTATGCGCTAAAACTAAAATGGAAACATCTTTAGTTTTAGTCAGATACTTTAAAAACTTCATGAGCTCTAAAGCATCTTTAGCCCTTTCGTTATCGGTTTTTAGATAAGTAAGGTTATCAACTATTATAACTTCTACACCCTGATTAACTATTGTATTTTCTAGTGTTTTTGTTAAATAATCTTCAATGTTTTTACAATCTTTAGGCAAATCAAATTCAGGGTTTAGTTCAGCCCTAAGTAGATTTGAAGTGAAATTATAGTGGTTAGTATAATTTTCGGAGCAACGATTTTCAAACTGCTTGTCGGACAATTCGAAGTCTAAATACATAACCTTTTTAGGCTGTGTTTGAAGCTTAAACCCTGAAACAGGTCTACCGCGGCTTATACTATCGGCTATTTGCACAGCTAAAATAGATTTGCCGATGTTTGTATCGGCAAATAAAATACAGAGTTCTTTTTCATACCAAAATTCACTAAAAAGCATATTCGGTATTGGACGGTTTTTAGCCTCTTCTATCCATTTATTGGCAGGTTTAACAATTAAGCATCCCTGTTTCGACCATGTGTCTTGAAGCCTATTTTCTTTGGCAGTTATTTCGTTTAAAACTTCTGTAAACGCTTCATCTTTCTGTCTAGCCTCTATCATATCTCATGCTTTTTTTCAAGAGACCAGATCTCTTTAATTAATCGGTCATAATTGAAGGATTGATGATTTCCCATAACAGAAAACGCAAACTGCTTATACTGGTAATCGGGCTCTAACAAAAACCGATTTAAATCGTTAAGTACCTTTAAGAACTCCATTTTTAATTCTTGTGAAAACCCACTAGAATTTATTACAGACTCCACCTTACTTTTAATTCCCTCCAATGCCTCTTTACTAGCAGGTTCAACAGGATTTGAATACCTACAAAACAGCCACGTCAAAAGTGCCGTAAACTCAAACGTTTGTTCGTAGCCTTTAGTTAGTTTCTTGGCTGGTATGTCTAAATACACAACTTCAGGAATACTATCATAATCCACTTGAAATTGCTCGACATGATCGGAAAGCAATGTTCTTAAATACACAGATAAGGTCTGATTTTCCTCTCTGGCTAGTTCTTCTAAACCAAGCTTAACATCTTGGTCAATTCTTAAGTTAATTTTTTCTTGCATTGATAATTGGGTTTATTATTCTAGGCAAGATTACGACGATAGGGCCGGTGATTTGCTATGGATTGAAACAAGGTTGAAAGAAGATTGAAAACCTTAAAAACCTAAAAACAAACACTTTAAAACAAAAAAAATAAGCTTATCAAGCTTATTTTTAGTAAAAAATTGATTAAAACAGTAGACTTTTACTTATTTAATTTATTAGAAACTTCCGTTTTCATCATTCTAAGTCTACCTGAAATAGCCTTTAATTTTAAACTTTCTAGTTTGGATAATACAGAGTTTATTTTTTCCAGTTGTAATTTTTTATTTGTTGTGTAATCAATCCCCCTATACGCCATCTGATATATAGTAGATTGTTGAATTTTATCATTAAACACAGACCAATCTTCATATAACCCAACAATTTTACAAGCTCGAATAAATTCAGGTAATTGCACACCATGGTTTGGTTTCGATACCAAGTCATAAAGGACACTTAGCACTAACATACGTTCATCATCTTTAAAATCTGCTATCATACTTTCAGTAATACTTACATTTTGATTTACATCTTGATTAAAAGGTTCTTTTTCATTGTTATCACCCTCATTAGACGCTTCAAATTCTTTTGCCTTATACGGGTATTTTACAACAATCATCTCTTTATATTCTTCAGAACTTTCGTAAGACATATTAGTAAAATCTTTTAAATAAAAGTATTGGTATTTTTCCTGTTCGTAAATAAGTTCGTAGTAATTGTAATGAATATGGTAATGCCTAGATATCTCATTCAAAGCATCGTTAATTGCTAAATCTTTAATAAAAGCATTATACGTTTTGTAATTCTTTCCGAGATAAGCTTGTTTTACTTCCTCTTCTAATACCCATTGATGTATCTTCGATGGTTCGCCTTGGTAAAGGGTGTATCTTTCGCTAAATTGAGAAAAGGCTTCATATTCTGAAGCCTTTAAATTATTCTCAAATTTAGCTTCCCTATAAGGCGTTATCCATCTTAAAAAATCATTATTTATTTTATTAAATGGCCTATGCCTTTCTTTTGATTTTTTAAAATATCTTATAAGTAATCTTTTGGCTGCCTCTGTAGTTTTATTGTATGTAGTCTGGTAAACTTGTTGGTATTTCATCTATTTTAATAATGCTGAATAGTCTTCTGGTAATTCGGCATCAATATCTCTTAGATATTGTTCTAAAGCCTTCATGGTAGCATGACCCGTTATTAATTGTAATTTGCTTTTTACTTCAAAAGCGGTAGCATTTTTCGCCATTTCCTTATATAATTTAGTTATAAAAGTGTGCCTAAAACTATATAAACCATAGTCAACACCCAACCCGAAATGATCTTTCACTTTTTTAAAACGCTTGGTATAAAAATCTCGTTTGTTCGTTTCTTCCGTTTCCCACTGCCCTCCAATATTGGCTTCTGCAAATAAATAGTCTTCTTTACTAAATTGAGACAAATCAGGAAGTTCTTTTATTAATATATCTGGTATTATTTTAATCTTTACTGGCTGGTTCTTGGCTTTTACATATAATTTTTTGTCCTGAATATCTATATCTCCTATTTTAAGCCTACACACTTCTATAGGCCTTAAATAATTGTAGGATATAAACTGAACATATAAGAATAGTGTAGGATCATATTTTCTTAAATACTTAAAAATTTCTTCTTGTTCCTTTGGCTTGTATGTTTTATTACGAGAAGGTATAGCCTTTAATACATTTATCTTTTTTACAAAGTTCTCTAGTACTACGTCATTATCTTCTAAAACTTGATAAAATGACGCTAAGTCAGTTCGCGTATTATTTCGGTTTCTTGGACTGGTACGCTGTAATACGTCATTTAGATATTGTATTACATGCTTTTTGGTAATACTTGTAATTTTATCAACATCCTTTAAACCTTCTAATTTAATCCATTTAGTAAAGTTGTTTATACGGCTTTTAAACTTCACAAAAGAACTGGGAGACATCATGTTCATCTTTAAATCTAAAGCTAGTTCAAAGGCCTCTTTTATAGTCATAGAGTTATCTTCAACTACTTCTACAATTTCTACCGAAGCTTGCCTTACTTCTTTCTTTTTAGTTTTAGCTTTCTGTTTATTATCTAACTTATCCAGTAAATATTCGGTTAATGATCTGTTATCTTCGTATGGATTAAAGCCTTCTCGCAACACAACAAGTAGGCTTTCTTTCATAACATTTAATAAATGTAATCGTGTACGTCTATCTTTATGCTTATTAACACCTCCCTTAATATTCGTCTGACGGGTTAACTTGCCTGTTTTAGGATTTCTAAATGTATAGTATACATACCACTCCTTTTCTAAAGCTTCTTTCTGTTCTTTTTTTGACAACTTAGACCATTGATTGACATCAACACCACCAGTGTAAAATTTAGGTTCAGAATAATTGATTTTCATGGGCAAAACGTGTACGGAATTGTGTACGTTTTGTAAAAGTAAAAAAATTGAAGACATAAAAAAACGGATTGTGAGTACACAATCCGTTGATTTTACTAGCATTTCGCTTTGTAGCGGGAACAGGACTCGAACCTGTGACCTTCGGGTTATGAGCCCGACGAGCTACCTACTGCTCTATCCCGCGATATTGGACTGCAAATATACAATCCTTTTTAGTTTCTGCAATATTATTGCGAAAAAATATTATTGCCCAATGCTATCCGCTTGAAAATGTTGCAATTCAGAGTCAATAAATTGTAAAGAAATTTGAATAGGGTTACAACAAACCTCGCAATCCTCAATATATTTTTGATTTGGAACTGAGTTATCCAATAACATAGAAATGTTTTCCCAACAATACGGACAAGTAAAATAATGTTCAAGCATTTTTAAATATAAAAAAAGCCATCAAATTTGATGGCTTTAACAAACTAAAATTTATAAACTTTACTTTTCAATTATTCTTTTTCAATATCCATTACAGCAGTTGAACTTTCTAACTCTAAATTCATAAGCACTGGAGGATTTTTACCTGAAACACTAATATATTCTTGGTTTAAGTTATTATCGCTAACCATAAATGTGTTTAACTTAGTTAAATTCATAAACTCCTTTGGCACATCTCCACTAAACTGATTTGTTGACAATAATAGTTCTTCCAAATCTCTTAATTGAGCAATTTCAGAAGGAATTTCACCATCCATTTGGTTATCCATCAAACTTAATTTTTGCAATTTGGATAATGCGTAAATCTCTGTTGGAATTTGACCTGAAAGGAAATTGCTCCCCAATAAAAGTTCTTTAAGGTTTGTCAACCCCATTAACGAACTTGGAATTTCTCCAGTAAATTTATTGCTGTATAATTTTAAAGATTCAAGCTTTTTCAATTCTCCCAATTCTGATGGAATATTACCTTCAAAACCATTCATGAATAATTCAAGGTCAGTTAACTCTTTTAAATTTTGCAATGTTGAAGGAAGTGTTCCATATAATTTATTGAAACCTAAATTGATAACCCTCAAATTGGTCAAATTACCAATTTCTTCAGGAAGCTCACCATTCAAATTATTGAATTGAAGATTTATTTCAACAATTTTATCACCTTCCACTTTAATACCATACCAAGAATCAGCTGATGCGCTTAAGTCCCAAGTGGAATTCCACTCAGCACCGTTGGTGGCATTATATATAGCGATTAGAGCATCTTTTTCTGTTGGAGATATGCTGGCAAACGAATAAGCCGTTACAAAGAAACATACCACAATAAGTTTTAAAGTCTTCATTTTTTGGATTAAATTTGGGATTAATTCTCTTACGAAAGTAACCCAATACTAGACTAAAAACTATTTTATTCGATGAAATGCATAATATTTTAACATTTTCATTTCGACCAACTACATATTTAGGATATTTTTTCTTTTAAAATTTGTATGATTTTCAAAAAATTTAAAATTCCACATTTAATAATTCACCACAAATTTGAAGCATTTCAAGTTCGGCAAGTTTGGCCAAATACCTTGCGCGATTTCTACTTAATTCTGTACTTAAAAGATTAAGCTGTGCTTGTCTAAACTCAATGGAATTAACCTGTCCCAATTTGAATTTTTCCTCGGTACGGTCAAAGTTGTTTTGTGATGTTTTAATATTTTCTTCCTGAAGCTCGTAAATTTTAAGTTTGTTTTGAAAATCGTCCCAGGCATTATTAAAGTCATGGACTATTGTTGCCTGCAACTGCTCCTTTTCAATGGCACTGGCTTCCAAATTTATTTTGGCATTCTTAACCCTTGTAATGGTACTTCCCCCATCAAATAAATTCCAACTTAAATTTAATCCGCCAGAAAGACCTGTATTTGTTGATACAGAGACAAAAGACGCCGCGTTATTGTTATTTTTATTCCATCCATAACTACCTGTTAAACCAATAGTGGGCAAATAAGCAGACTTTTCAAATTTCACCCCCAATGAATTGATATCGATATTCTTATTTACTTGTAACAAACGAACATTATTGGTCATTGCCTTTTCCAAAAGTTCATTTTCATCGTACAAGTTCTTAAATTCAATGGTTGTTTCAACATCAAATTCATTCAACAATGCATTTCCCAAAACCAAATTCAAATCCCTTTTATAGTTAAGCAATTGCTGCTTAGAATTCATTAAATTGATGCTATCGTTATTTATATCAACTTGCGCATTAAGTACAGCCAACTTGGTGCTTTGCCCATATTGAAACTGATACTCCGAACGGGTTAACCTATCCTTTGATATGTCCAAAGTTTGAGCAATGGCATCAGTATTTTCAATAAGTTCGGCAACATTATAGTAAACCGTAAAAAGTTGTAAAATTGTATTTTCAATAGTTTCGCGGGCCTGAAGCTCCGTTAGTTGTTGAGTTTCCTTTAATTGATTGTAGTTATAGGCACGCCCCAAACCATCAAACAATACATAGTTCAAATTTACTGATGCATTGTATCTTGAACTTTCAGCACCATTTAGTGTGGTGACTCTTCCATCTGTGAATTCAGCCTCAGTATTATCTACATTGAATGTTCCTCCAGCATTTCCTGTAACCGTAGGCAGATATCCTGAATTCAGTACTCCAGCATTGTTGGTAGCTATTTCAACATTAGTATTCGCCAATTTGATACCATAATTATTTTCAAGAGCCAAAGTCACGGCTTTTTCTGGCGTAATCAATTCTTGAGCAAAAACTGAAACCTGCGACATTAAAAAAATACTAAAAAGGCCTATTTTAATATTCATGTTCTTCTTTTTGTTCTTTAATGGCTCTCTCTACTTCCTCTTTGGTTACATCATTTCCAGTAGCCAACCATTTTACATTCTTTTTTAATTCATTGCTGAATGACAAAAACAACGGCAAAACCAACAATGTGAGTATGGTGGCATAACCTATACCAAATGATATGGAAATAGCCATTGGTTTTAAAAACTGCGCTTGTCTACTTTTTTCGAGCAATAAAGGGGCAAGTCCCGCAATAGTAGTCAATGAGGTTAAGAAAATAGCCCTAAATCTTGATTTTCCAGCCTCAGAAAGAGCCAAATCAAAGGGCATACCCTCTTTTAAATTTGAATTGAATTTCCCGATGAGTACTAGACCATCATTAACCATAATACCTATTAAAGCTATAATACCCAACAAGGACAAAACGTTTACTGGAAAACCTAACAGCCAGTGCCCCCAACCAACGGCCGTTAAACTAAACGGCACGAGCAGTAAGAGTAAAAGTGGCTGACTGTAACTTCTAAAAGTAAATGCAATGGTAATATAGATAAGCAGCAGAATAGGAATACCAGCCCTTTTTAGGGAATTTGACAATTTGGTCGCTTCTCTATTCTGGCCCTCAAAAGATGCCGATATTGTTGGGTACTTTGATTTGATTTCTGGAAGAATATTGTTTTTAATATCATCCAGAATATCTGTAGCACTATTACTAGGGTCTTTTAAATCAGCCGAAACTTGTATCTCACGTTGTCCTTCCAAATGGTTTATGGCAACATCTCCTCGCTGAATGCTGTACGTGGCAATGTCCTTTAAGGTAACACGCTCACCCGTTGGTGTTACGATACGCATATCGTCAAGGTTATTAATCGATTCCCTGTTGCTTCTGTCGTAACGCACCCAAACTTTAATTTCGTCCTGTCCGCGCTGAAAACGTTGTGCTTGAACACCAAAAAAACCTCCCCGAACTTGGGACATAACTGTTCGTAAATCCAATCCCAATAAATAGGCACTTTCTTTTAACTCTAATCTGATTTCCTTGATTCCCGCTGGATCATTGTCTTCAACATCCTTCAACAGCGGATTGGTCTGCAAAACCTCCTTTAGTTCAACTTTTGCGCCTTTTAAATCTTCAATATTATTACTTAAAAGAGATACTGAAACTGGACTTCCACCGAAATTTCCTCCCGAACCAAAAATCAAGCGCTCAGTACCGATAACAGGACCAACAACTTCGCGCAATCTGTTGGCTACCAAACTTGAATTTATGGCATCTGGACGCTCTTCCCCTGGAAGCATATTGATATCCAAACGTGCACTGGATGAACTATTCAATGTTAAAATAGTGTTCTCAAAAAGTTCTTTACCAGTACCTTTAAAATATTTTTCCGTGAATTCCTGATTTACCAAAAACGATTTTTCCTCAATCATGGAAATGATGGAATCTGTTACTTTTACATTGGTGCCATTAGGCATATCCAATTCTACCGAAACCCTGTCACTCGCAATGGATGGAAACAATGTCATCCCAATTATTCCACCACCAATAGAACCAAATGTTAGAATTAATAGTGCCACAAAAATGCCAAATGATAATAGTTTGAATTTTAGAACAAAGTCTAAAGTGGGACTATAAACTTTATCCCTTAAAAAGGACATAATGCGATCACCTATTTTATTGATAAAACGCATTTTAGCAAAAAACTGCTTGGTTTTGGAGGGGTTTTCAACCTCAACTGGTTTTCTCAATGCTTTGGAATGTGCCAAATGTGCGGGAAGAATAATAAGGGCCTCTATCAATGAAATTGACAAGGTTAACATCACTATAACAGAAACTTCACTGAAGAATTCGCCAATCCTACTTTCTAAAAACAAAAACAATGAAAATGCCAAAAGTGTTGTTACAATAGCCGAAACTACCGGCGGAATAACTTCCATAGTTCCATCAATGGCCGCCTGAATAGGTGTTTTACCCTTTTCGTAATGCTGATAAATGTTTTCCGCAATTACAATACCATCATCCACCAAAATACCAATTACGATTATCATCCCAAATAGGGATAGCACATTAATTGTGACATCAAATTGGCTGGCAAAAATAAACATGCCCAAAAATGAAATGGGAAGACCAAACGCCACCCAAAATGCCAATCGCGTATTTAGAAACAATGAAAGAAATAAAAGCACCAAAATAATACCGGCAACAGCATTTTTTATGAGCAATTCTGTACGTTGGTTTAATGTAATGGATAAATCGCGAACAACATCAAGTTTTACATTATTATGGCTTTGGTTATAACCCTCAATGTATTCTTTTACCTTATCGGCCGAAGAAATCAAGTCTTCATTATTGGTACTGGTAACCGTAACATTAACTGCAAGATTTTCATTAAAATATGAAGCATTTGGAGTTTCAGAAAAACGGTCTCGAATGATGGCTACATCCTTTAATCTTACTGTTTTTCCATCACTTGAAGCTTTTACAATAACATTTGATAGCTCGTCACCATAATAAGATCTGTTGTTAGCACGAATTAAATACTCCTCTGCCAATGTTTTGATATTTCCACCAGTAACCAAAATATTGGAAGCACTTACAGCTTGTGCCACATCTGAAAAACTCAAATTATAGGCCAATAAACTAGTTTCGTTAACAGCAATTTCAATTTCCTCTTGAGGGTATCCAGTGATTTCAACTTGCGAAATACCATCAATGGCCCGTAAATCGTTTTCAACTTGTCTTCCCAATTGCTTTAAGGTAGCCAAAGGAATATCCTTTCCGCTTACAGCAAAAGAAATGGTTTGCCGCACCTCTTCCCGCTTGGCGACAATTAAAGGTTCCATTCCTGTTGGGAACGACGGCACTCTATCTACTGCATTCTTAACCTCCAAGAGCATGAAATCGATATTTTCTCCCTTTTCAATTTCAACTGTAATGGTACCACTATTTTCTCTAGAAACGGAAGTTACACGGTCTACACCTCTCAATCCTTTTAAATTGTCTTCTATTTTAAGCACGACGCCCTCCTCTATTTCTTGGGGAGATGCTCCAGGATAAGTAATGTTAATATTGATAATTTTGGAATCTACCAATGGAAAAAAGGACGACTTTAAGGAGAACATCCCAATGATACCAAATGCAAAAAACGCCAAAATGAACACGTTTACCGCAACATGATACCTTATGAAATAGCTGATTAATTTTCTCATGTATTAACGTCCTATTTCGTTGAAGTTTCAAATGGTTTCACGAGCATTCCCGCATAAGCACCAGGCACCGATTTTTTCAAAATGACGGTACCATCCGGCACATTTTTTAAAACCACTTTGCTTTCTGAAAAATAAACAGGCTTAACATCAACAACATCCAATAGGCTATCTCGAACAACAAAAATCTGTTGGCTTTCCAAAAGCAAATTCCTATCTATTTCAATGGCATTTTGCTCTTCTTTGGCATCCAAATTAGCTTCTAAATAGAGCCCTTCTTTCAAATTATCATCTTTAACCTCAATAAAAGCAGTGATGGTTTGCGTATTGGCATCAATACTACCGTTAACGCGAGATACGGTACCCTTATATTGCTCTGTCTTGTTTAAGTTGTTTAAACTCACAGACTCGCCAACCTTAAGCAAATTTGCGTAATCCTTACTTAATGCCACTTCCATTTCGTAAACTGAGGGATCAATGAATTCGCCAAGCTTTTGCCCGTTTCTTATCAAGGAACCTTCGGTAACCAACGCCTCAGTTAAAACACCAGAAAACGGAGCGGTTATGGTGTATTTTGACAAACGTTGTTCTAAGTTTTTAACATCGTAGTAATCTGTAACTATATTACGTCCTGTGATAAAATAGTTTTCCTTTTCGGAAGTCATTTTTGGCAGTTCAGGAGTGGATTTGCTTAAATCAAACCCATTAAGATAATTTTGCCATTTTGGATAAACCTCAGGAAAATCCAAACGCAAATCCGGCATTATGGCTGCAATGGTATTATATAATTTACTTTTTGCTGATTGCACATTAGCGTAATGCTCTGAGGCATCCATACGAATCAAAGCCTCGCCTTTGCTGTATTTTTGACCTGGTTTAAAGAGTTTTGCCGATGGCTTAAACACACCTTGAACTTCAGAATACAATTCCACTCTTCGTTTGGCAACCAAACTTCCATTTGCAGGTATTACAATTTTTATTGTGCTATTTTCAACCGTATCGGTAAAAACAGTCTTAACCACCTTTTCCTTTACAGGCTTCGGTTTATTTTTATTGGCAATGAGTCTTTTAGCGAAAAGAAAGGAAAAAACAATTAGTAAAATTCCTAATACGGAAAGTATAATTTTACGCATGCTGGTAATTTTGATGGTCAGAAATCAAAAATACCTAAATAGTTCTGTATATCAGTTAAAATAAACTTAAAAAACTATCCCTCAAATGTCTCAATTTGAAGCTGGATATCTTCCCATTTTTGCATGCAATCCTGCAAATCTGCTTTCTTTTTTTGATAATCGTCAAAGAAGTTTGGTTTTGAAGTTACTTCTTCGTAATTAATCTCCAGCTTTAAATCAATGGCCTTAATATCTCTCTCCAATTCATTTATTCTGGCCTCAACATTACTGAGTTTATTGTTTAAAGATTTGAGCTTTTTTTGGTCTTCGTATGATTGCTGCTTTTTTTCCTTTGGCTTTTCCTTTTGTACCGTGCGCTTTTCAACTTCGCGTAAACTGGCTACCTTTCGTTGTTCCAAATAATAATCAATATCGCCCAAATATTCCTTCAGCTTGTGGTCTTTAAATTCATAAACAACATTAGTTAGCCCTTGAAGAAAATCACGGTCGTGCGAAACCAAAATCAACGTGCCACCAAATCGTTTTAAGGCCTCCTTTAAAACATTTTTAGATTTGATATCCAAGTGGTTAGTGGGCTCATCCATAATCAGGACATTAAACGGCTGCAGCATGAGTTTTGCCAATGCCAATCTGTTTCGCTCACCCCCTGAAAGCACACTTACATATTTTTCAACCTCATCGCCACGAAACAAAAATGAGCCTAAAATATCGCGCACTTTACTTCTGTTGGTTTCGTTGGCAGCATCAATCATGGTATCTAAAACGGTTTTCTTACCATCTAGATACTCAGCTTGGTTTTGAGCAAAGTACCCGATTTGCACATTGTGGCCCAACTTCAAATGCCCTTGGTGCTTAATTTCACCAACAATAATTTTGGCCAAAGTAGATTTACCTTGTCCGTTTTGCCCAACAAAAGCCGTTTTGCTATCGCGTTCAACCATTAAATTAATGTGTTTTAAAACCTGGTTATCGCCGTAGCTTTTGGAAATATTTTCAGCTTCAACTACCACTTTTCCGGGAGTGACTGAAACGGGAAAATTTAGGGTCATAACGCTATTATCGTCTTCATCAACCTCAATCCTATCAATCTTATCAAGCTTTTTGATGAGTGACTGCGCCATTGTTGCCTTTGAAGCCTTTGCACGGAACTTTTCAATTAATTTTTCGGTATGCTCAATTTGTTTCTGCTGGTTTTTTTGTGACGCCAATTGCTGTGCCCTTATTTCTTCTCGCAGTACCAAATATTTAGAATACGGCTTTGGGTAATCGTAAATTCTGCCCAAAGAAATTTCGATGGTTCTGTTAGTTACATTGTCCAAAAACATTTTATCGTGAGATACGATTACAACCGCTCCCGCATAATTTTTTAAAAAGCCTTCCAACCAAATTATAGATTCTATGTCCAAGTGGTTTGTTGGCTCATCCAGCAATAAAATGTCGTTATTTTGAAGAAGCAATTTGGCCAACTCAATGCGCATACGCCAACCGCCCGAAAACGTGTCGGTCAGTTTGTTGAAATCCTCTCGCTGAAAACCTAAACCTTGAAGTATTTTTTCAGTATCGCCTTGGTAATTGTACCCTCCTAAAATTTCATATTGGTGCTGTAACTCATTAATATCGACCATAAGTTGATGATAGCCCTCACTTTCATAATCAGTACGCTCTGCCATTTGGGTATTTACAGTCTCCATTTTGGCTTCCAATTCTTTTATTTCGGTAAAAGCCTCATAAGATTCCTCCAAAACTGTTCTACCAAAAACAAAATCTATATCCTGTTTTAAAAAACCTATTTTAAGTTCTTTATCTGTAGCAATTTGCCCAGTATCAGGCTCCATTTCCCTGGATAAAATTTTGAGCATAGTAGATTTACCAGCACCATTTTTTCCGATAAGCCCAACCCTATCGCCATTTCCTAGCTTAAAAGTAATGTCCTCAAAGAGGTATTCCCCTTGAAATGAAATCGATAAGTTATGAATATTCATCATAGAAATGTAACTTTTATCACAGACCCAACATTATTAAATCTTACTTTTGCCTGAAATTTAGGTTGCAAAAATACATTAAATTATATGTTTAAAAAAGGAACAAAATTATATAGCATATTTACAGGCACATGCCCAAAGTGCCATGAAGAATCTATGTACACCAACAAAAACCCTTATATACTTTCTGAGGCCTTAAGCATGAACGAAAAATGCAGCAACTGTGGCACAAAATACAAAATAGAACCTTCATTTTTTTATGGCGCCATGTATGTAAGTTATGCTGTGGGCATTGCCTTTGCGGTAGCGGCTTTTGTTATAAGCTTCTTGGTTTTTAATGCCGGTAGAAATATTATATTTATTTCAATTATTGGCACTTTGGTGGTTTTTATGCCAATTATCATGCGTCTATCAAGAAATATTTGGATTAACTTTTTCATGAGTTACGACAAATCACTTACAAAGAAAAAATAGATAATGCTCCCACTTATTTGAAAAGCTAATTTTATTTAATTTTCAAATCGCCTAATATCAATTTCTCCATCCAAAGAAATGTTGTATTCTATAAAATTATAGAGTTGTTTAGCCACATATGGACCAATCATAACGCCCCGAGTTCCCAGGCCATTTAGTACGTACATATTTTTATGACGTTCATGTTGCCCAACCAAAGGTCTTCTATCTTTTACTGTCGGCCTAATGCCAGCCACTTGATTAACGACTTCAAAATCACATTTTATCAGTTTTTTTAACTTAGATAACAGTTCGGTTTTTGCTTTTATGGATATCTCTTGGCTTAAATCCTTCCATTCGTAAGTAGCTCCAACTATATATAAATCGTCATTTAAAGGAATTAAAAACACGCCTGCCTTTAGCACAAAATCTATTTTTAGATTTGGGGCATGAATGGTCAAAAGTTCGCCTTTTGCGGGAACAAGGGGTGAATTTTTGAAATATGGGTTTTTTAAAACGCCATAACCTTCAGCAAAAACAATATGCTTCGCTCGGGTATCCTTATATTCAACAACATTGCTTTCAGTTTTTAAAAAATTATATTCAAAGGGTTCTTGAAACAATATCCGCTTTTCTAACAAATCTGTTTTATAAGCCTCAATCATGGTTCTCACATCAATTCTGCCCGTATTTAAAACTTCACCAAAACCAAATGGCGCAGCTATAGAGTCATTATTGTTTTTTAAAATATTTGTTGAAAGGTATTTCGAGAGGAGCGGTTTATCTGAAGCGCTAAACCAATCATTTTGTTCTTCCAATGAGTTAAATCTTCTGTAAACCGGCACTTTATAATCCAATTTTATGTTTAACTCATTTTCAATTTTCGCATAAAGGGGCAATGCCAAATCAAGTTGCTCCTCACTTTTCCAAACTGATGTAAAACGTTTTAATACCACAGGATTATACAGACCTCCCGCAACCACGGAAGATTGTTGTGAAGCATTGTCGAAAACAACAAAGGTTTTCCCATTTGCTTTTAATTGCTCACAAAAGCTAATTCCGGCTATTCCAATGCCAACAATTATATAGTCCACATTCATAATTACGCGCAATATAGTCAGAAAATAAATTTCTACATCTTTAGGAATAACCCAAAAACAAAAACGCCCACTTTTTAGGTGAGCGTTGTATTATTTAAATTAATTATGGCCGAATTAGTACGTCCACATATCAAGTTCAAAATCTCTAATTTTGTTTTTAATCCTTTCAGATTCAAGAAGTTGCATTAAAGCATTATCTGAAATGTACTCAGATATTTTTCTATCCTGCTGTACATTTTCTTCCTTATAGATATAAGCCTGAAAACGTCTTGCATTCAACACATGGTCAAACGAAAATGGCATAGAACTATTTGCATTGTTAAAGGATTTAGCTTCGTGCAACACTTCTCTAGCATCTGGGAAAAATACCCAGAATAATTCAACTAGATCAGGTGTATCTGTATCAATGAAGTTAACATCTGGTGCTACAGGAGCTATACCTAACAATCTGTATTTCATTTCAGCTTGGCGTTTATCAAAATACCAAAGTCCTCTAATACGGTATTCCATAATATCGGCTGCCGTAATATCTCTTCTAATAATATATTGAGGATCTAATTCTTCTCCAGCATTAATCTGTTCAATACCTAATTCTGTGGTATCAATCATAGTTAATGCACCTTCAATATCTTTTAAGGTTCTTTTTGTGGTAAAATAAGAATCATCGTAAATATTTTCTATTTTACCGTTTTTGATGTTCTTCATCAGCACATCATATAAAGACCGTCTATCGCTACCGATATTGTTGGTATCTATGGGATAGTACAAAGGGAAGTTCGCACGTTCGTCAAGAACGATTCTTTCCCAAACCATCTTAGAAAACAAAATATCTCTATCATCAACATAACCATACTCCAATGGTTTATCATTGTCAACAGCTTTTTGGGCTTCAGTTCTTACACCAATTTCCTCAGGGCTTTTTGCATTAAGTATATTGGCTTGTGCAAACATACTTGTAGCCGTAAAAGCGGTAACAACGGTTAATAAAAAACTTTTTAAATTCATCTTATTCTTGTTTTACATTATAATTATTTGGGATAAGCCAAGGCTTATCCCAAATAGTATCCTTTTAATTTGTAAGCTCAACAAATACAGGAGATACTTTTTTAAGTATCACACTTACGCCACTGGCTTTAGCTTCGATATCAAATATTTGAACATCAGAGCCACGTTTTGCTTTGCTTAACGCTTGTTTTGCTCTAGCATCTAGCTTGCTACCATTTACGTTTATTGTTGGCTGTCCTGCAACTTTAAATTTAAATCCTGTAACGTTTAACGGTAATTCAAAATCAAAATCATCGAACTTAGCACCAATAGTAGAAATCTCTAAGCTATTACGTTGCATTTTAATTGCACCATCTTCACCTCTAACAGTTCCTGTTGGTTTTGGCAAATCTTTAATTCTGAATTTTGCATTATCACTAACAGGTTTGCCATCTGGCAAAGTACCAGTTACATTGATTGTTACTTCTCTACCTTTAATTAATGTAGCATCCATAACATATCTGCTTCCTCCAAGTGAACTCAAACCTTGGGCTGAAGCTCGTACTTTGTTATCTGGAATACCTGCAAATGAAATAGTCATTGGGTTTTTAACACCACGATACACAACGTTCATCTTATCAGCTGAAATAGTAGCTGCATTTGGTTTTGCAACGGTTGCGAATGATGAGCTAACAGGTACTTCAATTTCTTCACCATCTTGCGCAAAGATTAGCTTACCTTCAATTTTGTGTTCACCAACACCACCTGTACCAATTTTCAACTTCACTTTTCCATCTTCAATAGAGTATTGATTTTCAGTAAGTGGTCTTCCATCTAATTTTAATTCTACTCTACTTGGTTTTGTAGTAGCGTCTTTACGACCTAATACAATTTGACCATCAAACTGCTCACCATTAAAGTAAGCTGATTTTGAAGTTTCCATTAAAGTGGTATAGTTTGTCATAGACACTTCACTTGAAAGGGTGCCTTGTAACATATTTGACAACACTTCTGATTCAGTTGTTTTAATATCAGCTTGCAATTGTGTCATCTTTGTTAACGATGCAACTAAAGGGAAACCTTTGTAGTGGTAATCTAACCAGTCTATTTTTATACCATCTCTGTTAACTTCTTGTTCGGTACTGAATTTTTCTTTCACATCTTTCACAATGTGTTCCATACCCTTTTCATCTTTCAACAAGTCAACTACACCATCTCTAAACGAGTTGATTTGGTTTAAAAACTCCTTACCGTCGTCTTTAAGTTTGTCTCCTTTAAAGAAATGTTCATCAAGATAGTCGCCCTTGTCCATTACTTCATAATCGGTAGCGTCGTCTACCGTAGCTGTCATTTTTCCTTTTAAGTCTTCTAAATAAGCATCAAACTTTTTTGCCATAGCATCAATTTGATCTGCTTTAGATTTTAAAGGCACATACTTTTCTGGTTGATCTGAAGCTTTTTGCTCTAAATTTGCCATAAAGTTATCGTTACGTAACGTAGTGGCTTCATTAGACTCTGTAAGCTTTTTGTTCATTAATCCGAAGGCTGAAAGCACTTCTTTCGACATATTTAATGCTAGCATTGCTATGAAGATTAAATACATCAGATTAATCATTTTCTGTCTGGGTGATAAATTTGCTCCTGCCATGTTTAACTAGGTTTTTGGTTAATTAATAGATTTAGGTAACCCCTAATTAATTTTTGTTCATAGCAGACAACATACCACCGTATACGCCATTTAATGAAGATAAGTTAGACGCCAATGATTGCATTTGCTCTTTAAGTTTAGCGGCATTTTCAACAGACTCTTCGTTAATAACAGCTTGTTTGTTGATGCTCTCTAACTGTACTTTGTAAAGGCTATTTAAAGACTCCATTTGAGCTGCAGCCAATGACAATTCTTCACCATATTTTTTAGTAGCTTCAATTGAATCTACAGTAGATGACATATTTTTAGCAGCACCTTCAAAGTTTTTGATGCTTTCACCTAAACTAGCGATAAGTTCGCCATCTATTTTAGCTTCTTTCAATAAGTCATCTAATTTTTTAGATAATAATCCTTGTGGATCTTCTTTCTTGCTTGATTGTCCCCCAGCAAGTTCTGGATAAACTAAAGACCAATCTAAATCGTCATCAACAGGTTCGAATGCTGATAAAGCGAAGATAATTGCTTCTGTTACAAGACCAATGGTTAACATAACGTTACCAGTTAAAAATCCAATTTCGAAATGAATAATTTTGAACAGTGCACCAACGATTACAATTGACGCTCCTAATCCGTAAGCCATATTCATGAACTTCTTGTTTGCTTTTGACTTTGCCATAATTTTCGGTTTTAATTTTAAGTAGGTTTTTACTTAAGTAGGTTAATTAATAGTGTTTAAAAAAATTGATTTGATTCTAAATTATTGTCCGTTCTTTGTTACTTGTGTCCCCATATAATCTTGAACGGTTCTGAAACCTATATAACTTCTTGCTGAATCAGCATACTCGTAATCTCTTGAGCTTACCTGTAAAAAGTATGCTACGTCTTTCCAAGAACCCCCTCTTACTATTTTACGTTGGTTATTTTCATCATTAACACTTGGGTTAATTGTTGATGTATATTGGTAAGATGACGGATCGTAAGATGCATTCACCCATTCTGACACGTTTCCAGCCATATTATACAAATTGTAATCGTTTGGCTCATAAGATTTTGCTTCAACGGTATATAATGCTTGGTCTGCAGCATAATCTCCTCTTACAGGCTTAAAGTTTGCCATAAAACAACCTCTATCGCTCTTAGTGTAAGGCCCACCCCAAGGATAAGTAGCCGCTTGTAGGCCTCCTCTAGCAGCATACTCCCATTCTGCTTCAGAAGGTAATCTAAATGTGTTTACCAATGCTGCACCTTTTCTAGATTTTTGGTAAGAGTTCTTATTAATAGTTCTCCACTCACAGAAGGCTTTTGCTTGTTTCCAAGTCACACCAACAACTGGATAATCACTGTAAGCATCATGCCAGAAATAATCGTTGTGCATTGGCTCATTATAAGAATATGCGAAATCTCTAATCCATACTGTTGTATCAGGATATACTTCGATTTCCTCCTTCATAATAACATCCTTTCTTTTAACACCTCTATTTCTAGCGGCTTCCTGGATGTCCATATAGTTGTATTGAAACTTAAATTTAGTAACATCCCAAGTACGCTGACCATTATAAGATTCTTCCAAAGGCAGATACATGGTATCCATAACCTCTGTGTAATATTCATCTGGATATTCTGATGTATCAAAAATCAAGTCAATATCTTTATTGATTTTTCTACCTTCATAGCCTGTTGGACCTAATCCAGTATAGTTTTCGAACATATATTTTTCGTAAACGGACATATTGGCTGTATCTGCATCTTTAAATGCATACTCACCAATTCCGCCATCTTCTGGAACTTTACCAACCTCGTCAGCCAAGATTGCTAGTTTCATTCTAACAATAGAATCTCTTACCCAATTAACGAATTGACGGTACTCACTATTCGTAATTTCGGTAGCGTCCATGTAAAAGGCTCTTACTGTCACTGTTTTTGATGGGGCATCCTGCACGCCGGCAAGGTCATCGTCCGCTTTACCCATTATAAAAGCACCTCCTGGAATAAGTTCCATTCCATAGGGCTTTTCAGGGTGCCACTTCTTTCCTTTAACACCTACTAGCTCGCCTCTATCTTTAGAGCCACAACTTGTTAGTATTGCTAATACTGCGGTTAATAATATAAACTTCTTCATATCCATAGAAAACTCGAGGTTAATTATTCATGCTTCAATTTTGAGAGCGTAAACATATTTATATATTTTTTAAAAAACAACTTTTTATCTAAAAAAATAACGTTTCATCGTAAAAAAATAGCATTTCACCGATAAAATTGACTGTTTACCTATACTTCGTCTTTTACACACTATTCTTCTGAAACGCTTTGTACCAGCGGTCTGGAACCATATTATTACATGCATCAAGATAATCTTGGTGCATGCATGGTAATAACGTGTGTCTTTTTAATTTATTATTGACTTCAGCCAAAAAAGGTATCTCAATCCACCATCTACCCGTTTTATTGCTTTTATAGAACACCAATTCTTGGTCATCTACCAGACTAATAAACTTTTGATAGTTTCTATCATCTTGGAAATCATCGTCCTTTACCCTGTAATTAACACCTTCAATGAAATACCAAAGCATTTGTGAAACGAGCATAGCCGTCATTTCATCATCTTTTGAAGGTTTATATTCATAAATTCCAAAAGAAGTTACTTTATTACTAATACCAGCATAGCGTGCAATGGCACAAATTTCCTTGCCATCCAAGCCGTTTGGCGAAGATTTTTGATTTAGACTGACTTCGGAACCTTTAACACAACTTAAATCGATACTTACAATATTGGCGTCCCTTAAAACAGGTTCTACTATGGTAATATCTTTTGAAACTTGCCCTAATCTATAAGACTCAAAGTACAGACTGTCCATTAAATCAATTTCTTCTTGCGAATTAAAATAGGTTTGGTAGCCAATATTGGCATAATTGAACAAATTGTAAGGCTTATCTAAAATGATTTTGCCCACAAAACTATTATTTTTTATGGGTTTTGTGGAATCCCCCAAGTTAAATTGGGTATCTACATTTACTATGTTCACCATTGGGATTAATGCATCATAAGCCCGATAATTGGCATAAGTAAGGTCTTGAGATCCTCCTAAGATAATAGGAATAATATTTTTTTTAATAAGGATACTTATAGCCTCTTTTACGGCAAAATAGGTATCCTCAACACTTTCACCCCTATTTATGTCGCCCAAATCGGCTATTGTAGTGTTCCAACTTCCAGGAAAAAGCCCGTAAAAGGATTTACGGATTTCATTTAAATGAAATTCTTCACCTATATAATTAACATCATTTCTGTTTTCCAACACCCCGAAGATGGCAATAGTAACATCATCTAAATCTGGAATACCCTGTTGGGCTGAATGAATTTTAAGTTTTCTTCCTAGTGCTTGTGCAGATAGTAGCTCATTATGGGCGAGAACAGAATCTGAAACGGGTGAGAGAAAATTAAAGTTCATGGGCTGTTATTTCTTTTTTGATGCTGTCGTCTTTTTGGTTGGCGTTTTTCGTTTAGCAGTTTTTTTCTTTGGTGCCTTGGCCTCAATTATGCCTTTGGCTTCTTCTAAAGTCATATCGTTCACATCAACGGTTTTAGCCAATTCAACCTTCACCTTGCCTTTTATAACGTTATGCCTGCCCCAACGTGCTTTTTCAACACGAATGCCTTCATCTTTCCAATTGTGGATGACTTTATCTTTTTCCTTTTGGATTTTATCTTCAATCAATTCAACAATGTCATCATCCGATAAATTGTCCCAATCGTACTTTTTATTGACGTTGATAAACATATTGTTCCATTTTATGAATGGCCCGAAACGTCCTTTACCTTTCTGCACCGGCAAATCTTTAAAAATATAAATAGGTGCATCGGCTTTTTGTTTTTCCTTAATCAATACAATGGCATCATCTAACTCCACACTTAAAGGATCTGTACCATTTGGAAGTGACACAAAACTATCACCGAATTTTACATAGGGCCCAAAACGGCCATTGTTAACCTCAACTTCTTCACCTTTATATTCACCCAATGATTTTGGCAACTTGAACAAATCCATGGCCTCATCATAGGTGATCGTATTTAATTGCTGGTCTGGGCTTAAGCTTGCAAATTGGGGTTTTTCTTCATCGTCTACCGTACCAATTTGAACCATTGGCCCAAAACGTCCTAAGCGCACACTTACTTGTTTTCCCGTTTTAGGATCGGTTCCCAAAATGCGTTCCCCAGATTCTCTATCAGCATTTTCCTTTACGTCTTCTACTACGGGATGAAAATTGCTATAAAAAGATTTCATCATTTTTGTCCAATCTTCCTTGCCTTCGGCTATATCGTCAAAATCCTCTTCAACCTTGGCAGTAAAATTGTAATCTAAAATGGCATCAAAGTGGTTTACCAAAAAGTCGGTTACAATCATGCCTATATCGGTAGGCACCAACTTTCCTTTATCTGAACCTACTTTTTCGGTTAGGGTTTTATCCTTAACAACACCATTTTTTAAAGTAAGCTGTGCATACTTGCGCTCTACACCTTCAACAGTTCCCTTTTCAACATAATTTCTGTTTTGGATGGTTGAAATAGTAGGGGCATATGTTGATGGACGCCCAATACCCAATTCTTCTAACTTTTTAACCAAAGAAGCCTCCGTGTATCTTGACGGCGGACGGGTATATCGTTCTGTGGCCGTAATATAACTGTTAAGTAAAGTTTCGTTTAACTTCATTGCTGGCAACATACCGTCTTGCTCAACGTCTTCATCATCAGTACCTTCTAGATAAACCTTTAAAAATCCATCAAAGGTAATCACCTCGCCATTTGCCGTAAAGGTTTCATTGTGCGTTGAAGCCTCAATCTTAACGTTGGTACGTTCCAATTCGGCCTCACTCATTTGTGATGCAATGGCCCGCTTCCAGATTAAATCGTATAAACGCGCTTGGTCTCTATCAATATCTACCGAGTGCGTGGCAAAACTTGTTGGTCTAATGGCCTCATGCGCCTCCTGTGCCCCTTTTGCTTTGCCTGTATAATTTCGTGGTTTACTATACTTTCCTCCAAATGCGTTCTTAATTTCGGCCTCAGCACCTTTTCTAGCCTCATCAGATAGGTTAACACTATCGGTTCTCATGTATGTAATCAGACCAGCTTCATATAGGCGTTGGGCCATGGTCATGGTTTTACTTACAGAAAAATATAGTTTACGCGATGCTTCTTGCTGAAGCGTTGACGTTGTAAATGGTGCAGCAGGTGATTTTTTGGCTGGTTTCTTTTGTAAATCTGAAACCTTAAAAGTAGCAGATGCATTTTGCTCTAAAAATTTTTGAGCTTCTTCTTTAGTTGAAAAATTCTTTGGAAGTTTTGCTTTAAAGGTTTGCCCATCTTCATTTGAAAACTCAGCATCAATTCTGTATGACGCTTCAGGCGTAAACCCCTCAATCTCTCTTTCTTTTTCCACAATCAAGCGCACAGAAACCGACTGAACACGACCAGCAGACAACCCTCCCTTGACTTTTCGCCATAGAACTGGGGATAACTCATAGCCAACAATTCTATCCAACACACGGCGTGCTTGCTGTGCATCAACCAAATCATAATCAATACCCCTTGGATTTTCAATGGCTTTCTGAATGGCCGATTTGGTTATTTCATGAAAAACAATACGTTTTGTTTTGGCTTTATCAAGTTTTAAAGTTTCTGCCAAATGCCAAGCTATAGCCTCTCCCTCACGATCCTCATCACTTGCTAACCATACGGTATCTGCTTTTTTGGCTAAATCCTTTAATTTTTTTACAACTGCTTTTTTATCTTTTGAAACTTCATATTTGGGTTCGAAATCACCATCAACATCAACCCCTAATTCTTTGGAAGGTAAATCGGCAATATGCCCAAAACTTGATTCTACCTTATAATCTTTTCCAAGAAATTTTTCAATGGTTTTTGCTTTTGCTGGTGACTCTACAATCACTAAATTCTTCGCCATACTTCGCTTTTTGGTGCTACAAATGTATATCAAAAAAAGTTTATCTGTAACATTTTAAGGATTATCTGTACATTAACTAAATAAAAAAACCTGCTTTTAAGCTAATAAAAACAGGCCTTTTTAAATAAAATTTGAATTTTATTCAATATATGTTCCAATTTCATCAATAATACTTTGCTCATCAAACCCTATGACGTCTTTGTAAATAAAATAGGCCGGCAAATATGCAAAGGCCGCGGTAACAAAAACCCCAACAAAGCACATAATTAGCCCAACCATTTGAGCCAAAAACCCCGAAACAAGCATCAAACCAAAGGTTATTAACCATTTTTTGTTGCCCAATTTAAAACCAATATTTACAACATCGGATGCAGAAATTTCAGGATTGAAGGCATAAATAACATTCATCAACGCCACGGGTACCATCACGTAAATAACAGGAAAAACACACAATAAAGCCGCTATTAAGGTTATTCCGAAGGTCATTGCAGCCAATTTTATAGTTTTGCCCAAATAAGGTTTTTTGAAAAAATAAAAATAATCGTCTTTTGAAGCCTCATTGAAATCTTTAAACTTACAAATCCTATAAAAAGCCGATTTTAGGGCAAAACCTATTATTACCGCAAAAAACGTGAACACAATCATGAGCAAATAAAAAGGCACGAGAATCGCCAAATTAGGCTCGCCTCCTTGCTGTAGGGACTCAGGATCAAAAACGCCCATGGCTATTAAAGGCAAATACATAATGATATAGAATGGAATCATCATTGCCATGGTTAATAACAACATGACCAATCCCTGAAGCCATACTTTTTTAAACAGTTCTATAGACCTATTAAAAATATCTCCGAAGTCAAGTTCTTTAGCGTTTTCTACTTTTTCCAATAAACTGGTTAATGCATTCATTTATAAATTAATTTTAAAATTATTAATAATCGGAATCATCAGCTCGGCCAATTAGATCAATCTCACTGGTATCATCAAAGCCAATAACTTCCTTGTAAATAAAAAATGCCGGCAAATAAGCTATGGAAATGGTAAACAAAATACCGATGCCACAACCAAGAATACCCAATGCGCCCATGAGCCCACAAACGAACATGGTACCGAAACTGATAAACCATTTTTTATTGCCGAGTTTAAAACTTGCCTTTACAATTTCCATTTCACTTAATTCAGGATTATTGGCAAATATGATTGAGAAATAAGCTAACGGCACAAAAACATAAATTATTGGAACTAAAAACATGAGCTGGGCCACCGTGGAAATCGCCGTATGAATGATGCCCAACATCAATAATTTAGAAAAATATTGTTTTTTAAAAAAGTAAAAATAATCGTCAACCACAGTTTCACCTGACACAAATTGCTTGCAGATTTTATAGAATGCCGAAACAAAGGCCAAGGTTAATGTAGCAATAAGAATGTTTTGTGGAATACTATAGAGAGCACTTGATGAATAGAACTGCATGTATGCCTCCAAACTAAATCCATCCATAAAGACATTACTGTTTGGCGCCAATCCAATCAAGGAAAACAAAATACTCGCTACGATAGCACAAACACTAACCAACAAAATAACCAAAAAGCCTTTTAGCCAGACTTTTTTAAAAAGTTCTATAACATTGTCAATAATTTCACTAAAATCTACAGGTTTTGCGTTATCTATTTTACGCTCTAAGGATTGGTAAGAATTCATATAGGTTTTGGTTAGCTCATCAATTAGCCATAAAAGTAAACGTTTTTTAAAAACCACAAATAAATATGACAGCATTTGTTGGTTTTTTCTGCATTTTTTTGACCAAAATAAAACTGCCACTTTGTCATAAAACACAAATTAATTGTATCTTTGCATACTTATTGAAAAGCTGGAGTTTCATTAGTTATTATGGAAAAGATTATAGACGAAAATAAACAAGGAGAATCCTTGATTTTAGAACAAAAAGAAGGCAACAAACGTAAACTTTTTATTGAAAGTTACGGTTGCGCCATGAATTTTAGCGATAGCGAGATTGTGGCCTCCATTATGGCCGACCAAGGATTCAACACCACGCAAAATTTGGAAGAAGCCGATTTGGTTTTGGTAAATACCTGCTCTATTCGAGACAAAGCCGAACAAACCGTGCGTAAACGCCTTGAAAAATACAACGCCGTAAAACGCGACCACAACCCAAAAATGAAAGTGGGTGTTTTGGGCTGTATGGCGGAACGCCTTAAAGCAAAGTTTCTTGACGAGGAAAAAATTGTTGATTTGGTGGTTGGCCCTGATGCCTACAAAGATTTGCCAAACCTTTTAGCAGAAGTAGACGAAGGCAAAGATGCTATAAACGTCATTCTATCCAAGGAAGAAACTTACGGAGATATAGCTCCTGTACGCTTAAACTCTAATGGCGTAACGGCTTTTGTATCCATTACCCGTGGTTGCGATAATATGTGCACGTTTTGCGTAGTGCCTTTTACCCGAGGCAGGGAACGCAGCCGAGACCCGCAAAGCATTTTGGAAGAATTAAACGATTTGTGGAACCAAGGCTACAAGGAAGTGACCCTACTAGGACAAAATGTAGATAGTTATTTATGGTATGGCGGCGGTTTAAAGAAAGATTTTGAAAAAGCTAGCGATTTACAAAAAGCTACAGCCGTTAACTTTGCCCATTTATTGGAACTTTGTGCCAAGGCACGGCCAAAAATGCGTATTCGTTTCTCTACATCCAACCCGCAAGATTTTACTTTGGAGGTTATTGAAACTATGGCGAAATACCCTAATATTTGCAAACACATTCATTTGCCGGTTCAAAGCGGAAGCGACCGCATTTTAAGGGAAATGAACCGTTTGCATACTCGAGAAGAGTACATGGAGTTGATTGACAACATTAAATGCATCATTCCAAACTGCGCCATCAGTCAAGATATGATTGTTGGTTTTCCAACGGAGACTGAAGAAGATTTTCAAGATACGGTATCGTTGATGGAATATGTGAAATACGATTTTGGCTATATGTTTACCTATTCTGAACGCCCGGGAACATTGGCAGAACGGAAAATGGAAGACGATGTACCCGAACCCGTTAAAAAGCGAAGGCTTGCCGAAATTGTTGAACTCCAACAAAAACATAGCGGAATTAGAACCAAACAACATTTAAATACCATTGTAGAGGTGTTGATTGAAAAAGAATCAAAAAAATCAAATCAGCATTGGTCGGGTAGAACATCAGAAAATGTAGTTTGTGTTTTCCCGAAAGAACATTATAAAATTGGCGATTTTGTGAATGTAAAAACAACAGATTGCACCACAGCCACCCTAATTGGAGAGGCTGTTGGGTATTCAGCCAATAACTAACAATGAAAATAAAAATGAATAAGTGGTCAACTTTTCAATATTTTAACTTTCAACCTTAACCTAACATGGAATCCGTTCAAGCAATAAAACAACGTTTTGGCATTATAGGCAATACACCTGCCCTAAACCGAGCTATTGAAAAAGCTATTCAAGTCGCGCCAACCGATATTTCGGTATTGGTAACAGGTGAAAGTGGTGTAGGCAAGGAAAGCATTCCTAAAATCATTCACCAATTATCACACAGAAAACACAACAAATACATTGCAGTAAACTGCGGGGCTATTCCAGAGGGCACTATTGATAGCGAACTTTTCGGGCATGAAAAAGGAGCTTTTACAGGCGCCACGCAAACCCGCGAAGGTTATTTTGAAGTGGCCGATGGCGGCACCATTTTTCTTGATGAAGTTGGCGAACTTCCACTAACTACACAAGTGCGGTTATTACGTGTTTTAGAAAACGGTGAGTTTTTAAAAGTAGGCTCCAGTAAAGTACAAAAAACCAATGTGCGTATAGTTGCGGCCACCAACATCAATATGTTTGAGGCTATTCAAAAAGAAAAATTCCGTGAAGATTTATTTTACCGTTTAAGCACGGTAGACATCCATTTACCACCATTGCGCGAACGTCAGGAGGATATACATTTGCTATTTAGAAAATTTGCTAGCGATTTCGCTTTAAAATACAAAATGCCGACCGTAAAACTAACTGATAACGCCGTCCATTTGTTACTTAAATATCGTTGGGGAGGAAACATCCGTCAGCTGCGAAATATTGCAGAACAACTTTCTGTTTTAGAGCAAGACAGAACCATTACAGCCGAAACATTGCGATCTTATCTACCAACAACAGGTTCTAATTTGCCTGCCGTTATAAAAACCTCAAAATCTGAAGGCGATTTTAGCAGCGAGCGCGAAATACTCTATAAGGTTCTTTTTGATATGAAAAGCGACCTCAACGATTTGAAAAAGCTCACCATGGAATTGATGAAAACGGGTAATGTTAAAGATGTTGAAAAAAACAATGAAGGCTTGATTCAAAAAATTTACGGCGATGCGGATGAAGATGAAGCCGATTATGAGGACACCTCAGAAGAAACCGAAGTTTTGTCCATTCCAGAGCATCTAGAATCTATGGAAGACATTGGTAGCACCCAGGACAAATATCATTTTGCCGAAGAGATTGAAGAAGAAGAAACGCTTTCGCTTCAGGACAAAGAATTGGAATTAATTAAAAAATCGCTTGAACGTCACAACGGAAAACGTAAATTAGCCGCTGCCGAATTGGGTATTAGCGAACGTACATTGTACAGAAAGATTAAACAATACGATTTATAGTGTTTTTTGTTTAAACAACAATGTAAAAACTGAAACGTTTATAAATAGTTGTTTTATCAAGTGATTGCCCTAATTTTAAAAATTTTATTGATGAAAAAAACAATTTTCTTTTTAGCACTAACCATTTCAACATCCATATTTTCGCAAAACAAGTTTGGAGCTTTTGCTGGAATAAACTACCCTACAATTTCAGACGGATTTCTTAAAAAATTTTACTTTGGAAGTGAAATTGCTTTCCATATTGGAGGTCTTTATGAATTCGAAATAACAGACAATATAGTCTTTAGACCGAAGATTACGTATTCCCAACAAGGAGATAGAGAAAAAAACAACTACTCATTTATTGACGTCAGAAGCATTGACTATAAACTTTCATATCTAAATGTACCTTTTAACTTCAAATTCTTTAATAAACCCTACTTATTGCTAGGTCCTCAAGTTGGGTTTTTACTTTCAACTGAAAAACAAAGTCAAGATTTTGGAAACGTCAGAAGCAATGTCGACTTTGGAGCCAATTTCGGAATGGGTTATGATTTTAAAAATATTTTTTTAGAATTTAATCTTTATCAGGGAATGTCTACACTTATAAAAACTCAAAGTGTATTTGCTAAATCTGTCGGATTTGATGGAACAAATACTGTTCTCCAACTTAGCCTTGGTTATTATTTTGACTAAATTACCAACGGAATAATGAAAAAACACCTCATATATTTTACACTTTTAGTATTCAGCTTTACACTTGTTAGCTGTGGTTTTTATTCCTTTACGGGTGCATCCATTCCACCGGGCACTAAAACCTATCAAGTAAATCGTTTTGAAAATACGGCACTCTTAATTGAACCTGGCCTTGAGCGTGATTTTAAACTGGCTTTGGAAGATTTAATTCAAAACCAAACCAATTTGACCTTAGTGCAATCAAACGGCGATTTGGTTTATGAAGGCGAAATAACCGATTATAGAATTTCACCCACCACAGCAACATCACAAAATACAGCTGCGCAGAACAGGTTGACCATTGCTGTAAAACTCCGTTTTTTTAACACGAAAAAAGAGGAAGATGATTTAGAACAAACCTTCACCTTTTTTTATGACTACCCAGGAAGTGCGCAGCTTTTAGGTGCACAAAAAACAACAGCGCACGAAACCATTTTTGAACGTATTACGCAAGATATTTTTAATGCCACACTGGCAAAATGGTAATTTGTTAACCGTAACAAAAAAATGAATAAATTTGGCATAGCCAATGAAAACATCAGATTTTATAAACACCCTTCAAAACCCACAAGCTATAACACATGAGCAAACTGAGGGCATAAAATCTATTATTGACGATTTTCCATATTTTCAATCGGCACGAGCCATTTACCTTAAAGGATTAAAGGACCAGGGCAGCATAAATTACAATCAAGAAATAAAAACTACCGCAGCTTACACTACGGATAGAAGCATTCTTTTTGATTTTATTACTTCTGAAACCTTCATTCAAAATAAAATTTCAGAATTAATAAAGCAAAACACCTCAAATTTGAAAGACTTTGATGTTGATGCCGATGTTGTAGACATTTCAGTCCAAAAAAGTATTAACATTGATGATGCCCTTAACCAGCAAATAAAGGAAACCGAAGGCGTTTGGGACCCAAAACTTTTTGAACCAAAGGAAGAGCGCCCGAAAAAAACAACAGCTTTTGTTTTAGACGAATCTGAACGTATAGAAAACGTTACCCAAGAAACCAAAACCCAAGAAGCAACGGCAGAAGACATTTTGAATTTGGGAAAACCGCTTCAATTTGATAAAAGAGAAAAACATTCGTTTAACGAATGGCTAAAACTCACGCGATTTAAACCTATAAACCGAGATGAAGAAAAGGTTGAAAAACTGATTGTAAACGAGGACGTATCGGAAAAAGAGAAAAAATTTGAACTTATTGATAAGTTCATTTCAACAAACCCAAAAATAAACCCAACATCTCCCATTTCGCAAAAAGGCAATCTAGCAAAAGCCCAAATGTTAAAGCCTGAAGCCTTAATGACAGAGACTTTGGCACGCATTTACGTTGAGCAAAAAAACTATAAAAAAGCAATTCAATCTTATAAGATTTTAAGTTTGAAATATCCAGAAAAAAGTAGTTTCTTTGCAAACCAAATTAAAGCAGTAGAACAATTACAAGAACAAAACAATAAAGAATAATGAGTACGTTTACAATATTTTTAATCCTTATAGTAGTTGTGGCATTTTTACTTGTTGTAGTAATTATGGTGCAAAACCCTAAAGGTGGCGGATTATCATCATCATTTGGTGGTGGTGGCACACAACAATTGGGTGGCGTAAAAAAGACCACGGACTTTTTAGACAAAAGCACATGGACTTTGGCAACAGTGTTATTGGTATTGATTTTAATATCCAATGTGGCCATAAACAAGGGTTCAGAAAGTGTTGATTCAAAAGCATTAGATCCAGATGCAACTACAACACAGCCATTACCTGAGGCTTTGCCAAGCAACCAAGATGCCACACCAGCTATGTCAAATGACACAGATTCAAACAACACAACAGCAACAGAATAATTTATTTTTGCAAATAATAAAAATGCCAGCTTTTACAGTTGGCATTTTTTATTTCCACCATTTCAATAAACAGATATGAAAGTTTGTCAGTTAAATTGCATTGGCACATTTTTAGCATAACGCCTAAGCGTTAACATTAATTTTAAAATTAAAAATATACATCAAATGGCATTAAACATTAAACCATTAGCAGACCGTGTTCTTATTGAACCAGCTGCAGCTGAAACTAAAACAGCATCAGGAATCATCATTCCAGATAACGCTAAAGAAAAACCACAAAAGGGCACTGTTGTTGCTGCTGGAAAAGGCACAAAGGACGAGCCCATTACCGTAAAAGTTGGTGACACTGTTTTATATGGTAAATATGCAGGAACAGAGCTAAAACTTGAAGGCAAAGATTACCTAATCATGCGGGAGAGCGATATTTTGGCGATTATATAACTGCTATTAGTTTTTGACTTCTAGCTCCAACTAAAAAGAATTAATAAACAAATTAGCCAGTAGCAAATAGCTATAGGCAAACAGCTAAAAATTAATAAAATGGCAAAAGACATAAAATTTGATATTGAAGCACGCGATGGTTTAAAACGCGGTGTTGATGCATTGGCAAATGCAGTAAAAGTAACTTTAGGTCCTAAAGGACGTAACGTAATAATCAGTAAAAGCTTTGGAGCACCACAAGTAACCAAAGATGGTGTTTCTGTTGCTAAAGAAATTGAACTTGAGGATGCTCACGAAAACATGGGCGCTCAAATGGTAAAAGAAGTAGCAAGTAAAACCAACGATTTAGCTGGTGACGGAACAACAACTGCTACGGTTTTGGCGCAAGCCATCGTAAAAGAAGGCTTAAAAAACGTAGCCTCTGGTGCTAACCCAATGGACCTAAAACGTGGTATTGATAAGGCTGTTGAAGCTATTACTAAAGACCTAGAAAAACAAGCCAAACAAGTTGGTAATTCTTCAGAAAAAATAAAACAAGTTGCTGCTATTTCAGCGAACAATGATGACACTATTGGAGAATTAATCGCAAAAGCGTTTACCAAAGTTGGCAAAGAAGGCGTAATCACTGTTGAGGAAGCAAAAGGCTTAGACACATATGTTGATGTTGTTGAAGGTATGCAGTTCGATAGAGGATATTTATCACCTTACTTCGTAACTGATTCTGATAAAATGATTGCTGATTTAGAAAATCCGTACATTTTATTGTTCGACAAAAAGATTTCAAACCTACAGGAAATCCTTCCAATTTTAGAGCCAGTGGCGCAATCTGGCCGCCCGTTATTAATCGTTGCAGAAGATGTTGACGGACAAGCTCTTGCTACTCTAGTGGTTAACAAATTGCGTGGTGGACTTAAAATTGCTGCGGTAAAAGCTCCTGGTTTTGGAGACAGACGTAAAGCGATGCTTGAAGACATAGCCATCTTAACTGGTGGAACCGTGATTTCTGAAGAAAGAGGATTCACCTTAGAAAATGCAGATTTAAGTATGTTGGGTACGGCCGAAACTGTAACTGTTGATAAAGACAATACAACTATTGTAAACGGTTCTGGTAAAGCTTCTGACATAAAAGCTAGAGTAAACCAAATTAAAGCCCAAATTGAAACCACAACTAGCGATTACGATAAAGAAAAACTTCAAGAGCGTTTAGCTAAATTGGCCGGTGGTGTTGCTGTACTTTATGTTGGTGCCGCCAGTGAAGTAGAAATGAAAGAGAAAAAAGACCGTGTTGACGATGCATTACACGCTACAAGAGCTGCCGTTGAAGAAGGCATTGTTGCCGGTGGCGGCGTTGCCTTGGTAAGAGCCAAAGCTGTTTTAGAGAAATTGACTACTGACACTTTAGATGAAACCACAGGCGTTCAAATTGTGAACAAAGCTATTGAGGCGCCATTACGTACCATAGTAGAAAATGCTGGTGGTGAAGGCAGTGTTGTTATCAATAAAGTTTTGGAAGGCAAAAAAGACTTTGGTTACGATGCTAAATCTGAACAATATGTTGATATGCTTAAGGCTGGTATCATCGATCCTAAAAAAGTAACCCGTATTGCTTTAGAAAATGCAGCTTCTGTGGCCGGAATGATTTTAACTACGGAATGCGCATTAATCGACATTAAAGAAGATGCTCCTGCAATGCCAATGGGCGGCGGAGGCATGCCAGGCATGATGTAGTCGAGAGCCTAGAAAGGCACCTTATCTCACTCGGACTCAAAAAAACGAGTGAAACTAATATAAAAAAACGCTCTGATCGATTTCAGAGCGTTTTTTTTATGTCTTTCAATTTTTAAGCCTGTGATAATAAAAAGCCGGCAACAACAAAATCAAAATTATGGGTTGTATCAAAAACCGCCGTATATTAAAAAACAAATAATAGTCTTCTTGCCTCGGGTTGATGACAAAATACAGATAGATTATAATTAAAATGATAAAGGCTAAGGCATAAATAATGGCCGAAAATTTCACGATACTTTTATCCTTAAAGAACACATATAAAATACCCAAGGAAACTAAAGTGTTCAAAGTGTATCGCAAAGTTGTAAAAGCAACTAATTTGGCTACTTCTCGCCTTGGACTATCAATGTACAGATAATCATTTTGAAAAAATGTAAGATACGGATCGTAGAACAGGGTATCCTCAAAAAACCTAATCAATACCAATAAAAGAAACAGAATGGCTAACCATATGTATTTTGAAAACTTACCCATTACTTTTATTTAATTTTGAAAATCGATTCACCCAAAAAATCCACAGCAAAAATACCATGCCGTAAATAATAGCAGGAAAAATTACCGTGTGCAACACATCTTCATATTTGGGATAATGATACAACCCAATGGTCAACAACACAATGCGCAACAAGTTTACCGAATAAATCAAAACACTTCCCGAAAGGATATAAAAAAAAGTGGTTTTAAACTTGCCCGAAAACGCCACGATAAAAGACAAAAATAGAATAATAATACTCACGGCATTACATCCCTCGATAACGCGGGCCAAATATTGCCCGTTAACAATTACTTTCATGGATGGCTCATCTGGGTGCGGCAAAACTTCGGCGTTATAACCAAAGGAATCCAAAAGCGCTTCACTTTGTTTGGCCACCAAATGCGTCATATAATCGGGGTAGAATTTTGAACCATCAGAATACTGTAAATACAATTTATACCCAAAAGACAGAACACCATAAACCAACAAAAATGTTAGAATGAATCTTATAACCGATTTGTATTTTATGAAAAGCTGCTTCAATTATCTTTTGTTATTTTCCCTGTCCACAAAAACGGAAACATGTTAAAGTTGTTTGAACGGGATACCGAAATTAAGCCTTTTTAAATACTTTTACCAAAACTTTTTATGCTATGATGTTCGAACAGTTAAAACCCCAAGTAAAAACAATTGCTTCAAATTCCAAAAAGACCGTTGACGAACGACTTTTGGCCATTTGCGCTTTACTTGAAAAACATGTTGACCATTACAATTGGGTTGGGTTTTATTTTCGAAATGGCGATAAGGAAGAATTAAAGCTAGGCCCCTATGTTGGCGCACCAACCGACCATACCATTATTCCTTTTGGCAAAGGCATTTGCGGACAAGTAGCGGTTAGCAACCAAAACTTTGTGGTACCTGATGTAGCCGCTCAAGACAACTACATTGCTTGCAGCATTACGGTTAAGTCTGAAATTGTCATTCCCATTTTTCTAAACGGTGAAAATATTGGTCAAATTGATATTGACTCAAACACACTAGACCCATTTACCGAAGCTGATGAACGATTTTTGGAATTTGTTTGTGCTGAAGTTTCATTGCTCTTTTAACTTTTAACTTTTCGTGTTAACAACTTCACTTTTTCGTTAAAAAATCACCGTCATTTTTAATTATTCTGCATTTGTTTTTTAAAGGAAATAAGTACTTTTGCACTTATTTACAAATTTCAACATAAACTCCTGAAAAACAGCAAGAATTTTAATTCATAACAACTAAAAATGAGCAACGAAAAAACCATTAAATCGGCATTAATATCAGTATTTAGTAAAGACGGTCTAGAGCCGATAGTGAAAGAACTGAACAAACAAGGCGTTACCATATATTCAACCGGTGGCACCGAAAAATTCATTAACGATTTAGGTATTAACGTTGTTCCTGTAGAAGATGTAACCTCCTACCCTTCCATTCTTGGTGGACGCGTAAAAACATTGCACCCAAAAGTGTTTGGCGGTATTTTGAACAGACAAAATCATGAAGGTGATGTGGCTGAATTGGCCGAATACGAAATCCCACAAATTGATGTGGTTATTGTGGATCTTTACCCTTTTGAAAAAACCGTGGCTTCAGGGGCAAGCAATCAAGATATTATTGAAAAAATAGATATTGGAGGCATTTCATTGATTCGTGCAGCGGCTAAAAATTATGCTGATGTAATTTGTGTTTCTTCCGTGGATGATTATGCCGAGTTTTTAGAATTAATTTCTGCCAATAATGGCTCTATTTCAGAGGAAGACAGAAAACGTTTTGCTGGAAAAGCCTTTAACGTGTCATCGCATTACGATACGGCTATTTTCAACTATTTCAACCAAAACCATGATGAAGCGGCTTTAAAAATAAGCGAAACAAAAGGTAAGGTTTTACGTTATGGCGAAAATCCGCACCAAAGAGGCTTCTTCTTCGGTAATTTTGATGAACTATTTACCAAACTTCACGGTAAAGAGTTAAGCTACAACAACCTTTTGGATGTCGATGCGGCGGTTAATTTAATGTTGGAATTTAAAAATGAAGCACCAACCTTTGCCATCCTAAAACACAACAACGCTTGTGGCTTGGCACAGCGAGACAATTTACACCAAGCTTACGTTGATGCATTGGCAGGCGACCCTGTTTCTGCCTTTGGCGGTGTTTTAATAAGCAATACCGAGATTGATTTGGCTACTGCCGAAGAAATCCACCAACTGTTCTGCGAAGTGGTGATTGCACCTTCTTTCGCTCCTGAAGCTTTAGAATTACTAAAAGGTAAAAAGAACAGAATTCTATTGGAAATCCACGACATTGACATGCCAAAAACCAATGTAAGGAGTTGTTTAAATGGTGTTTTGGTTCAAGATAGAAATAACATTACCGATCAGGCTGAAGATCTAAAAACGGTGACCAACACCACACCTACCAATGCCCAAATTGAAGATTTATTATTTGCTTCAAAAATCTGCAAGCATACAAAATCCAACACCATTGTTTTGGCCAAAAACAAACAATTGTGTGCAAGCGGTACTGGACAAACAAGCCGTGTTGATGCTTTGCAACAAGCTATTCATAAAGCAGGTTCTTTCAACTTCGATTTAAAAGGTGCCGTAATGGCAAGCGATGCCTTTTTTCCGTTTCCAGATTGCGTTGAAATTGCCAATAATGCAGGCATTGCAGCAGTAATCCAACCAGGAGGTTCCATTAAAGACCAATTGAGTATTGATTACTGCAACGAAAATGGAGTTGCCATGGTAATGACCGGAACACGCCATTTCAAACATTAATTACAAAAAAGTATTGTTTTAGTGCTTTTAATATTATTACAATGGTCTAAAAATCGATGAATAACGTATAAGAACCAGATAGAATAATTTAAAAACATTTTGAATCCTTTAAAACCTATATATTTATCAAGTTTTATTACATTTACGGGATTCGTTTTTTAACTACTAAACAACTTTAAATAGCCCATGGGATTTTTTGATTTCTTAACCGAAGAAATTGCGATAGATTTAGGTACTGCAAATACACTTATTATTCACAACGACAAAGTAGTTGTTGATGCACCTTCAATAGTAGCCCGAGACAGAATTTCTGGAAAAATAATTGCCGTAGGGCAACAAGCCAGTTTGATGCAGGGCAAAACCCATGAAAACATAAAAACCATCCGTCCGCTAAAAGATGGGGTAATTGCCGATTTTGATGCTTCAGAGCAGATGATAAGTATGTTCATCAAAAACATTCCGGCATTAAAAAAGAAGTTTTTTACACCTGCACTTCGTATGGTTATTTGTATTCCATCAGGTATTACCGAAGTGGAAATGCGTGCGGTTAAAGAAAGTGCCGAACGTGTTAACGGAAAAGAAGTTTACTTGATTCACGAGCCAATGGCCGCAGCTATTGGTATTGGCGTTGATATTATGCAACCTAAAGGAAATATGGTAGTTGATATAGGTGGAGGTACAACCGAAATTGCAGTGATTGCATTAGGTGGCATTGTATGTGACAAATCGGTTAAAATTGCGGGTGATGTTTTTACCAACGATATTGTTTATTACATGCGTACCCAGCACAACCTTTATGTTGGTGAGCGCACTGCCGAAAAAATAAAAATACAAATTGGTGCGGCTACCGAAGATTTAGAGTTGCCTCCAGAAGATATGAGCGTACAAGGACGTGATTTATTGACCGGAAAACCAAAACAGGTATCCATTTCGTACCGTGAAATTGCCAAGGCATTGGATAAATCCATTTTACGAATTGAGGATGCCGTAATGGAAACCCTATCGCAAACCCCACCAGAATTAGCTGCCGACATTTACAACACTGGTATTTACTTAGCTGGTGGAGGTTCCATGCTTCGTGGTTTGGATAAACGTCTATCGCAAAAAACAGACCTGCCTGTTTACATAGCCGAAGATCCTTTGCGTGCTGTTGTAAGAGGTACGGGCATTACACTTAAAAATTTACCTAAATACAAAAGCGTATTGATAAAGTAAGCGTAAAATAGGCAAATAACCCATGCAACAGATTATTAATTTTATAATAAGAAACAAAAACTTTTTGTTGTTCTTGTTGCTCTTTTGTTTATCGCTTTTATTTACCATTCAATCACATTCTTACCATAAAAGTAAGTTTATAAATTCGGCCAATTTTTTAACTGGGGGCGTTTACAATACGGTTAACGATATTAGCTCATATTTCAGTTTAAAATCGCAGAATAAATTGCTGTCCGAAGAAAACAGAAGGCTAAGAACGCTTCTTAGAAATTCTGGCATTCAACATGAACTTTCTTTTATTGATAGCACTTCGTATAACAAGACCTACAGGTTTTACAACGCCAACGTTATAAAAAACAGCTATTCGTTAACGGATAACATCCTTACGATTGACAAGGGAAAAAAAGACAGCATTAAGCCTGATTTTGGCGTTATTTCCTCAAAAGGTATTGTTGGCATTGTTGATAAAACGAGTCGTGGGTATGGCACAGTCATTTCTATTTTAAATACAACCAGCCGAATAAGTACCCAATTGAAAAAAACCAATCATTTTGGCACCCTAAAATGGAATGGCAAAGACCCTGCTTTGGTTCAGCTTATAGACATTCCAAAAATTGCCCCAGTGCAAATTGGAGATACCATCATTACCTCTGGGCGTTCATCGATATTTCCGAAAAACGTTCCTGTTGGAACTATTGAAGATTTTGCTCTTGATGCGGCCGAAAACTATTATGAAATTAACGTAAAACTATTTAACGACATGACCAATCTGGAGCATGTGTACATTATAGAAAACGTTAACAGCGTAGAAATAAATAACCTATTGGATAGCGACTAAATGAACAATATCTTTTCCATACATACCGTTCGTTTTGTGGCCTTGGTTATTTTGCAGGTTTTAATATTGAACCATATTAATTTTTTGGGATATATCAACCCATATATTTACATCCTGTTTATTGCACTTTTTCCAGTAAAACACAACCGTATTGTCTTAATGCTGTTGAGTTTTTTACTTGGTTTAATTATTGATTTATTTTTAGATACTGGCGGTGCCCACGCCGCTGCTTCGGTTTTCATAGCTTATGCACGCCCCTTGGTTTTAAAATCTTCGTTCGGCACCATTTATGAGCACCAAACGGTAAAATTCAATACCATAGATTTTGGTTCAAAACTCACTTATTTTACATTATTGACCGTATTGCATCATTTTGTACTGTTTTTTTTAGAAATATTTAGTGTTTCCAAGATACTTTTAGTGTTTCAAAAAACGTTATTCTCAAGTATATTTACTATCTTATTAAGTGTAATCGTAACGATTATTTTCAGTAGAAAGCCCAAATGAGACAATTTTTACTTTTCATTTCTGTTATTGGTGTTGGCCTTTTGTTTATTTCAAGGCTGTTCTATCTACAGGTCTATAATACAAATACGCAAAGCTTATACGAAGACAACGCCATTAGAAAAGTGTTCGACCTGCCAAAACGTGGATTTGTTTACGACAGAAATGGTGAACTTTTGGTTTCCAACCAACCGTCTTATGATGTCATGGTTATTCCCAGGGAAGTGGAACCTTTGGACACTTTGGAATTTTGCCAACTTCTAAAAATTGAAAAAGAAGATTTCATAAGCAAATATGAGAAAGCTTATCACTATTCCCCAAGGCTGGAATCCGTTTTCGTATCCCATTTATCCAAGGAAGATTATGCTGTTTTACAGGAAAAAATGCGAAAATTCAAAGGCTTTTACATCCAAAAACGTTCGTTAAGGCATTACACCACCACTATTGGCGCCAATGTTTTGGGCGATATTGGTGAGGTAAACAACAGGATTATAAGTAGAGACCCTTACTACCGTATGGGCGATTTAATAGGAAAACAAGGCGTTGAGGCTTCCTATGAAAATACACTGCGCGGAGTAAAGGGCATTAAGTTCATACAAAAAGACCGATTTAACAGAAATATTGGGCCTTATAAAGATGGTAAGTTCGATACTATTCCCGTGCAAGGAAAAGATATTACCATAACCATTGATGCCCAACTTCAAGCCTATGGTGAATTGTTGATGAAAAACAAACGAGGCGGTGTTATTGCCATTGAACCTTCCTCAGGTGAAATTTTGGCCATGGTTGCCGCGCCAACCTACGACCCCAATATTTTGGTTGGTAGGGAGCGTTCAAAAAACTTCACAAAATTGTATAACGACTCCATCGCTAAGCCACTTTTCAACAGAAGCTTACAAGGTGTTTACGAACCTGGTTCACCATTTAAATTGATGAATGCCTTGATTGCTTTGCAAGAAGGCGTTATTACACCTCAAGAATCGGTGACCTGTTATAAAGGCTACCGCTATGGTAACCGAGTTATGAAATGCCATTGTAATTACGGTACAAGAAATAATTTGATTACCGGTATACAACGGTCATGCAACGCCTATTTTGCAACCACTTATCGAAAGATTTTAGATAAGGACGGTAATGCTTCCCACGGCATTGATGCTTGGAGCAAACATGCCAAAAGTTTTGGTTTGGGCGAATTTTTAAATAACGATCTTTATGTTGGGCAAAAAGGTAGAATTCCAGACCGGGATTATTATCGAGGTATTTATCCAAAAACCTTTTATTCCACCTACACGATTTCAAATGCCATTGGCCAAGGCGAGGTAGCCACAACACCCATACAATTGGCAAATATGGCGGCGGCTATTGCCAACAGAGGTTATTATTACACGCCGCACATCATTAAACATATTGAGGGTGAAACATTACCTGAACAGTTTACAGAGCCAAAGCAAACCACCATTGAGAAAAGACATTTTGAACCCGTAATTGAGGGCATGCTACAGGTTTACAAAAATGGTACTGCCGCCTCGCTGCAAGTTAAGGACATTGAAATATGTGGAAAAACCGGTACTGTTGAAAACTTCATAAAAATTGACAGCGTGAAAACCCAACTTACCGACCACTCTATTTTTGTGGCGTTTGCACCCAAAGACAACCCTAAAATCGCCATCGCTGTTTTTGTTGAAAATGGTTATTGGGGAAGCCGATTTGCAGGTAAAGTGGCCAGTTTAATGATTGAAAAGCATATTAAAGGGTACATTACCAGAACCGATCTGGAAGAGTGGCTTTTAAGGCACAGCCTGCAGGACGAATATGCAAAACCGTATACTGGAGAGCCTTTCCAAATAAATGGATATACCACGTTACAGGTTGTTCAGGAACAAGAATACAATCGACTAAAGAACGAATTAAACAAAATTAACAAAACGGACAATTAATGGTTAGAGAAACCAACAGGCATTATAGATTCGATTGGATTACCATTATTCTTTTTTTGTTATTAGTCGGCTTTGGCTGGCTAAATATTTTATCGGCATCGCACACTGGAACCAGTGTCAATTATTTCGATTTTTCACAACCTTTTGGCAAACAGCTTATTTTCATTTTCTTGACCTTTGGGTTGATTATTCTCCTTTTGGCCATCGATGCAAAGTTTTACGAACGCTTTTCAAGTATTATTTACATCATTTCCATGCTTTCATTGGTTGGGCTATTCCTTTTTGGGAAGAATGTAAACGGTGCAACATCGTGGTATGCCATTGGCAGTTTTACCATCCAGCCCAGCGAATTTGCAAAAACTGCTACCGCATTGGCTGTTGCCAAATACATCAGTGACTTAAATACCAACATTAACTCAGTAAAGGACCAAATTCGGCTATTTATCATCATCATTATTCCTGCTCTATTGGTACTGTTGCAAAATGACACGGGGAGCACCATTGTTTATGGGGCATTCTTTTTTGTTTTGTATCGCGAAGGCTTGCCAAAATATTATTTGACCATTGGTATTTCGGTCATTATCATTTCGGTTTTAGCTTTAAAATTTGGGGCCATTATTACTTCGGTTTTCGTTCTTTTATGTGTTATTGCCTATCATTTTTTGAGCAAGAAAAAACTACGTGTTTACCAATCCATTTTAATCACTTTGTTTGCCGTAGCCATTTCGTTTGGCATAAAATTCTTCTACCAAAATGTTTTGAAACCGCACCAGCAAGACCGCATAAGTTTGTGGCTGAATTTAGAAAAAGACCCCGAAAAACTGGAACGGATGAAACAAACTTTTGCCTACAACCTTAACGAATCTGAAAAAGCTATAGGTTCAGGCGGTTTTATGGGTAAAGGTTTTATGGAAGGCACCCGAACAACAGGTAAGTTTGTACCCGAGCAGCACACCGATTATATTTTTAGTACGGTTGGCGAAGAGTGGGGCTTTTTGGGCAGTAGCTTGGTGGTAATTACTTTTGTGTTGCTTTTACTGCGTATACTGCATTTGGCAGAACTACAAAAATCGCAGTTTAGTAGGGTTTATGGCTATGGGGTGGCCTCTATTATTTTCATACATTTTTTTATAAATATTGGTATGGTTATGGGCTTGATTCCAACTATTGGTATTCCGTTGCCCATGTTCAGTTATGGTGGTTCGGGGCTTTGGGCCTTTACCATTTTAATATTTATTTTTATTAAATTAGATTCTAACAGAATCAACGAGTGGTAGTCGGTCAATAATTGACTTTCAATTTTTAGTTGTACCGTCATTGCGAGCGCTGCGCGGGAATCTGTTTAAATTTACTTGTAATCATGAGATTGCTTCACTTTGTTCGCAATGACGCAGAAACCACTAATGTAAAACATGCCTATCCGCAATAATTTCCTATGAAAAAGACCATACTTTTTATTTTTACCTGCCTGGTTGTAGTTAACTGTTCAAGCACCAAAAACCTCAAGAAACACAGCTTTTCTTCTGAAGAAATAAAATTGATTATGCAGGCAGACAGCCTGAAACCTATGCGGGTTTATAAAATTACCAATACCAAAGATTCGATTTTGCTTCGTACCAAAAGCAGTTATATAAAACCCAACCCCAACGACCCTGTTTTAAATCGGTTTGTAGAACGGCTTTATACCACGGTTAGGGATAGCATGAGCTTGGGCGTGGGCATTGCGGCACCACAGGTTGGCATTTTGAAAAACATTATTTGGGTACAACGTTTTGATAAAGAAAACTTTCCGTTTGAGGTGTACCTTAATCCAAAAATTTTGGAGTATTCTGAAAAAAAGCAAGTTTGCCGAGAAGGCTGTTTATCCATACCGAACCGAAGCGATACGCTAAAAACAAGGGCATATGCCATAAAGATTGAATATGATACCATGGCGGCCGAACACAAAACCGAAACTGTTGAAAGTTTTACGGCAGTTATTTTTCAGCATGAAATAGACCATCTTAACGGCATTTTATATCTGGACCATTTGGAAAAAGAAGCTAAGGGTGTTGAAAATTAAATAGGTTATTGTTTTATTTTCTGTCCGAAAATTTATATTTTCAGATTTTAAAACCTATTGTCTTGAATAATTTTCCCAAAGTAGTATTAAGGCCAAAATTTCATAAGAACGCCAACCAAATCCTTATCCAGTTTGATTATAACGATGTTCTTATAAAACAGGTTCGCGCTATTCCGGGAGCTACATGGAGCCAAAGTTTAAAAAGCTGGTACGTAAAAAACAATCCTTCAAACCTTAAATTGATATTTTCCGTTTTTAAAAACCATGCCCATGTAAACAGCAAACCCCTGTTTGAAAAACCTGCCGAACAACCAAAAACCTTCCCTGTAAAAAGAGTGAGGCAATTGAGTGCGGAAAACAAGAACCTGCTGAACCATTTTTACAAATATTTAAAGGGCAAACGATACAGCGATAGCACAGTAAAAACGTATAGTTTTTTTATGGCCGATTTTATTGATTTTTATAATAACAGGGAATTAAATACTTTAAGCAATAAAGATGTAGAATTGTTTATAGAAAAAGTTTTTATAGACCGAAAGTATGCCATAAGTACCCAACGACAGTTTATAAGTGCGGTAAAGCTTTTTATTGTTTTTTATCCCAACACCCAAATAAGGAATTTGGAATTAATGCGCCCCAGAAAATCCAAAATATTGCCCAATGTAATCTCACAAGAAGACATTATTAATCTGCTACGTTGCACAAAGAACCTAAAACACAGGGCTATTTTGGCCTTATTGTATTCGTCTGGATTACGTATTAGCGAGGTTTTAAATTTAAGGATAGAGCACTTTTTAATAAACCGAAAACAGTTGGTGGTTAAAAACGCCAAAGGCCGAAAAGACCGCTACGTAACTTTGGCAGAGAGCTTTTTGCCACTGTTGTTCAACTATTTAAACACCTATACGCCCAAGGTTTACTTTATTGAGGGCAGAAATGGCACTCCTTATACGGCAAGTAGCATCAGGAAATTTTTGGTACAATCATGCAAAGCAGCTGGCATAAAAGCCCATGTTACACCGCATACCTTGCGCCACAGCTACGCCACACATTTATTGGAAAATGGCGTGGGCATTAGGCACATACAAGAACTTTTGGGGCACAGTAAAACAGAGACCACCATGATTTACACCCATGTAACCCGAAAAGATTTGGTAAATATTAAAAGTCCGTTGGACCATGCCATAAACCAATTAAAAGAAACCCAAAATGAGGAACAAAAATTCCTATTATCCGGAAATAAATAAGGGATAATGCGAACTTTTATTCCACATATAACACGTTGGCAGTAAGTTTGAGAAAAATGGAACTACAAAACAATATTGTTGAGATGAAAAGAGAATTTGGCGAATTTGACAAAGTACGCTTTACTTTTCGATATCTTAAAGTAAATAATGTCGAGCGGACTATAATTGAAAAAGAATTATCGGATTTAACTCTTAAAATTAACGAAGCAGATAATGGCTCTTTTGTAATTACATTTCCATTAACCGCTGACATCAATTCTGAACGGATAAAAAATCTGAATGAAAAAATTAAATTGTCTGATTCACAATACGGAATTTTTGTTGCATTCACCACTAATTATGACCATTCAGGATTTAGACTTCCAAAAGAAATAAGAAATTTTTATCAGGTAGTTGGTGGCGAATTCGATTGTTCAATAATTATGATGAAAAGTGACTGACCAAAAACTGAATTAAAAAAACCTACTGCCAACACCGGCTATAATTCAGCGTGGCTTACGGTTAATCTAACGAACTTTTCTTACTTTTAACAAACCTGATTTCTCTGCGGACAAATCCTGCGGATTTATCCACGCCGAAATCATAGCCAAACCGTTGTGCGTAATTTGACAAAACAAATCTCAAGAAAAAAATTATCCGATAAATGAACGAAGATTTACTAAATGAACTAACAGAGATAGACGAAATCCATTGCGTCTTAAAATTACAACAAGAGGCAGAGGAATATCTAAAAAGTTTTGACTGGTGCCTGAAAATAAAAAAATCTTGGTACGACAATGAATTTAGTTCTTATGACATAATTGGAGTTTTTCTTTTTGAAATTGAGCCAATAAATGAAACCGTAGATGACTTTGTTTGGGTTATTGTTGGCGATTTACCTACTGTTTATTTGGACAAAAGTGTCACTTCTGGAAAAGAAGCATTAGAAATTTACTGTGACCTAATGGAGGATTGGATTGATAATGTAAAAAACGGACAATCTTTGGAGGAATGTTTTCCTGTTCCAAATGAACCGACCGCTGAAAATGCTGATTTATTAAAAACGCGAATAGAATTAATAAAAGAAATATTTTTAACGGAATAATAAAAACTACGCACAACACAGTATATAAAAAATTGCTGTTTTGTGCTTAACCAATGTGAGTTGCTTTGTTTGCTTGCATCTGATTTTCCTTCGGAAAATCATCGCACTCAAACACGCAACTTTTCATATACCCAACCGTTAGCTACAATGCGAAAATGACAAACTCAATAGAGACATATTTTGAGATTAAAGATGGAATTGACTTCATAAGAGTTGATGTAATAAAACAGAATTTCCCAGATGCGGAATTGGATTGGGATAAAAACTCTGTGAATTGTTTGATTTCTGTAAAATGTGGAGGATTTTCAGGAAACTTCAGTGCGGATTTAATTTCAACTGACTTTGAAATATTCAAAAAAGAGTTGGAAATTGTTTATGAAAATCTTGACCGTAATGCAACCTTTGAGGGAATTGAAAGTCAAGTGACAATTCGAGTGGAAGGAGACGGAATTGGACATTTAAAAACAAGATGTTGGTTAATGGATTATTCAGGAATTGGAAATGAACTGAATTGCGAAATGAATTTTGACCAGACAGCTCTTCCAAAATTGATTGAACAATTAAATAAAATAACATCTGAATACAAAGTGTTCGGAAAAATAAAAGATAAAAAGCACAGTAGCTAACAACGGCTATAATTCAGCGTGGCGACAGTTCTAAAACCAAAAGTAAAACATATATTTAAGCTGATTTCTCTGCGGAATAGTCCTGCGGACAATTCCACGCCGAAATCATAGCCAAACCGTTGTGCAACATTTTAAGAAAACCCAAAATTTGATTTGAAAAAGTGGATTTTGATATTGTTTTTCTCGATTTTAATCGGACTCTATTTCGGACTTGGGACAATTTTCGGGTTTTTTAAATTATTGTTATTCTTTGGACTTTCGACTCTGATTTTTATAGCGCTGATATTAATCTGGCAAAAACAATTTAGAAAACGGAATTATGCAATTTGGATTTATTTGACCATCTGTTTCGGACTGATTTTTAGTTTATTAATTTTTCAATTAAAAAAAGCATATAATCAACATAATGCTAACTTATTAACAGAACAGATAATTGATTTTAGAAATAATAATAATCGTCTACCAAACTCGATAGCTGAATTAAAAAAGGATACTGAATTACCAAAATACTTTGACCAATTTGAACTAAAAGATTTTGAGTATTCATTGAACCAAAAAACGAATGAATTCAATCTGAGTTATTCGCTCGATGGTTGGCATATTAATGAATTTAATAGCAAAACCAAGGAATGGGAAACGAGAGATTAAATAAAAAACGTTGCACAACAACGTGTAAAAATAATTGCTTGGTTCTAGCCTACTCGGAAAATCCTACGGATTTTCCTCTGGTTCGTTCCTTTTTAGTAAGTTAGTTGCTTGCACACGCAACTATCCTTACACAAACCGTTGTACACAATACGAATGAAACTCATTTTTAAAATAATATTACTCGTATTTTTGACCATTTCTGGTTGTAAATCAAAACAGGTTGACAAAATCAAACCGAGTTCTGAAACACCAAAAGTTGAGTTTACGGAATTCGATTTAGGCGAGAGTGATTTACCAAAACTGAAACGAGAAGTAAATGATTATGAATTTATTTTTACGCCAGAGCAGTTGGAAAAATTGACATTAATAATTCGAGAATTTGAGAAAGAAACAACTAACCAAATTGCTGTAGTGTCAATAGACTCAATTGGAAAATATACTGACTTTGACCAATTCGCAATTGACTTATCGAATTACAACGGAGTTGGACTAAAGGAAAAAGATAACGGATTAACAATTGTTTTTAGTAAAAATTTGAGAAAAATAAGAATTTCGACAGGTAATGGAACTGAAAAAATACTGACTGACAAAATCTGTAAGAAAGTAATTGACGAAACTATTATTCCTGAATTCAAAAACGGAGAATATTACAACGGAATTGAAAAAGGAATTACGGAATTAATCACAAAATGGAAATAAAAGTACTGTGTACAACAATGTATAACCGCAATTACGGCGGATTCGACTACGTCCGAATCCACTCGGAATTGCTAACGCCAGTTCTTAACCGAATAACAGTAACTTAAAACCCGTAACTGACGGTTATACGAACCGTTACCACACATTTAAAAATGACCCTCGAACCAAATAAATAATGGGTGTAATAAAACAGATAAATAGATTAATAAAACAACTGCTATTGCAGATAAAAAAATCATTAGTAAAACTTTACAAAAAGATTGAAATATTATTAAAGCGTTTTTTTTTATGGTTTTCGAAGATAACATGGCGTTCAATTTTAAATAGTTTTTTAGCTTTTTTAGGTTTTTATGCAACAATCTGGGGGTTTAATAATCACTACAAACCAAAAGTCAAGATAGTTTGCATCGGACAATTAAAAGATGACGATTTATTTACATCGAATTTTTGTATAGATAATACTGGGGAATGCAACATATATGATGTAAATGTTGATTTCTTTTTAAAAAAAGCCACCATAACAAATAAGGCAAAACAAGACACAAGGATTAGAGAGTCTTTTTTTGAGCCTGAATTTGGTGTTTTTAAAATAGTAACATCTAACAAAAGACAATGTATAAAATACGACTTCCTTAATGACGGTGGTATTAATTTTTACTCTACAATACACAAAACAGATTTTCAAACAATTGATGGTGAACTTGAAATTTATGTCGAATATAAATATTGGAGAAAAACAATTGAACAAACTAAAAAGGATACGTTTAAATTTATATCCTCTAAGTTCAATCATGGAAAGATAAAATGGATTGAAAACCAATAAATTCATAATATTTGATTTTAAAATTAATAATCTGACTAAAAAAACGTGTGGTAACAACGTATATAATTTATTGCTAGTTCTAGCTTGCTTACGAAAATCCTCGCGGATTTTCTATTCGGTTTGTACTTGCTAAATTCATTGCTTTACCACGCAACAAATCATATACAAACACGTTGGCAACAATATGAAAAAACCTATCACTTTGAAATATTTCTTTTCGATAATAATAATAATAATATTTACACTTTTCTCTTGTGAAAGTCAAGTTGACAAAGACAATGAAAGACTTGAGAAGTTAATCTATAAAAAAGCGTTAGAAATTAATGATAACTACTTGAAAACTAAATCAGACTTTGCTAACAGTGGATTAGCAACACTTTTAAGCATTGATAGATTAAAAAAGGATAAAGAGAATGGCTTGTCTGAATCTAAACTTATTTTAAAAAAATTAGATTCATTAAACATAAATTTTAATCAAACTAACCAATCATTGATTTCTGACTTAAAAACTTTGTTTGACTCAATAAAACCATCCGAAATATATAATGACGAAAAGCGAAAAACGATTCAAGACAAATATGAATATGCAATTAATATAACTAAAGAGAATTTCGAAATCGACACCAATATTATTGACTTAAGTAAAAAAATAATAAGTCTTTTAGATGAAAGTTGCGAATTTGAGATAGTAGATAATCAAATTAGGTTTTACACTCAAAAATGCGTGAACAATTATAATTTTTACAACTCTAATCTTGAAATGGCTATTTCATCTGCAAAAATGAAAATCCAAATGAGAGAAATGAAAAAAAACTTGGAAAAAACAAAACGTAATGACTAACAAAACAGGTTATATTTTAGGATTGATAAGTGCTATAATTTATGTATTGGTACTTTATGGAATTGACACAAATCATATTTTGGACTTTTTTGCATACTTATTAGGTGCTTTGTTAATTCCTGCAATAATTGCTGGACTAATTTCACTTTTTTCAAAAAACAATTTTGGAAAAATATTCGGATTTACCTGCATAATTATTCACATATTATCAGGTTTAGGAGGCTCATTAATGTAATTATCTGAAAATAAAATACTGTTGCCAACACCGTGTAAAAATAATTGCTTGGTTCCTGCCTACTCGGAAAATCCTACGGATTTTCCTCTGGTTCGTTCCATTTTTGTTAAGTTAGTTGCTTAACCACGCAACTATCCTTACACAAAACCGTTGTAAGCCATTTGAGAACCCGAAAAGTTAAGTATGAGAGCATCTATACTGATTGTCAATTTAGGTGCTGAATAATAAGTCAAAAAGTATGGTTAATCTTGATAATATTTATTTAGCAATTCTTTATTTCACATTTGGTTTACCAGGTGCTGTGGTTAGATTCAGCTACTTGAATATTTTGGCATTATTTAAAAATACCGCTGACTTTAATTTCAAAAAGCTATGGTCTAAAGATGGAATTATAGAAACATTTTTACACCCATATAATTTGGTTATTGGAATATTGATTTTTATTGTACTAATGATTATTTTCATCTAATAAACTGACTTTTGACTTACTAATGGCATCGGAAATAATAAAAAAAACGGCTTACAACAAAGTGTATAATTCATTGCTTCTGATTTTCCTTCGGAAAATCCTCGCGCTGAATTATTGCCAGTTTTAATTACTAACTTAGTGCCAAAACCACGCAACAAATCATACACAAACCGTTGTGCATCATTTAACTTGAACACTTACAATATTGATTAAGCAATTGACAATCATAGTTCTCGTTTTAACAACAACTTTCTGTTGGAGTCAAGTTACAGTTACAGGGAAAGTTATTTTCAAGCAGGATAAGTTAGCCGCTCCTGGAGTTAATGTTATTGAAAAAGGAACCAAAAACGGAACAACAACTAATTTTGACGGTGCCTTTGAATTAACTGTTAGTGACCAGAATTCAATTTTGGTTTTCTCATTTATTGGTATCAGAACTCAAGAATACCATTTAAATGGACAACGTGAAATATCCGTCCAACTAAAAGAGGATTGCAACAAGGACTTTTTTGACGCATATCATATTGCTTTATATGCAAACAGCGGACTTGTTCACAACCCGATTGGCGGACAAATTGAAATATCATCACCGTATACTTCTATTGGCGTTATAAAAGGTTCTTACAGTTATCAAACAAACCTAGATGAAAATGAATTTCAAACTGGACTAATGGAGCTTAGTCATCCCATATCTAATTGTGAATTTGATATGGACTTCAGATGGAGCTACCGAAACGTTTCATTTAACAAGGACTTTCAATCAATTGCGAATTCAGGTGAGGCACAACTTAATTTAAGAAAAATAAGCCTTATTGCAGGGTATAGCCATTTGAAAATGACTAAAATTGCTGAGAATAAAACCAAAGCTTCATCTGGTGTAATAATTGGACTTGGGAAAGAGGTATTCTTCCGACCCTTTTTTGGGACAATTTCAACAAAGATTGCCATTTATCACAGCAATGTTGAATACCAAGCCGAGTTTAAAAGTGGATACAGATGGTTTCAATGTTTTGTTAGATATAACAAATTGGACTCGTTTGACGAATTAAGTTTAGGTATAGGAGCACAAATTAGTTATTATAAAAAGAGAAGATAAGGTAAACGCTGCACAACAACGGCTATAATTCAGCGTGGCGATGGTGCGAAAAATGAAAGTAAAAACATTAAATTAGCTTGATTTCTCTGCGGAATAGTCCTGCGGACGATTCCACGCCGAAATCATAGCCAAACCGTTGTGCACAAGCTGAAAAAAATCGAGAATGACAGGAATATTAGCCCAAATAATTGCAATTACATCCTTTGGAAATGAATATTTGAAAAATGGAAATCTGACCAATTTTTTTCCTCAAAACTCTACTTTTCAACACTGTGATTTTGTTGACTTCAGAGAAATGAGAAAAAAGAATTTTTTCAGTTCAAAAAAAGAGTTCGTCGTTTCTAAAAATCCAATCGAATGGTTTGAATACTTGAAAACAAAAAATTGCAAAAAACTTCGACTTTTTTATCAAACAGTTAAAGAAGATGACCATAAAATGGCTGGATTTGTTGGCGGTGGAGGAAATTGGTTTATTGAAACAATTTTCAAGAATCAATCTGACTTATGGATAAGTCGTTGGAATCACGACAAGAATTTGACCGAGAAACCTTGGCAAGTTACATACGGAAAGGCATACGAAAATCGACCAATTATAAATCAACAATTAGACTTAACTCAAACAAGAAACAAATTAAAAAGTTCACTTGAAAAAATAACAGAATTTGCGTTTAAGGAAACAACAGAGAATTGGGGAAACATATTTAAAAAAGCTAAAAACACACTTGAAAGTGAAAACCCAGAATCTGACTTTTATCATAACGATTTAATCTGTTGGAATAATTATGGTTTACAGAATCGTCAACTTCTAATGTCGGCGAGTAAGGCGTTTGTGTTTGGCGGAATGGGTTCTTGGAATGATATGTGGTTTGAGAAAGAAGAAACAAATGAGAACTATAACAAACTATCGTCTGAATTATATGATGCAATGATGAAATCAATAATTTGTGCAATAAATAATGATAAAATGGAATAAAGCCAGTGCACAACAATGTATAACCGCAATTACGGCGGATTCGACTACGTCCGAATCCACTCGGAATTGCTAACGTCAGTGCTAAACCGAAAATTATTAACTTTAAAACCGTAACTGACGGTTATACGAGACCGTTAGGCACAATTAGACCACAACAATGAGAATAAACATAATTATAGATGAAAATTTAGAAGTCGATTATGATAAACTAGAATTGTTATTCAATAAACACTCAAAATCAATTGACTTTAAGGTTTATAAGAATGAATTCTCTTGGGATGAGGAATACATAGTTTATCCACGAACTCACGAAAAAATATATGAATCCTTGTCTAAAGAAGAGGTCAATTCATATATAAATTTCATATTTACAGATATTCAATATATCAATAATTTTTTCTATGAAGGTCACGAAAACCTTGTTCCCTTCTCACTTTTTGACTGGGACTATTTAACTAATCTTCCCATTGAAAATGGAATATTATTTTTTACAACGACTTACTTGGCTCGTCTTCTTGAAAACGCTGATAATAGGCACTACGAAAATATTGGTTGTGTTTATGATTTTTTAGGAGACAAACGAGGAGTAGATGATGGAATGAGACAAGCATCATTCTGTAAAAACTGTCTGGAAAGTTTAGAGCAAGAAGTTCTATCCGAAGAGGATGAAAAACTTTTAGAAGACTTAAAACTACTGTTAGACTTATTATCCACATCATCAAAATGGAATAAAAGTATTCTCGATGACATCAAAAAAGAACCTTTTCAAACAAATAAAAAAAGGAAAGCAATTACTGAAAAAGAGATAAATGTAGTTATAGCATCACCCGGAGATTTAATTGAGGAAAGAGAATTATTAATTGATAAGTTGGAACGTAAATTTAGGACTGACAAACACGAAGAACTTTGTAAACATAGATTAAAAGTTCACGGTTGGGAAGACTTGGCTTCACAAAACGGATATCCTCAAGACGTGATAAACGAACGAATTATTAAAAATATGGATATCGTTTTAGCAGTATTCAAACACAAGTTAGGTTCACCAACTATAAATCAAGAAACTGGTAAAGAAAGATTCCCTTCTGGTACGGCAGAGGAAATTTTATTTGCAATAGACAATAAAAATACAGATTCACCACTTGGAATGGTTTATTTTTACTCTAAACCACCAGCACCTTCCTTTGAAGCCGAAAATTATAACAAATTAAAGTCAGAATGGGATAGGCTGAAAGCCTTTAAGCATTCAATAGGAAATAAAGTTATCTACAAACCTTTTACATCCAAAGAAGAGTTAATCGAAATTGCCAGTAAAGATTTGATGAAAAATATTAGTGAACTATTTGAAAAATAAAATAACTGTGCCTAACAATGGCTATAAGTAATTGCTTGTTCTCGCCTAATTTGGAAATTCCTGCGGAATTTCCAAATTAGTGCGTACTTGTAAAGTTAAGTTCTAAACCACGCAACTACTCATAGCCGAGACCGTTAGGCACAAGCTGAAAAAACCGAATGGCGAAAAAAATTGGAATATTAATATTAATCGTAATTATCTCTATAATTCTCGCTTCGATTTACGGAATTTTACACAACCAGATTTCTTACTCTATATCATCTGAATATTTTACAAAATTTAAATTTGACCAAATTGGAGAATGGTTACATCAAGTAGAAAACGAACGAATTGCAATCTCTTTTGTCGGATTTGTATCTACTTGGTGGTTCGGACTTTTACTCGGACTGATTATTGGAATCGTAGGAATGTTTCAGCCGAATTCCAAAATTATGTGGAAAAGTGGAATCGGAGCAATATTTCGGACTTTAGGAATAGCAATCGGAATTGGAATCGTGGGGATTTTGGTTGGGAAGTTTCTTATCTCAAACTTAAATGCAAATTGGAATCTACCAGCTGAATTGATTGACCGAAAAAGCTTTTTGACTGCTGGAACGATGCATAATTTCAGTTATTTTGGTGGAATAATCGGACTGATTTACGGAATAATATATCAACTAAAAATAAAAAAAGCCAGTGCCTAACAATGGCTATAATTCCTTTAGACTTGCATAATAAAATATAGTAACTTTAGGATTGACCAAAGAGCAGGTAAACTATTATAG
>NZ_JBBVGQ010000005.1:229594-286647 GCF_038148895.1 Tamlana sedimenti | reverse complement strand
GATGGTACTGCATTTGTGGGAGAGTAGGTCGTTGCCTTTCTTGGAAGCCCTTCATGGAAACATGAAGGGCTTTTTTTATGTAATAGATAGTGATTGTTTTTTCTAAGATGATATGTACGTCATTCTTGTAACTTCTTAATCTATTTCTAAAAATGGAGTTGGTATTTTTATTTTTACTAACTTTGCTATTGAAATGAAAAAGGTATTCCATAAAATAGTGTCTTTTTTAATGGCTTTAATAGTGTTGTTCTCTACACTGTCATTTACTATAAATATGCATTATTGTGGAGATACTTTAGTTGAAACTGCGCTGTTCCATAAGGCAAAAGGCTGTGGCATGGAAATGGAAAAATCATCAACTGATGGTTGCGACATTTCAAAGAAAAGTTGTTGTGATGATAAGCAGGTGGTCATTGATGGCCAAGATGAATTACAATTAAGCGTTGATAAAATTTCGTTTGAGCAGCAAGTCTTCGTTGCTTCATTAATTTATACTTACATTAACCTTTTTGAAGGTTTAGATAAAAACGTATCTTCTTTTGAAGAATATAAGCCGCCGCTCGTCATCAGGCGTATCTACAAGATTGACGAAACCTATTTAATTTGATTTTTAAACTTTAGACTTTTTATCCTGTGAATTTGTGTTCATAAGGATAATTCATTGTATTTGGTGTTACCCAAACACCTACGTCTAATAGTTTAACAATCAAAGATATGCTAAATAAAAGCATCAAATTTTTAATAGAAAATAAACTCGTCGCAGTTCTATTACTTGTCCTTTTTGTAGGGTGGGGAACCGTTAATGCTCCGTTTAATTGGGATACAGGATTTTTACCAACCAATCCAGTTGCTGTAGATGCTATCCCTGATATCGGTGAAAACCAACAAATTGTATTTACTAAATGGGAAGGTCGCTCACCGCAGGATATTGAAGACCAAATTACTTATCCGCTAACAACCTCTTTACTAGGTATTCCTGGGGTTAAGACCATTCGTAGTTCTTCCATGTTTGGTTTTTCAAGTATCTATATCATTTTTGAGGAAGATATAGAGTTTTATTGGAGCAGAAGTCGAATTCTAGAAAAACTCAATTCGTTGCCAAGTGGTCTATTACCTGAAGGTGTAAATCCTGCTTTAGGTCCAGACGCAACCGCTTTAGGCCAAATATTTTGGTATACTTTGGAAGGACGTGATGAAAATGGTAACGTAACCGGTGGTTGGGATTTACATGAACTGCGAAGCATTCAAGATTACTACGTAAAATACGCATTATCATCTGCTAGCGGGGTGTCTGAAGTTGCCTCTATTGGAGGATATGTTCAGGAATATCAAATTGATGTAAATCCTGAATTAATGCGCCAATACAAGGTTGGTTTAAAACAAATTGTAAAAGCTGTTAAAGAGAACAACAAGGATATTGGAGCGCAAACTATAGAAATTAACCAAGCTGAATATTTAGTACGTGGTTTGGGTTATATAAAATCTATTTCAGATATCGAAAATGGCGTAGTTACTTCGGAAGATTTTACTGCTATCAAAATTAAAGATGTTGCCAAGGTATCTTTGGGTCCGGCAACTAGACGTGGTATTTTAGATAAAGAAGGAGCCGAAGTTGTTGGTGGTGTGGTGGTGGCACGCTATGGTGCAAACCCATTGGAAGTCATCAATAATGTAAAAGCAAAAATCAACGAGCTAAGTGCTGGTTTGCCTTCAAAAGTGTTAACAGATGGTAGGACATCCCAAGTAACCATTGTTCCTTTTTATGATAGGACCGAACTCATTCAAGAAACGTTAGGAACGCTTAATGAAGCGCTTACATTAGAGATTTTGATTACCATTTTGGTTATCATTATTATGGTATTTAATCTTCGTGCTTCGGTATTGATTTCTGGATTATTGCCAGTGGCAGTTTTGATGGTCTTCATAGCAATGAAACTTTTTGGCGTGGATGCCAATATAGTGGCTTTATCAGGCATTGCCATTGCTATTGGTACCATGGTGGATGTTGGTGTGATACTTTCAGAAAACATTATTAGGCATTTAGATGAAAACGAAAACAAGCTTCAATCAAACACAGTTGTGTATAATGCTACAGCTGAAGTATCAGGAGCCATCGTAACTGCAGTTATGACTACTATAATCAGTTTTATTCCTGTGTTTACCATGATTGGTGCTGAAGGAAAATTGTTCCGTCCGTTAGCCTTTACAAAAACTTTTGCCCTAACAGCTTCAATAATTGTAGCTTTATTTTTAATTCCACCTTTTGCTGCATTTTTATTCCGAAAAAAAAGTATACAAAAGAATTTTAAATATGTCTTAAATGGGGTTTTAATTGTGTTAGGTCTGTCAGTTATTGTTTTTGGTTATTGGCTGGGGTTAATCCTAATCGCTTTTGGTGTTACTGCACTCTTGAATCTTCAGGATAAGATTTCGGGCAAACAAACAAACCTTGCCAATATCATCATTTCAGCTTCAGCAATAGTATTCTTGTTGGCAGCATATTGGCGACCATTAGGCGTAAATGAGAGCATCTTTTTAAATCTCATTTTTGTTGCCATTATCTGTTTTGGTCTATTAGGTGTTTTCTCATTGTTCATTAAATACTATACGCATATTTTAAGATGGTGTCTGGATAATAAATTGCTATTTCTGTCTATTCCAACAGCAATAGTTATCGCAGGTTTTTTCATAATGAAAAATACAGGCAAAGAATTCATGCCATCATTAAATGAAGGTTCTTTTCTATTGATGCCAACCTCCATGCCGCATTCAGGAGTAGAAGAAAATAAGCGTGTTTTACAGCAATTGGATATGGCCGTAGCGAGTATTCCAGAAATTGAAACCGTTGTTGGAAAATCAGGTCGAACAGAATCGGCTTTAGACCCTGCACCTTTATCCATGTATGAGAACATTATTCAATATAAGCCGGAATATATGTTGAATGAACATGGGGAACGACAACTCTACAAAGTCAATGATGGGGGTTTATTTGAATTGAAAGATGGTCGTTTTGTCGCTAATCCAAATAATTCTGAAAATGTCACCTTGACCCCAGTTAAAAGGTCTCAATTAATTGAAGATAAAAATGGTGAATTCTATCGCAATTGGCGACCAGAAATACAATCGCCTGACGATATTTGGAACAAAATTGTAAAAGTCACCAAATTACCAGGTGTTACTTCCGCACCAAAATTACAACCTATCGAAACCCGATTGGTAATGTTGCAAACAGGCATGCGCGCACCGATGGGTATCAAGATTAAAGGGCAGGATTTAAAACAAATTGAAGCTTTTGGAATGCAATTGGAAAATATTTTAAAAGAAGCTGATGGCGTTAAAGATGAGGCGGTTTTTGCAGACCGAATTGTTGGGAAGCCGTATTTACTTATAGATATTGATAGAGAAAAAATTGCACGATATGGAGTAAGTATTGAAGAAGTACAGAATGTTTTAAAAGTCGCCGTTGGTGGTATGTCCTTAACCCAAACAGTTGAGGGCCGTGAGCGATACGGCGTGCGAGTTCGCTATCCAAGAGAACTGAGAGCAAACCCAAACGATTTGGAACAAATTTACGTGCCTGTTGAAAAAGGCAGCCCCGTGCCTTTAAGTGAATTGGCTACCATTCGCTACCAACAAGGTCCACAAGTCATAAAAAGTGAAGATACCTTTTTAGTAGGTTATGTGTTGTTCGATAAAATGGATGGTTATGCGGAAGTTAATGTAGTTGAAAATGCTCAAGCCATGATTCAAGCCAAAATAGATTCAGGGGAGTTAATTGTTCCCAAAGGCATCAGTTATCGGTTTACCGGAAGCTACGAAAATCAATTACGTGCTGAAAAAACTTTATCAGTGGTGGTGCCCTTGGCTTTGGCCATTATCTTTTTAATTCTGTATTTCCAATTCCGTTCGGTGGGTACATCGTTAATGGTTTTTTCAGGTATTGCAGTGGCTTTTGCCGGTGGATTTTTAATGATTTGGTTATACGGTCAATCTTGGTTTTTGAACTTCAGTTTCTTTGGTGAAAACTTAAGGGACTTGTTCCAAATGCATACCATCAATTTAAGTGTAGCGGTTTGGGTTGGGTTTATTGCGCTCTTTGGAATTGCAACTGACGACGGTGTGGTTATGGCCACCTATTTAACGCAAACTTTTCATAGAAATACTCCTGAAACCCAAAAAGAAATCAGGGCTTCCATAGTAGAAGCAGGCGAAAAACGTATCAGACCTTGTTTAATGACTACAGCTACAACTATATTGGCATTATTGCCTGTACTAACATCAACAGGACGAGGAAGTGACATCATGATTCCTATGGCCATACCAAGTTTTGGTGGGATGATTATTGCCTTAATTACCCTGTTTGTAGTGCCCGTTTTATATAGCTGGAAAGCTGAAGTTCAACTTAAAAGAACATCAAAATGAAACATAGAATAATTAATGTAAAATTCATATTTACTGTTGGTTTGTTTGTTTGGGGTGCTTATTCTAATGCCCAAGAGTTGGAAGTACTTATAAATGAAGCGCTATCCAATAATCCTGAGATTCAAAAGTTCGAATTGCAATATAGTATCGCTTCCGAAAAAGTAAATGAAATCGATGCCATACCTAACACTGAATTTAGTGTAGGCTATTTTGTAAGTGAACCCGAAACCCGCACAGGTGCACAACGTTTTAGAGTATCGGCTAAACAAATGATACCTTGGTTTGGTTCGATTACATCGCGAGGAAACTATATAACATCTTTAGCGGATGCTAAATACGAAGACATCGTTATTGCTAAGCGTAAACTAATGGCTTCTGTATCGCAATCTTATTATACGTTGTCTGCTAATCAGGCAAAACAGCAAGTGTTGAGTGAAAACATCAAGCTTTTAGAGACTTATGAAACCATGGCGTTAACATCGGTTGAAGTAGGTAAAGCATCAGCAGTAGATGTATTGCGTTTGCAAATGCGCCAAAACGATTTGAAGCAATTAAAAGCTGTTTTGCAACAGCAGTTTTTAGCTGAACAAACCAATTTAAATAATCTTTTAAATAGGGATAGTGATGTTAAGGTTACTGTGGTGGATAGTTTGAATATCCCTCTTGAAGATTTTGAATTGAATTCATTAAATCTAGAGGTGCATCCTGAATTGTTAAAATATGATAAACTTTACCAATCTGTGCAACAATCGGAGCTGTTAAACCAGAAAGAAGGCAACCCCATGATTGGATTTGGTTTGGATTATATCAATGTGGAACCAAGACCAGACATGAATTTTACCGATAACGGAAAAGATATTTTGATGCCCATGGTTTCGGTGAGCATTCCAATTTTTAATAAAAAATATAGGTCGGTTTCCAAACAGAATGAATTGCAGCAACAAGAAATCCAGTTTCAAAAGCAAGAACGCTTAAATGCTTTGGAAACACTTCTTGATAAGGCCATCAATGAACGTATTTCAGCGAGAATTAGTTATACAGCGCAAACCAAAAACTTGAAACAGGCCAAAGATGCTGAAGATATTCTTATTAAAAGCTATGAAACAGGAACTATAAATTTTAACGATGTTTTGGATATTCAGGAATTGCAGCTAAAATTTCAGATGAACCAAATTGAGGCAGTGAAAAACTATTTCATACAAAGCACCATCATTAATTACTTAATTAAATAATAATGAAACACACATATCATATACATGGAATGACCTGTAACGGTTGTCGAAGTCACGTAGAGGAGACACTCTCAAAAGTGGATGGTGTTTCCAATGCTACGGTTAGCTTGGAAAAAGCAGAGGCTACCATCGAAATGGAAAGCCATATTCCTTTGGAAACATTTCAAAAAGCATTGAAAGAGGATGGAGGCAGATATAGCATCCACAAACAAGGAGAACATCACCATCATCCAGAATCAAAAAAAGAAAGTCAGCCCAAAGGAAAGGGAACAGGAACTTTTTATTGCCCGATGCATTGCGAAGGCGATAAAACTTATGACAAACCTGGTGATTGCCCCGTATGTGGTATGGATTTGGTGGAGGAGCAAAAATTATCCAATTCTTCAACAGAACAATGGACCTGTCCCATGCATCCAGAAATTGTGAAAGACGAACCAGGTTCTTGTCCTATTTGCGGTATGGATTTAGTGCCCATGCAACCTGAGGCGTCAGCAGAGGAAAAGAATTATAAAAAGTTATTGAAAAAGTTTTGGATAGCCACCGCTTTTACCTTGCCCATTTTCCTAATCGCTATGAGCGAAATGCTCAATGACAATCCTTTGTACGAGGTCATGCAGCAAAAATATTGGAATTGGGTGCAATTTGCGTTGTCTATCCCCGTAGTATTTTATGCTACTTGGATGTTCTTTGAGCGTGCTTATAAAAGTATAAAAACATGGAATCTCAATATGTTTACGCTTATTGGTATTGGCTCAGGGGTGGCATGGTTGTTCAGTGTGGTGGGGATGTTATTTCCCGATGTGTTTCCAGAACAGTTTAAAACCGAATCGGGTGCTGTTCATGTGTATTTTGAAGCGGCCACCGTAATTTTAACTTTGGTGCTTTTGGGTCAACTTTTGGAAGCTCGTGCCCATAGCAAAACCAATTCGGCAGTTAAGGAATTACTGAAGTTGGCTCCAAATAAAGCCATTAAAATAGTAGATGGAGAAGAAGTGGAAGTAAATATCGATGACATAGAGTTGAACGATATTTTAAAAGTCAAACCTGGAGACAAAATTCCTGTTGACGGTATTATAACCGAGGGGAATACAAGTATCGACGAATCAATGATTACCGGTGAGCCTATTCCAGTAAATAAAGAAGAAGGAGATAAAGTAAACAGTGGCACCATCAACGGCAATCAATCTTTTTTAATGAAAGCCGAAAAAGTAGGGAGCGATACCTTGCTTTCTCAAATTATCCATATGGTGAATGATGCCAGCAGGAGTCGTGCACCTATCCAGAATTTAGCCGATAGAGTTTCAGCGTATTTTGTGCCTACCGTGGTCATTATTTCTTTAATAACCTTTGTTGTTTGGGCCATTTGGGGGCCAGAGCCCGCTTATGTTTTTGCTCTAGTAAATGCCATTGCAGTATTAATTATTGCATGTCCCTGTGCATTGGGATTGGCAACACCTATGTCCGTCATGGTGGGAGTTGGTAGAGGTGCCCAAAATGGTGTTCTCATTAAAAATGCCGAAGCATTGGAAAAGATGAACAAGGTGAATACGGTTATTGTTGACAAAACAGGAACCATAACTGAAGGTAAGCCAACGGTTGAAAAAATAGGCTCTTTTAGTAAAAGTTTCAGTGAAAATGATGTGCTGAATTATATCGTTTCGCTAAACACCAATAGCGAACACCCATTGGCCGAAGCAACCGTTAAATATGGAAAAGAGCATAATGCCGAAATTCTAAAATCCACCAATTTTAGTGCAGTAACAGGAAAAGGTGTTGAAGCCCAAATCAATAACAATAAAGTTGGGTTGGGCAATCCTAAAATGATGGAATATGCAAGCGCAGAATTAACTGAAGAAATGCTTGATGAAGCCAAACAGTTTCAGAAAAAAGGAAAAACAGTATCCTATTTATCGGTGGGCGATTCCGTTGTGGGTTATGTCGTTATTGGTGATAAAATAAAGGAAACCAGTGCCAAAGCCATAAAAGAATTGCAAAGCAAAGGAATTGACGTCATTATGTTAACAGGTGATAATCAAGAAACGGCACAGGCTGTTGCATCAGAAGTAAATTTGGCAGATTTCAAAGCAAGTATGCTACCAGAAAACAAATTGAAAGAAGTTGAAAAGCTTCAAGCCAACGGAAAAGTAGTGGCCATGGCAGGTGATGGTATTAATGATGCGCCTGCATTGGCAAAGAGCGATGTAGGTATAGCCATGGGAACTGGAACCGATGTAGCCATTGAAAGCGCCATGATAACTCTGGTAAAAGGAGATTTACACGGTATTGTTAAAGCCAAAAACTTGAGTAATGCAGTAATGAAAAACATTAAGCAAAATCTATTTTTTGCACTCGTTTATAACACCATAGGGGTGCCAATTGCAGCAGGTGTATTATTTCCATTCTTTGGAATTTTACTGTCACCCATGATAGCTGCTTTGGCCATGAGTTTTAGTTCGGTTTCCGTAATAGCAAACGCATTGCGATTAAGAAGGGTAAATATCTAAAAAATGGTAAACAGACACACAGCATTAAAAATTAGAAAAACACACCGTTATTTGGGTTTGTTTCTGGGTATTCAATTTTTGTTTTGGACCACAAGTGGTTTATACTTTAGTTGGACAAACATTGATGACATACATGGAGACCATTTTATAAATCCAGATTATAAGCCTAAAGTATTCAAAAATTTAATCAGTCCCAATCAATTGGCTGTTCCACAAGGTTTAAAAAGCATTGAGTTGCGGGATATTGGTGATACGCCATATTATTGGATAAATAAAGAAGAACTGTTTAATGCCATAAATGGAAATCCAAAAAGCGGCATTACTGAAACAGAAGCCCTTCAAATAGCAAAAAACTATATCAGGAAAGACATGAAAGTGAAATCTGTGGAAAGAATAGAAAAAGTTGGAAAACATCACGAATACCGAGAAAGGTTATTGCCAGCTTATGTTATTTCCTATAAAGGTAATGATGCTTTAAAGGCATATGTGTCTCTTGAGGACGGAAGATTTCAAACGATAAGGCATCGTGGTTGGCGTTGGTTTGATTTTTTATGGATGACCCACACGATGGACTATGAGGGCAGGGATAACTTCAATACAACAATATTGAGGATATTTTCATTAATAGGATTAATGACCGTGTTAAGTGGTTTTTTATTGTGGTTTACATCATCACTTTCCGTTAGAAAATTATTAAGAAGAAAAAATAAATAGAAATGAAAAAATATATTATTTATTCTGGAATATTGGTAGTTGGCTTGTTGCTTGGCTGGTTGCTTTTTGGGAGTTCTTCAAATGAAGAAGCTTCAAATACAACTCAAATGTGGACATGTTCCATGCATCCCCAAATTATGCAACCTGAACCGGGCGATTGTCCAATTTGCGGTATGGATTTAATACCAGCTGAAGTTGGCGCAGATGGTTTAACCGCCGACCAATTTAAACTTACTAAAAATGCTATGGCTTTGGCCAATATCCAAACCACTATAGTTGGTAAGGGAATTGCAGAAGAAAATAGTACGAAATTATCTGGTAAAATTGTTGAAAATGAAGAAGCTAATACGGTACAAGTAAGTTATTTTTCTGGCCGAATAGAACGCTTGAATGTTAATTTTACTGGTGAATTCATTCGTCAAGGGCAGTTGTTGGCCACTATTTATTCACCCGAATTGTACGCCGCGCAGCAAGAACTCATTACGGCAGCTTCACTACAGGAATCTCAGCCAGCATTGTACCAGGCGGTTCGTAACAAGTTAAAGATTTGGAAACTTTCCGATAGTCAAATTAATAATATTGAAACATCAGGAAAGGTTAGTGAAAATCTTCCGGTTTATGCTACGGTCTCAGGAACAGTTACTGAAAAACTGGTTGAGCATGGCGATTATATTAAACAAGGACAGCCTCTACTAAAAATTGCAAACCTTAATACGGTTTGGGCAAATTTTGATGTTTATGAAAATCAGATTGACAATTTCAAAAAAGGACAAGAAGTTTCAATAACTACAAAAGCCTACCCCAATAAAACATTCAATGGAAAAGTAGATTTTATCGATCCTATTTTAAATGCCAAAACACGGACCTTGGCTTTACGGGTGGTTTTAAATAATAAAGATGATATTTTTAAACCAGGCATGTTTGTATCGGCTGAAATTGAAAATATTAAAAATACGGCAAATGAAGTGATTACCATTCCGTCATCGGCAGTGCTTTGGACTGGTGAACGTTCTGTAGTGTATGTAAAACCGAACACGGAACAACCCATTTTTGAAATGAGGGAAGTGGATTTGGGAAGTCGTATCGCGGATACTTATGAGGTGCTGCAAGGGCTTAAAGCTGGTGATGAAATTGTTGCAAACGGAACATTTACAGTAGATGCTGCAGCACAACTGCAAGGTAAAAAATCCATGATGAACAAAGAAGGAGGTAAAACCATGACTGGCCACGAAGGGCATTTGGGGATAGAGAGTGAAAAGACAAAGGTTGAAAATGAAAGGATTGATGTGCCAAAAGCCTTTCAAAACCAGTTGAAAAATGTCTATAACAGTTATATCGATTTAAAAAATGCATTGGTAAAAGAAGAACTGAAAAATGCTATAAACGCATCAAAAAGTCTTTTGGAAAATTTGCCGAATATTGACATGAACTTACTAAATGGCGATGCCCATAACCATTGGATGGACTTGGAAAAAGAAATAAAATCTTCCGCAATGTCAATTTCAAAGTCATCAAGCATAAAAGAGCAAAGAGGCTATTTTAAAGAACTATCCTCAAAACTAATCCAGGCAGTTCAATCATTCGGCGTTAATGAAAAAGTTTTTGTAGAGTATTGTCCTATGGCAGATAATAACAAAGGGGCCTACTGGTTGAGCAAAGAGGAAAAAGTAATCAACCCATATTTTGGCAGTGCCATGTTAACCTGTGGCGAAGTAAAACAAGTGATAGATTAATGAAAAACAGATAATAACAATTAAAATTTTGAAAGATGAAAAAAGTAATTTTGAGTTTAGCCATGATAGCGGCAATAACAATGACAAGTTGTAAAAGCGAAACAAAAAAAGAAGCAGAAACTACTAATTTAGAAATGTCACAAGACATAACAATGACTGACATTTCCTTTGGAGTAAGGGGCAATTGCAGCATGTGCAAAAAGACCATTGAAAAAGCGGTTAACGGTGTTGAGGGTGTTGAAACTGCCAATTGGGATGTTAACAAAAAGAAAATAGAGGTGTCTTTTGATGGAAGTAAAACAAATGCAATGGCTATTCATAAGGCTATAGCGGCCTCAGGATACGATACCGAAAAATTACTCGGAGATATAGAGGCTTACAAAAACCTTCCAGATTGCTGCCAATACGACCATAGTATGGCAATGAACCAAATGGGAGAAATGCCAGCCGAAGACCATTCAGGGCACAATCATTAAAATCACTTAGTTCTAATTAATTTAGCTAGACGATTTTATTAAAAAAACAAAACCCTTAAAACATAAATGTTTTAAGGGTTTTTAAGTGGTACCTCCAGGAATCGAACCAGGGACACAAGGATTTTCAGTCCTTTGCTCTACCAACTGAGCTAAGGTACCTCGCCAAAGCGGATGCAAATATAAAGTCATTTTTATTATTTCACAAAATAAAATCATAAAAAGATGGACTATTTTAAAATTAAACAATTATAAAATATTTAAGATTTTAATCCTCATGGTTTTGTAGTTTTACACTTTTTCAATTTATAATGAATTTAATCATTGATGTTGGCAATACGTTTGTGAAACTTGCTGTTTTTAAGGGCAACAAGTTGATGAATAAAACATCTGTTGGGCTAAATAGCGTTATAGCTGAGATAAAGCAATTGAAAGGTAATTTCCCTGGTTTAAAAAGAACAATTGTATCATCTGTTGGAAGGTTAAATGATGAAGATGTAGATACAATAGTCGAAATTTTTGATTTGCTCCTATTGAATTCCAAAACAAAATTGCCTTTTACAAATTTGTACAAAACCCCAAAAACATTGGGTGTTGATAGGATGGCATTGGTAAGTGCATCTGTCAATCAATTTCCTGAAAACAATGTGCTAGTCATTGATGCCGGAACCTGCATCACTTACGATTTTATAAATGCCAAAAACGAATATCTGGGAGGTGCAATTTCTCCAGGTCTACGCATGAGGTATAAATCATTGAATAATTTAACTGCTAATTTACCGTTATTGGAGACAGAAGCGCCAAAAAATATTACAGGAACTTCTACCGAACAGTCCATACATTCTGGGGTGGTCAACGGAATTGTTAATGAAATAGATGGTGCCATCGCAACTTATAAACTTAAATATCCTGATTTAACAGTTATTTTAACAGGAGGTGATGCCAAATTCTTGTCTAAGCAATTAAAAAGTAGCATATTTGCCAATCCTAATTTTCTATTGGAGGGATTAAACTATATTTTACAATTTAACTTGAACGAATGATAAAAAAACTTGTATTAGTTTTTGCTTTAGTATTTACTATTTTCAATTATGCACAAGAGGGTACAGCTTCACCTTATTCTTTCTACGGTATAGGTAACCTTAAGTTTAAAGGAACGGTTGAAAACCGGAGTATGGGTGGTTTAAGCATTTATAACGATAGTATCCATATGAATTTAAGAAATCCGGCGTCCTATGCTGGTGAAAATGTTGGCATTTATCCCTTTAACGGAGAGAGCAGACCAGTTAAATTTACCGTCGGTGGTGGTTACACAAGTCAAGACTTAAAAAGTAATTCTGGTACTGAAAAAGCATCATCTACAACCTTTGATTATTTGGCGTTATCTGTGCCAGTTGGAAAACTTGGTTTTGGTTTTGGCTTATTGCCATACACTTCAGTAGGATATAAATTGGAATCTTTAAATAACGATGGCAATTTACAAAATAGGTTTAAAGGAGAAGGAGGAGTAAACAAGGTGTTTTTCGGATTAGGCTATCAAATAGCTAAAGGATTAACGGCAGGCGTTGATGTGCATTACAATTTTGGAAATATTCAAAACAGTACCTTAATTGTACAATATGACAATGGGGTTCCAACCCAATATCAATCTAGCGAGAGAAATAGATCGGACTTAAGCGGAGTGAATTTTAATTTTGGTTTGTCATATAAAAGGATGTTGAACAGTAAATTGGAACTTGTTTCCAGTATGACCTTTACTCCAGAAAGCAATTTAATCTCGCAAAATGAACGTTCAATTTCAACGGTTACTTTAAGCGCAACAGGACAAGAGTTTGTAGTAAACACCATTCAATCTAATTTGGAGGCTATGGGTCTTGCCGAAACTGAATTGATTTTGCCTTCAAAATTTGCATTTGGAGCTGGAATTGGGCAGCCACGAAAATGGTTTGTTGGTGCTGAAACTAGTTTTCAAAAAACCAGTAAGTTTTCAAACCAATTATACGGCACAAATGCAACGACTTATAAAGATGCCTACTCCCTCTCTTTAGGTGGGTTTTACATTCCAGATTTTAATTCTTTTGATAGTTTCTGGGAGCGTATTGTTTACAGAGCCGGGTTTAGGCAAGAAGAAACAGGGTTGAATATAAATAATGAATCCATTAAAGAGTTTGGCATATCTTTTGGAGTAGGCTTACCGGTTGGGGATGCTAGGCTGCTCTCAAACGCCAATTTAGGCTTTGAAATTGGAAAAAGAGGCACAACAAACAGCAATTTAATTCAGGAGAATTTTATAAATCTTCAATTAAGCTTATCTTTGAACGATAGATGGTTTCAAAAAAGGAAATATGACTAAAAGAACAAATTTATAATCATGAAAACTAAAATTACTTTACTAGCGCTTTTATTTATTGGATTGAACTTTGGTTTTGCCCAACAGGATGAAGAATGTATGACCAAATTGTCCATATTCCATGAGTATGTAAAATCGAAAAATTTTGATGCTGCTTATGAACCATGGATGGCTGTGAGAAACAGATGCCCAAAATTCAATAATGCCATTTATGTTGATGGTGAGAAAATTTTAGAGCATAAAATTGATAATTCTGCTGGAGCTGAAAAAGTAGCTTTTATAAACGATCTTTTGAAGCTTTGGGAACAAAGAGCAGAGCACTTTGCCAGTAAAACACCAAAAGGGGAGTATGCGGCCCAAGCTTGCCAGTTAATGTACGACAATAGAAAAGAATTGGGTAAAACAGATGCCGAATTGTATGAGTGTTTTGATGCCGCCTATAAGCTTGATAAAGCAACCTTTACAAATCCAAAAAGTTTATATACCTATTTTTCCTTAATGGTAGATTTGTATGATGCAGGGAAAAAACCAGCTGAAGATTTGTTTAGCAAGTATGATGATGTTGTAGAGAAGGTAGAAGAAGAAGTTAAAAACTACTCTGAACAATTAAACAAACTTATTGCAAAAGATTCAACAGGTGCAAGCTACACAAGCAAAGAAAAAAGCTATAAAAGGTATTACGAAAGTTATTTAAAAGCCTATGACCAAATTTCTTCAGGTATTGATGAAAAAATTGGAACACGAGCAGATTGTGGAAACTTAATTCCTATATTTAAAAGAGATTTTGAAGCTAATAGAAGCAATGTTGTTTGGTTGCAACGTGCCGCTGGCCAAATGTCACAAAAAGAATGTACTGAAGACCCATTGTTCTTCGATTTGGTAAACGCACTACATGAAGCAAACCCATCTGCAAATTCGGCCTTCTATCTGGGTATTTTGAAGGATAAAGAGGGCAAATCAAATGAGGCGATTGGTTTTTACAAGCAAGCCATTGATTTAGAAACAGATAACTTCCGTAAGGCCTCACTTAACAACAAAATTGGTTTAAAATTAAAGGCTAAAGGTAATTATGGACAAGCAAGAAGCTTTTTCAATGAATCACTTAGACTGAACCCATCAAATGGTCGCCCACATTTATCTATAGCAGCAATGTATGCAGCCAGTGCCAATAATTGTGGTGATACTACCTTTAACAAAAGGGCAGTATATTGGTTGGCAGCCGATGAAGCTGCAAAAGCAGCCCGGGTCGACCCAACCTTATCTAAAGCTTCTGCGCAATCTGTTGCAAGTTATAAAGATAGAGCCCCATCTAAAGCCGATGTGTTCAGCTGTGGATGTTCTGGTCAAGTAATCAAGATTAGTTGTTGGATTGGACGCTCTGTTACCGTCCCAAATATTTAATGAAAAAACACAAAACATATAATATTTTAAACATAGTCACAATAATTATTGTGACTATGTTTTTTTCATGTAACGACAGTTTAAAACAGGTTCAGAAAATCGGTATTTCAGAAAACGAGCCAATCGGCATTGATTATAATATGAACGTTAAGTATACCGATTCCGGAAGAGTAACTGCAAATCTAATAAGCGCTAAGATGTTGGATTATTCTAACCGCGATTTCCCGTTCCATGAATTTACAGACGGTGTTACATTATATATTTTCGATAAAGACAATAAAAAAAGCACTGTGGTTGCAGATTATGCCATTGTATATGGTAATACTGATTTAATTGATATGCGAAACAATGTTGTGATTACCACACACGACAATAGTGTTTTAAAAACCGATCAGCTTTACTACGACCAAAAAAAAGAATGGCTATATACCAACGAGCCGGTTGAGTTTCAAACGGAACAAGATCTTATTAAAGGTAATGGTTTTGATTCCAATTCAAAATTTACAAATGCTGAAGTTCTTGAGGTTACGGGCATTATTACCCTCGAGGAATAGTAGAGAACAAAAACCAAAATAGAACAAATAAACTGTTTCTATTTTAAGTATCTTTGTGCCTAAACACAAACACATGAAATTTTCCAAAATTTTTCAATATGCCTATTTGGCCTTTGCCGTATTATTCCTTTATGATGGCATATCAAAATTTGGCGACGGCACCAACGGAGCCTATATCTCTTTTGCCTTGGCTGGTTTAGCTGTATTTATGTACTTCTTTAGGCAAAGATTCAGAAAGAAATATGAGAATAAAGACAACTCAAAATAAATGACGGTTTCTGTTGTCATTATCATAGTATCACTTATACTTTCGGCTTTTTTTTCGGGCATGGAAATTGCCTATGTGTCCTCCAATAAAATTCACATTGAAATTGAAAAAAAACAGGAAGGTTTGTTGGCAAAAGCTTTAGCAAAACTTACTGCAAAGCCTTCAAAGTTTATTACAACTATGCTAATAGGCAACAATATTGCCTTGGTTGTTTATGGTTTTTTTATGGGCGATGTGCTTATGAGTTGGTTTCAGTCGTTGCTGCCACTATCCAGTGGATTTTTAAATTATCTTTTAACCGATTTAAATTTACTGTCCCAAACTATTATTTCAACCATTGTCATTTTAATTACGGCAGAATTTTTGCCAAAGGTTTTTTTTCAAATCTATGCCAACACACTTATAAAGGCATTGGCAATTCCGGCATATTTGTTTTATGTATTGTTCACGTTCATTTCAGATTTCGTGATTTGGATTTCAGATTTTATCCTGAAAACTTTTTTTAAAACCGAAGGCGACCAAATTCAACTTGCTTTTACTAAAGTAGAGCTTGGCAATTACATCAGCGAACAAATGGAAGCTGTGGAAGAACATGATGATGTTGATAGCGAAATCCAAATTTTTCAAAATGCTTTGGAATTTTCCGAAGTTAAGGCAAGAGAGGTTATGATTCCTCGAACCGAGATTATAGCTGTTGAGGTTAACGATACTGTAAAATCATTGAACGCCCTTTTTACAGAAACAGGAAGAACCAAAATATTGGTTTATAAAGATACCATTGACGATATTTTAGGCTATGTACATTCATTTGAATTGTTCAGAAAAGCCAAAAATATTAAAGCCATGTTAACACCCGTTGAGTTTGTTCCAGAAACAGTGCTTATAAAAGATGTGTTGAGTGTGCTTACCAAGAAGAGACGTAGTATTGCTGTGGTTTTAGATGAATACGGTGGAACTTCTGGCATTATGACCGTTGAAGACATTATTGAGGAATTGTTCGGCGAAATTGAAGATGAGCACGATTCGGCAAATTTAATCGAGGAGAAAATTGATGAAGAAACCTATAATTTTTCGGCCAGATTGGAGGTGGATTACATTAACGAAACTTACAAGGTAGACCTTCCAGAAAGTGAAAATTATGAAACCCTTGGCGGATTGATTGTTAACCATACCGAAGAAATTCCCAAACAAAATGATGTTGTGAAAATTGACAACTTTCAGTTTACGGTATTGGCTGTATCAAATACCAAAATTGACCTCGTGGAGTTTAAGGTTTTAGAGGAAGACTAACTTCTAATTAATCACTATACTTTGTGGTGTTTGTATTAAAAGCTTATGATTTTTTCAACAAAATAGTTTTAACTCCATAATAAATGAATAACCCTTTTATTATTAAATAGAAAATGGTATTTTCGCGCACGATATTTTTGTCGGTTTTTGTATAATCGGCACCAACTTAACAACAAAACCCCAGCTTTTTTGGGTAAATAAAATTTAATTTACAAATGGCAGTTTTAAATAAGATAAGACAACAAAAGGTAATCTTGATTGCAATTATAGCTTTAGCATTAATAGCTTTTGTCGTTTCTGTTCCAGATATTCTGAAAATGACAGATGAGAATGGGGCGAAACAAACATATGTGGGAAGAGTTAACGATATTGACATCACAAGAGAAGACTTTTTGCAGAAAGTAGAGTTGGCACAACGCCAAGCAGGACCAAATGCCACAAGTACCATGGTGATGAACCGAGTTTGGGAGCAGGAGGTAAGACAAGCTGTTATGGAAACGCAGTTTGAAGAACTTGGTATTTCTGTTGAAAAGGACCAAATGCGCGATTTGTTAAAAACGGCTTTGGCCTCAAGTCCAGAGTTTTTAAATGAAGCAGGTTTGTTTGATGAAAACAAGTTGAATGAATACATTGCCAATTTAAAAGAAACCAGTCCTTCAGGTTACGAAGGTTGGATAAATTATGAAAAGCAACTTGCCTCCAATGCCTTAAACCAAAACTACTTTAACATGGTAAAGGCTGGTTTAACAGGAACTTTGGCAGAAGGTGAACTTGACCATAAATTGGAAGGTAACAAAGTAGATATTAAATATGTACAAGTGGCATACAGTACAATTGCCGATAGCCTTGTAGAGGTGTCTAGGTCCAATATTTCGGACTACATTCTTGACAATAAAAAACAATTTGAAGTTGAGGCTTCAAGAGATATCCGTTTTGTTGAGTTTAAGGAAGAAGCATCTCTTGAAGATGAAAATGCCATTAAGGCCGACCTTGAAATTTATGTAAACGGAAGATTGGTTGATGAAAGGGGAAGAAAAGATACCATCGTAGCCTTTTCAGAAGTTAAAAACAATGAAGAGTATATTAACTCAATTGCTGAATCTGATATTAAATTTGATGATCGTTTTATATTCAAATCAGACTTGCCAGACGAAGTTGCCGATAATATTTACAATCTAAATGAAGGTGAGGTTTATGGACCATACAAAGATGATGGCTATTTTAAGGTTTCTAAAGTAGTAGCTGTTAAACAAATACCAGATTCGGCCAAGGTAAGACACATTTTAATACCTTTTATTGGCGCACAAAGTGCAGGGCCAGACGTTACTCAAACTGAAGCTCAGGCTAAAGAAACAGCCGATAGTTTGTTGGCAGTTTTAAAAACTAACCGTTCTAAGTTTCCGGATTTTGTAACTGAATTTTCGTCAGACAAAGGAAGCGTAAATAATGGTGGACGTTACGATTGGCATGGTTACAACACTATGGTGCCAGAATTTAATGATTTTGAGTTTGAAGGAAAAACTGGAGATTTAGGTGTAGTAAAAACTATTTTCGGTTTTCATATCATAGAAATTGAAGGGCAAAAAGATCCAAAGAAGGCAATTCAAGTTGGAACAATCGCCAGAAAGATTGAGCCTTCAGAAGCAACTTCCGATAAAGTATTTAGAGATGCATCAAACTTTGAAATCAATGCTGGAAAAGGTGATTTTGAAGCTGTTGCCAAAGAAAATAATTTTACAGTTAGACCTGTAAATGGAATAAAGGTTTTAGACGAAAACATTCCTGGTGTTGGTGCCCAAAGACCAATTGTTCGTTGGGCGTTTAACGAAGAGTCTGAAGTTGGCAATATAAAACGTTTCAACATTCCAGGTGGCTACCTAATTGCTCAATTAGTAGCGCAACATGAAGAAGGATTAAAATCAGTTGAAGATGCTACAGCGCAGGTTCTACCAATTATAAGAAAAGAGAAGAAAGCAAAATTAATTCGTGACAGAGTTTCTGCAACTACTTTGGATGATTTGGCTGCTGCGGAAAGTACAACAGTAAGAACAGCCAATGGTATAAATATGAAAAACCCAACAATTTCCGGAGCAGGACGAGAGCCTTTAATTGTAGGTGCTGCGTTTGGATTAAGTGAAGGGGAAACATCTGGTTTACTTGATGGTTCAAACGGTGTTTATATGATTCAAGTTACCAAAGTAACTCCAGCTGTAACGTTGGATAATTATCAAGCTGCTGCCAATAGAGTAGAGCAACAAAAAGTTGGTGCTGTTAATTCAAAAGTGTACAATGCACTTAAGGAAGCTGCCGAAATTGAAGATAATAGGGCGAAAAATCAAGTTCAATAAACAATAAAATATAAACGTAAAGAAGCTCCGAAATAATCGGGGCTTTTTTGTTTTTAGGCCTACAATACCATTGATGTGTATGGTATAATGGTTTCAAACCCTTTTCCTTTAAAATAAGATGTCGGGTCACTTTTGGAAGTTGCTAAAATAAAATCTCCGCCCCATGCCCCAAGACTTTTTAAGCCACCATTAAAATCTTCGAAAAGTAATTCTTTAATTGTTTTTTGATTGGTGATTTCAGCAATTAAAGTTTCATGCAATGCAATTAACGTATCAAATTCATCAAGGGTTTTGGCTGAAATTATTTTTGATGTGATTGCATTAATCTGGCTGATTGTATTCGAAGCATTTGCTTTATTGCTGTGATAATGTTTAATGCCTTCTCGGCTATTTTGCTTTTTGTTCAAATGAACAAAATATAGGCAGCCCTTAAATGAAGGGTTAAAATCTACTTTTTTAACTATTCTTTTGTCATCCTGAACTTGATTCAGGATCTCATTATCGGATGATTCAATTTGATAGGTTATTGGCGTATTATATTGTGCACAAGCAATATCATATCCGCTTCCGCCAAAGGTATTTTCCAATAGTTGGTAAGCATCAACATTTGCCCATTGCGCCACATTATTTATCAATGTAGACGATGTGCCAAGTCCCCAATTTCTCTGAAAATCTAGCCGCGTAGTAATTCTACAACCAAAGGAGTTTCTTAGAAAGTTTGGATTTAGCATTTTCGCCGCATCTAAAATTTGAATCAGTCTTTTGGAAACATCGTCATGCTGAACTTGTTTCAACATCCCACTCTTATTAAATTGAAATTCACCTTCAAACCAAACCTTACCATTTTCATCCAAACTTTGCCAAATGATTTTGGGTTGGTCTAAATTTTCAACGGTCAACGATTGTCCATATTTTGTTGGTACTGCCAATGACAGAGCCCCGTCGAGTACCACATATTCGCCAGTCAATAATAATTTACCATGGCTGTAAAATGTTTTCAACTTTTAACTCTTAGTTTGTTAATGGCTTCTGAAACGGCACTGTGCGAAACCGTGTGGTCTCTAAAATATTCGGTAAGTATTTTTTTCTCTTCGTTTGTGGCTTCAAACTGATTCAAGATGTTCATCAAATGCATTTTCATATGGCCTTGTTGAATGCCTGTGGTGGTAAGTGAGCGCAGTGCGGCAAAATTTTGTGCCAACCCTGCAACGGCAACAATCTGCATCAATTCTTTGGCAGATGGTTTGTGTAAAAGCTCCAAGGCTAATTTTACAAGTGGGTGCAATCCCGTTAATCCACCGATGGTGCCAAGGGCCAGAGGTATTTCAATCCAAAAGGTAAAAATACCATCCTCAACTTTAGCATGGGTTAAACTGCTATATTTTCCTTTTCGTGCTGCATAAGCATGAACGCCTGCCTCTATGGCTCTAAAATCATTTCCTGTTGCCAAAACAATGGCGTCAATACCGTTCATTATGCCTTTATTGTGTGTCACTGCTCTAAATGGTTCAACTTCAGCAATGCTAACGGCTTGGACAAATTTTTTCGCAAAAGCTTCACCCGAAATGGTGTTGCCTTCATTTAAATCTTCAACTTTACAACTCACTTCGGCACGTACCAAACAATCTGGCACATAGTTGGACAAAATGCTCATGACCACCTCAATTTCCTTTTCTTCATCAGAAAATAGATGGAAAGACTGTGCTTCATGTTTAAAGGTTTTTGCAAACTGCTCTAAGCATGAATTTATAAAATTGGCACCCATGGCATCCAAGGTTTCAAATGAGGCATGGAGTTGGTAATAGTTGCTAATGTCTGAGGTTTTGTCGCGCAATTCAATATCAATGATACCACCACCGCGTTTTTCCATGTTTTTGGTAATGGCCTTGGTATCTTCAATAAGCTTTGGCTTAACCAAATCAAAAAACGTTTTTAGCTTTTCAAAATCACCTTTAAAAATAAAATGGACCTGCCCAATTTTAGTGGTTGAAATGACTTTGGTTTTAAAACCGCCCCTATCCATCCAAAACTTGGCAGCCTTGCTAGCCGCAGCTACAACAGAACTTTCTTCAATGGCCATAGGTATGGTGTATATTTTTCCATTGATTAAAAAATTGGGGGCTACACCAAGGGGCAAATAATAATTGGTGATGGTGTTTTCAATAAATTCGTCGTGCAATTGTTGCAGTTTTTCGTTGCTATTCCAATATTGTTTCAATACCTCCTTGGCATCATCAGCATTTGAAAAATAGGTCTCAACAATCCAATCTATTTTTTTTGATTTTGAAAGTTTAGAAAAGCCGTCAATTGGTTTACTCATAATTTATTCATTAGCAGTGCAAAGATACTACTCTTGGTATGAATATTGAATACCTTGGTTTAAACCGCGTTATTTAAGTGTTAATATTGACGGTTTTTTACATAATTTTTAGTAAACTTGACATCATTTTGTAAAAAGAATAATTTTTTTAATGAATCACCTAAAATTCTCCTTTTATGTTTGCCTGTTTGTAACTACAATTGTTTCAGCGCAAACCAAAGAAATTACCCTCGAAGACATTTGGAAATACGGAACGTTTAGAACAGAGTATCTGGATGTTTTGCATTCTATGGCAAATGGCCAACAATATTCTGTTTTGAATTTTGACAGAGCTACACGAAGTACGTCCATAGATATTTATGATTACAAAACCTTGAAAAAAGTAAATACCTTGGTAAGCTCTGCCAATCTTGAAGAGATTCCCTATTTTACTGATTATACCTTTAGCCAAGATGAAGATAAAGTGATTTTGGCAACCAATGAGGAGGCCATTTACAGAAGGTCTTCTTTGGGGAACTATTATGTTTATAATGTAAAACATGGAACCTTGACCTTGATTACTGAGGATAAAATACAAGAGCCCACTTTTTCACCCGATGGAAGTAAAGTGGCCTTTGCAAAGGACAATAACCTGTTTGTTAAGGATTTGCAAACCGATAAAATAACGCAAATCACTTTTGATGGTAAAAAGAATGAAATAATTAACGGAATTACCGATTGGGTTTACGAGGAAGAATTCAAATTTGTGCGTGCTTTCGATTGGAATTCCAATAGTGATAAAATTGCCTTTATTAGATTTGACGAAACGGAAGTTCCTGAGTTTTCTATGGATGTTTATGGCGAGGGGCTTTACCAAACCCAGCAGGTTTTTAAATACCCCAAGGCTGGAGAGGCTAATTCAAAGGTGTCGCTTCATGTCTATGATTTAAAAATTGGAAAAACGAATGAGGTGAAGGTTGATAAGGCATACAACGACTTTTATATTGCAAGAATAGAATGGACCAAAAAACCGGATGTTTTGAGTGCCCAATATTTAAACAGGTACCAAAACGAATTGGATTTATGGCTTATCAATGCAAAAACAAACACCTCAAGTTTAGCGTTGGCAGAAACCGATGAAGCTTATGTGGATGTTACGGATAACCTAACTTTTTTAAAGGATAACAGTTTTATTTGGACCAGTGAAAAGGATGGGTTTAACCATATTTACCATTATGCCGAGAATGGCGATTTGATTAACCAAGTCACAAATGGAAAGTGGGAGGTCACGGAATATTATGGTTATGATGAAAAAAATAATACTATTTTTTACCAATCTACAGAAAACGGTTCCATCAATCGTGATGTGTATTCCGTTAAATTAAATGGCAGAAATAAAACAAGATTGACTAAAAGTGAGGGAACAAATAATGCTTCTTTTAGTGCCGATTTTTCATATTTTATCAATACGTTTTCAAGTGCATCTACACCACCAGAATTTACCTTGAATAGTTCTGCATCGGGTAATGTGATTAAAAGCATAAAAGATAATGATGTACTGTCACAAAAGCTTTCCGATTATAAAACTTCCAAAAAGGAATTCAGTACCATTCATGTTAATGGCAATGATTTGAATATGTGGATGATTAAACCGGCAGATTTTAATGAACAAAAGGAATATCCGCTTTTAATGTATCAATATTCAGGGCCTGGCTCTCAAGAAGTTGTCAACCAATGGAACTCTGCCAACGATTATTGGTTTCAACTCCTAGCTCAGCAAGGTTATATTATAGCTTGTGTTGACGGCAGGGGAACAGGCTTTAAAGGGGCTGATTTTAAAAAGGTAACTTACATGAATTTGGTAAAATATGAAACTGAAGACCAAATTGCTGTAGCCCGAAAACTTGGTGAGTTACCTTATATAGATGGCGATAGAATTGGTATTTGGGGTTGGAGTTATGGTGGTCACATGTCTACGAATTGTTTGCTTAAAGGAAACGACGTGTTTAAAATGGCTATAGCGGTAGCACCGGTCACGAGCTGGCGTTTTTATGATACTATTTATACAGAACGTTACATGAGAACCCCACAGGAAAACCCAAGTGGGTATGATGATAATTCACCTTTCAATTATCCTGAGAAACTAAAAGGTGATTATTTGCTAGTTCATGGCTCTGGTGACGATAATGTGCATTTACAACATACAATGAGAATGGCTGAAGCTTTGATTCAAGCAGACAAACAATTTGATTGGGCCATATATCCAGACAAAAATCATGGTATTTATGGCGGGAATACAAGACTTCATTTATATAAAAAAATGACCAATTTTATTAACGAAACACTCGGCGATAAAATAGAAAAAGAGGGAGAAGTAAAGCAAAAGGAGCAAGTAAAGATTAAAGGATAGCAGAATAAAACTAACACAAAATTATATGTCAAATTCAACAATAGTCAAGCAGAAGGAATTATTCGGTCACCCGATTGGGTTATATATTCTTTTTCTAACTGAAATGTGGGAGCGTTTCTCTTATTATGGAATGAGAGCAATACTTGTTCTCTATTTAGTTGCTGAAACAGCTTCTGATAACCCTGGTTTGGGTTGGGCAAATGATAATGCGATTGCTTTATATGGTTGGTATACCATGTTTGTTTATGTTATGTCAATTCCTGGGGGGATAATTGCCGATAAAATTTTGGGCCAACGTAAATCTGTTCTTGTTGGCGGTATTTTATTGGTTGCAGGGCATAGCATTTTGGCCATAGAACAAATGTGGGCCTTTTACACGGGGCTTATTCTTATTGTTTTGGGTGTAGGAATGCTTAAGCCCAATATATCCACTATGGTAGGTGGCTTGTACGCCAAAAATGAACAAAACAAGCGTGATGTAGGGTTCTATATTTTTTATATGGGAATAAATTTAGGTGCAGCTGCAGCAGCTTTAATTGTTGGGTATGTTGGAGAAAATATTGGTTGGCACTATGGTTTTGGATTGGCAGGAATAGGAATGGCTCTTGGTCAGGTCGTTTACATGTTGGGGCAAAAGCATTTGAAACATGTCGGCAATTTGGTAATAGACAGTCGTTCGGAAGCAGAAAAGGGAGAAAGTAAAAATTTGTTAACTGCAATTTTTAAGCATAAAAATTCAACGATTGGATTTTTTATTACAGTAGCTTTAGGACTGATTATTTGGTTTGGAGGTTCATGGTCCTATGGGCTTTTGGTTATTGGTTTGGCATTTGCTGTGGGAGTTGGAATAGTTGTTTACAACGACGGTAATAAAGTTGAAAAAGACAGAATCTTGGTTACATACCTGTCTTTTTTAATCATTATAATCTTTTGGGGGTCCTTTGAACAAGCGGGAGGCTTATTAAATGTTTATGCTGCTCAAAAAACAGATTTATCTCTGGGGTCTTTTGTAGTTCCTGCAAGTTGGTTTCAGTCTGTTAATGCCATATTTATTTTGGTATTTGCAACGTTGGTCGCAAGTTTTTGGGTGTGGTGGAAAAACAGAAAAAGAGAATCATCGTCATTGTTTAAAATGGCAATCGGTGTGATAATTATGGGATGGGGGTTTTTCTTTATGTCTATTGCGAGTCAAGAAGTAGGGTATGATACATCCGGTGAAGTCATAGTTAAATCTAGTATGCAGTGGTTGGTTCTGGCTTACTTGTTTCATACTATTGGCGAATTATGTGCATCACCAGTTGCACTGTCTTTTATAACCAAGCTTGCGCCCGACAGATGGATGGCTTTTATGATGGGAGCGTATTTTGCCGCAACAGGATTAGGAAATAAAGTCGCCGGGCTTTTAGGTGAATCTGCATCTGAATTGGGAGAGTTTACTATTTTTACTGGAATAGCTATTTTCTGTACAGTTTTCGGACTTTTAGTAATAGCAATACTTAAGCCTTTAAAAAGATTAACCCACGGAGCCGAGGAAAGAGAGGGTGCTTCTAATGATGAAACCGAGGGTTTTGAACTTGCAGATAATTAAAATTTACATTTATGGCTAAAAACTCGACCGACCAATTTTTTCAAGATAAGGTTTTAGGGCATCCATCGGGATTGTTCGTATTGTTCTTTACCGAAATGTGGGAGCGTTTTTCCTACTACGGTATGCGCGCCATATTGGTTATATTCTTAACAGGATCACTTATTGGTGATAACCCTGGATGGGACTGGAGTTCTTCCTCGGCTTTATCCCTTTTGGGTACTTATGCCATGTTGGTCTATTTAACCCCCTTAATAGGTGGTTGGTTGGCCGATAATAAAATTGGCTATAGAATGGCCGTAGTTATAGGTGCATTGCTCATGACCTTGGGGCATGCCTCCATGGCCATTGAAACTCCAACATTTCTTTACATTGGTATTTCATTTTTGATTTTGGGCAATGGGTTTTTTAAACCTAATATGACCTCTATCATATCAAAAATGTATGAAGGGCACGATGAAAAAAAGGATGGGGCCTACAATATTTTTTATATGGGTGTAAATGCTGGCGCATTTATCGGTATTATGCTTTGCGGATGGGTTGGTGAAAAAATAGGATGGAGTTACGGTTTTGGTTTGGCAGGTATATTCATGTTCTTGGGCATGCTTCAATTTTATTTTGCACAACCCCTTTTCGGCAATATAGGTGATAAACCCATTAAAGTTGAACTTGAAGAAATTGATGATATTGGAGAAGAAAATGACAGTTCAAAGCTGACGGAAAAGCTCAATCCTTTTTTAACTGTTGATTATATCCTGGTTGCAGTCTTCACCATTTCTGCCCTAATTTTCATCATTAATGATCCTTTGAGTAAAATAGGGGATATCCAAACATTCAATTTCACCATTGCTGGACTGAGTGATTCCTTGTTTTTTGCCCTTTTGGCAGCCATTACTTTCATACTGCTTTTGCTGATTAGAATACCGCGTTATGTGGCTATTGAAAGAGATAAAATGATAGCTTTTTCAATTTTTTGTTTGTTTACTATTTTTTTCTGGGCCGCTTTTGAGCAAGCAGCGGGCTCTTTGCCAATTTATACAAGAGATTTTACCAATAGGATTTTAGAAGGAGGTGCTGCAACCACTTTTAAGGTGGTCGATTTAATTGTAACCATCGTGCCTTTGGGCATCATCACTTATGTGTTATTAAGTTTGTTCAGGCAAACATTCAATAGAATAGGCCTATCAAATGTTATTCTTGGTTTTAGTTTTGTGATTGTTTGGGCTATTGTGCTTTATAAGCTTTATATTGAATATCAATCTACTGAAACTGAAGTTCCCGTAACTTGGTTTGCTATACTCAATTCATTGTTTATTATCATGTTTGCGCCATTATTTACAAAATGGTGGGACAGCAAATATAATCCACCAGCCTCGGTGAAATACTTTTTGGGGCTTTTCCTTTTGGGTATAGGTTTTGCTTTTTTGGCCTTTGGAGCCAAAGATGTGCCCGATGGAGCAAAAACAGCTAGTTTGAGTATGGCATGGTTAGTTTTTGCATACTTGTTCCATACTTTAGGCGAATTGTGCTTATCTCCAATGGGATTATCTTATTTAAGTAAACTGATTCCTGCCCGAATGGTAGCTTTTATGTTTGGGGTTTATTATTTGGCCATTGCCATTGGTAATAAGTTGGCACACTACGTAGGAGGCGATATTGAAAAGATTACCCAAGAACACGGTCTATCCTCATTTTTCTTGATTTTCACGCTTATACCAATTGGTTTGGGACTCGTTTCGTTGTTGTTACATCCATTGCTGAAAAAACTCATGCATGGTGTTCGTTAATCGAAAAATAAGTTAAAAATTTATCGAAATGCCCCTCAATTGGGGCATTTTTTGTAAGTTCGGAACAGCTTTTGCAACTCAGTGAGGTATGAAGAAGATATTTTTTTTAATTATTGCCGTTGGTTTTGTTAGTGTAAATACGCTAGCTCAAGAAATTAATTGGGTGAATTTTGAAGAGGCAATCAAGCTTCAAAAGAAAGCGCCCAAAAAAATTATGATTGATATGTATACCACATGGTGCGGCCCATGTAAAATGTTGGATAGGAACACATTCCATAATAAGGATGTTGCTGAATATGTTAACAAGAATTATTACGCTGTAAAGTTTAATGCAGAGGGCAATGAGGTTGTCAATTATAAGGACATTTCGTTTACCAATCCAAATTACGACTCTGCCAATGCCAATAGGCGAAATTCTACCCATGATTTGGCAAGATACTTTCAAATTAGTGCATACCCAACAATTGTTTTTTTAGATGAAAAAGGCGAATTCATAACACCAATACGCGGTTACAAAACACCTTCGCAATTGGAGTTGTTTTTAAAGATGTTTAAAAATGATGACCACAAAACTCTGAATACCCAAGAAAAATTTTATGAATATTATGAGGCGTTTAAACCTCAGTTTAAAGATGTGAACCAGTGAAAAACTTAACCTTAACTTTATTTTTGTTTGTGTTGTTTTCAGTAAGTAGCTGGGGACAGAAGGCTCTAATTTGGCATACAGATATGAATGAAGCTTTTGAAATTGCATCAAAGGAGAATAAACCTTTAATGCTATTTTTTACGGGTTCAGACTGGTGTGGCTGGTGCATAAGATTACAGAATGAGGTTTTTAAAACTTCAGATTTTGAAACTTGGGCGAAAGAAAATGTGGTTCTGGTGGAACTGGACTTTCCCAGAAAAACAGCATTGGATAGAAACACTCAAATCCAGAATTACCAAATGCAAAAGATGTTTCAGGTAAGAGGTTACCCTTCCATTCTTTTTGCAAAACCTGAAATGATGACCGATGGCAAAAAGAATTTAAAAAATCTTGGGCGCACCGGATATGTTCGTGGTGGCCCCGATAAATGGTTGGCTGTGGCAGATAACATTGTAGGACAGTCTTATTAAAAAATCAGTAACTAACTATAAACGCTCCCTTTTTTCCTGTTTGGTGAAAAGGGATTTTTCGTTTATCACATATTTTTTCCCATCGTTCAATGTAAGAGGTGTAATTGCTACCATCGGCAATAATTTGTTTTGGACTAATGGAATCAATTAAACGGTTCAGGTTAATTTTCGGAGATTGCCGCAATAAAACATAGTCGGGCTGAAATGAATTTACATTATAAACACCAAGGCTGTCCACAACTAAAAAGGTTTTGACATTCAATTGATAAAGTGAATGGATTGAATCTTCTTCAATACTCATGATATGGCTGCCAACCGTATAATCTTTAACCGTATTGTTTTTCAGTTTTGAAATACTGTCCAAATTACTGGCAATTAGAATTTTGTTATTAGTGGTATTTCCCAGAAGGCTAAATCTGTTTTTATGAAATACGATAAATTCCTTTGAAGGTTTGGCGTAACTAGTATAAATGAAGGCCCCTTGAACCAAAAGAACACTGATTAAAAAGAATTTTAAGTTGGAATAATTTCTCTTGAAAATCAATCTAAAAAACGTGATAAACAGCGCATAAAAAACTAACACATACAAAAAGCTAAAGGGAATGTCTTTGAATAAAAAGAATTCCTGTTTTCCTACCCAGACCACAAATGCATTCATTAATTCGATAATCCATCCAAAAAGGTCCGCAAATAATTGTGGTAAAATATTTAACACGGCCAATAAAATAATCAGTATTCCCATGCCGAGAATAATTCCCAAAAACGGAATGATAATTAAATTTGAAATAAAAAACAGACCCGGAAATTGATGGAAATAGTAAAGACTCACTGGTAAAATGCCGAATTGTGCCGATACTGTAACGGTAAGGGTGTGCCATAGTTTATCAGTTACCCAATATTTTGGTTTCCAAAGGTTATACAAAAAGGGGTCTATAGATACAATGGCAAAAACGGCCAGATAACTCAGTTGAAAACCAACGTCAAATATAAATAGTGGCTTAAAAAGCAGAATAATAAACATGGATATGGCCAAGGTGTTGTAAATATTTGTTGGCCGTTTTAAGTTTAGCCCAATTGCAACAATGCTGAACATGGTTACGGCTCTGGTAACGGATGCTGAAAGACCGGCTATTAAAGCGAAACTCCACAAAAAGATAACAAGTAAAATGGTTTTGATTAATTTTCCATGTTTGTAACGTTCTATGTGCTTTAGAACAAAAGTTAAAATGATAAGGATAATTCCAACATGTAAACCTGAAACAGCCAAAATATGAATCACACCAGCGTTGGCGTAACTGGTGTACACTTCTTCGCTAATATCTTGGCGCTGGCCCAGTAAAAGAGCATTGATTATCGCGAGTTCATCAGATTTAAAATGATAAGGTTTGAGTTTTTTATTAACGTGGGTTCGAATGTTATCTGCCAACCCAAAAAGGGTTGTGGAGTTTGGTTTTACCTTTAAAAGCGACGCTCTGTTCCCATAAAGTTGATGGTAGATATATTTTTTTTCAAGGTAGTTTTTATAGTTGAATTGATACGGATTTAATGGTTGGTGCACCTCTTGAAAATTTGTTTTATAAACAAAAACTACATCAACTTTTAAAGGTGGGTTTAGCGAGTCTTTTTCAATGTTTAAAAGCGATTTTCCAGAGGACTTTTCTCCATCAACTTTTAAAATATCCACCACATACTTCTCGTAATAATTGCTTTGTTTTAAAACTTCCCGTATCCTAAAAGTAATGACCTTTGCATCGTTTTTTGCTTTAGGAATTTGATTTGTATAATGATTTGAAAAGTTTTTTTGGTTGTGCAGATTTGTTGTCAGAATTCCGATAGAAACCATAGTTAAAAATGCAACTATTCCAAACCAAATGTTTTTTTTAAACTGTTTTCGAGCAATGGTATATGCACCAAGTAAAATCACTAAAAGTAGACCAATGAAGAGCAATGAAGAATGGAGAGGGATATCAAAGTAATAACCCAAAACAATGCCCAAAATCAAGCACGCAGTAAGTTTTATTATGGTGAAATTGAGTAATCGCATCTTTTGGAAAGATATAAAAATATCCTATAAGATACGCCTTGCCTCATGAAAGGCATTTAGCCAATATGGGTCGTTAAGATTTGATATAATAACCCCTTTGCTGCTCGTAGCATGAATAAATTCAATATCGTTATTTTTTATGTCTATAATGAGCCCAACATGGTTAATTGAATTTCTTCGGTTTCCAGTTTTAAAAAAGAGCAAATCACCATTTAGCACATTTTTTAAGGCTATTTTTTTGCCTTTTTTGGCCATATCGCGAGAAATTCTGGGTAACATAATGTCGTAATACCTGAAGGATTCGTAAACCAAGCCAGAACAGTCCATTCCAGATTTTGTGGTGCCACCCCATTTGTAACGCACGCCTTCAAATTGTTTGGCGTAATCTATAATGTGTTCGGCCTTGGAGATTTCGGTGGCTACTTCGGTGTTTTCAACAGTTTCTGAATTTTCACTGTTGAAAACTGTAGGTGCATCATTATCTTTTCGGGTAATTATTTCGTTAGAAACGGTTCTGTCAGTTTTAGCCCGTTTTGAAGACTTACAGCCAGTAAAACCAATAAATAAAACAAGTATGAAAACAATTTTATTCACTAAAGTTTAAGATTTTATGGATTCATAAATCAATTTGGCCGTTTTTTCGCTGGCACCTCTTCCACCCAAAGCTTTTTCCAACTCGTAGTAATCCAGAAACATTTTTTTTCGTTTTTCGGGATTTAAAATATTGTCAAGCTCTATTTGTAACCTTTTTTTGTTGAAATCATCTTGAATAAGCTCCGTAACAACTTCTCTATCCATCACCAGATTAACTAACGAAATAAACTTCAATGTTATTATACGTTTTGCAATTTGGTACGAAATGGCACTGCCTTTATAACAAACCACTTGGGGCACTTTAAATAGGGCGGTTTCTAAAGTAGCTGTTCCAGAGGTAACCAATGCAGCCATGGAAATACTCAACAAATCATACGTTTTATTGGAAATAAATTTTACGTTTTTGGACTTTATAAAAGGTTCGTAAAAACTATAGTCTTGGCTAGGTGCTCCAGCAATGACAAATTGATAGTCTGGGTATTTGTCAACCATCTCGAGCATGACGGAAAGCATTTTGGTAATTTCCTGTTTTCTGCTGCCGGGCAACAGGGCTATCAAAGGTTTTTCTCCCAATTGGTGTTCTTCTCGAAATTTAAATTCGCCAACTTGATTTCGGTTGGCAATGGCATCGATTAATGGATGACCAACAAACGTGACCTCGTACCCATGTTTTTTGTAGAAAGGTGCAACAAAAGGCAAAATAACGTACATGGCATCAATATCGCGCTTAATGGCTTTTACTCGGCTGGCCCTTGATGCCCAAACTTGTGGCGAAATGTAATAATTGGTTCTAAATCCAGCAGGTTTGGCCCATTTGGCTATGCGTAAATTAAACCCTGAATTATCAATGAAAATAATGACATCTGGATTGAATTTTTCAATATCGCTTTTGCAAAAGGAAATATCTTTAAAGATTTTGTTGAGGTTCATAATAACTTCAACAAACCCCATAAAAGCACGTTCTTTGTAGTGTTTTACCAATGTGCCTCCAACAGTTTGCATTAAATCGCCACCCCAAAATCTGAAATTGGCATTTACATCAACATTTAGCAATGCCTTCATGAGATTGGAGCCGTGTAAATCTCCTGATGCTTCTCCTGCTATGATGTAATATTTCATCTATGTGTCAAATTGAGTGACTTTGATATTAAAACAACTTAAAAATAAAGGTAAAAACAGCAATAAAAACGGTAACTAATAAAACGCCTCTGGCACGATAGTCTTGCTTCTTTTTAATAAAAATGAAGAAGGCCAACAGGTTCAAAATAGCACCAAGGCTTGTCAGTTTTCCTAGAAATCCCTCAGCTGCTGCTGCTTGAATTACTTTGGTAAAATCATCGCCTTTGCCCAAAAAAGTGGCAGCAAAATATAAGCCAATGGCATTGGCGATTAAACCAACAAACATGCCTATAAAAATATCTTTCTTCATTTATTATTTTATTTTAAATCCCAGCTTTTCAGCTCTTTTATAAATTGATGTGCCGTTAGGTCGAATTGGGAAGGAACCACAGAAACATAGCCATTTTCCAGGGCCCATTCATCGGTATCATCACCACTATCTAAATTAACAAATTTACCTGTAAGCCAGTAATAATCTTTTCCTTGAGGGGTTTTTCGCTTGTCAAATTCTTCAACCCAATTCGCTCTTGCTTGTCTGCAAACTCTGATGCCTTTTATGTGTTCGGTTGATAAATTGGGGATGTTTACATTAAGCACAACACCCTTGGGCAAGCCATGTTTTAAAACTTGTTCCGTAATTGTTTTTACATAAGGTTTTGATGCTTCAAAATTGGCATTCCATCCGTAGTCAAGCAATGAAAACCCTATTGCGGGAATACCCTCAATACCTGCTTCAATTGCAGCACTCATGGTTCCAGAGTAAATGACATTTATGGATGAATTGGATCCATGGTTAATACCCGAAACACACAAATCAGGCGTTCTGTCCAAAAATTCCCTGATGGCAATTTTTACACAATCAGCAGCGGTACCCGAACAACTGTATTCTTTTTGTGGTCCATTATCAAAATGTATTTCTTCGGCATAAAGCGTAGAGTTTAAGGTAATAGCATGGCCCATCGCACTTTGTGCGCTGTCGGGAGCAACCACCACTACATCACCTATGGTATTCATAATGGAAATGAGTGTCCTTATGCCCGGGGCACTAATGCCATCATCATTGGTAACAAGAATAAGAGGCTTTTTTGTCATTTTTAGATTTAAAAATCATCGCTAAAATACATAATTTCGTCAGTAAACAGCCATTTTCCTTCCTTTAACAAAAAATTAGCGGCAATTCACCTTAATGGCATAGTTTTTTCTTTTATTTTAGTGACTTATTATGTTGGGCTTTATAGAAGCTATAAAATTTGATTAGATGAAAAATATTATGAAAAGGAATTATAAAGTATTGTCTTTGTTGTTGTTACTGGCTTTTGCGTCGTGCAGTTTTACAACCAAAAAGTTTAACAATCCGGATAAAGACAAAGTGCTTGTTCAAATTATTACTTATGTATTGGAGCAATTGCATTATGATCCTTTGGATATTGATGACAATTTTTCTGCCAAATTTTTTGATGATTATATTGAAATTCTCGACCCAGTAAAAAGATACTTTTATGAGTCTGATTATGCGGATTTTGAAAAATTCAAATTGACCATTGATGATCAGGTAAAAGCTGCAGATATAACATTTTTTAATGTAGCGAACGATCGCATGTTGCAGCGTATTGCGGAAGTTAAGGAAATTTACAAAGAAGTGCTTTCTCAACCTTTTGATTATACGGTGAATGAAGAATTCGATACAGATTTTGAGGACAAGCCATTTGTAAAAAACCGAAAACAAATGAAGGAACGTTGGAGAAAGCAGTTGAAATTCTCGACCATTTCCAATTATGATGATTTGATGAAGGAGGAAATACAAAAGAAAGAGAACAATTCAGATTACGTCATGAAGACCGAAACTGAAATTGAACAAGAAGCTCGAGAGTCTACTTTAAAGACATTAGATATCTACTTTGATGATATTTTAGATGATTTAACCCGAGAAGACTGGTTTGCCATTTATGTAAATACCATTGTTGAAGAGTTTGACCCGCATACTTATTACTTAGCGCCCAATAATAGGGAAGATTTCGATCAGCGTATGTCTGGGAAACTTGAGGGTATCGGTGCCAGATTACAAAAACGAATGGATTATATTAAGGTAGTTGAACTTATTTCTGGTGGGCCGGCTTGGAGAAGTAGAGAGCTTGATGTTGAAGATATTATTTTGAAGGTAAAACAGGAGGATGAAGATTTGCCTGTAAGTATAGTGGGTATGCGCATAAGTGATGCCGTAAAGTATATTAAGGGGCCAAAAGATACTAAAGTAACGTTAACGGTTAAAAAAGTTGATGGCACCATAAAGGATATTACCATTGTTCGGGATGTGGTTGAGCTGGTTGAAACCTACGCCAAAGCATCTGTTGTGGAAAAGGATGGTCAGAAATTTGGTGTAATTAATTTGCCCTCATTTTATGCGGATTTTAAAGATTATGATAACTTAAATGCATCCATTGATGTTAGGAAAGAAATTGAGCGTTTAAAATCAGACGGTATGCAGGGATTGGTGCTCGATTTAAGGAATAACGGAGGTGGTTCATTACCGGCAGTTGTAGATTTGGCTGGTCTTTTTATTAAAGATGGCCCTATAGTACAAGTGCGGTCTACCGATAAGTTACCCGAGGTATATAAAGACAAAGATAAATCCATTAGCTGGGATGGTCCTTTGGTTATCTTGGTCAATGAAATTTCTGCTTCCGCTTCCGAAATTATGGCTGCTGCGATGCAAGACTATAAGCGCGCCATTATTATTGGTAGCAAGCAAACCTACGGAAAAGGAACGGTGCAAAATGTTGTTGATTTGAATAGGATGCTAAGAAGCAATTCTATAGGTGATGTCGGATCGTTGGCGGTAACTACTCAAAAATATTATAGAATTAATGGTGGTTCTGTTCAGTTAGAGGGCGTTAAAAGCGATGTAACTGTACCTGGTCGATTTAGTTTTATTAATGTTGGTGAAAAGGATAAGGACAATCCGTTACCTTGGGATGAAATTGCTCCTGCCACCTATACACCATGGGAAAATTATTTCGATTATAATGCAACGGTTGAAAACAGCAAACACCGTATGGAAAATAACGAGCAGTTAAAACTTATTGAAGAAAATGCTAAATGGGTGAAAAGCAAAATTGACGAAACGGTTTATTCATTAAACTATAAAACGTACAAAGCCCAAATGGAAGCCAACGAACAAGAGGCTAAAAAGTTTGATGCCATTTCGAACTATCAAACTAATTTAACTTTTGATTCGACAAGCTATGAAAAACATCTTTTTGAACAGGATACAACCGACTTAAAAGAAAAGCGCGATCGTTGGCATGAAAGCTTGAGCAAAGATATTTATATAGAAGAAGCTTTAAATGTGTTGGAAGACCTAAAAATGGCTTATCCTATAAAGAAATTGGCTGCAACAAAAGATGCTGTAAAAAACTAAGAGTAATTTAATGGGTAAATCCAGCTCACTAAAACAACTGGCGCTCCAAAAGTTTAAAAAGAACTTTTGGGGCGTTTTTAGTTTCGTTTTTATTGTTTTTGTAGGAATTGTTTCTGTGTTTGCCTATGTGTTTGCTCCAGACAATTCGCAATACGCCAATCAAATGCATTTGGCCATCCATTCCAAAAAACCTGGATTTGAGGTTACGATGCTTACCATTCCATCCCAAATAAAAAATGAACAAAGTTTTTTTGATAAAATGTTCTTTGGGAAGAAAAACTCAGATACAGAAGTGCCAATTTCAGGTTATAGCGTTAAGGATGGTGTTTTAACCTATAAAGAATATGCTTCCGATGGATTGGAAGGCGCAGAAAAAACAATAAAATTAAGTGCTTTACCGAATAGTTCTGTGGAACAATTTATTGAGCAAAAAACCTTTCTCTTTGGTACAGATAAATATGGTCGCGATTTATTAAGTCGCATTTTGGTGGGTGCACGAATTTCCTTTTTTATTGGGTTTGTTGCTGTGTTTATTTCATTAGTCATTGGTATTTTAATGGGAAGCCTTGCTGGCTATTTTGGCGGAAAAGTTGATGCCATCATCATGTGGGTTATTAACGTTACATGGTCTATCCCAACATTGTTGTTGGTGATTGCCATAACTTTGGCTTTAGGAAAAGGTTTTTGGCAAGTGTTTATTGCCGTAGGGCTTACCATGTGGGTGGAAGTGGCCAGGGTAGTGCGCGGACAAATAATAAGCACCAAAGAAATGCAATATGTTACCGCAGCACGAGCGTTGGGCTATACCGATTTTAGAATCATTAAAAAACACATTTTGCCCAATATCATGGCACCCGTTATTGTTATTTCGGCAGCCAATTTTGCCGCAGCTATTTTAATTGAAAGCGGATTGAGTTTTTTAGGTATTGGGGCACAGCCGCCCATGGCCAGTTGGGGCGCCATGATAAAAGACCACTACAATTATATTATTTTAGGAAAACCCTATTTGGCCATAATACCTGGTCTTTGCATTATGAGTTTGGTTATGGCGTTTATGCTTATTGGTAATGCGTTAAGGGATGCTTTGGATGTTAAGGGGTGATTTTTTAATTACAGGTTTGCCAACACTTGTTCCAACCTATCAAAGTTTTCTTCATTTTTTGGTTCTGCGAAACCTCTAATTTTGTTGCATTCTTCAACAGTTTTGAAAATCATCCGAAATGAAATTTGAGACTTCGAATCGGCAATTTTTGTGAACGCAATTTCCATATCAAACCATGGTTGCGAAATCCGTTTCCATCTTACAAGTTCGTTAGGTTTAACAATTTCAAAGACCGAAGAATTTTCGTAATTGCCTTTTTCGGGTCCATGCATGGTTAAAATCCATTTTCCACTAGGTTTTAGGTCAAATTCATGAATGGTGTTCGTAAAACCATGTGGTCCCCACCAATTTTTTAAAATGGTGGGTTCAGCAAAAGCCCTGTAAACTTCCTCTACTGGAAAGTTTAAAGTTCTTGCGTTAAAGATTTCAAGATTGGATTTTGAATTCATTTAATGATTGATGTTTGGCTCTTTCCGTATACTACTCAACGGTTCGTATAACCGTCAGTTATCGGTTTGGTTTACTTTGTTTTTCGGTTAAGCACTGACGTTAGCAATTCCGAGTGGATTCGGACATAGTCGAATCCGCCGTAATTGTGGTTATACATTGTTGTGCAACGTTTTTTAATTCCGTTTCTTTTATTCTTTTCTGTCGCAATACACATAAATCAAATCGTCAACTGCATTATCACCAAGTTCTTTTGCTTTTTTTAAATCCTTACACGCACTTTTCGTTTCTTTTTTACTTGGCTGTAAATTTCCATTTCCAGTAAAGAGATTAATCTTTGCTGTTCCTCGATTAGCAATTGCTTGAACATAGTTTGGTTTTATTTTAATTGCGTTGTCGTAATCTTTAATTGACCGTTCAAAATTCCGTAGCATATCGTTTGCGGTTCCACGTATGAAATACAATTCAGGGTCATTTGAATTTATTGTAAAATATCTGTCACAGTTTTTTATTACTTCCTCGAATTTTCCTTGTGAGTAGTGAATTTGAGCAAGCCAATAAAGAGCAGCTTCCATCATTCCGTTGTTATTGTTTTTGTAAACAACGTAATTGTAATCTTCTTTCGCTTTTTCCAAATATCCAGCGTGCATTTTTGAAAGTCCTCTGTCAATAAACGAAGCCATATCTGTACTATCTAACTTAATTGCCTCTGTAAAGTCGGCAATTGCTAAATCGTATTTTTGAAGTCGGTCGTATGAAAGTCCGCGATTTATATAACAAGTCTTTTGGACAGTTTTTTCATCTACGGTTTTCATTAATTCTGTATAATTCTCAATAGCTTTTTCAAAATTCCCAGATTTGAAATTTGAATTTCCAGTATTATACAATTCCATTGGGTTATTTTGCCCAATTACTGAAATTGACAGAAGAAAGTAGATTATTGTTAGGTTTATTCTCATTTGGTCAAATGTTGCACAACAGTTGTATAAACGCAATTGCGTTTATTTACATTATATTTATTACACTAAATATAAAAAATATTCTTACAAATTGAGAGGTGGCTTGTTATTTTAGCTCAACTCCATATTCCCGTTCAACTCATCAATATAGCCCAAAAGTTCTTCTTGCCCTATGATTTTTGTTGATGAGGTAACAAAGTAATTAGGCATCTCCTCCCAAGTTTCCAAAAGTATGGTTTTGTAGTGTCCAATGTGCCTTTCTATGGCTTTTGGTTTTAGCTTGTCGGCTTTTGTAAAAATAATGGAGAATGGTATACCGTTTTCGCCAAGCCATTGCATAAATTCTAAATCTATGGTTTGGGGTTCGTGCCTAATATCCACTAAAACAAATGCAGTGACCAATTGCTCGCGCAGACTAAAATATTGGGTGATAAATTTTTGAAATACTTTTTTTGAGGATTTGGAAACTTTGGCGTAACCATAGCCCGGTAAATCTACCAAATGCCAGTTTTTGTTGATTAAAAAATGGTTGATGAGCTGTGTTTTCCCAGGTTTCCCCGAGGTTTTGGCCAAGCTTTTTCTGCCCGTAAGCATGTTGATTAACGAAGATTTACCAACATTACTTCGCCCAATAAAGGCATATTCTGGCAAACGGCTATTGGGACATTTTGCTACATCAGAGTTACTAACAACAAATTCAGCTGTTTTTATTTTCAAATCAAGAGTTTTTGTATTCCAGAGAAATCAGGAATTTTTTTAAAAGCCGTTTTTCTGCAACCAAGCATCCATAATTTGGTTGAACTCATCTGGATGTTCCATCATGGCGGCGTGCCCACATTTATCAATCCAAAACAATTCAGAATTAGGCAAAAGAGTGTTAAACTCTACCGCAACCTCAGGTGGGGTTACGTTATCATTTTTGCCCCAAATAATGCAGGTTTTTGTTAGCATTTTTGGCAAATCCTTACCCATGTTATGTCGTATGGCGCTTTTCGCAATGGCCAAGGTTTTTATCAGTTTGTTTCGGTCGTTAACGGTTTCGTAAACTTCATCAACAATTTCTTTGGTAGCAACAGCAGGGTCGTAAAAAACATCCTGTGCCTTTTTCTTGATGACCTCATAGTCGCTACGTTTGGTATAGCCACTGCCCATGGCACTTTCGTAAAGCCCAGAACTGCCCGTAATGATTAAAGCTTTTACGCTTTCAGGAAACATTTTGGTGTGGTACAAACCTATATGGCCGCCCAGTGAATTTCCAAGTAAAATAACCTCTTTATAGCCTTTAAACACAATAAAGTCATGAAGGTATTTAGCAAAGCTTTTTACGTTGGTTTTAAGTAAGGACATGGAGTAAATTGGTAACTCAGGAATCAATACTTTGTATCCTTTATTGCTAAAAAATTCGGTTACAGAATCAAAATTACTCAACCCGCCCATAAGGCCGTGCAACACAATAATAGGGGTGCCTTCTCCTGCCTCAATATAGTTGTAATTCTTTTCTTTTTTTAAACGATGCGCCATCAATAAGTTAGTCAGTCATTAAAAACAAATATAGTTAAATCATTGATAAATCCATGAAATTAATTTTTTCCTAATAAAATAGTTTCTGTCCTCTTAAATGAAATTTTTTATGTTAAAAGATTAAGATGTTAACAGGGGTTTTATTTCGGTTTGGGAATTTTTTGCCCGGGCAAACACGGGCTATTGCTGCCTTTGTCTCTTAGAAGCTCGGTAAAATGCGGTTTTGGTCGAAAATTTATCAACAAAGTGGTATAATGTGGTAATAAGTGGTAAATTTTTCGATATATTTGAAACTTAAACATTTAAAATTCAGCAGACCGCTTTTGGATTTAATCACAGGAACATACGATTGCAAGGTTGATGTAAAAGGCAGATTAATGATGCCCGCTTCCATCAAAAAGCAACTGTCTTCGGCTTTGCAAGATGGTTTTGTGCTGCGTCGTTCCGTCTTTCAAAAGTGTTTAGAGCTTTACCCTATGAGTGAATGGCAGGCCCTAATGCAAAAAATGAACAAGCTGAATAAATTCAAGAAAAAAAACAATGATTTTATCAGGAGGTTTACTGCTGGTGCTAAAATTGTTGAGATAGATGTAAACGGTAGATTGTTAATCCCAAAGGATTTAACGGTGTTTGCTAACATTTCAAAAAATATTGTTGTGGCTTCGGCTATCAATATTATTGAAATCTGGGATAAGGATTTATATGAACAGGCGATTGATGAAACGGCTGTAGATTTTGCAGATTTGGCCGAAGAGGTAATGGGACAAGATGATGATGGTGATGGAATATCATAACCCAGTACTGCTAAAAGAAACTGTTGATGGGCTGAACATTAAGCCAGATGGAATTTATGTTGATGTAACGTTCGGTGGTGGTGGCCACAGTAAAGAAATATTAAAACGACTTGGTGAAAACGGAAAGTTGTTCGCTTTTGATCAAGATCAAGACGCTCTTAGAAATACAATTGATGACACTCGCTTTACGCTGATTAATGAAAACTTTAGATATATAAAACGGTTTTTAAGGTTTCATGGGGTGAAAGAAGTTGATGGGATCTTGGCCGATTTTGGGGTTTCGTCACATCAGTTTGATGTTGCAGAACGTGGTTTTTCAACACGGTTTGAAGCAGATTTGGATATGCGGATGAACCAGCAAAATAAGCTCTCTGCATTTCATGTGGTAAACGAATATGATGAGGAACAACTGAAAAATATGTTTTTGCAATATGGTGAATTGCGTGCAGCCCCTGCAATGGCAAGATTGATTGTTCATCACAGGAAAACAAAACCCATTGTAACAAGTGCCCAACTTAAGGAGGTGTTGCATAAATTTTTACCACCGCGCCATGAAAACAAAGTGTTGGCTCAAATTTATCAAGCAATAAGGATAGAGGTGAACCAAGAGATTGAGGCGTTGAAGGAGTTTTTATTGCAAACTCCCGAGATTTTAAAAAAGGGAGGTCGTTTAAGCTTTATATCCTATCATTCTTTGGAAGACAGGTTGGTAAAGCGATTCATGAGAAACGGCATGTTTGAAGGAGAGCCAGAGCGCGATATGTTTGGCAATTTTGAAGTGCCGCTGAAAAAAGTAGGAAGTTTAATAGTTCCTTCAAAAGAAGAGGTAAAATTGAATAACAGAGCGAGAAGTGCAAAACTCCGAATAGCTGAAAAAGTATAAACGAAAAAATGATCAAAAGCGGTTTATGAAGAAAAACATCTACAACATACTAAAAGGAACCTTTTTGGTAAGTGATGATTCGTTTAGAAACTGGCGTTTCATCCTTTTTATTTCGGGGCTGGCCATAATTATGATTGCCAGTTCGCACAGTGCCGATAAAAAGGTATATGAAATTGCGAGATTGAAAAATGAAGTAAAAGAAATGCGTTCTGCTTTTGTTGATGGCCGATCTAAGCTCATGAGGCTTAAAATGGAATCGCATGTTGTGAATGTTATGAAAGAAAAGGGGTTGGCGCCCTCGATAATTCCGCCAAAAAAAATAAAAGTAAAATCACAAAACTGATAACCAACCTTGGCAGTAAACGAGAAAAACATATTGAACCGTTTGTATTTTATAGCAGGATGTATGTTCGTCTTCGGGCTTGCCGTGGTGTTTAAATTGGTCAGCATCCAGTTTATGCAGGGCGACAAATACAGGGCTTTGGCTACCGAACGCGTGGTTAAGGATGTAGTGATTCCTGCAAATAGAGGTAATGTTTATTCCGTGAATGGAAATTTATTGGCTACCTCAATTCCAAAATACGATATCCGGTTTGATGCATTGACGCCTTCCGTCAAAAATTTTGAGGAATATGTTAAGCCGCTTTGTGATTCGCTCTCAAAATATTCAGGAAAATCTTCAAATGGATTAGAAAGAGATATCAGAAAAGCTCGCGCCAATAAAAATAGGTACTATTTGTTGGCGAGAAACATTGGGTATTCTGATTACATCCGTTTAAGAAACTTTCCACTATTGAATTTAGGTGCTTTTAAAGGGGGATTGATTGTGGAGCAAAAAACAAAAAGAGAGCATCCGATGGGGGCCATTGCACAGCGTTCCATTGGTTATGAGCGGTTTGATGACAAAGGGAATGTTACCCGTGCCGGAATTGATGGGGCTTTTGGGGTAAAATATTTGCGCGGAGTTGACGGTAAAAGAAAAAAACAGCAAATAGGGAAAGGGCAATGGAAGCCATTAAGTGATGCCAATGAAGTTGAGCCAAAAGATGGTTATGATGTCTATACTACCATTGATGTTAATATTCAAGATATCGCGCACCATGCGCTTTTAAAACAACTTGAAGAATATGAGGCCGACCACGGTTGTGTGGTGGTTATGGAAACCAAAACTGGTGAGATTCGTGCCATTTCTAATTTGGGAAGAAACAGCGATGGGCTTTATTATGAGCGCTTGAACTATGCCGTTGGCGAGTCTCATGAGCCGGGTTCTACGTTTAAAGTAATGGCCTTAATGGCGGCTTTGGAAGATAAGGTAGTTGATACTTCTACGGTAATCGATACGAAATTAGGTTACAAACAATTCTATGGCAGAGGCATTTACGATACGCATGGTCATGGTAAGATTTCTGTGGCTCGAGTGTTGGAGGTGTCTTCAAATATTGGGCTGGCTACCATAATTGATGAGGGCTATTCTGAAAACCCCAAAAAGTTCATCGGTCATTTACAAGATTGGAATCTTAATAAGCCCTTAGGTCTGCCAATTTTAGGTGAAGGCAATCCGATAATTCCCGAGCCAGGAGATAAAATTTGGAGTAAAAATGCGCTTCCGTCTATTGCTTACGGATATAATTTAAAATTAACACCATTGCAAACGTTGACCTTTTATAATGCCATTGCAAACAATGGTGTTATGGTGAAACCGAAATTCATAAAAGCTGTGAAGGAGCTTGATGATGTTATTGAAACATTTGAGGGTGATGTGTCAAATGAAAAAATCTGTTCAGAAAAGACGCTGAAGGAAATACAAAGCATTTTGAAAAACGTGGTGGTTCGTGGCACTGGGCGTTCATTGTATTCAGAATATTTCTCGATGGCTGGAAAAACAGGAACCGCGCAAACCGAATATTGGATGAAAGATTGGAAAGAAAACAGGCGATATATTTCATCGTTCTCTGGATACTTTCCAGCAGAAAATCCAAAGTACTCCTGCATTGTGGTTATTCATAAGCCAAGTGTTGAAAAAGGGTATTACGGGGCAGATGTAACAGGTCCTGTATTTAAAAGAATCGCGCAAAAAATATTTACAGATACGCCAATTATTGACGAAGTGCAATCATTGGATGTCCAAGTTGCAGAAGTTGAAAATGAATTTGAAACCTTTTATCAAACCGCTCAAACCTATAAAACCATTATGCCGGATGTAATTGGCTTACCAGCCATGGATGCCTTGGCGCTTTTAGAAAACATGCAAGTGGATGTTAAAGTGAAATTGAACGGCAATGGCATTATAAAAGAACAATCTGTAAGCAAGAATACAAAGTTAAAAACAAATCAAACCGTAGTGTTAAAAGCTTCATGATGGCATTAAAGGACATATTGTACAAGGTTACCATAAACGCTGTAGTTGGTAGTACGGGCGTGTCTGTTAATGCCATTGATTTTGATTCCAGAAAAATAGAAAAAGGCCATTTGTTTGTCGCTATTCGAGGTGCGATTGCAGACGGACATGATTTTATTGAAACTGCCATTAAGAAAGGGGCAACAAGTGTTGTTTGCGAGGCTATTCCCGAACATTTGGTTGAAGGCATTACTTATATAGAAGTTGATAATTCCAATAGGGCACTGGCCATTATGGCATCAAATTTTTATGACAATCCTTCTGAAAATTTGAAACTGGTTGGCGTTACCGGAACCAATGGAAAAACAACTGTTGCAAGTTTGTTGTATCAGTTGTTCAAAAAAGCAGGGTACAAAGTGGGCTTGTTGTCCACAGTTAAAATTATGGTTGATGATGTAAAGTACAAAGCCACCCATACCACGCCAGATTCACTGACCATCAATAAATATTTAAATGAGATGAATGTTGCTGGTGTTGAATTTTGCTTCATGGAAGTGAGTTCGCATGGTATACATCAATATAGAACTGAGGGGCTTCAATTTGAAGGAGGCATATTTACCAACCTTACACACGACCATTTAGATTACCATAAAACCTTTGCGGAATATCGCGATGTAAAAAAGAGGTTTTTTGACGGACTTTCAAGTAAAGCCTTTGCCCTAGTCAATGTTGATGACAAAAACGGTTTGGTGATGTTGCAAAATACCCAAGCCAGAAAATATACCTATGCGTTAAAGCAGTATGCCGATTATAAATCCACAATATTGGAAAATCAATTTGGTGGATTGCTATTAAAAGTGAATGATAGTGAGGTTTGGACAAGGTTGATTGGGAATTTCAACGCCTATAACGTTTTGGCCATTTATGCTACTGCGGAACTGTTGGGTCTTGAAAAGGTTGAAATTCTAAGGTTGATTAGTGATTTGGAAAGTGTAAGTGGACGTTTTCAGTACATCGTTTCAAATGAAAAAATTACAGCCATTGTTGATTATGCCCATACTCCCGACGCTCTAAAGAATGTTTTAGAAACCATCAATAGTATCCGAACCAAAAATGAAGAACTCATTACGGTTGTTGGTTGCGGTGGTGATAGAGATAAAACCAAACGCCCAAAAATGGGACACATTGCCACGGCTTTAAGTTCAAAAGTAATCTTTACAAGTGATAACCCCCGTAGCGAAAACCCAGCAGATATTTTAAGGGAGATTGAAGCAGGTGTTGAGCCCCAAAACTATAAAAAGGCCCTAGTCATAGAAGATAGAAAGCAAGCCATAAAAGCTGCCTGCCAAATGGCGCAACCAAATGATATCATATTGATTGCAGGGAAAGGCCATGAAACCTATCAGGAAATTAAGGGAGAACGATTTGATTTTGATGATTTTAAAATAGTACAAGAATTTTTAAAGCAATTACAAAAATAACATGCTGTATTACCTATTTGAATATTTAGAAAAACAGTTTCAGTTTCCTGGAGCAACACTTTTTGGGTTCTTGACCTTTAGGGCCGCTACAGCTATGATTTTGTCATTGTTAATTTCTACAATTTACGGTAAACGCATTATTCGCTTTTTACTTAAAAAACAAATGGGAGAAACTATTAGGGACTTAGGTTTGGAAGGTCAAAAGGAAAAAGCGGGTACTCCAACCATGGGTGGAATCATCATCATTTTAGCAACGTTGATTCCTGTACTTCTATTGGCCAAATTAGAAAATATTTACATCATTCTTTTGATTGTTACCACACTTTGGATGGGTACTATTGGTTTTATTGACGACTACATAAAAAAGTTTAAAAATGATAAAGAAGGCCTAAAAGGACGCTTTAAGGTTATGGGGCAAATTGGTTTGGGTATCATCGTTGGTGCAACCTTGTTTTTTCATCAAGATGTAACCATGAAAGAGAAACTTCCTATTGAGGAACAACGTGTGCTTCTTGCCGAAAACCCAGATATAGAGCCTGCCAAGTTGTTTCAGCCAGAGGTTAAATCTACTAAAACAACTATTCCGTTTGTAAAAGGGAATGAATTTGATTATGCCAAAGTCATTACTTGGATTAGTCCAGCATTGGACAAATACGCCTGGATTATTTTCATCTTGGTTGCCATTTTTATCATAACAGCAGTATCCAACGGTGCCAATTTAACCGATGGTATTGATGGTTTGGCGGCCGGTACTTCGGCCATTGTTGTGCTCACGTTGGGCATTTTTGCATGGGTTTCTGGTAACATTATTTTCTCGGAATATTTGAATATCATGTACATACCTCGGGTTGAGGAAATCACGATTTACATCACAGCATTTGTTGGAGCTCTTGTTGGATTTTTATGGTACAACACCTATCCGGCACAAGTTTTTATGGGAGACACCGGTAGTTTGACCATTGGAGGCATAATTGCTGTGATAGCCATTGCGGTTAGAAAGGAATGGTTGATACCAGTATTGTGCGGCATCTTTTTAGCCGAAAATTTATCCGTGGTCATGCAGGTGAGTTGGTTTAAGTACACCAAAAAAAAATATGGCGAGGGCAGACGCATTTTTTTGATGTCACCATTGCATCACCATTATCAAAAAAAGGGCTACCATGAAAGTAAAATCGTGACCCGTTTTTGGATTGTGGGCATTCTGCTCGCTATTGTATCTATAGTAACGCTAAAGATTCGATAAATGAAAAGGCTGGTGGTGCTTGGCGGAGGAGAAAGTGGTGTGGGAACCGCACTCTTGGCAAAGGAAAAAGGCTTTGAAGTATTTGTTTCCGATAAAGGAAAAATAAAGGAGAAATATAAACAAGTTCTTGTACATAATGAGATTGAATGGGAAGATGAAACCCATACGGAATCTAAAATTCTGAATGCCGATTTGGTTATGAAAAGTCCTGGGATTCCAGATAAAGTGCCTTTAGTGAAACAAATTCGCGAAAAAGGGATTAAGGTAGTTTCAGAAATTGAGTTTGCATCAAAATTTACAGATGCTACCATTATTGGAATTACAGGCAGTAACGGTAAAACAACCACCGCAACCTTAACACACCATCTTTTAAAACAAGAGTTGAATGTTGGGTTGGCCGGAAATATTGGAGACAGTTTCGCAAAGCAAGTTTTAGAGGATGATTTTGAAAACTATGTTCTTGAAATCAGCAGTTTTCAATTGGACGATATCATAGATTTTAAACCAAAAATTGCCGTGATTACCAACATAACGCCAGACCATTTGGATAGGTATGATTACAAATTTGAAAACTATATCAAATCAAAATTCAGGATAGCCATGAATCAAACCAAAGACGATTATTTGATTTATGATGCCGATGATGAAGTGATTGTAAATCATTTAAAAAAGAATCCAGTTCAATCCACATTATTGCCATTTTCCTTGGTCAAAACCATTGAAAATGGAGCTTATTTAGAACAAAACAACATGAAAATAACTATAAATAACGATAAAATCACTATGCCAACAACAAGCCTAACACTAGAAGGAAAGCACAACATTAAAAATGCAATGGCAGCTTCAACAGTTGCTCATTTGCTAAAAATTAGAAAACAAACGATTAGAGAAAGTCTTGAAAATTTTCAAGGTGTTGAGCATCGATTGGAAGAGGTTTTAAAAATCAACAAAGTACAGTATATAAACGATTCAAAGGCTACCAATGTAAATGCAACCTACTATGCTTTGGAAAGTATGGATGCCCCTACGGTTTGGATTGTTGGTGGTGTTGATAAAGGCAATAATTATGAAGAGCTTTTTCCGTTTGTAAATGAAAAGGTAAAGGCCATTATTTGTTTGGGTGTTGATAATGAAAAGTTAATGAACACTTTTGGCAATATGGTAGATATTATTGTTGAAACACAGTTTATGAGTGAAGCTGTAAAAATCGCTTATAAAGTAGCGGAATCAGGAGATAATGTTTTGTTGTCGCCTGCTTGTGCAAGTTTCGATTTGTTTGAGAATTATGAAGACAGAGGCCGTCAATTCAAAGATGCAGTTAGGAATTTATAAAATAAAAAATGCAAACACTATTTAAAAACATAAAAGGAGATCGATTGATTTGGGCCATAGTGGCATTGTTGGCCATATTATCGTTTCTTCCTGTTTATAGTGCTGCAAGTAATTTGGCCTACAAGGGCGGTGGTAGCAATACATTTGCATTTTTCGTGAAGCATTTTGTGCATTTGGTTTTGGGCTTTTTTATTATGTATGGCGTGCATAAAATACCGTACCGATATTTTAAAGGGTTGTCGCTAATCATGATTCCAATAGTGTTGGTTTTATTGGGCATAACCATGTTGCAAGGGACAACTATAGAAGGCGCCAATGCCAGCAGGTGGATACAAATTCCTTTTGTGGGTATGTCGTTTCAAACATCAACCTTGGCTGCAGTCGTTTTAATGGTGTACGTAGCTCGCTATATGTCGAAAATAAAGGATGAAATCATTACCTTCAAATCATCTATTCTGCCACTTTGGTTGCCGGTGTTTTTGGTGTTGATTCTTATTCTGCCTGCTAACTTTTCAACCGCAGCCATTATGTTTTTAATGGTGGTTATGTTGGTGTTTTTGGGAGGTTATCCTATTCGATATTTAGCTGTAATTATAGGTTCCGGCCTTTTGGTTTTAACCATGTTTATCCTCATTGCTAAAGCATTTCCAGATGCCATGCCAAATAGGGTTGATACTTGGATGGGTAGAATTGAAAGCTTTTCCAATCCTGAAGATACTGAGGCCGACTATCAAATTGAAAAAGCAAAAATAGCCATTGCAACAGGTGGCATTCAAGGTGTTGGTCCAGGCAAGAGCATGCAAAAAAACTTTTTGCCCCAATCATCTTCCGATTTCATTTTTGCGATTATCATAGAAGAATATGGCTTAATAGGTGGATTCGTAATCATGATATTATATCTGTGGTTGCTATTTAGAATTGTGATTGTCGCGCAAAAATCTGACACTGTTTTTGGAAAGCTGCTTGTGCTAGGTGTAGGGTTGCCCATTGTGTTCCAGGCACTCATAAATATGGCGGTAGCCGTTGAACTTTTCCCTGTAACGGGACAAACCTTACCGCTTATAAGTAGTGGAGGGACATCTATTTGGATGACTTGTTTGGCTATAGGCATCATATTAAGTGTAAGTGCTAAAAGAGAAGAAATAAAAGAACAAGAAATAAGCGAAGAAAATCCGTTGGAAATTCTTTCTGAAACCATATAATGAAAAACTATAGAATCATATTGTCTGGAGGAGGTACGGGAGGTCATATTTATCCTGCCATTGCCATTGCAAACGAGTTAAAATCTCGGTTTCCAGATGCAGAGTTTTTATTTGTGGGTGCAAAAGATAGAATGGAGATGGAGAAAGTGCCTCAGGCAGGATATAAAATTAAAGGACTGTGGATTTCGGGCATTCAGAGAAAGTTAACCAGAAAAAATTTAAGTTTTCCTTTTAAAGTGGTGAGTAGTCTGCTCAAAGCACGTAAAATTATTAAAACTTTTAACCCAGATGTGGTTATTGGTACGGGCGGTTTTGCCAGTGGGCCGTTACTAAAAATGGCAAATATGAACAATATTCCAACGTTGATTCAGGAGCAAAATTCATATCCGGGAATAACCAATAAATTATTGGCTAAAAAGGCGAATAAAATATGTGTTGCATACGACGGATTGGAACGGTTTTTTCCAAAGGATAAAATCATAAAAACAGGGAATCCAGTGCGCCGAGGACTTTTGGATATTGACGCGAAAGCAGTTGAGGCAAAGAATTTCTTCGATTTGAAGCATGGAAAATACACCCTCTTGGTTATTGGTGGAAGCTTGGGGTCAAGACGAATTAATGAATTGATTGAGAAGGAACTGGACTTTTTTGACACACAAAATGTTCAGATTATTTGGCAATGTGGAAAGCTATATTTTCAACAATACAAAATATATAACAACACCCAAAATGTTCAGGTGTATGAGTTTTTAAATAATATGGATTTTGCTTATGCCGCTGCAGATATTATTGTTTCCAGAGCGGGGGCAAGTTCGGTTTCAGAGCTTTGCATTGTTGGTAAGCCAGTCATTTTTATTCCATCACCAAATGTAGCCGAAGACCATCAAACAAAAAATGCCATGGCCATTGTAGATAAAAAAGCGGCCATGATTATAAAGGAAGAAGACTTGGATGCCGATTTTGAAAACAAATTTTCGCAATTGTTGGCATCACCTGAAAAGCAAAAAGAGCTTGGCCAAAACATTAAGAAATTGGCATTGACCAATGCAACAAAAGAAATAGCAGACGAAGTTGAAAAACTTTTGAAATAACCTAAATGGATATAAGTAAAATACATAGCATTTATTTCATAGGAATCGGGGGAATCGGTATGAGTGCCCTTGCGCGCTATTTCAAGGCCAACGGCAAAAATGTTGCAGGCTATGATAAAACCCAAACAGATATTACGGATAGTTTGGGAGCTTTAGGAATAAAAGTCCATTTTGAAGATTCGGTATCGCATATTGATTCTGAATATCTCAATTCTGAAAAAACGCTTGTGGTTTACACCCCTGCTATTCCTAAAAATCACAGTGAATTGAACTACTACATGAATAATGGTTATCAGGTAGTGAAGCGTTCTAGATTACTTGGTTTAATAACCGAAAATACATTTTGTTTAGCTGTTGCAGGAACACATGGTAAAACAACCACAACCAGTATTTTGGGGCATTTATTGTATTCGTGCAATGTGCCTTTAACGGCATTTTTAGGCGGAATAAGTGAAAATTACGATTCTAATTTAATCTTAAATGGAGCAGAAGTTACCGTGGTTGAAGCTGATGAGTTTGACCGTTCTTTTTTAACGCTTTCTCCCAATTTGGCTTGCATCACTTCAATGGATGCTGATCATTTGGATATTTATGGTGATGCGTCGGAGCTAAAAAAGTCATTTAAGGATTTTTCAGAAAAAATAAAGCCCAATGGTAAGTTGTTCGTTAAAAGCGGATTGCCGTTAAGGGGTGTTACATATGGTATAGAAGACGATTCAGATTATTCCGTTCAAAATATAAAAATAGAAAATGGCACATATATTTTTGATGTGAAAACGCCAAAAACAGTGCTTAAAAATATTCAATTTAACCTACCTGGTAGACATAATTTGTCGAATGCATTAATAGCCTTGGCGATGGCTGTAGAATATGGTTGCCCACACCAACAGCTCGCCAAAGCTTTAGCATCCTATAAAGGTGTTAAGCGTAGATTTACCTATCACATTAAAACTGATAATTTGGTTTTTATTGATGATTATGCACACCACCCCGAAGAGATTAATGCGGTTCATCAAGCCGTAAGGGAAATGTACCCAGATAAAAAAGTGTTAGCCATTTTTCAGCCACATTTATATAGCAGAACACGAGATTTTATAGACGATTTTGCCAAAAGTCTATCACAGTTTGATGAGGTATTATTACTAGAAATTTATCCTGCTAGAGAGCTGCCCATTGAAGGGGTAACTTCAACTTGGCTATTGGGTAAAATTAATAATGAAAATAAGCAATTGGTAAGTAAAACAGAACTACTTAAGGCCATCCACAAAAGTAACGCACAAGTTATTTTAACCATTGGCGCTGGCGATATTGGAGAAGAAGTAAAACGAATTAAAAAAGAGTTTAGCATTGCGAGTTAATTGGAACTACATAAAAATGATTGCGCTTTTTGGCCTTGTTGCCTTTTTGTTTGCTTTTGCTTCAAAAAGAAACGGAAGCAGGGAAGTTTCAAAACCAAATGTAAAATTCATTGGCGAAAACAATCTGTTTATAACCAACGAAACTGTTAGTAAATTGTTAATACAAAATTATGGGGGTATTAAAAAAGTACCTAAAGAAACTTTAGTTTTGAATGAATTAGAAAATGCCCTCAAATCTAATCCGATGATAAAATCTGCAGAAGTGTATGTTGCTGTAAATGGTACACTTAATGCTGAAATAGAACAAAAAACACCTATTGCGAGAGTAAGTACAAATGCGTCTTATTACATTGATGACGAGGGTTCGTTCATGCCATTGTCAAGCAATTATTCCGCGCGAGTGCCATTGGTTACTGGTTATGTTGAAAAAAATAATTTAAGCAACGTCTATAAAATGGCGCGTAAAATCAGGTCAGATGAGTTTTTAAAAATGCACGTCATTGAAATTCATCAAGATTTAAACAAGCAGCTTTTTTTAAGACTGAGGCAGTGCGATTTTTTGGTGCAGTTGGGCAGTGTGGATTTTTTAGATAAGAAGATTAACAACCTAAAAGCATTCTATAAAAAGAACCTGAAGGATAAAAAATTGAATAGTTATAGTAAAGTTAATTTACAGTTTGAAAACCAAGTAATTTGTACTAAAATTTAAACTATGGAGCAAAACTTAGCAGTGGGATTAGACATAGGGACCACCAAAATTGTGGCGATGATTGGTCGTAAAAACGAGTACGGCAAAGTCGAGATTTTAGGTATTGGTAAGTCCAAAAGCTTAGGTGTGCACCGTGGTGTGGTAAATAATATTACGCAAACCATTCAATCTATTCAGCAAGCTGTTCAAGAAGCTGAAATAGCTGCAGACATAAAAATTGAAGACGTAACCGTTGGTATAGCTGGTCAGCACATTAGAAGTTTGCAACACAGCGATTACATAACCCGGTCAAATTCTGAAACGGTTATTGACGAAGATGATATTGATAGACTAATCAATCAAGTCCATAAACTGGTGATGCTTCCTGGTGAAGAGATTATCCATGTATTGCCACAGGAATATAAAGTTGACGGGCAGGCTGAAATCAAGGAACCTATTGGGATGTACGGTGGTCGTCTAGAAGCCAATTTTCATGTAGTTGTTGGTCAAGTTTCATCCATTAGGAATATTGGGCGCTGTGTTCAAAGCTCAGGTTTAAATTTGGAAGGCATAACCTTAGAGCCTTTAGCTTCAGCAAATGCAGTATTGAGCCAAGAAGAAAAAGAAGCTGGCGTGGCATTGATTGATATAGGTGGTGGAACAACCGACTTGGCTATTTTTAGAGATGGCATCATTCGGCATACGGCAGTGATTCCTTTTGGCGGAAATGTGATTACAGAAGACATTAAGGAAGGTTGCTCCATCATTGAAAAACAAGCAGAACTGTTGAAAATTAAATTTGGTTCTGCATGGCCTGGAGAGAATAAGGATAATGAAATAGTGTCCATTCCGGGATTAAGGGGCAGAGAGCCAAAGGAGATTACATTAAAAAACCTGTCTAAAATTATACATGCGCGCGTTGTTGAAATTATTGAGCAAGTGTATGTCGAAATAAAAAATTACGGACACGAAGAGCAAAAGAAAAAATTAATTGCGGGCATTGTTTTAACCGGTGGAGGTAGCCAGTTAAAGCATTTAAAGCAATTGGTGGAATATATAACCGGTATGGATACCCGAATTGGTTATCCAAACGAGCATTTGGCCGGTGATAGCGATGACGAAATAACAAGCCCTTTGTTTGCAACAGCGGTAGGTTTGGTGTTGGATGGCTTAAAACGCCACGAAAGAAAAAAGTTGGAGCACAAGCAACAAGAACAAGCTAGAAGTGAAGCTGAATCGGCTGTTGAAGAAGAAATTAAAGAAAAACCAATCAAGGAAAGACGCTCATTCCTAGATAAGTTAACCGAGCGCGTTAAAGATTTTTTAGATAACGCCGAATAGTAATTAAATCCATTGAACCAAAATAATAGTATAAGAACCCCAGAAAATCAGAATTTATGAGCAGCAAGAAAGAATTCGAAAGCATCGCATTTGATTTACCCAAAAACCAATCCAATGTCATAAAGGTTATTGGCGTTGGTGGTGGCGGTAGCAATGCCATTAACCACATGTTTCAACAAGGCATTAAGGGTGTAGATTTCTACATCTGTAATACCGATGCCCAAGCCCTCCAGAATAGTGGTGTGCCAAATAAAATACAATTAGGCGTTAATTTAACTGAAGGTTTAGGCGCTGGGGCTAATCCGGATATAGGTGAACAAGCTGCCGTTGAAAGTTTTGACGATATTTCCCAAATGCTTGATACCAATACAAAGATGGTATTCATTACTGCTGGAATGGGTGGTGGTACCGGAACTGGTGCTGCACCAATTATTGCTAAAATGGCAAAGGATTTAGATATTTTAACCGTAGGAATTGTTACTATGCCTTTTCAGTTTGAAGGTAGAATGCGTATTGAGCAATCACAAAAGGGTATTGAAAAGTTAAGAGATGTGGTGGATTCTTTAATCGTGATTAATAACAACAAACTTCGCGAAGTTTATGGCAACCTTGGTTTTAAGGCTGGGTTCTCTAAAGCTGACGAAGTGTTATCTACCGCTGCTCGTGGTATAGCCGAAGTTATTACACACCACTACACGCAAAATATCGATTTACGCGACGCTAAAACCGTGTTGAGCAATAGTGGAACCGCAATTATGGGTTCTGCATTGGCATCTGGCCAAAACCGTGCGCAGGAAGCCATCCGCAAAGCATTGGATTCGCCATTGTTGAATGATAACAAAATTACAGGCGCTAAAAATGTGTTGTTGCTAATTGTTTCTGGCTCACAAGAAATCACTATTGATGAAATTGGCGAAATCAACGACCACATCCAAAATGAAGCAGGCCATGGTGCCAATATCATTATGGGTGTTGGTGAAGATGAATCGTTGGAAGAATCAATAGCAGTAACCATCATAGCAACCGGTTTTAATATCGAGCAACAGGATGAGATTTCAAATACCGAAACCAAAAAAGTGGTACACTCTTTAAGTGAGGATTTGGAATTGGAAGCTAAAGAAAAAGAACCTGTAATCATTGCACCGGTTATTGAATTGAAGGAGAAAAAGGAGCCAACAGTGGTTCGCCACACTTTAGATTTAGATTCCGAAGAAGAGGAACTAAGCAACGTAGAAAAGGATTCAATCAATAATAAAAACCACAAAAGGGTATCCAAAGACCTTGATTTGATTCCAACTTCAGAACTCATAAAAAACATTAAGGTGGTTTATGAGGAAATAAGCGCCAATGTTCAAGAGGATGAAGATTTTATTATCAAGCCAGTAACCAGAATGTCTACTGATGTTGATGATGTCAAAGATATTGAAGTGGTTTCCGATTATGTTGAGGAAGAGCAACAAATAACGTTGACTTTCGATTTGCCAATTTCAGAAAGCAAACCTGAAAAAAAGGAAGAAAAAGAGGAGAAGATGTTGTTCGATTTAGATGAAGACGAATTAAAGGACATAAAAGTAAACGACTATGTTGAGTTGATTACCGTAAACGAAACCAATGAAAATGGAGACATTCGTTACGCTTTGGACGATTATGTTGAGGTAGAATCTTCAATGAACAAAAAACAATCAAAAGCAAACGAAGTTTTAGAGGAATTTGACCAAGATGTTGTTTTTGAGAAGAAAACTATAAAAACATCAAAAGTTGAGGAAGAGACAACAGAGGAGATTGATCCAATGAACTCACCAATTTCTGAATTGCTAAAGGAAAGGGCAGAAGAGCGTAGACGAAAAATGAAAGACTTCAACTACAAATTCAACAATGCAAAAATTGACGATATTGAAAAAGTTCCTGCTTACAAGCGTCAAGGCGTGAATTTAACTGATGCCAAGCATTCATCCGAGACAGATATGTCCAGGACTAGTGTGGGCACAGATGATAACGACGACATTAAATTGAGAAGTAATAATTCTTTTTTACATGATAATGTAGACTAACTCACAAGAATTTAACCAATATGTTAGTTCAACCCGAAAAGGCCCTCAACTTTTCGGGTTTTTTATTTTGATAAGGGTTGGTTCAAAATGGAAAAACTTGTTTCTTTTTCATGTTAACTTTTTTATCTTCGCACTCAAATAGAAACTATAATGAGTTTACAACAAGAGGTCATGTCGGCTTTAAAGGAAGCCATGAAATCTAAGGACCAAACGGCTCTTACGGCTTTGCGTGCCATAAAATCGGCTATACTGTTAGCGCAGACCGAAAGTGGTGCCAAAGAAGAATTGACAGAAGAACAAGAGCTTAAAATACTTCAAAAGCAAGTAAAGCAAAGACGCGATAGTGCGGCTATTTATGTTGAGCAAGGACGTGAAGATTTAGCTGCTCCAGAGTTAGCGGAAGCCGATATTATTGCTCAATTTTTACCAGAGGCTCTAACCGACGAAGAAATTGAAAAAGTAGTAGTAGCCACCATTGAGCAAATAGGCGCAGAAGGGATGAAAGATATGGGTAAAGTAATGGGCATTGTGAGCAAAGAACTTGCAGGGCAAGCCGATGGCAAAACCATTTCTAGTATCGTAAAAGCTAAATTATCTTAAAAATAACGGCCCCGTGGCGCAACTGAATAGCGCATCAGATTTCGGCTCTGAGGGTTACAGGTTTGAATCCTGTCGGGGTCACTACAAAAACAAAAAAGCTTTCAAGAAATTGAAAGCTTTTTTGTTTTGGAAAAGATGGTGTTCAGTCTTCCAATTCTAAGCATTGAAGCTTGTCAATAAAAAAGTCTTTATAGGTAATATTAGTGATTTCTACAGTCGATTTTGTTCCACGAAGAAGGATGGAAGCGATGGGCGAGCTTTGCAATTGTTTAATATGAAAATCTGATAACCTGCCCTTAAAATGAAAATCGCCACATTCTACACCCCATGAATGATAAAAAGTAACAACCTGATTATTTTCAAGATGTACTTTGACACTTGAACGATTATGCGTCATGTAACTGGCGCAGCCCAAGCTTTCATCTAAATTGAAGAATACATTCAGTTTTTTTCCATATCTGTATAACTCAATGGTGAGCTTTTCACTAAGACCATATGGGTCGGTTTGAATGGTTTTTATTTTATAAAAATCATCGTATTCATTAATCAGATATTTGCAGGAATTATCAGAAGTGATTTTTTCTGGGGGTTTTTCTTTTTTGCTCTCAGATACTGGGTTTTGGTTTTCAGAATTATTCTTTTGTTCTTCTTCTAATTGTTCTCGTTCAGCTTTTACTTTGGCAAGGTATTGTTGGCTTTTTAATTCTTGTAATTTCTTCTGCTGCTGCTCTCTTTCAAGAATCACAGAATCCATTTTCCGTTGTGCAAGTAAAGCCAGTCGATTTTCTTCCTGTGCTTTTGCTATGGAGTCTTTACGTTTTTTCTCCAGAAAGGCAAGCCGTTGCAGCTCCTTAGCTTTAGCAATGGAATCCAGTCTTTTCTGCTCGGCAATTTTGAGCCTTTCTATTTCCATAACTTTAGCAATGGAATCCTTTTCCCTTTGAGCAATGAGTGCCAGTCT
>NZ_JBBVGQ010000005.1:0-229499 GCF_038148895.1 Tamlana sedimenti | reverse complement strand
CTTTAGCAATGGAATCCTTTTCCCTTTGAGCAATGAGTGCCAGTCTATTTTCTTCCTGTACTTTTGCTATGGAGTCTTTACGTTTTTTCTCCAGAAAGGCGAGCCGTTGTAGCTCCTTAGCTTTAGTAATGGAATCCAGTCTTTTTTGCTCGGCAATTTTGAGCCTTTCTATTTCCATAACTTTAGCAATGGAATCCTTTTCCCTTTGAGCAATGAGTGCCAGTCTATTTTCTTCCTGTACTTTTGCTATGGAGTCTTTACGTTTTTTCTCCAGAAAGGCGAGCCGTTGCAGCTCCTTAGCTTTAGTAATGGAATCCAGTCTTTTTTGCTCGGCAATTTTGAGCCTTTCTATCTCCATAACTTTAGCAATGGAATCCTTTTCCCTTTGAGCAATGAGTGCCAGTCTATTTTCTTCCTGTACTTTTGCTATGGAGTCTTTGCGTTTTTTCTCCAGAAAGGCGAGCCGTTGCAGCTCCTTAGCTTTAGCAATGGAATCCAGTCTTTTTTGCTCGGCAATTTTGAGCCTTTCTATCTCCATAACTTTAGCAATGGAATCCTTTTCCCTTTGAGCAATGAGTGCCAAACGTTTTTCTTCTTGTGCTTTTGCTATGGAGTCTTTGCGTTTTATTTCTAGGTATTCCTTTTCATTTGATACCTGCTCAAGTTCTTTTTCCTTGTTTTCTCGCTCCTCAATGGCCTTAATTCGTTCTCTCTCCTGAAAGTCATAATAGAGGTCCATCATTTCTTCAGTAACTTCTAAGTCGTCAAAGGCCGCAAAACCTACAATACCTTTATATTTAATCTTATAAACATCCTTACCGACATATTCGATTACTGTGCATTGGTCATTTTCTTTAAATTCTTCAATGGATTCAGAGAAGATATTCTGGTCTTTGTGCAAAACACCATTTTGGAAAAACGTTGTACGGATTACAGATTTCTGGGCATGCAACTTAAGCGCAAAAATTAAAGTTAACATGAAAAGGAGAAAAACTTTGTTCATAAACAAGTAATAATAGTAGGGTTAGGGCGGGCTAGTTGACGTTACTTTTTGTCAGTTAATCTTTTTTAAGTATGCGAATTTAATCAATCTAATGCATTTTTGGTAATATACCATCGCCAGGCAATTATGACCATTTGTAATTTACTGGCTTTTGCCAAATCAACTTTCTGTCTTGATAAGCTTGGGAAAATGATTTTATTAACCTTAGCTATAAATTTGAAAGCTTGCTTTTTCATGATGCAAAAATAGTAAAACTTATTCTAGACTAAGTTTTACATTTTGTAGGTTTAAATAATTGAAATAATAAAGAGAATTACACCAATTATAAGTTTTGCAAGCGTAATCATAATTTTAAGGTTTTAAAGGTTAGTAAATGGACTAGTTGTGCTAATGTTTTTTCAAGATATATATTTACTAATATGACCGCCAAGGAATTTTATGAAAATCGATGAATTTAAATACTAAAATGTAAGTAAAAAAATGTAATTGATTTCTATAATTATAAATATGTCTTTAAATAAGTTATTAATTGTAATATATATGATTATTTTTATTTATAAATGAAATAATTATAGACTGTTTTTGGTCTCTATTTTAAAATTCAAGGGGACTTTCATTCTCAAAACAGAGGATTTTTACAGATTCGTCTTTTTAAAAATGGAAAAATTGATTTTTGAAAATATCTATAGGTTTTGCGTGAAATAAATATTATGACTTTTAACCTGTAACTTTTTTACTTTAATTTATCTTCGCATAAAAAACATTTATGAGTATAGTTTGGGTAGTTCTGGGATTTATTTTGTTGGTAGTTGGCGGAGAGTTTTTGGTTAGGTCTTCCGTTGCATTGTCATTTAAATTTAAAATATCCAAGATGGTAATAGGTATGACGGTTGTTTCTTTTGCCACATCTGCTCCAGAATTATTGGTTAGTTTGCAAGCTGCTTTATCGGGTTCACCAGCCATTGCTATAAATAATGTTGTAGGCTCAAACATTGCCAATATTGGCTTGGTTTTGGGGCTCACGGCAATTGTAGGTTCTATAGGTGTTGATAGGTCATTTTATAGGTTGAATTGGCCAGTAATGATGGTGTTCTCAATTATGCTATATTACTTTTTGAAAAACAACAACATACTTTCGGCACTTGAGGGTGGAATTTTATTTCTAGGGCTTGTGGCATTTTTGGTTTTGCTTATAAAAAGTGCCAAAAAAGATGCTATTCCAGAGGAGGTCAATGAAGCACTCGCCATAGTTTCCAATTTTAAAATTGTATTGTGGCTACTTATTGGTGCCTCAGCCCTTTATTTTGGTAGTGAATGGTTGGTTGATGGCTCTAAAGATATTGCAAGGTCTATAGGGGTTAGTGAAGCCGTAATAGGTGTGTCTTTAATTGCCATTGGTACCAGTGTGCCAGAATTGGCGGCATCTGTCATTGCAGCCGCAAAACAGGAAAAGGCCATTTCTTTGGGGAACTTAATTGGGTCTAATATTTTTAATATAGGTTCTGTTTTGGGTCTAACCGCTATTATTAAACCGATTCCGGTAACAGAGCCCCAAATACTTTCCAATGATATATTTTGGATGCTTGGTTTTGCGGCCGTTTTAATTCCATTGATATTTTTACCGAATAGATTACAGATTAGTAGGCTAAAAGGGTTCTTTTTGGTATTGGGCTATGCCGTTTTTATGTTTATTGTTTTTACGGCTAAATAGTTTACGTTTTTCTGCTTCCGAAAAAATGTTGTTTCAATTTTGTAAGTTGTTTTTTTTCTGAGATTATCAAAAAAAAACAAAAGGCCAACACTTTTAAATGTTAGCCTTTTGTATGAACAAAACTTTATTTTTTAATAATTAAATCTTAGCAGATTTAACCGTTTTAATAATCCTTGCAGCGATTTTGTATGGGTCACCGTTTGAAGCTGGACGTCTGTCTTCTAACCATCCTTTCCATCCTTTCTTAACAGTGATTAAAGGAATACGGATAGAGGCACCACGGTCTGACACTCCGTATGAGAAATCAGTAATAGCGGCAGTTTCGTGTAATCCGGTTAAACGTTGATCGTTGAACTCGCCGTATACTGCGATATGCTCATCTACAACTGGACGGAAAGCTTCACATATCTTCTCGTAAACTTCTTTTGAGCCACAAGTTCTTAAAGTAGAGTTAGAGAAGTTAGCATGCATACCAGAACCGTTCCAGTCCATATCTTTGCCAAGTGGTTTTGGGTGATACTCAATGTAGTATCCGTATTTTTCGGTTAATCTATCCAATAAATATCTAGCAACCCATAATTCGTCACCAGCTAATTTTGCACCTTTTGCAAATAATTGGAATTCCCACTGTCCACAAGCAACTTCTTGGTTAATACCTTCAAAGTTTAAACCAGCTTGGATACATAAATCAGCGTGCTCCTCAACTAAATCACGACCGTGAGTATTTTTTCCACCAACAGAACAGTAGTACATACCTTGTGGAGCAGGATATCCTCCAACAGGGAAGCCTAAAGGTAATTGAGTAGCAGTATCCATGATGAAATATTCTTGCTCAAAACCAAACCAGAAATCATCATCCTCATCATCAATAGTTGCTCTTCCGTTAGAAACGTGCGGAGTTCCATCTGCATTCATAACTTCGGTCATTACCAAGTATCCATTGATACGCTCTGGATCAGGATAAATTGCAACAGGAACTAACAAACAATCAGAAGAACCACCTTCAGCTTGTCTAGTTGAAGATCCATCAAAAGACCAGTTTCCGATTTCTTCTAAAGTGCCTTTAAAGTTTTCGTGCTCCTCTACTTTAGTTTTACTTCTAAGGTTTTGCGTTGGGTAATAACCATCTAACCAAAGATATTCTAATTTAATTTTTGCCATAATGAATATTTAATTTTAATTGAATAATAATTTTTGCGTAACAAATATATAATTTCTCGAATGACCTATGAATTTTATGGGGGTGTTTTGATAAATGTCTAAGTTATTTTTATTTATACCCTATTTTTTTAAGGATTATTTTAAAAAAAGATGATTATTTTATATAAAAACTGAAAAAATGTTAACAACAAATTTAGACTCATGATGTTTTTTTTGATTTTGCTAATTATTTTTGCCTAGTAATTCATTTTCAAACGTTTTAACAAGATTTTAAGAATGTCCACATTAAGATTTCACGCCATAAAAGAATCGCTTGCTTACAAACCCGTTGTTATTGAGGAAAAGGAAAGACGCTCCGATTTATTCGGTAAAAATGTTTTCAATGAAAACGCTATGCGCCAGTATTTAACTAAAGATGCTTTCATAGGTGTGATGAGTGCTGTTCAATATGGAAAAAAGATTGATAGGGTAATTGCCGATCAAGTAGCGTCTTCCATGAAGGATTGGGCGCTTTCAAAGGGTGTAACCCATTACACGCACTGGTTTCAGCCCCTAACTGGTGCCACAGCAGAAAAGCATGATGCCTTTTTTGAGACAGTATCAGAGGGTATGGCTATTGAGAAATTTGGAGGAAGTCAATTGGTGCAGCAAGAGCCCGATGCTTCAAGTTTTCCAAGTGGGGGTATTCGTAATACTTTTGAAGCTAGAGGCTACACGGCTTGGGACCCAACATCTCCTGCATTTATTTATGGTACAACGCTTTGTATTCCAACCATATTTGTTGCTTATACAGGTGAAGCTTTAGATTATAAAACACCATTATTAAGAGCGTTGCATGCCGTTGACGATGCTGCAACTGAAGTTTGTAGGTATTTTGATAAAAATGTAAAAAAAGTAACTTCCTCTTTGGGTTGGGAGCAGGAATACTTCTTGATTGATAAAGCACTCGCAGTCAGTCGTCCAGATATTGCATTAACAGGAAGAACCTTGCTGGGACACTCAGCAGCAAAAGGCCAACAATTAGACGATCATTACTTTGGTTCTATTCCAAATAGGGCATTAAATTTTATGCGTGATTTGGAAACCGAATGCATGCTTTTGGGTATTCCTGTTAAGACTAGGCATAATGAGGTGGCTCCAAACCAGTTTGAAGTGGCTCCAATTTTTGAAGAGGCCAATTTAGCTGTAGACCATAACTCTTTACTGATGGACATTATGGGACGTGTGGCATCACGTCATAATTTTAAGGTGCTGCTTCACGAAAAACCTTTTGCCGGTATAAATGGTTCTGGCAAACACAACAACTGGTCGCTTTCAACAGACACTGGTGTCAACCTTTTAGCGCCGGGAAAAACACCAATGAGCAACCTTCAGTTTTTAACCTTTTTCATAAATACCATAAAGGCAGTTCACCAGCATGAAGCGCTTTTAAGGGCGGCCATTGCATCGGCGAGTAACGACCACAGATTGGGTGCTAATGAAGCGCCGCCAGCCATTATTTCGGTTTTTATAGGCGAGCAGCTTACCAAAGTTCTTGAGGAGTTGGAAGGGGTTACAAAAGGTAAATTGTCACCTCAAGAAAAGACAGAATTAAAGCTTAATGTAGTGGGTAAAATTCCAGACGTGTTGTTGGATAACACGGATAGAAATAGAACTTCACCATTTGCATTTACGGGCAATAAATTTGAATTTAGGGCTGTGGGGTCCATGGCTAATTGTGGAAATCCAATGACGGTTTTAAACACCATCGTGGCCAAACAATTAAAAGATTTTAAGGTTGAAGTTGATATCTTAATTGATAAAAAAGGTCTTAAAAAGGATGAAGCTGTATTTAACGTTTTGCGCGAATACATTAAATCTACTAAAGATATTTTATTTGAGGGCAATGGCTATGGAAAAGAATGGGAAGATGAAGCTAAAAGGAGAGGTTTGAGCAACAATAAAACCACGCCCGAAGCGCTAAAAGCTCGGGTTTCAGAACAAACCATAAAGCTGTTCGAGGAAATGAACGTTATGAGCAAAATTGAAACCAAGGCGCGTTATGAAATTGAGATTGAAGCCTACAGCATGCATATTCAAATAGAAAGTAGGGTGTTGGGCGATATTGCAAGAAATCACATTGTACCAACGGCCGTTAAATATCAAAATGTGTTAATTGAAAACGTTAGAGGGTTAAAGGAAATATTCGATAAAAAATTCGATGCTGTTTCTAAAGAACAGGTGAAATTGATTGAGGAAATATCAAACCACATAGAGGGCATTAATGCCAATGTTACCAAAATGATTGACGAAAGGCGAAAAGCAAACACTATGGAAGATATAGAGAAAAGGGCGGTTGCTTATTGCAATAAAGTGAAAACCTTGTTTGGTGATATCCGATATCATTGCGACAAGCTTGAACTGTTGGTAGACGATGAGCTTTGGCCTTTAACAAAATATAGAGAATTGTTATTTACACGATAGTGTTTAAAACTTCTAAAAATCCTGCTTTAAAAAATGCGGGATTTTTTGTTTCAAAGGAGTAAATTTGCGGCAGAATAAAATATTATGAGTCAAGAAGTTTCTAAGAGATATGCCCAGCGCGGGGTTTCGGCATCAAAAGAGGACGTTCACAATGCCATTAAGAATATTGATAAAGGATTGTTTCCAAAGGCATTCTGTAAAATTGTACCAGATTATTTGACAAATGATGACGATTATTGTTTAGTGATGCATGCCGACGGTGCTGGAACAAAGTCTTCCTTGGCATACATGTATTGGAAAGAAACTGGAGATGTTTCGGTTTGGAAAGGCATTGCACAAGATGCTTTGATAATGAATATAGATGATTTGCTTTGTGTTGGTGCAACCGATAATATTATGCTGTCGTCAACAATTGGTAGAAACAAAAATTTAATTCCGGGTGAAGTTATTTCGGCGATTATCAACGGAACTGAAGAGTTGATTTCAGAGTTAAAAAGTTTTGGTGTAACCATTCATTCCACGGGTGGCGAAACAGCTGATGTTGGTGATTTGGTAAGAACAATTATTGTTGATTCCACGGTAACAGCCAGAATGAAACGCAGCGATGTAATTGACAATGCCAATATTCAAGCAGGCGATGTTATAGTTGGACTTGAAAGTTTTGGGCAAGCTATTTATGAAAAGGAATATAACGGAGGTATGGGCAGTAATGGATTGACTTCGGCTCGCCACGATGTATTCAGTAAATATTTGGCCGAAAAATATCCAGAAAGTTTTGATGCCTCTGTGCCAGATGAATTGGTGTATTCTGGAGGTGTTAAATTGACTGATGGTGTTGAAGGTTCGCCAATAGATGCGGGAAAATTGGTGTTATCTCCAACAAGGACCTATGCCCCGATTATCAAGAAAATTTTATCAGAATTTAACAGTGAAACCGTTCATGGAATGGTGCATTGTTCAGGCGGAGCACAAACTAAAATACTTCATTTTATAGATCAATTTCATATTGTAAAAGACAATATGTTTACAATTCCGCCACTGTTCAAATTAATACAAAAACAAAGCAAAACCAATTGGAAAGAAATGTACCAAGTGTTTAATTGCGGGCACAGAATGGAACTTTATGTGAAACCAGAAATTGCTGAGAAAATCATTGAAATATCGAAGTTCTATAAGGTAGAGGCAAAAATAATTGGTAGGGTTGAAGCATCAAAAACCAAAAAGCTTACAATAAAATCGGAGTTTGGTGAGTTTATTTACTAATTATTTATGTTTTTCGATAAAGTGGAACGATTATTGATAAAAATGTAATTTTTTATACAAACCAACACGTTATGAGATTTCTTATTTTGTTCTTAGCTTGCTTTGTTTTCAATGTCACATTTGCACAACCCGATTCGCTCTTCATAAAGAAGGTTCAAGAAAAATATGAAGGTCCACAATGGATTCAAAAAAACAAAGCTTCTTTTGATTTAAGTGAAGTTGCCTTTGTCAATTGGAACTCTGGTGGCGCAAATTCAATTTCTGGGCTTCTAGGTTTTGAAACATCTGCGAATTATGCCGATAAGTTTTTTGCATGGAGAAATAATGCAACCATACAATATGGGGTGAACAAACAGGAAGATCGGGAAATCAGAAAAACAGATGATTTATTAGAAATAAACTCTAACCTAGGGTACAAACCAGAGGCCAAGTCCAATTGGTTTTATTCAACACGTCTTAATTTTAGAACGCAATTAACAAATGGTTATAAGTATCCAAATACAGATGAGCCAATATCGCGATTTATGGCTCCGGGTTATTTGTTTTTTGGTGGTGGAATGGAATACGGTAAAGAAATAGAGAAGGTGTCATTGTATTTTTCACCCTTAACTTTAAAGGCCACTTTTGTTTTGGACAAAGATTTAGCAAATGCAGGCTCTTTTGGGGTTAAGCCTGCAGTTTTAGATCTGGCTGGAAATATAATTATACCGGGCGAGCGCGTAAGAAGGGAAGTGGGTATTTTGCTTACCAATAGTTATGAAATGGAGGTAGCTGAAAATATCAATGTAAAAAATCAATTAAGCCTGTATTCGGATTATATAAATAATTTTGGAAATGTTGATGTGGATTGGAGATTGGATTTCGATTTTAAAGTGAACCAATTTGTAAGAGCTAGCTTTGGTTCTCATATAAGATATGATGACGATATCAAGACCAAAAAACCTTCTGAAATAGAGGGTGAGTTTGATGAAGCTGGAGCCAAATTACAGTGGAAACAAATGCTAGGTGTTGGTGTTGCGGTAGATTTTTAGAAGCAAATCCCTGGTTACTACTGTTATAAAAATTTGTTAACTTTTTAATGTTGATAAATTTTTAAATATTTGAAAATCAAATATTTAATTTATTAACCCTGCAAACTTTATGACTTTTGTCATGTTTTAAATTGTATATTTATGGTTTATTTATATCCATAATTAACTAAAAATATACTAACTATCTCATGAATGCAGAACTAGCCCAAACTTCCCTCAAGACCTTCACCCAAGAACAAGCTTTTGAAGCTACCCTGAAATACTTTAAAAATGACGACTTAGCAGCTCGTGTATGGTTAAATAAATATGCCCTTAAAGATTCCAACGGAAATATTTATGAACTTACCCCAAACGATATGCATAGGCGTATCGCAAAGGAAATTGCTCGAATAGAAACTAAATATGCAAATCCGTTTACTGAGGATGAAATTTTTGATTTGATTAAAGATTTCAAATACATCGTTCCACAAGGTAGCCCCATGGCTGGAATTGGCAATCCTTTTCAAATTGCATCGCTCTCAAACTGTTTTGTTATTGGTAATTCTGGTGAATCGGATTCTTATGGTGGCATCATGAAAATTGACCAAGAGCAAGTACAACTTATGAAACGTCGTGGTGGTGTTGGACATGATTTGTCTCATATACGTCCCAAAGGTTCTCCGGTTAAAAATTCAGCATTAACATCAACAGGTATTGTGCCTTTTATGGAGCGCTATTCAAATTCAACCAGAGAGGTAGCTCAAGATGGGCGTCGCGGAGCTTTAATGCTGTCGGTTTCCATTAATCATCCCGATTCTGAGGATTTTATTAATGCAAAACTGGAACAGGGTAAAGTAACTGGGGCAAATGTTTCGGTTCGTATTGATGATGAATTTATGAAAGCCGTTAAAAATGGCGGTGAGTATGTTCAAAAATATCCCATTTTTAGTGATAATACCAAAGTTTCAAAATCTATTGAAGCTACGGCACTATGGAAAAAAATTGTGCACAACGCATGGAAATCCGCAGAACCTGGGATTTTATTTTGGGATACTATTATAAATGAATCTATTCCAGATTGCTATGCCGATTTGGGGTATAAAACGGTATCTACAAACCCATGTGGTGAAATTCCTTTATGTCCATACGACTCCTGCAGATTACTGGCAATCAATTTATTTTCTTATGTAGAGAATCCGTTTACGAAAAAGGCTTCTTTCAGCTTTGATTTGTTCAAAAAACATGTGGCTGCTGCGCAGCGTTTCATGGATGATATTATTGATTTGGAGTTAGAAAAAATTGATAAAATCCTGAAAAAAATTGATGAAGATCCTGAGTTGGATGAAGTTAAATCAACGGAGAAAAATTTATGGCTCAATATCCAAAGAAAAGCCCAAGAAGGGCGTAGAACAGGTGTTGGTATTACAGGAGAAGGCGATATGTTGGCTGCTTTGGGTATTCAGTATGGTAGTAAGAAAGGAAATGAATTTTCGTTAGAAGTTCATAAAACTATTGCCATTGAAGCCTACCGTTCTTCTGTGTATTTGGCCAAAGAACGAGGTTCGTTTTCAATTTATGAAGCTGAGCGCGAAAAAAATAATCCGTTTATCAACAGATTAAAAGAAGCTGATAGCAAGTTGTACTATGAAATGTTGGAATATGGCAGACGTAATATTGCGCTATTGACTATCGCCCCAACAGGTACCACTAGTTTAATGACGCAAACCACATCGGGTATTGAACCCGTGTTTATGCCTGTCTATAAACGAAGAAGAAAGGTGAATCCAAACGATAAAGATGTTCGTATAGATTTTGTTGATGAAGTTGGCGATTCTTGGGAAGAATATGTGGTGTTCCACCACCGTTTTAAACAATGGATGGAGGTGAATAATATAGATACTTCAATCAACTATACACAGGAAGAAATTGATAAGCTCATTAAAAAATCGCCATATTATAAGGCTACATCCAATGATGTGGATTGGTTGAGCAAAGTAAGCATGCAAGGGGCTATTCAAAAATGGGTGGACCATTCCATAAGTGTTACCATTAATTTGCCAAATGATGTTTCCGAGGAATTGGTAGGTGAACTGTATTTAAAAGCCTGGGAAGTTGGCTGCAAAGGGGTTACGGTTTATAGAGATGGCTCGCGTTCGGGCGTGCTTATTTCAAACGATGAAAAAAAGGATGAAGCCGGTGATGATAAATTGACCACATTCCCGATTAAACGTCCACAGATTTTAGAGGCTGATGTAGTTCGCTTTCAAAACAACAAAGAAAAATGGATTGCTTTTATTGGTTTAATTGAAGGAAAACCATACGAAGTGTTTACGGGGCTGGCTGATGATGAGGATGGTATCCTCATTCCAAGATGGGCGAATACGGGATTAATCATTAAAAACAGAAATGAAGACGGAACCTCACGTTACGATTTTCAATACAAAAACAAAAGAGGTTATAAAACCACGATAGAGGGGCTTTCACATAAGTTCAATCCGGAGTTTTGGAATTATGCCAAGCTGATTTCCAGTACATTGCGACATGGTATGCCAATTGATAAAATTGTAGATTTGATTAACAGTTTGCAGTTGGATAGCGAGTCAATAAACACTTGGAAAAATGGTGTAGTGCGGGCATTAAAGCGTTACGTGGCCGATGGCACGCAAGCAAAAGGCCAGAAGTGTGATAACTGTAAATCCCAAAATTTAATTTATCAAGAAGGTTGTTTAACCTGTAAAGATTGTGGGTCTTCTAAATGTGGTTAGAAATACTAACATAAAATAAAAAAGGGAAGCTACATGCTTCCCTTTTTTATACAAACTCTAAAAGCAATAGAACAAAAGGTATACTTAAACAAGTATCTATAATAAACATCAAGCCAAATAGTTTTAAAGATGGGATTTCTGATTTTGCAAGGAATTCAAATTTTTGTTTTACAGGTGTTTCATCCAATAAGTGCCACAATGTAATCAGTAAAAGAAATTTTATAGATAGAATAGTGATGGCATTCAAGTTTAAAAAACATAAGAGCATATTAATTACAAATGACCAAATGATAAGCGGCCTGTAAAAACCGAATATGGAAAACAGTTGCTGCATAGGTAATTATAATAACGATGAGCCATCAAGAATATTTTTAATCAATACTTCATAACCCTTTATTCAAGCATTGAAAATTCATAAATTATCGTATTTTTGAATCCCAATAAAAAGGCAGATGTTAGAGAAATTACAAATAGTAAAACAGCGTTTTGATGAGGTTAGCGATTTAATCATTCAGCCTGCTATTATTTCAGATCAACAACGATATATTGCGCTAAATAAAGAATATAAAGACTTGCGTGTGTTGATGGACAAGCGTGAGCAATATATTGAGCTTACCAATAATTTGGCTGAGGCGGAGGAAATTATTGATGAAGGAAGTGATGCGGAAATGGTTGAAATGGCTAAAATGCAGTATGAGGAAGCCAAAGAAAAAATTCCTGAGCTTGAAGATGAAATCCGTTTTCTTTTGATTCCCAAAGATCCTGAAGATTCCAAAAATGCGGTTGTAGAAGTACGAGCCGGAACAGGTGGTGATGAGGCTAGTATTTTTGCGGGTGATTTATATAGAATGTACACCAAATATTGTGAAGGCAAAGGTTGGAAAGTTGAAGTTATGGACTTTAACGAAGGTACATCGGGTGGTTTTAAAGAAATTATTTTTGAAGTTTCCGGTGAAGATGTTTACGGAACCCTGAAATTTGAAGCTGGTGTGCATCGTGTACAACGTGTGCCACAAACAGAAACACAAGGCCGTGTGCATACTAGTGCCGCATCGGTAATTGTGCTTCCAGAAGCCGAAGAATTTGATGTGGAACTGGATATGAGTGAAGTTAGGATTGAAAGAACCACTTCTACAGGTCCAGGAGGGCAGTCGGTAAATACAACCTATTCGGCCATTAAGCTGCACCATGAACCAACGGGAATGATTGTAAGCTGCCAAGACCAAAAATCGTCGCACAAAAATCTAGAAAAAGCGCTAAAGGTATTGCGATCAAGATTGTATGAAATGGAGTTGGCTAAAAAGGAAGCAGCAGATTCAGCAAAGCGTAAAAGCATGGTTTCTACCGGTGATAGAAGTGCAAAAATTAGAACTTACAATTATCCGCAAGGACGTGTTACTGACCATAGAATTGGTCTAACACTCTATGATTTACAAAACATTGTAAACGGTGATATCCAAAAAATAATTGACGAATTGCAACTAGCTGAAAATACCGAGAAGTTGAAGGCTGACGGTGATTTGATTTAATCTTTATAAATGACCACAAGCCAATTAATAGATCAAATCAAAAAAAAGAAATCTTTTCTTTGTATCGGATTGGATGTCGATTTGACCAAAATTCCAAAACATCTTCTAAAAGAAGAAGACCCTATTTTTGCATTCAATAAAGCCATTATTGATGCCACACATCATCTGTGCGTAGCTTATAAACCCAATACCGCATTTTATGAAGCTTATGGTTTAAAAGGCTGGAAGTCACTGGAGAAAACCATTAATTATTTAAACGAAAATCACCCCGAAATATTTACTATAGCAGATGCTAAAAGAGGTGATATTGGTAATACAAGCAGTATGTATGCCAAGGCTTTTTTTGAAGATTTGGGGTTTGATTCTGTTACAGTGGCACCTTATATGGGCAAGGATTCCGTGGAACCATTTTTGGCTTTCAAAAACAAGCATACCATTCTTTTGGCCTTGACATCCAATCAAGGCGCTTTTAATTTTCAGACCAAAACATTAGAGGGGAAAGAACTTTACAAGCACGTTTTAGAGACCTCAAAAACATGGCAAAATGCTGAAAATTTGATGTATGTTGTGGGAGCAACAAAAGCAGAATACCTGGCTGAAATTCGGAAAATTATACCAGATAGCTTTTTATTAGTTCCGGGTGTTGGTGCCCAAGGGGGTAATTTACAAGATGTCTGTAAATATGGAATGAGTAAAAATATTGGGTTGCTTATAAACTCATCAAGAGGCATAATTTACGCATCTGATGATTCGGATTTTGCAAAGGCTGCGGCTAAAAAAGCTGAAGAACTTCAAAAAGAAATGGCTTTCGAGTTGGTGCGTTAAAATAAGGTGTAACCAATCACTCTAAAAGAAAATTTAGATTTTTTTGTGTTTTTTTCGAATATGATGCAATCAACGATTGATTCACGCACTAAACAATTTTAAGTCTTCCGTGCAAATCTTTTGAATAATCAACTATTGTAGTATCATCTACAAAGTTTGCGATTCTTCTTTCGAATTCTTTTAAACTAGTCAACTTGTTGTGGTTGGGCTTTATTTTACCCACTTTGCAAAAATGTGTATTCATAACGTTCTTTTTTATATAAATAAAATACGTTTAAACTCTTGGTTTAGACGTTATTACAATGTTAAGTAATTGTGAAAAATTAAATAACAGGCTCCTGCTGGTCTCTGTACAGATATTTTAACCTGTTAATCTTGTTGAGTAACTTTATGGCCTTATATTCGGAAATGTCACTTAAGGCCGAATCTGTTTGCCTAAAGTTATAAGCCTGTTCAACCAATGATCTGTACTGCGCGTACAATTTGGCCTGATGAGATTTTATTTGGTCCAATCTTTTCATTAGTGGTTGAATAGCAAGTATTTAAAGATACATTTTTTTTCTTAAAAACAAAATGGTTGATGGCTTATTTTTCTTCAACAAAAACCAAGGATGTGGTTGCTGTTATAGGGAAACCATCGCAAATGAAAATGACATTGTTGTAGCTTTTGAAAGGCTGAAAAAAAAACCGAATAGAAACTATTCGGTTTTTTCATATTGATTGTGCCTGAAAGTTTAATCTTGAAGAGCAAAAACCTTCCTTAGCAAATCTGTGGTTCTTGAAGATAGTTTTGTCCTTATTTCCTTTTCCTCAACCGCTATCATGGTGTAAACACCTTTTAATGCTTCACCCGTAACATAGTCTGTCAGGTCTGGATTTACATCATTTGTAAATGGAATGCTGTTGTATTTATTGATTAAGTTGTTCCAAATTTCATCCGCACCAACTTTGCTAAACGAGTTTTTAATCACCGGATTAAACTTGGCGTACAATGCCGCTTCGGTTTTGGATGTTAAATATTGTGTTGCTGCATCATCGTTTCCTAAAAGAATGTTTTTCGCATCTGCAAAGGTTATGCCATTTACGGCATCAACAAAAATAGGCGTAGCTTCCTTAACGGCATCCTCTGCTGCTCTGTTCAGTAATTTTAGTCCTTCGTCTGCCAAATTGCTCAAACCAATGTCTCTTAAGCCTTTGTCAACTTTTTGAAGTTCCTCGGGAAGTAGGATTTTAACCAATTCATTTTTGTAAAATCCATCGGTTTGAGTAAGTTTGGTCACCTGTTTGTCAATGCCAAAATCTAAAGCTTGGCGTAAACCAGATGCTATTTGGTCGTTTCCAATAGTTTCGCCCTGGGGCAACTGATTAACAACTTGTTGTAGTTCTACACAGGCGGTTAGGCTAAGAATGAAAAATACAGCTAATAATTTACGGTTCATGATTTTGGGTTTTTATGGATGTAAAATAGGTAATATTTTATGAAAAAATAACCGTCTTGTTGTTATAAACCATAACTTTCCGGTTGGCATGCAGTTTAACGGCATTTGCAAGCACTATTTTCTCTAAATCGCGACCCTTGGTAATTAAATCTGAAATAGAATGTGCGTGCGTTACACGGGTAACATCTTGCTCAATAATGGGACCTGCATCCAATTCTTCGGTTACGTAATGGCTTGTTGCGCCAATGATTTTAACACCACGTTTATAGGCAGAGTGGTAAGGCTTGGCACCAACAAAGGCAGGTAAAAATGAATGATGGATGTTAATGATTTTGTTGGGATATCTACTGATTAACTTTTCAGAAACAATCTGCATATATCTTGCAAGCACAATAAAATCGATATTGTATTTTTCCAGAAGTTCTAGCTGGGCGTTTTCAGCTTTTTCCTTGGTATCCTTGGTTACTGGGATATGGTAAAAAGGAATTTTGAAGCTATCGGCAATTGGCTTCAAGTCCATATGGTTACTGATTATAAAAGGGATTTCTAAATTAAGTTCGCCCGAATTATATCGACCCAATAAATCATATAGGCAATGGTCGTATTTTGATATGAATAGAGCCATTTTTGGCTTTTTTTCAGATGAATAAATTCGCCATTTCATTTTAAATTTTTCTGCTATATCATTTTTGAAAGCAGATTTAAATTCAACCGTATCAAAAGAGTCAGAACCAAATTCGCTTTCTAGCCTCATAAAGAAAATGTTTTGCTCGCGGTCCACATGTTGGTCAATGTAAACAATATTTCCACCATTATGGGCAATAAAATTAGTGACGGAAGCAATGATGTTTGGTCGGTCTTTACAATGTATTAAAATGGTGATTTTATTCATGAAACTCCTGGTATTTAGAGGCTAAAAATAGCATAAAAATAATTTACCATAGAATTGGCATAAAGATTTTAGATAATTTTACGTTAACGCCTTATTTTTTTGAATATTTATTAAATTGCATTAAAGAAAATCAATTTTTTTTACGAATGAACCAACAATCTCCCTACAAACCAAAAAACCATATCAGGATAGTTACCGCAGCTTCGCTCTTTGATGGGCATGATGCCTCCATTAATATCATGCGGCGCATTATTCAGGCTACGGGCGTTGAGGTAATCCATTTGGGGCATGACAGAAGTGTGGAGGAAGTTGTAAATACCGCGATACAAGAAGATGTTAATGCCATTTGTTTGACTAGCTATCAAGGTGGGCATAACGAATATTTTAAGTATATGTTCGATCTTTTGCAGGAAAAGGGGGCAGGGCACATTAAAATTTTTGGTGGTGGTGGCGGTGTTATTTTGCCGTCAGAAATTAAGGGGTTGATGGATTATGGCATCTCCCGTATTTATTCTCCAGACGATGGTCGGGAAATGGGTTTGCAGGGCATGATTAATGATTTGGTTGAGCAATCGGATAACCAAAGCCCACCCTTAACCCTTCCCAAAGGGAAGGGAATTAAAGCATCTTTAAAAGATAAAGATGTAATTACTATAGCCAGATTAATAACTTTAGCGGAAAACAATCGTAAAGATTTTGAGGCCTCATTTTCAGGTTTGAGTGAGTGTTCCCCTTCTTTAGAGGGGTTAAGGCAGGCTTCTGTTTTGGGCATAACAGGAACAGGCGGTGCTGGTAAGTCGAGTTTGGTTGATGAATTGGTTAGACGATTCTTAAAAGATTTCCCAGAAAAAACAGTAGGAATTGTTTCCGTGGATCCTTCAAAACGTAAGACTGGGGGCGCTCTTTTAGGGGACAGAATCAGAATGAACGCCATAAACAATCCACGGGTTTATATGCGTAGTTTGGCTACGCGCCAGTCTAATTTGGCATTGTCTAAATATGTTGGCGAGGCCATTAAGGTTTTAAAGGCTGCCGAATTTGATCTGATTATTTTGGAAACTTCTGGTATTGGTCAATCTGATACCGAAATTATTGAGCATTCAAATGTTTCGCTTTATGTTATGACGCCCGAGTTCGGTGCCGCAACCCAATTGGAAAAGATTGATATGCTTGATTTTGCTGATTTGGTAGCCATCAACAAATTTGATAAACGTGGTGCGCAGGATGCGTTGCGTGACGTTAAAAAACAGTACATGCGCAACCATAATCTTTGGGATGTTTCACAAGACGATTTGCCTGTTTTCGGAACCATTGCTTCCCAGTTTAACGACCCAGGAATGAATGCACTCTATCAAGCCGTTATTTCAAAATTAAATGAAAAAACAAATGTCAATTTAAAATCAACGTTCACCATTACAAATGAAATGAGTGAGAAGATTTACATCATTCCGCCATCAAGAACCCGCTATTTATCTGAAATAGCTGAGAACAATCGCAATTATGATAATAAGGTTTCAGAAAAAGTTGAAATTGCCCAAAAGCTTTATGGTATTTTCAAAACCATTTGCTCTGTTGCTGTTATTTTAAAAGAAAGTGAAAAATCATATTTGAGTAAGTCAGGATTAGAGCAGAATGAAATTCTGAATCAAGTTCAGAATGACAGTTCCAAAGAGTTTTTAGGGTTCCTTTTTAAAGAGTTTGATCGTATTAAATTAAACCTTGATTCCCGTAATTGGGAACTAATTTTGGGTTGGAATGAACAAGTGAATATGTATAAAGAACCAATTTATGCATTTAAGGTTCGCGGTAAAGAAATAAAAGTTGAAACGCATACCGAGTCACTTTCACACCTCAAAATCCCTAAAGTGGCGTTGCCAAAATATACAGCCTGGGGTGATATATTAAGATGGTGTCTTCAAGAAAATGTGCCCGGAGAATTTCCATATACTTCCGGGTTGTACCCGTTCAAAAGAATGGGCGAAGACCCCGCTAGGATGTTTGCTGGAGAGGGCGGCCCCGAGCGTACTAACAAACGGTTTCATTATGTGAGTGCAGGTTTACCGGCCAAACGCTTGTCTACAGCTTTTGATAGCGTTACCCTGTATGGAAATGACCCAGATTATCGCCCTGATATTTACGGAAAAATTGGTAATGCTGGCGTTTCAATATGTTGTTTGGACGATGCCAAAAAATTATATTCAGGATTTAATTTGGCTGATGAATTGACTTCGGTAAGCATGACTATTAACGGACCTGCACCTATGCTTTTAGGCTTTTTTATGAATGCAGCTATAGACCAGCAATGTGAAATTTACATCAAGGAACATGGACTGGAAAAAGAGGTTGAATTAAAAATAGCCAAACTTTATAAAGGTAAGGAGCGTCCCGAGTATAATGGACAATTGCCTGAAGGAAACAATGGTTTAGGACTAATGCTTTTAGGGGTAACCGGAGACCAAGTTTTACCAAAGTTAGTTTACGAGGAATTAAAGAAAAAAACCATTGCCCAAGTGCGGGGTACGGTTCAGGCCGATATTTTAAAGGAAGACCAAGCGCAAAATACCTGTATTTTTTCAACGGAATTTGCACTGAGGTTGATGGGCGATATCCAAGAGTATTTTATTGAAAATAATGTAAGGAACTTCTATTCAGTTTCCATTTCTGGTTACCATATTGCCGAAGCTGGGGCAAACCCAATCACGCAATTGGCATTGACCCTTTCCAATGGATTCACCTATGTGGAGTATTATTTGAGTCGAGGAATGGACATCAACAAATTTGGGCCAAACCTTTCGTTCTTTTTCTCCAATGGCATTGATCCTGAATATGCTGTTATAGGCCGCGTGGCGCGAAAGATTTGGGCGAAAGCCATGAAACATAAGTATGGTGCAAACCCAAGGGCACAAATGCTTAAATATCATATTCAAACTTCTGGAAGAAGTTTACATGCTCAAGAAATCGATTTTAATGATATCCGTACAACGCTTCAAGCCTTGTATGCCATTTATGATAATTGCAATTCACTACACACTAATGCTTATGATGAGGCCATAACTACGCCAACCGAGGAATCTGTGCGAAGAGCCATGGCTATTCAGCTGATTATAAACAAGGAATTGGGTCTTGCAAAAAATGAAAACCCCATTCAAGGGTCTTTCATTATTGAAGAATTGACCGATTTGGTTGAGGAAGCCGTGCTTTTGGAGTTTGATAGAATTACCGAGCGCGGAGGTGTTTTGGGCGCCATGGAAACCATGTACCAACGCAGTAAAATACAAGAAGAAAGCTTGTATTATGAAACATTGAAACACAGTGGAAAATTCCCGATTATTGGTGTCAACACATTTTTAAGCAGTAAAGGCTCACCAACCATTTTGCCAGCTGAAGTTATCAGGGCTACTGAGGAAGAAAAACAATTTCAAATAAAAACGCTGCAAAATTTTCACGAAAATAACGATACAGATTCAGCGCTAAAAGACCTACAGGAAACAGCCATTAAAAATGAAAATATATTTGAGGCTTTAATGGAAGTTTGTAAAGTGTGTTCTTTGGGGCAGATATCCCAGGCGCTTTTTGAAGTAGGAGGACAATATCGCAGAAACATGTAAGCGATATTTCTGTCTTAAAGTGAATTCCAAAAATGTCTAAAGTTCCCTAATACTTTAGAGTTTGAAGTTTTTATTAATTATTATTCTTACAAAAACAAACAAATCTTTATTGTTTATCCCTTTATTTCATCGCTTTTTTTTACAAAATTTATCCTGTTGGGGCTGTATGTAAGCCGTTAAACTAATTTGTTTTCAGTTATTTCCTGATTGATGGCCCCAGACGTAATTTGGTCACATATATGTTATTGAAAATTATTGATTAACCCAAGAATTAAAAATTTTTACCTATGGAAACAACACTGAAATACAAGTTTAAAAGGCGGTCAAAAAACCATTTAGATTGGTTGATAAATATCGTTAAATCTGAAAAGTACTATCAGTTGGAAGCTACTATAGTAGATGTGAAAAATGGAATATTCACAAGATAAGTTTTAAAATAAATCATAATGATATAAAAACCTCGAGATTTTAAATTTCGAGGTTTTTTGTTTTTAATATAACGCAACCATAAAGGGATTTTAACATCTGTAATGAAAGTCTCAATACTACCATGAAATATTTTATACCTTTTGTATTCTCTTTATTGACTTTCAGTTGTACAACTAACAGTGAAAAGCCAAAAGATGATGAAATGCTTTTGGGAAGATGGAAAATTATTGAGCAATTGATAGATCCCGGTGATGGTAGCGGCACTTTTCAGTCCATAGTAAGCAACAGGATTTTTGAATTTTTTACCGACGGTTCAGTAACGGTTAATGGTGACATGTGTTATATATCTACCGAAGTTGGTGACAAAACCACTGGAAGCTATATGGAAACTGAAGAAAGTAAATGGAATGATAGTGAAATAACACCGCCCGATTATAGCTTTGAGGGTATCAAGGTATACTATAAAATTGACGGACCGAACCTGATATTATGGTATCAATGTATAGAAGGATGTGGCCAGAAATTCAAGAAAATCTAGATTAGTCCATTGCCTATAAACTTAGCATCCACGAACGCTGAAGTTTTTTAAACTTCTTAAGTTCGCTTCTCAAAATTGGCAAGAAATCTTTTCCATTACTGTTGGAGCGCTCCAATCTATAAGAATTTTTGTAAAGTTTGTTGGTAAGGCGTCTTAATGATGCCAAATGTTTGTGCTTTTTGTCTGAATGGCGTTGTAACTCCACATTTAAAATTTCAGGAGCCAACGAAACAGATTGTTGTACGATATCACCAGAGAAATAAATATTATTATCCTCTGAACCGTCTGGTTGTAAGCTAGATAAGTCGTGATTTAAGTAGGTCGATATATTTTGCGACAGAGCAAAAATCTCTAAGGCTTTTTGATAAACCGGTAATTCCGATAGGTTTGATGGGGTATTGTGTAACATATTCTAAACTTTCAAGCAATTTCATCAAAATTAGTCACAAGAAATGAGATTCATCTTTAGTTTTTAAAGTAAAAGTGTATATTTGCTTTAGATTTTAATTATTTAGGTTTAATTTTCTTTTGAATGAGCATTGATTCGATTAACAGTAAGATTTTAAGATGTTTACAGCAAAATGCTAGGCTTTCTAATGCTGAAATTGGGCGCCAAGTGGGCATAAGTTCTCCCGCAGTTTCAGAGCGCATTAAAAAGATGGAAGACTTGGGAATTATTGAAGGCTATAAGACCATTGTTTCGCCTTTTGAAATAGGATATCAATTAAAGGCCATTATCACCTTAAGGGCTTTTATGGGGAAATTAAAACCCTTTTTAGAAAAAGTAAAAACCTATGAGGAGGTCATTAATTGTTACCGGATTACGGGTGATGAAAATATTGTGATGGAAGTGGTCTTAAAAAATAATAAACATTTGGAGTCATTCATTGATCAGCTCATAACATACGGAGAATCGAAAACCCAAATTGTTTTATCGCGAGTGGTGAAACAAAAAGAGGTAATTCCCATTAAGTAATTACTCTTGCAGATTAATCCGCCATGGTGGATTCTTTCTGTTTTTACCTGCATGGTAAAGAATGATTTTGTTGCCATCGGGGTCTTGCAAATGGGCTTCCCGCCAAAGCCAAGGTTTGTCTTCAGGTAATTGATTAAAAACTACACCTTTTTTTTTAAGGTTAGCAACCAAATCGTCTAATTGTTCATCTTCAAAATAAATGGTAATACCGTCGCCTTTTGGTAATTCATCAACTTTATGTATTGAAAAGGTGGTATCGCCATCAGGACATTCAAACCTAACATATTTGGGAGTGGCATCAACGATAAGTTTTAACCCCAAAACTTTATAAAATTCAGTCGCGCGTTCAACATTTAATGACGGTATGGTTATTTGGTTTAAATTCATTCTTTTATTTTAGTCTCTAAATTTTCGGCAATTAGTTTTGCATGAATTCTTGAATTTTCAATAAACCACTTATGGGTTTCTTTACCGCCACAAATTACCCCGGCTAAATAAAGTCCTTCAACATTGGTTTCCATGGTTTCTTTGTTGTATTGGGGAATATGTTTTTCGTCATCCGATAACTTAATTCCGCTATCAATCAATAATTCGAAATTAGGCAGATAACCCGTGAGTGCCACAACATAATCATTAGGAATATTTATCGTCCCATTTGGAGTTTTAATGACGACCTCTTCTTCTTTTATTTCTGTTATTTCCGAATTGTAGTAGGCTTTTATGCTGCCCTCCTCAATACGATTAATAATATCTGGCCGAACCCAATATTTAACGCGTTCGCCAATGGTTTTGCCACGAACAACCATAGTGACCCGCCCGCCTTTGCGCCAAATTTCCAAAGCGGCATCAACGGCGGAATTACTCGCGCCAACAACAACAATATCTTGCATGCTGTAGTTATGGGCTTCTTTGTAATAGTGGGTAACTTTTGGCAAGCTTTCACCAGGTACGTTCAATAATTTTGGGATGTCGTAAAAGCCAGTACAGATGATGACATAATTTGACGTGTAACTTGATTTGTTGGTAGAAATTTTAAAATGTTTCGCCAGTTTTTCAATGGAAACCACAGTTTCATATAGGTTTATGTTCAACTGGTTGGAGGTGGTAACACGTCTGTAATATTCCAGAGCTTCATCCCTGTTGGGTTTGGGATTGTTGCTAATAAACGGAATCTCATCGATTTCCAACTTTTCTGAGGTTGAAAAAAAAGTCATGTTTTTGGGGTAGTTGAAAAGGGAGTTGGTAAGCGCTCCCTTTTCAATTATTAAATAGTCCCAATTTCTTTTTTTGTATTCTAAAGCACAGGCAATACCAATGGGGCCTCCGCCAATAATTATGACCTCTTTTTTTGCTTTTTCTTTCATCTATTTTAATTGCACTAGATATTTTTCAAATCAAATGGGCAGCTTCGCTTTTTCTCTATTTGCCTTTTTTACATTTAAATACTGCCTCAAACCAAATAACAAAAATACACAAATCGCAGCCAGTAGGGTAATGATATACCAAGTGTTATCAAACCCTAGTTGGTCAACCAAGCGCATGCCGGCATTGTGCCCAAAAATATGGGCAAATGAGAATGCTATGGAATAGAGAGCCATGTACTCGCCCTGATTGCCTTTTTTTGCTCTTTCTAAAGCAAAAGCGTTGGAGAATGGGAATGCAATCATTTCACCAAAGGTCATGAGTAACATACCCAAAATCAATATTCCAGACCAAGAGGTGAAGTTTAGAATAATAAAGCTTGCACCAGTTAAAATACCACCAAAAAGCATTAAACCTATTTTGGAAAAACTAGTATTTTCCAGCCATTTTATTAAAGGCATTTCAAAAACAAAGATTAAAAAACCATTTATTCCTAGCAAAAGACCTATCTCCAACTCCGTTAAAAAATGTCCTTCCCTATAATACAATGGCATGGTTGAAAAATACTGTAAAAACACAATGCCGAAAAGCATCATGGCTACAAGAAAAATCAAAAATGCTCTGTCTTGATACGCCGATTTTGGGTTTTTAACGGTAACGTCATCTAATACTTTGACTTTTTTCGGATTTAAAACTGTAATCAATACCAAAGTAGCAATGATACATGTTATGCCATCAACCCAAAACAGACTACCATAACTTAATGTTGTAATGATTAGCCCACCAATGGCTGGCCCTGCTGAAAACCCCAAATTTATGGCAAGTCGTACCAATGTAACAGACCGTGTTTTGTTTTCAGGTTTGCTGTGTGCGCTCAAAGCGACAAACATGGCTGGACGAAACATATCGGCTACCAGCATGACAATAAGGATACCGATGCAAAGTGTCTCAAACGTTTTTAAAAACTGTAGAGCGATAAACAAAAACCCTGTAGTCAGAAGACTTAGGGTCATAACTTTATAGTAACCAATTTTATCAGTCAACTTTCCACCAAGCCATGAGCCAACCACAGAACCCAACCCAAAGGCGCTCATTATCCACCCCACTTCACTTAATGAAAAATGGAGGCTCTCGGTTAAGTAAATTGACAAAAATGGAATAACCATTGTGCCCGCCCTGTTAATAAGTGATATCAACGCCAGCCACCATACCTCTACAGATAAGCCTTTAAAAGTGTTTAAATAATTGTTGAATAAAGTTTTCATTCCTCTTTTATCCCTTTTAAACAGGGACTTAATTAAATTATTGATTTTGCAAAAAACAAAAAGTCCGACGGTGAAGTCGGACTTTTAAATATTGTAATATTTTATATTTATATCACCACAATATATAACAAGCCCAACGTCTTCCGGTATAAGAAGATGTCAATTGCTTTCTACAAATTGTGACGTTACAACGCATTTCTATTTTATTATTGAGCTACAAACTTATATAAAATATTTTGAAATTGTATTTTTGAAATGAAATTTTAATCAGATGAAAAAAATTATAGTCCTTTTTGTATGTGTATTATATTTAACGAATTGTGCGCGGAAAAGGAGACCTGTGCAGGGTGAAACCGAGTTTCAAAAGGAAATTAATGCACAATTTAAGGATGCTTCAAGGTCACCTTTAAAAGATGAGGATAGAAAGCATTTTGAAGGTTTAGATTTTTTCGAGTTCGATTCTACTTATGTGGTGAAGGCAAAGTTTACAAGAACCCCAAATGAAAAAGCCTTTAAGATGAAAACCACAACCGACAGGTTGCCTGTTTATATGAAATACGCTGAGTTGTCATTTAATTTAAGAGGAGAAACTTTTACTTTGGATATTTACCAAAACCAAGATCTGATGATGCAGGAAGGTTATGAAAACCACCTGTTTTTGCCTTTTTTGGATGAAACTAATGGTTTAGAAAGCTATGGAGGTGGACGTTATATTGATGCCCTAATACCTGAAAACGATACCTTGGTAATTGATTTCAATTCGGCATACAATCCTTATTGTGCTTATAACGACAGGTATTCTTGTCCTATTGTGCCCCGAAGAAATTATTTAAAAACCAGAATTGAGGCTGGGGTAAAGTCTTTTGGGAAGCATTAGGAAAGAATTCGGTTAACGTTTTAGGTATAATTACTTGGAGATATTCTCGATTAAAATAGCTTATTTTTCAACTATTAAATTTTCCAAATATCGAAGTGCTGTAGCAATTAAATTGTTTCTGTTTTTAGCTTTTTCGCCAAAATAGTCCAGTGTCTTCCTGTCTAATTTTCTTCCTTTGATAAAAACAAATGAAGGTTTTTTAAGTGATGATAATTCCAAAAGGGGGTTCTTGTTAACAATTAATAAGTTAGCCATTTTGCCCTCTTCAATAGTTCCAAGAGAGTTCATGAAATTGTGTGTTTTGGAAGGGTTTGCCGTAGCTGTTTTCAATGCCTCGTAATTAGAAAGACCAGCTTCTTTGTAGAATGCCAGTTCTTGGTGAATTGAAAAACCTGGAAGGGTAATCCCAATTCCAGCATCTGTACCACAAATTATATTTACACCTACTTCGTGAAGTTTTTTAACGATGGTAATATGAAAATCATGTTGTTTTTTAATTCGATTTGTCGAGGAAGCGTCATTCTGTTTTGTTTTAAACCAGCGCTCAAATTGTTTTTTACTGTCTGTTTTTTTGATTAGCGGATTCATGTACCCTAAAGTTTCAGAATCTAAAATAGAATCATTAATCATCATTTGGTAGATATTATTGAATACCGTTATTGTTGGGCAATAACTTGTATGGTTGGAGCGTGATATGGAATCAATAATAGGTTCTAGTTTTATGGTGTCTAAATCGAACTGCAAAGGTTGCTGAACAATTTCTTCAGCATGTTCGATGGATTTGATTTTGGGGTTTAAATGATATGAAAAAGACACTTTTTGAGAGGGATGGGCAACAATATCAATTTCCGAAATTTCTGCTTGTTCAATGATGGCATCAAATATTTCTCTATCCAGTCCGTAATAAGTCTTAATTAAGTCGTAACCTCTTTCCTTGTATGAAATCACTTTTTCTCTACCTTCATCGGGGCTAGTAAGATTTAAATTATCGTCGCCAATAAATTCCAAACCAGTTAGCTTTGGCCCTGTTGTAATAAACGTGGGCGAAAAAATTTTGTCATTATTAACATCCTCTTTAATTCTTAAATGCATGGGCATACCCCATAAATTTCTAACCGTTGTAACTCCATTTGATAGATATAGGCCTAGTTCATATCTGTCCCAAACATGAACATGCATATCAATAAGGCCGGGTGTTAAAAATTTATTTTTTGCGTCAATGATTTCAATATTATTGATTTCAATAGTGTCGGCAATCTTCTGAATTACGCCCTCTTTTATGTATACCATTTTGTTAACCAAAACAGTATCTCGGTTCATTGGTATGACATTGACATCTTTTATGAGAAAAGAATCGTTGTTTGCCAATTCGTTTTCTTTGATGTTTAGGTAGCTGGTTTTTGCCGAATCAATCCAAAGTGCAATTAGGGCTGTTAATACTAACAGTCCTAAAAGAATACTTACAATTTTTAAAAGGCGTTTTAATATTTTCATTTAATTAATCAACGCTAATTTGCAGATTTTGGGTATTAATATTTTAAATCCAAGGGGTTATTTCACCAAAAACATACCAAAAAATACCGCTAAAAACCCAGCAATAAAGCTGGCAATGGTATAAACCACAAAGCCCATAAAATCACCTGATTTTAAGAGCACGTGGTTTTCATAAGCAAAAGTTGAAAAGGTGGTAAACCCACCACAAAAACCTGACGCCAATAACAAAATATGGTTTTGAGAGAGTGACGTGTTTTTTGCGGCCAGGCCTAAAACGATACCTATAAGCAAACAACCTAATACATTGGCTGTAAATGTGCCGTAAGGCATGAAGGTTTCGGGTTTGTTTAAATATTTTCCAATTAAAAAACGCAATGCACTGCCAAATCCACCGCCAATAAAAACTAATAAAACTTGCTTCATTTTATTTTATGGCGATGTAAATTTCGGTAATCCAATCTGCTGGGTTTGGATTGGTATTGGGGTCGTTAACATAAACTTCTAGCATGGGGCCGTCATCAGCAAACTCCAAACTGTTATCTATTACATGTTTCATGGCGGTTTCCCAAGCTTCTTCTAAATTGGAGTATTCTCCCTTTAATGTGGTTTTAAGAGCTTTAAAAGGTGGTAGTTGGCCAGTTAAAATATCGCTTACTGAAGAAATAACTTTTGCTGTAGTGGGAACACAGGACGAAAACATGGCGGCGTTGTTTTCAAGGTCCCATTTATGGTAATAGGTAAAAGGTGCGCCCGCCATTTTAATATTGTTGCTCATGGCGTAGTTGATTACTTTAGGCATCATTTCATTCATTTTGCTTTCAATGTCGGTTATCTTACATGATGCGGTATTGTATATGTAAAACCCACCACCGTGCTCGGTAATGCTATCAATGGTTACACTATATTTTTGCATATCTGAGGTTACTATACTGTCTAATTTAAACAAGCCGCGTTCAAAATCAGGGCCTGTCATCTCTTCAATAGATCCTGCAAATGTGGTGAACATTTTGGTCATAAAATCTTGCTTGCCCTTCATTTGCCAGGTTACCCTTGTGCCTTCATCTGTTGGTTCGAACATCCAATTGATATCCGATTCCGATTCAAAAGGTTTTATAAAGTTAATGTGCTGGGCAATCAATTCATTTTCTTTCACATCTAAAGTTTTCATACTGCCTTCGCCCAAAACTTCCCCGCTCCAAGCATAAGTGCCGTCAACCCCTGCGGTTTTCTCGCCATAGGTTAAAGTAGCATTTGGCTCTTGCTCCATCCAAGGTGAAAAACTAGGCCAATTTTTAAAGTCATTTACTTTGCTGAACACTACCGAAGCTGGCGCTTGAATGACCTTGCTTCTTGAAAAATTAAATTCGTTTGGTTGAACGGCCACATAAATGGAAAAACCGATAATAACAATGAGTAATAGGAAAAGAATGTATTTGAGTGTCTTCATTGTTAAAGTTTTGAAAAATTAGACAAATCAAAGATAGACAATTTTAATTTTTGTTTAATAAATTATTACATTTGTTGTCTTAAAAATAAATATTTTTTAGTCAAAAGGATGATTTTTAAATTTATCAATAATTAAAATGGAAATTCAGTTGACTTTTTTAACAATATTAAAATAAAAAATTTCAAAAAATGAACCTTAAATCAATCTTAAATTTAGTACTGGTTTTCACTATTTTGTTTTCATGTGGCAATGAAAATTCCAAAAAAAGTGAGGACGTCATGGCCGACAATGAAACAGCAGAATTTGATTTTTTTGTAGAACAGTTTGCTGATGTTAAAGTGCTAAGGTACGAAGTTCCGGGGTGGGACATGCTGACTTTAAAAGAGCAAAAATTGGTGTATTATTTAATTCAAGCAGGTCTGGCCGGAAGGGACATTATGTGGGACCAAAACTACAAGCACAATCTCAAAATAAGAAAGGAGCTTGAGCATGTGTATGTTAATTATTCTGGCGATAAATCTTCAGAAGATTGGAAGGCTTTTGAAATCTATTTGAAACGTGTATGGTTTAGCAATGGTATTCATCATCATTACTCCAATGATAAGTTAAAACCTGAGTTTTCTGCCGATTATTTAAAAATGTTGCTCACCGAAACCAATACGGATTTGGATTCAGATATTTTTGAAATCCTTTTCAATGAGGTTGATGCCAAAAAGGTAAATCAAGGTAAAGGGATTGACAACGCATCACTTTCTGCCGTGAATTTTTATGGTCCTGATGTTACCAATGAAGATGTGGCAAATTATTATAAAACCAAAATATCGCCTAACCCAGAAAAACCACTGGCCTTCGGAATAAACTCTCAATTGGTTAAGGAAAATGGCGAAGTTAAAGAGCGTGTTTATAAATCTGGTGGCCTTTACGGAGAGGCTATTGATGAGATTATAAAGTGGTTGGAACTGGCGAAAGGTGTTGCTGAAAATGAAGCGCAAGCCAATGCATTAGGTTTATTGATTGATTATTACAAAACTGGCGATTTGCAAACTTGGGATGATTACAACGTGGCTTGGACAAATGCCACTGAAGGAAATGTGGATTATATAAATGGATTTGTTGAGGTGTACAATGACCCTCTTGGTTATACAGGGTCTTATGAAATGATTGTGCAAATCAACGATTTTGATATGTCGCAAAAAATGAAGGTGCTATCAGATAACGCTCAATGGTTTGAAGATAATTCTACCCTAATGGAGGCACATAAAAAAGCTAATGTAGTTGGAGTTACCTATAAAGTGGTAAATGTAGCAGGTGAAGTTGGAGATGCCTCACCAAGTACACCTATTGGGGTGAACTTGCCAAATTCCAGTTGGATTCGTGCTGCTGTGGGTAGCAAATCTGTGTCGCTTGGAAACATTATTAATGCTTCAAACAAAGCCAGTAGTGCTGGACGCACAAAAGAATTTGTTCACGATGAGGAAGAATTGAAAAACCATAAACAGTACGGTGAGTTGGCTGATAAATTGGAAACAGCCTTGCACGAGGTCATTGGGCATGCTTCGGGTCAATTAAATCCTGGTGTACCAGAAACCAAAGAAACACTTAAAAACTATGCTTCAACTTTAGAAGAAGGCCGTGCGGATTTGGTGGCGCTTTATTATATGTACCATCCTAAGTTACAAGAATTAGGTTTGGTTGATGATTGGGAGGCCGTTGGGCGAGCTTCGTATGATGCTTATATCCGTAACGGGCTATTGGTTCAATTGGTTCGTCTCAATTTAGGTGATGATGTTGAAGAAGCACATATGCGCAACAGACAATGGATTTCGGCTTGGGTATTTGAAAAAGGACAAAAGGACAATGTAATCGAAAAAGTGACCAAAGATGGTAAAACCTATTATAATATTAATGACTACGCCAAGTTAAGAGATTTATTTGGACAGCTTTTACGCGAAGCCCAACGTATAAAATCTGAAGGCGATTATGCGGCTGTTGAAGCTTTGGTTGAAGGTTATGGTGTTAAAGTAGATCAGACTATTCATGCTGAGGTTCTGGAGCGCAACAAGCAATATAAATCGGCACCTTATACAGGTTATGTTAACCCTGTTTTAGTGGCTGAGAAAGACGATTCTGGCGAGATTGTTTCAATTAAAGTAACACAGCCAAAAACGTTTGCAGGACAGATGCTGAATTACAGTGAGCAATATAACTTTTTGCCCGATGTGAATTGATAATTTAAATAAATGAAATTTAAGAAGACAGAATCTTGATTAAGGTTCTGTTTTTTTGTTTACACTAAAAACTAAAAGTATAATATTAATAACAATAAGAACGCTGAGAATTAATAGTATTTTCATCTTTAGTTTGGTTTAGTACTAAATAGATGCAAACTTTTTTAAAAGGTTGCGTAAAAAAATAGAATTTATTTTTTTAGTATCTAAAAGCAATTTTTTCGAGAGCAAAATACTAATTTTAAATTATTAAACAATGGCTTTCTTTTTTTATCAGACTTGGACTTTTAGGGAAGGAAATTTTAAGCCTCTATAGATAAAGTCGATGAATAAAAACACAAAAAACCTCCTGCAAGGGAGGTTTTTTGTGCTTAGTTGAATAGTATTTATTTCCTTTTGAAATAAATTGTTATTGAAAACTGTTGACCGTTTTCTGAATAAGTCTCAGATAAAACCAATTCATTTGAAACGACCTCAGCACTAACACCTTCAAAATACAATTCACCATCTTCATATACTTCAACGATTGTTGGGTCTAAAAGGTCTTCATATTTAAAATCAATAACAGTTAAGGTTTCATCATCTTCATTATATGCCCATTTTCCGCTATACTTATCATTGCTTATTTCGGTATCTCCGTAAACTGCAGAACATGTTTCTACCGTGGCAGTATAATCTAAGTATTGATATTCTTCATTGTATATTTCATAATAGCTGCCATCAGCACTTAAAACAAATACCCAGTCTTCACTAATGTTATTATCATAATCCACCGTAATACTTTGCCCATTTGTGCACTGGATAGTTTCTTGGTAGTCATCAAAATCTGCTGGCACGGCTCTATCAAAAACCCATTCACCAACAATTGATGCATTTCCGCCCCATGCCTCAATAGTTACACAAATGGTTTGGATGACACTTATGTTGCTATTGGCATCATAAAGACAAATTTCGTAGCAGAAGTTGCCGGGTTCTATATTGCTAAGGTCAACATCCAGTTCGTATTCATCACCAGTTAAAGCCTTGGCAGATTTATTTGAGCTAATTGCTTGGGATCCTTTTTTTGAGCTTTGTTTTGATGGTTTCGCAGCGTATAGTTCAGAAACTGGTACGTCAAAATAACTATCGGCTTTTACGCCATCAACATCTTTAAATACAACATAAGCACCAGCTATAACATCTGTAGATGAAAAATTTGCTGTAAAACCAGCGTCTTGGAAAGCCTCTTGGTTTTTAGTGCTAATTTGTAAATTTACATTTCCGTTTGGTGCTGGTGGCAACCCTGCCTTTACAGTGGCTCCAGAAATTGAAACACCCGCACTAAGTTCGGCGATTGGTATATTCCTATCTTCGGTGGCATTTTGCTCCTGGGCCAATTGGTCATCTGGTTCCGGGCCTCCATTGTCGTTGTCACTTTTGCTGCACGAAAAGGTTAAAAAAGAGATTAAGGCAAGAGATAAAGTGATTTTTAAAATCTTCATAAAATTGGTTTTGAATTGTTTGTTAATAGTTTTTTTAAACATACAACAAAGAAGTTTGTAAAAAAATATTTACCTGAGTTTTTATTCTGTCTTTCGCCTAACTGTTAATGGGTATCGACAAAATACCTAAACCATGAAATTAGAAAATAATTACCGATAAGTTTTAATCTTTTGGAAAGCAATTAGCTTACTTAAAGAAATATTTAATAGCCGAAATAAACAAAATAAAGGCTATAAAGGCTATAAGTATCCATATGCTTCCGGCATAAAATCGTTTGTGAAGTTTTAAATCTTTGCGGTACGTATAAGCAATAATAATAGCGAACACTATAAAAAATAAAACCCCAAAAATGATTTGACCTTTACTGAACATATGGTTAATTTTATGCGCAAACAAATATAGATTATTTATGCAAAATAAAATAGAGGCCGTTAAGGCATTTCATAAAGCATTTAAATTAGGGCATAAGGAAACACCACAAGCTGATCTTGGTTTGGCCAAAAATTTATTGCGTTATAAACTTATGCGCGAGGAAAATGAAGAGTATCTTGAAGCGGCCAATAACAACGATTTGGTTGAAGTGGCCGATGCGCTTGGCGATATGCTTTACATATTGTGTGGTACAATCATTGAACATGGTTTGCAGCACAAAATTGAAGAAGTGTTTGAAGAAATTCAACGGAGCAACATGAGCAAATTAGGTGAGAATGGCCAGCCCATTTACCGCGAAGATGGCAAAGTGCTGAAGGGCCCAAACTATTTTAAACCCAATATCCAATCTGTTTTGGAAAAATAAGAAGTTGTCATTGCTAGGAATGAGGTACGAATGACGTGGCAATCTGTTTAATTTTAGCTTTAATCATGAGATTGCTTTGGTCATTCTTTCCTCGTAATGACGTTAGTCGGAACTTCCTTCAGCATAGCATCTTATTTGGTACTAATAACTGGCCTGCATTCCAGCTCTACCCTGTGTGATATTTTAAAGCTTAAAAAATTAAAAAGCAACCTAAGCTAGGTTGCTTTTTCTGTATGTTCATTTTCCTTCCCTTTGGGAAGGTTAGGATGGGATTTCTATTTCACTTCCATTCGCCAACCAAATGGATCTTGAACTTTATTAGTTTGTATGTCTGTTATGCGCTTTTTTAAATAACTAGCATAGGTGTCGTTAAGTTTTGGTAACTCGTAATCTTTGTCTTTGTAGCCAAAACCAGAAATTGGTGAAATAACTGCAGCAGTGCCTGCTCCAAACATTTCTTTAAGTGTACCATTTTCAGCAGCTTCAACAACCTCACTAACAGAAATCTTTCTAACCTCAACAGGAATGTTCTCTGTTGTGGCCAGTTCAATAATACTTTTTCTAGTAATACCATCAAGGATTCTATCACTGGTTGGCGCTGTAATTAACGTGTCGTTAATACGAACAAAAATGTTCATGGCACCTGCTTCTTCAATAAATTCATGATTGGTGTCATCCGTCCAAATAACTTGTTGGTAACCTTTTTCAACTGCCAATTGCGTTGGGTAAAACTGCCCAGCGTAATTACCTCCAGCTTTAGCGAAACCTACGCCACCATTGGCAGAACGGGAATATTTTTCTTCAATTAAAACGCGAACTTCACCCGCAAAATAAGCTCCAGACGGCGCCGTACAAATAATGAATTTATATTCATCAGCTGGTGAGGCATGAAATCCTTTTCCAGAGGCAAAAACAAACGGACGAATATATAAAGAGCTGCCTTCTTTTTTAGGAATCCAATCTTTATCAACTTCCAAAAGGGTTTTCAGCCCATCCATAAAATAGCTTTCGGGCAATTCCGGAATAGCCAATCGTTTTGATGAAATATTCAAACGTTTAAAGTTTTCCAACGGACGAAATAACCAGACGTTTTCATCAGCATCCTTATAAGCTTTCATTCCTTCAAAAACAGATTGTCCGTAGTGGAAAATCTTGGCCGATGGGTCTAGCGTAATGGGTTGATAAGGCTCAACTTTTGGTGCCTGCCATTTGCCATCTTTATAATCACATACCAGCATGTGATCGGAAAAAACGCTTCCAAATTTTAAATTGTCAAAATCTACCTCCTTGATTTTAGAAGCTTTTGTTTTTATAACTTCTATATCATTGATTATCGTATTCATAGTCCGGATATTTTAAGCAACAAATTTAAAGAAAAACGTTTTTAAAAAAGCGGTATATTTACATTAAATCGTTTAAAATTCAAATATTAACAGGATAAATTGAATTGAAAAGAGAAATCATAATTACCGCCGATGGTTCGGCCACAATTCACATACCAGAATGGAACGAGCAATACCATTCAAAACATGGTGCCATTCAAGAGGCTTACCATGTGTTCATAAAGCATGGTTTGCATCATTCGTGTCATGTTGAAGACATTCGAAACACAGATGGCTCAAAAATATCAATTCTAGAAATAGGTTTTGGCACAGGTTTAAATGCTTTTATCACCCTTTTGGAAGCTGAAAAAATAAATCAAAAAGTCAATTATGTTGGCGTTGAAGCGTACCCGGTCTCTCTAGAAGAAATTAAACAATTGAATTATGCTATGGCATTGGATGAGGCTAACAGGAATTCAATTTTTAAAAAACTTCATAATGTAAGTTGGGAAGAAAGCTATGCCATTACTGATAATTTTAAGTTGACAAAGCGGAAGCAGCTTTTTTCTAAAATAAAAGACGAGCAAGCTTTTAATTTAATCTATTTTGATGCTTTTGGCGCTCGTGTTCAACCCGAATTATGGACGGAGGATATTTTTCAAATAATGTTTAAGGCATTAAAACCAAATGGCATTTTGGTAACCTATTCGGCTAAAGGCAGTGTGCGACGTGCCATGCAAAGCGTTGGCTTTTTAGTTGAAAAACTACCTGGCCCTCCTGGAAAAAGGGAAATGCTGAGGGCAACAAAGCATTCAACGAAAGTAATGAGTTAAATGTTACGTGAGACAGAATTGTTAAACCTAGCATAAATCTTAAAAGCGAGCCTTTGTGTTTTGTAACTTTATAAAAAAAGAGCATGCGCGTTTTAATTACAGGGGCTACGGGATTGATTGGAAAGGAAATTGTAAAGCTTTGCCACGAAAATGAGATTAAGGTAAACTATCTCACCACAAGCAAATCCAAAATTGAAAACACCGAAAACTACCAAGGGTTTTACTGGAATCCTGGTAAAAAGGAAATTGACACGGCCTGTTTTAAAGGCGTAGATGCCATAATTCATTTGGCGGGAGCTTCCGTTTCAAAACGATGGACGCCATCATATAAAAAGGAAATTTTAAACAGTAGAACAGAATCCACACAACTTTTAATTGACAATTTAAAAGGGGAAAATCACCAGATAAAACAGGTTGTTTCAGCTAGTGCCATTGGTATTTATCCTGATTCCTTGACCAATTATTACGACCAATCGTTCAACCAAATTAGTGATTCTTTTTTGGGACAGGTTGTTAAGGTATGGGAAGCCGTTGTTGACGGGTTTGCCGAAGTTGGCGTTAGTGTTGCCAAAATTAGAATTGGTTTGGTGCTTTCAAATAAAGGAGGTGCTTTGGTGGAGTTGGTAAAACCAATTAAATATGGTCTTGGGGCGGCTTTTGGTAGTGGCAAACAGTGGCAATCATGGATACACATAACTGATTTGGCCAATATCTTTTTGTATGTTTTACAGCATCAATTAACCGGTGTTTATAATGGTGTGGCACCAAACCCAGTGAGCAATACAGAGTTGACCAAAACAGTTGCGGGAGTTTTAAAAAAACCATTGGTTTTGCCCAACATCCCTAAGTTATTTATGAAGCTTATTTTGGGAGAGATGCATATTTTGTTGTTTGAAAGTCAACGAGTAAGCTCCAAAAAAATACAGGACAAAGGTTTTGACTTTAAGTTTAATTATTTGGAACCAGCTTTAAGGGATTTGTTAAATTTAAGATTTACGAAGGTCTATAGGCATTAGAGTTAAATGCTTTTGAAGTATAATTTTCAGAGACAAAACTGAGTAGAAATTGACTAAAGAAAATATTTTTTAAAAGCTCATAGATATACCCAGACCATAGTCTTTTCCATCATAAAACGGCATAACTATTCCGTTTGTGTTTTTTCTGTCTTTAAAAATAGTTCGCTTCAAAAACGGATATGTCCAATAAGCAATTTTGGTGCTCAATATTCCAATGCCCGCACCTGCTGCAATATCGGTAAGCCAATGCCTGTTATTATACATTCTAAAAAAGCCAGTTCCTGAGGCAACCAAATACCCAGAAATGCCGTACCAAACTGAGGTGTCTTTATATTCCTGTAGTAAAAATTCAGCGCCCATAAATGCTGTAGCCGTGTGGCCAGAGGGGAATGAATTATTGGTAGATGCATCTGGCCTAAGCACGTTACCTGAGCTCTTTGCAAAATGAACTGAGGTTGCCATAATTAAATAGGCTGTTCCTAAAATAATGGTTCGGTCTTTAAAATTGTGTTTGCCTTTAACACCGAATGCATTTAGGGCATAAACAGACAAAAATGGAGTGTATTGAGAAATATCATCTATGGTGAATTTTTCATCAATGTGCTCATTAATTTCTTCTTTGATTTCAGCGTTCAATAATTTTAAGCCGTCACTTTCTATTCCAATTAATCCATAGGTAATTAATGCAGATGGAATGATTAGAGCTTTATAATTAAACTTGTTGATTTTCGTAGCAGGAAGAGAATCATTCTTTAGTTTTTGTCCAAAGAGGTTAACGTTAAGTAGTGACACGAAAATCACTAAACTTATTTTTTTTATCGTCTTTTTAGTTGTTGTCAAGACAAAGGTAGCATTGTTTTTTAATGTTGAAATAATTTTTGGGTTAAGTGAACTTTTTCAATTGCAAATGGAATTCATCGTAACAATAAGAAATAAAAAACTCACCCTAAATAATCAAGGTGAGTTTTAGATTTTTGAAGTTCATCGATTAAGACTTCGCAGCTTTAACCATAATTTTCAACTCAATATCATCATTTATAAATTTATCGCCAAGATTATCAAAAAACGATTTAGAGCCATATTTTACATTCCATTTAGAGCGATCAATCGTAAAAGTTTCACTTTCAAGTACCAATTGTTCACCTTCATGTGAAATTGAAACAGGGAATGTTACGTTGTTTTTAGTATCTTTTAATGATAAATTTCCAGAAAGCATCGTCTTGCCATCAACTTCTTCTAATCCGGTAATAGTAAAAGCAGCGTTCGGGTGGGTGTCTACATCAAAAAAGTCTGGACTTTTTAAGTGTCCGGCAAGCTTCGCGTTTTTGTTGTCATCTGCTGGCAAATCCTTCACAGTAATGGAATGCATGTCGATAACAAAAGAGCCGCCAACAATTTTTCCATCGGCTACTTCAAATGAACCACGCTCCAAATCAATGGTCCCAAAATGTTCTCCAGTTGGTTTAAAGCCTTTCCAGTCAATAGTTGAAGCCTCTAAATTAGCTTTATAGCTTTCGGTAATTTCTTCTGTGATTTCGGGTGTTTCAGCGGCGGTAGTTTTGGCCTCCTTAGCCTTGTCCTTGCAGCTAATAAATAACGTTGCAAAGACGGTAATAAATAATAGTGTTGCAAATTTCGTTTTCATAGTAAATGGTTTTTATGTTATTTTCATAAAACTACATAAACAAATGTTAAGAAAAAACTAAAATTATTTTAGTGACATTATGGCATTTTTACAATAATGGCAGTACTTTTGCCAACTCATTTTAGTATTTGTTTAAAATAAGATAAGCAATGAGCAAAAAAGATAAAGCTAACGATATAGAAAATAGCCAACCTAATGCCGATGTACAAAGCGAAGCTGTTGGCGTAGAAGAACAAGTTGTTGAGGAACAAGCTGTTGAAGAAAAACTTCAAGTTGAATTAAAACAAGAAAAAGATAAGTTTTTACGTTTGTTTGCCGAATTTGAAAACTATAAAAGACGTACGGCAAAAGAGCGTATTGAATTGTTTTCAACCGCGAGTGAAGATGTGATGAAAACCTTATTGCCGGTTTTGGATGATTTTGAACGTGCATTAACGCACATCGAGGAAGATAAAGAAGCCGAAGAATTACGCAAAGGTGTGCTTTTAATTTATCAAAAATTGGTGAATACCCTAGAGCAAAAAGGCCTAAAAGCTATGAAGGTTAAAAAGGGCGATGCTTTTAATGCCGATAACCACGAGGCCATAACGCAAATACCTGCACCTAGCAATGATTTAAAAGGTAAGATTATTGACATTGTTGAAAAGGGATATACTTTGGGGGAAAAAATAATTCGTTTTCCAAAAGTGGTCATCGGACAATAGGAATAAAGAAAGAATTCTTTAACAAGAAAAGAAGCTAAAATAGGAATATGGCTAAAAGAGATTATTACGAAGTATTGGGTATTAGCAAAGGTGCGAGCGCTGCAGAAATTAAAAAAGCATACCGCAAGAAGGCTATAGAGTTTCATCCTGATAAGAATCCTGACGATAAAGAAGCCGAAACAAAATTTAAGGAAGCAGCCGAGGCCTACGAGGTACTCAGCAATGCAGATAAAAAAGCCCGTTATGATCAGTTTGGTCACCAAGCCTTTGAAAATGGCGGAGGCTTTGGCGGCGGTGGTATGAATATGGATGATATATTCAGCCAGTTCGGTGATATTTTTGGTGGTGCTTTTGGCGGTGGAGGTTTCTCTGGTTTTGGTGGTGGCGGAGGCCAACGCCGTGTTAAAGGAAGTAATTTACGAATCCGTGTAAAACTCACCTTAGAGGAAATAGCCAATGGCGTTGAGAAAAAAATAAAAGTAAAGCGCAAAGTTCAAGCACCAGGTACAACCTATAAAACCTGTTCTACATGTAATGGTACGGGTCAGGTTACCCGAATTGCTAACACCATTTTAGGAAGAATGCAAACTTCAGCACCATGTAATGTATGCGGTGGGGCAGGAGAAGTTATAAATAAGGTTGGTAGCGGTGCAGATGCCCAAGGACTTAAAGTTTCTGAAGAAACGGTTTCCATAAAAATACCTGCTGGGGTTGTTGATGGTATGCAGCTAAAAGTTTCCGGCAAAGGAAATGAAGCGCCAGGTAATGGTATTTCGGGTGATTTAATCGTGCTTATTGAAGAAGAGCAACACGAAAAATTACAGCGAGAAGGCGATAACTTACATTATGATTTGTATGTAAGTTTTCCGGAAGCTGTTTTAGGAACCTCAAAGGAAATAGATACCGTTTCTGGCAAAGTGCGCATAAAAGTTGAAGCTGGCGTGCAATCAGGAAAAATTTTACGCTTGCGCGGAAAAGGAATTCCAAGTATTAATGGCTACGGAAAAGGAGATCTTTTGGTGCACGTAAATGTATGGACACCAAAAACATTGAGTAAGCAACAAAAAGAGTTTTTTGAGGCAATGCAAGAAGATGACCATTTTTCGCCAAAACCTGAAAGTACTGACAAATCTTTCTTCGAAAAGGTGAAAGATATGTTTTCATAACATATGTTAATTAACAAGAAAAATCTGCTATAATAGCGGATTTTTTTTGTTTAAAATTGCAAGATATCCGATAGTTTTGCTCTTGGTATTGAAAAAAAAACTATATTTGACTATCACTAATTAACTTTAGTGGTAATTTTTCTTTTTCATAGCAATTTTTTTCCCATCCTTAATTTTATTAAGGGTGGGTTTTGTTTTTAGGGAAGTCCATTTTTAAATTTTAAGGGTTATTTAGCTAAATTCCTTTGAACTTCTCATCTTACATTTAATATCTTTACCAGCCACTTGTCAATAAAAAAGTATAAATGAGTAACTTACTGGAAGTTAATAAAGTTTCAAAGAAATTTGGAGATTTTACAGCACTAAACAACGTTTCAATTTCGGTTCCTAAAGGAAGTATTTTTGGTTTATTGGGACCTAATGGGGCGGGAAAAACAACGCTGATACGTATTATTAACCAAATTACAATTCCAGATTCTGGATATGTGCATTTAGATGGTGAACCATTAAAGGAACACCATATTAAAGATATTGGTTACTTACCAGAAGAACGCGGCTTATACAAATCCATGAAGGTTGGGGAGCAGGCTTTATATTTGGCACAATTAAAAGGATTGAGTAAAGCTGAAGCCAAAACAAGGCTCAAATATTGGTTTGAACGATTGGAGATTGGCGATTGGTGGAACAAGAAAATCCAAGAGCTATCAAAAGGAATGGCGCAAAAAATACAATTTGTGGTTACCGTGCTGCACCAACCCAAATTATTGATTTTTGACGAGCCTTTTTCAGGGTTTGACCCCATAAATGCCAACCTAATTAAAGATGAAATTTTACGATTACGGGATGAAGGTGCCACAGTTATTTTTTCAACACATAGAATGGAATCGGTTGAAGAATTATGTGATGATATCGCCCTAATCAATAAATCGAATAAAATATTGGATGGTAAATTAGCCGATGTAAAAAGGCAATACAAAATAAACACCTTTGAGGTGGGTATCAGGGCTAATGACAAAGTTTCATTAAAAAAGGAATTGGAACAAAAATTCACGGTTTCAGAGGCAAAATTCAAAACTTTGGAGGATGAATTAAAGTTGAATATCAAACTTCAACAAAATGAAACGCCAAACGATTTGTTGAGCTACCTAACTTCAAAAGGAGAGGTTTCCCATTTTATTGAACTTATCCCAAGTGTAAACGATATTTTTATTCAAACAGTTAAGAATAATTAATTTTTATGAACCACTTACCACTTATCATAAAACGGGAATATTTAACAAAGGTTAGAAACAAATCGTTTATAGTCATGACTATTTTGAGTCCGATTATAATGATAGCCCTAATCTCTATTGTTGCTTATTTGTCGCAATTGAATAACGAAAAAGTTCGTACAATCAATATATTGGATGAATCTGGGTTGGTCGGCGAAATTTTTAAAAGCACGGACCATACAACCTATAATATACTGCCAAGTATGGATTTACAAGACGCCAAGACCTTATCAAAAGAGTCAGAAGCATATGGCTTATTGTATGTTGAAGGTTTTGATTCGGTTGAAGACGTTTCAAAACATATCATGTTCTATTCAGAAGATGTGCCTTCATTAACCGTAATATCAGATATAGAGCGTAAAATAGAAAATGAACTTACCCATTTAAATATGCAAAACAATGGGGTTAATGTCGATATGATTGAAGCCTCTAGAGCACACGTAGAAGTTTTTCAGGAGAGTTTTGAGGGGGAAAAAACATCAAAGACAGATAGTTTGGTCAAGCTCATTTTTGGTATAGCGATTGGTTATTTGCTTTTCATGTTCATTATAATTTATGGCAATATGATTATGCGTAGCGTTATTGAGGAAAAAACCAGTCGTATCATAGAAGTTATAATTTCGTCTGTAAAGCCTGTGCAATTAATGCTTGGCAAAATTATTGGCACCTCTTTGGCGGGTATTACCCAATTTGCCATTTGGTTGGTTTTTGGTGGTCTGTTGATGACCATAGTATCCCTGGTTTTAGGAATAAGTTTTGCCGAATCCCCAATGCCACAGCAAGAGATTATGGAAATGGCTGCTCAAAATCCAGATTTTACTTTTTATTTCGAATCGTTTAAAAAGGCACTTACCAATTTACCGCTGATGAATATTATTTTTGCGTTTATATTGTTTTTTATTAGTGGTTATCTTCTATATAGTTCACTATATGTGGCCATTGGAGCTGCAGTAGATAGCGAAACCGATACGCAACAATTTATGATGCCCATAATAATGCCGTTAATTTTAGCTGTTTATATCGGTATCTTTACAGTTATTGAAGATCCCCATGGTACGATATCAACCATTTTTTCGTTTATACCATTAACATCGCCAGTAGTTATGCTAATGCGCATTCCTTTTGGCGTGCCGTTGTGGCAGCAATTGTTATCGTTGTTGATTTTGATTGCTTCGTTCATGTTCACGGTTTGGTTTGCTGCAAAAATTTATAGAGTTGGTATTTTAATGTATGGAAAAAAGCCGAGCTACAAAGAAATTATTAAATGGATAAAGTATTAATATGATTCAGGATTTGGAAAAAATAGAAGATACCATCAAAGAAAGTTCCATTTGGGAAAAATTGGGTGAGTTTTTAGAATTCAAAATTATTGACTTTACATACGGAACAAGTGATGATGCACACCATATTGTGCTCAAGGTAAAATATATTTTACTGGTCGCTCTGGTGATGATTGTCACTACCTATCTTTTGCGCTGGATAAAGAAGCTGATTACCAAAAATATGCCCAAAGACGATAAGGTAAAATTCAATACTGTTTTTTCTTTTGCGCGGTGGATCATTTACTTAGTCGTTATGCTCATTGTTCTCGATGCCATTGGGTTTAATGTTACGGCTATTTTTGCAGCATCAGCGGCCTTATTGATTGGTATTGGTTTGGCACTTCAAACCTTATTTCAAGATATAATATCCGGTATTTTTATATTGATAGACCAAACAGTTCACGTGGGCGATATTATTGAAATAGATGGTAAAGTTGGACGCGTTGAGGAAATTAAGTTGAGAACCACAAGGGCGGTGACTATTGATAATAAAGTGCTTGTTATACCAAATCATTTATACTTGGAAAATAGTTTGTACAACTGGACTCAAAACGGCACAACAACTCGAGAAAGCGTTGAGGTTGGTGTTGCCTACGGAAGCGACGTTCAATTGGTTAAAAGGTTATTGATTCAAGCGGCGAGCACACACCCCAATGTACTAAGTGAGCCGGAACCAACCGTGGTTTTTATGGATTTTGGTGATAGTTCACTAAATTTTAAAATTGCCTTTACTTTAAATGACAGTTTTAAAGCTCAATTTCCTAAAAGCGATATTAGGTTTGAAATTGACAGGTTATTTAGGGAGAACAATGTAACCATTCCATTCCCACAGAGAGATATTCATATTATTCAAAAATAAACTTTAAAAAGCTTATCAAAGAACGTTGTGTCATAAAGAAAAAGAGGTTTTTTGGCCTATGGGTATGCATTGTTTTCATGTGCCAATTTGCTCAAGCGCAACTCACCGATTTGGCCCGATTGGAGTATTCCTTTATTCCAAAAAGCAACTCTGAAGACCAATACACACGACTTCGTGCCATTTTAAATTATCCCATTAAGGTTAAAAAGGATGCTTACCTTGTTGTTGGTGGCGAGTACAACCGTATTTTGCTGAATTTAGAAGATCAATATCCTTTTGATACTTCTAGTTTGGATAAGATTCATGTTATAGATTTAAGCTTGGGTTATACGTTTAAATGGAATGAAAAATGGAGATTTGGTGTAAAATTTAATCCAAGAATAGCATCCACACTCACGTCTCAGTTAAATTCAGATGATTATTTTATGAATGGCGGAATGTTCTTTATTACAGACAGAACTGAAGATGAACATGTGAATAAGCCACACCGTTTAGTATTGGGTCTAACATATAATGCCACAACGGGCGTGCCGTTCCCATTGCCTTTTGTGAGCTATTTTAGAAAGATAAATGAAAACTGGAGTTTTAATGCCGGTGTACCAAAATCGAATTTAAAATATACCTTTAATGAAAAAAATAATGTTCAGACCTTTATAGCGTTAGATGGTTATTTGGCCCATCTGCAAGAACCTATAATAATAAATGGTCAAAATGTAGACCATATTTCACTTTCTGTAGCGGTCGCAGGATTTGGGTATGAATATTGCTTTACCAAACATTTAGTAGCCTATTTATATTCTGGTTATACGTTTAGGCTAAACAACGTTTTAAGAAATAAAGATCGTAATGAAATTTTTAAATTAGACGACGTGAATGCGTTTTATTTAAGAACGGGACTTAAATTTAAAATATAACTATGTCAAAAATACTAGTAATAGAAGACGAGGCAGCCATTAGAAGAGTACTTGTGAAAATCCTTTCAGAAGAAAATGATGCCTACCAAGTTGAAGAAGCTGAAGATGGCTTGCAGGGTTTAGAAAAAATAAAAAATGAAGACTACGACTTGGTGCTTTGCGATATAAAAATGCCAAAAATGGATGGTGTTGAGGTATTGGAAGCCGTTAAAAAACTGAAACCCGAAATCCCAATTGTTATGATTTCTGGTCATGGCGATTTAGATACTGCAGTTAATACCATGCGTTTAGGGGCTTTTGACTACATTTCAAAACCCCCAGATTTAAACCGACTTTTAAACACGGTTCGCAATGCTTTGGATAGAAAGGAATTGGTTGTTGAAAATAAAATTCTTAAAAAGAAGGTCAGTAAGAAATATGAAATGATTGGCGAAAGTGATGCCATTTCACAAATCAAGGATATCATTGACAAGGTAGCCCCAACCGATGCTCGAGTTTTAATTACAGGCCCAAACGGAACAGGAAAAGAATTGGTAGCGCATTGGTTGCATGAAAAGAGCGAGCGTGCCAAAGCCAATTTAATTGAGGTAAATTGTGCAGCCATTCCATCAGAATTGATTGAAAGTGAATTGTTTGGTCACGTAAAAGGGGCGTTTACCAGTGCGGCAAAAGATAGAGCAGGAAAATTTGAAGCGGCCAACGGTGGTACTATTTTTCTCGATGAAATTGGAGATATGAGTCTTTCAGCCCAAGCCAAAGTACTCCGTGCGTTGCAGGAAAACAAAATTCAGCGTGTTGGTAGCGATAAAGATATTAAGGTTGATGTTCGGGTAATTGCTGCCACCAACAAAAATTTAAAAAAGGAAATAGAAGACGGTAAGTTCCGTGAAGATTTATACCACAGGCTTGCGGTTATTTTGGTGCAGGTACCTTCATTGAATGAAAGACGTGATGATATTCCGTTGTTGGTCGACCATTTTGCTGAAAAAATAGCTTCAGAACAAGGAAATTCAAAAAAAGCATTTTCTGAGAAGGCCATAAAATTGCTTCAGGAGTATGACTGGACGGGAAATATTAGAGAACTCCGAAACGTGGTTGAACGCTTAATTATTTTGGGTGGTGCAGAAGTAAGTGAGCAAGATGTAAAACTTTTTGCTTCAAAATAAGGTAAATCTAAAGTTCTCTGTGAAATTAAAAACCCATTCAAAACTTCAATTAATAAGCTTTCTCAAAAACGCTTTAATGTTTGTTTTTGTTTGCATGAGCCTGAGCTCTTGTAAAAGCAATGTAACTATTTCAGAAGTTGGTGGGGGTTGGAGCAGTAATTCGGTAAATACGGTTAAGTTTCGGAAAAATGCCATTACCACTTTTAAAAACCATCAATTTATTGCATATTATGATGCCGATAGTTATGTGATTTTAGCAAAGAGAAAGCTTCATTCAAGCAACTGGGAAACCCATAAAACACAATACAAGGGTAATACTAAAGATGCACACAATAGTATCAGCATAGCCATTGATGGTGATGGATTTTTACATTTAAGTTGGGACCATCACAACACCAAATTACGTTATACCAAAAGCAAGAAGCCTTTAAGTTTGGAGCTGGGTGATGAATTGGCCATGACAGGTGAACAAGAAGATAGAGTAACCTATCCAGAGTTTTATAATTTACCCAATGGCAATCTGTTGTTTTTTTATCGCTCTGGTGAATCGGGCAGGGGTAATTTGGTCATTAATTCGTATGATGTTTCATCAAAAAAGTGGACACAGCTTCAAAATAATTTAATTGATGGTGAAGATAAACGAAGCGCCTATTGGCAGGTTTGTGTAGATAAAACGGGTGTAATCCATTTGTCGTGGGTTTGGCGAGAAACTTGGGGTGTGGAAACAAACCATGATTTGGCCTATGCACGGTCTAAAGATGGTGGTGTAACTTGGGAAAAATCAACAGGTGAAAAATACAATCTGCCCATTAATTTAGCTTCGGCAGAATATGCATGGAAAATTCCGCAAAACTCCAATCTCATCAATCAAACCTCAATGACTACCGATGATTTTGGAAATCCTTATATTGTGAATTATTGGAATGATGAAAACAAGATTCCACAATTTCAAATAGTTTATTTGGAGCAAGGCGTTTGGAAAAAATTAAACACGGGTTTCAGAAAAACACCTTTTGTTTTGGGTGGTGGTGGTACTAAAAGAATCCCTATTTCACGCCCTTCCGTTTTGGTTGAAGACGAGAACAATGATAGAATAGTTTCAATCATGTTTAGAGATGAAGAGCGCCAAAACAGGTTGTCTTTAGCGTATGCACCATTAAAGAATAAGTTGTGGAAAGTGGTAGATTTAACTTACGATTCTGTTGGCCAATGGGAACCAAATTATGATGTTTCGCTATGGAATTCCAAAAAGGAATTAAACATTTTTCTTCAAAAGGTTACCCAAATTGATGGAGAAGGTTTGGCAGAAAATGAATCTTCAGATGTGAAGGTTTTAAGTATTAAAAATATCAATAAACTAACTAAATAGGAATAAATAGAGGAAATCCCTTTCTTCTATCAAATTAAACCAAAAGTTATGAGAACCTTATTCATACTTGTTTCTGTGTTTTGTTTTGTGTCTTGTAAATCCCAAGTTAAGAGCCGGGTTAAAAAAGAGATTCCTCTAAATTCCGTTCGCCTTAGCGATCCTTATGTTTTAGCTGATGAGGCAACACAAACATACTATATGACGGGTACGGGCGGAAAACTTTGGAAAAGCAAAGATTTAAAACTTTGGGGAGGACCTTACATGATTGCCGAAACCGACCCAAATTCTTGGATGGGACCAAAGCCTATGATTTGGGCGGCAGAACTTCATCAGTTCAAAAACAAATACTACTATTTCGCCACATTCACAAACCGAAAGGTAAAAATTGATACTGTTGCAGGGAATATTATTGAGAGACGGGCAAGCCACGTCTTGGTTTCCGATAACCCAGATGGACCTTATGTGCCCATGAAAGATGAAACTTATTTGCCTGCTGATATGCCAACGCTTGATGGTACATTTTGGGTCGATTCTGACGGAAAACCTTATATGGTTTACTGTTATGAGTGGTTGCAAAATGGAAATGGTACTATTGAAAAAATTGAGTTGAAACTCGATTTAAGTGGCTCCATTGGTGAAGGGGAGCTACTTTTTAAAGCCAGTGACTCGCCTTGGAGTAAAGAAAAGGATGCAGATGGAAATGTTAAACCTAATAAAGTTACTGATGGGCCATTTTTGTTTAAAACGGGTACAGGGAGATTGGGGATGTTATGGACAAGTTGGGTATATGATATTTACACCCAGGGTGTAGCATATTCTGAAAGTGGTACTTTGGATGGTCCGTGGATTCAAGAAAATGAACCCATAACACCACCAAATTTTGGTCATGGTATGTTGTTTAAAGCCTTTGATGGTAAACAGTTGATGGGTGTGCATAGCCATAAAAAAGTTGATGGCAGAACCATTAGAATTCCGCATTTCTTTGAAGTAGATTTGTCTGGCGACAAACTGGTTGTTATCAAACCTTATATTCCGTAACTAATAATATTATGAAAATTAAAAGCCAAATTCACCTATTGCTTTTTCTGATTCAGGCAACCTTCGTTTCAGCCAATAATTTAAATGAAGACCCAGGCGAAGTATATCTTTTTGCCTATTCAACCAATGATGGTAGAAGTGGGTTAAATCTAGCATGGAGCGTAGATAAGGAAAACTGGCACGAAATTGGCCCAAACCATACATTTTTGTTTTCAGATTTTGGAAGTTGGGGCTCACAAAAACGGATGTACAACCCATATTTGTTTCAGGACAATGAAGGTGTGTGGCACTGCATTTGGAGCTTAAATGATGAGGTTAATGTTTTTGCACATGCTAAATCCAAAAATTTGTATGAGTGGAAACGACAATCTTATCCGCAAGTTAAGGATGTTGGAAATTTTCAGGAGCCTGAGGTTTGTTTCGATGCTTCTGGAGAAAATTATGTGATTTCATGGTTGAGCAGTTCAGGTGAAGACTCAAATCTAGAAGCATATCAAATCACAACTACCGATTTCAAGAATTATTCAGAAATCAAAAAAATTGCTTCATCTGATAGAATGAATGAGCGGGTTGACATTGTTTTAAACGGAAAAGCGGAAAGGGGTCTTGTTTATAAAGTAACCTGGGATTTGGTTGACCAACTGATAAAACATGAAGAGTGGGTGCAATTTCATAATATTGAAAGAAACGAAAATTTAAACGACGACCCTGAACGCTTTATGGATTTAAAGCCTTTGGATGCCAATATAACCTTGCAACCAGAAAAAGGAAAAAAAATAAGTGATTTATTAATTGGTGTTTTTTTTGAAGATATTAATTATGCTGCAGATGGAGGGTTGTATGCCGAATTAATCCAAAATCGTGATTTTGAATATCAGGTTTCCGATACAAAATTTAGAGATACAACTTGGACGAGCACCAAAGCATGGTCGGTAAATCCGGAAGCTATAGAATTATCCATTGAAACAACATCGCCAATTCATAAAAACAATCCACATTATGCTGTTTTGGATATTAAAAAATCAGGAACTGGTTTGGTGAATGAAGGTTATGATGGTATTCCTGTTAAACAAGGTGAAAAATATGATGTTTCTTTATTTGCCAAAAACTTAGGCGATTCAAAACAAAATTTGTTGATTAAAATAAAAGATGTAAGCGGAAAAGTTATCAGCGAAACTTCAATTAAAAATATTGGCAAAAATTGGAAAAAACACCAATCCGTTATCAAAGTTAAAACTACAGTCGCCAATGCTGTATTGGAAGTTATTCCAAGTACAACAGGAAAACTGGCTTTGGATATGGTTTCACTCTTTCCTCAAAATACATTCAAAAACAGGAAAAATGGTTTGCGTGCCGATTTGGCCCAAACCATTGCGGATTTAAACCCAAAATTTGTCCGTTTTCCGGGTGGTTGTGTGGCCCATGGAGACGGGATTGATAATATTTACAAATGGAAAAATACTATTGGCGATTTAGAAGAGCGAGTTCCTCAGCCCAATATTTGGCGTTACCATCAAACGGCTGGTTTGGGGTATTTCGAGTATTTTCAGTTTTGTGAAGACATCAATGCAGAACCCGTTCCAGTTCTGGCAGCGGGTGTGCCTTGTCAAAATTCTTCAACGGGCGGCCATGGTCAGCAATGTGGTATTCCCATGGAAGAGATGGACGATTATGTGCAAGATGTTTTGGATTTAATTGAATGGGCAAATGGCGATAAAAACACCAAATGGGGAAAAGTTCGTGCTAAAGCTGGGCACCCAGAACCCTTCAATTTAGAATATGTGGGCATTGGTAATGAAGATTTGATTACTGATGTTTTTGAAGAACGTTTCACGATGATTTTTAATGCAGTAAAAGAAAAGCATCCAGAAATAACAGTAATAGGAACCGTTGGCCCTTTTTACATGGGAACCGATTATGAGGAAGGTTGGGATTTGGCTGAAAGATTGCAAATTCCAATGGTTGATGAACATTATTACCAAACACCGGGTTGGTTTATCAATAATCAGGATTTTTATGATTCGTATGATAGAAGCAAATCCAAAGTGTATTTAGGGGAATACGCTACTCATGTTCCTAATAGAAGAATGAACATACAAACAGCACTTTGTGAAGCCTTGTATTTAACATCTATTGAACGAAATGCCGATGTGGTTGCCATGACATCTTTTGCACCGCTATTAGCGAAAAAGGGGCATACACAATGGACTCCTGATTTGATTTATTTTACTAACACCGATGTAAATCTTACGGTTGATTATTATGTGCAACAGCTTTACGGAAATAACTCTGGAGAAACCTACATTCCAAGTCATGTGAAGCTGTCAAATAATGATAAAAAGGTAAAGCAGCGTGTAGCATCTTCGGTTGTAAAAGATTCAGCTAGCGGGGATTTGATTATTAAATTGGTGAACGTGCTTCCTGTTGACGTGAACTCAACCATCAATTTAAAAGATTTGGCTGTTGATAATCAGGATGCCATTTTGAGTGTTCTTAAGGGAGAACCCAATGACGAAAACCAAAAGCCATCTGTTTCAAAAGTAAAGGTTTCTGAAACTTTTGATTATCAAATGCCAGCTTATTCTTTTTCAGTTATCCGAATTAAATCTTAACCTTTTAATTGCTTGTGCATGAACTTAAAGTGCTTAAATAAGTCGCAGTAATTTCCCTTATATTCGCTATATAATGGGTTTTAATTTCCTCAATGCTTTTGGAGGATATTTCATTTTCACCTTCATTATAGCTTAATTGATTGTGGTTGCAGTTGCAAATATCTAAAGCGTCGTTATACGACTTAATGTTAGAAACTAAAGCCGTTTTATAATCATTAATAAGTTTTTCTCTTTTTAACTGAGCAGATTTTAATTCTTGGTCTGCAAGTTTTCGCTTTATTTCTTCTTCTTTTTGTTTCAAAGCCACTTGTTGTTGCCTTAACTGCTCTTGTTCAAGTTCCAATGAAGTAAGCGGTTCATTTTTATATGAAGAAGCTGTGAATTTATCGAGTTCAACAATACTTTCTTTTGCAATTTCTTTGGCACGCTTTACGTAAAAACGCCCATCCTCATAAATTTCAACATGTTCAACTTTTGCCAACAAATCTATGCCTTTATTAGCTAAGGCTAATGACTTCAGGCAGCCACAGTTCACAAGGTTTTCTTTGGAGAGTTTAAAAGACTCCATTGAGCGGTTTGCATAATATTGCAAGTGGCTAATGTTGTTTGAATCGTAGGCATCTTTAACGTGCGAATAAGCATTCACCAAATAGGCGCTGGCTTGGTCGCAACTGTTTTGTGCATTAATAAATGAAGACGTAATTAAGCATAAAATTAGGCTAAAATTTTTCATGGTTTTGGGGTTAGTTACATAAATAGGTAGGACGAATGTAGAAAAAACTAGCTGAAACAGCGTGCCATTCATCGAAATCAGGTAAAGGTGGTGTCGTTTATCGATGAAAACCATTAATTTCATTTTATAATCAATCACATTTTTTATATTTAAGTCTACATAAAACTTTAAGAAATGAACACGTATAAAGTCACCTCTCCAATACAGTTAAAAAATACTGAAACCAAGGTAGTTATAGATGATGCCAAAAAGGAATTGAAATCCGTTAGAAAAAAATTGGGCGATTGGCAAAACACCATGTATGCCCACGATAAATATTCGGTTTTGGTGTGTTTACAAGGTATGGATACCTCAGGCAAGGATAGTTTAGTGCGTGAAGTTTTTAAGGATTTTAACGTGCGCGGTGTTCAGGTGCATAGTTTTAAAGTGCCAACCGATAAAGAACTTGGGCATGATTATTTATGGAGACATTACCTTGCCCTGCCCGAACGGGGCAAATTTGGGGTGTTCAACCGAACGCATTATGAAAATGTGTTGGTAACACGTGTTCATCCTAATTACATTTTGGGTGAAGGTATTCCTACGGTCAATTCAGTGGAGGATATTGATGACGCCTTTTGGGATAAACGTTTTGAGCAAATCAATAACTTCGAAAAGCATTTGGCCGAAAATGGCACCGTTATCTTTAAGTTCTTTTTAAACCTTTCAAAAGAAGAGCAAAAAAACCGATTATTGCGTCGTTTAAGAAAACAGGAAAAGAACTGGAAGTTTTCGGCGGGCGATTTAAAGGAACGCAAGCTTTGGGACAAATATCAAGACTGCTATGAAGATGCCATTAATAGAACGTCCAAACCACATGCACCGTGGTACGTCATTCCGGCTGACGATAAGCCAACAGCCCGTTACTTGGTGGCGAAAATAATGCACGATGCCTTAATGGCCTATGCTGATATAAAAGAGCCTGAATTGGATGACGAAACAAAGGCTAATATTGAAACCTATAAGGATCAATTAAATAACGAGTAGTTATTCCTTCACTATTTGGAATAGATGATGTTGGTTTTAAAAGAATTACTTCCGTAAATTCTTAATTCGTTGCAATAAAGTAGGGTGCGAATAATGCATAAAAACATAAGCAGGATGTGGCGTTAAATTGCTCAAACTGTTTTTTGATAGCTTTTTTAATGAGGAGATAAGAGGCTCGCCTTTAAAAGTGTTTTTGGCATAATCGTCTGCTTGGTATTCAAACTTTCTGGAAAATAGATTCATAATCAATCCCGTAATTTCAGAAATTGGCGTGTAAAGTAATGCAAACGCAATTAAGCCGATATGGAAACTTGCTATTTCAACGCCCAAAGCATGCGACAATAAGGGGTTTGAAATAAAAAGTGATAATACAAAAAGCATAAACCCCGTCATTAAAATTGAGGCTATCAGATTGAAAATTATATGTTTCTTTTTATAATGCCCAACTTCATGCGCCAATACCGCAACAATTTCTTCATCTTCTAAATCATTGATTAATGTATCGTAAAGTGTTACCCTTTTTTCACTGCCAAATCCAGAAAAATAAGCATTGGCCTTGGTGCTTCTTTTAGAGCCATCAATCACAAAAATTTTATCGAGTTTAAATCCAACTGTTTTGGCATATGCCGAAATTTTATCGCGCAATGTGCCTTCTTCCAAAGGCATTTGTTTATTGAACAAAGGCACAATGAGTTTTGAATAAAACATGTTCATAAACAACGTGAATAAGGCAACTAACCCCCATGCATAAACCCAAAAACTAGTGCCAGTTTCTTGATTAAACCAAATGATGAGGGCCAAAATACCACCGCCAATTATGGCCATCATCAACCAACCTTTTATTTTGTCGAGTATAAAAGTTTTTAAAGTGGTTTTGTTAAAACCAAATTTGTCTTCAATAACAAAAGTGCTGTAATATGAAAAAGGAGTCGTTAGAATATCACTCGCAATCATGATGATTCCGAAAAATAGTAAAGCCACAATTATTGGGTTATTGCTATAACTTCTAGCGATATTATCAACGAATTCAAATCCATCAAAGATGAGAAATGCAAGGGTCAATACTATTGAAAACGATGAGGTTAAAAGACCGAATCTATATTTGGTTGCTTTGTATTCTTGTGATTTTTTGTATTCTTCATGGTCGTAAACATCTTTAAGCTCTTTTGAGAGTTCATCATTAAAATGTTTGGCATTCAAGGCATCCAAAATTTTATCGATAATGAAGTTTAAAACGATTATGGCGATGATGATGTAAAATAGAGTAGTGGCGGTCATATTGGTTTGGTGTTGTCATTGCGAGGAGTCCCGATTACTATCTGGACGGCGTGGCAATCTGTTTCATTTTGTTTTTAATTTGAAAGATTACTTTAGTCGTTCCTTCTTCGTAATGACGAGTTATTCAAAATTTCGTTGTCTTTTCGCCTCAAAAATAAGAATTCCTGCTGCAACCGAAACATTCATGGAATCAATTTCACCCTGCATGGGAATAATGATGTTTTGGGTTGTATTTTCTAACCAAACATCACTTAAACCTGTAGCTTCTGTACCTACAACAATGGCGGTGGGTTTTGTGAAATCTTGTGTGTGATACTGTACGGAAGCCTGCAAAGCGGCACAATAAATGTTTATGTTCTTAGACTTTAAAAAAGTGATGATTTCTTCTGTCGTTCCCGTGGCAATTTGATTGGTAAAAAGGCAACCCACACTTGAGCGAATAATGTTTGGGTTGTATAAATCGGTTTTAGGGTTGGCGATAATTACGGCATCAACATGGGCTGCATCCGCAGTGCGTAAAAGTGCGCCGATGTTACCCGGTTTTTCAGGGGCCTCGGCAACTAAAATTAAGGGGTTTTTGGTTTTAAATACCAAATCTTCAACCAAATGGCTTTTGCTTTTTGCAATGGCTAAAACACCTTCGGTTGTGGTGCGATAAGCCAGTTTTTCGTAAACCTCTTTTGAAACTTCAATGGTGTTTAGTTGCTGCGTCGTTAAGTTGTTTAGTTGTTCTTCAGTAAATAATTCAGGGCAAAATAAAACAGTTTCCAATTGAAAACCACCTTTTATGGCAAGTTCAATTTCACGAACACCCTCAATTAAAAATGTGCCCGATTTTTTACGTTCACGCGATTTGTCCTTTAATTGAACAAGTTCTTTGATAAAGGGGTTTTGTGCGCTGGAAATTTGTTTTATCATGATTTGCAAATATACTTTATTTACAATGCGTTTTTTCCAAAATAATTGACCAAAAGTGCCACAACATAACTATAGCTTTCCATGCCTTTGCTTTGGTTGTTGGCCTTTAAAAAGTTGTTGTAAAATAGCTTAAAAAAAGGCTCTAAAGGATTTTCATGCGCCTCCCAAAATTCGCGGGTTTCTTGGTAATTTTTTAAAATACCTTGGTTAACATCGGCTTTTAGGTCTTCAAAAAGACATTCATCGCGGTTGTATATTTCATTCAAACAAAAGCGAAGTGCAAAAGTATATCCGGCGTATTTAAAGTAAACATCATCATGTTTTATGGATGCCAAACACCCAATAAAATTAGCTTCGTTTTCTGCGGCATAGCCTAATTGATGGGCAATTTCGTGGGATGCCGTGGTTGGGAATTTAAATACAGGAATAATGCCATCAACTTGTGCTTCATTCGTCAAAGGGTTTAAATAACCACTAAAGCCCATGTAGGTCAATGGGTAACTATAAATAGATTTTTTTATGCTTTTTGGGTGGTATTCCAAATCTGGAAAAATGGTTTTTAGGTTATCATTACCTGAGCTGGCCATATTTAAAATGTCCGTTTTGCTATAAGGAATATCAACTTTAAGCGTGTCGTTGTTCATGATTTCTGAATGAAACTCATTCGATTTATCGATTAATTTTTCGGTAATGTAAATAAGCTGTTCGGTGGTGTAGTCTGCATTCAAATTCAAGTTTTTGTGCAAGGGTGGGCGGTAGTAATTATAGCCCCAAAATAAATGAAAGGCAAAGTAAATCACAGCCACAGCAGCTCCCACATCTGCTAGCCAATTTTTAGTGTCTGTCAGTAATCGTTTTCGGTTTTTATAAAACCATCGTATCATGTAAATAGAACCAAAGGTATAAACCAAATCACCAAACGAAAATGGCAACCAGCCCAAAATGTATCTAGAAACTTTCGATATAAAAATGTATAAGCCGTTGCTGTAAAAACGCTCCACAAAATCTGGGGAATTCTGCAGTAATTTTATAAATAAGAACTGTGGGATTAACGACAGGGCAAGTATGGTTTTTTTCTTTTTCAGCATGTTCAAAAATAAGTAAAAAACCTGTTATTCCACGTTTGATTCAAATCCATTTCTATTAAAGAAATCATAATAAATTGAGTATTTTTAGTCTCGGTTTGTACCTTTGTGAAACACAATTTTAAACACTATGAGCTCAGAAATAAGACAACTTGAACCCCAGCAACTCTGGAATAAATTTGCCGATTTAAACGCCGTACCACGACCTTCAAAAAAGGAAGAGCGCGTTATCGAATTTATGGAAAACTTTGCTGAAAACTTAGGATTGGTGACCATTGTAGATGAAGTGGGAAATGTCATCATAAAAAAGCCGGCGACTGCTGGCATGGAAAGTAGAGCTACCATTGTTTTGCAATCACATCTCGATATGGTGCACCAAAAGAATAGTGATACCAAGTTTGATTTTGATTCCCAAGGCATTGAAATGTATGTTGATGGTGATTGGGTTAGGGCCAAAGGCACCACCTTGGGCGCAGACAATGGGTTGGGCGTGGCTACGATTATGGCCATTCTGGAAAGCACAGATATTCCGCACCCAGCAATTGAAGCCTTGTTTACTGTTGATGAGGAAACTGGTATGACAGGGGCCATGGGCTTGGAAGCAGGTTTGCTTACAGGTAAAATACTTTTGAATTTAGATACTGAGGAAGACGATGAAATTGGTGTAGGCTGTGCTGGAGGCATTGATGTTTTGGCGACACGAGATTATAACCAAGAGGAAATACCAGAAGGTAAAATAGGTTTTAAAATAACTGTAAAAGGGCTGCAAGGTGGGCATTCTGGTATGCAGATTCATGAAGGATTGGGTAATGCCAATAAAATAATGAACCGCTTATTATTTGATAGTTACGAGTTTTTTGGTTTACGAATTTCTGAAATTGAAGGTGGTGGTTTGCGCAATGCCATACCAAGAGAGAGCAATGCCATTGTGGCCATTGATGCGGCTCAAGAAGAAACCTTTTTGTTGGAAATGAGCTTGCATATACAAACCATTAAATCTGAGTTGAAAACTACCGAGCCTAATTTAGAAATCTTACTTTCTAAAACCAGAAGACCAAAATTGGTTATGGATTTAGATGTTCAGGAAGCATTTACACGAGCGATGTACGCTGCGCACAATGGTGTGTACCGAATGAGCGCCGATATACCAGATTTGGTTGAAACATCAAACAACATTGCCAAGGTACTTGTTAAAGAGGGAAATCTTAGGGTTGAGTGCCTTACACGTTCGTCCATTGAAAGCTCTAAAATAGATTTATCAAATTCAATATTGGCTACTTTTGAATTGATAGGTTGCGATATAGAATTCTCTGGAGATTATCCAGGCTGGGAGCCCAATATGAATTCAGCCATTTTAAAGGTCATGGAAAAAATATACCTCGATTTAAATGGTAAAAAACCACACGTTGCAGCCTGCCATGCCGGTTTGGAATGTGGTATTTTGGGGCAAAATTATCCCGATATGGATATGATTAGTTTTGGCCCAAACATTAAAGGAGCGCATTCCCCAGACGAACGTGCTCAAATTTCATCGGTTCAAAAATATTGGAAATTTGTTTTGGAGATTTTGAAGAATATTCCAGAGGCTGATAAAAATTAATGTATTTCATCGATATTATTTGTATTTAATCGATGTTTTGTTTATGTTTGATTCCATCAAATAAAACTTGTTAAAAGCATTTTTTAAGTGAAACATAAAGTAAGCGCCCAAATCTGCCTCTAAAAAGAAACACTTAAATAAATGCTTTTTACTTGTTTATTACTTTTTTGGTTAAAGGGAAGCCAACTCCGTTGATACATGAGGATTCTACGGTACAGGGTCGTAACCGCTTCCGCCCCAAGGGTGACAACTAAAAATGCGTTTTAAAGCTAACCAACCACCTTTGAACAACCCATATTTTTGTAGTGCTTCCTTGCTGTAGTGTGAACAAGTTGGGGTATATCTGCACGTTGCGGGCAATAAAGGCGATATCAAAATTTGATATACTTTTATTAAAAAAAGAAACGGTGCAATGAGGAGTTTTTTCAATTTATTGTTATTTGTTTTTTGTTTAGTTGTTGAGTCGAAAAAAAGCTGAACAACTTAACAACATACGACTTAACAACACACAACTAAACGACAAACTAATTTATGGAAAACGTCGTTCCGTCCTTGCCATCTTTAAGTTGAATGCCAACTTCAGCAAGTTTATCCCTAATTTTATCAGATAAGGCAAAATCTTTATTGGCTCTCGCTTCCTGTCTTAACTTTATTAAAACATCAACGGCCCCGGCCAATTTATCGGTGCCTGTTTCATTTTTAGCGCTATTTACAAGCCCCAAAACATCAAAAGCAAAACTGTTCATGGTTTCTTTCAGCATGTTTAAGTCTTCCTCAGAAATGGTTTCAGAACCTTCTTTAATTTGATTGATGTATTTGCAAGCCTCGAACAAATGTGCAATTAAAATAGGTGAATTAAAATCGTCATTCATGGCATCATAGCATTTCTGTTTCCATGCTTTCACATCAATTGAAGACGTTTTAGAAGACTTTAAAGAGGCCATTAAGTTGATAGCATCCATTAACCTATAAAATCCTTTTTCGCTTGCCAAAAGGCCGTCATCGGTTAAATCCAAAACACTTCTGTATGAGGATTGGGCATTGAAAAAGCGAATAACGCTCGGCGAATAAGCTTTGCTGAAAAACGAGTTATTGCCCGATAAAAGTTCATCCGGATTCACTGTGTTTCCGGTAGATTTAGACATGCGCTGTCCGTTTAATTGCAACATATTGGCATGCATCCAATAGTTAACGGGCGACTTTCCTTTTGCCGCTTCATTTTGGGCTATTTCACATTCATGATGAGGAAATTTTAAATCCATACCACCACCGTGAATATCAAATTGGTCACCCAAATATTTGGTGCTCATAGCCGTACACTCTAAGTGCCAACCAGGGAAGCCATCACTCCATGGTGAAGGCCATCGCATAATGTGCTGGGGTTCAGCCTTTTTCCAAAGTGCAAAATCCTGGGGATTCTTTTTGTCGCTTTGCCCATCCAGCTCTCTGGTATTGTGGATTAAATCTTCAAGTTTACGCTTGCTTAATTTTCCGTATTCGTTGGTTTCATTGAATTTGTGTACATCAAAATAAACCGAGCCATTAACCTCATAAGCAAAACCGTTTTCAATAATGGTGTTAATCAGTTCAATTTGCTCAATTATATGCCCTGTGGCCGTTGGCTCAATACTCGGCGGTAAAAAGTTGAACGTATTTAATATATTATGGAAATCTACGGTGTAGCGTTGCACAACTTCCATAGGTTCAATTTGTTCCAACCGTGCTTTTTTGGTGATTTTATCTTCACCTAAATCTGCATCATTTTCCAAATGTCCCGCATCGGTAATGTTTCTAACATAACGCACTTTGTAGCCCAAATGCCTCAAATACCTGAATATCATATCAAAAGACATAAAGGTCCTTACATTGCCTAAATGAACATTGCTGTAAACCGTTGGGCCGCAAACATACATTCCCACATAGCCCTCGTCTATGGGTTTGAAGGTTTCTTTTTGTCCAGTTAGTGAATTATATATTTTTAAAGTTTGAGTCTGATACAATTGCATTTTTGGTTAGTTTATGCTTGGCTGTTGGGGTTTTTAAACTAAAACTGAGTGTCTAATTTTATGTAATCAAGAAATTCTCGACGTGTGGCCATATCTTTAAATTTGCCACCAAATTCTGAAGTCACCGTACTGCTTTCAATATCTCGAATGCCTCTTGAATTTACACATAAGTGTTTGGCATCAATAACACAAGCTACGTCTTTGGTGCCCAATACGTCTTGAAGCTCCCTTACAATTTGAATGGTCAAACGCTCTTGTACTTGTGGTCGTTTGGCAAAATAATCAACCACACGGTTCATTTTTGAAAGCCCCACTACAGTGCCATTCGAAATGTAAGCAATATGTGCTTTGCCAACTATGGGCAGCAAATGGTGTTCGCATGTTGAATAAACCGTAATGTTTTTTTCAACCAACATTTCACCGTATTTGTATTTGTTTTCAAATGTTGAAGCGCTTGGTTTTTTGTCGGGATCTAACCCACCAAAAATTTCTTTTACAAACATTTTTGCCACACGGTTTGGTGTGCCTTTTAAACTGTCGTCGGTTAAATCCAACCCAAGTGTTTCCATGATATGGCGAACATCGTCCTTGATGATGTCTATTTTTTCTTCATTGGAAAGTTTAAAGGCATCACGGCGCATTGGGGTATTTTCAGAAGTTCCGATATGCTCGTTTCCTAAAGCATCAAAATCGTCTAAGTTATTATTGAATTTCATGTGTTCAATTTATTGTGTTCAACTTGCCACTTTTTTCTTTTTGGTTAAGCCTTTGTTATCAATGGTTTAATGTTCAAAAGATGTGATGGCAAAAAGCCGAAATTTAATTTGCAAAGATAAGCATTTCAGTTTTGTTATGCTTTGTGTTTTTAAAGAATTAATCCTTACAAAAACAGGGGATAATTTTGTTGCTTGGGAAGTTTGAATTTGTAAAACATTTCGTCTATATTCGTTCAGTAATGGATAATGCAAAATAAAGATTAGCTTAGTCTGTCCTTTCCGACGTTTATGAAAATTAAGAAAGATATAATCCCTTTATCTCTAGCCGTAATTCTTTTAATGGTTTCCGTCGTAATTACAAGTTTCACAGAATATATGCTTACCACAAGACATCATCTTGCAATAGTCTTAACAGTTTTGTCGGCGTTTTTTTACTTCCGAAACAAAAAGGTATATGTATATATTTTTGGGATAACATTGCTACTTGGGTCTGCGGGAATAGTTGGTTTTTATCATGTTGGATTTCACTTTGCCATCGGGGCATTTAAAATTCCCTTTATTTCCTTCAGTCCAATTCCATTTGCATTATTGATTATTTTCTTGTACTTCAATAAGAGTTTAATTGACCAAGTTTATTGGTTGTTTTCAACAAGCAAAACCAGCGAATATGAGAAGCAAGACAGGTTAGAAGCGAAGATAAAACGTTTCGAGCAGAAGTTTGCCGACAAAACAACGGAGGAATTAAAACAAATAGTTGATTTAAGTAATCCATATGTTGATGAGGCGAGGATTGCAGCTCAAAGATTATTAAATCAGAGATAGATAATTGTTAAAAAACCATCAATAGATTTTATTTATAGTAATAAGTTTAAACTATGATATCCAGAATCTTATAAGTGTTATTTAAACTTTTTGTTCAGAACTTTCGTGAATCCTGTTTTTTTTCTTTCATCTTGGTTTCAATTCTAAAAAAATCTAAAATTTAGTATGGATATCTTACCAGATTTTAAACTTACAATGCGTCTTAAAAAACATTATTTAAAAACCATTGTAACATTTCAAAAAAAAGAGCTACTTACAGAATAACTAATCCATCATCATTGAATAAAGAACTAGAACATAGTTTTGTTGAATTGCTTGAAAAGCATCAAAATATTGCACACAAAGTTTGCCGTTTGTACACCAATAATTATGATGCCCACAACGATTTGTTTCAGGAGATTACCATTCAACTTTGGAAAGCCTACCCCAAATTTCGTGGCGATTCCAAATTCAGTACATGGATGTATCGTGTGGCATTAAATACGGCCATTACGCTTTACAGGAAATCAAAACGCAGCATTAAAACACAAGATTTTGACGGTGTGGAATTCAAAATAAAAACTGAAGCGTATGACGATACAGAAGAGCAGCAGTTAAAAGTTCTTTATCAAGCAGTACACCAACTAAATGATATTGAAAAGGCGTTGGTTTTTCTTTATCTTGAAGATAAGGATTACCGAGAAATTAGTGAAACTTTAGGTATTAGTGAAGTGAATGCCCGAGTGAAAATGAACAGAATTAAAACCAAGCTAAAAACCATTTTAAATCCGTAGAGTTATGGATGAATTAGAAATATTAAAAAGAGATTGGAACAAACAAGGAGAGCGCAATAAACTGTCTATTGCTGATATTTACCCCATGCTGCGCAAAAAATCGTCTTCTATTGTAAAGACCTTATTTTATATTAGTGTGGCCGAACTTGTTTTTTGGATTTTGGTGAATTCCATTCCGTATTTTACTTCAGATTCTTACAGAAGAAAGCTTGATGAGGTATATGGCAATGATTTGCTGTTTAATGGGCTTACTATTTTTAGTTATGCCGTCATTATTTTGTTCATCTACCTACTTTATAAATCCTATAAATCCATTTCGGTAACCGATAGTTCAAAAAAATTAATGGAAAGCATTTTGCGGACCCGAAAAATAGTCAAGTATTATGTCTTGTATAATCTAATTATGGCTGGGGTTTCTGTAATTATTGGTTTTTATTTTGCCTTTACTCACGACCCAGAATTAGCCGATCAAATTTCCCATTTTAGTGATAAGCAGTATATAATATTTACGATTATAGTAGTTGTGGCCACAGGTTTGTTTATTCTCATCATATGGTTGTTCTACAAGCTTATTTATGGTTTTTTACTAAAACGACTTAATAAAAATTACGCGGAGTTAAAAAGATTGGAGGTTTAAATATTTGGGGCGTTCCCCAAGGGTCGGGCTTTGTATTAATAGTTTTGGCTCGATGCGCGCCTCGCCAAAAGCTAACCATTCCAATCCCTAACGCGACAATCAGCTAATTTCATTCCAACGTCAAAAGGCTTTTGTTTTTAATTGTACCAAACGGCGTAGCCCTGCCGTCTTAAATACAACGCCAATTTTTCTTCAATATCCATAGCTTCTTCCCTTGTTTCAATGGGGTTAAGGTGATTGTATAAACTAGGGCGCAAATACATGCCATACTTTTGAACAATATTGGATGATATTTTATACCCTTTTTTATTTGTGTAAACTGTTTTATGCTGCATAAAGCGTTCCTTTGGAGTTTTGCTTGTCATGCCCACATAAAGGCATTGCAGCACACCATTAAACTGGGGGTTTGCGTTTCTAAACTTGGCATGTTCGGTAAAAACACGTTTTGACAATTCTACCACATAAACGCTATACTGGGTTTTGGGCATAAGTTAGATGTCAATGAAAATTATTGAACAGGCTGATGGAAAAATATTTATTCAATAATGCCGGCACAGCTTACCCTTGCTCCAGCAGCTCCAGAGGGTTGTGATGTAAAATCATCGGCGCCAGCGTGTACAATAACGCCCTTTCCAACAATGTTTTTGGTTTCATCATCACAGCCAATGCACCATTCGTCAGTAGAAAAAGAAACGGTGGCATTGCCATTTTCATCGGCAGTAAAATTGCCAATATCCCCTTTGTGATAACCTTCTGCCATGCCCCATTTTCCATGAGGTTGTGCTGTTGGGTTCCAATGTCCACCAGCAGATGTTCCGTCGGGTGAAGAGCAATCAGAAGATGCGTGAATATGAATGGCGTGTTCGCCAGGTTCCAGACCACTCAGCATGGCGGTCATGCTCACTACACCATCTTCTTCTTTGAAAAAAACAGTGCCGGTAACATCACTTTCACTTTTTGGTGCTAACTCTATTTTTAATTTTTTTGCTTCAGATACGACAGCTTCAACAGCTTCCATATCCTCTGTAGTGGTTTCGACTTCTTTTTTAACTTTTTTACAAGCGGTTAAACTAAGGACCAATATCAATATTAAATAGCTTAAATTCTTCATTTTATTCAGGTTTTTTTTGATTCATGGAAAGTTAAAACAATAATGAAACAATTGCAAATATCTTAACTGACATATGTCATATTTTTAATTTGTATGTTCGTTTACTTTTGAATTATAAATGTTAGGTATGTTAAAATCTTTGGTCAATAAATATAATATTGCTGGGCCTCGTTATACGAGTTACCCAACTGTGCCCTATTGGAACCAAACCACGTTTTCTCAGGAGAATTGGAAAAATTCCTTGATAAAATCATTTAATGAAAGTAACGCCGAAGAAGGCATCAGTCTTTATATTCATTTACCCTTTTGCGAAAGCCTGTGTACCTTTTGTGGATGCAATAAGCGCATAACAAAACAACATAGTGTAGAATCGCCATACATCAATGCTGTTATAAAGGAATGGAAGCTGTACTTGAGCTTATTTGATGAAAAACCAATTATTAAAGAACTCCATCTTGGAGGCGGTACACCTACTTTTTTCAGTCCGCAAAACTTAAAGCAATTAATATCTGGTATATTAAATGATGCCGTACTTGCTAAGAATTATGAATTTAGTTTTGAAGGTCACCCAAACAATACTACCCGTGAACATCTTCAGGCTTTGTATGACGTTGGCTTTAGGCGAGTAAGCTATGGCGTACAGGATTATAATGAAACGGTGCAAAAGGCCATAAACAGAATTCAACCATTTGAAAATGTAAAGAAAGCAACTGAAGTTGCAAGGGAGATTGGGTACACCTCTGTAGGTCATGATATTATTTTCGGGCTTCCCTTCCAAACTTTAGAGCATGTTCGGGAGACCATCTTAAAAACAAAGGAACTGTTGCCAGACCGATTGGCTTTTTACAGTTACGCCCATGTGCCTTGGATAAAAGGTAATGGCCAGCGTGGTTTTAATGATGAAGATTTGCCGTCAGCGAAATTAAAACGCATGCAATATGAAACGGGCAAAGAACTTCTAGCCGAAGTTGGCTACACCGAAGTTGGAATGGACCATTTTGCCCTTAAAAAGGATAGCTTATATCAATCCATGGTCAATGGCAAATTGCACAGAAATTTTATGGGGTATACGGCATCAAAAACGCAAGCCATGATTGGGCTTGGTGTATCGGCCATTAGTGATAGTTGGTATGGTTTTGCCCAAAATGTGAAAACCATTGAAGATTATTACCAATTGTTGGATGAAAATACTTTGCCAGTATATAGGGGGCATATTTTAAACGAAGAAGATTTAATTATTCGAAAACATATTCTTAACTTGATGTGTCAATTTAAAACCTCTTGGGATAACGAACATTTGTGGTTCAAAGAAATTCCAGATGTGCTCATTAAGTTAAAGGAAATGGAAAAAGATGGATTGCTCAATATAAAGCCCAGTGCCATTGAGGTTACCAAACAAGGCCAGCCCTATGTGAGAAACATTTGTATGGCTTTTGATTTGTTGTTGCAAAGAAAACAACCCGATACACAGTTGTTTTCAATGACTGTTTAACATGTGTCTCACTTAAAACCTAATTATTTATGAAAACCATTATTGTACCTATAGATTTTTCTGAACATTCAGAATTTGCATTGAAAACGGCCGCCAATTTAGCTAGAAGAAATAATGCTGAGGTGTTGGCCCTGCACATGCTTGAAATGTCTGATATTATGCTTTCTGCTTCAGATGGATTGCAAAACGAAAAGGCCATGTATTTTCTTCAACTTGCAGAGCAAAAGTTTGAAGAATTTTTGAATAGAGATTATCTAAAAGATGTAAAAGTAAAACCCATTATCAAGCATTTTAAAGTGTTTAGTGAGGTTAACGATGTGGCCATGAAAAATCATGCCGATTTAATTGTCATGGGCTCACATGGGGCTACGGGGCTTAAAGAATTCTTTGTAGGTTCCAATACCGAGCGCGTGGTGCGTTCTTCTGATATTCCAGTGCTTGTTGTGAAAAATAGCTTGACCGATATTAATTTTGATGTGGTAGCTTTTGCCTGTGATTTTTCTGAGGAAGCCATTGAATCTTATTTAAAGGCGACCAGTTTGTTCAAAAAAATGAAATCTAAAGTTTATTTGGTTTATGTGAATTTGCCCAATGAACGTTTTAAAAGCTCAATTGAAATTGAAAAAAGTGTGGTGAACTTTTTCACCAAGGCTGAACGAAATTTAGATAAAATGGAAGATGTGCATTACGTTTCAGACTATACTATTGAAGATGGCGTTTTAAACTTTGCCAATAAAATTGGGGCAGATATTATTGCCGTGCCAACCCATGGCAAGAAAGGATTGGCACATTTCTTTGAAGGCAGTGTAGGCGAAGATATAGCCAACCATGCAAGCCTTCCAGTTATTACTTTTAAAATGTAACGTGTTTTGTTGGTTTAAATTGGTTAGCCAAACTTTATGAAAAGTAGTTTAAAATGTCAATGAATTATTTGGCTTTTAAGCTACTTTTTTTATTCGGCAGCTTCTAAATCAAAACTCGCCAATACATTAAATAAAGAGGCCTTTGTGCTGAAAAAGTTGTTTTCCAATTCTATGGCCTTTAATTTGGCATCAATGAGTTTTGATTCTCGTGAGTTTACCAAGAACAGTGAACTTTCACCCAAAAAGAATTTCCGTTCTTCAGCAGTAAGCATTTTACCGTAGTCTTCAATTATGGTGTTTGTATAGTCGTTTTGCAAAGCATAAGAATCCAATTCTTGGTTTATGGCATCAATTTTATTTTCCAGACTAATTCTGGTGTTTTGAATTTCAAATTCTGTATTCTGAAGTTTTACATTGGCCAATTTTAAATCGCCACGTTCTTTTCTTAAAAATAGAGGGATATTGATGTTTACGCCACTTTTATAAGCCGATGTGTTGAAAGACCGAGCGATATCTGGGGTTTGCGATAAAAAATTGTATTGTAAATCGATTTGCGGCAGTAGGTTGTTCCGCTGCAAACGTTTTTCAATGGTTAAACTTTTGAATTTATAGTCCAAGGATTTCAACTTGGGATGATTTTCAATATCAAAAGTTTCAATATCCAGTTCAGATGTATTAAGGGTTGTATCAATGGTGTTGTAGGTATTTGTGTCCGGTACAATGCCTTCCTTAATTTCAACGGGTGTATTGTTGTTTAGCCACAAATAGTTTGACAGTTCCAAAGATGATTTAATAAACTTAATCCGTGATTTCTCCAGATTCAACTTTCGGGTGTTCAAGGTGATTCTTGCTTCCAAAGTGTCAATGGCAGGTTTGTCTCCCATTTCATAGCTCTTTTTAATCCCGTTAAATCTTATTTCGGCATTATTTAAAAAGGCTTCGTACACCAGTTTTTCGTTGTAAGTTTTTAACCAATTGAAGTAAACTAAGGTGGCATCATATAAAATTTGATTGACTATCAACTGTCGGTCTGCCTTTGCTTGGTTTATATAAAGTTTGGATTGACGCAGCATGGCCATGCGTTTGTTGGTCAATAAACCACGTGCCACAGGAATGGAAACACCAGCACTGTATAGCCCATCGGTTGGAACAGTTGCTTCTGGGTTTAGGTATGCGCCTGAATTGTCCTCAAAATTGCCCTTAAACTCTATGCCGAACCATGTCGGGATTTTAAACGTGGCATTAAGTTTGTCGTAGTAATCCGTGTTTTTAAAAGTCTTTTGGTTATAGTCAACTTCAATTTTTGGGTCGAATGCACCTCGGGCTTTTAACAATTTAGCTTCACTTTCTGAAATAACCAAATTGGCCTGTTTCACGATGGGGTGATAGGCTTTTACGTACCCTAAATATTCTGCAAGAGTTATGACTGCGGTGCTATCTTGTGCCTTAGCCAAGCCACTTAGGAATAATATGATGCTCAAAATTAAATATCTCATTTTTTATCTTCCTTTGAAGCTGTTTTATTCATTTCTGGTTGATAGTAGTTGGGAGGGAAGCTGTTGATTTGCCTCCACAGTTCAAACCAAATGGGCACATCTTCAAGAAGCGCAATGGTTCTTGCTCCAGAGCCAACCCTAATGTCTTTTGGCCATTTATAATCTTTCTCATCTGGGGCTAATAGTACTCTGTATTTTCCATTATCACTTATAAACCGCTCAATGGCTACAATTTTTGCACCATACGTTCCATAGGACGCATTTGGCCAACCGCTAAATACTATGGCGGGCCATCCATCAAATTGTACTCTTACTTTTTCGCCAATATGTAGCAAGGGAAGGTCTATCGGCTTCACAAAGGTTTCAACTGCCAAATCGTACTGGGCAGGCATAATGCCAACAAGGTCTGTTCCTTCTTTAAATGTAACACCAACACCTCCAGTTACAGCTCGGTTGATATAACCATCTTGGGGAGCAGTTACAAATAGCAAACTGTTTCGTTTTTTGTAATTGCTAAAAGCATTTTCAAGTTTTGTTACTTGGGCTTTCGTGTCGAACTGGCTGGATTTTGCGGTAAACATATCGCTTTCTGCCTTGGATATTTTATCAGCAAATTCTGCGTTTGTTCTTGATAGTTCCAATTTGGCATTTATGGCTTCATTTTGGCTAGCCAAATATTTATTTTCTTGCGAAATTAATTTGGCTTGAGTTTCTTGAAGCTTCAGGCGTTTTTCCTCAACATCCTTAACAGCCATCAATCCTTCTGTTTGTAACGTTTGTGTTCGGTTAAACTGACGCTCTGCAATGGCTATATTGGTTTTTGCTGCCTCTAAATCTATGCTGTCACTTTTCACTTTTAGCTGTGCTTGCATCAATTTATTTTTGGCTTGCTCCAGTTTAAGCTTTTGCTCTGTTTTTAAAGCCAAAATCTGTCTGTTCAATGCTTCAACTTTTCCTTCATAGGCCATAACTGACGATGATTTGGCTTGAATCTGTTCATTTGTACGTTCAACAAGTTGGTCGTCAAAATAGTCGCTTTTCACTTCTGAAATCCTTAAAATGGTATCGCCTTTTTTTACAAAATCGCCTTCCTGTACAAACCATTCTTCTATGCGCCCAGGTATTTGCGATTGGATGGTTTGCGGACGCTGATTTGGTTTTAAAGTGGTAACCAAACCTTGTCCGGTTATGTTTTGGGTCCAAGGAAGAAAAAGCACTATCACTCCAATAATGGCGGCTGCTAATAAAAATCTATTGAAGTGTTTATAGTATTTTTTATCAATTATACTTTTTCCAGACTTAAACGTAGTTAAGTCAATCTTTTTATTTAGTTGATTGTGGGATATATTCAGCATGACTAACCTCGTTTAAATTTTATTACACCTCTATCTAAATTGATAAGTTCGCTACATTTATCAATCCATGCACTGCTACTGCTCACTACAATAAGTCCCCAAGGTCTATCTTTGTGGGTTAAGTAGTCTATTATAGTGTTTGTTTCGGCTTGGTTGAATCTGTCCAAAGCATCCTCAAGAATGAGAAGTTTTGGGGATTTCAAAATGGCACGTGCCAACACCAGTTTTTTAGATATGGTAAAAGACATTTGTTTACCATCAGGATAAAGAACCGTATTTAGCCCTTTGGCTTGGTCTTTTATGAATGGTTTTAATCCAACAATATCGAGGATTTCATATATTTTTTCGTCAGGAATTTCTGGATTTCCAAAGGTTAAATTTTCCCGAATTGTGCCTTCAAATGGAGTTTCGTCCGATAAGGAAAGGCCGAGTTGCGACCTGTAAAAGTTGAGGTGCAGGCTGTCAATGGACATGTCATTAATGTAAATATGGCCAGATGTTGATTTCATCACCCCTGCAATCAATTGAAGCAATGTGGATTTTCCGGCACCGCTTTCACCTTGAATCAAAATTCTGCTTTTAGCATTTATGGTGAATGAAATGTCCTTTAAAATCGGCTTTTCCCTATTGGAAACCTCATAACAAACGTGGTCTAATTCTATGTTCATGCCCTTTGAAAATGAAGGGCTATCGCCGTTTTGCATTTCCATTTCCATATCAACAATTTGCCCGATTTTTTCAAGTGAAGTCAATGTGTCATAGAACGATTCCAATCCTAAAATCAATTTTTCAACTGAAGCAATAACCAAAAGGATGATAATTTCGGCAGCAACAAATTGTCCAATATTCATTTCTTGGTTCAGCACCAAAGCACCACCAATCAATAATAAGCTTGCCGTTACAATCACTTTAAAACTAATCATTTGAATGAATTGTTGCATTAGTATCTTAAAGTGACTTTCTCTAGATTTTAAATACTCATCTACCAAGGCATCATTTTTTTTCATACCTAGTTGAGTGCTTCCAGATAGCTTAAAACTGGTGACCGATCTTGCTATTTCCTGAATCCAGTGGGCAACTTTGTATTTGTTTTTGGATTCTTTTAGACTGGTTTCCAGTCCTCTTTGAGCAGTGAATTTAAACACGACAAAAATAAGGCCCAATAGCAAAATACCAAATACTATAAAAAATGGATGGTAAAACGAAAGTAGCGTAAGGGCAAATAAAATTTGCAATACTGCTGTTGGAACATCGATTAAAATTTTTGACAAACTTTTTTGAATGGTCAAAGTGTCAAAAAAGCGGTTTGCCAATTCTGGTGGGTAGTAATTTCGAAGCTCCGACATTTTTATTTTCGGAAAACGGTATGCCAGTTCAAAAGACGAGCGTGTAAAGATACGTTGCTGTATGGTTTCAATTATTCTTAATTGCATCAATTGCAGAGAACCTGAAAAAGCAACGCCCACAGTTACTATGATGACCAAAATAATCCATGAGGTTGAAATCTGTGCCCCCTGAATTAAATTGATTATAGCTTGAATTCCCAAAGGTAAGGACAGAGCCACGATACCTCCAAAAATGGCATAATAGAAAATCTGGCGAATATCTCGTTTCTCTAATTGAAGTAAGCCAATTAGGCGTCTCCAGGGTGTCATTTTAGATTGCTCCATAATTTAAACGGTCAAAGTTTTTAGTACAAGGTTTTTGTAAAATTGGGTTGGGGTTATACCGACATTACAGTCGGTTATTGATATAAAATGCTCCTTCAAAAAATGCTGGTGTAAGCTGCCCTCTAAAATAGTGCTGGCGAGGCTTGATGGAAATTCGTAATTGGGGTTGATTTCTATTATCATATCTCTTAGGCGGTGCACAATGCTTTTGTAAACAACAAAATAGCCTTCTTTGTTTTCTTGGTCTACTTCTTTGGTTAAGAAGGATTTTGAGTTTTCGTTAATTATAATTCGGTTTAGAATAACTTCGTTAATGTGTGAAAAATTTGAATCTTCCTTGGTGCTTCTGGTTACAACTTCAATGGCTTTTTCAAGCTTTTTGTTTGGGTTTAGGCTGTAGGTTTCAAAAACCAATTGGTATTCAATCCAAGCCCAATACCATGACGATAAATAGAGCAATAATTTGTGTTTGCTTTCAAAATAGCGATAAATGGAACTTTCGTTTGAACCAATAACTGCTCCCAATTTTTTGAAGGTGAAACTATCAAAACCTAGTTCATCAATTAAAAGGATGCTTTGCTCAATGATGCGTTTGCCCAATGTTGAAGATTCTGGGTCTTTAACATAGATTTTATCTGGCACCGAAATTTTTAAATTAGAAAGTAAATTTTTCATAATTAAAATATATAAGCGCAAATATAATAGTAATACTATTAAAAATGAAATATAAACTATCAATTTTATTGATATAGAATCAATAAAGCCTATTGATGAAAAATTAAATGTTTCGCCTAGTGGCAGCTCATGCCATTTGAAACCATATCATAAACAGGTTCGGGAGAAATGTATGGAATGCCCAATCCCAATCCGCGAAGAATAAATAGGATACCGATAAGCACAACAAAAACAGGAATGGTTTTTTGAATACGCTGTCTAGCAGTGCCTTTTAAAAACTGACTAAAATATATGGCTGTTGTCATTAAAGGAATGGTTCCAAGACCAAAAACAGCCATGTAGATGCTGCCGTTCAATGCATTGCCACTGGCAATAGAAGCAAAAATAGCCATGTAAACCAAACCACAAGGTAAAAACCCATTAAGAAATCCAATGGTTAAAAATGTATCGGTTCGTTTTCTTTTTAGGGCATTGCCCAAAGCGGACTTTACTTTGCTAATGAGTTTGTAAATTGGTTTTGTAACGTTGTATTTGTTGAAGGTTTTTTGTGGAATCAGCACAATTAAAATCATTATTATGCCAATAATAATTGATAGTTGCTGCTGGAAACCAAAAATATAGAGACTTTTTCCAATGAGACCGAAAATCAACCCAATGATGCTATAGGCAAGCAACCGGCCAACATGGTAAATGGTGATTTGTGATAGTTTTTTAAAGTTATTTGTTCTATCAACCGGAAGCATAAATGCAATAGGGCCGCACATTCCCACACAGTGGAAACTGCCCAGCAACCCTAAAACAAATGCTGAAATTAACATATTAATAATTTATTGTTTCTTTGTACAAGTAAGATTTATCTTGGTATTTCCAATCTACTTTAATGTTCCAGCGGCCATCTACCAAACGATTGTCAGGTATGAGCAAGTATGGTTTAGACAGAGAAATTGCAGTTTCAAAGTCTAGTTGTTTGTTAGATGGCCTATATAGGAACATTTTTCCAGTAATCTTTTTATATTCTAAATCTTCAGGGAAATTAATTAGCAATCCTTCAGCAGTTTTTTCAAAACTGATGTTGGTTTCCAAATCATTGGCATTTTTCAACTTATCGATATCATTTTGGTATTTGAGCTCTTCGGCATAATAATCTTCCGTTACCAAATCATGATTGTACTTATCGCTAACGCTCATGGTAATGATGAAGTACATGATGAAGCTTATAAAACCTATAAAGGCTATTACAATTCCGGTTCCCCAATTAATTTTCATAATGTTGTTTTTTTTGTCATCCTGAACTTGTTTCAGGGTCTTATTATTGTTTTTCAGGGCATTACCCTCGTTGCTTCGGGTCGGGCTTTCCGCTATATCTTTTTCTTGTACCTTAAAAAAGGATGCCACTGCAATCCCTAATGCAACAGCCGAAAGTTTTGTTACAGCCTAAAGCCTCGCTCTTATCTATAACTACGTGGCCCTAAAAAATTGGCCGTTGTGGTTTCAATAAGTTCATCGCCTTGGTAAACACCAATTTTAATTTTATTTCTATCGCCCGACAATGCCGAGTTGTTTATTTCTATGAACAATGTACCCTCGGCAAAGCCTTGTTTCGGCACGGTTATGGTTTCAGTTGTTGATACCAATTTCAATTCACCTTTTTGGGATATTAATTTTAAGCTCACGTCCTCAATATCTTGAGTTGTTTTGTTCACCAATTTATAGGTGAATACGTTGCTTATAATGTTGTTTTCTTTATGTTCGTACAATTGTCCAGGTAACCTTAAAATAGTGGCTTCTACATCATTTCTCAAGAAAAGCATGCCAGTCAACAAACCAATTAAAATGGTTAAAACCGCTATATAGCCTTTCATTCGGGCGGTTAATCTAAAAGGAGCTTTCTTTTCAATATTATCCTCGCTGGCGTATCTAATCAAGCCTTTTGGTTTGTTGATGCTTTCCATAATATGGTCGCATTCATCAATACATGCGGTACAATTAACGCACTCCAATTGCGTGCCGTTTCTAATGTCAATTCCGGTTGGGCAAACATGCACACACTGCAAACAGTCTATACAATCACCATAGCCAAGGGCATCGCGGTCTTCATTTTTCCTGAAACTCTTTCTGCCATTTTCTGCTTCACCGCGTTTATGATCATAAGCAACAACAATTGATTTGTTGTCCAATAAAACACCTTGCAGCCTTCCGTAAGGGCAGGCTATAACACATACCTGTTCTCTAAACCAAGCAAACACGAAGTAAAATACTGCCGTAAAAATGAGCAGTGGGAACAGGGTGCTTAAATGGTTTAACGGACCTTCGGTAATGTATCTTATAAGTTTGTCGCTGCCAATTAAATAGGCCAAAAATATATTGGCAATTAAAAAGGATATCACCAAAAAAATAAACCATTTTAAAAGTCGTTTCCTTATTTTTTCGGCATCCCATTTTTGTTGGTCCAGTTTACGTTGTTTGTTTCTATCTCCATCAATCCAGTACTCGATGCGTCTGAAAACCATTTCCATAAAAATAGTTTGTGGACAAATCCATCCGCAGAAAATACGGCCAAAGGCCACTGTGAAAAGCGTAATAAACATCACGCCAATAATCATGGAAATGACAAACAAATGAAAATCTTGCGGCCAAAACGGAAAACCGAAAATATTGAACCGGCGTTCCAAAACGTTGAACATTAAAAATTGATTCCCATTTATTTTAATGAACGGTGAAAGGAACAAAAACGCCAACAAGAAATAACTGACCCATTTTCGGTAGTCATAGAATCTTCCACTGGGTTTTTTGGGGTACACCCAAGCACGATTACCTTCTTCGTTAATCGTTCCAATGGAGTCTCTAAATATTTCGTTGTCTGGGGTTTCCACTCTGTGTGTGTTTTCATTTTAAACCTGCCAGATTTTTATAATCTGACAGGTTTAGTGGTTTAGTTTGAAGTTGTTTGTTTGCTATTAATCAGCCTTAAGTGTTGCTGTAGAGTCAACTTCTGTAACCTCTATTTCTGTTATTTCAGATGTTTCTGATTTTTCTGCTTTTACTTCGTCGTTAGTCCAAAGGTCGCCTTCAGGTTCTTTGGGTTCTGTTGGCGTTGTGCCTTGAAATTGCAACACATAACTTGCAACCTGTGCAATTTCGTAAGGCTTCAAACTTTGTTTCCAAGCAATCATACCTTTACCCGAACGACCGCCTTCTGAAATGGTGTGGAAAACATTTTTTATGCCTCCGCCCAAAATCCAATATTCATCGGTTAAGTTTGGCCCTATGCCACCACCGCCATCAGCTTTGTGGCATGCAATACAATTGGTTTGGAAAATGTTTTCGCCAGCTTTTAAATCGGCTGCATCCACCAAAACTTCAACGGTATTGAAATCTACCAAATCCTTGGCTGTTTTTTTGTAATCTTCCAAGTCTAGTTTGGCTTGGGCTAGTTCAGATTCCAATTCGTCAAACTGACCTGGGCCATCAAACACATGGTATCTTAATAGGTACACGGCGGCAAAAATGATACTGGCGTAAAAACCGTACAGCCACCAGGGTGGTAAACTATTGTCCAATTCTTTTATGCCATCATAATTGTGGTCTAAAATAATCTCACCTTCTTCTTCTATTGGTTTTTGTCCTAAGAGTTTCTTGTAAATGTTTTTCAACCAAGTAAACTGGTATGCTTTCTCTTTCTCGGCCAAAAAGCGGGCTTTGGCTTCTTCATCCAATTTATGGAGCATAACGTTTTCCAAAGCGCTAACTATGGCTTCAATGGCGATTAATATGAGAAGCACTAAAAACAGGAACAACATAACGGCAGGGTATTCAACAAATGCCGGTTTTTCGCCTGAATCGATAAAATATTCTACCGCTCCAAAAATTATAAAGAATGTTACAGGAACTCTTATCCAAGATGGGAATGATCGTCTCATAATATATCGTCGTTTTGGTTGTCTAATGGAATGTTGCTAACTTTTTTTATATAGTCTTTTTTCGCAGTAAATACCCACCAAAAAAGAACCACAAAAAAGGTGAAAAAAATGAGTAGGGAAATTATGGGGTATATCTCAATCCCCGTAATGCTCTCCATATGGTTTTTTACAAATTTTAACATGATGCTTTGTTTTGATGGTTAGTTTTGTGCTGTTGCTTCTACTTTAATATCAGTTCCCAATCGCTGTAAATAAGCAATAAGCGCTGTTATTTCCCTGTTTTTCATTTCGACAAATGGTTCGCCGTTTTCAGCGGCATATTTTTTGTCCGCTTCGTAGGTTTTTGCGAAATCAGGATCACTATAAAGGTTTTGTTCTATTTGCTCTCCTTGGGTAGCCATGCTTTCTTGAGCCTTGGCAATGTCTTCATCTGAATAAGGTACGCCCAAAGAAACCATGGTTTTCATTTTGGCTTCGGTTTGCGATTTGTCCAGTTCACTTTTTATCAACCAAGGATAACGAGGCATAATAGAACCAGAAGAAGTGCTTTGTGGGTCGTACATGTGGTTGAAATGCCAGTTGTCTGAATATTTGCCTCCAACACGATGTAAATCGGGTCCTGTACGTTTACTTCCCCAAAGGAACGGATGGTCGTAAACATATTCGCCAGCTTTTGAATACTCGCCATAACGCTCTACTTCACTTCTAAATGGACGAATCATTTGTGAATGGCAGCCCACGCAGCCCTCACGGATATAAATGTCGCGGCCTTCCAGTTCAAGTGGAGTATATGGTTGAACACTGGCAATAGTTGGGATGTTGGATTTTACCATAATGGTTGGTACAATCTGAACAATACCACCAATTAAAATGGCAACCGTAGCCAAGATGGTTAATTGAATTGGTCTTCTTTCCAACCATGTATGCCATCCTTCGCTTGCAGTTCGTTTTTTGGTAACACGTTCAAGAGCTGGGGCTTCTGCCAACTCGTTTTCAACTTTACTGCCTTGTTTTATGGTAACAATTACGTTGTATATCATAATAAGCATACCTGTGATAAACAAGGTTCCACCGATGGCGCGCATCCAGTACATTGGGATAATTTCGGTTACGGTTTCCAAAAAGTTACCGTAAGTTAACGTACCATCAGGATTAAATTGTTTCCACATACTTGCTTGTGTAAATCCTGCAACGTACATAGGCAATGCATACATAATAATGCCCAAGGTGCCTATCCAGAAATGTAGATTTGCCAGTGCTAAAGAGTATAATTTTGTTTTAAATAATCTAGGCACTAAGTAGTAAATCATACCAAAAGTAAGGAAGCCATTCCAAGCCAACGCCCCTACATGTACGTGGGCAATAATCCAATCTGTAAAGTGGGCAATCGCATTTACATTTTTTAATGATAGTGTTGGTCCTTCAAAGGTTGCCATACCGTATCCGGTAATAGCTACTACCATGAATTTTAAAACAGGGTCAGTTCTTACTTTGTCCCATGCACCTCGAAGAGTCAATAAACCGTTTATCATACCACCCCAAGAAGGCATTAATAACATTATAGAAAATGTAGTACCTAAATTTTGTGCCCATTCGGGTAAAGCGGTATATAATAAATGGTGAGGTCCGGCCCAGATATAAATAAAGATTAACGACCAAAAGTGGACTATAGAAAGTCTGTATGAATACACGGGTCTATTTGCGGCCTTGGGCACAAAGTAATACATTAAGCCTAAAAACGGTGTGGTTAAGAAGAAGGCTACCGCATTATGGCCATACCACCACTGTACTAAAGCATCTTGCACGCCTGCATAAACAGAGTAACTTTTTAGTGCACTTACAGGTAACTCTAAGCTATTAAAAATATGTAGTACGGCAACTGTTACAAACGTGGCAATGTAAAACCAAATAGCAACGTACAAATGGCGTTGTCTTCTTTTTAAAATAGTACCGATTAAATTCCAGCCAAAAACAACCCAAACCAATGCAATGGCAATATCAATAGGCCATTCTAATTCAGCATATTCCTTTGATGTGGTAATACCCAAAGGAAGCGTTAATGCGGCCGATACAATAATAAGTTGCCAGCCCCAGAAGTTAATTTTGCTCAGTACATCGCTAAACATTCTGGCCTTTAACAAACGCTGTGCAGAATAGTAAACACCGGCAAAAATGGCATTACCTACAAAGGCAAAAATAACCGCATTGGTGTGCAGTGGGCGCAATCTACCGAAACTTAACCACGAAATGCCGTCGGTTAAATTTGGGAATAAAAACATAAATGCCAGCAGTAAACCCACCAGCATTCCCACAACGCCCCAAAGCATGGTCGCGTATAAGAAATTTTTAACGATTTTGTTATCGTAATGAAACTGTTGCATTTCCATAATTATAGTTGTTAATCTTTTTTGGTTAGTATTGATTTATCGGATTTTTCTTTTACCAGTTCATCTTCAAAAAGCATACGCACAGAAGGCGTGTAGCTATCGTCGTATTGCCCTTTTTTTACCGCCAGTACAAAGGCAAAAAAGAAACATACGGCCACAACAATGCTTATGGCTAATAAAATATATATAACACTCATACCTGTTTGAAGTTACGATTCAAAAGTACTTTCATACTTCTGTCCAAAAGATGACATTTGTCATATTTCATCTTTTTTTATTTATTTTTTGTTTTGGCGTTACCCTATCAGGTCGGGCTTTCCGTTTCAAGTTTTGGCTCGATGCACACCTCGCCAAAAGCTATTCACTGCAATCCCTAACGCACCTATCCGCCCAATTAGGTGCATTCCATTATTTCAATTTTTTTCCAACAATGTTGGTGCAAACAGTTGTAAATGCCACAATACTTATGGAACTTAAAGGCATTAAAATGGCTGCTACCACGGGAGACAATTGCCCCGTTACTGCAAAATAAAGCCCAATACAGTTATAAATAAACGAGAGCAAAAAACTCCATTTAATTATTTTGATGGCTGATTTCGAGACCTTGATATAATGGTACAACTGATTGAATTTTGAGGCATCCAAAATGGCATCACACGCCGGTGAGAACACATTAACATTCTCAGAAATGGCAATGCCCACATTGCTTTGTGCCAATGCGCCGGCATCATTCAGACCATCACCAACCATTAAAACATTGGCGCCTTCACTTTGATGGTACTTGATATAATCAAGTTTGTCTTGAGGCTTTTGGTTAAAGAGCAGCTTTGTTTTTGCAGGAAGCAGCTTAGTCAGATTTTCTTTCTCACCCGAGTTGTCGCCAGAAAGAATAACTAAATCATATTCTTTTTTTAGTTTATTGAACAACTTGGACAGTCCTTTTCTATACGCATTGTAAAATGTGAATTTTCCTTTATAGGTGTTGTCCGTGCTAACATGTACTGTAGTATTTAAAGTAGAAACATCATTGGAGCTTCCAACAAATGGGGCGGAACCCACTTTAATATGTTTGTTTTTGTACTTGGCTTCAATGCCTTGGCCCAAATGTTCTTGGTAGGTATCCAGGGTTAAAATATCGTGTTGGTCTAAAAGGTTGTATAAAGATCGGCTTAAAGGATGGTTGGATCCTCTCAAAGTGCTTTTCAGCAGTATTTCTTCCGTTTCGGAAAGTTCTAGACCTTCATAATCAATTTGAGTTTCTTTGTTTGCCGTTATGGTACCTGTTTTATCAAAAATAACCGTGTTTATTTTGGCCAATTGTTCAATCACATTTGCATTTTTAAGGTAAAATTTCTTCTTTCCTAAAATGCGCAAAATATTGCCAAAAGTAAAAGGTGCTGCAAGGGCGATAGCACAAGGGCACGCAATAATCAGCACTGAAGTGAACACGTTCAACGCTTTGCTGGAATCAACAAAAAACCAAAAACCAGTGGCCAAAATGGCTATGCTTAAAATGGCAATGGTAAAATGCTTGCTTATTTTGTTGGTAATGTTAGTAAACACTAATTCTTTGTCCTTTTTAAAAACATCATTGCTCCAAAGTTGCGTCAAATAACTTTGCTCAACAGATTTTAAAACATCAACCTCGATACTGCCATAAAGTTGTTTTCCACCGGCGTAAAGTTTATCGCCCGACTGTTTCGATACGGTTTTTGATTCGCCAGTTACAAAACTGTAATCTATTTGCGCATTTCCTTTTATCAAAATGCAATCGACCGGAATAAGTTCTTCGTTCCGAATTAAAAGTCGATCACCTTTTTCAATATCATAAACTTGAATCGATTCCTCTTTGCCATCCTCAGTTATTTTTGTTATCCCAATGGGGAAATAGGATTTGTAATCGCGTTCAAACGATAAAAATGAATAGGTTTTTTGCTGAAAAAACTTTCCGAGCAACAAAAAGAATACGAGGCCCGTTAGACTATCGAAAAAGCCAGAGCCCGCATCAAAAATAATTTCGGCAGTGCTTCTTAAAAACAGCACAATAATGCCCAGGGCAATAGGCACATCAATATTTAAAATTTTAGATTTTAAGCCTTTATATGCCGAAATAAAATAGTCCTGCGCCGAATAAACAACCACAGGCAAGGAAAAGGCAAACATGAGCCACCTAAAAAGCGGTTTAAATTGCTCGAGCCAAAATTCGCCAACCTGAAAATATTCTGGGAACGATAAAAACATCACATTGCCAAAGGCAAAACCGGCAACACCCAATTTGTAAATCAAAGATCGGTTTACGTGCTTTTTCCCAATACTGTAATCGTCCAAGCTAATAAAAGGCTCGTAGCCAATACTGCTTAGAAGGCCAACCAGACTTTTTAACGTTAAGGCTTCCATGTTAAAAGTTACTCTAACGGTTTTCTTGCCAAAGTTTACGGTTGAAGCGCTGATGGCTTTGTTAAGCTTGTTTAGGTTTTCCAATATCCAAATACAGGAACTACAGTGAATATGCGGAATGTAAAGGGTCACAATTTGGGTATCATCACCGTTGAACTCCAGCAATTGTTCAATAATTTTGGTGTTTTCCAAAAAGTTGTATTTGCCCTCAATATCCTTTGGTGTAGCACCTGGTGATTGCTGTAAATCGTAGTAGCAGGTTAAGTCGTTTTCCGAAAAAATTTCATAAACGGTCTTGCAGCCATTACAACAAAATGGCTTATCATCATAAATAATTTCGGAGGATGTAGCGTCTAAACCACAGTGGAAACATGTTTTATGCTCCATAAAAAATTTGCTCATTTATACCTGTGGCAAAAGTCCAAAGTAAAAGGATAAATTAATATGATAATTATCATGTTTTCATTAATTTTACCGAACTTAAAAAATAGGTATGGGTAAGTGCGAACAATGTATCATTAAACAATTCAATTCCTTAAAAGCGTTGACCAAAGAAGAATTGGTGCGTATTTCAGGTTGTAAAACAACCAGAACAATCAAAAAGGGAGAGGTGATTTTTGAAGAAGGAGAAACCATAAATGGCGTTTATTGTGTTAAGGATGGAATTTGCAAACTCTCAAAATTAAGTGAAAACGGAAAGGATCAGATTGTTAAAATGGTCGTTAAAGGAGATTTGTTGGGGCAACGTTCTTTAATATCAAACGAGAGTTCAAATCTTCAAGCAGTGGCTTTAAATGATATGGAAGTGTGTTTTATTCCTAAAAGTGAAATAATAGCTGACCTTCAAAAAAACCCAAAATTTTCATTTGAGGTGCTCAAAGAAATGGCACATGATTTAAAGGAAGCCGACGATTTTATTGTTAATATGGCACAAAAGTCTGTTAAGCAACGTTTGGCTGAAACTTTAATATACATTTACAACAGTTTTGGTGTAAATCCAGATAATACCTTGAGCGTTTTATTGTCTCGTGAAGATTTTGCCAATATTGTTGGTACGGCTACTGAATCTGCCATTAGGGTACTTTCCCAATTTAAAAAAGAAGGGCTTATTTCTACAGTTGGCAAGCAAATTAGAATTGAGGACCTAGAAGGGCTTAAGCGTGTCGAGTAGCCTTCATTTGCTTTACTTCTATTGCTATAAATAAATCTAATTATATTCTTTTAACTGTTGTATAAAAAATTGGTATTTTTATACAGCTATGACACACAAGAATACTTCAAGAAAAGGATTTGTATTTAAAACTTACGAGGCTCCCAATCAATCGCCCTTTGATAAACTTTTTGATATTTTCAAAGAGTTAATTACCCATACTTCGGGTGATTTTGATGAAGCTATTGACTGGCTACGTGAGCTGGACAAAGAGTACAACCTCACGACTCCAGATTATACCATCGACGATTTTATTGAAGACCTAAAGAAAAAAGGTTATCTCAGGGAAGAGATAGATTCTGATGGAAATGGTTCTTTGTCCATTACGGCAAAAACCGAACGGGCCATACGGCAACAGGCACTTGACCAAATTTTCGGAAAAATTAAACGAAGCGGTCAAGGTAGCCATAGAAGCAAAAGTCCAGGGATTGGTGATGAGCACACAGGGGATTTTAGGGATTACCAATTTGGTGATGCTCTAGATAAGGTGTCGATGACAGAAAGTTTGAAGAATGCTCAAATAAGTCACGGTATTGGAGATTTTACATTATCAGAAGATGATTTGGTTGTTGAAGAAACGCTTCACAAATCACAAATGAGCACGGTGCTCATGATTGACATCAGCCATAGTATGATTCTGTATGGTGAAGATAGAATTACGCCAGCCAAGAAAGTGGCCATGGCATTGGCAGAACTTATTACTACCCGCTATCCAAAGGATACCTTGGATATTTTGGTATTTGGAAATGATGCCTGGCAAATTGAAATAAAGGATTTGCCCTATTTAAAAGTGGGCCCATACCATACCAATACGGTTGCAGGTTTGGAATTAGCTTTGGATTTGCTCCGCAGAAAACGCAACACCAATAAACAAATTTTCATGATTACAGATGGTAAGCCCAGTTGTTTGCGTTTGCCGGATGGTGATTATTTTAAGGACAGCTTTGGGCTAAATCCAAAAATAGTGAACAAGTGCTATATGATGGCGCAACAAGCCCGCAGACTCCACATTCCAATCACAACCTTTATGATTGCCAAAGACAATTATTTGATGCAATTTGTTAGAGAGTTTACTTATGCTAACCAAGGCAAAGCATTTTACACAGGTCTTAAAGGCTTGGGTGAAATGATTTTTGAAGACTATGAAACAAACAGAAAAAAAAGAATTAGAGGATAAGAAATGAAAATAGAAAACATAAAAACTTTAGGCGAACTTAAGGCATCAGGATATAAAAGTAAATCCATAAAAGATGAACTTAGGGATAATTTAATCAAAAAGATAAAAAATAAAGAAGCCACTTTTGAAGGAGTGCACGGCTATGAAAATACAGTAATCCCAGAATTGGAACGCGCTATTTTATCACGTCATAACATAAATTTATTGGGGTTGCGCGGGCAGGCAAAAACCCGTTTAGCCAGATTAATGTTGAATTTATTAGATGAGTATATTCCTTATGTTGAGGGCTCAGAAATCAACGATGACCCCTTCAATCCCATTTCGCGATATGCCATAGAGTTGATAAAGGAAAAAGGAGATAAAACGCCCATATCTTGGTTGCACAGAAGTGAGCGATTTGCTGAAAAATTAGCCACTCCCGATGTTACGGTGGCCGATATCATTGGTGACGTAGACCCTATAAAGGCCGCCAATTTAAGATTGAGTTATGCTGATGACCGAGTGATTCATTATGGTATGATTCCACGGGCTAACCGATGTATTTTCGTGATTAACGAATTGCCAGATTTACAAGCTAGAATTCAAGTGGCTCTGTTCAATATTTTACAGGAAGGCGATATTCAAATTAGAGGCTTTAAGTTGCGGTTGCCGCTCGATATTCAATTTTTATTTACTGCGAACCCAGAGGATTATACCAATAGGGGAAGCATCGTAACCCCTTTAAAAGATAGGATTGGTTCACAAATTTTGACACATTATCCAGCTAATATTGAAACAGCCAGACAAATTACCGAACAGGAAGCCAAAGTGGTTGAAAACCAAAAAGCTACCGTGATAGTTCCAGATTTAGCTAGGGATTTGTTGGAGCAAATAGTTTTTGAAGCCCGCGAAAGTGAATTTATCGATTCCAAAAGTGGCGTTAGCGCACGTTTAAGCATAACAGCTTTGGAAAATTTAATGAGTACAGCGGAAAGGCGTGCTTTAATAAATGGTGACGGGCAAACTACCGTGAGGTTATCTGATTTTGTGGGAATCATTCCTTCCATAACTGGTAAAGTGGAATTGGTTTATGAAGGTGAGCAGGAGGGAGCTGCAGTAGTAGCATATAATTTAATTGGTGAAGCTGTAAAAAGTTTGTTTCCCGAGTTTTTTCCGAAAATTGAGAAACTACAAAAACAAGATGAGGTTGGGCCGTACGATGATATTGTATCATGGTTTTTCAATCAAAAGGAAGGTTTCGAATTATTGGATGATTTACATGATAAAGAATACAAAAACTTGCTTAGCGCCATTTCACCTCTTGACGATTTATTGGGTAAATATCAACCCAAGTTATCAAAACAAGATAGTTATTTTGTAAAGGAATTTGTGCTTTGGGCTTTAGTTGAGTTTAAGTTATTGAGTAAATTTAGGTTCTCTGAAGGCGTGCAATTTAAAGACCCTTATGGAAGCTTTATCAGTGGAATTTAACCATTTTCTCCATTGGCAAATTAGAACTTTGACGTTCTAATATTTCTAAATCCATATTAAAACATATCTAATTTTTGCGTTCCGATAAAAAAAGACACAAGCTTGCATAAATGTAGGTTTTGGCGTCTTTTTTATGTATATTATGCAAATAATGGTTCTTTTTTGATGGTTTTTAATTGAAAATCATCAAAAAAGAGAAAAGAATGTTTTTTAATTTATGGCAGCAAATCTTGCAAAGAAGAGTTCCATCAAGCTCTTATCTTTTGATATTGATAACACCTTAGTTGAGTTTCATACCCTAAAAAGTAATTTTCCAAAAATCTGGAAAAAGTATAAAAATGGAACAGATATTTTACTTACCTACAATACAGGTCGATTAATTGACGATGTTAAAAATTTAATTGAAAAAGGCGTTTTGCCAGAGCCAGATTATATTATTTCTGGTGTAGGGACACATATATATGATTACCCCAATCAATCGGTGGTAAAGGAATTTAATGATGTTCTTGACGAAGGCTGGGATTTGGAAACCGTTGAAAGTATCATACAGAGTATAGACCATCCCATTAGTGAGCAACCGTCAAGATTTCAACATTCTTATAAGAGGAGCTATTTTTTTCATGATGCTACACCAGAACACATTACTGAAATAGAACAGGATTTTGCCAATGCCAACATGCACATCAATGTAGTCTATTCTGGGGAAAAGTTTTTGGATATACTACCAAAATGGGCAAACAAGGGCAATGCGCTACAATGGTTGCTTAAAAAGCTCAATTTAGATTCAAGCGATGTTTTAGTGGCTGGCGATAGTGGAAATGATTCTGCTATGTTCAACTTGAAGAATATTAACGGAATAGTAGTGGCTAATGCCCATGAAGAGCTTTATAAATTCACGAAGTACAGACAAATATATCATGCTGAAGGAGAGCATGGAGACGGCGTTATTGAAGGGTTAATCTACTATGGTATTTTACCAAAAGAAGCGCAGTCCGTTATAGAAAAGGACCATTCTGAGGATTTCATTATTCAACAGGAAAGGATAAATATTGCTTCGGAAGATGAAGATGAAAAAATAGCCCTCATAAAAGAAGGGTATACCAAGGCCATTGAGGCACTAAAAAAGAATATTACACCCTTAGGTTTTTCGGCCTGCTCAATAAAAGATAATGAAGCTAGTGGTACTGACGAAAATTATCACAGTGTTTGGGCTAGAGATGGCGCAATAACAGTTATTGGTTCACTTCCTTTAATTCGCGATGAAGAAATTCATAAGTGCCAGAGACAAACCTTAGTGACTTTACTTGAGCATATTTCTCATAATGGTCAAATTCCTTCTAATGTTCGAATTAAGGATAACATGGCCGATTATTCGGGAGTTGGCGGTATTTGCTCTATAGATAGCGGTATTTGGGTAGTTATCGCTTTCTATGAATATGTTCATGTTACCAAGGATATTGATTTTCTTCGAAAATATATTGACGATATAAAGGAAACTATGCGTTGGTTAGGAGCTCACGATAGCAATAATGATGCTTTGTTGGAAATACCTGAAGCTGGGGATTGGACGGATTTATTTGGTGGAAGCTATAACATCTTATACGATGAAATTTTGTGGTATCGGGCCAATGTATGCTTTGGGCGTATGTTGGAAATATTGGGAGACTACGAGGATGCGGGCAAATATATAAGATGGTCTCAGGTTATAAAAAAGGAGATATTGCAAAACTTTTGGCCATCGACGCAACAAAAATTGTTCCAGTCGGTCTCTTTTGCAGAACGTCAGTTTACATTGGGGGATACCTCTTATTTGATAGCTCAAACAACACCTTTTGACTTTAGTTGGCGCTGCGATGTTTTTGGCAATGTTTTGGCCTTTTTACATGGTGCGGTAGATGTCGAGAAAGCACATAAAACCTTGAAATTTATGTTGGGTGTTGGTGTTAATGATCCTTTTCCGGTCTCGAATGTATACCCAGTTGTTACACCGGGAGACCCGGATTGGAGACCATACTATACGGTCAATTTATTAAATCTCCCCAACCATTACCACAATGGAGGCATTTGGCCATTTGTTGGTGGATTTTGGGTGAAGTTTATCAATAAATTAGGGTTGAAGGATGTTGCTATTTCTGAACTGCACAAGTTGGCTCTAATTAATAAAGAAGGTTTAACTGAAGAATGGGAATTTACCGAATGGGCACATGGCACAACAGGGAAAGCTATGGGAAAAGCTTATCAAGCTTGGTCGGCAGCCCAATATATTTCAGCCTGTCATGATTTAAAAATAATTAATAAATAATAAAATTTGAAATAATGAAGTCGATATTGATGATTTCTTTGCACGGATATGTAGGTGCCAATGCGGAATTAGGAAAACCAGACACAGGAGGACAAGTAGTTTATGTTTTAGAACTTGCCGAGCGTTTCAGTAGATTGGGAAAACGTGTAGATTTGGTAACACGACAATTTGAAGACCAACCAGAATACGATCATGTCGATGAAAATTATAGTGTATGGCGCATTCCTTTTGGGGGTAAAAAGTTCATTAGGAAAGAAGATATGCACGATCACCTAAAAAAGTTTGTTACCAATTGTTTGGCAGCCATAAAAAAGGAAAATAAAAAATACGACATCGTTTACAGTCATTATTGGGATGCCGGTTGGGCAGGACAAAAAATTGCGGAAGAGTTGGGTATTTCTCATGTTCATACACCCCATTCTTTGGGTTGGTGGAAACAGCACACCATGGGAAGTGATATGGATGAAGAGGAAATGGAAAAAAACTACCGATTTAAGGAACGCATTAGAAAAGAATATTTTGTCTATCAAATGTGCAATTATGTTATTGCTACTACATTGCCGCAAGTTGATTTACTTACCCAGCAATACGATGTTCTGCCAAGAAATTGTGGTATGATTCCTCCGGGAATTGATGAAAACAGATTTTATCCCATACCGTCAAAAGAGAACGACAAAATTCGTGAAAAATATGATATACACCCCACAGATATTTTGGCTTTAGGTAGAATGGCACATAACAAAGGGTATGATTTGCTTTTGCGGGCATTGCCTACCGTTTTTGAACTTTGCCCTGAGGCCCGATTAGTCGCTGCCATTGGTGGCGACCAATCTGCTCAAGATGATAAAGGTGTGGCTGGTTTAAAAAAGCTTGCCGGAGAACTTGGGGTTTTAGATAAGATAACCTGGAAAAATTATGTGGCAGATAAAGATTTGGCAAATGTATATCGATCGGCCAATATTTTCGCTATGCCATCAAGGTACGAACCATTTGGAATGGTTGCCATTGAAGCTATGGCTTGTGGTACACCAAGTGTAGTGACGGTTCATGGTGGTCTTTATGATTTAATTGATTTTGGAAATCAAGCCTTGTTTGCAGATCCGCACAGACCTTTGGAATTTGGTGCCATGATGTCTATGCCGTTGCTATACCCAAGGTTGCGAAATGAACTGTCGGTTGAAGGTGCCCGTTTTGCAAGGCGTAATTTTGGTTGGACAGGTATTGCTAAGCGCATATTAGCAATTTTCAATAGTTCAATCAACCAAAGATCGATGGAATCGAGTATTTATTAGCAGTATAAGATTAATACTGGTCTCTAGATTTTATATTATCAGCACATAATTGAATAATTTGGGTAATGCGCTTTTTTCGTGTGTCCTCTCGCTTGGCTTGATTTAGCCAATATAGATAGCTTTTTCGGTATGAAGGCGCAAAGTTTTGGTAGTTGTTAAAAGCTACGGTATTTTTATTGAATTCAATTTGTAAATCTTCGGGTATCACGCCATTTTCAACATCGTCCAAAGCAGCCCAACTTCCATTTTGCTTGGCAATTTCAATAATTTTTAATCCGCTTTCATGCATTAATTCATTGGTAATCAATTCTTCAATATACTTTTTGTTCAATGCGCTCCAAACACTTTTTTCATTCCTTGGGGTGAAGTATTGCCTTCTTTTTCCATTGCCCAAACTTTTTACGGTGGAATCTATCCAGCCATAACACAACGCAACCTTAACGGCTTCTTCCCACCTCATGCTATCGTTTTCATGCTCAACTTTAAAAAAAATCAAGTAAATACCTGTTGATGAATGATGGTTTTCATGCAACCATTCGCGCCATTCAATATCCGTTTTAAAATATAATTCAGGTAATTGCGCCAAGGCTAAATCTTTTTCGTATAAACATAAAAATCGGCATCAACATTAAATGAATTGATTTTATCATCGAGCTTTAATGTTTTCCATTCTGCTTGAGGAAATAGCCACTGTTCTTTTTCATTTATGTTGATTTGTATGGGCATATCAAACTTGTCCACAATATTGGTCCATCGGTATTTAAGCTCGCGTTTATTTATTTCATATTCCAAGGTTGGAATTTTTGTTGTTCTTAAATACTGATTGAAAAATTCGGTTAAATCAATACCTGTTTCTGCTGAAAGAAAATCTTCAATTTGTTTGGAAGTTACGGTTTGGTGATAAAATGTAACATTCATTTTACGAAGAATCTTTCGCCATTTTTCATCGTCTTCAATGAGTTGACGTAGGGTGTGCAACATGTTGGAGGCTTTGTAATACATATCTATAGGGCCTGCACTGTTCACATTATAATGGCTTATTACAGGTCTTTCATTTTCAATATTTCTGCGGGTGCCAATAACGTATTCGGCCGAAGCTTCTTTTCCGTAGTAATAATCCAAAAAGAGATTTTCAGAATAAGCCGTGAAACCTTCATGAACCCACATGTCGGCAACATCTTTAGTCGTAATATTGTTAGCAAACCATTCGTGGCCAGATTCGTGGATGATGATAAAATCGAATTTTAGACCCCAACCTGTACCCGATAGGTCATTTCCCAAATAACCATTTTTAAATTGGTTACCATAAGTAACACTACTTTGGTGCTCCATACCCAAATAGGGAACTTCAACCAATTTGTAGCCATCCTTATAAAATGGGTATTGGCCAAACCAATGTTCAAAGGCCTTCATCATTTTAGGTGCGTCTTTGAAATGTTCTTTGGCTTTTTCCAGATTGTCTTTTAAGACATAGTAATCCATATCTAGATTTCCAGCCATACCATCATAGACTTCAGAAAAATGAACGTAGTCGCCAATGTTTATATTAATTCCATAGTTGTTTATTGGGTTGCCCACAAACCAAGAATATGTTTTTGTGTCACCAATTTGCTCAACCTTTCTTAGTCTTCCATTGGAAACATCAATCAGTTTTGAAGGTACATTAACACTGATGAGCATGCTATCCACTTCGTCGTACATATGATCTTTACAAGGCCACCAAACACTTGCGCCCAAACCTTGGCACGATGAAGCAATAAAATGATTTCCATTGGCGTCTTTTTTCCATGAAATGCCTCCGTCCCATGGTGCTCTTATGGCTTCCTTTGGATGGCCTTCATAAAATACTTCCAAACTTTTTACGTCACCTATTTCTTGATTTTCCGATAGTTTTATAAAATGGGCGTTGCCATCGTGTTTTATTTCCAATTCGTTGCCATTTTGAATTGCTTTTAAAAGTTTCATGGGTGGCTGCAAATCAATCTGCATGACTGACTGATTTTTTAAAACTTTGTATTGAATGGTGTTTTTTCCTGAAATAAATTTTTCATCAGGGTCAACTTTAATATCGAGGTGATAATATGTTAAATCCCACCATTCGCGTTCAGGGGTTATGCTTCCCCTTAAGGTATCCTGTCTTGTAAAAGCAGGTTTTTCAGAAAGCAAATTCTGGGCAAAAGAAATATGGATTGAAATAAGAGCCAAAAGGCAAAATAGATTCTTCATTTATTTTATTTTTTAATCTCGAAACACTTTATTTGGAAATACAACGACGCTTTCAAATCCATTTTCATTAACCGAAGCGACTCCAAAAAAGTAATTATCAATAACAATACCATCCAACATAAATTCTGAAACATCTCCTACATATCTACTGTTATCCCAAGTTGGAGAAGTGGTGTCGCGCCAATAAATTTTATAGCCTTTAGCCCCATCAACTTTGTCCCATTTTAACTTAACTGAAGGCTCAACAATACCACCAATACTTATGTTAGTCGGAGCAGGCGAGGCTGATGCCAAACTCGCCAAATTTATGGCATTTACGGCGGTTAGTTTTTTTGCATAATCAAAGTTTACGTGCTCAATAACATCGCCATATTTAACGCCATTTTCTTCTCGGATATCTTGGTGTTGTTGATTGTAATTTTCATGTGCTTCCATAATTCTGATTCCGGCAAAACCCAAATCATTAAATGGGCGATGATGTCCACCACGACCAAATCTGTCCAGTCTGTAAACCATCATAGGGTTCATTTCAGGCATATAGGTTTTTACATTTTTGTAAACATAACGGGCTAGTTGACGCGAAATACCATCCACTTCACCACCATAATACCTTCGCAGTGTGCGTTCCCTTTCTGTTTCATTTGGAGGAATAGGTTCTGAGAAAATCCTAAAAGTTCGATTGTCAATTATGCCATCAACACCTTTTATATTTCCAATCATATCATTATTTAAAACACCAATAATCTCCCAGCCTTTTTCTTTGGCATATTTAGCTAAGCCTGCACCACCAAAAAGACCTTGTTCTTCGCCAGAAAGCCCAACATACACAATACTACTTTCAAATTCGTACTTCGAAAGCACTCTGGCCGCTTCAATAGCTCCTGCCATTCCTGATGCATTATCATTCGCGCCAGGAGCATCTTTTGTGAAATCTGATCCATCGCTATTTCTTGAATCAATATCACCACTCATAATGATATATCTATTTGGGTATTTGGTTCCCTTTTGAATTGCCACTACGTTAACAACCCAAACATCATGTGGTATACGGTCATTTCCTTTTTTGGTTACAAAATCTTTTTGATAAAACACATCAATGCAGCCATCGCAATTTTGGGATATGTTTTCAAATTCTTGTTTAATCCAACGTCGGGCTGCTCCAATACCTCTAGTATTTGATAAGGTGTCACTAAAGGTATTTCTTGTACCAAAGTTTGCCAAGGTCCGTATGTCCTGTTCTATTCTATTTGCAGAAACAGCATTTATAATATCGTATAATTGGAGGTCTTTCTGAGCAAAAGACAGTAACGTTGAGCTTAAAATAGCTATAAAAAGTAATCTTTTCATATTAAAAATTTCATCTAAAATACTGAAAATAAAAACGCCCCGAAATAAATTCAAGGCGCTTTTAAAAATTGAGTTAGTCACTTTTAACCTGCTTAGAAGCAGTATTTATTTTCATCAATTACCTTTTGCGCAATAATGTGTCTAAGTTCTATAATATTGGGCATGTTTACATATTTTATGTAGCGTCTTAATCCCATGAGCATCATGCGTTGTTCGTCTCCTTTGGAGAATGAAATTATTGAATGTTTTCCGGCAGTTTCTATAACGTCAATAGCATGGAATAAATTTAATTTTGCCATGGCTATTTGCTCTTTAACATTTTCTTCGCCTTCTTTTCTAGCCATTTTCTCTGCTCTTAAAATAGCTGATTCTGCCAAATAGATTTGGATTAAAATATCGGAAGCCGCCAACATTAATTGCTGTTGTTGCTCGATTTTTTCACCGTATTTCTTTAAAGCAGCACCAGCAACCATCAAAAACAATTTTTTAAGGTTTTTAATGATGCTTTTTTCTTCTGAAAACAATTCTGAAAAATCTTGTGGTTCAAAAGAAGGAATTCCGACTAATTCTTCAGCTACTGCTTGGGCTGGTGTTAACAAGTCCACATGACCTTTCATGGCTTTTTTAATAAGCATGCCTATGCAAAGCATTCTGTTAATCTCGTTAGTGCCTTCATAAATTCTGGAAATTCGGGCATCACGCCAAGCAGATTCTATTGGTGTTTCTTCAGAAAAACCCATGCCTCCAAAAATTTGAATACCTTCATCTGTACAATTTTGAACAAATTCTGAAACGGCAACTTTAAGAATGGAGCACTCAATGGCATATTCCTCAACACCTTTCAATTCAGCTTCCTGATGCGAATCTTTGCCGTTGTTTTTACGTATTGTAATGCGGTCTTCAATGTTTTTTGAAGCGCGGTAGGTAGCTGCTTCACCTACCCAGCAGTTGGTGGCCATTTCTGCAAGTTTTTGACGAATGGCGCCGAAGCTTGAAATTGGCGTTTTAAATTGAATGCGCTCGTTGGCATATTTTACGGATTCCGTGATGGTTCGTCTTTGGGCGTCTAAACAAGCTGCAGCCAATTTAATCCTTCCAACGTTTAAGGCATTCATGGCAATTTTAAAACCATTTCCTCTAGTTGAAAGCATATTTTCAACGGGAACAATAGTGTCATTAAAAAACACTTGTCTGGTTGAGGAAGCACGTATGCCTAACTTATGTTCTTCTTCACCCATAGTAATACCGTTAGGGTTTTCTGGGTCGTATTCAACAATAAAACCAGTAATGTTTTTATCGTCTTCTATTCTGGCGAAAACAATCATAAGGCTACAGAATCCGGCGTTGGAAATCCACATTTTTTGTCCTGTAATTTTATAATGCGTTCCATCTTCAGAAAGTACGGCTTTAGTTTTTCCGGAGTTGGCGTCACTACCAGCACTTGGTTCGGTTAAACAATAGGAACCAAACCATTCACCCGTAGCTAGTTTAGGGACATATTTTTGTTTTTGTTCCTCGTTGCCATATAATGTAATAGGCATAGTGCCAATACCCGTATGAGCTCCGAATGCTGTACTGAAAGAACCTGTTGCTCCAGAAATATAGTCGCAAACCAACACGGTGTCTATAAAGCCCATGCCCATTCCACCATATTCTTCAGGAACAGCAATACTTAAAAACCCTAATTCTCCAGCTTTCAGCATGCAAGATTCAGTAAGGGCATAATCCTTCTTTTCAAATTGTGCTTTTTTAGCCCAAATCTCTCTATCAACAAATTCTGTAACAGCTTCTTTCATCATAAGCTGGTCTTCGTTGAAATCTTCGGGTATAAAAATGTCTTCGCAGTCAATTTCTTTTACCAAGAATTGTCCTCCACGTAAAATATTTTTTTCTTTAGTTTCCATAGTTTTTTGGATTTATAGATTCAAGAATCAGGAATCAAGACTAGGATAATCCAGATTTAAACCTTGATATCATTTTTTGTATTTGATTTATTTTTTGTTCTAATTCTTTAAATTTTTCTTCTGAAATATAATTTTCATTGAATGCTACATTTAACTGAGTTTCCCATTCAAAAGCAGAGCCTAAACTATCCTCTAAGTACTTATTTAAATGTTTATTCGAACTTTTACTAGTCCCTTCAGAAATGTTTGAAGGGATTGAAACCGCACTTCTATTCATTTGACTTTTTAAACCATAAGTTTCAAATTCAGGAAAAGACCTTGTTATTTTGTATGATTCTGAAACAAGTTCCATACTTTCAGTCCAAATCTTTAATTTCTTGAAATTGTGCATGGTCTTGAATCTTGGTTCTTTTAAGTCTTGGTTTCTAATTCAAAAATTCAAATATGCCACAAGCACCTTGCCCTGTACCAACGCACATAGTTACGGCACCATATTTTCCTTTCATGTTTCGTTTGCGCATCTCATCAAATAATTGAACCGAAAGTTTGGCTCCAGTGCAGCCCAGTGGATGCCCTAAAGCAATGGCGCCTCCATTGACGTTTACGATATCAGGATTTAAGTTTAATTCCCGTATCACCGCCAAGGATTGTGATGCAAACGCTTCGTTAAGTTCGATTAATTCTAAATCATTTTGTTTTAATCCGGCAAGTTTTAAAGCTTTTGGAATGGCTTTCACTGGACCAATACCCATAATACGTGGTTCAACACCTGCGGCAGCGTAATTAACCAATCTAGCAATAGGTTCTAGGTTTAATTCTTTTACCATATCTTCACTCATAATCAAAACAAAAGCTGCTCCATCGCTCATTTGAGATGAATTCCCAGCCGTTACGCTTCCACCTTGAGCGAATACAGGTTTCAATCTAGCCAAGGCTTCCAAATTTGTATCTTTTCTCGGGCCTTCATCTTTGGTAACTGTATAGGAATTAGTTGCCTTTTTTCCATTAGAATCAATATAAGTTTCTTCAACTTTAATGGGTGCAATCTGGTCTTGAAAACGATTTTCGGCTTGAGCTTTTAAAGCTTTCATGTGTGAATTATATGCGAATTCATCCTGATCTTCACGTGACACTTTGAATTGATTCGCAACAGCTTCAGCTGTATTTCCCATTCCCCAATAATAATCTTCATGCCCAGAATTTATAAGGTCGTAGTTCAATTCTGGTTTAAATCCTGTCATCGGCACGGCACTCATGCTTTCTGCACCTCCAGCAATGATACAATCGGCCATACCAGCTTGAATTTTAGCGGCAGCTATAGCGATGGTTTCCACACCTGATGAACAAAATCGATTAACGGTTACACCAGGCACATCCACAATATTTAAACCCATTAAAGAAATTAAACGGGCCATATTTAAACCTTGTGAACCTTCGGGCATGGCATTACCAACAATAACATCATCGATTCTGGTTTTGTCAAAATTGGGCAACTTATCCATCATATACTGAATGGTTTCAGCCGCTAATTCATCGGTTCTTTTGAAACGAAAAACCCCTTTGGGTGCTTTACCAACCGCAGTTCTATACGCTTTAACTATATATGCTTGTTTCATAATTTTAGATTTTTAGATGATTAGATTTTAGACCGTTAAGATTTCTAAATATCTAGAAACCTAACAATCTAATCTGTCTAATTTCGCAATGGTTTACCGGTTTTAAGCATATGCTGAATTCGTTCTAATGTTTTTCTCTCTGTACATAAACTTAAGAAAGCTTCACGTTCTAAATCCAATAGATATTGCTCACTAACTAATGTCGGCTCAGATAGATCGCCTCCAGCCATAACATAGGCTAGTTTGTTGGCTATTTTGTGGTCGTGCTCGCTAATGTAGTTTGATGCCTCCATAGAATCGGTTCCAACTAAAAACATGCCCAAAGCCTGTTTTCCCAAAACTTTTACATCGTTGCGCTTTACAGGTTTTGTGTAACCCGCTTCCGCTAGTAATTTTGCGTGTGCTTTTGCAGTGGCAATTTGACGGTCTTTATTGACCACAATAATATCTTTTCCTTGTTGAAGAACCCCTAAATCAAAAGCTTCATAGCCCGAAGTAGATACTTTTGCCATACCAATAGTCAGGAAATATTCGCGTAAAACATTCAATTCTACATCACCTTGTCTAAAAGTGTCTGATGCCCTCAAGGCCATCTCTTTGGAGCCGCCGCCGCCAGGAATAACTCCAACGCCAAATTCAACAAGTCCCATATAAGTTTCCGCAGCTGCCACAACTTTATCTGCGTGCATAGATAGTTCGCATGCTCCGCCCAAAGACATGCCATGCGGCGCTGAAATTGTAGGTATGGATGAATAGCGCATCCGCATCATCGTATCTTGAAAATACTTAATGGCTCCATTCAATTCCTCGTATTCTTGCTCGACGGCCATCATGAAAATCATACCGATATTGGCGCCAACTGAGAAATTGGCTCCTTGGTTTCCAATAACCAAGCCATCAAAATCTTTTTCGGCTAAATCAATTGCCTTGTTCAATCCTGCCAAAACATCACCACCAATGGTGTTCATTTTAGACTGGAATTCACAATTAAGAATACCATCTCCCAAGTCTTCAATTACAACACCATCGTTTTTGAATACTTGATTGGATTTCCTGATATTATCCAATATGATAAACGCATCTTGACCTGGTACTTTTTGTTGTGATTTGGATGGGATATCATAAAAATAGGTGTTTCCTTCTTTTACCGTATAAAAAGAAGAACTGCCCGAAGCCAACATGTCATTTACCCAAGAGGCGGGTTCCAAACCTTCTGCTTTCATGAGTTCTAGGCCTTTTTCTACACCAACGGCATCCCAAATTTGAAAAGGACCGTGCTCCCATCCAAAACCTGCCTTCATGGCATCATCAATTTTATATAATTCATCCGAAATTTCAGGAACTCTTTTGGAAACATAGGCGAACATGGCCGTGAAATTTTTACGATAGAATTCGCCTGCTTTATCTTTTCCGGAAATTAAAATTGGAAAACGGTCAATGACTTTATCAACCGATTTTGTAAGTTCTAAGGAGGCAAATTTTGCTGATTTTTTTGCCCTATATTCTGAGGTGTTCAGGTCTAAAGACAGAATTTCACTTTTTCCGTCTGCTCCAGTTACCTTTTTATAAAAACCTTGTCCTGTTTTGCTGCCCAACCACTTATTTTCCATCATGGTATTAATAAAATCGGGTAGTTTGAATAATTCGTGTGCTTCGTCATTTGGGCAGTTTTCATAAATCCCATTCGCAACGTGTACCAAAGTATCCAATCCAACCACATCAACCGTGCGGAACGTTGCCGATTTTGGACGACCAATCACAGGGCCGGTGAGTTTGTCTACTTCTTCAATGGTTAAATCCATTTCTTTTACCTGATGGAACAAGCTTTGAATGCCAAATATACCAATGCGATTACCGATAAATGCAGGGGTGTCTTTAGCAACTACCGAAGTTTTCCCAAGAAACTGTTCACCATAACCATTTAAAAAGTCTAATACATCTGGTGATGTTTTAGGCCCAGGAATGATTTCAAATAATTTTAAGTATCGTGCTGGATTGAAAAAGTGCGTGCCACAGAAATGTTTTTGAAAATCCTCAGTTCGACCTTCACTCATAAATTTTATGGGAATACCAGAAGTATTACTGGTTATGAGTGTTCCTGGTGTTCTGTGTTTTTCAAGTTTTTCAAAAACTTGCTTTTTAATGTCTAGCCTTTCAACCACAACTTCCATAATCCAATCAACGTGGGCAACTTTGGCTATGTCGTCCTCTAAATTACCAGTCGTAATTCTACTGGCAAATTTTTGATGGTAAATAGGAGAGGGCTTAGATTTTAGTGCAGAAGCCAAAGCATCATTAACTAACCGATTTCTTACCACTTTATCTTCTAAAGTTAAACCTTTGGCTTTTTCCTTGTCGTTAAGTTCTCTGGGGATAATATCCAACAAAAGAACTTCCACGCCAATATTGGCAAAATGACAAGCAATACCACTTCCCATGATACCTGAACCTACAATAGCTACTTTTTTAATTCTTCTTTTACTCATTTTATAAATGACTAATCGTTTTGATTAAATATTTTTTTATTGCTGACCATATCATTAATCACTTCAGCGACTTCATAAAAATGGTTGATTTTTTCTTCGGAAATATGACTTCTAATCGTTTCATTGAATTGTAAAACCTTTTCTCTGGATTGGGCTCTTTTTTCACGACCAAATTCGGTAAGCATAATAATAACTCCTCGACCGTCATCTGGATTAGGGTGACGTTCAATCAGTCCCCTTTTTTCCATTGTTTTTAATATTCTGGATAAACTGGTGGCTTCCATGCCCATTTTTGGTCCTAAGGCAGTTGATGGCGTACCTTTTTCGGGGTCAATGCTTAATAATGTGAAGCCTGTTGCCATTGTACTTTCAAATTTTGCGGCTTCTTCGTTGTACATTTTTTGAACACAAAGCCAAGTTGTTCGCAATACGTAATCAATGGTTTTATCTTTCATCAAATAGTTTTGGTTGTAACGTTCTTTGTCAGATGTAATTAGCTGTTAAGTTTTATTTTGCTATTTAACTAGAATAGGGCTAAATTTGACCTGACTGCACCAAATATAGTAAAATTTGTTATGCATGCATAACAAATTTTACTAAAATTCTGAAAATTTTTGTTTTTCTGTTTTTCGTGAAGAATTGACGTTTTTCCTATTGGGGCCTGTATATTTTTTCAATCAAACTAGCATATTTCTGTTTGATGATGTCCCTTTTCATTTTCATGGTCGGAGTTAAATGTCCAGACTCAATGGACCAGATTTCTGAAGTCAATTCAAAGGCCTTTATTTGCTCCCACTTACCAAATTTTTGGTTGCATTTATCAATCTCTTTTTGAATTCTTTTTTGAATAATTTCAGAGTTTGAAATGTCTTCAAAAGATTTCCCGATTTTGTGTTTCTTTTGCGCAATCCATTCTTGGATAAACTCAAAATTGGGCTGTATTAAAGCGGCAGGCATTTTTTCACCCTCGCCAATGACCATAATTTGTTCTATAAATCGTGATTGTTTTAATTCGTTTTCAAGCAATGTTGGAATAACGTACTTGCCACCAGATGTTTTGAACATTTCTTTTTTACGCCCGGTAATCTTGAGAAAACCATCGGCATCAATTTCACCTTTATCTCCTGTATGGAAATAATCTCCAGTCATCACACTGGCCGTTTTTTCTGGGTCTTTATAGTAACCCATCATAACGTTTGGGCCTTTGCAAAGAATCTCCCCATCTTCAGCAATTTTTACTTCAACGCCGTCAATCACTTTACCAACGTAACCAATTTTCCAGTTATTGTTTCGTTTGTCGCTTGCTGATATTCCCGGAGACGTTTCAGTAAGCCCATAACACTCCATGATTGGCATATTTGCCGCTCCGAATATTTTGCCCAATCTAGGTTGCAAGGCTGCACTTCCTGAGGCCATGAAAACGATGTTTCCACCCAAAGCTTCTTGCCATTTTTTAAAAATCAGCTTCCGTGCAATGCCTAGTTTAAAAGCATACCAAGGGCCATTTTGTTTATAGGGTTTATAATTGGCTCCTACTTCAACGGCCCAGAAAAATATTTTCTTTTTTAATCCCGTTAATTCAGCTCCTTTGGCAATAATTTTGTCGTAAACTTTCTCAACCAATCTTGGTACGACCGTCATAGTTGAAGGTTTAATTTCTCTGGCATTATCACCTATTTTTTCAATAGCTTCAGCAAAATAGGTTTCAATGCTTACATATTGGTATAGATAGGTAAAAACACGTTCAAAAATATGGCAGATTGGAAGAAAGCTCAAAGCTCGGTCTCCATAAGATAGCGGAAACCTTTTACGGGCGGCAAGCACATTGGATACAATATTGTTGTGAGACAACATAACCCCTTTGGGTTTGCCCGTGGTTCCAGACGTGTAAATAATGGTTGCCAATTCTTCGGGCTTTACATTCGCTTTTCGGTCTTCAACTTCATTTTGGTTACCATTATCTTTGCCAAGTTCCAATAATTCTGAATAGTGCTTACAACCTTTTATGTTGTCAAAGGTATAGATTCCTTTTAGTAGGGTTTTGGATTTTACCTGATTGATTTTTTCCAAAACTTCTTCATCTGATACAAAACAATAGATAGATTCGCTATGGTTTAAAATATACTCGTAATCTTCGGCACTAATTGTTGGATAAATGGGAATATTTTGTGCGCCAACTTGAAGTACGCCAATATCAACAATATTCCATTCGGTTCTGTTGGTAGAAGAAATAACGGCAATTTTATCATTCTTTTTTATGCCAAGTTTTAGCAAAGCCCTGCTAATGGCATTCGCCTTATCGATGTATTCCTGCGTAGAAGTGCTTACCCATTCGCTGTTATATTTTGTGACCAAGCACGCTTCCAAAGGATGGTTTTTTAGTTGGTAATAAGGAAAATCAAAAAGTCTGGTTATTTCTTTCATGCTTATTTGTAAAGTCTAGTATTGCAAAATATGAAATTAAAAATGATTTTCAAATAGTGAGATTGAAGGGCTGATTCCCATTTGTACTTTATAACCTGAACTTCAAATATTTCATCTTTTAAAACTATATATAATATGACTTATGTCATTGAAAAGCATCAAATACCAAATTACTTTTATAGGGACATTAAAAACGTTCAAAAAATTAAAAAATATAAATATTATGGAATTACTTGAAGCAGAGAAAACCCATGTGTACAGATTTGGTAACAAGTCTGCTGATGGGAATAGCAAAATGCGTAATCTTTTGGGAGGAAAAGGAGCCAATTTAGCAGAAATGAGTTCAATTGGTATTCCAGTGCCACCTGGATTCACCATTACGACCGAAGTTTGTACCGAATACAATTTATTGGGAAAAGATGCGGTGGTTGAAATGATTAAAAGTGAAGTGGAGGCATCCATCGACAATATTGAAAAACTCATGGAATCTTCTTTTGGGGATAAGGAAAATCCGCTTTTGGTTTCCGTTAGGTCTGGCGCAAGGGTTTCTATGCCCGGTATGATGGATACCGTTTTAAACCTTGGTATAAATGATGAAGTGGTTGTTGGCTTAGCCAAAAAAACCAATAATGAACATTTTGCCTGGGATTCCTATCGTCGTTTTATTCAAATGTATGGTGGAGTAGTTTTAGGAATGAAGCCCGCTTCAAAAGAAGATATCGATCCTTTTGAAGAGATTATGGAAAATCTAAAAGGGAAAAGAGGTATTCAATTAGATACCGAATTTACAGTTCAGGATTTAAAGGATTTGGTTTATGATTTTAAGGAAGCTGTAAAAAAACGAACCGGGCATCATTTCCCATCGAATCCTTGGGATCAACTTTGGGGTGCTATAGTTGCCGTCTTTAATAGCTGGAATGGTGATCGTGCCATTTATTACCGAAACATGCATGGGTATCCGGAAGATTGGGGAACTGCTGTAAATGTTCAAGCCATGGTTTATGGCAATATGGGTGATAACTCAGGAACTGGCGTTTGTTTTACTCGTGACGCCGGAACAGGAGAGAATGTTTTTAACGGTGAATATTTAATCAATGCACAAGGTGAAGATGTAGTTGCAGGTGTTAGAACACCACAACAAATCACCAAATTAGGGTCACAACGTTGGGCAGAATTGGCTAAAATTGAAGAAACCGAACGTTTGGAAAAATATCCTTCTCTTGAAGAATTAATGCCTTCTATTTATGCAGAGTTGAATAGCTATCAACAAAAGCTGGAAGATCACTACCGCGATATGCAGGATATGGAATTTACCATTCAAGATGGAAAACTGTGGATCCTGCAAACCAGAAATGGTAAACGCACAGGTGCCGCTATGGTTAAAATTGCAGTCGATCTTTTAAAAGAAGGCAAAATAAATGATAAAGAGGCCTTATTGCGTATTGAACCTAATAAGTTGGATGAATTATTACACCCTGTTTTTGACCCCAAAGCATTGAAGTCGGCACATGTAATAGCGCAAGGATTGCCAGCATCTCCAGGTGCTGCAACGGGTAAAATCGTATTTTTTGCCGATGAAGCCAACAAATTCAAAAACAGTATTTTGGTTCGTATTGAAACCTCTCCCGAAGATTTGGAAGGTATGCATATTGCCAAAGGTATTTTGACCGCTCGTGGTGGAATGACCTCACATGCTGCCGTTGTTGCGCGCGGTATGGGTAAATGTTGTGTATCTGGTGCTGGTGCCTTAAAAATCAATTATAAAGCCAGAACGCTTACTGTTGATGGACACGAATATCACGAAGGCGATTGGATTTCATTGAATGGTTCAACAGGGAATATTATTGAAGGTAAAGTTGCCACCCGTGAGCCTGAGTTAACCGGTGAGTTTGCTGAAATCATGGAGCTGTCCGATAAATATGCTGTCATGAAAGTTAGAACCAATGCCGATACACCAAACGATGCGCGTGTTGCCAGAAGCTTTGGTGCTCAAGGAATTGGACTGACCAGAACAGAACACATGTTCTTTGAAGTGGACAGGATTAAAGCGATGCGGGAAATGATTTTGGCAGATACTGTTAAAGGCAGAAAACTAGCTTTGCAAGAATTATTGCCAATGCAACGCGAAGATTTTGAAGGTATTTTTGAAGCCATGGAAGGTCTACCTGTAACCATACGATTATTGGATCCGCCATTGCATGAGTTTGTGCCTCACCAATTAGCAACGCAAAAAGAGTTGGCAGATGAGATGCACATTTCACTTCAGGCCGTGAAAAATAAAGTAGCCGAACTGGAAGAATTTAACCCAATGTTGGGTCATCGTGGTTGCCGATTGGGTAACACATATCCAGAAATTACCGAAATGCAAACCCGTGCTATCATTGAAGCTGCGCTTAATCTAAAAGAAAAAGGTATGACTGTGGTTCCCGAAATCATGGTGCCACTGGTTGGAACATTAAAAGAGTTTGAGGCTCAGGAAAAAATCATTAGAGAAACTGCCAACACGGTTTTTAAAGAAAGAAATGATAAGGTTGAATTCTTAGTTGGTACCATGATTGAGATTCCAAGAGCTGCTTTAATGGCCGATAAAATTGCGGAAAAAGCAGATTTCTTCTCCTTTGGAACTAATGACTTAACACAAATGACCTTTGGTTATTCCCGCGATGATGCCGGTAAGTTTTTGCCAATTTACATTCAAAAGGGCATTTTAAAAGTAGATCCTTTTGAAGTTCTGGATCAAGAAGGTGTTGGCCAATTGGTTAAATTGGGGACTGAACGTGGTAGAAGCGTTAAACCAAATTTAAAAGTCGGGATTTGTGGTGAGCATGGTGGTGAACCAAGTTCTGTTGAGTTTTGCTATAACACCGGTATGAACTATGTGAGTTGTTCACCTTTTAGAGTGCCAATTGCCAGATTGGTGTCAGCCCAAGCTGTGATTAAAGAAAGAATTTGATAGGTTATATTTCTTAGTTTTTATGAAAAAAGCCCCGAGGTAAATTTGCCCCTCGGGACTTTTTTAGTTGTTATTAAAAAGTTAGAATTTGTAGTAAACCAAATTCTGTTTTTAGTTAGTCAGGAACTATTTGCGTTGCTTAACATTTAGAAAAACCAATTACTAAATTGGTGTCACCTCGAGTAGCCATAAAAAATCGTTAATGTTTTATTCATAAGTAAACAAAACCCACAAACCGATAAAATCGGTTTGTGGGTTTTGTTTTTTGAAGCAATTATTGCTTTTTCGATAGGACATTTTATCTCCTTATTTCTAAGGAAAAAAATTTTTTCAACTTTTTTTTATTTCAAACGTTTTCGTTAATAAGTATTTCTTTAACACAGGCGATATATGACTTTAATCAGGTTTTTCGATTTACACGTCAGCTAATTTTGTCACAGCATCCAGAAATGGCTTTTCAAAAAACAAAATATTAATAAAATGGAAGTAAAGAAATTTAAATACGGAACTTGGACAAAAGAAGTAAATGTTAGAGATTTTGTAATCAACAACATCACACCTTATTATGGTACTCATGAGTTTTTGGTGGGACCAAGTGCCAAAACTCAAAAATTATGGGAAATATGTAAACAAGCTACCAAAGAAGAACGAAAAAACAATGGAGTTCGTTCGGTGGATACAAATACCATTTCCACGGTTAGTGCATTTGATGCAGGCTATATTGACAAGGAAAATGAAGTGATTGTTGGATTGCAAACAGATGAACTTTTAAAACGTACCATGAAGCCATTTGGAGGGTTCAAGGTAGTGGAAACAGCATTGGCAGAACTTGGCTTAAAGTCAAATGAGAATATTTCAGAATTATTTTCCAAATATGTGAAGACACATAATGATGGGGTGTTTGATGCCTACACATCAGAAATTAGAAAATTCCGTTCTTTAGGATTTTTAACTGGATTGCCAGACAACTACGCTAGGGGAAGAATAATTGGGGATTATCGTCGTGTAGCTTTATATGGAATCAATTTTCTAATTGAAGCCAAGAAAGCTGATTTACAAAATATAAAAAGCCCAATGACAGAAGCCACAATACGTTTACGTGAAGAGGTGTCTGAGCAAATAAAATCCTTGAAAGAAATGGTTGAATTGGGCGCTAAATACAATTTGGATTTAGGACGTCCTGCTGAAAATGCACAAGAAGCAGTGCAATGGACATATATGGCTTATTTAGCAGCCGTGAAAGAACAAGATGGTGCTGCCATGTCTTTGGGTAATGTGTCTGCCTTCTTAGATATTTATATTGAGCATGATTTACAGGAAGGTTTGATTACTGAAGAAGAAGCGCAAGAATATATAGATCAATTTGTGATGAAGCTAAGAATGGTTCGCCATCTTAGAATGGGTGCTTACGACGAAATATTTGCAGGTGATCCAACCTGGGTAACCGAAGCGATTGGTGGTATGTTTAATGATGGAAGAACTAAAGTAACCAAAACAGCCTTTAGATTCTTGAATACCTTATACAACTTGGGAGCATCTCCAGAACCAAACATGACTGTGTTATGGTCTGAGAATTTACCTCAAAACTTCAAGGATTATTGCGCCAAAGTTGCAATTGATACATCATCCATTCAATTTGAAAATGATAATTTAATGAGAACCAGCCGAGGTTCAGACGATTATGGTATTGCATGTTGTGTTTCCTATCAGGAAATAGGTAAAGCCATTCAGTTTTTTGGAGCGCGAACTAACTTGGCAAAAACATTATTGTTGGCAATAAATGGTGGACGTTGCGAGCTTTCAGGTAAACAAATGATTCATGGTGTAGCTGAATATACAGATGAGTATTTAGATTTCGATAAAGTTATGGCCAATTTCAAAATAGCCATGAAAGAAGTGGCACGCGTGTATAATGATTCCATGAATATTATTCATTATATGCATGACAAATACTATTATGAAAAGGCTCAAATGGCTTTGATAGACACCAATCCTAGCATTAGTATTGCTTACGGTATTGCAGGATTATCCATTGTAGCGGATTCGCTTTCAGCCATCAAATATGCAAAAGTTAAACCTATTAGAAATGAAGAAGGTTTGACAATAGATTTTATAATTGAAGGAGAGTTTCCCAAATATGGAAATGATGATAATAGAGTAGACTTCTTAGCCGCAAATGCAGTAGCTGATTTTAATAATGAACTGAAAAAACTGCCGGTTTATAAAAATGCAGAACCTACAATGTCTGTTCTTACCATTACATCAAATGTTGCTTATGGTAAGAAAACAGGAGCCACTCCAGATGGTAGAGCCTATGGAATTCCATTTGCTCCTGGTGCCAACCCAATGCATGGTAGAGACTCAAATGGCGCAATAGCTTCCTTAAACTCTGTTGCAAAAATTCAGTATTCAGATTCAAAGGATGGTATTTCAAATACGTTCTCCATTGTTCCAAAATCATTAGGGGCCAATGAAGAAGACAGAATTGAAAATTTAGGTACCATATTAGATGGTTATTTTTCTAAAGGAGCGCAACACGTTAATGTAAATGTGTTGGATAAAGAAACTTTATTGGATGCCATGGAACATCCAGAGGAATACCCTCAATTGACCATACGTGTTTCTGGCTATGCTGTTAACTTTGTTAGGTTAACTAGAGAGCAACAGCAAGAAGTCATTACACGGTCTTTCCACGAATCCATTTAGTTTTTATTAATATTTTGAATGCATCTGAAAAGAAGGCGAAAGCTTTCTTTTCGGGTGCTAATTTTAAATCCTTGCGTTATCAAAACTACAGACAATATATTACAGGTGCATTCCATTGAATCTTTTGGAACCCATGACGGTCCAGGAGTTAGAATGGTGGTGTTCCTTCAAGGCTGCAAATTAAAATGTTTGTATTGCCATAATCCTGATGCTTTAGCTACATCGGGAGGTAAGGAATATGAAATTGAAGAATTGGTTAAAATGGCTATAAACCTAAAACCTTTCTTTGGTAAAAAAGGTGGTGTTACTGTCTCAGGTGGTGAACCATTATTGCAGGCAAAGGCATTGATACAATTCTTTAAAAGTTTAAAAGAGGAAGGTATTCATACAAACCTTGATACCAATGGAAGAATATTGAATCATTTTTCTAAAGAATTACTGGATGATTATGCCGATTTAATCATGTTGGACATAAAACACATGACCGACGAAGGTTACGAAACTTTAACCGGTAAATCAAATAAACAGATAGCATTTGATTTGGCTGAGCACAGGGAATTGTCCGGAAAAAAAATGTGGTTGCGTTATGTGTTGATTCCTGAAATAACAAGCAAGCCGGAATTGTTGCATGCTTTGGGCGAACATTTTAAGGATTACAATACCATTGAGAAAATTGAAATACAACCTTATCACAAATTAGGGATACATAAATGGGAAGCTTTAGGATGGAATTATGAACTTAAAGATGCCCGAGAAAACACAAAAGATGAATTGGCTACTGCTGCGGCTATTTTACAGAACTATTTTAAAGAAGTAAGAATAAACTAGTTGGCATTAGGTAGCTGAAAATTAAACAATTATGAATGCAAATAAATTAAAAAACAGATGGTTGATTGCTGCTTCGGCAGTAGGAATCCATATTTCAATTGGTTCGGTATATGCATATTCCGTAATGACCAATCCGGTAAAAGAGATTTTTGATGTAGACGGAAGCGTCATTAAATGGGCATTTAAAATAGCCATCCTATTATTGGGGCTATCTGCTGCCTTTTTAGGAAGATGGGTTGAGAAAGTTGGACCCAAAGTAAGTGGTACAACGGCAGGAATATTCTATGGCATTGGGATTTTAGGTTCAGGTCTGGCCGTTCAATTAGAGTCATTGATTCTATTTTATCTATGTTATGGTGTTATTGGAGGCATAGGGTTAGGACTCGGCTACATTACTCCGGTAAGCACATTGGTAAAATGGTTTCCTGATAGACGTGGTCTTGCTACAGGTATGGCAATTATGGGGTTTGGGTTTGCTGCTCTGATATTTGGACCAGTCATGCAATCTTTATTTGATTCGGTTGGTGTTTCAAATGCCTTTTACATTTTAGGAGCCATCTATACCGTATTAATCTTATCATCGGCAAGATATATTGAAAGACCTCCAGAAAACTACATGCCGGCCGGATATAATCCTGGAGAAGGCAAAACGTTAAAAACTGATATGGCCAATATTGATGCCAATGCCTCATTAAAAACCACTCGGTTTTATTATATCTGGATTATGATATTTATAAATATTGCTTGTGGTATAGCCATTATTTCTGCGGCTAGCCCAATGATGCAAGAGAAATTGAATTATACGCCTATGGAGGCTGCAGCTATTGTAGGATTGATAGGTGTGTTTAATGGTTTGGGCAGAATTATGTGGTCTAGTTTGTCCGATTATTTAGGAAGGGCAAATACCTACATTCTATTTTTTGTGTTTCAAATTTTAGCTTTTTATTTCTTGCCAAAGATTTCTATGGAGCTTACATTTTTGATTATTCTGTTTACGGTAATCACCATGTATGGTGGAGGCTTTGCAACATTGCCTGCGTTTTTAGGTGACTTGTTTGGCACTAAACAATTAGGTGCAATTCACGGTATGGTTTTAACGGCTTGGGGATTGGCAGGAGTTGTAGGTCCTACAATTTATGATGTTGTTAAAAATGCTACAGGTTCATTGGATGCAACTCTTGGAGTATTTGCAGTATTGTTTGTGGTGGCTTTGGTAATTTCCCTGCTTATGAAACGGTTGGTATTGAAAGCCTACAAAGGCATTGAGGAGAGAAAATTGAAACTAGCTTACTAGTTATTTAGATTAATAGTAGTAAAAACCTCTTTCTATTTTAAGAAAGAGGTTTTTGTGTTTTTATTAGCCAACTATTAAGTTTAGTGAGACTCTATCCATAAACGAGCATTGACAAAGGCTTCCAGCCATGGTGAAATTTCGTCTTTTCTTCCCTCAGGATAATATGCCCAGTTCCATTGAAAGGTGGAGCGCTCAATATGTGGCATGGTTACCAAATGACGTCCCGTTTTATCAGACATCATAGCAGTGTTAAAATCAGACCCGTTTGGGTTATGCGGATAACCTTCATAACCATATTTGGCAACGATATGGTATTTGTCCTCAGCATAAGGTAAATTGAATTTACCTTCGCCATGCGAGATCCAAACACCTAAAGTGCTTCCAGCTAGTGTTGAAAGCATCACCGAATTATTCTCCTGAATTTTCACAGAAGTAAATGAACTTTCATGTTTATGGGAATCATTGTGGTGCATTTTTCCATGGATTTCGTGGTCTGGATTTATTTCTTCCAATTCCATAAACAATTGGCAACCATTACAAATTCCAACAGAAAGCGTGTCTTCTCTATTGAAGAAATCCTGAATAGCTTTGTTGGCCTTTTCGTTGTATTTAATGGCTCCTGCCCAACCTTTTGCAGAGCCTAAAACATCAGAATTGCTAAAGCCTCCAACGGCACCCAAAAATTGGATATCCTTAAGGTTTTCCCTGCCTGAGATTAAATCGGTCATGTGTACATCCTTTACATCAAAACCAGCTAAATACATGGCATTGGCCATTTCACGCTCAGAATTACTTCCTTTTTCCCGTAAAATTGCAGCTTTTGGTTTTGGTTTGTTCAAGTCAATTACAGGAAGCTTCCCAGTGAAATGACTTGGGAAGTTATATTTTAGCGGTTGGCTTTTGTAATTATCAAAACGATCTTGAGCTAACCCATTTGCGGTTTGTTTTTGGTCGAGTAGGAAAGAGGTTTTGTACCAAACATCACGCAACCTTGAAACTGTCATAGTAAATACGTCGGTGTGGTTAATGATGCTCAAAGTATCGCTCTCAGTTACTTTTCCAATGTTGAAAAATTCAATGTTTGCTTCTGACAAAACGCTTTCAATTGAACTATCTTTCGATTGAATCACCAAACCTGTATTTTCAGCAAATAAAAGTTTAAAGGAATCTTTCTCATTTAACGCAGATAAATCCAATTCAGCACCAAGATTGTTGTCGGCAAAACATAGTTCCAAAAGTGTAGCAATCAAACCGCCAGAAGCTACATCGTGCCCTGCAACAATTTGCCCATTTCTTATTAAGTTTTGAACGGTATTGAATGCGTTTTTGACGTACGAAGCATCCTTAACAGTCGGTGTTTCTTTTCCAATTTTATTTAAAATTTGGGCAAACGAACTTCCCCCTAATTTAAAATCATCTTGAGATAGGTTGATATAGTAAATATCACCTGCATTTTTATTAAAAACGGGTTCAACAACTTTGGTAATGTCGTTGCAATGGGCTGCTGCCGAAATAATGACAGTACCTGGAGAAATCACGTCTTCATTAGGATATTTTTGCTTCATGGAAAGCGAATCTTTTCCCGTTGGCACATTAATACCTAAATCAATAGCAAACGCTGAAACGGCTTCAACAGCTTCGTATAAACGGGCATCTTCACCTTCATTTTTACAGGGCCACATCCAGTTTGCCGATAAAGAAACCGATTTTAGACCATCTTTCAATGGAGCCCAAATAATGTTGGTCAATGCTTCTGTGATGGAATTTCTACTTCCCGCAACCGGATTAATCAACCCAGAGATGGGCGAGTGGCCAATAGAAGTGGCAATCCCTTCTTTTCCTTTGTAATCCAATGCCATAACACCAACATTGTTAAGAGGCAATTGTAACGACCCAGCACATTGTTGTTTAGCAACTTTACCACCAACGCAACGGTCTACTTTATTAACCAACCAATCTTTACAAGCAACTGCTTCAAGTTGCAATACTTGGTCTAGATAGGTGTAAAATTCATCAGGGTTATAGACAATATCGCTATAATTTCTATTAATTGTTTTGTCGGTCATTACCGTTTTTGGCGAGCTTCCAAACATGTCTTCCATGGCTAAATCCATGGGTTTATGCCCATTGGTTTTAGACTCAAAAGTGAATCGGTCATCTCCCGTAACATCACCAACAGTGTACATGGGCGAACGCTCACGGTCGGCAATTCTGTGTAAAAAGTCAATATGTTTTTCACCAATAACTAATCCCATACGTTCTTGCGATTCATTACCAATAATTTCTTTATCCGATAAAGTTGGGTCTCCAACAGGAAGCGCATCCAAATCAATTTTACCACCAGTATCTTCAACCAATTCTGAAAGGCAATTTAGGTGACCGCCAGCACCGTGGTCGTGGATGGAAACGATAAAATTTTCATCACTTTCTACCATACCACGAACAGCGTTTGCAGCACGTTTTTGCATTTCAGGATTGGAACGCTGTACGGCATTCAATTCTATGCCTGAAGCAAATTCACCTGTGTCTGCTGATGAAACCGCAGCTCCACCCATACCAATGCGGTAGTTTTCACCACCAAGAATCACAATTTTATCTCCTTTTTTGGGTGTGTCTTTCAACGCTTGGGAAGTTTTCCCATAACCAATACCACCTGCTTGCATGATAACCTTGTCGAAGCCAAGTTTGCGAGCATCTTCTTCGTGCTCAAAAGTTAAAACCGAACCACAAATTAGTGGTTGCCCAAATTTATTTCCGAAGTCTGATGCCCCATTTGAAGCTTTTATCAAAATATCCATTGGGGTTTGGTATAGCCAATCACGTTCTGGGAATGCTTTTTCCCAAGGGCGATTTTCTTCCAATCTTGAATAAGATGTCATATAAACTGCGGTTCCAGCTAGAGGAATAGAGCCTTTCCCACCAGCCAATCTATCGCGAATTTCACCTCCTGAACCTGTTGCTGCACCATTAAAAGGCTCAACAGTGGTAGGGAAGTTGTGTGTTTCGGCTTTTAACGAAATCACAGAGTCGAAATCTTGCGTCGTGTAAAAATCTGGAACATCAGCACGTTTCGGTGCAAATTGTTCCACTTGTGGGCCTTTTATAAAAGCTACGTTATCTTTATATGCCGAAACAATATCGTTCGGGTTTGTTTCGGATGTCTTTTTAATGAGTTTAAAAAGTGAAGTTGGTTTCTCTTCACCATCAATTACAAACGTACCATTGAAAATCTTATGGCGACAATGTTCACTATTCACTTGCGAAAATCCAAACACTTCAGAGTCCGTTAGCGGTCTGCCAATTTTCTTTGAGACACCTTCCAAATATTCAACTTCTTCATTACTCAATGATAAACCTTCTTGCACATTATAAGCTGCAATATCTTCAATATTCAAAATAGGTTCTGGCTTGATGTTTATGGTGAATGATTCCTGATTCAATCCATTAAATTTCTCTGAAATCATCGGGTCGAAATCCTTAAAATCTTCAGCAACTGCTTCAAATTCCTCAATACGAATAATATCTTGAATGCCCATGTTTTGGGCGATTTCTACCGCATTTGTACTCCAAGGTGTAATCATGGCCGCGCGTGGACCAACAAAAAAAGCACCCAATGATGCTTGTTCTATTTTAGGCTGGTTGCCAAAAAGCCATGTTAGTTTAGAGATGGTTTCGGTTGATAATTCTTTTGTGGTTTGCACTGCAAAAACTTTGCTGGTTACGTTTCCAAAGAAATGAATCATTAGGTATGGATTTGTGTGTTAAAAGAAAGTGCAAATTTAGGTCTTTTTAATGGAATTTTATCTAAATATAAAATGGAAAAAGAAGAGTTATGCACTAGGTTTTGAACAGACGGTTTTTTAAAAGTATTTTCTGAAAATGTTTACTACTGAGCCATGGTAAGAGCGCCCGAATAAGTTTAAATTAACCAACAAGTAATACAATTGGTAAATTTCTATTCGTGCGGAGGTGTTTTCATCTGGTTGAAAATAATCCTGATAAGTCTCGTAAAACCTAATCCCAAAACCACCGAATAATTTGCTCATGGCAATATCTACTTCGTGATGACCATAATACACAGCTGGGTCAATTAAATATGGTGTGCCATCTTTTGAAATTAAATAGTTGCCGCTCCATAAATCGCCATGCAATAAAGCAGGTTTTATATTTTGAAATAAGTGTTGAAGCTGAATTTGGATGCTTTGACCAGAGTGGCATTCGGCATTTGAAAGTAAGCCTTTTTGTTTGGCCAGTTCAATTTGGGGTAACAAACGTTCTTCTGTGTAAAAGTCAACCCAACTTTTGTGTTGTTTGTTGCTTTGTGGCAAACTACCAATAAAGTTATCTTGATTTAAACCGAAGTTTTCTGCAGGACATTGGTGCAATTTGGCCAGTTGGCTTCCCAAATTTTCAAAATCTTTGGAAGAGGGCGATTTGCTATTAATGAATTCCATCAGCAGAAAAGCAGTGTTTTCAAAACGGTTACAGCCTAAAACCTTTGGTGTTTTTATGGTATTGGTGTTGCCAATTGTATTTAGCCCGTTAGCTTCAATTTGAAACATGTGCAACGCATTTGAAGATTTGTTTGTTTTAATGAAATATGAGTTTTTTTCAGTTTCAATTTTATAAGCGGTTGAAATATCGCCACCATGAACTGGTGAAACTTTGGTGATGGTTTCGTTTAAGATGTGTGAAATGTGTGATTTTAAATTCTCAATCATTTAAATCGATTCAACGTTTCCGTTTATAGCAACTCTGAACAATCTCATTCAAAAAAACTTCGGTTTTTATATGGGTAAATTCCAAAGATTTTGGCAGAACATCAAATAGCGGAACGCCATCGCCTAAAAGTATGGGCAGGGTGGAAATACGAAGTTCATCAATTAAATCTTCCGCCAAAAAATTTTGAATCACTTTTCCACCATCAATATATAAATTGTAAAACCCTTTGCTGTGGATGGTTTTTAATATTTCATTTTCATCACCTTGTAACAGGGTAACTTTATTGTTTAAGTCTTTTGGAACTTCTTTTAAGGAGTGGCTTAAAACAAATACGTGCTTTTTGTAGGGCCATTGAATATCAAAACCTATGACGGTTTCAAAGGTGGTCTTTCCCATAACAATGGCATTAATCTCATCCATTAACGCATGGTAGCCCATGTCATTTTGTCCTGGGTTGGGAATCATTTCCAACCAATCTAACTCACCATTTTTTCCAGCGATAAAACCATCAAGGCTTTTGCCAATGAATACAATGTTTTTGGTTTTCATAAAACCAAGATAAGCAAGATGGGATTCCAAAACTAGTTTAGAATGATATAAATTATTTAGCTTTTCGCTCTAACAACGCCATATAAAACCCATCATAACCAGAAGTATGGGCCAATATTCTTTTGTCTTTTATCAGCTTAAAGTTTGCTCCAGCTTCCGATTTTAAAAAAGCTTCAACTTGGTTTTGGTTTTCAGATGGCAATACCGAACAGGTGGCGTAAACCAGTTTTCCTAAGGGCTTTACCATTTTTGAATATTGTTGCAACACTTCTTGTTGGGTAACTCTAATACGGTCTAAAAACTCAGGTTCCAGCTTCCATTTGGCATCTGGATTTCTGCGTAAAACGCCTAAACCAGAACATGGGGCGTCAATTAAAACACGGTCGGCTTTATCGAATAATTTCTTGATGGGCTTTGTTGAATCCAATACTTTTAAATCGATATTATGCACGCCATTTCTACGGGCACGAACCTTCAGTTTTTTGAGTTTACTTTCATAAATATCCATAGCGACGATTTGCCCCTTGTTTTCCATTAAAGAAGCAATGTGAAGGGTTTTGCCACCGGCACCGGCACAAGTGTCGACCACCTTCATGCCTGGTTTTACGTCAAGAAAATCGGCAACCAATTGTGATGACGCATCCTGAACTTCAAAAAGTCCATTTTTAAAAGCATCGGTTACAAAAACGTTGGCGCGTTCTTTTAGTTTTAGCGCAGATGAGTAGCCTTTGATGAATTCAGTTTCAATACTGTTTTCGTCAAATAGAATATTTTGTAGTTTTCCTTTGGTGGTCTTTAGGGTGTTAACACGCAAAATAACATCGGCTTGCTCGTTTTGCATGGCAATTTCTTTGCTCCACTGTTCTTCACCCAATTCTTCCAATCCAACATTGTCAATCCAATCTGGGATGGATTCCCTAAATTTTCTAATTTTTGAAAGCTCATCAAAACGTCCTTTTATTTTACGGGTTGGTGTGTTTTCAAAATATTTCCAATCGGGTAATTTTATACCTTTAAGTGTGGCCCAAACGGCAAACATGCGCCACAGGTTATCACGGTTAAAAGGTTCTCTTACATCAGCAATTTCAGCATACAGGCGTTTCCAGCGCACAATATCATAGGTGGTTTCGGCAACAAAAGCTCTATCCCGCGAACCCCAACGTTTATCCCGTTTTAATAGTTGTTGGATGACTTTGTCGGCATATTCACCTTCATTAAAAATTTGGGTCAATCCATCAATAACTGCAAAGCATAAATTTCTGTGTAATCGCATTGTGTTCAATTAAGGTTGCAAAGGTACATTAAAAGCTTTAAAGCCGATAACTATCATTACAGGAAAGTTTTAGGTATAAAAAAGGGAGCGATTTGCTCCCGATGAAATTATGGTTTTGGGCGGTCGCGCCGCATTTTTTTCCATTGCTCAAACAATTTCTTTTTAAAATCTTCTTCAGCAATTTTGAGCATGATTATTTTTTTGGGCGAAATAATTTTTTTCAACTTGTTGTTCAGTTTTGCTTCTTCTTCACATAATTGACTTTCGGCAGCAGCCATATCGCTTAAAAGCTGACTTGCTCTTTCATTTGAAAGTGTATTGATATTGTCTTTTATTTCGCGGCGCATATTTTTAATATCCTCATGTCTCAGTTTGTGGGTAACATCGTCATAGGCATTGTAAATGGGCCAAAACTGTTGGGCTTCACTTTCTGTTAAGGACAATCTTTCAGTAATGAAGGCCACTTTCTGCGCTTTAATTTGGTCTCTTTTGTCTTGGGCAAATGTGCTTAAGGACACTAAAAACATCAAAATGGGGAGAATAATTTTTTTCATCTATTTAAATTTTTATTCAGCAATTAAATCTTCAACATCTAAATGGTTTAACAAGTAGGTTTCTATGTTTTCATCATCAAAATTAACATCTGTAAAATCAGATTCTGCCAGCTCTTCCTCAGTCATTAAGGATGCTAGTTCATAGGAATCTAGAATATTTTCATCCAATAAATAATTTTCAACAGTTTCGGTGTCTAAAGATGACCATGGGTCCCTTTCAAATATCGATAAATTGAAAAGGAGTAATACGGCTGCGGCAACTCCAGATATGTAGATGAGGGTTCTTTTGTTAAATAATGAAATAACCTTAGATGAATTTTGTTCTGAAGTTTTTTCAATAATACGGTCTTCTAAAGTGTCAAAATAACCATAAGGTGTTTTAAAACCAGAATGGCTGACTTTTTCCGTTAGTTTTATTTGATTCATAACAACATCTTCAAAGTTGTTAAAGTAATTGTTAGGCACTTTAAAACCAGCTTCTTTAATGTTATGTATTTTGTTTTTATTCATCTTGCTAATAAGACTGTTGTTTTTTGTAAAGGTTTAATCTTTAGTTAAATAGTCTTCAATTTTTTTTACCGCTATATGATAAGATGCTTTTAAGGCGCCTTCGCTGGTCTCCAAAATTTCGGACATATCTTTATATTTTAAATCCTGAAAATATTTCATATTGAAAACCAATTGCTGTTTTTCGGGCAGTGAAGCAATCGCTTTTTGTAATTTCAATTGAATGTCGTCGCCTTCAAAATACACATCTGATGCCAAATTCTTTATGGCCAGTTGCTGAACTTCTTCGTTGGTGGTTTGCAAACGTTTTGCATTTTTATTGATAAATGTTATGGATTCGTTGGTTGCAATACGATACATCCAGGAAAACAATTTGCTGTCTCCTTTAAAGTTATGAATATTTTTAAAGATTTTTATAAATGTGTTTTGAAGCACATCATCGGCATCGTCATGCGATTTAACAATGTTTCGAATCTGCCAATACAAACGTTCTTTATAGAGTGTAATTAAAACTCTAAAAGCCTCTTCTTTATGTTTTTCGGATTGTAATTGTTCAACTAGATGTGCTTCGTCCGTCACAAAAAATGTTTAGTTTTTAGACTACTAAATATACTAAAAGTTTAAGGCCTATTTTTAGTTTTTTATTCAAAAATTAAAATATTGAAAATCAGATATTTAAAAAACATTTTATCGATGAAGTGTAATTAAAATACGATTAAATGCATTTTTTCTTGTGAAATATGCTTTTATGCTTTATGTTTGTATCAGAAACCTATTTATGTTGTTAGATGGCCCCAAATCTAGCATAACAAAAAAGGATAGACGCCCCCAAACTCTATCCTTTTTCTTTTTTAAATAGTTTCTTAATTTTATTCCAAACTTTGCATTTCCACAAGTTTTTTGTAGACACCTTTTTTGGCAATGAGTTCGTTGTGTTTGCCTTGCTCAACTATTTCACCTTTGCTAAGTACGACAATATCGTCGGCATTTTGTATGGTAGAAAGCCTGTGCGCAATAACGATGGATGTTCTGTTTTTCATCATATTTTCTAGGGCAACTTGAACCAAGCGTTCACTTTCAGTGTCGAGTGCAGATGTAGCCTCATCCAAAACCATAATAGGTGGACTTTTAAGTACGGCTCGAGCAATACTTAAACGTTGTTTTTGGCCACCAGAAAGCTTGTTTCCGGAATCTCCAATATTGGTTTCTATGCCTTCGGGTAAATCTTTAACAAATTCCCATGCATTGGCAACTTTTAAAGCTTCAATGATTTCTTCGTCTGATGCATTGTTGTTGCCAAGCTTTAAATTGTTTTTTATGGTGTCGTTAAAAAGGATGGCATCTTGGGTTACAATGCCCAATTGTTTCCGTAAAGAGCTTGTAGTAATATCTTCAATATTTTTACCGTCTATTAAAATTTCTCCATTATTCACATGGTAAAAACGTGTGATTAGATTAGCAATGGTTGATTTTCCGCTGCCCGATTGCCCTACCAATGCCACTGTTTTACCTTTAGGAATGGTTAATGAAAAGTTTTTTAGAACATATTCATCTTGATATTTAAATGAAATGTTTTTGAATTCAATTTTTGAATCGAATCCTGTTATATCAATGGCATTTGGTTTATCCTTTAAGTTGTTTGGCGAGTCAATGATTTCTTGAATACGTTCTGCTGCAGCACCACCTTTCTTTATGTTGTAAAGTCCTCTGGAAATTGCTTTTGCTGGGGTTAGGATGTTATAGGATAGCCCCATGTAAACCAAGAATGTACTGCCGTCCAAAATTGAATTTGCACCACTGTTTAGCACTAAATTTCCACCGTACCAAAGAATGACTGAAATCATGCAAATACCTAAAAACTCACTGGCTGGAGAGGCTAAATTTTGGCGGTTCAATAATTTATTAGAGAAATGGTAAAATCTGTTGGTAGACTCTTGAAAGGTTTCATTAAATTTTTCTTCCGCATTAAACCCTTTAATGATTCGCAATCCTGTAAGTGTTTCCTCTAAGGTAGATAAAAATACGCCCTGTTCCTTTTGAACACGGTCTGATTTTCGTTTTAAGCTTTTGCCAATTTTTGAAATCAGGAAGCCCATAACAGGGATAAAAACAAAAACGAAAAGCGTAAGTTGCGGACTAATGATGAGCATGGCAACTATGGTAAAGATTATGGTTAAAGGTTCTCTTACCATAAACTCGAGCACGGATAAAAAGGAGTATTGCAAATCTTGAACATCTCCTGTTACCCTTGCCAAAATATCACCTTTGCGCTGTTCTGAAAAGTAGGATAGAGGCAATTCCATTGTTTTTTTATACACGGCATTTCTCAGGTCTCGGATAACGCCATTGCGTAAAAAAACTAAAAAATAGTTGGCCAAATAGCCAGAAATGTTTTTCAATAAAAACATAATCACAATCAAGGCAACAACAAAAATTAGGGCTTTAGATTTGTCTCCACCAGTGAACAAATTCATTTGAAATAAAAGGTAGTCTTCCGCAAAATGTCCAATGTCCATTAATCCGGAATACAGAGGTTCTGTCTCAGGAGGAGTTTTGGTATTGTCAAAAATAACATCAAGCATGGGCTTTAATGCTATGAATGATAGTGTGCCAAATAAAGCAAAAAACACATTAGAAATAATGTGTCCTATTGCATATTTTTTATAAGGTTTGGCGTACCTTAAAATGTTAAAAAAATGATTCATTAAATTAATTTCATGTCTTTTAAAATAGCCTCAGCTTTTGCATCAAGCTCGGCTTCCTTCTTTTTGAAATTAGCCACGCTATCTAATTTGGTATTGACACTTACGTAGAATTTTATTTTTGGTTCGGTTCCGCTTGGTCTTAAAGCTACTTGGCTACCATCTTCTGTGTAATAAATTAACACATTTGATTTTGGAATGTCAATCATGCTTTGTTCACCAGTGACCATATTTTTCCGAATAGATAAATCATAGTCCTCAAACTTAACCACTTTTGTGCCATTAATGACTTTAAGTGTATTGTTCCGGGCATCGGTCATCATTTGTTTGATTTCTTCTGCTCCTTCAATGCCTTTTTTGGTAAGTGACACTAATTTTTCTTTGTAAAGGCCATGCTCAACATAAAGTTTTAAAAGTTCTTCGTAAAATGAGCTTCCTTTAGATTTTGTTATAGCCGCAATTTCACAAGCCAATAAGGTTGAGGTTACGGCATCTTTATCACGAACAAAGTCGCCCACCAAATACCCGAAGCTTTCTTCACCACCACCAATAAAGCTAAGGTCTTTAAAATCATGTATTAGTTTAGCAATCCATTTAAAACCTGTTAATACAATTTTGTTGTCCACACCGTACGAATCGGCCAATTTATTTAGCATTGGCGTAGAAACAATAGTGGTTGCAATAAACTCTTTTCCTTTTATTTTGCCATCTGCTTTCCATTGTTTTAGAAGAAAATCGGTCATCATGATCATGGTTTGGTTGCCGTTGAGAAGCTGTAATTCGTTTTCGGAATTGCGTACCGCAACACCCAATCTATCACAATCAGGGTCTGTTCCAATAACAATATCTGCACCAACTTTTTCAGCCAGTTCCAAGGCCATTTTTAAGGCGGCAGGTTCTTCGGGATTAGGCGATTTAACTGTTGGGAAACCGCCATCCGGCACTTCCTGTTCCTTCACAATATGAACGTTTTTATAGCCGGCTTGTTTCAATGTTTCTGGAACAGCCGTTATAGACGTGCCATGCAGCGAAGTAAACACAATTTTTAAATCGTCCTTTGCGGCTTGGGTTGCGCCAACACAACCGTTTTTAACTGATGCTTTTATGAAGGCTTGATCAACATCTTTTCCAATATAATGTATTAATGAATTATTTGCTTCAAATTTAATATCGGCATAATCCAATTCATCTATCATGTCGATTACCGCATTATCATGGGGTGGTACCAATTGACCTCCGTCCTGCCAGTACACTTTATAACCATTATATTCCGGTGGGTTGTGCGAAGCCGTTAAAACAATACCGCAGTGGCAATTTAAATGTTTTACCGCGAAAGATAACTCTGGCGTTGGCCGTAAATCTTCAAATAAATAAACCTCAATGCCATTGGCAGAAAACACATCGGCAACTACTTTAGCTAAGGTTTTACTGTTGTGGCGGCAATCGTAAGCAATAACTGCTTTTGGGGTTTCTCCCGGAAATTGTTTGTGCAGATAATTACTTAAACCTTGGGTGCTTTTACCAAGTGTATATTTGTTAATTCGGTTTGTGCCAACGCCCATAATACCGCGCATACCACCTGTGCCAAACTCTAAATCTTTATAAAAACTTTCCTGGATATCTTTCGGGCTATTGGCAATACTATTTTTTATTGTTGATTGCGTTTCATCATCAAATGCGGGGGTTAACCATGCATTTATTCTTTCTAAAATCTTTGGTTCAATGTGTATCATAATATCTTGAAGAGTTTGGTTCAAAATTAATCAATTGGTATAGATTAATTTGTAATTAGTTGATCTTTTAAAGGTAATTAAAACAGGTGGAAATTTTTAACTGAAATTCAATTTTTCTTTAATTAAGTAGCGACTTTTGTCTTGTTTATTGCGTAAAACCAATTCACCTAAAAAGCCGGCTACAAAAAATTGGGTGCCAATAATCATGGTAACAAGCGCAATGTAAAATTGAGGACGTTGGGTAATCAATCTGCCTGAAGGATTTAAAAATAGTTTGTCGACTCCTAAATAAACCGAAAAAGCAAACCCAATAAGAAACATTATAACGCCCAAAGCCCCAAAAAGATGCATAGGGCGTTTTCCAAAATGCGATAGAAACCAAATGGTAATCAAGTCTAAAAAACCATAAATAAAGCGGTTCATGCCAAATTTGGTCACACCATATTTTCTGGCTTGGTGTTGCACTACTTTTTCACCAATTTTTATAAATCCGGCATTTTTTGATAGAACTGGAATATAGCGGTGCATTTCGCCATTTACATCAATGTTTTTCACAACATCGATTTTATAGGCTTTAAGCCCGCAGTTAAAGTCATTCAATTTTACGCCAGAGGTTTTTCTGGCAGCCCAATTAAACAATTTTGAAGGCAGATTTTTAGAGATAACAGAATCATAACGTTTCTTTTTCCAACCTGAAACCAAATCAAAACCTTCATTAACAACCATGTTGTAAAGTTCAGGGATTTCATCGGGGCTGTCCTGTAAATCAGCATCCATGGTTATGACCACGTCGCCCTGTGCTTTTTCAAAACCTGCATGTAGCGCTTGGGATTTGCCATAGTTTTTTAAAAACCTAATGCCCTTAACACAGTTGTTTTGTTTGGATAGTTTAGAGATTATTTGCCAAGAATCATCGGTGCTGCCATCGTCAATAAAAATGATTTCGTATGAAAATTGATTGGATTGCATCACTTTTGCAATCCAATCATGCAATTCGGCTAAAGAGTCCTGTTCGTTAAGTAGTGGTATAACTACAGATATGTTCATTCAGTTAAATTCAATATTTGATGTTTCAAAAATACTGAATTTATTCGGCGTCTGGATTACTTTTTTTCATAGCGGCTGCAACTATTAAACCAATAATACTGAAAAACACAAGATACCCTGCCAAACCTTTTGCGATGTTGCCCAAAGAATATTGGTTTTGTGTTTCCATTTTTTTAACCGCTTCATCAATGGCCTCACTCGGTGCATTAAAACCTTCCATCATTTGAACTGTTTGCTCTATGGTTTTTTCCTTTAAAACTTCTGCAGCCTCGGTATCAACAACATTGAACAATAAAAAAGAAACAAAAGTGCTAATTAACAACCCGATTAGAACCGTAATAAAATACGAAGTGAATGACTGCTTAAAACTGGCAAAGCCATCTTGCGCTTGTTTTGTTTTCGCCACAGATATAATGCCCATTACAATAATGATTAATAAAATAAAAATGCCTAGCCACATGTTGGTTAACAATTCTATGTTGATGGCATATGTAAGAACCGTAATTAGGGCAAGTAAAACACCCAAATACAATCCATAATTTGAAGCAATAGATTTTAAAGATTTTTCCATGTTTTTTATTAAATTTTGTTAGTTAGCTGTTAGTATCCAAAGATAGCAAAACGTTACATTTGCACTAAAAATAAAAAATAATAAAAAGTGTTGTGCATTTATAAAAAATACTTAAATTTGCACTTCCAAAATTGAAAGTACAAAAAGCATAAAGCGATGAGAAAAGGTATACATCCAGAAAATTATAGAGTAGTGGCTTTTAAAGACATGTCTAACGACGATGTTTTTTTAACAAAATCTACCGCAGATACTAATGAAACTATTGAGGTTGACGGTGTGGAGTATCCATTAGTTAAGATGGAGATTTCAAGAACATCTCATCCATACTACACTGGTAAATCTAAATTGGTAGATACTGCTGGTCGTATTGATAAATTCAAAAACAAATACGCTAAATTTAAAAAATAAGTTTAGCCCGTTCATAATTTTAAAGCCTTTCATTGTTGAAAGGCTTTTTTGTTTTATACAATTCTTCTATTTTTGGTAATGCTAATTAAAGTTATAAGGGATCGGCTAAAAGTCTAAGAACTTTAAACTTTTCAACTTTCAACTTCACTATGAACTACATTCTTTTTGATGGCCCATCGCGCAATAATTTGTTACCTTTTACATTTACGAGGCCCGTTGCCGATATTCGAGTTGGTATTTTAACCATTAGGGAAAAATGGGAGTCTTTTTTAGATACCACAACCACCACAATTACCGAAGATTATTTGTCTGATAAATATCCTATGGTGGAAATGGACGAAAATGTGATGATAAATGCATCTTATCTTCCAAATTTTGAATTGGTTGAAATGGTTCGCGATTTGAAGGAGAACCAAGCCATTTTTAAAGATGAAGATGTCATAGCATTTTTTGCCAAGGAAGCTCAAGAAGATATCAATTTTGATGCCTTTGATCCTATTGAATTTGCCGAAGATATTGTGAAGATTGAGCACACTTGGGATATTTTTTCAAAAAATGGTGAAGCTATTCAGGAAGATTTTAATTTAATTACCAAAGGAAGAAAATCAAAGCCCATTCCATCAAGTAATAATGTTATTGCCGCCGAAAATATTTTTATAGAAGAAGGCGCGAAATTAGAATTCACAACGCTTAATGCCAGCAATGGTCCAATTTATATTGGTAGAAATTCTGAAATTATGGAAGGTTCTATAATTCGCGGACCTCTTGCCTTGTGTGAAGGGGCGGGCATTAAACTTGGAGCTAAAATTTATGGACCAACCACCGTTGGGCCGCACAGCAAGGTTGGGGGTGAGGTTAACAATTCGGTTATTTTTGGGTTCTCTAATAAAGGTCATGATGGCTTTTTAGGAAATTCTGTACTGGGTGAATGGTGCAATTTAGGGGCAGATACTAACAACTCCAACTTAAAAAACAATTATGCCGAAGTTCGTCTTTGGGACTACCAAACTGAAAGTTTTGCCAGAACTGGTTTGCAGTTTTGCGGACTTATGATGGGCGACCACAGTAAATGCGGTATTAATACCATGTTCAACACAGGTACCGTGGTTGGCGTAAGCACCAATATTTTTGGTAGTGGTTTTCCAAGAAATTTTGTGGCAAGTTTCAGCTGGGGGGGTAGCTCTGGTTTTACAACATATCTAACAAAAAAGGCATTTGAAGTAGCTGAAGTGGTCATGTCCAGAAGAAGCGTTGAATTTTCGGAACAAGACAAAGCCATTTTAGAACATGTTTTTGAAATAACCAAAAAATATAGAAGGGAATAGACTGCTTGCTTTAAAATGACTAAACTGCTACTATCGGTCATTTGCCGATAGTAGTTTAGTTTACTGGGAGTTCCTATTGGGTTACTTACCGTTTGGGGTTTTTACACATTGCTTGAAAACAGATGGAAAAAATCTGTTGTAGTTGTTAAGGATGAAATCAATTATATTGGTAAAAAGCTTGAGGAATAAGACTAGTTTGTTTTTTCTTTTTTAACAGATCTTAAATCTAATAAATTAATCGGGTTTATGCCCAAGCCCGTTACATTTTTTTGTGTAAACCTTATCACTTCGTCATAATAAAGCGGAACCATAATGGCTTTGTCCATGGCCAAAGAATCCATGGTTTTGTATAAATGCTTACGTTTTTCAATGTTTGTAATGGTAAAGGCTTTATTGTATAAACTATCAAACCTATCGCTTTTGTAATGAAAATAGTTAGAGCCCTTTGGAGCAAAATTTTCACTGTAAAAAATGGATAAATAATTTTCGGCATCCAAATAATCGGCAATCCATGAGCTTCTAAACATATCAACTTTTCCATTGGAGCGAGCGGCTCGTAAAGTGGCTTCGGGCATCACGTCAACATTAATTTTTAGTCCCGATTTTTCAAGCTCCCTTTGGATGAATTCGCAAAAACTCAAATAGTTACTGGTTGTAACCAAAGTAATTTCAGGATTTGTTATGCCACTTTCTTTTTTAAATTGTTCAACCAATTGTTTTGCTTTTTCTGGCTGATAGCTAAAACCGATGGACTCATCATAACCTGGTAGCCCAATGGGAATAAAACCGTCGTTGGCCGGATTACCAATGCCATTTCTTAAATAAATCATCATTTTTTTTCTGTCAAAGCCATAATTTATGGCCTTTCTAATGAGTTCCGATTGTATTTCGGGCGTTTTGGAATCCAGATAAAAACCCAAATATTCAGTATTCAAATACGGGCCGCGAATCATATTTACGGTTTCAGCATATTTGTTCCTTAGTCGTCCGTCTGCTGTTAACAATTCATCTTTATATGAGGCGTCCAAACTATTCAGAAAATCTAAATTGCCTTGAACAAATTGAAGAAATTCACTTTGCTTATCGGGTAAAAAAGTGAGTGCAACGGCTTCCAGATAGGGGAGTTGAATGCCGTTTTTATCGATTTCAAAATAATTTTCATTTTTCCTAAATACCAGTTTAATATTTTCTTCCCAACGTTTAAATTTAAAAGGACCGGTCCCAATGGGATTTGCCCTAAATTCAGAACCATAATGCTCCACAATTTCCTTTGGCACCACCGAGCAGTATTTCATGGTTAAAAGTCCGATGAATGCAGGAAAGGGTTGTGTTAAATTGATTTCGAAAATTGTATCGTTTAGAGCTTTAAAATCATCCACTTTATTGAGGACCCAGCTTCCGGGAGCAGCAATTTTTGGATTTCTCAGCCTGTTCAAACTATATTCAAAATCTGAAGCATTTACAGTTCTTGTAGAATCTTTTCCGAATAGTTCATGCTTATGAAAAACAACATCATTTCGTAAGTTAAAGGTATAGGTTAAACCATCTTCTGAAACCGTCCAGTTTTTGGCAATACAAGGCAGGATGTTTAATTCATCATCCAATTGCACTAAGCCATTGAATAATTGGTTGCAAACGGAATTGTCTTGTAAGGTTCTTGAAAAAGCAGGGTCTAGGGTGTTTATATTGGCATATTCGTTATAGCGAAAAACCAGATGGTCTTTATTGGCATTTGGGTCATTTCCGCAAGAGAAAAGCAATAGGGCAATACAACTAATTGATAAATAGCTTATTATTTGTCCCAGAATAGGTTTTACCATATGGTTTATTAGTTGTAAATTTGCAATCTTTTAGCGGTAAAGATAAATTTTAAAAGATCCTGAAGCAAGCGCAGGATGACAAAAGATAATGAACAAAAAAGTCGCATTTTACACTTTGGGTTGTAAGCTGAATTTTTCGGAAACCTCTACCATTGCAAGAAGCTTTAAGGATGAGGGTTTTGATAGGGTTGATTTTGCCGAAAAAGCGGATATTTATGTGATAAACACCTGTTCGGTTACGGAGAATGCCGATAAGCGTTTTAAGACCATTGTAAAGCAAGCACAAAAATCTAATCCTGAGGCGTTTATTGCGGCTGTTGGTTGCTATGCTCAGTTGAAGCCCAATGAATTGGCCGATGTTAATGGAGTGGATTTGGTGCTTGGTGCCACCGAAAAATTTAAGATTACAGATTATCTAAATGACCTTTCAAAAAATGATTACGGTGAGGTGCATTCCTGCGAAATTGGAGAGGCTGATTTTTATGTTGGCAGTTATTCAATAGGAGACAGAACCCGTGCTTTTTTGAAGGTTCAAGATGGATGCGATTATAAATGTACATATTGTACCATTCCTTTGGCAAGAGGTATTTCACGTAGTGATACTATGGAAAACGTGCTTAAAAATGCCAAGGAAATTTCAGAAAAAAACATCAAGGAAATTGTATTGACAGGGGTTAATATTGGTGATTACGGAAAAGGCGAATTCGGCAACAAAAAGCACGAGCACACATTTTTGGATTTGGTAAGCGAGTTAGACAAAGTTGAGGGTATTGAACGCCTCAGAATTTCATCAATCGAGCCAAATTTGCTAAAAAATGATACTATCGATTTGGTTTCAAAATCTAGGGCATTTGTACCGCATTTTCATATTCCGTTGCAATCGGGGAGTAACGAAATCCTGAAAAAAATGAAACGCCGCTACATGCGCGAGTTATATGTAGATCGCGTTTCAAAAATTAAAGAGGTGATGCCAAATGCCTGTATAGGTGTGGATGTTATTGTTGGTTTCCCTGGTGAAACCGACGAGCATTTCCTCGAAACCTACAATTTTTTAAATGAATTGGATATTTCATATTTACACGTGTTTACTTATTCAGAACGTGATAATACAGAGGCTGATAAAATGGATGGTGTTGTTCCAAAAAACGTAAGGAATAAGCGCAGTAAAATGTTACGCGGGCTATCGGTTAAAAAGCGCCGTGCCTTTTACGAAAGCCAGTTGGGAACTACAAGAACGGTGTTGTTCGAGAGCGAAAATAAAGAAGGGTACATACATGGGTTTACCGAGAACTATGTAAAAGTAAAAACGCCATGGAACCCTGAGTTGGTAAACACCCTTCACGAGGTTGAGCTTACTGAAATTGATGCAGATGGATTGGTTCGGTTTGGTTTTGTGAATGCTATGGTGGAATAGACTTGAATCAGCATATAGAATAAAAAAATCCGAAACATAATCTGTTTCGGATTTTTTTATTCTTAAATCAAACATTTAAATTCTAACACCAACAGGAAGCATGCGCTTATACTTTCTGTTGCTTCTCACAAATTTTGCAATTTCAGGACTGGTAGGAACTACACTTAGGTTGCGTCCTTCAATTTGGTTAAAAACAAGAGCTAAAAATTCTTTTTTAAAGGTCTCGTTTTTAAGGTCTTCGGGAATAATCAGTTTGGTTAAAAAAATCTTTCGCTCTTGCAATGAGTATTCAATTTTTGCTAAATGACCGTCAATTTTAATTTCATATTGACGCAAGAATTCATTGTCAATTAATTCTGCTGTTTCAACCATGATAACTTATTTTAATTTTTAGGAATGTAGATAGTGAATACTATTTGTATAACTTTGTACAAAATTACGAAAAAAAATCAGAAAAATAAAGGAAATGGGAGGTTAATGCCCTATGATTCAAGAGGTAATACATGTTTATTTTATGCCAGGAATGGCAGCGAGCCCTAAAATTTTTGAGTATATTAAGTTGCCAGAAAGTCATTTTGAAATGCATTTCTTGGAGTGGATGATACCTTCTGAAAATGAGTCGATTAGCAATTATGCTTCGCGGATTTGCGAAAATATAAAGCACGACAATGTAGTTTTGGTGGGTGTCTCCTTTGGGGGAGTTTTAGTCCAGGAAATGGATAAGCACATCAATGCCAGAAAACTTGTCATTATTTCAAGTGTAAAGTCTTCTTCTGAATTGCCCAAAAAAATGATTCTGGCCAAAAACACAGGTGCCTATAAAATTATTCCAACACAACTGGCTAGCAAGATGGAGCTTTTTGAAAAGTATATTTTTGGATCAACTGTTTCCAAACGTTTTGAACTGTACAAAAAGTACCTTTCTGTAAATGACAATAAATATTTAAGCTGGGCCATCAAAAATATGGTTTGTTGGAACCAGAAGATATACCGAGAGGATATTGTGCATATTCATGGCGACAAGGACCCTGTATTTCCAATTAAATACATAGATAATTGTATTGTCGTTAAAAACGGAACACACATTATGATTATTAACAAGCATAAATGGTTCAATGAAAATTTACCAAGAATAATTTTAGATAACTAGGTTGATTTTTTTTAACTTTATCAAAACTTTTTAAAGATGCAGATAGTACAGAAAGCGTTGGCGCTGGTGGGATTATTAAGTTTATGTGCCCTATTTATTTACGCGCTGCAAGACGCACCAACCGATGAAAACTTTGAAAAAAAACTCATAAACGATTATAATGTTTATGCGATTCAAGTTCCCGAAGATTTAAATTTTGCGGGAGAACCCATGCCGATTAAAAATCCGGATATTTTAGAACGAATTGATAGAGAGCTTTTGGTTAACACTTATTGGCAGTCAAACGGGCTTTTAATGTTTAAACGCGCCAAAAAGTACTTCCCGGTTATTGAGCCTATTTTGGCAAAATACGGGGTGCCAGATGACTTTAAATATTTGGCTGTTATTGAAAGTGGATTGACCAATGCTGTTTCTCCCGCTGGAGCAAGGGGAGTATGGCAAATTATGCCGGCCACAGGAAGGGAAAATGGTTTGGAGGTTAATGATAATGTTGATGAGCGTTATCATTTAGAAAAGTCGACCGAGGTGGCCTGCAAATACCTTTTGAAATCTAAGGAAGATTTAGGCTCTTGGACGCTTGCGGCGGCGGCTTACAATGCTGGAAATGCGGGGGTGTCAAGACGTTTGGAAGAACAATCTGTTTCTGGCTATTACGATTTGTTGTTGGGAGAAGAAACTGGTCGCTATGTTTTTAGAATAGTAGCCTTAAAGGAAATTTTATCAAACCCAGGAAAGTACGGTTTCAATTTTAGGGAGAAAGATTTGTATTACCAGGTGCCAACTTACAAAGTTGAGGTTGATACGGCTGTAACCGATTTCACAAAATTTGCCCAACAATTTGGCATCAACTACAAATTGCTGAAACTACATAACCCATGGTTGCGCGAACCCCATTTGAATAATAGTTCTAGAAAACAATATTTTATTGATATTCCTGAAAAGGGCTATTATAACTAATCTTTGGTGGTTGAATTTCTGACAAACCATATCTGGATTATATTAATTGTTCTCAACTATGTTATAGCCATATCTGCGGTTATAACGGTTGTGCTTAAAAATATCAACCCAACCAAAACACTATCTTATATTGTTGTTTTGGTTTTTTTTCCTTTTCTGGGTTTGCTTATTTACTATCTCTTTGGGCAGGAGTATCGCAAGAATAAAATTTTTAGTAGAAAACATGTACTCAATCAATCAGTTATTAAGTCCATAAATGATGAATTGGAGCTTGATAAACGAGAGGTAAAAAAAGTTGACAATTTCCTTGATGGTAAGTCGAAATTGGTAAAACTACTTTATAGTGATAAAACTTCACCTTTAACACTGCGTAACAAAATAGAAGTTTTAAAAAATGGAGACACCAAATTTGAATACTTGTTAGAAGATTTAAAGGAAGCAAAACACCATATTCATTTGGAATATTATGTGGTGATGGATGGGAAGATTTGGACGGAAATCTTGGAAATTTTATGTGCCAAAGCGAGGGAAGGTGTTATAGTGAGATTGACCTATGATGATGTTGGAAGTAAGTTGTCATCAAAAACAAAGCAGACTTTAAATGATTTTGGTATAGAACATTATCCTTTTATGCCTGTTATTTTTTCAAGATTCACAGGTAAAATGAATTATCGAAATCACCGAAAAATTGCTGTTATTGACGGAAAGGTTGCTTATGTTGGTGGCATCAACATAGCCGATGAGTACGTAAATGAGTATAATGAATCATTTTGGCGTGACACACACCTTCGAATTGTTGGTGAGGCTGTTAAATCGTTGCAAATTAATTTTTTAACTACTTGGCATTTTGTTTCGGGCCAGAAATTGAAAATTGACAAATCATATTTTCCTAAAGTTGAATGCAATGATAAAGTTGCCGTTCAAATTGCAGCTAGTGGGCCTGATACGGATTGGGCCTATATTATGGAGGCCATATTTACGGCCATCACCACCGCAGAAGATTATGTTTACATTACAACGCCCTATTTTGTGCCTAACGACCAAATGATCATGGCCCTTCAAGTGGCGTCAAAAAGTGGTGTTGAGGTAAAGGTGATTATCCCAAAAGAGTCCGATTCTTGGATGGTTAAACATGCCACAAACTCCTATTTGGAGCATTTATTGGAAGCCAATATTGAAGTTTATCGGTATACAAAAGGTTTTGTTCACGCAAAGACCATGGTTGTAGACGATATTTTTTCAACCGTAGGAACGTCAAATATGGACTATAGAAGTTTCAATATAAACTTTGAAGTCAACGCTTTTATTTATAACATAGAACAAAGTAAAATCGTAAAACAACAATTTCTTGAAGATTTAAAAGACTGCGAAAAAATTGAACTCGTTAAGTGGGTGGATAGACCTAACTTAGAAAAACTAAAAGAATCGTATTGTAGGTTGTGGTCACCTCTTATCTAGCCTCTTCTTTTTTGAGCGCGTAAGGAAGCACCCGCGCCATAATGTTGGTTGGGCATTTGTGCACGCTTCATATTGTCTTTCATCATCTTTATTTGCTCGGTAAGCATGCCTCGTTTGTCAAGTTTTGTGGCTTCAGAAAGCAATTTTTGTGCTTCCTGCTTTCTTCTTTTAGAAAATGCAATGCCAGCTAAATTTAACTTTGCCATAGCCAAATCGTAGTCCATGGTCAAACCTAACGAAACCGCTTTTTTGAAATATTTCTCGGCTTCATTCATATTGGTTTGAGATACCATGATGCCATGCAAATAGTTGTAATAACCTTGTTGTTTTTTTACTAATGCAGATTCTGGGTTTTTTATTTTATCCAGCCATTTTTTCGCACCAACAAAATCTTGCTTTCGTAACCTTAAAAATGCTAAAAGGATAAATTCATTTTTGAAATAGAGAAATACAAAAATTAATGATAAAAGTATGAACATAATACCATTACCTAAATAGCCTTCGGTAAATTGATAAATAGCATAGGCGATAATGCCTGCGGCAATGATGAGTTTTATGATTTTATTGAACATAATTCTGCTAAATTGAAATAATTTTTAAGGTGGTTTTTATTGAAAAAGATCCTTAAAAGTGATTTTAGACTGCAAAGAAACTAAATTTTTATTAGATTTAGCATATTGCCATACAACAAAAAACAATGATTTCCCCAATTAAATTAAGGTCTTAGACTGTGTTTAATTGTTTGAAAATAAAATAAGAAATATTTTGAAAAAAAGGTTTGCAAACTAATAAAGCCTTTGTATATTTGCCCTCGGTTTTTAAGGAAGCCATAGATTAAGAAAATACGATTCAGTTTTAAAGATATAAGATAATGAGTAAAAGAACATTTCAGCCTTCTAAAAGAAAAAGAAGAAACAAGCACGGTTTTAGAGAAAGAATGGCTTCTGCTAACGGTAGAAAGGTATTGGCGCGTAGAAGAGCTAAAGGTAGAAAGAGATTATCTGTGTCATCTGAAGCTAGACATAAAAAATAATGATTAACAATTGTTGATAATATAAAGGTGTTACTTAAGTGTAACGCCTTTTTTTATATCTACGTATCACTATTTTTGTAACGAATTAAAATCCAACATATAATTAAAGAAAATGCCGAAAAACGAAAAACTAAAATCTATTTTAATTATTGGTTCGGGGCCTATTGTAATTGGGCAAGCATGCGAATTTGACTATTCGGGATCTCAAGCGCTTAGGTCGTTAAGAGAGGATGGAATTGAAACTGTTTTGATCAACTCCAACCCAGCAACGATTATGACCGACCCATCGATGGCCGATCATGTTTATTTGCTGCCACTAACTACTAAATCAATAATTAAAATTTTAAAGGAACACCCACAAATTGATGCCGTTTTACCAACTATGGGCGGACAAACAGCGTTGAACTTATGCATTGAGGCAGACGGAAAAGGAATTTGGGAAGATTTTGGAGTTGAAATTATAGGTGTTGATATTGAGGCCATAAATATTACGGAAGATAGAGAGCAATTCAGAGATTTAATGGAAAAAATTGGTGTGCCCATGGCGCCCCAAGCCACCGCAACTTCATTTCTTAAAGGAAAGGAAATTGCCCAAGAATTTGGTTTTCCATTGTGTATCCGTTCTTCGTTTACCTTAGGTGGAGCCGGAGCGTCCATTGTTTATGACGAAAAAGATTTCGATAAACTGTTGCGTAATGGTTTGGAAATTTCTCCTATCCATGAGGTAATGATAGACAAGGCATTGCTTGGCTGGAAAGAATATGAACTTGAGCTGTTAAGGGATTCAAACGATAACGTGGTTATTATCTGTTCTATCGAGAATATGGATCCTATGGGTATTCACACTGGAGATTCTATTACCGTAGCGCCAGCCATGACCTTGAGTGATAGAACTTACCAACGAATGCGCGATATGGCCATACACATGATGCGTAGTATCGGTGATTTTGCCGGTGGCTGTAACGTACAGTTTGCGGTATCTCCGGATGAAAATGAAGATATTATCGCTATTGAAATCAACCCGCGTGTATCGCGTTCTTCTGCACTGGCAAGTAAAGCTACAGGTTACCCGATTGCAAAAATTGCAGCCAAATTGGCTTTGGGTTACCATTTGGATGAATTGAACAACCAAATTACAAAGTCAACTTCGGCGTTATTCGAACCTACGTTAGACTATGTAATCGTAAAAATACCGCGTTGGAACTTTGATAAATTTGAAGGATCCGACCGTACTTTAGGACTTCAAATGAAAGCCGTTGGTGAGGTAATGGGTATTGGGCGTTCGTTTCAGGAAGCACTGCATAAAGCTACGCAGTCGTTGGAGATAAAACGTAACGGTTTAGGTGCAGACGGTAAAGAAAATACCAATTACGAGCAAATTATAGAAAAACTTACATATGCCTCTTGGGATCGTGTTTTCATCATCTACGATGCCATAAAAATGGGTATTCCGTTGAGTAGAATCCACGAGATTACCAAAATCGATATGTGGTTCTTAAAGCAATATGAAGAATTATATTTTCTTGAAAGGGAAATATCGACTTTCAATATCGATACCATTCAAAAAGATTTGCTGCTTGAAGCCAAACAAAAAGGTTATGGTGACAGGCAAATCGCCCATATGTTGCGCTGTTTGGAAAGTCAGGTTTACAACAAAAGAGAGGAATTGGGCATCAACAGGGTTTATAAACTGGTTGATACTTGCGCGGCAGAATTTGAGGCCAAAACACCATACTACTATTCAACCTTTGAAAGTGATATGGAAACCGCTGATGGCAACCGATACGCACATAACGAAAGTATAGTAACTGATAAGAAAAAAATCATCGTTCTAGGTTCGGGACCAAACCGAATTGGGCAAGGTATCGAGTTCGATTACTGCTGTGTACACGGTGTTTATGCTGCAAAAGAATGTGGTTACGAAACCATTATGATTAACTGTAACCCTGAAACAGTTTCAACTGATTTTGACACGGCCGATAAACTTTATTTCGAGCCGGTATTCTGGGAGCATATCTACGATATCATTAAGCACGAAAAACCGGAAGGCGTTATCGTTCAGCTTGGTGGGCAAACGGCATTAAAGCTTGCTGAAAAATTAGATCGCTATGGTGTAAAGATTATTGGAACAAGTTTTAAGTCGTTGGATTTGGCTGAAGACCGAGGAAGTTTTTCTACCTTATTAAAAGATAACAACATTCCCTATCCAAAATTTGATACGGCTGAAACTGCTGATGAAGCGTTAGCAGTGGCTAAAGAATTGGATTTTCCAATTTTGGTAAGACCATCTTACGTATTGGGTGGGCAAGGCATGAAAATTGTAATCAACGAAAAGGAGCTGGAAAAACATGTTGTTAGCTTGCTACAAAGCATTCCGAACAACAAACTGCTTTTAGACCACTATTTAGAAGGTGCCATTGAAGCTGAAGCCGATGCCATTTGTGACGGTGAAGAGGTTTACATTATTGGTATCATGGAACATATCGAGCCTTGTGGTATCCACTCGGGAGATAGTAACTCAACATTACCGCCGTTCAACTTGGGTGAGTTTGTTATGCAACAAATAAAAGACCATACCAAAAAGATTGCCTTGGCGCTTAATACGGTCGGTTTAATTAACATTCAGTTTGCCGTAAAAGACGATATTGTCTACATTATCGAGGCCAACCCAAGAGCATCCAGAACGGTACCGTTTATTGCAAAAGCCTACAAAGAGCCGTATGTAAACTATGCGACTAAATTGATGTTGGGTGTGAATAAAGTTAAGGATTTTACATTCAATCCGCAATTGGAAGGCTATGCCATCAAGCAACCGGTGTTCTCGTTCAATAAGTTCCCGAATGTTGACAAAACGCTCGGACCTGAAATGAAGAGTACAGGAGAAAGTATCTTATTTATTGATAGCTTGAAAGATGACCAGTTTTATGATCTGTATTCAAGACGAAAAATGTACTTAAGTAAATAAAATGAAAAAGCCGCAATTAGCGGCTTTTTCTATTTTGACACAAGGTCAAAAACAAAGGAAACATTAACACTTTCAGAAACTTTGTTTTGTACAATCTTCGGAATTTTAATGTCGAAATCTGAAACATTTACAATAAAACTACCTGAAAGTGTAATGGCGCCTTCTTTCATAACATAGGTAACAGGAATATCTTTAAGTTGTTTGGATTTTCCATGGAATGTTAAGATGCCATTAATTAGATGTTTGTTTGATGACTTTGAGATTTCTCCCTTAAAAGTAGCTTTTGGGTATTGATTGGATTCGGCATAATTTTCATTAAAATGTTCTTCCATTAAGGCATTTTTAAACCTAAATCCTTTAACCAAAACCAAAGCTGCAAACTCATTATTTTCTAAATTGGTAATAGCAGTTACAGAATTGTTGGATGCCTTTACTTCTTCAAATGAGGGAATTGAAGCTTCAAAAGTAACCGAACCCGTTTTTGTCAGGTATTTATTCTGCGAAAAAGCATTAAAGCCTAGAAAAAATAATATAATAATGAGGTTTTTCATTCTAAAGGGTTTTGTACCATTTTTATATTTAAAAAGGCATGTTTCAAATTTCATTCCTAATTTTCTAAAAGGCCATCTGCTTGCCACTGTTCAATAAGCTCAATTTGGGCTGGTGTTAAGGGACTGTTGGGTGTTGGTGGCATAGGGTTTGATGAACTTTTAATGCGACTGATTATACCAGTAACTCTAGATTTTACTTCGTTATAGGTCGTAAGTGAAAACGGGGCGCCTTGCGTTGTCGGATTTCCATGGCAACCAATACATCTGCTAGACATGATTGATTTAATGTCAGCATCGTAAGTAACCTTTGTTATAGGGTTTGGATCTGGGTCTGGATCAGGATTGGGATTTTGGTCATTAAGATCTTCCGTGCTACTGCTTGAACAGCCAAAAATCATCAATGCCATAATTATTGGATAAATTAATTTTTTGATTTTCATAGTTTTCAATTTTTAAGGGATTAATTTTTTAAAATCTTCTGCTTAAGTTAAATCCGAAATAAAAGTTGCCATCGCCCCAATCGCCTTCAGCTTGTCCTAAAAAGCCATTGGTGTTCATAGACTGCGCGTTGGAAAAATGCATTTGAAATACATGGCCACCAGTTTCTAGGTCAAACCCGATGGACAAGGGATTGTTAAATGGCGAATTATCTGCTCTATTAAGATGCCAGCCATAGTCAGCATTTATGGACCACCGTTTGCCCAGTTTGTATCTTCCACCAATTCCGAGTGCCATTTGGGCGTTATCTTGCTCATCTATTACCACAAAATTTTCATGAAAAAATGTAGGTGCCAACTCTAGGGTTAAATTGGAATTGAACTTTCTAGATATAAGCAACTGTGTGGCATAGCCCAAACGATGTTTGAACTCTAAAAGGGGTAAGCTAATCTCATCTAAAGCGGTATTGATAACAATGGCATTAAAGCCCACAATGGTAACGGGAAAGCCATTTTCGCGCTGTTGTATAAGTCTATATTTTGCTGTAATATCATATATTTTGAATAGCGAACTTCTTGATACACCAATGTTAAAGCAATCAGATATGCCATAAACAAATTGCAGCCTAGTGACGGCGTTGTCCAATCCAAAAAAATCGTCAATACCATTTTCAACGCTCCCAAAACGATGTGATACGATGAATGTAAGTTCCTTTTTTGCGACTAGTTTGGTCGACTCAAAATTCACAATCTTTAGGCCTTTAAAGGCGGCCGTAGCAACTGATGAATTTGCTGTGTCAGTGTCTATTTCATTAAGCAAATCATCCTGTGAGAATGCCAAAATAGGGAATAATACGAATAGAATATATTTCATAAAATAGCTTTAGAGTTTTAAGAATTTTTTGGTGTGGCTTGCTTTGTCTGACTTTAGTGTCAAGAAATAAATACCCTTGTTTAATTGAGCTACATCAATTGAATTTTTAATGGTATTGCTTAAATAAACTTTTTGCCCCAAAGAATTAAAGATTGAGATACTTTGTATTTCTATATCATTTAGCGATTTTAAATTAATAGTAGTTGTTACCGGGTTTGGTGATATTGAGAATTGGCTGATTGAAGAGTCATTCGAACTGAGTGTGCCTTCTGGTACTACGGTTATCGTACCAAACATAGATGCAGAATGGGGATCGCATTGATAGTCATTTGTCCCCACAACTGTAAACGTGTATGGAAATGTGTATCCAATTCCACTATTAAAACCGCTGTCAAAAGTTTCAGCACTTCCGGGTTTTGAATTCACATTGTGCGTGAAACTATCAGCCCATACCCATTCTATGGTATCTCCAACTTCAATTGTTTTGTTGGCTGCAGGACCATTTGTGCCAATGGCCCAATCAATTTGATAAGTTTCCGTGGTTTGGGAATTGATATTCAATATTCCTAATAAGACTAAAACGAAAGTTGGTAATTTTGATTTCATGAATTTTTTGTGTTATAAATTGTTAATTATTGTGCATTGGTCTAATTTGATTTCTTCTAATAAATCGTCATAGCCTATAAAACGTCCTTTAATTATGATTTGGGAATTGTTTGATGGTGCTTTTGTTATTTCATCTGAAAATTGACAAAACACTTTATCGTTTAAGGTAAGATTGTTGGGGTTGAGGTTTGTTATTAAACCTGAAACCTCAATAGTTTTATTGAGGTATTTTTGTTCAGAATTTATGGGGTTGATAGAAAACTCTGTGATTAAGTTTTCTGAGCTGATATTGAAACTAGATGTTTCGCTGGCTATATCTCTATGGTTTTTATTTATGTAGCTACATATGCATATTCCTGCAATAATAACAATAAACAATATTAGCCATTTTTTCATATTACTGTTTTTAAAGTTTTTTAAACTGCCCCGGCAAATTAACACCGGAGCAGTTTAGCTAGCCAACCAAATATTCTCTCTTTTTAAAAAGAGATTTGATAAATGAAATCTTTCTTTTTCACATTGAGCATTTCCACTAGCTTAAATTTTCTGGAAGGTTAGGGTGTCTGTGCCGCCGTTACCTCCACTTATATGGATTAATTCAATTTTTGTTGCACTACGGGTTACAATTTCCCAATCTTCAGTTAGGTCGTCATTAAACATGGCTGGCGATGCAAAATTGATGTTGAAATCAATATCGTCACTGCTATTGCTATCGTCGTCACTATCGTTGCTGTCTGTTACAGACCAAGTTCCGTTTACGGTTTCGCTTCCTTTGCTTGCTGTTAACGTACCATTGGAATTGAAGGTGAATGTGTAACCTGTATAGTGGCTTGTTTCATCAACTCCAGAGTCCACAAAGCTGGTTATCTGCCAACTGTTGTTTTCAACTGTGCTTTTGATCTCACTGATTTCCGCGCTATTGTCATTAAAGTTCATTCCATCGTCATCTGTTGAGCAAGTAGATGACATTAGCGAGAAGCATAACATGGTAAGTAGTCCATAAATAAATTTTGTTTTCATAATTTTCATTTTTAAAGTGGTTAAAATTTGGTGGTTATTTACAATTATTTTCATATCGAATTCTATCATTATCACCAACTCTTAAATCTATTTTAGACTCAGAGTACTGCGATATTTCATGTAAAATCCAATCATTATTACAGTATGGCATTTCGGGGATATTGATTGTAATGGTTATGTTGCTTCCTGAGCCAGTGGCAGACCAAGTACCATAATCTGTTCCTCCAGCATAATACACTGAAATGGTTCCGTCTGTATGGAAATTGAACAGATAATCTTTGTAGTAATCATCATAGTCATTGCCGTAACGTTCTAGTTTATCTACAATCCAGCCTGAACAACCCGTGAGCAAGTCGATTAATTCACTTGGGGTACAGTTGTTGCAATCGTCGTCGTTATAGTCATAATCATCATCTTCGTCACAAGAATTATCATAGGCTTTAATCGTATTTTCCAACTCAACCAAATCATTGATCATTATTTCGGTACCATCTGAAAGCACTACCGCAATAGGAAAGTTGATTGATACCAGATCGAACTGATCTAAATCCTTAATGAAATTGTATAAAGCGCTGTCAGAATCTATTGTTATAGAGTCTATGATTTCATTGTTGGAATTATATAGAAAGGCAGTTATGGGGTATTGAAAATCTAAACACTCAATATCGTCATCATCTTCATTTTCACCGTTACACTGGCTAGCGTAATTAACGAGTTCACTATTACTATTAATAGTAATTTCCGTAAAATCAGCAAAGATTATTTGAATGGGATAAGAAATTGTTAGGGTATCAACGTCATCATCAGAATCATCAAAAATAAACTCAATTTTATCGAAATCGTCTTCAGAATTTATGTCCATCTCAGTGCCATTTGCAGTTACTGTAATAGGTAATTTTACATTGAAACAGTTAGCATAGTCAATAATGTTGTCGTTAGAGCCATCATTTATGGCTGTTTTTTGCATTAAGCTTGCAACCGAAGAATTTAATGTCAGCCCTTCTTCGGGAGGTGTTTGTATAAATTCTGATTCCTCTGTTCTGCAAGATGTAAATACTGCGAGCATTAAGAAGGAAAAGAACCAAGTATTTTTTATTAACGTTTTCATGTTTGTGTTTTTTCGAATATAGGGCATTTTATAATGAAACAACTAAAGTTTAAAAACTCCCGAAAAATTTTTAATTTTTATTTTTTGAGTCTATTTCCAAATATTTTAATCTTTTCGTGGTTTCAATTAGGTTTTCAAATCTTATCCGCGTTAATTGGTATCTGTGGGCGTAAACTTTATTTTCAGGGTGTGTTCGCATTAAATATTTTAGGTAAATAATCTTTTCTTCATAAAGTCTTACTTCTCGTTCCTTAATCTGTGAAATAAGGCTTATTAGGGTGTTTATATTTTTTGGTTTCTGGTTCAAGATTTTGGAGCCTTGCATTTGTCAATTGAATGAACCTTTGTTATGCCGTTAAAAGAATTTCCAATCTTTCAAGGGATTGTTTCAAGAAAATTGACAACGACTTTTCCTCTGGGTGTTCCATAATTGATTTTGAAAGGTGTGCAATTTTCATTCTGTGGTAGATAATTTCTTTTTCTTTTAACGAATGAACCAATTCGGATAGGTTAGTTGGATTAATCATAGCAAAAATTTAAAAGATTAATTGAAGCTTTTTAAAATGAAACAACAGTTAATTGAAAACTCCTGAAAAATTTTAGTTAAAAATGAAATCCATAGCCAAAAAATACCGATTGCATACCGAAAAGGCTCAATCCCGCTAAAAACACACCCAATACAATAAGTATAAATGGTACATGAGCTAGCGTTCTTGTAATTTTAGATTCCCAGCCTATTTTATGTAAAATGGGCAGAAGTGTAAATGCTAAACAGAGCCCAAAAAATGAAATTTGAAACATATACAAGCTGGCTAGTGCAAAGCTTAAACCAATAGAAAATTCAATAAATCGTACCAGATTACTATCGGGGTGGCTTTTTTGCATAAATTGTTTCCAGTGATTTGTAGCTCTTGTGTAAATATTTTGACTACTGTTACCTAAAGATTTGGATATGTTTTTATCTCCAGTAACTAAAAATATAGCTTTACCAGAAATGAGGTAGGTCAGCACACCAATGGATGACAATGGCCCCAATGCCGCATAAATAGCTGTGCTGTGGCTTACAAATTTTAAAAGTTTAAAAGGGCTTTTTCTCAGCCCAATTAAAAAACAAAGTACGGGTGCAAAAAACGTCATAATGGTTATAAGGAAAAAGTCTAAACTATAGATGGATTCAAAACCATTGCTTAGCATGTAAACGGGTAGGGTTAAATCAGTTGAGCCCATTTCTACAGTCATTGTCCTGCTCTCGCCAAAATATAACGGTAAAAGTAAGTTTGCGTCAATCATAAAAAGAAAATAGACCAACGTAAGTGGCAAATTGAGGGTTGGAAAAAGGATGTCTATTTTTTCAGTCCATGAAATGTTTTTTGCTTTTACCAACCACAAAAACTTTTTTGAAAGAAATTCACAAGTTCCGCGCGTCCATTTCATGTGTCTAATCCTAAAAGACCTAACATCATCCGGAAAATCTTCAAGACATACAACATCTTCAACAAACCTACCGCGATAACCTTTTTCTCTAGCTTGAATGGCAAAACCCAAGTCTTCACTCACAATATCAGGAAAACCACCTATTTTATGCCAACATTTAGTTCTTAAAAGCGCACCGTGGCCTAAAAACATAACGAAACCGTAGTCGTTTCTAAAGGGTTGGTAGTATTTCCAATGCATATCCACTCCTACGCCCAAAGATTTGGACAAGGCACTATTCTCATCAATGTTGGCTCTATGGTTAGCTTGAACAAATCCGCATTTTTCGTCAGATTCCATAACTGGAACCAACTTTGATAGAAAATCCCTTGGTAAAATTTCATCTGCATCAGCAATGGCAAAGTATGGTTCTGAAATGAAGTTTTTCAAAGCATGGTTCATATTTCCAGCTTTAAATCCTTTTCTGTCGGCTCTTCTTATTAATTGAACGATGTCTTTGTGTTTTATGGCAAAGGCATTGATCTTATTTTTTATTTCAGGGTCAGAACTGTCATCTAAAATATAAACTTTATAATTTTCATAATCCTGGTCAATACAAGAAAGAACGGAAGTTTCAGAAAAATCATTACAGGTCGTGTAAAGAATGGCCACTTTGGGTTCTTCCAGCAGTTTTATTTTGGTTAGTTCTTTTTCAGGTTTTTTGCTGTAGAATTTATAGAGGAAAGCAAAAAGCATTATACAAACATTGTAAATACCATATAGCCAAGCTAAAGCAATAAAGAAGACAAATGCTATTAGAACCACATAACTCGGGAGGTTATATGCAATATCTAAAAGGCCAATTAGCCGTGGTCCGAACCAGAGAAGCGAAAGTGCCCAAAAAAATATTATGGTTAGGTATAAATAAGGTTTTGGGGCTTTGGATATTAAACTGGTGTTTTCATAAACTTGTATGGCTTTAACCATATTGTTATTCATGGCTAATTTGTTTTGTAGTATTTGAATGGATTCTCGCATGATTTAAAATTTTTGGTTAATTCCTACTGAGGCAATTGTTATTTCGTTGTTGAATCCCTTATCATGGTTAACAAAGAATTTAGCTCGAAGTGTTTTGTTAACCGGCAGTGTAATAAGGCCAAAGCCACCACCGATTTGATTTAATGTGGTTGTAGATGTGTTGAAGGAATCGTAATAAACACCTGCCAGCAGTTCAATTTTATTTAAGTTGGTTTTTGCCGATAACATAACACGTTCATTAAACGTATTCGAAAAAGTCAAGTTTTCTGAATGGAAAAAACCAAGCTCCAGTCTTAGGTTCTTTATTAGTTCGTAATCAATAAGGCCGGCAATTGTGATTAGTTCGTCATCTTGCCTGCTGTCATACTGCGTAAATAATTTCACTAATAATTTTGATGAAAAAAAGTAACCGTTTTCCATATTCACTAAAAACTGGTCATCAGACTGTGTTAAGAATCTTTGGCCGCCCTCAATTTTGGTGAACCATTTTTTAGACCAATCATGTTTTGCACCCAAGGCAACAATCGGGGCATTTCGCTCTGTAGTAGATAAATTGGCGTTTTCAAGTATTAAGGCATTATCGTAATAAACAAATAAGAGATTTTTGTTATCGGGGGCATATTTAAAATCCAACCGCCTTAATCCATTTTGGTCTTTTTTTTCTGAAAAAACAAAGCCATACCATGCATCAAATTCAAATTTTTTATTGGTATTCGTTAAAAGTTCCAGTTGTTTTTTGGCTTCTTGGTTGTTATTGTCAAGTTCTAAAACTGCTTTAAATTGGTTTTTGGCTTTTTTATTATTTCCTTGCCATAAATAGGTGTAAGCCAATCCTAAATTTGCATTGATGTTTTGTGGATTTTCATCAATAACTTCACTAAATAAGGAAATGGCTTTATCAAATTTTTTCCACCAGGAAAAGTTGTAAGCTCTTGCAATAGCTACTTTAGCTTGGTCATTTTTATCAATACTTTTTATTGACGATAAAATGGATTCGGCTTGTTCAAAATGGTCGTTTTGAGATTCTGCTATTCCTTTTTCGAGGGTATCATTTTGGGAAAAAGTTAGCTGAAATGAAACAAATGCTGATAAGACACAGATGTAAAAAAGTGTTTTTTTCATGATAAATAAGATTGAGTTTTATGCTTGTAGTTTACCTAGACATCCAAGCTTTAAATTTTTTTTGAAGGTTTTCAGGAATGATAAATGTGTCTTTGTAGACTTTATTGAATGCAATGGCGTAGCATTCGTTAGAATTTTCTTTAAGCCTAACAGAATCTTTGCTGAAAATTGTAGATTCATTCAATGCGAAGAATGCATCAGAACTTAAGTCAATTAAAATTTCATTAAGATCTTTAATGAGAAACGGGAATTTGAAATTTTCTTTGTTCGCTATAAAGTGTAAACCTTCTTTTTTATAGATGTAAGCGATGCTATGGTCCAAAAACTCATAGTAATTTTTGCCATATTTTACTTTAATTGCGCTTTCTCTACGCGGTTTTTGCGAAGAATGAGGGGTTTTTAACGAGGGTTTCATAGTTTTTTATTTATGAAACAATTCAATAATTAAATCTCCTGAAAAGAATAATATTTTTTTTACATAACTTTAAGCCAAAAATAAAACCTTGCCAAAAGAACTTAACGACAATATTTGTGAAGACGCTGTTTTTGAGCGTATTTATAACAAGTATGCTCAAGACCTTCAAAATTTTTTGCATTACAAATACGGGGAGCAATATAACCCTACAGATAAGGCTCAGGATGCCTTTATTAAATTGTGGGACAATTGTAAAAAAGTAACCATAAGCAAAGCCAAATCTTTTTTGTTTACCGTAGCAAATAATTTGATGTTGAATGAAATTAAGCACCAAAAAGTTGTTTTAAAATATCATTTGGAAAAACCAAAAGGCTATACTAATGAAAACCCGGAGTTTCTTTTGGAAAAGGAGCAATTTCTTCAGCGGTATCAAAATGTTTTAGAAAAGTTAAGTGAGGAACAACGTGTGGCTTTTTTGCTAAGCAAGGTTGAAGGAAAAAAACATAAGGAGATTGCCGACCTTTTAGGGGTAACGCAAAAGGTTGTAGAATATAGAATTTATAGTGCTTTTGACACTTTGAGAAACGAGTTGGAAGGATTTAAAATAAAATAATCAGGAGATTTTGTTATCAAATTGTTATATAAGAAAGTTAAGGATACATGGATAGAGAAAACTTAATAAAGAAATGGTTGAAAGACGAACTTAACGATGCCGAAAAACAGGCATTTGATAAGTTGGATGATGCTGCGCTAAATCAATATATTATTGAAAATGCAAGCCATTTTAAGGCGTCCCATTTTAATAAATTGGAAGACTTTAATACCTTTAAAACCAAATATAAAGCTTCAAAAGGTCAAGTAAAACAATTAAACTGGTTCAAACCATTTTTAAGGATAGCGAGCGTTATTGTTGTGGCTTTGGGTCTATATTTCACATTCTTTTTCAATAACAATACATATGTGGAGACATTGGCCAGCCAAAAAACGACCATTGAATTACCAGATAATTCTAAAGTTGAATTAAACGCCTTGTCTTCCATTGAATACAATACTAAAAACTGGGATGACAATAGAGCTTTGAAATTGGACGGAGAGGCATTCTTTAAGGTTGCTAAAGGAAAAACCTTTGATGTAAAAACAACCAGCGGAACAGTTACTGTTGTTGGTACCCAATTTAATGTGAAGCAACGCAACAACTATTTTGAGGTAAAATGTTTTGAGGGTATTGTAAAAGTAGTTTCAGATACTATAACCAGAAAATTATTGGCCGGTGACACATATCAAATTCTTAATGGTTTATTTACAGAAGGGAAGACAAGCGGATTGGTGCCAAAATGGACTAATAATGTAAGTGAATTTAATGCCATTCCAGTAAAGGAGGTTTTGTCCGAATTGGAAAGACAATATGATATTCAAGTCACTTTTAAAAATATTGATGTAAACAGATTATTTACAGGTGGTTTCCCCCATGATGACCTTGAAAAGGCCCTTGTTTATATCACAAAACCAATGAATATGACCTACGAATTGAGTTCTTCAAACTTGGTAATTATTCATGGGAAAGGAAATTAAAAAAACTTTTATTTTTTTTAGTTTACTGTTTTTTGTCCAGCTTGGGGCTAATGCCCAAGACAAAGATGGACAAGAATTACTCTCACGTGTCTTGAATATACTTCAAGAGCAATACAATGTTCAATTTAATTATGCCGAAGACACGGTAGAAAACATTTTTCTAATGCCGCCGGAAAAAACTTTATCACTTTCTCAAGCTTTAACGTATCTGGAAGCTGAAACAGAGTTGTCTTATTCCATGATGTCTGAAGGTGTCATTTTGGTTCAGTTGAAAAAAATGGACCTTCAATTCTGTGGCTATGTGAAAGATAAAGACAATCTTCAGCCACTGTCGGCCGCTACCGTTCAATCAGGAAACAATTCTATAATAACCGATGAAAATGGTTTTTTTCAAATTAAGGTTGAAAGTGTTGCGCAACCAATCACTATCAGATTTTTAGGATATAGGCCTATTGATATATCTCCAAATCAAATATCAAAATCAGGATGTGATGATGTTTTTCTGGTGCCTTACTTTCAATCGCTATCTGAAGTTTTGATTTCAAATTATATAACTAGCGGTATCAATAAATTAAGCCGAGGGTCTTACGAAATAGATTTTTCAAATTTTGATATTTTGCCTGGGGTTATTGATAACGATGTTTTGCAATCGGTTCAAGCTTTTCCAGGTGTTCAAAGTATTAATGAAACAGTTTCAAACATTAATATTCGAGGGGGCACACATGATCAAAACCTTATCCTTTGGGACGGCATAAAAATGTACCAATCGGGTCATTTCTTTGGGTTGATTTCTATGTACAATCCGCAGATTACCCAAACGGTTTCTTTGGTAAAAAATGGAAGCGATGTAAGCTATACTGATGGTGTTTCAGGTACCATAGTAATGAAGACAGAGCAAGAAATAAACACCCAACTTAAAGGAACATTAGGTGTTAATTTAACGGATGCTAATGCCTTTGTAGATGCACCGCTTGGTAACAAATCGTCCATTCAAATAGCTGCAAGAAAGTCCATAAACGATTTTGTTGAAACGCCCACATACACTGCTTTTTTTGATAGAATAGCACAGAATACAGAGGTTGCCAATAATGCAACCACTATAACCAATACAGATAAAAGATTTGATTTTTACGACACCTCTTTAAGGTGGATTTATAAAATAAGTGACAAAGATGAACTTCGACTCAATTTTATAAATGTGTCAAACCAACTTCAATTTGATGAAAATGCCATTGTAAATCAAAAGGAAGAGACACGAGAAAGCAGTTTGAAACAAAACAGTATTGCCGGCGCCCTGCACTATAACCGGGTTTGGAACAATAGGTTGCAAACAACACTTGAAGTGTTTGAAACCGATTATAAACTCAGGGCCATTAATGCCAACATTTTGGATTCACAAAGATTTTTACAGGAAAACATAGTGTCAGAAACAAGTGCAAAAATAAAGGCTGACTATAATTTATTCGAAAACTTGCAATTGTTGGGCGGCTATCATGTTGTTGAAACTGAAATCACAAATTTGGATGATGTTGATATTCCATTGTTCAGAAATCTTGTATCGGAGGTTGTAAGGACCCATGCTGTTTTTTCGCAAATAGGCTATAGGTCTCCCAATAGAAAAACCAATATGAACTTGGGAATGCGCTATAATTATATTGATAAGTTTAAAAAGTCAATTTGGGAGCCAAGACTAAGCTTCAACCAACGCATTTTCAGACGCCTTACTTTAGATGTTTTAGGTGAGTTCAAAAACCAAAATGCATCGCAGGTCATTAATCTGCAAAATGATTTTTTAGGTATTGAAAAACGCAGATGGCAAATGTCCAATAACAGCACCATTCCAATAATTAGAAGTAAGCAAATATCAAGCGGACTAAGTTATAGCCATAAAGGTTGGCTTATAAATTTTGAAGGTTATTATAAACAAGTAAAGGGTATTACCACCCAAAGTCAAGGGTTTCAAAATCAATATGAATTTGAAAGGCAAAGTGGTAATTATTATGTTAAGGGATTGGATTTGCTAGTTAGAAAGCATATTGATGGTTTTAATACTTGGTTGAGCTATTCGTATATGGACAATAGATATTTGTTTGAAGGTTTGGAGCCGGATTATTTTCCTAGCAATTATAATATTTCGCATACGGCTACTATTGGTGCAACCTATGCATGGTCTAATTTAAAAATATCAACAGGGTTGAACTGGCATTCAGGCAAACCTACAACCCGACCTATTTTTGGTAATGAAATTGTTGATGGCAATATAAATTATGAGTCAACCAACAATTCTAATTTAGAAGATTACCTGAGATTGGATATGTCTGCACTTTATAATTTTAATCTTGGTAAATCTAGCACTGGTTATTTTGGTTTTTCCATATGGAATGTTTTAGATAGACAAAACCAAGTGAATAATTATTACCGTTTGGATAATGAAAGTGTTGATGAAATCGTGCAACGCTCGCTAGGTTTTACGCCTAATGCTGTTTTAAGGTTGACCTTCCAATAGCCAATTACAACATCAACTCAAGCTTTACGTTTTGGGTCTTAACAAGGTCTAAATGCTCCTCAATTTTAAATTCTGAAGACTTGAATTTACTGCTCCTCGTTTTGGCTTGTTCCTGCCTTGCTATACTTCTGGCAAAGCGTCTTACACCATCTTTACTGTCTAAAATTAACCCCGGTACTTTTACGTTTTTGCCATCTTCATCTTTGGCAACCATTGTAAAATATGAAGAATTGCAATGTTTTACTTGACCCGTTTGAACGTTTTCAGCTTCTACGCGCAACCCAATAACCATTGAAGTTCGTCCGGTATAATTAACTGAAGCCTTAAGCGTAACCAAATCACCAACTTCAATGGGATTTAAAAAATCAACTCGATTTACGGATGCTGTAACGCAGTAATGCCTCGAGTGTTTTGACGCACACGCAAAAGCAATTTGGTCCATCAAATTTAAAATATGGCCGCCATGTATTTTTCCACTAAAATTGGAATGTGATGGCAGCATGAGTTGGGTTATGGTTACTTGTGATTCTTTGGCGTATTTAAACATGTTATTGGGTTTATTCGTCTTCCTGAGATCGTTTAATGATAGCTTCTGGAAGCGATTTTTTGGCTTTAGCTCCCATTTTTTTGAGTCTTTCAACACTTGTGATGAGGTTTCCTTTACCTTCGACCAATTTATTCATAGCAGCGGAATAATCGCTTTTTGCAGCATCAATTTTTTTGCCAACGCCTGTTAAGTCGCTTACCAATCCTTCAAACTTATCGTATAATGCCCCGGCTTGGCGTGCAATTTCAATCGCATTTCGTTGTTGTTTTTCATTGTTCCACATGGTATCAATGGTGCGTAATGTGGCCAATAGGGTTGATGGTGTAACGATAACAATATTTTTTTCGAAAGCTTTATTGTAAATGGAATTGTCTTCATTTACCACTACGGCAAAAGCCGGCTCAATGGGTATAAACATCAGTACGAAATCAGGTGATTCAATATCGTAAAGGTCTTGGTAGTTCTTTTCCGAAAGTTGGTCAACATGTTTTTTTACCGAGTTTACATGGGCTTTGAGGTATTGGGGTTTATCGATATCATCAGCATTTACCAAACGCTCATAATCGGTTAAAGACACTTTGGAGTCGATAATCATTTTCTTGTTGTCGGGCAGATGTAAAACCACATCTGGCAATACCCGCGAACCATTGGCCAAAGTGAAACTTTGCTGAACAAAATATTCGCGGTCTTTTTCCAAACCCGATTTTTCCAGAACACGTTCCAAGACGAGCTCTCCCCAATTTCCTTGCATTTTGCTGTCTCCCTTTAAAGCTTTGGTCAGATTACTGGCCTCTTTGGTCATTTGTTGATTGAGGTCTTTTAGGCCTAGCAACTGCTCTTTTAATGCCGAATGCATGCTGATGCTTTCCTTTTGGCTTAAATCTACTTTTTCTTCAAAGGTTTTGATTTTTTCTTGAAGTGGATTCAATATATTTTTAATGTTTTCTTTGTTCTGCTCGGTAAACTTGTTGGACTTTTCTTCTAGAATTTTGTTCGCCAAAAGTTCAAAATCTTTTCGAAGTTGTTCTTGTCGTTCTTCAAGTTCTTTATCGCGCTGTAAATTTAATTGCTGAAGGTTTTCATATTCCGTATTTTTCCTCGCCAATTCTGAGTTTAATAATTCCTTTTCACGACGAATTTCTTCTCGCTCCAATTCAATTTTAGTCAAATTTTGTTTTAAATCCTCAATGGTCAGACCCATTTGTTTTTGGCGCTCTTCAAGTGTACTTTGTTCGCTTTTGCTTTGAAGTTTGGTGAAAAGCATTCCTAAATAGCCACCAATGGCCGCGGAAATTAAAATGGCAAGAATAAGAATAAGGCTATCGCTCATTTAGGATAAAAAATAATTCCAAAGATAAATTTTTAGTCCAAGAAAGGCGTGTCAATGCCCAGGTAATTTGAAAAAGTTATTTACAATATTGAGGTGTTTATTTCTATATCGCTTTCTGCCCAAGCCCTATTGAATTCTTTGAGAATGGCTTCAGCTTCATTTAGTTTCCCTTGTAATTTCAAACTTTTATGCAAGCCTATCAAAGACCATCCATTTTGACGAAGAATTTCTAAGTCTTCTTTGAAAATGTTTTCAGCAGTTTCATATTTTTTGGCCTTTAATAAAACGGCACCTAAGTTTTGTCTGGTCGGTATGTGCCATGCGGAAGGTTCATTATAAATGAGTGCATCTTCAAGTTCTACGGCTTTTTCAAAATATTTAATGGCTTTTTCCAAATCGTTCTTTGCCGAAGCAATTTCTCCAGCAACAACTTCATAAGCTAACGCGGCTATGGTAGTGCCAGAATCAAACCCTGTAGCTATTATTGTTTCCATTTCTGGGTCTTTTTTTAGGGCGGCAATGGCATCAAGTTCTTCTTGAGCTTCTTTTATATTATTTTTTCTAACAAAAGCGACACCTCTCGCATAGTGCCAGATCAGTTTTAAATGCTTTATTTCGTCATTGGGTTTTGGATACGTTAAAATATCATTCCACTTACCAAATCGAGTGTAGGCCAAAAGCGGTGTAGAGGCAAAATTTTGTAAAAAATGAAGTTCTTTCATTTCCCCAACAGGAACTTTTTCAGCAGTTTTCTTTGCCGCATCTATGGCTATATCACTTGCGCCCAATAAGCTTGATGCCGACCATAAAAAATGAATATTGTGTGGGTAATAACCGAGTGGGTACATGCCTTGTGAAAAACATTGCGAGATGTAATCCTCGTCCGCCAGAATGGCTTTTTGATTGGCGGTTACAGCGTCTTTATATCGGCCAACCCTAATATAAATATGTGATGGCATATGGACTATATGGCCTGCGGCAGGCATTAAATTGCCTAGTTTTTCGGCACTGGGCACGGCTAAATCGGGTTTGGGGAGTTCAACCATATGGATGTAATAGTGGTGAGCCCCAGGATGATTTGGATTTATTTTGATGGCTTCCTCAAGGGCAGCTTTTGCCTCAGGAATTTTTGGGGAAGGATTGCCTTTTTTGTCCCAATAATTCCATGGAACGGTATTCATTATCGCGGCAGCGTATAGCGTTAAAATATCAGCATCATTCGGATGGTTTTTGGCGACTTCTGTCATGGCTTCCATATAGGCTTTGTTCAAACCCTCAACTTCCGCTTCGAGGTTAGCGGAGTATCTGTGGGAAAGTGCCTCAATTAAAGCCTGCTCTTTGGGTGCAGCATTTTTTGCCAATAATTTAGCTTTTTCAATGGCTTCGTTGTATTTGTTTTTGCGTTCTTCATCTGGCAATGGGTCGTTAATGTTCGGTCCCAAAACATAGGCTTGTCCCCAAAATGCCATGGCGCAATTGGGGTCTAGTCTTGCCGCTTCCATAAACGAACGGTGGGCTTCGGCATGGTTGAATGCATAGGTTAACCTCAAACCTTGGTTAAAGAACTTTTGTGCCAGGGCATTGTTCGTACTTACTTTATACGTGTGGGTGCCTAAATTTTCGAATAATGGCGCAATTTGTTTTGTGGTATCAACATTTTTTAACAAAAAATTTGCCGGTGTACAGCTTATTGAATTTACTCCAATCTTTTTTGAATAATCGTAAGTTTCTTCTGGAGAAATTTTAAAAAGAAGGGTAGACAATACAAAAATGGATGTAAACAGGATAGCAAGCTTAATTTTCATAATGCCAAGATTAATGTTAGTAAAAGTCCATAACTTTTAGCCTATATCAATTCAAGGGGACGAAAATTGAAAAGAATGATTGAATCAGGTTGATTATCAGGAGCAAAATCAATCCTTTAAATATAGCAAATTTTAACAAGAGGCGCAACGCTTTAGTTATCCTCAAAAAATTTGGGTTAATTAATAGATAAGAATCTGAAGGATTAGGCTACTTTCAAATACCTGTTCGATACAAAATTGAAACCAAAATATAGCACACCAGCAAAAAAGAAATCACCAATTAAAGAGTTTCTAAAAAATGGAATGGCCAAAGTATAACACTCTAACAGGCCATTTAAATTTAACGGATACCAAATAAGCCAAACACCTAAATTGGTTATAATGAAGAAGCTTATGCTGCTGATTAAAATACTTTTAAAGTTCATTTTTTTAGAATAGATGCCAATCAATCCAACCAAAATCAAGGCAGTATAAACAAATACCGAGGTTAGCGTGAAACCTAAAAAGATATCAGAGATGGCCATAGCTAATAACGGAATTATAAAAGCTAGTTTTTTATCAGTAAAATAAACGCCCGAAAACAGGGCAGCAGCGGTAATTGGTGTAACATTGGGCAAATGAGGCACAAGGCGAAATATAATGGCAACTGCTATAAATGCTATAATGATTAACTGTCTTTTACTAAATAAAGAACCCATAATAAGATAATGTTTTTTGATAGTTCAAAAATAAGACTAATTGTTATAACCACGAAACATCTAACACTAAATTTAATGCCCGGACGTGTAACACAGGTAACTTATTGCCTTATGCAAAAGCAATACATTTGGCTAAAACTAATCTTATGCGAGACGGTTCAAACTTAACGCTATACATAGTTGCTGGCGTCATTATAGCTCATTTTCTTTTAGGCTTTATTTACCTTGTTTATAAAATGAGCAAGAAAAAATAATTTCAGTGGGTGCAATTTCTTTTAATAAATTACTTTTGCATTGAAATTTGGTTTTGTCCATTTCACGTGGATAGATTAAAAGGGAATCTGGTGTAATTCCAGGACTGTTCCCGCAACTGTAAGCATAGTGCCCAACTTGATTGGGCATCTCTTCAAAAGAGATTCGTGTTAACTTCAATGTCACTGTTGCGCTTTGGCGTAATGGGAAGACCAGCACGGATACGCAAGTCAGGAGACCTGCCTTTTTCAAAACATATAAGTTAAACTTTCGGGATAAAAGTTTGCGTATGATAATCCATGCGATTCTCGAGTAATTATTCATTAAAATGAACAAAAAAACAAGTGTTTTAGGCGTGCTGTGTTTTGGTATGTCTATGGTTGGTTTTTCGCAAAGCCAAATCGATTCAACAACGGTAGAACAGCTAGATGAAATTGTAGTTTCAGATTCCCGTTTTGAATTGAAAAGAGAAAATTCAGGTAAAACGGTTATTAAGATTTCCAGAAAAGAACTTGAAAACAACCAAGGGCGTTCCATTCCCGAATTAATCAATACAAAAAGTGGCATAGAAATTAACGGAAGCCGTGGTGTTGAAGGTCAAAATCTTGGGAATTATATTAGGGGTGGAAACAACCGACAAGTTTTAGTGCTTATTGATGGTATTCAAATAAACGACCCCTCAAGTGTTTCTAATGATTATGATTTGAGGCTGTTAGACTTAAACACTGTTGAATCTATAGAAATCATAAAAGGGGCGGCCAGTACACTTTATGGAAATGCGGCTGCTACGGCTGTGATAAACATTACGACAAAAAAGGTTTCAGAGGATAGTTTTTCAGGGAGTTTTTTAACTGTTGTTGGGACCAACCAAACCCAAGATGATTTAAATTATAACGGAGCTAGTTTTATCAATAACGTTTCGGTTAATGGGTCGGTAAAGAAGCTGACCTATTTGGCAAGTTTTGGAAACCGATATGCCGATGGGTTATCAGGGGCAAAGTCAGATAACCCAGAGAAAGACCCTTTTTCAAGGTATAACGTAAATATGAAATTGGGTTATGGGTTTTGTAAATCTTTTGAATTGACCGCATTTGCGACTTACGATAATTTTAAATCTGATATTGATGGTTTCCCTCCGCCAACTTACACCTTTTCAGATACGGACTATAAATATAGTTCGCGACAAAAACGAGTAGGTTTGTCCCCGAAAATTAGCTACGAACACGGAAGTTTTCAAATTAATGCAGCTTACACCAAGATCGACCGAGAGACCATCTCTGATTTTTCTTCAATACATGAAGCAGAAAGTTATGTGTTGGATGCGTTTAATAAATATGTTTTTAATGATGCTTTCTACACCATTTTGGGTGTAAATTATGGCAATTACAAAAGTTTGTTTGTTGATGAGGAAGGCTTTACCAACACAGATCCATACATCAATATGGTTTATGTGTCTGATTTTGGTTTGAACATTAATACTGGTGCGCGGTATAACACCTACAGTGAATATGGCTCTCATTTTGTGTATAGTCTAAATCCATCATACAGCGTTTCGGTGAACGATGGTTATACAAAGGTTTTTGGCTCTTATGCCACATCGTTTATTGCGCCTAATTTATCTCAATTATTCGGTTTTTTTGGCGCTAACCCTAACTTGGAACCAGAAGAGAATAAAACCATTGAAGGCGGATTTGAATTCAGCAAAAAACAAGGATTTCGTTTAAATGGCGTTTATTTTAACCGAAAGGAACAGAACACGATTATCTATACCAGTGCTTATGAAAATGCTAGCACAGAAGCAACGGTTCACGGTATTGAGGCAGAAACAGAAGTTAACTTTATAAAAGGTTTAACGGTCAGTGCCAATTATACCTTTACTGAGGTAAAAGATGGCGTGCGCTTGCGAGTGCCCAAGCATAAAGCCAATGCGAGTTTGGGCTATAATTTTTGTAAAAATACATTTGCATCCATAAACTATCAATTTGTTGGTAGAAGAACAGATACTGATTTTTCAACCTACCAAGATGTGCAATTGGACGCTTTTTCTTTAATCGATTTATATTTTAGTCACAGGTTAATCGAAAATAGGTTAAAGTTTTTTGCAAATGTTAGCAATTTGTTCAATGAAGATTATTTCGAGATTTTGGGCTACACAACCAAAGGAAGAAACATAAGTTTAGGTCTAAATATTAATTTATAGAAACCTTAAAAAAAGGTGTTTCATTAAATTTTAAAACAAAAATCCCCGCGGCAATACCTCGGGGATTTTTGTTTTAAGAAACAATTCGTTTAAAATGAAAAACGAAAATCTAAAATTTTGTACTTATTTAGAAAATATAGGTTGAATGATATCCAAAGGAATTTCTCTATCATCTATTAATTTGCCATTGGCCGATTGCAATACTTCAAATGGACTATGGGCGTCAATGCTTTCAGATTTGGTGCTGATTTGTTTGCCACTTGACGTAATTTGCGAAATAGCCTCAGCTAAAAGCGGTTCGTTTTCATCACCTAAAATACCTAAGTTCAATCTGGTTTCGTTTAACATCGTATCGGGTGGAAGTCCATCAATAAAATCAGTATTACCTTGGATGTTTGAGTATTTAAATATCAACGGTTGAAGGGCGTAAGTATGGTTTGGATTGGCACCTTCTTTTAGAAAATTTGGAGAATCATATAACGTCCAAGAACCTTGATATTTACCTCGCGTATTTGAACCTATTTGAACAACATCAATGTATGGAGTCAAAGAATTGATGGTAAACTCACTTGCAGAAGCGCTCCATCTGGTCGTTAAAAAATAAACTTTACTCAGGTTTAAACTATTTAACGACAGACCGTTTTCATTGTCAATAAACTTGTCTTCCAAAAATTCAGGATTGCTTGCTTCAAACTCAGCTTGTAATGCATTATTAAATTGATCTATATTAAGTACTTCACCAGTAAATTGGCCAGTTATTAAACTAGTCAACAAAATAGCTTTACTGGTAAATCCACCTGGGTTATACCTTAAATCTATAACCAAATCTGTTACGCCAGCAGATTTGAATGTGGCAAAAACATTGTTTAATTCTGCAGAACTTCCGTTAAACCCATTGTACATTAAATAGCCAATAGATTTGCCACCAACGTTTAAAACCTTGCTAACGTGTATTGGGTTTTCGGTGAGTTCCTCTTTGGTTAATGCTACAGATGTTCCAAGCGGAGTAACCGAATCATCAGCCGTATCAGGAGTACCATTGGTGTTGTATGTGCCAAGGTCTATGCTGTAGTTTGTATCGTTTAATAGAGAATAATTGTTGTCTGCAGGTGAATTATAGTATAACTCTGTACCATTTACGGCATAAAAAATATCACCACGTTTTAAACCCTTGTTATCAGCGTCACTATCTGGTAAAACATATAATATAATGCCATATCTTGTTGGGTCCGTGCTTGAACGACTAATAAAGGTGTATTGCATACCGTTAGTAAGCCCTTTGCCATTTAAAAGATCTTCATTGGCAAAATAGTCTGGAGTAATCCAGCTAAATTGGTCTATGGTTTGCCTTTGGTAAATCAAGCTTTCAAATAAACTTTCCGGGCTGTTAAAACCATCCAAATAGTTGGCATATTGGGAATTGCTGGAAAAACGGTCATTGGCCAAATCAGGCACATTGTCTTTATACAAGTAAAAAAGATTCATGCCTTTCCAAACAAAATCGTTTATTTCACTTGTGGTAATAGGTACATCATCGTTATCTTCAAAACAACTGAAAGACAGAACAGAAACTGTAAAAAGTAGGATTAGGGCTTTTAAATTTTTCATAAAGCATTTTTAATATAAGTAGTCTATAAAACTCTAAAAATACTTACATTATTGCGATATAAAAAATTTTTGTAACAAAATGGAATGTGGTTCGTCGTAATATCAAATAGCAATAACCAAGCTGTTTCAGTAAACCAATCAGAATGACTCAAACAGAGTTTTTAAATATAGTAATGCCCTTTAAGGATAAAGTGTTTCGTTTAGCCAAACGATTGCTAGTATCTACAGAGGAAGCTGAAGATGCAACTCAAGAAGTTCTGTTGAAATTGTGGAATAACAAGAAAAAGATTCAAGAGTATAAAAACGTTGAAGCCTTTTCCATGACGATGACAAAAAATTATTGTTTTGATAAGTTAAAATCAAAGCAAGCGCAGAACTTAAAGATTGTACATAGCAATTACGAGGATAAGCAGACAGCATTACAAAAGCAAGTTGAGTTGAATGACAGTGTAAATTGGGTGTCGAAAATTATTGAAGAACTACCAGAACAGCAACGCATGATTATTCAATTGAGGGATATAGAAGAATATGATTTTGATGAGATTGCCAAAATGCTGGATATGAATAATACAGCGGTACGTGTAGCCTTATCAAGAGCGAGAAAAACAATTCGTGAACAATTAACTATTACTCATAATTATGGTATTAAATAATATAGAAAAATTACTGGAAAAGTACGAAAACGGTGAAACCACCCTAAAAGAAGAGCAAGTGTTGAAAAACTATTTTATCAGCGACACGGTTGCGCCGCATTTAGAGCATTATAAACCCATGTTTGCGTATTTTTTGGTAAATCAGCAGGAACAGTTTACTAAAGACATTCCATTAAACACCAAACGTATATTTAATTACAAATGGATTTCTGTCGCAGCCGTAGCGGTTCTAATGTTGGGGGTTTATTTTACGATGCCACTTTTTAATGTCGATTCTTGTGAAACGGATTTAGTAGGTACGTACTGTGAACCAGAAAAAGCTTTTGAAGAGGTTTCAAGATCGTTAGCGATGATTTCTGAAAAACTTAACAAAGGCACATCAACCGTTGGGTACTTAAATGAAATGAACAAAGGAACATCAACTTTGGGGTATCTCAACGAAATCGAAAACACAAAAAATATAATTTTTAAAAATTAACATGTACTGAACCAGTTTCAGTATGAATCAAAAAAAGAAACGAACAGAAAAAAACAACTTAAAAACAAGAACAATGAAAAATAAATTAATCGTATTCGTAATGGCCATTATGTTAATGCCTTTAGTGGGAATGGCCCAAAAAGACATCTTCGAAAAATACAGTGAAAATGTAGATGTAACTTATGTAAACATTAAACCAAAAATGTTTCAAATGATAGCCAAAATTGGCATTGATACCGATGATGCCGAAGCCAAGGCTTACATGGATATGGTAAAAAGTATTACCAGCTTTAAAACCATAGTAACCGATAATAAAGTAATATCAACAGATATTGCCAAATGGGTTAAATCGCGTTCAAGTAGTTTAGAGGAGCTTATGGAAGTAAGAGACGACGGCACTGAGGTTAACTTTTATGTAAAAGAAGGCAGGGATGCCGACCATGTTAAGGAGCTTTTAATTTTTGTGAATGGTATTGATAAAAAGATAGAAAGCAATATTGAAATTAATGGGAAGGAGCGTAAAATTGAAACCGTTGTTGTTGCTTTAACTGGCGATATCGATTTGAACGAAATATCTAAGCTTACATCAAAAATGAATATTCCTGGTGGCGAGCATCTAGAAAAAGGAAAATAAGAAACCATCAATCATGCAACGAACATTTAAATATTTAGTTTATACTTTAATTACCGCAGTTTTTTTATCAAGCTGCGGTAATGAAGTTAGTTTGCAACGCTATTATGTAGACCATCAAGAAGCCAAGAACTTCATATCCCAGGATTTTCCATTATCGATGATAGAAATTGATAAATCTGGTTTTACTGAAGAACAAAAGGAGGCATATGATTCGGTGGATAAATTGAATTTTTTAGGCTACAAAGCCAATGAAAAAGATGTCACTTCTTACGAAGCCGAACTTGTCAAGGTTAAGACTATTTTGAGTGACAGCAAGTACAACGATTTAATGGAATTTAGCGATAAAGGCAATAAAATACAGGTGAAGTATATAGGAACGGATGACGAAGCAGATGAGGTTATTCTCTTTGGAAATTCAAAAGAATTAGGCTTTGCCATTGTTAGGATTTTGGGAGACGACATGAGTCCCGATAAAATGATAACCTTAATAAACGCCATGCAAAACGCAAATCTTGAAGAAGCTCAAATTGAGCGCATTACAAATTTCTTCAAGTAATATATAGTTATGTTGATATGAGAAGGCAACCCAGTTTTATGGGTTGTCTTTTTTTATTCATCTAATTCTTGCTCCTGTGGTTCTTCTTCCGATTTAGAGCTCAAGTAAAGAAGATTGAGAATAATCGTGAAGAAGGCAATGGTCATGAGTGTTAAAACAACAAAATTATCTAAGATGTCTAAAATTCCAAAAACAAAAATGCCAATGGCCATTATTCCTGAAAGTATTAAAGATTGCTTGTCGCTTAACATAAATTAAATTCCGGTGTAGTTACTGGGTGTAATACGTTTTAATTCGTCTTTTATTGTATTGGATACCTCTAAGGTATCAATAAAATTTGAAATGGAGTCCTGGTTTATTTTGGAATTTGTTCTTGTCAATCCCTTTAAAGCTTCATAAGGGTTTGAGTAACCTTCACGACGCAATATGGTTTGAATGGCTTCGGCTACAACGGCCCAATTGTTTTCTAAATCTTCGGCAAACTTACTTTCGTTCAATAAAAGTTTGTTCAAACCTTTAAGGGTAGATTTAAATCCAATAAGAGTATGGCCAAATGGTACGCCAACATTTCGTAAAACGGTACTGTCGGTTAAATCGCGTTGTAATCTTGAAACTGGCAATTTTGCGGCAAGATGCTCAAAAACAGCATTGGCAATACCCAAATTACCTTCAGAATTTTCAAAATCAATAGGGTTTACCTTGTGCGGCATGGCCGAACTGCCAACTTCCCCTTTTTTAATTTTTTGTTTGAAATAGTCCATTGAAACGTAGGTCCAGATATCTCGGTCTAAATCAATGATAATCGTATTTATGCGCTTCAAGGTATCAAACAAAGCGGCCATATGGTCGTAATGCTCAATCTGAGTTGTTGGGAAAGAATGTTGCAACCCTAATTTTTCTTGAACAAATTTGCTTCCAAAGGCTTTCCAATCAATATTTGGGTATGCCACATGGTGGGCGTTAAAATTACCGGTTGCCCCACCAAATTTAGCGGCACTTGGTATATCGTTCAATAGATTGAATTGTTCTTCCAAACGGGTTACAAAAACCTGAATTTCTTTTCCCAATCGGGTAGGAGATGCCGGTTGCCCGTGCGTTCTCGCCAACATGGAAATTGATGCCCAATCTTTAGATAAATCTTTTAACTTATTTAAAACAATCAAATATTCGGGTACATAAACGTTGTTCATGGCTTCCTTTAGGCTTAAAGGAATGGCCGTGTTGTTTATGTCTTGTGAGGTAAGCCCGAAGTGAATAAATTCCTTGAACTGGCTCAAACCTAACTTATCAAACTTCTCTTTGATAAAGTACTCAACAGCCTTAACATCATGGTTGGTAATGCTTTCAATCTTTTTGATGGCCAAAGCGTCTTCCTTTGAAAAATCTTGGTAAATAGCCATCAAACTATCAAAAATGCCATGGTCGACCGACTTAAGTTGAGTTAGCGGAATTTCACAAAGTGCAATAAAATATTCTATTTCAACTAAAACACGATATTTTATTAAAGCTTCTTCAGAAAAATAGGGGGCTAGCTCGCTTACTTTACTTCTGTATCTCCCGTCAATTGGAGAAATGGCGTTGAGTGGTGATAATGACATATTCGGTTTGAATTTTAAGGTTGCAAAGATAGGAAAGAAAGTTAGAAGTACGAAGCTAGAAGAGGTAAGTTTGATCCCTTAATTTGATTGGAAATTTTATTTTTTCACATCAGTGGTATTTGGTCTTTTTAGCCTTTCTTCACTTTCTTTAAAATATGCCTGGCCCGTGCCTTAAAAGCGGCACTTTGTTCGTAAAAATCGCGTTCCAGAATTAACCTTAGTTCTGGGTGAACCCAATCATAATCTTTGCCCAATAGATATAAAGTTTGCATAGAGTAGGCCTTGACAGCAACTTTTTGGTTATTGATCATATAGTCAAAACAGGTTTCGATAATGCGCTCTTTGTGCGTGTTGGTCAGTGCCGATTTTAAGGGGTTATCTGCTTTATCATAATAAGCCAAAACTACAAGCTCACAAATTTTGGCAACTGGGCGCACTGCGGAATCTCTTCGGACTTTCGCGATATTTTCTGTAAATGTGTTCAAAAGGGGGATGATAAGTTCGATATTTTTCCTGCAAACAAATTCGAAAACCCAAGCTGCACGATCAGACATTTTATCTTCTACTTTAAAAAGAATTTCCAAAAGTTTGGGCAATAAATCGGGATTTCCAATCACCAAATTGGCATAAAACAACCTTTTACCGTGGGAGTGATCTACGTTATTTAATTCATCGTAAAGTTCGGTGGTAGTCAAAACGATTTTGTTATTTTTATATGCAATTAAAAATATTAAAATGAAGACGATAAAAAAAATACTTTTGGTATTGGCACTCTTGTTTGTAGTTGCCCAATTTTTCGGACCAGAGAAAAATCAGGGTGATTTAAGTTCCATTGAACCTTTTTTGGCTGAAACCAATCCGCCAGAGGATGTAAAACTGATTTTAGAGGAGACTTGTTACGATTGCCATAGCGATGTTACTCGATACCCGTGGTACAACAATATTACCCCTGTAAATTATTGGTTGGCTGCCCATGTTAAGGACGGTAAAAAGCATTTTAATTTTTCTAATTGGGTAGATAATTCCATTAAGCGAAAAGACCATAAATTTGAAGAACTCATTGAAATGGTTGAAGAAAAGGATATGCCATTGCCTTCATACACTTGGACGCACACTGAAGCTAGATTAAGTGACGAACAAATAAAATCTGTTTTAGATTGGGCAAAAATGGTACGGTTTAAGTACAGTATTGCTGCAGAGCCAGAGTAGAAGCCCCATCCTATACTTCCCCAAAGGGGAAGTGAAAGCGTTGTGTAAGATAACTTTGTGATTTACAATTGTTGCCAGATAAAACATTCTTGAATTAGTGGCTAAAAAACTTCTTATTATTGGTTTTGTATGGCCAGAGCCAAAAAGTTCTGCTGCCGGTAGCCGAATGATGCAGCTTATTGAATTTTTTAAGGGGCAAAATTACCAAATATCCTTTGCTAGTGCCTGTGCGAAAAGTGAAAACGCATTTGACTTAACCTCAATTGAGGTTTCGCAAGTACCCATAAAATTAAACCATTACAGTTTTGATGAATTTTTGAAAGGGCTGCAACCCGATGTGGTACTTTTTGACCGCTTTATGGTTGAGGAGCAATTTGGTTGGCGTGTTGCCGAACATTGCCCAAATGCCATTCGCATTTTAGACACTGAAGATTTGCATGGTTTACGAAAAGGCAGGCAGCAAGCTTTTAAAGATAGCGTTGTCTTCAACAAGCCGTATTTGTTTAATGACCACGCAAAGCGCGAAATAGCTAGTATTTACCGAAGTGATTTGAGTTTAATCATTTCTGAAGCTGAAATGGAAATCCTTAAACAAGATTTTAAAGTTGATGAAAATCTGTTGTTTTATTTACCTTTTATGTTGGATGTCATTTTAAAAGAAGATGTTAACAAGCTTCCAAAATTTCAAGAACGAAGCCATTTTATAACCATTGGCAATTTTTTGCATGAACCCAATTATAATGCAGTTTTATATTTAAAGGAAACCATTTGGCCATTGATACGCAAGCAACTCCCAAAAGCTGAATTGCATGTTTACGGCGCTTATGCCTCGCAAAAAGTGAATCAACTGCACAACGAAAAAGAAGGGTTTTTAATAAAAGGTTTTGCTGAAGATGTCAACCAAGTAATGCAGCGTGCAAAAATATGTTTAGCACCGCTTAGGTTTGGTGCGGGTCTAAAAGGCAAATTGGTTGACGCGATGCAAAACGGTACGCCGTGCGTTATGACACCCATTGCGGCAGAAGGCATGTTTAGTGCGTTACCGCCCAATGGATTTATAGAAGACACGCCAGAAGCCTTTGCAGAAAAAGCAATGCAATTATATAAGAATGAGGTACTTTGGGCTGAAAAACAGCAAAACGGATTTGAGATTATCAATGCCCGATTTAATAAAAACGAACATCAAGAAAAGTTTTTAAAGGCAATTTTAGAAACATCGCAACAACTCGACGACAAACGACAAAACAATTTTACTGGGCAAATGCTACAGCACCATACCTTGCAAAGCAGTAAGTTTATGGGCAAATGGATTGAGGAAAAGAATAAAGATTGATTTCACAAGCGCCCTTTAAATCAACCCCATCATCCGTCTAACCCCAACAGTAGCTGTTTCTGAAATAACGGTTAAGTTATTTTGGCTTGCAATATTGGGTTTGGGGTCAATAAAATAAGTTGGGGTGTTTTGTGGCACATAATGCATTAAACCTGCGGCAGGGTACACTTGCATGGAGGTGCCAATAATGGCCAACAAATCTGCGGTTTCACAAATATCAAATGCTTTTTCAATCATGGGTACGTCTTCACCAAACCACACAATATGTGGGCGCAGTTGGTAACCTAGTTTACAGGTATCGCCCAAAAGTAAATCGGTTTTCCATTCCAAAATATCGGTTTCGTTGTAGGTACTTCGCACTTTTAAAAGTTCGCCATGCAGATGGGTCACCTGGGTGCTTCCTGCGCGTTCGTGCAAATCATCTACATTTTGGGTAATGATGCTTACTTTATAATTTTTTTCAAGTTCGGCCAAATCAAAATGGGCTTGGTTGGGTTTTACTTCAAAAAGTTGTCTTCGGCGCTGGTTGTAAAAATCTAAAACCAATCTGGGGTTTGCCGCAAAACCTTGGGGCGTGGCCACTTCCATAACATCATGGCCTTCCCATAGTCCGTCAGCATCCCTAAAGGTTTTAATGCCGCTTTCGGCACTCATGCCCGCTCCTGTAAGTACAACAAGGTGTTTCATATCATAAAGATAATAACTTTAAAGTCATTGCGAATCACGCCATGGGTGCGATATAGAAATCTTTTAAATAGAACTTTAAATAAAAAGATTACCACGTCACTTCGTTCTTCGTAATGACACAATTCTTATTTTTGAAGCTATGATAGATTTAAAACTCCTGGAACATTTAGAAACCCATTTAACCCCAAAAAGGCTTGACCGTTTTAAGTATGTTTTATCGCAACGCACGAAGCATTTTACCGTAGCCACGGAAGATGTGTACCAGTTGCACAACACCAGTGCCGTTATTAGAAGTTGCGACGTTTTTGGTATTCAGGAAGTCAACATAATCGAAGAACGTAATACCAAGCGGATTGACCGAGAAATTGCCATGGGCGCCCAAAAGTGGGTAGATTTAAATCGGTATCATTCGGTTAAAGATTGCATTGCAGACTTAAAACAAAAGGGCTATCAAATTGTGGCCACAACACCGCATACCAACGATTGCGTTTTGCACGAGTTTGACGAAACAAAAAAATCATGTTTTTTCTTTGGAAGAGAAACAGAAGGCCTATCGGAAGAAGTTCTGAATGCTGCCGATTGCTATTTGAAAATCCCTATGGTTGGCTTTACGGAAAGTTTGAACATTTCGGTTTCGGCAGCCATTATTTTGCAACACGTTACCACCAAACTGAAGCAAACTGAAATACATTGGCAATTATCAGAAAATGAGCGACTTGAAAAACAAATGGATTGGATAAAGAAAACGTTAAAAAGTTATGATGCCATTGTAAAGCGCTATTACGATGCCAAAAATTGACTATCTTTAATAGTCCAATTAATTCTCCATTGTTATGATGATTCTTTTGTATGTTTTTTTGGTAATTGCTTTTGTTTTTATCATTTTAATCCTTGTGGCGCCAAGGCAGTTTGATGTTAGTAGAAGAATAACCATCAATATGCCTATTTCAGATGTTTATAACTATTTAAAATATGTAAAAAATCAGGACCACTGGTCGCCGTGGAAAAAGAAAGACCCTAATATGAAACAGGAGTTTTTTGGGGTTGATGGAGAGGTAGGTTTTGTTGCAAAATGGGAAGGCAATAAAGATGTGGGTTCTGGGGAACAGGAAATTGTTGGTGTTGTTGAAAATGATATCCTTAAAACAAAATTGCGGTTCTATAAACCTTGGAAATCAGAATCGGATGCTTACTTGAAAGTCGAGGCTCTTGGCTTAAATAAAACAAATGTGGTTTGGGGTTTTTCAGGTGAAAGCAAGCCACCTTCAAACGTATTTTTTATGTTTTTTAATATGGATAAGGCCGTGGGTAAAGATTTTGAGGAAGGGTTGGCAAGCCTGAAAATAATTTTAGAAAAGTAAAATGGGTTAGCCTTACATTCAAATGCATAAAAAAACGGAATCAAAATTTTTGATTCCGTTTTTCATTTATATTGTTTTATTATTTACAATCTGTTGCTTCGCCCTCGATTTAAAAGCTTGTATTCTTCATAGCACTCACTAATGGCATCGAGAATTTGAAGGTCGTTGGCTGTTTGTATAAATCCTTTGGAGTAGTTGCATTGGTTCACAATTTCATCTAAATCTACACGGTCTACATTCAATAAAACCATCAGCATTTCGCGGTCAAAACGTGAAGCCAATAAATTTCTGATTTCGTCATCTTCCTTCATTTTTTTCAGCTTACGCAGTTCATTTGGTTTTTTGCCAAACATACGGTGCAGAAAATCGGCCGGGTTAAAAATAGAACCGACAACCTTGGTCAACGTAGATTTTTTACCAGCTTCGTAACCTGTCCCTTCCAAGCCAGAAATACTGTATCGGTAATTGTCGTTTGGTAATGGAACTTGTTTGATGTCAACCTCCAAATAGCCTGTTAATCTCAATTGGTTAACAACCACTTCTTCAAGCGCTAAGGCAAGTTCGGTTAATTCAATTTTTGAACTCCCAAATTTTAGCCAGTCATTGGTTACCCTAACTTTTATGGATTTAAAACCCAAATAGGAAAAATGAAGCGTATCGTTGGGTTTTGCCGAAATTTGAAATTCACCATCTGCATTTGTTGTAGTACCAATAACCTGGTTAAGGTTAACAATATTTACACTTTCAAGAGGTGTATCGTCTGAAGCATTTATCACAACACCTAACACTTTATCGGCTTCTTGAGCCAAACCAAAAGCCGAAGTAAGTATAAAAGTTATTAGCAGTAGGTGTTTCTTCATAGCATTTATTAACGCGAATTTAGTGATAAAATTACTAAAGAAAATCTTTGGAAAGTTTTTCTGCGTTTATTTTGACTAAACATTAACAAAAAAGTTTAACTATCTTCTGGAACGTCTTGGCCTTGATGCTGCAAAATCACCTGAATTGGAACGTCTTGGCTTCGATTTACCTTCAGAACGTCTTCTTTCACCTCTATTTCCTGAACCTGCTTTAAAATCTTCTCTTTTTGGGCCTTTTTTACCCTCGCGTCTTTTTCTTCCTTTTTTGCCATCACGTTTTTTACCACCACCTCGGTTTTCAGAAACTTCAACATTTACAAAGCGACCCTCATGCTTAAAGTCGGTAAAATGGGAGAGTACTTTCTCTTTTAGTTCATTTTCGGTGTTGAAAAATGAGAAGCTGTCTTTGGTCTCAACTTTAAAAATATCGTCTCTGCCCAAATCCAATTGTTCTCTCAAGAAATCTTTCAGCTTCATCCAATCGAAACCATCTTTTCCACCAACATTTATGAAGTAGCGCGTTGAATCGGCTCCACCTTTAAATTCGCGACCGCCATCACGTTCACTTGTATTTTCAGAAACATTTAAGTTTTTGGCTTTTTGATAGTAATTGTAAAAACGGGTAAACTCAACCGAAAAGAACTTTTTGATTAACTCATCCTTGGTTGTATCGGCAAAAAGTGCGTTGATACTAGTTAAATATTTATCGATTTCGTGGTTGATTTCCGTGTTGTGGATTTTATTGGCAAGCGACATTAATTGCACTTCGCAAATTTCCATACCATCAGGAATTTCCTTTTTCTCGAATTGCTTTTTAATGATGCGCTCTATACTCTTAATTTTTCGCACTTCACTTTTTGAAACAATAACCATGGAAACCCCGGTTTTTCCAGCACGACCAGTACGTCCTGAACGGTGTGTGTAGGTTTCAATTTCGTCTGGCAATTGGTAGTTTATCACGTGGGTAATATCATCCACATCAATACCGCGGGCAGCCACGTCGGTTGCGACCAACATCTGGATTTGGTTTTTTCTAAAAGCGTTCATCACCAAATCGCGTTGGTTTTGGCTTAAATCACCATGGAGTGCTCCTGCGTTGTAACCATCTTCAATAAGTTGTTCGGCTACTTTTTGGGTATCTCGCTTTGTACGGCAGAACACCACAGAAAAAATATCTGGATTGGCATCGGCCAATCGTTTTAATGCATCGTAGCGGTCTCTGGCGTTTACCAAATAATATTCGTGAGATACTTGACTGGTACTTTCGTTTTTATTTCCAACGGTAATCTCCTTTGGATTGAACATGAAGTTTTTGGCAATGGCAGCCACTTCTTTTGGCATGGTTGCCGAAAATAACCAAGTGCTTTTATCAACAGGTGTGTGCGATAAGATATCATCAATGTCTTCCTTGAAGCCCATGTTTAACATTTCGTCGGCTTCGTCTAAAACGGAGTATTCAATTTTAGTGATATCAACCAAATTTCGGCTAATCATATCCTTCATTCTACCAGGGGTAGCCACAATAATTTGCGCGCCACGCTTTACTTCTCTGGCTTGCTCGGTAATACTTGCACCGCCATACACCGCAACTACGTTTAGGCCATTACAGTACTTGCCGTAAAGCTTCATTTCGTTGGTGATTTGCAGACAAAGTTCGCGTGTTGGAGATAAGATTAAACCTTGAGTAGTTCTGCTGTCAATATCAATTTTTTGAAGCATGGGAAACCCAAAGGCTGCGGTTTTTCCGGTTCCAGTTTGTGCTAAAGCAACTAAATCGCCTTCAGATTCCAATAGAATAGGAATGGCTTTTTGTTGAACTTCACTGGGTTTTGTAAATCCTAAATCGGCAATGGCTTGCAATAGGTTGTCATTAAGACCTAAATCTTGGAATGTGCTCATTCTTTTGTATAAGTATTCGATTATGTTATGCAGTGTTACATAAGAAGTGAATCGACATACTTAAACCTAAACTTCCAGTAACACATCCTCACCCTGAGGAATTTAACTCAATTTTTGAGTTTCAAGCGGCAAAGATAATCTTTTATTTGTCAATTAGACTATTTTATGTTTTTGTTATGAATTAGGGTCAAAATTTTGTTTAAAATGGGGTTTCTGTTGTCTTTGTTCCAGATGACCGAAAGTACCGTTCTTTGAGAAATTTTATTGAGTTCAATGAATTTTATTTTAGAATTGTTTTCGTCTACTAAGGATTTTGGAACAATGGAAACGCCAAAATTATTTTCAACCAGTTTGTATATGGAACCCGCGTGAATGGTGTTGTGGGATATGATGGGTGAAAATCCGCTGTCATCAAAAATGGCTATCACTTTTTCGTAATAGGATGCACTGTATTCGGGGTCGAACAGAATAAAGTGTTCGTCCTTAAGTTGAGAAAGCTGTTTAAAATTTGAAGCATTTAATGGATGTTCTTGAGGCAATACCAAACAAAAAGGTTCCTTTAAAATAGGTCTTAATTGCAAACCTCTCGGAACACGTTCTAGTCTAACAAAACCAATATCTATATCTTGGGAAAGTAATCCTTCAATTTGTTTAGTGTTGTCCATTTCCTTGAGACTAAAGAGAATATTGGGATGGTCTTTGGTGAAATTTACCAATAAATCGGGTATAATTTGTTGCATGGCAGAACCCACATAGCCAAAGTTTAATTGCCCGTCCTTACCATCTTCCAAAAGTTTGGCGTGATGAAAAATAGCATCCAAACTTTTTAGGTTTTTGGTGAGTTCTTCTTTTAAGTACTGTCCAACATGGGTTAGTTTCACCTGCCTGTTGTGTCGGTCAAAAAGCTTAACACCCAAACTTTCTTCCATATCTTTTATTTGTCGGCTCAAACCTGGTTGTGAAATGAACAGCTTTTCCGCGGCTTTCCTGAAGTGCAATTCATTGGCTACAGCTAAAAAATAGTTTATGTGGCGTAGTTCTAATTGATAACTCATACTTATTAAATATTGAATTAAATAGTATTATTAAGCATCAAAATTATCAATAATTTTGTAGAAATCAAATTCAGTCACAAATAGATAGTTAAATATGTTCGCATACGGAATAGACAAATTAACGGTAGATAAAGTGTTGGCTATTGCCAATGGTGATTTAAAAACAACGCTAACCGAGCAAGCCATTAAAAGCATTAATGATTGTAGGCTAAAAGTGGAAACCATAGCAAATGCCACCAAGCCTGTATATGGCATTAATACAGGTTTTGGTCCATTATGTGATGTTAAAATATCTCCAGAGGAAACCAGTCTGCTTCAAAAAAACTTGCTCATAACCCATGCGGTTGGTGTTGGGAAACCCATAGACAAACAACTGTCTAAACTCATGATGATTTGCAAGGTGCATGCCCTTAGCAAAGGGTTTTCGGGTATACGATTGGAAGTTATTGAGCGCATTATCTATTTTGTTGAAAACGATTTGTTGCCTGTAGTGCCAGAGCAAGGTTCGGTAGGTGCCTCTGGCGATTTGGCACCATTAGCACATTTGTTTTTGCCATTGATTGGCGAAGGCGAATTTTGGGTTGGCGAGGAAATTGTTCCAGCAAAAGAGGTGTTAAAAAAACATCAGTTAAAACCCATCGAATTGCAAGCTAAAGAAGGATTGGCTTTGATTAATGGGACACAATTTATTTTGGCTCATGCCATTATTGGTTTGAAAAAGATGGAATACCTATTGGATTTGGCCGATGTTTGTGGTGCTTTCAGTATTGAAGGCTATCAAGGAAGTTCGGCGCCATTTCGTGACGAATTACATAGACTGCGACCGTTTAGAGGTACGATTGAAGTTGCGGAGCGCATGACGATGTTGCTTTATAGGTCCCAAAATGTCGATTCGCATGAAAATTGTGAACGCGTGCAAGACCCTTATTCCATGCGATGCATTCCCCAAGTACACGGCGCTTCAAGAAATGCCTATCATCACTTGCTGAAACTGACCAAAATTGAAATGAATTCAGTTACCGATAACCCTATTGTTTTGAGTGAAACTGAAGCGATTTCTGGAGGCAATTTTCATGGGCAACCTTTGGCCATGGCTTTAGATTATTGTTCGATTGCTGCAGCCGAATTGGGAAACATTTCAGATAGAAGATGTTATTTACTCATTGAAGGCAAGTTTGGATTACCGCGATTATTAACTACTGGCGGCGGATTGAATTCTGGTTTTATGATTCCGCAATACACCACAGCCGCTTTGGTAACTGAGAATAAATCATTGTGTTTTCCGCCATCGGCCGATAGTATTCCCACCTCTTTGGGGCAAGAAGACCATGTGTCTATGGGCAGTATTTCGGGGCGTAAATTCAATCAGGTTTTAGAAAATCTTGAAAAAATTCTGGCTATAGAATTGATGTATGGCGCACAAGCTTTGGAGTTTAGAAGACCAAATACATTTTCAGATATCATTGAAGAAAACCATAAAATCATCAGAATAAAAGTCCCAAAATTAGAAGATGATAGAATTTTAAAAGACGACATCCATAACATGATTGAGCTTGTTAAGAAAAAAGCCTTCAATTTAAGATAAAAGTAAAAATGACGTTTCAAGAACAGATATTACAAGGCATTCCCAAAGAATTGCCATCAAAATATAATTATCCGGCAGATGCTAACAGAGCCCCAAAACGTAAGGATATTTTATCGAACGATGAAAAGCGTTTGGCTATTCGCAATGCTTTAAGATACTTTCCTAAAAAGTGGCATGAAGAATTGGCTCCGGAGTTCGCTCAAGAATTGCAAGATTTCGGTCGAATTTACATGTATCGATTTAAGCCAACTTATAAAATGTATGCTCGTGGTATCGGAGAATATCCTGCGAAATCGTTGCAAGCGGCAGCTATCATGCTTATGATTCAAAATAATTTAAACCCTGCTGTGGCACAACACCCCGAAGAATTAATTACCTATGGGGGTAATGGTGCGGTTTTTCAAAATTGGGCGCAGTATCTTTTAACCATGCAGTATTTGGCAAGGATGAATGACGAGCAAACTCTAAACATGTATTCAGGTCATCCTATGGGATTATTTCCATCGTCTAAAAACGCACCACGAGTTGTGGTAACAAATGGGATGATGATTCCCAATTATTCTAAACCAGATGATTGGGAAAAATTCAATGCACTTGGTGTTACGCAATACGGACAAATGACCGCAGGGTCATTCATGTACATTGGCCCGCAAGGTATTGTCCATGGCACCACCATAACAGTTATGAATGCTTTTAGGAAGAAATTGCAGAAAGGTGAAACACCTGCAGGAAAAATATTTTTAACCGCAGGATTAGGTGGTATGAGTGGGGCACAGCCAAAAGCTGGGAATATTGCCGGCTGCATTACTGTTGCGGCCGAAGTCAATGAAAAGGCAGCCAGAAAACGGTATGAGCAGGGTTGGGTGGATGTTTTGGTTGATAATTTGAATGAATTGGTTAATCGAGTTAAAAAGGCCCAAGAACAAAAAGAAATCGTTTCAATAGCTTTTATCGGCAATGTAGTAGAGGTTTGGGAACGTTTTTATGACGAAGACATTTTTATCCATGTGGGGTCAGACCAAACGTCGTTGCACATTCCTTGGACTGGCGGGTATTATCCTGTTGGGTTATCTTTTGAAGCATCCAACCGATTGATTCGTGAAAACCCCGAAGTTTTTAAGGAAAAAGTACAAGCCTCTTTAAGACGGCATGCTGCAGCCATTAATAAGCACGCTGAAAGAGGAACCTATTTTTTCGACTACGGAAACGCCTTTTTATTGGAAGCCTATCGTGCAGGGGCAGATGTGATGGCAGAAAACAATATCGATTTTAAATACCCCTCTTATGTGCAGGATATTTTGGGCCCCATGTGTTTTGATTATGGATTTGGTCCTTTCCGATGGGTATGTACTTCTGGAAAACCAGAGGATTTAGATAAAACCGACGACATAGCCATGAAAGTGCTTCAAGGTATCATGGAAAATGCACCTCAGGAAATTCAACTTCAAATGCAAGACAATATCACTTGGATTAAGGATGCCAAAAAGAACAATATGGTGGTTGGGTCTCAAGCGCGTATTCTTTATGCTGATGCAGAGGGTAGGGCTAAAATAGCTGAAGCCTTTAATAATGCAGTGGCAACTGGAGATATTGGCCCTGTTGTTTTGGGTCGTGATCACCATGATGTAAGCGGCACCGATTCCCCATACCGAGAGACATCCAATATTTATGACGGCAGTAAATTTACCGCAGATATGGCCATACAAAATGTTATTGGCGACAGCTTTCGTGGTGCTACTTGGGTTTCCATTCATAATGGCGGTGGTGTTGGTTGGGGCGAAGTTATTAACGGCGGTTTTGGTATGTTGCTGGATGGCACCAAGGAAGCAAAAGAACGTTTAAAAAGTATGTTGTTTTTTGACGTAAACAATGGGATTGCACGCAGAAGTTGGGCTAGAAATGAAGAAGCCTTATTTGCTATTAAACGCGAAATGGAACGCACTCCCAATTTAAAGGTAACTTTGCCTAACTTAGTGGAAGACGATTTATTGGAAAATTTATTTTAATGCAAACCTTATTTACAAACATAAAAGAACTCATTCAGGTTCGGGATGAATCGGTTGCATTTGTTTCAGGAAAGGCTATGAACGAGCTTCCAACTGTAAAAAATGCCTATCTTTTGGTTGAAAATGGTTTGATTGCAGACTTCGGAGTTATGGATAATTGTCCCAATATTCAAACTGATGAAACCATTGATGCTAAAGGGAAAATAATATTGCCAGCTTGGTGCGATTCGCATACACACTTAGTTTATGCAGGAAACCGTGAAAGTGAATTTGTAGACAAATTAAAAGGCTTATCCTACCAAGAAATTGCCAAAAGAGGTGGTGGTATTTTAAATTCGGCTAAGAAACTTCAGCAAACTTCAGAAGAAGATTTATATCAACAAACTAAGGTCCGCTTAAATGAAATTATCGCATTGGGCACGGGTGCCGTCGAAATTAAATCGGGTTACGGTTTGAGTGTAGAATCCGAACTTAAAATGCTTCGCGTTATCAAACGTTTAAAAGAAGAATTCAATCTGCCTATAAAAGCCACTTTTTTAGGAGCACATGCCGTTCCAACCGAATTTAAAAACAATAAAGAAGGTTATATACAACTCATTGTCAATGAAATGATTCCGTTGGTGGCAGAAGCCAAACTTGCTGATTATATTGATGTATTTTGTGAAGAAGGTTATTTTTCGGTTGATGAAACTGAACGTATTTTAGAGGTTGGGAAACAGTTCGGGTTAATACCAAAAATTCATGTAAACCAATTTAGATCCATTGGTGGTGTGCATGCAGGTGTAAAGCACCACGCACTTTCGGTGGACCATCTTGAGGAAATGGGACAAGAAGATATTGAAGCTTTGAAGGGCACTCAAACCATGCCCGTGGCGTTACCGGGTTGTTCCTTCTTTTTGGGCATTCCGTATACGCCAGCGCGAAAAATGATTGATGTAGGTTTACCCTTGGCTTTAGCTACAGATTATAACCCAGGCTCATCACCTTCGGGCAATATGAATTTTGTGGTGTCAACCGGGTGCATTAAAATGAAAATGACTCCCGAAGAAGCCATCAATGCAGCCACTATAAACGGTGCCTATGCCATGGGTTTAGAAAAGGAAGTGGGTTCTATAACGACTGGCAAACGGGCAAATTTAATTTTAACCAAGCCCATAAATTCTTGTCATGTTATTCCCTATGCTTTTGGAAATCATCAAATAGAGCATGTTTACTTAAATGGTAAAGCATTTGTTTAAAGATATTTTTGGGCATTTTAACACGCTTTCCACTGTATCTTTTTTTCGTGCCTCAAAAAAGGATTGAGTTTATCCTGAGCGCAGTCGAAGGAATTCAATTGTTAACACAACCACCAAATGCTATTAACATAAATTTATAGTTCAGGCTATTTCGCAACTATGTAGAAATATTATCTTTATGCTTAAAACAAGTTTATGAAGATTTTAAAAATAGCCTTGCTCACTTTTTCCCTGATATCCATTGGTAATGCCCAAACGGACCAAGAAGTTTTAAAAACCATTTATACACAATCCTTAGCCAATGGCAAAAGTTACGATTGGTTAAATTATCTTTCCAATCAGATTGGTAGTCGCTTGTCGGGTTCGTTAGGAGCAGAAAAAGCCGTCGCTTACACCAAAGAGGAACTTGAAAAATTAGGACTCGATAAGGTTTGGTTGCAGCCCGTAATGGTGCCCAGATGGGTTAGGGGAGCCAAAGAATTTGCTTTTATTGAAAGTGCGCTAGGAAAAACAACCAATGTGAATATATGCGCTTTGGGAGGTTCGGTTGCTACACCAGCATTGGGTATAAAAGCCAATGTGGTTGAGGTTAAGAATTTTGAAGAGCTTGAAAAACTTGGAAAAGAGAATATAGAAGGCAAAATAGTATTTTATAATCGCCCGATGCAACCCGATTTAATCCAAACATTTGAGGCTTATGGAGGGTGTTTCAACCAACGCTACCAAGGGGCTATGGAGGCCACGAAGTATGGAGCAATTGGTGTGATAGTACGTTCTCTGAATTTACGTTTGGACGATTTACCACATACCGGAAGCATGACTTATGGGGACTTACCGGTAGAAAAGCGTATTCCTTCAGCGGCAATAAGCACCAATGATTCAGAGTTGTTAAGCGCAATGTTGAAATTGAATAAGGAAACCAAATTTTATTTTAAGCAAAGTTGCAAACAGTTAAAGGATGTACAATCGTATAATGTTATTGGTGAGATTACTGGGAGCGAATTCCCAAACGAATATATGATTGTTGGAGGTCATTTGGATTCTTGGGATTTAGGGGATGGTTCGCACGATGATGGCGCGGGCGTTGTTCAATCTATGGATGTGTTGCGGTTGTTGAAGAATTCGGGAATAAAACCAAAACGTAGCATAAGAGTAGTGTTATTTATGAATGAGGAAAACGGTTTGCGTGGTGGAAATAAATATGCCGAAGAAGCAAAACGAAAAGGCGAAAACCATGTTTTTGCACTTGAAAGTGATGCAGGTGGGTTTACGCCTAGAGGGTTCAGTTTTGATTGTACAGATGCCAGTTTTGAACAAGTGCTCAGTTGGCAACCATTATTCAAGCCTTATTTAATTCACTATTTTGAAAAAGGAGGAAGCGGTGCTGATGTTGGCCCGTTAAAAACAGAATCTAATGTACTTGCCGGTTTACGACCCGATAGCCAGCGATACTTTGACCATCACCATGCCAGTAACGATACTTTTGATGCCATTAATAAAAGAGAGCTGGAGCTAGGAGCCGCAACTATGACAGCCTTGGTTTATTTATTTGATAAGTATGGTGTTAATCCTATTTCAACTAAAAAAACTATAAAGAACTGATAAATCTTGTAAAGCATGAAAAAATTAATTTTAATAGTAACTTTAATATCATCAATATTTGTCATGGCACAAAAAGAAGATAAATTACCGTATCATGAAATACCAGAATATACCGAAAATTACTCGGCAGGCACAGTAGCATCCAGAATGATTGATGGCTTGGGGTTTAGGTACTTTTGGGCCACAGATGGGATAAGGGAAGAAGACTTAAATTACAGGCCAAGTGAATCAGGCCGTTCCTGCGAAGAAACTATTGATCATATTTTTTGGCTTTCAAACGTCATACGTAATAGTATATCATTAGAAAAGAGCGAAGATAAAATTAAAGAACTATCATTTGACGAAAAGCGAAGGCAAACCTTGTTAAATTTTAAAGAGGTTTCAGATATTTTAAAAACTACCGAAGACATTTCAAAATTTGATAATGAAAAATTTCCCTTTTGGAATTTAATCAACGGACCTATTAGCGATGCGATTTGGCATTGCGGACAGGTGGTTATGCTGAGGCGGGTATCTGGAAACCCATTTAATTCGAAAGTAAGCCTTTTTGCTGGTAAATTAAGGGAGTAGTTATAAATAGCTTAACCACCATTTATCCTTGTTGTTTGCCTTGTAAATCATGTATTTTTTACTTGGGAAGTATAGGAAGACTATAACACCAATCCAAACCAAATAAACCACAAATAAGGAGTATCCATAATTAATAAGTAATGCGTTGTCAAATACTTCTGCCGTAATAATCATGTGCTTCCAATTTCCACCAAATATTAACATGCCAAACAAAGCCAAAGTGTGAATAACCAGTACATGTAGGAAATAATAAAACAAGGGCACACGACCAAAAACCAAAAAGAAGTCGGTTATTTTGTTTTTAACAGATTCGATGCCGTATAAAAAAAGCAAAGCAGGCCCAAGTGTAATTAAAGTATAAGCTAATGATGGTGGATATTTGGTAACCTTAAAAAACGACATAATTGTTTTTGCGGTTGTATCTTGCGCCTCCCATGGCATTAAATCTCCATAAATATTAATACCTCTAATTACAAAGAAAAGTACTGTGGCTGAGCTTCCTATGATGAGCAACCACTTTTTTCTTAATGCGGGCTCATAGTTTTTGCTATACAATGCCCCTAAACAATAGCCCAAAATCATGATGCCAATCCATGGCAATACTGGGTAAAAAACACCTATGCGGTGTGTGTCCGAAATATAAATGAAGTTGCTTTGATGTAAAATATACCAAATACTTGACTTCAAGCTACTTCCGTTCATAACGATTTGGTCAAGCATATTATGGCCAGCAATTATGATAAAACCTATGAGAATTAAAGCTTTTCTTGACAAGTAAATTAAAAGCGAAAGAGCAATCATGCTTAACCCAATGGCCCAAATAACTTGAAGGATTAATCGACTATAGGTCAGGTCAAATTTCCAAATAAGGTTATTGACAGTGATTTCCAGAATAATAAGCCAAATACCCCGTGTAAATAGGAATTTAAAAAGTTCGGACTTGGTTTTTTTGCTGCCATACAAAAACGCTGAAGTGCCCGCCAAAAAAACAAAAACCGGAGCACAGTAATGCGTAATGAAGCGCGTAAAAAATAAAATTGGTGTTGTGGTTTCTAAATCTGTGGGGTCATTAAAAAAGGAGCCGTAATAAAAATAGTCCCTAACATGGTCTAGGGCCATTATGACCATTACAACTCCTCTTAAAATGTCTATGGATTCAATTCGGGTAGATTTTAACATAGGTTAAATTGTTTGTTTTCTGAATTTCTATTTCTTTTATTAGCTAAGATTTTTCCAAATCCAATGCAATCTGGTTAGTTTTTTTGGTTCATCAGAATAGACTTATTTTGCCATTGTGTCCGCAATACCTTTGGTGTCTGCAAATTGCTGAAAATTAGTAATTTTTCCGTCTTTAAGAGTCCATAAATGAGCCATTTGTAAATTCATAGTTGCACCATTTTTTTTGTATTTGGCGTTGTACCTTCCAGTGACCAAAATTTTATCATTTGTCATTTCGTTGAAGGACATATCTGTTAGGTTCCAATATTCCCAGTCTTCAATTATTCTAGAAAATACACCCTCTAAAACGGCTTCAAAACCTTTGTAAGGATTGCCATCAGCAAAAGGGAAATTTTCAGCTTCATTCCATACCATATTCTCATCCATGGCAGCTCCTACCGCTGGAATATCGCCCGATGCAAAGTCATTGTATAATTTTCTTATGATAATAACATTATTCGGATTTAGTAAAGGGTCAATACCGAGTTGTGACATAAAAGTTAAATTGTCCATAAAATCCTGTTCTTGCGCGATTTTGCCATCTTTCATTTTTGCAATGGTTACCCCTTCAACGTCAACCGAATTTCCTGTCGCTGGAATTCCAAAGAAGTCGCCAGTGTGCTTGCCTTTAAATGTCCAATGTTTTACAATTTTGTCATCTTGCCCTAGTACATCAACCACGGTAAAATTTATATCTGAAAATCCAGTAATGAAATTTTGGTAATAGGCTTTAAACCCATCAATGCCTACTATGTTTTCAGGGCTTGCCACCAAGGTAATATCTTCCGTAAAATTGTCGCTGTTTATTAGGTCAATTTTGGCATTGTTAATAATTTCATCCCATGTGCTGGTGTACATTTTAATGTCTTTTTCAATTTTTCCATTACCACAGGAAATTAAACTGAAAGAGGTGATAACGAGTAAAAGTTGGACTGAATTTTTCATTTTAAATAAAATTATTTAAGGTTTGTTGTTTTTAGAATTAAAAGGCAGCTTTAATTAAAGCTGCCTTTAGGTTAACTGTTTATTTCGCACTTAGAAGCGACCGACTGTAATAGGCCACTTCTGATGTTATTTTACCATCTGCATCAAAGCTATTGCTGATGTGGAAAGGAACAGATATTTTCTTTTTATCAGATTTTCTAATTAAGTGGTAGTTCCACCATGACAACACTTCGCGTCCTTCACCCATTTCATACTCTAGGTAATCAGGGTATCCAATCATATCAATGCTAACTATTTCGTAATCGTCTAAAAACTTCTGCCAAATTTTTGTTATTTCTGATTTATTAAGCGATGTTCCAAATTCTTCGTTTATGTCATAGAATTTCGCATCATCACTGTAAAAGCTCATGGTTTTTTCCAAATCCCCATTTTCATATGCATAGGTTAGTTTTCTCACGCTATTGATGTTGTCGTGGTGATTGTATATTTTGCCATTGGTTCGGTTAACAAAGCTTTTCCCGATTTCATCAAAAACGCTTTCATTTGTGTAGCTTATTACCGTTTTTATCTTGTTGTCTTTGTTTACAACATAAAGCCGATGCACGGGCATGTTTACTTTTACACCTGTTTTTTTATGAACACCTTTAATGTCCTCCCAGGTTTGAACCCAAACTACCTCGTCTTTGTTGTCTTTTTTGTAATCTATGGCATCTGGATAGGCGCCTTTGCTGCGGGTAATGCTAAAATAATCTAGTGCATTTTTCCATCTATTAACACCTTTGGTAAACGATGCTTTGTCCTGACCTTTGTCATTGGTTTTCGTGCCTACACCATTATAGGCTTTAAAATCGTCAGCCAAATAACTGGCTACTTTGGCAGAATCGCCACTTACAAAAGCTTGAGTCATGGCTTCAACTGTAACAATTGCTGGGTGTTCTATGTAAACTGTACCGTTTGTTTTCTTTTGTGCAAAAAGAATTAAAGTGTTTGCAAACATCAATAGAAATAAGAGTTTTCCTGTTTTCATGTTTTTGGTTTTAAAGGTTAGTGATTAATTTTTGTTGAATAAAATCTTGAGTGAATTATAGTAAGGGAAATATTAATAAGAACTGAAATCAAAATATTTGAATATAATAGCTTCATTTTGTTAGAAAAAATGAAACCATTAGGTTTTGTAACTTACTTATCAAAAATGGAGGGGCGGAAAATTTTGTAGAACACTTTAAAAATGTTGTTAACATGGATGCCTTTTTATTATGCTATTCATAAAATAATTAAAAAGACTCAGGGAATGTAGTATAATATTAAAGAAAATATTGAATATTAGCAAATTTATTGAAATGTTTTCAGTAGGATGGTGATAAAATAAAAAAGGCTCAGCATACGCCGAGCCATTTTTAACACTAATATTAAACCGAATTTATTTCACCAATTGTTTCTCTTTCTTATCGGTAAGGTCAACTTCAACTTGGTTGTGCAGAATATCTTCAAACGTTTCGCGTTTTCTAATTAAATGGGCTTTGTCGTTGTACCATAAAACCTCCGCAGGTCTAAACCTAGAGTTATAGTTGCTTGCCATAGAAAAGCAGTAAGCTCCTGCGTTTTTAAAACAAAGCACATCACCTTCATTTATTTCATTGATGCGACGATTATTTCCAAAGGTATCTGTTTCGCAAATATACCCCACCACGGTGTAAAAACGTTCACGACCTTTAGGATTGGAAATGTTAATAATATCGTGGTGCGAACCATAAAACATTGGTCGAATTAAATGGTTGAAACCTGAGTCAACTTGGGCAAAAACCGTAGAGGTAGTTTGTTTTACGGCGTTAACATGCGTTAAAAAATAGCCAGATTCACTCACCAAAAATTTTCCAGGTTCAAACGCCAAGGTTAAATCTTTGCCATAATCTTTACAGAATTCGTTAAATCTTGCTGATAATTTTTTGCCCAATTCCTCAATATTGGTTTCAATATCACCTTGTTTGTAAGGAACTTTAAAGCCGGAACCAAAATCTATAAAATCTAAATTTTTAAATTGCTTGGCTGTAGCAAACAAAATTTCGCTGGCATACAAAAACACTTCAATATCCAGAATGTCGCTTCCAGTATGCATGTGTATGCCATTAACGTTCATTTTGGTATTTTCAACAATGCGAAGAATGTGTGGTATTTGGTGTATTGAAATACCGAATTTAGAATCAATATGCCCAACAGAAATGTTGGCGTTTCCACCAGCCATAACATGCGGGTTTATGCGGATACAAACCGGAATATTTGGGTGTTTTGTGCCAAACTGCTCTAAAATAGATAGGTTGTCTATATTGATTTTAACACCAAGTTGTGCTGCTTCTTCAATTTCGCTTAAAGAAACACCGTTCGGCGTGAAAATGATTTCTTCAGGTTGAAAGCCAGCGGCCAATCCCAACCGCACTTCTTGAATGGAAACCGTATCAATACCTGAGCCTAACTTTTTAAAAAGTTTTAATATGGATATGTTGGACAATGCTTTAACTGCATAGTTGAGCTTCAACTTCTTTACGTCTTTAAACGCATTGGTCAGTCTTTTATACTGTGCCTCAATTTTGTGGGCATCATAAACATAAACTGGGCTGCCAAACTCTTGTGCAATTTTAAGCAATTGGTTTTCTGTCATAACTTCAAAATTTTTGGCAAAGATATTTCATTAATGGGTATAAAAAATAATTCATCAAAAATTTATACACATTAAACAAAATGTTAATTATTTAACAATTACTTCGTCTTTCTCATTGTTAAAAGTTTTAGCGATTAAATATTAGGGTAAGTTAACGCTATTATTTACATTTGTCCTTCTTAAACTTATCAAGCATATTATGAATTTACACGAGTATCAAGGCAAAGAGATATTAAGTAGTTTTGGAGTGCGCATTCAGCGCGGAATAGTTGCCCAAAATGCAAAAGAGGCAGTTACTGCTGCCAAACAATTGACTAATGAAACTGGTACAAGCTGGTACGTTATAAAGGCACAAGTTCATGCCGGTGGACGCGGAAAAGGCGGTGGCGTGAAACTTGCCAAAAACTTAAAGGAGGTTGAAGAACTTGCTGGCCAAATTATTGGAATGGATTTGGTTACTCCCCAAACTTCTGCTGCCGGAAAAAGGGTTCATCAAGTTTTGGTTGCCGAAGATGTGTATTATCCAGGAGAAAGTGAAACCAGTGAATTTTATATGTCTGTTTTGTTGAACAGGGGCACTGGGCGAAATATGATTATGTATTCTACAGAAGGTGGAATGGATATTGAAACGGTTGCTGAAGAAACACCTCATTTGATTTTTACTGAGGAAATTGACCCTACTGTAGGCTTAATGCCATTTCAAGCCCGTCGTATTGCGTTTAATTTAGGTTTGTCAGGAACTGCATTTAAAGAAATGACAAAATTTGTTAGTGCTTTATATACGGCTTATATAAAGTCTGATTCTTCATTATTTGAAATTAATCCGGTTCTTAAAACGAGCGATAATAAAATACTTGCGGTTGATGCCAAGGTGACCATTGATGACAATGCGCTTTACAGACATAAAGATTACGTAGATTTAAGAGATATTAGGGAAGAAAGTGCCATTGAAGTTGAAGCCGGCGAAAAAGGTTTGAACTATGTTGATTTGGATGGTAATGTGGGTTGTATGGTTAACGGTGCAGGTTTGGCTATGGCTACAATGGATTTGATTAAACAAGCAGGTGGCGAGCCCGCTAACTTTTTGGATGTAGGTGGTACTGCTGATGCTGCCCGAGTTGAAGCTGCTTTTAAGATTATTTTAAAAGACCCAGCAGTTAAAGCTATTTTAATCAATATTTTTGGGGGCATTGTACGTTGTGACAGGGTGGCTCAAGGTGTTATTGATGCTTATAAAAACATGGGTAACATAAATGTGCCTATAATTGTGCGTTTGCAAGGTACCAATGCGGATATTGCCAAAGAATTGATAGATAATTCTGGATTGGCTGTATTGAGTGCGACTGAGTTTCAGGAAGCTGCAGATAAAGTACAGGAAGTATTGTCTTAGTTTCTCAAAAACTTATAAAATAAAAAAGGAGCAACTGTTTATTTAGTTGCTCCTTTTTTATTTTCTTTTTTGTCTGGCATGGGGCCTCTTAAATGAATAACCAAACCATTTAAAAAGTTCCTTAAAATTTGGTCACCGCACTCCATATATTTGGGGTGATCTTCTCTTCTAAAAAACGCTCCGAGTTCACTTTTTGAAATTCGAAAATCTACCAATTCCAAAATTTTAACAATTTCATCATCCCTAAGTTTAAGGGCAACCCTAAGTTTTTTTAAAATGTCATTATTGGTCATATTCTTAAGTTGTAATTCATTACCATGCATTTCGTCGATTTTGCTCTAAAGCATCTTTGGAATTGACGTTTTTATGCTTGTGTAAAGATACCTTAAAAATTGGTTTTTTAAATTTTTGTTTTAAATGCATATTTTGTTTTGTAACAAATTGAATAACAATATTTTAAGATAAAATTATCTTTTATTAAGTTTTGGTAGGAAAATGACGAAATGCAAATTTCATAGCCAAACAAAAATCAACTATTGATGAAATAAATAAAATCAACGATTAACTACTTAGTGTTTTTCGATAAGCTACGCTATATCTACGATTATTAATTGACTCTTCTGCGTAACTTTATAATGTAATTAATTTATCCCTTGACACAATGATTAATAGAGTAGAAAAATTAAGTCTTTTGTCTGAAATGATTGCCTTTGCAAAATATGACAAAGACATACGGAGAATAGAATATAACTTTTTGCTGGGAGTGGCAAAACAACTAGATATATCACGGGAAGATTTTGAATATTTATTAGAGAACCCTATTTCGTACACGCATTTAAAATCGCATAGCGAGCGAATTGTTCAGTTTCATAGGCTAGTACTACTCATGAATATTGAACAACAATATGGAGAAGGAGACGATAATAATAGAGCAGGTGTAACCAAGCTGTACAATTTTGGTTTACGAATGGGGCTTAGCCATGAGTCAATAACAAAAGTGTTGTATTTAATGGAAAGTTTCCCAAACAAAATAGTTCCGCCTGATGTTTTGATAGATATTTTTAAAACACAATACAACTAATCTTTTTCTCTTAGGGCGTATCCCGTATCCTAAGAGACATAATTATAAGTGTTGATTACAATTAAAAAGTTGTAAAAAAGAAAGCTAAAAGTTTAAACTTTTAGTTTTTCTAGTTTATTCTGATAAGTTTTTATTTCATCCCTCAGTTTAGCGGCAACCAGGAAATCTAGTGCTTTGGCCGCTTCTTCCATGAGTTTACGTTTCTCGCGTATTTTTTTCTCAAGTTCAGGTTTGCTTAAATATTCACTTTCAGGCTCTGCTGCCTTGGAAGCTTGCAATTGGTAACTGTAGGTGCTTACAGAGTTTTTGGCCAATGCGTTATCTAAACTTTTATTTAATGCTTTCGGCTTAATATTGTTAGCAGAATTGTACTCTATTTGTTTTTCGCGTCTGTAGTTGGTTTCGTCAATGGTTTTTTGCATACTGTTCGTGATTTTATCAGCATACATAATTGCTTTTCCGTTTAAATTTCTGGCGGCGCGTCCAACAGTTTGTGTCAATGAGCGCGCAGAACGTAAAAAACCTTCCTTATCAGCATCCAAGATGGCAACCAAAGAAACCTCAGGTAAATCTAAACCTTCCCTTAACAAGTTTACGCCCACTAAAACATCAAACAAGCCTTTTCGCAAATCTTGCATAATTTCAACACGCTCCAAAGTATCAACATCGCTGTGAATATACCGACAACGGACTTGAATTCTTTCTAAATATTTGGTCAATTCTTCGGCCATTCTTTTTGTTAGGGTAGTTACCAAGGTGCGTTCGTCCTTTTCTACACGTAATTGGATTTCTTCAATTAAATCATCAATTTGGTTTAAGCTTGGACGTACTTCTATTTCAGGATCCAATAATCCGGTTGGTCTTATAACTTGCTCCACATAAACCCCATCGGTTTTCTGCAATTCGTAATCGGCTGGTGTTGCGCTCACATAAATAACCTGATTTTGAAGGGCTTCAAACTCCTCAAATTTTAACGGTCGGTTGTCCATAGCGGCGGGTAATCTAAAACCATATTCTACCAAATTTTCCTTTCGGCTTCTATCTCCTCCATACATGGCATGCACTTGTGAAATGGTTACGTGGCTTTCGTCAACTACCATCAAATAGTCATCTGGAAAATAGTCTAAAAGGCAAAAGGGTCTTGAACCTGGTTTTCTACCATCCAAGTACCTAGAATAGTTTTCTATGCCTGAACAATAGCCCAATTCACGAATCATTTCCAAATCAAACTCGGTTCGCTCTTTCAAGCGTTTTGCTTCCAGATGCTTACCTATTTCCTTAAAATAGTCATGTTGCTTTACCAAATCATCTTGAATTTCTTTAATAGCAGCTTGTAGGATTTCAGGTGAGGTAACAAACATGTTCGCAGGGTAAATATTCAATCGATCATATTTTTCAACAACTTGGTTGGTTTGAATGTTAAAGGACTCAATATCCTCAATTTCATCACCAAAGAAATGAATGCGGAAGGCATCATCGGCATAACTCGGGAATATATCTACCGTATCACCTTTTATTCTAAAGTTTCCGTGATTAAATTCGCTTTCGGTTCTCGAATATAAACTCTGCACCAATTGATGCAGAAGTTTGGTTCTTGAAATAACTTGATCACGTTCCAGTGTAATCACATTTTTTTGAAATTCCACTGGGTTGCCAATACCATATAAACAGGATACCGAGGCCACCACCAAAACATCTCGCCTTCCAGAAAGTAGGGAAGATGTTGTGCTCAATCGCATTTTTTCTATTTCTTCATTAATTGATAAATCTTTTTCAATATAAACTCCAGAAACAGGAATATAAGCTTCGGGTTGATAGTAGTCGTAATAGGAAACAAAATATTCTACAGCATTGTTTGGAAAAAATTGTTTGAACTCAGAATATAATTGGGCAGCCAAGGTTTTGTTATGTGCTAAAACCAAAGTTGGTCGTTGAACCTCTTGAATAACGTTGGCTACAGTGAATGTTTTCCCAGAACCAGTTACACCAAGCAGGGTTTGGTATTTTTCATTGGAATTGATGCCATCAACAAGTTGCCCAATGGCTTCAGGCTGATCTCCTGTAGGACTAAAATTTGAGACAATTTTAAACTTCATTTTGCAAAATTAAGCAAAATAAATGGTCTATCGCTTTAGTGCAAAGTGCCCTTTTATTTCAAAAGTTTCACCATTTTGAAGCACTTCGGCAACAAACCAATAATCATCAGAAGGCATATTTTGGCCATTAAAAGTGCCATCCCAACCTGGAGAGGTATGAGCTAAATTTTTCAGAAGTTTACCATGCCTGTTGTAAATATAAACTAGTGTTCCAGGCAATTGGTTAACCCCTACAATATGCCAAGTGTCATAGGCGCCATCGTTATTTGGTGTGAAAAATTTTGGTATATCTATGACCATAACCTCGCGAGTGGCATCCAAACAGCCATTTAAGTCTCTGACTGTTATAAGATGTGGTCCAAAAGACACATTTTCAAAAACATTGGAGGTTTGTGGTTCACCATCATCCAAAATATATACATAATCTCCAATACCGCTAATATCAATGGTTATCCTATTGGGATCGGCAAAGTCCACGGTTTGGGTAAAATTAATGGTTGCGCTATCTGATTCCACAACACTAAAATCGTGTGTATAGGAACAGTCTGATCCAATTATATTTGACCTGGTCACTGTAACATCATAATCGCCAATATCATTTGGACCAATAATGATTTCAGGGGTTGTTGCACCGGTTGACCATAAATAAGTGTCCTCCACAAAACCAGTATCAGCACTAACTATCAGTGGTTGGTCGTTACATAATGGTACAATATCATTTATTGGAATAATTGGTAACGGATTAATTCTAGTATTGAATTGGGTTGTGCTAAAGCAACCAGTGTTTATATTTTCAAGACGCGCATAAATGGTTTCACCGTCTGATGCTCGATGGAATCTATTTAATCGATTTGTATCATTTTCAGCATCAACCATATCCGAATAAAAGGTAATGTTATAATCTAAAGCGTTTTGTGAGCCCAAAATGGCACTATTATTTTGCCCTAAACTAAAAACCAAAAGATTGTCATAGTCGTCATCGCACTCAATTAAATCTGGTGGTGTGTTGGCAATTGGGTTTTGGTTTATTTGCAAGTTGAAGGAAGGCACAATGTAACACCCTGTTTGCGGGTCTGATACTCTTATAAATATATTATGATTGCTAGCTGTATAATTATAAATATTATTCAATGGTGCCAAGTTATTTTCAGCATCACTCTGATTGTCGTGATAGGATAGGTTCACTGCCGAGGGGTCATCAACCACTAAATTGTCAATCAATGATAAATCGAAGGTTTGTGTTTCATTATCACAAATTTCAATGGTGCCCACAGAGTTGGTAGACGGGGGAGAATTAACATTAAGTTGTAAAGGAACAACGGTAAAGCATCCCGTTAGTGTATTGGCTATTTTAATATAAACCGTTTGGGCATTCGTCAAAAAATTGGTTGGATCTACAATGGCATTAGTGTTATCCAATCCGTCATTAGGGTTTATGTCAGTTTCATTTTCAAAAAAATCAATAGCTAGATTGCTTTTAACCCTATCCAGTATCTCAAAATCTGTAGTTTGGGTATCTATATTGTAAAATGTTAAATCGAAAGTGGCCTGCCCGCTGTAATCAGGTGAGCATTCCGTCAAAGAAGGTGCACCTACTAAAACATCTGGAGCGGCAATAATGTTAATTCCTAATTCCTCAACAATATAACATAATGAATCGTCACTTTCTATCCTAACATAAATACTTTGCGGATTGGCAACATTGGTGTATGTTGCTGGTAGAGGACTGGTATTGCTCTCAGCAAACGCTCTGGTAACGTGAAATGAAATATTTAATATATCTGGGGAACCCGCTCGTATTTCATCTGCCTTTGCACTTAAATCAAATTGATGTTTCCCATCGTTACTATCATCATCACAAATCAAATAATCTACAATTGGGTTGTAAACAGGGTCTGGTGAAACCTGTATAATAAAGGACGATTCTCCATAACAAGAGGGGTCTGTGATGTTTTCAACACGAACATAAATGGTTTGTGGGCTGCTAATATTTTGATACAGGCTGTTTTTGTCAATAGGGATTGTGTATGCGGCATCTTCAAAATAAAACACTTCCTTGCCTGTTTGGCCGTTTAATATTTCAGCGTCTTTATCGGCCAGTAAAAAATCTGCAGTTCTATCGTTGTCGTCCTCACATATTTGGAAGTTGCTGATTACAGGGAAAACAGGTAAGGTGTTAACAATGGCCTCAAAAGACTCTATGGCATAACAACCTGTGCCACTAACAATATCCTCTACACGGATGAATATAGTTTGCGTATTTGAATTATAGGTGTCTCTTTCCCCATCTGGAATTTCATTGGTTTTGGCATCGGCATCCTCAAATGAGGTAAAGAAATCTATATCTAAACCAGTTGTGCTGGGAACGACTTCGGGAATTTTAGCATTTAAGTTAATTATTGAAAATCCGTCTTGGTCGTTATCACAAATTATAACATCTGTAGGTTGTGTGGTTGATGGTGCTGTAAGTACCTCAATTTGAAACGGATTAACTGTTGAACATCCAGAATTTATACTTTCAATACGTGCAAATAATGTTTCTACAGGGCTCGTGTTATTATAGAAAGGAGGAAGCTGATTGGCTTGATTGTTGTTATCAGCGTCTGCTTGATTATCAAAGTAGCTTACCGTAAAATTGGGATCACCTCCGGTTATGGTATCATCAAGGGAGTGCAAATCTATACTGGCAATACCGTCGTCGTCGTCATCACAATAGGGTAAGGTTACATTGTTGAAGAGCAAAATAGGGTTAACCAAAAGTGTTATTTCTGTACTTTCGGTGCAATTGCCATCATCAATGGTTATATAAAGCACTTGCGGGCTTACTGCTGGATAAGGTGTTGTTTTGGTTAGGGCGTTAGTGCCATTATCACGATCAGTTTCTGTTTCATAAAAGGTTACCGTTATAGGGTTTGGTAAATCGTTGGCAATAAAAGTTTCTACGGTAAATAGATTGAACTCTAAGGTGTCATTGGTATCGTCATTAGTGTCACAAAGGGCGAAATCTCCAGTATCGGTACCCGTAAGTAATAAGTTGGTATGTACTTCAAAAGGCACTATGGTCGCACAACCAGTAGTATCGTCTTCAATTCTTAAATAGATTGTAGCCGAACCGGGTTCAACAATAGCATTGGCATACTGATAATTTGTTTCATCGGCAATGGCATTGATATTCATTTGTGCATCATCAAACGTTGTATGAAAAGTTGTCGAAACGCCAGTCAAGCCATTTAGAATAGGCGCAATAACCTCAGTTAAATCGAAATTAGCTGTTCCGTCCAAATCCGTATCACAAGCGTCCAAATATTGGGTGTCTCTGTTCACAATAGGGCTAACAGTAACATTAACCTGCAAAGTTGTATTGTTTACACAGCCCGTTGAGGTATCAACGATTCTGACAAAAAGATTATCTGTTGGTGTATTGGTGTTAATGTAAGGCGTTGGAATAGGATTGTTACCAGTACTCGAATCCAAAGCATTGTAATGGTAGGTTACAAAATAATTGGTTTGGCCTCCAGTAATTTCATCATCCTTTTGAGATAAATCGATGATGGCATATCCATCTGGGTTATCATCACCATCACAGACTTCCAATGGCGTTGGGTCAACAATATTGGGCAAGCTATTTACAATCAAATTGAAACTGGTATATGAAAAACAGGGACTATCTAAATCCTGAACCCTAATAAAGATTTCCTGAGGGCTGACCGTATTTGAAATTGGGTTTGTTATTGGGTTGATATTCGCTCTTGCTTCAGCTTCAGAATAGTGGTAACTAAAGTCATAATTTGTAAAAGGAATATTTGGAATAAGCTCAGCATCCTTAGTTGACAGGTCAAATATTTCAGTTCCATTACCACTTGCGTCATCGCATAGTTCATAATCTGACACGGGTTCAATGGGTTCTTCCGTATTTAAAACCACCACAATTTCATCATCTTCTACGCACGATGCTCCATTTACCGGAACAGAAACTTCCACCCTGTATGTTCCATTTTGAATAGCGGTATATGTTGGGCCAACAGCTCCGCTAATTAGAGCCCCGTCTCTGTACCAAGCGTATGAAGCCAATGGGTTTTGAAGGTCGGCATTTAAGATTGTTGAACTTGCACAGGTTGAAATATCGTCCCCCAATTCTAAGACCCTGAAACTGTCTCCTTCAATAAAAACGGCAGAATCAAAAGTATTATCGGTTTGATCAGCTATTATGAGTTTAATGTGATAAGTTACGTTGGGCTGTATAGTTCCTGAAGCTGTTAAAACTGTGGTTCTACCATTGTAATTTGTATCGCCAATATTGTACCCATCAAAATATTGATTGTTTTGAGCTGGACAAACCCCAAAAATTTCATCGTGAATTGTGTTAGTGTTTACCGGGGTTGAGGTACCTGGCACCAATGCAATGTTTTGGTAAGGATCTGTGCTACTGGCTTCCCTAATCAAAAAAACAAATCCATCAGAAAATTGACACGGATTGATACCAAAATATTCTTCAGAAGCCAATAAGTAGTTAAATTGAAACTGATTTGAAATTGAAACAAAGTCAAATTCTATTGAAGTGGCATTAACGGTATTGGTAATACCCAAAGCGGTTTCTAAATCTGGATCCGTGCCCCAAGTTGTTACTCCTTCACTTAAGGTAGGGGTTATCAGCGAATTTCCACCAGAAGCAGCCGCTCCTGTTGAAAGCATAATGCCATTAGCAAACGGGAAATTTGAACTGCCACGTTCAAAATAGGCATAACTTGCCAAACCAGTGGCCGAACCATTGACCGATGAGCTGATGTTAGAAATATCAACACAACCGTCAACCAAATTATCTTGGATTAAAGATTGCAGACCTACAGAATCATCCACAGTGATTTGTTGCGAAAATAGCTTTGTATTTCCGAGGATTAATAAGAACAAGATGAGGTAAATAAATCTCATATGAAGTAGGTGATTCTGTTTGGTTTTATTTGGACAAAAAAGCATTCCTTTAATTAGGAGGAATTTGAGGTGAAAAGTAGGTGTTTTTTGGATGAAATGCAAAATAAATCGATAAAACGTATTATTTCATTGGTTTTATTCTTTAAGTTTTATTGTTTTAACGTAAAGTGGTTTTTAAATATTCTTCCATCTTGAAGTTCTACCGAAAACCAATAGTCGTCATTTGGTAGTCTTTTGCCTCGGATTGACCCGTTCCAACCCTCACCAAGAGGATTAAGTTCCTTTATAAGTTTGCCATATCGGTTATAGATAAAGATTTTGGTGTTTGGTTGAAAAAGTTCAGAAACACCATAAACTTGCCACGTGTCATTAAACCCGTCGTTATTTGGGGTGAAAAACTTAGGAAACCCAATAACTGAAATCGGCTCTTCAATAAAGCCACAATCATTTTTAATGTCTTTTACGTAAACTGAATATAATCCCGGACGAACATTTTCAAAAACATTACTTTCTTGGTAAGGCCTTATCATTTCGTTTTGCGAGTTTACTAAGGCAAATTCATAAGTACCTTCACCCGAAACCATGATATTAACTATGTTATTTACTGAAACATCGGTGACATCAATGTTTTCAATAGTTGCAATGTTTGAAGGCTCCACGGTTATTGTCCGAACATCTGAACATCCAGCTTGCGTTGTAACCGTAACACTGTAATTGCCAATTTCATTAATACCAATTTCATAACTGGTTTCACCTGTAGACCATAAATAGGTGTAATCATCCGGTGAGCCATTAATTAGCCCAGCATTAATAGGGGTAGTATCGGGATACTCATTTAAGCAGTAGAAAGAAGTGTCTTCTTTTGCAATGTTTGGCAATCGTTCAACAGTTAATTCGACTTCATTTATTCCAAAGCAATCATTATTACTGGTGTCTACCCTGTAGTATAGAATTTCTCTGTAAGGTATTTTGTTTTCATATTCCGTAATTTCATTGATTTCCAACAGGGCATCATTCCAAGTTTGATAAAATGTCACATGAATTTGGTCTAATTGAATGTTGAGATTTGCAGCAATTTCGGCAACAAAGGGTTCAAGATTAAACAAATTTATGCCATCTGGCGAATCAACTTCGTCGCAAATGGGGGTTGCTCTATATATTGGAACTTGCGTGTTGCTGATTTCCAAAGTCAATGTGCCTGTACTGTAACACCCGCTTAAATTATGAACTACCCTAGTATGTAAAATTTCATTTGGAACGGAATTCTCATAAGACTCCATATCCAAAATAGGATTAACTCCATTAATGGCATTATTGGCAGACCTATAGAAAGAAATTGTGTTTTCTTCAGGATTATTGGATATAACATCAAAAGCCTCAGTTAAATTATATATCGTTATACCAAACGAGGTTAAATCCAAATCGCATTGCGACAAGGAAACATCAAAAGCTTCTGGATGCTCAAAAACTTCAACCCTAGCTTCTCCTTTTGGAAATCCACAATTATTTACAAGAACATCATTGCCGGGTGGTTCTATAACTACTCTGTAAATGCCTGGTTCGTTTACCTCAAGGTCAAGGTCATTTTCGGGAAGTGGGTTGCTGTCCTTTGTCCACTTGTAAGTTGCTCCTAAAATATCGTCCGCTAGAAGGGTGTATGATTCACCTTCGCAAAGCGCTAAAAAGTTCGACTCATTTCCATTTCTAATAATATCAATTTTTTGGTCGAAAAAAGAGGCTATAAATGGAGGCAAACCTTGAGAGGAACGATTTGTTCCAAGGTCTATGGCATTATGTCTGTAATTGCATCCCAGCCCAACAATATTGGGGTTTTCTATAACGGACAAATAAGGTAAGCCTCTAAAGAATGTTTCGCTCAAAGCTCTGTAAATCATTTCGTTTGGCCCTAATTGCAAACCTCCTCTGTATAATTGTCTGTCATCTATAATGATCTCAGAACTGGCAATGTCAGGCACAGCTAAATTGTATTGAGCCAAAGTAGAGCGGTGAGCGGCGGGGTTTTCCCTCCCTTCTCCAAAATAATCATTGGAATAGTTTACATAAAGTAATTGGCTGTTCGGGGAAAATTCTACACCGTAGGGTTCGAACAAATTGGGAACAGATACTTTAATTAAGTTTTGGTTACTTACTTTTCCTGTTGCTGCATCAAAATCATATAAGTATATCCCGTAGTCTGTACTTGCGCATGCCATTTTAGTGCCATCGGGAGATAATTTTAAATAACCACGACCTTCTTGAATATTTAAATCACTGAATGTGGTGACAATAGGATTCATGTTTATGCCACTACTATTTACTTCGAAGGCATAAAAAGTATCAAAAATTTCTCCTCTTCCACTTTGAGGTGCAAAAGTAACTACCCAAAATGATTTAGTGATGCAATCTTTTATTACAGCTGTTACTTTTTCTGAACATTCAGGAACTAAATTTATATTTTTTAAAGTAATTGCACCTAAACCGCCATCTAAAGTCATGTCTACCTCAGAATAGTTTAGCCCAAGATTTATAGGGGTATTTTGGTTTTTTTGATCATCTACAGTAAAAATATAATAAATATTAAGGTCTTGGGGTTTGGGTACAATTATGGCTGATTGGGTGCTGGATTCATCACCCAATAGATTTTGTCCGTTCTGCATTATTTGGTGACTGGAGTTATAAACAGTGGTTCCATCCGTGTAGAACAATAACTCACCATCCGAATTGGAAATTGAGGCGCAGCCTTCACGAGTGTATAGCCGACCATCTGATAACGCAGATGTTTGCCCATTATAAATGTTAAAGCTGATACCGGCATTTTCCCCAAAATACCAATTGGAAGCTTCTGCTTGACCAAAGGATTTAGAGGCAAATAAGACCAATAAAATTAAAATGAGGGCACTTTTTTTCATCTTCTTTCATAGCAATGCTATCAAAGATATTATAAATCCCGCTTTTTTAATAATGTATACGATAAAAAGATAAATAGGGCTGTCCATCCCAAAACGATGGCAATTTCATACCAATGCAACGCATAGTCATAGACTAATTCTGAATTATCTGGAAACTTTGACATTGCAATACGTTGAAATGGCTGATCTATTAATTTATGCATGGACTTTAAAGGGAAAAAATTTTGGATTTTTTCCGCCAACTTTACATCAAACTTCCAGGTTATTAATCCAAAGATTATCCATTCCAGAAGAAATAGAATAAATAAAAATGCCAATGCGAAAGCCGAACGTTTAACCAACATGCCAAAAAAGAGACACAAACTGAAAAAACCAACAAGTTTTGCAAAGTAACCCAATAAAAAGCTTGTTTCCATTAAAATGATTGAAGGTTCGTTATAGCTTGAGTAGTATAAGCCAATGCAAAGTGAAATTAAGCCAATCAAAATTGTTGAAACCAAAGAAAAGAATACAATGGTGTAAAATTTAGAAAGAATAAATTCTTTTTTGCTTAAACCGTCAATCAGGTTTTGTTTTAGGGTTTTATTGCTGTATTCGTTGCCAATCATGCTAACCACAACAATGGCAAAAAAGAATTTGAACTGGGCCGCAAAGAAAGTAGTTAAATGCCAAATAATTGGAAAGTTAAATACACCCAATTCACCTAATTCTAGGGTAAAAAAGCCAAATACATTAATTTTTAGTGAAGAGAGCAGAATGATAAAAAAAGGTAAAATAAACGATATAAAAATAAGTACCTTACTTACCCTGTTCAGCAAAAGCTTTTGTAGTTCTAAATTTAAAAGTCGAAACATTTCGATGTGTATTGGTGGTTTTATTTGTTATCGGTTAATTGTAAAAACTGTTCTTCCAAGCTTTCTTTTCGTTGTACTAAATGTGTGAGCACTATGCCTTGCTCGAAAAGGTATTTGTTAAAGTCCTCAGAACTCATGGGCTCATTTAAAAATGCCGTTACCAAATTGTCCTGAACTTTTATTTTGCCAAAAACCTTATTGTTTTCCAAAAGGTTGATTAACTCCTCTTGTTTGTTGGCCTTCAGTTCAAAAAAGCCGTGACTTGAAATCATTTCATCTACTCTTCCCGAATATAGTTTTTCACCCTTTCGCAGTACCACAACATGTGTACAAACTTTTTCAACCTCGTCCAGTAAATGTGATGCCAATAAAATGGTGGTTCCCTGTGCAGCAATTTGCTTAATAATTTCACGAATTTGATGGATACCTTGTGGGTCTAATCCATTTGTGGGTTCATCAAGTATTAAAATCTCTGGGTCGTTTAAAAGGGCCGAGGCAATAGCCAAGCGTTGCTTCATTCCCAAGGAATAGGTGCTAAACTTACTGTTTTTCCGCTCTAAAAGGCCAACTATTTCTAATTTTTCATCAATTTTAGCATAGTCAACACCTTTAATTTTACAAACCAATTTTAAGTTTTGTACTGCAGTCATGTATGGATAAAAATTGGGACGTTCTATAATAGCTCCAACTTTTTTTAAGGCATCATGGGTAGATGTGTTTCCGTCAAACCAATGAAAACTACCGCTGGTTTTGTTAACTACATTCAAAACAATACCCAAAGTTGTGGATTTTCCACTGCCATTTGGCCCTAAAATACCATAAACATTGCCTTTGTTAATGGTGAAGGATAAATCTTTAACGGCAGTTAAATAGCCAAATTTTTTAGTAAGGTTGTTGATTGTTAGTATTGGTTCCAAATTGTATCATTTTAATGCAACTGAAGAAAGTGGCACTGGTTGGTTACAAAAGTATGACGATGCACTTATATTTTTGTTACAGGCTTATCAATAAAAGCGTTAAATTTGAATAAGTTTAAAAATATGCAAGATTTAAAGATTTCAAAAAGGAAACCGTCCTTTCCTATAACGCCAAAGCTGCACAATTATCTTTCGGAGTATAATAGAACTGTTAAGATTCCTATTTTTTATGACGATTTGTTGCGGTTTCAAGGTTCAATTGTTGTTTATGACAAAGATGATAACGATACACTTTGGATAAGGGTGTATTACAACGATTTTGAAAGGGAAGAGATAGAGATGTCTTTGAAAAAGGTCTATGCCATTTTGCATTCAGATGGCAATGACAGCATATTGCCATTTTTAAATATTGATGCCATTGATTATTGTACGTTTGGAAACTCTAAGCCTTTTAGAATCAAGGTCAGGAACATTCTAAACGACAACTATATTTATTTTTACGTAAAAACTGCCGATGCATCGCGTGTTTATGGTTTGGAGTTGGAACATATGCTTTCGCCATATAACCTAAATTTTTTGGTCTATAAAGATACCTTGATTGAGGAACACATTGCGGGTATTCCAGGTGATGAATTTATCAAGAATTTTTTGCCCAAATGCGACAAATCTGAAAAGTCGCAAATAGCCAAAGAGTTTGTTAAATTCAATGAACGCTGTATGATTAGGCTTCTTGGCGATATGCGTTCATATAATTACGTTATTGTTCCAACCCACGATTTTGACCATGTGGTATATAAAATTCGTGCAATAGATTTTGACCAACAATCCTACGAAGGAAAATTCAATATTTATCGTCCCCAATTTTTTAAGGAAAACTTGAAAATGGTAGAATTGGTTTCGGAGAGTATGCAAAAGTTATCTATAAACCAATATAAGACCGAAGAGCGCTCCATTTTGGTAAAACGGTTGAAGAGTTTTCATGATCGTATAGGCCTATTGTTGGACAGTATGGAGGATGGCGTTATTTCTAAACCAGAAAATATCAAGCAATTAAAAATGACCATATTTGAATATACCCAAGATGTGAAATTCAAAAAATGTAAAAATATGGGAGATATTCTAAAACGTTCTCTGGAGTTTTTAATGCGCAATTATGAAAATGTAAACTTGGAGAATTTAAAGCAAAAATAGGAGCTAATTCCAGTTTTCCTCAAAATCCAAATTGTCATAATCATCAATATCCAATCCGTCCTCAAACTCATCAAAGTCGTCATCTTCATCAGCTTCAAAAAGTTTCTGGGGCGCTGTATCAGGCACTTGCCCTTTTACAAACATGAGGTTAGGGTAGTCGTGACCTTCGGTTTCTTCAACAATTTCGGCTAGTTCAACGAAAAAGGTCCACATGCAAAAAAAGTCGTAAACGTAAATAAGCTTTGTTTGCGCTTCATGAACCACACTATCCAATGACGTTTCGTTCATTAGTCGCGTAGAATCTTCATCACTTAAATCAAACAATGAAATTTCTTCACCTTGTTCCCAATGGTCATTGCTAATATAAAATGAAGCCATTTCGGTACCATCAAAACCAAAAGATTGGGTGATGATGTTGTGCAAATCTTCCAAGGTGTCAGTCTCACGAATTTCTAGGTCGCGGAAGATATCCTCATCAGTATCATTATCTAAAATAACTCTAAATCTGTAAATCATTGGTGAAAAAATTGTGCTACAAAGGTAGTTTATTTTATGTTATTTCGTAAAACGATGCAAAGTAAAAGTCATAGCGCTAAGCAGAAAAAAAGCACCAACTTGATGGGCAACACCTAGCCATACTGGTACTTGCAATAAGATGGTAAAAACACCAAGCAGGAATTGAATACCAACCATAATAAGTAGAACCTGTATGCTATTATTTTGAAATGCTGTAAGAGTCATTTTTTTTGACTTAAAATAAATTGCCAAGATAAAACCGACCACAACAAAGGCTAAAATTCTATGGACGAATTGTACGCCACTTTTTCCCTCAATAAAGTTTTTGTACAATGGATCTTGCTCAATATAAACAGTTTCATGCATAAACTTACCCTCACTCATCATTGGCCAATGGTTGTGTATAAATCCAGCATCTAAACCTGCTACAAATGCCCCATAAATTATTTGAAGCAATAAAATGGCTAGTCCCCAACGGACTAAATTTCTAAAGTTCTTATTAATTTGTTTTTTGTTTGGAAATATTAAATCCAATGCCACCCAAAAGGTGTATGCAAACGTAATAAATGCTGTGGTTAAGTGTGCAGCCAATCTGTAGTGGCTAACATCTGGATTATCTACCAAACCACTTTTTACCATATACCAACCTAAAAATCCTTGAAAAGCCCCCATGCAAAGTAGAACAATGGCTTTTTGAATGGTGGGTTTGGTGAACTGCTTGGTAAATAAAAAATATAAAAACGGAATGAAAAACACGATGCCAATTAGTCTGCCGATAAGCCGGTGTAACCATTCCCAAAAATAAATGTCTTTAAAATCTTCTAAATTAAAATGATTGTTAAGTTTCTGGTATTCCGGGTATTGTTTGTATAAATCAAAAGCTTCTTGCCATTCTGTTTCGTTCATGGGTGGAATTGTTCCCGAAATAAGCTTGTAATTGGAAATAGATAAACCTGAGTGTGTTAATCTGGTAATGCCACCAACAACAACCATAATGAAAATGAGTACGCATCCAGTAAGCAGCCAGTAAATTACTTTTTTGTTGTCTTTTTTCATTTTTTGAGTTTCAAAGTTTCAAGGTTTCAGAGTTGCAAAGATATACAGGGTTATTGTTTGATTTTTGATATAAAACTGGAGAGCATTCGTTCGATTTCTCTAGAATCATCATACAATTCTTCAAATGAGTCTTTATCTAAAAACTTCAAATTATATGCTATTTCAATTTGAGTTTGAAGTTCGAATAATGAACTTATAGAAATGTTCAAAAATCGTAAATAGTCTTTTGTTCCATTTCTTCCGTAACCTTCAGCTATGTTACTCGGAATTGAAATTGCTGAACGTTTTATTTGCGAGGACAAACTGTAAAGTTCTTCTTGAGGAAATAAGTTTATTTTGCTATAGATTTTGGTGACAAAATCCATGGATTTTTGCCATACTGCTAATTTTCGATAAGTATGATTATGTTTCACCTTTGTTACTTTGAGTCTTTGTTGCTTTGATCCTCAATTGATAAGCCTAGCTCAATTCCTTTTTCCAACATCAGCTTATGCGCCGCCTCATATTCATTGGGTATTTCACCTTCCAGAATAGCCTCTTTGATGGCTTCTTTGATGATGCCAATTTCTTTTGAGGGTTGAAGGTTAAAAGTTTCCATGATTTCTTCCCCGGTGATGGGTGGCTGAAAATTTCTTATATGGTCGCGCTCTTCAACTTCAATAATTTTTTCACGAACAATCTTAAAATTGTTATGATATTTAGTGAACTTTTTTGGATTTTTTGTGGTGATGTCTGCCTCGCAAAGGGTCATTAAATCGTCAACATAATCGCCGGCATCAAAAACCAAACGGCGAACGGCAGAATCGGTCACAATATCTTGAGCAAGTATGATTGGCCTAGAGCTCATCAATACCATTTTTTGGACAAATTTCATTTTGTCATTCAATGGCATTTTCAGTCGCTTGAACAAACGATAAACCATTTTTGAGCCTTCAAATTCGTGTCCGTGAAACGTCCATCCCACTTTTTTGCTGAACCTTTTTGTTGGGGCTTTACCAATATCATGCAATAAAGCTGCCCAGCGAAGCCACAGATTATTTGTGTTTTCAGAAATATTATCGACCACTTCAAGCGTGTGATAAAAGTTGTCTTTATGGCGTTGCCCTTCAATTTCATCAATACCTTTAAGCGCGGTCAATTCCGGTAAAATATATTTTAAAAGGCCTGTTTTTTCCAACAATAAAAACCCCTTTGATGGTTTATTGCTTTCCAAAATTTTATTCAATTCGGTAACAATCCGCTCATTGGTTATAATCTTTATTCTATCTGCATTGCTTGTAATAGCTTGCAAAGATTTTTCCTCGATTTCAAAATTTAATTGAGTTGCAAATCTAATGGCGCGTAACATCCTTAAGGGGTCGTCGCTGTAAGTAATATCTGGGTTTAATGGTGTTTTAATGATTTTATTTTCCAAATCCTTTATGCCATTAAAAGGATCTAACAAATCGCCAAAATTGTCTTCACTTAAGTTTAGGGCCAAAGCGTTAATGGTAAAATCACGACGGTTTTGGTCATCTTGAAGTGTGCCATTTTCAACTGCTGGGTTTCTGCTGTCCTCGGTGTACGATTCTTTACGGGCCCCAACAAATTCAACCTCAATGTCTTCGTAACGAAGCATGGCTGTTCCGTAAGTTTTAAACACCTGTACTTTTGGTTTGTTGGGCAGATTGTTGGCCACTTGTTTGGCTAGTTTTATACCATCACCAATAGCTACGATATCAATATCTTTCGCAGTTTCTCGGTTTAGAAAATAATCGCGAACAAAACCACCAATGGCATAACTTACCAAATCGAGTTCTGAAGCAGATTTGGAGATTACCTTGAAAATAGGGTGGTTTAAAGCTTCTTTATGGTTCATAAATAGATAAAATTCAAATCCAAACCCAAGATAGTTTGAGGTTTTAGAATTTGAAATTCGAATTTTTAGGCTCTAATTATTTTTACAACACCATTGTTTCCCAACTTAATGATTGACGATGGTTTGTTGCAAATTTTTTCGCGACGCAAATTTACAACATAGTCTACACCTTTTAAAACCTCTGGTGCTATTTCTTTGAACGATTTTGGGGTTGGTTGCCCACTAATATTTGCAGAGGTTGAAACAATGGCGCCATTAAATTTTCTTGATAGCCAATAGCAAAAATCATCATTTGGAATTCTTATGGCTATAGAGCCGTCTTCCGCTATAAGGTTTTCTGCAAGATTTTGGGCTTCATCATATATTATGGTGGTTGGTTTGTCCGTAATGTCAATAATGTTTTGGGCTGCCAAAGGAATTTGCTTCACGTATTTTTTTAGCATTCTATCATCTGCAACCAAACAAATCAGGGCCTTACTGTCCTCACGCTGTTTTAATTGATACACTTTTTTTATGGCTTCTGGGTTGTTGGCATCGCAACCAATGCCCCAAACGGTATCGGTAGGGTATAGTATCAGGCCGCCATTTTTTAATGCTTCAAGGGCTTTTTGTATTTCAATATTTTGACTAGACATTTTGCAGCACTTCTTTATAGACTTCAACGGTGCGTTGTACCATTTTACTTGTCGTAAAATTGGCTATCAACCTATTGTAGGCATCGTTAACAAACTTTTTTTTCATTTCTGCATTATCAGAAAGTTTTAAAACCAGTTCGGCTAGTTTCTTATCATCATGCATTGGTGCTAGAAGGCCGTTGGTTTCGTGTTCGATGATTTCTGGAATACCGCCCACATCAGTGCTCACGACGGGTATTTTATGGTACATCGATTCATAAATAAATTGCGGAACACCTTCGCTTTGCGAGGTCATTAGCGATATATCGAATTGTGGAATAAAATTGGAGGCGTTTGGCGTATATCCTAAAAATGCCATATGGCCTGATAAATTAAGTTCCTTTACGCGGTCTAAAAGAGGTTGGGTGCGTTCTGTAAAGGTGCCAATTTGAAAAAAAAAGAAATTGGTTTTCTTTTCGTCATTGATAATTCGATTGGCTACATTAACCCAAGTATCCAAATGTTTTGCCCTAATGTGGTTGGCAACGTTGCCTATAATGATTTTCTCTTTTCTGATGGATAATTTATCGCGCAACAAAAAGGGTGTTTTGTCGCTTTTGGTTTTTAAATTGGTACCATGATAAATGGTAATGAGTTTGCTGCGGTCAATAATAGATTTTTCTGAAACTCTTTTAGTTTCTTCTGATACACAAAGGATTTTTTTGATTTTTGGATAATTGTATTTGTACAGCGTTTTTTTTCGTTGCTTAATTTCAAATGATGTTTTTTTGCTGAAAATAAAAGGTGGTAAATTATAGATTTTATCAGCAATAATAGCAAGTTGAATTGCCGTGGTATCGTGAATATGTATCAAGTCAATTTTTTTGGATTTGCATACTTTTCCCAATTTAAATGAAAACCTTAAATCCACCTTTATGCCCAAAGGAGCGGCAATATGCTCAATTTCTGTGTTTTTTAACCTTTCGTGAAATGGCCCATTCTTTACGCAAAATATAATATTGTTTATTTCAGGCTTACTAGAAGCTAGTTCGGTACAAAGGTTTTCTATGTGGTTTTCACCACCGCCCCAGTTTGATACGGCTGATAGATGTAAAATGTTCATGCCTCTAGTCTGCAATAATTTGTTTTTGTTTTAAAGACGCACTAATTGGGGCACCTTTTAGAAAGAGCAAAAAAAGCGGAAAACTTTTTGGTTTAATTAATGTTTTGAAAAAGAATTTTACGGTTAGCCACCATCTTAAAATTTGATAGGCGAAATAGCCGGAGTTTTTCCTTAAAACATATAACAGCGAAATTTTCAGTTCCTTTTTTATGGCAAAACTTTTTTCGGTGCTTTGCCCTTTAAAATGGGTGAACTTTCCTTCGGGTACTAAATAGCAATCACCCTTTTTGGAGTTTTTTGCAATACGGTAGCATAAATCGGTTTCTTCGTAATACAGAAATATATTGGTATCAAAACCTCCAACTTTATGAAATTGTTCTGCTTTTACAACCAAAAACGAACCGGGCACACTTTGCACTTTCAAAGGCTGAGCATACACTTTTTGACGTTTTGGGTATTTTGTTGGGTTTATTTTTTCAAGTATTTTTCGACCGAACAGCTCTCTTTTCAAACTTAAAAAATGGTCGAATGATTTTTGTACTTCTCCCACCTCGTTATATTGTTGTGGACAACAAATGGCCGCTTCAGCATTATTTTCCAGAAAATTAAAAACAATGTTTAAACAATCGTTTTGTAAAATCGTGTCGTTATTAATAAACGCATACTGCTTGGCATTGGCAAACTGTACGCCAAACATGTTTCCGCCACCAAAACCTGTATTGTATCTACTCCTCACAAGTTTTAAATTCGGTAGGTTTAATTTGTTTATGGCATCTTTCAACTTTTTAAAATCTTCATGTTCAGAAGCATTATCAACAATGATTAGTTCATATGAAATAGAGTTTGTCGTCTTTTCCAGAATGGATTTAATACAATTTACGGTAAAGGCAGAAGAATTGTAGTTTATAATTATCGCCGAAATGTCCTTCATGTTGCTTGATGGTTATCAGCCAAAAATACAAGTTGATATCAGATAAAACAAATATATATGTCAACTGTTTTGCTGGCTATTAAAGCTGATTTAGGTTTTATTTATATATTTGGCAAAACGGGAAAATGGACTACGAAACAAAGCCAGAGGGTTATTATGACAATGTTAGGGATGAAATGTTAAAATACCTTCCGGATGAACCTAAAACAATAATTGATATTGGATGTGGGAATGGTGCTTTTGCCGAAGTTTTAAAAGAGCAGACCAGTGCAGAAGTTTGGGGAATTGAGTATATGCCCAACGAGGCAGCAGTGGCAAAAGAAAAATTGCATAAAGTATATTCTGGTAGGTGCGAGGACTATATTGATGATTTGCCAGAGAATTATTTTGATGTTATTTATTTTAATGATGTCTTAGAGCATTTGGTTGACCCTTATATGGTGTTAAAAAAAATTCAATCCAAACTTTCGGACAATGGTAGAATAATTAGCTCGATACCCAATGTTAGGTATCACAACACTTTTATGAGGCTTCTAGTGAGAAAAGATTGGAAATATGAGGATTTTGGGGTAATGGATAGAACACACCTTCGATTTTTTACAAAGAAAAGTATTTTAAGGATGTACTTGGATTTGGGATATAATGTTGTTATCCATGAAGGAATCAATAGAAGCAGGTCAATTAAGCCATATTTATATAATATCCCGTTGCTTTTTTCCCAATTGGATATCAGGTATCCTCAATATGCCACAGTAGCCACATTCGATAAAAAATCATAAAAACAGTGGCAGAAAAATTAATTGTATCTTCAAAATATCAATCTCAAGTTGAAGCTGTAAAACAAGCAATCAAAAACTTTGATTTGCACAAAGAAATCTTGGGTGCTGCCGAGCGCAATGTTATTAAAATTGTTGCCATTGACGGCGAAAAACATACCATAAAGTCGTTTAAGGTGCCTAACATAGTCAATCAAATTGTATATAGATTTTTAAGGAAGTCTAAGGCACAACGGTCTTTTGAATATGCCAATAAGCTGTTGCATGCAGACATTAAAACGCCGTTTCCAGTTGCCTACCAAATTAAATCAACCCCATTTTTATTTAAAAAAAGCTACTATGTTAGCGAGTTGGTGGCCTGTGATTTAACCTACAGAGAGTTGACCACGGATTTTGAAATTGAAGACCACGAGGCAATTTTAAGGGCCTTTACCAGATTTACTTATAAGTTGCACGAAAATGGTATTAATTTTTTGGATCATTCTCCAGGAAATACGCTTGTTAAAAGGTTGAAAGAAGGGTACGATTTTTATTTGGTAGATCTAAACCGAATGGAATTTGGTAAAATGGATTTTGAAACCCGAATTAAGAATTTTGCAAAATTGACTATCCATAAGTCAATGATTAAAATTATGAGTAATGAATACGCCAAATGTTCAGGTGAGAACGAACAGGCCATTTTTAATCTCATGTGGAAATACACAGTTGATTTTCAAGACCAATTTTATAGAAAAATACGGTTAAAAAAGCGTATTTTCTTTTGGAAGAAAAAATATAAATCGCGACCCAGCCAGTCGCCAATTCAGTGAAAAATATTTTAGAATGAAAGGCAATTTGGGAGAGTACGTTTATTTTTTGTTGGTTCATAAATGGAAATATCTTTGGGCCATTTTGGTATCGAAATTTTCGGCTTCAGTTTCCAAAGAAGTCAATGATGTAGTTTTTGTAGCGCGCGAACTGGATAAAAAATGGATTTTTGGAGCAAAGGTTCGTCGTCTTTCCCATTATTCTTCATTAAACGCAAAAACACATTATCACAATAAACTACGTAATTTACCCGATGCCGATGGCTATTTTTTCATCTATCAAAATTATTTCTGCAGATGCATAAGAAGTAAGCCAAGCATATTAAATAAAAAGAACATTGTTATGTTCACCCATCCAAATTGGGATAAAAAATACTCTAAAACCCATGTGGTTTGGTGCCTTAATAAAGCTAATTATATCATTTGTTTAAATTCTGAAATTAAAACCTATTTGACCAACTTAGGAGTGAAGCCTGAGTTGTTGAAGGTGTTACATATTGGTACATCGTCAAAATTCTTTAATAGTCATGAAAGAGGAAAAGGCGATGTCGGATTCTGTTCCAGTTACCATGCTCGTAAAAACCCAAAACTTATTTATGATATTGTAAAAAATATGCCCGATAAAACATTTCATTTAATTGGTCAAAATTGGCATAATTATGATGGATTTCAAGATATACTAAGCCTGCCAAATTTTATCTATCATAAGGAAATTCCTTATGAGTCTTATCCGGAGATGTACAGTAAAATTGATGTTTTTGTTTCGCCATCTTTGTTGGAAGGAGGGCCGGTGCCTGTTTTGGAGGCTATGATGTCTAACTGTGTTCCCGTAGCATCAAAAACGGGTTATTGTACAGATTTGATTAACCATGGTGAAAATGGATTCTTATTCGATGTTAATGCCAGTTACGAAAATGTTATCCCGCTGATTGAAAAAGCATTTTCATTAAGAGCAAATATTAGGGAAACGGTAATGCCTTACACATGGGAAAACTGTGCAAAAACTATTGATGGGTTATTTTTGAGCTAGGTTTTGTTACGATATAATTCCCGAAGTTTTGTGTACTTTAAAAATGTAATATTGGCCGTTTGTATACAAATTATTAAGCCATTTAAACCATCAAGAAATCCCAGTTTTAAAAAATAAGCCCTAAAGAATGCCCAAGTAGGGTTAATTATTATCCGCCAAATAGGTGCTTTCTTTCCCATCTCAAAATAGGCCTCGGCCGAAAGGGTTGAATAAATCTCATTCTGTTTGTTGAATTCAGAATAGGTTTTGTAGGAATAATGTAAAATATCTCCTTTTAAGAATCCAACATTGTTTCCTTGAAACGTTTTTACAGTTTCGTGGACTTTTTTACCTTTCCATTTTGCTTTACGTCTATCAAAAACACGTAATTTTTTATCAGGGTACCAATGGGAATGCTTTATCCATTGGCCACAAAAATTATTGAATCTGTTGCAATAATAGCCATCAAACTCCCAATTGCTTTTTAACTTGATTATGGATTTTTGGAGCATATGGGATAGCTCTTCGTCTCCGTCAAGTGAAATAATATAATCGTAAGAAGCTTGCTTTAAGGCAAAGTTCTTTTGCTCAACATAGCCCAAGAATTCTTGTTCTACGAACTTAACGTTATATTTTTTACATATAGCCTTGGTGTTATCTGTTGAAAATGAATCTACTACTACGATTTCATCAGCAACAGAAGTTAATGATTTTAAGCATTTTTCAATGTTTCGTTCTTCATTAAAGGTAATTATGACACCAGATAGTTTAATCATATTGCAATTAAGGGTTAGGCAAAAATAGCTATTTTTGTTTCAATGGATACATATAAAGCCTCTGTAATTATTAGCACCTATAATCAACCGGAATGGTTAGAAAATGTCCTGTGGGGTTATGGTGTTCAAACGGAAACAAATTTTGAAATTTTAATTGCAGATGATGGCTCCACAGAAACCACTAAAACTGTTATTGATAAGTTTATCGCCGCTTCAACATTGAAAATTGAACATGTTTGGCAAAAGGATGATGGTTTTAGAAAGACAAGAATTTTAAACAAAGCAATTCAAAGAGCAAAATCTGAGTATTTGATTTTTACAGATGGCGATTGTATTCCAAGGAATGATTTTGTTGAAACACATTTAAAGTTAAGCCTGCAAAATTGCATTCTTTCAGGTGGATATTTTAAACTGCCAAAACGTATTTCAAAAATTATTTCAAAGGAAAATATTGAAAATCAACAATGTTTTAAATTAGATTGGCTTCTCAATCATGGATTGAAAAAAACATTCAAGACCAAAAAATTAACGGCTTACGGTTTAAAAGCTTGGTTTTTGAACACATTTACCCCCACCAAAGCAACTTTTGATGGCATGAATGTCTCTGGATGGAAGCCCGATATTATTGCAGTTAATGGTTTTGATGAGCGTATGCAATACGGAGGAGAGGATAGGGAGTTGGGAGAACGACTGATGAATTATGGCATCAAGTTCATTCAAATTAGATACAGTGCCATTTGTTTGCATTTACATCACGAACGTCCCTATAAAAATGAGGAGGCTCGCATATTGAATAATGAAATAAGGAAACAGACCAAAAGGAACAAATCGGTTTTTACACCTTTTGGAATTGAAAAAGTAACTAAAAATTGAAGCCCTTTAAAAATTCAATTAATTTATCTTGAAATAGTTCTGGTTTAAAAAGATTGTATAGTTTTTTTGCCTCTTTTTTATATGTTTTTTCTGGTTTGGTATAAATTTCAGGTTTGTAATCTTTTAAATGTACACCAGTGTTGTTTTTATCTTCGTATAGATTCCAGGTGGCTTTATCTATCCACGGTGAAAAAAGAGCAAAAGTTTTCACGTTAAGTGCTTTAGCCATGTTTATAGCTCCGCCTTCATTTCCAATCACAGCACTGCAATGGTGTGTAATGGCAAGAAATTCTCTTAAACTTTTACCGAAAACATCTAAGAAAATTGCCGATTTAGTTTTTTCGTTACAAAGGTTGAATATTTCTGTTGCTTGGTCTTTCTGCTCGGGTATATAATTGAATAAAATCTGTCCGTTAGTTTGGTTATAAATGGTGTCAATAACTTTAGCCATGAACGGAAGCGGATACGTTTTGTTCTCACCACTCCCTAAAACACTAACCATTAAAATGGGTTTCTTAAGGTTTAAACCATTATCAATTAAAAATTGTTTGCTTCCCTTAATTTCATCGTCAGATAGGTAAATCTTAGGTTTTAAATTTGAAGCTTCAATTCCCAGAGGTTTCAATAATTGTAACCTATTCTCTATAGCTAGCCCGTTTAAATTATCTGTAACTGTTTTCCTTTTTATGTTATGGGTGTAGAATGATGTTGAATAAGGTTTATGATATGAAATTTTGATTTTTGCCTTCGAGAAATAAGTTAAAATATTGCTCGAAAGTTTTGAATATACATCAATGACAACATCATATTTTTGTTTTTTTATAGATGTTGCCAACTTTAAAAGATTTTTCTTGCTAGCTTCGGCTTCTTTGGTGAAAAAGATAAAATTGTCAATAAATGGATTGTTTTTTACAACAGGAAACGTGTGCTCATTGATTAAATAATCTAATTGAGCTTTTGGGAATTTTAGGCGAAGTGCCTCAAAGAGAATGCTGCTTGTAAGTACATCCCCAATCATTTTTTGTTGTATAACTAATATCTTCATAAGGTTCTTAAAGCTACAATAAAAAAAATCCAATTTCCAAAGTAAATATTTGGAGATTGGAATTTAATTTTTTGGAATCTAAAATATAACGTTACACAGCCACATCATGCTCACGAAGTGCATCGTTAAGAGATGTTTTTTTATTGGTGCTTTCTTTACGTTTACCAATAATTAAGGCACATGGCACTTGATAATCTCCGGCCGCGAATTTTTTGGTGTAACTACCAGGAATAACCACTGAACGCGCAGGAACTATACCTCTATATTCTACAGGTTTATCACCAGTTACATCAATTATTTTTGTACTCATGGTCAATACAACACCAGCACCCAAAACAGCTTCTGTCTCAACTCGTACACCTTCAACTACAATACAGCGACTTCCAATAAAGCAATTGTCTTCAATAATTACAGGAGCAGCCTGCAAAGGCTCTAAAACCCCACCAATACCAACACCTCCAGAAAGATGTACATTTTTGCCTACTTGCGCACAGCTTCCAACGGTAGCCCAAGTATCAACCATAGTTCCTTCATCAACGTAAGCACCAATATTAACATAACTCGGCATTAAAATAGTACCTGGAGAAATGTATGCACCATGTCTGGCAACTGCATGTGGAACCACACGAATACCTTTTTCGGCATATCCTCTTTTTAAAGGAATTTTATCATGGAATTCTAAAGGGCCTGCTTCAATGGTTTCCATTTTTTGGATAGGGAAGTATAATACAACACCTTTTTTCACCCATTCGTTAACCTGCCAACCGTCTTTGGTAGGTTCGGCAACCCTCAATTCGCCTTTATCCAATAAATCAATTACTTTTCTTATGGCTGTGGTTGTGGTTTCTTCTTTTAGCAGGTCTCTATTATCCCAAGCTTTCTCTATAATTTTCTGTAATTCTGTCATTGATATTTAATTTTTCGCAAATATAATAGGTATCATTTAAAAAGGGAATGAAATAGGCATAATAATATCCATTTTTGAAGGCTGTTTTTTAGGGGCAGAATGATGTATTTTGTCTTTTTGTCTAGAGGAGATTGGGATGAAATGCTTAAAAAGATGTTTTTCGTCGATTAAATATGTTTTTAAACTATTCATCGATGAAAACAAGTAGCTTCTCTTATAATCGAAAATACTAGGCTTACAACTAATTTTTTGTGTGATAGCCTTCACCTGGATATATCTTTGAATCATCAAACAACGATAAACAGATGAAAACAAATTTCTACATATTATTAGCTTTCTTACTAACAGTTTCTTTTGCTAGTGCTCAAACTAATGAAAAAGCTGTTACTGCTGAAACTACTAATACAATTTCGGTTAACAATACTGAGAAGGTTAATGTAGAAGTTGCTCCTGTTAAAGAAAGTGATTCTTTATTGATTAGTCCAGCTGAGATGAAAGAAGAAATGGCTCGTGCTAACAGTGATATTAGAATCTATTTAAACTTAAAAAGAAAAGAGGGTAATATTGATATTTTATTCCCTAAAATGAATAAAGCTGTTAAAGCTTAAAAGCAAAGTTCAAATTCAAATATATTAATATTTAAGGTTAAATTTTTTTGTGAAAGAAGGCTGTCCGTAAAGACAGCTTTTTTTTATTTGGTATATATCTTACTTTTGCAAAAACAAGATATGGCGCGCATTTTAGCATTAGATTTTGGTACAAAAAGAACAGGTATAGCTGTAACCGATGAATTGCAAATAATAGCATCAGGGTTAACAACGGTTAACACCAATGAACTTTTAGGCTTTTTAAAGGAATATATTGGGAAGGAAGCCGTTGAGTTGTTTCTGATTGGAGAGCCGAAACAAATGGACAATACAGCGTCAGAAAGTGAGCTTTATATAAAATCTTTTATTTTAAAGTTGGAAAATGAATTTCCAAATATACCTACCAAGCGGGTTGACGAACGTTTTACATCAAAAATGGCATTTCAGACCATGATTGATAGCGGACTGAAAAAGAACCAACGCAAAAACAAGGCGCTTGTTGATGAGATTAGTGCAACCCTAATATTGCAAAGCTACTTGTACGCTAAATAGCAATTCAATTCCGATAGAATAAATTTTTGTTAAATACGATTGATAAATAATAAGAGTTGTATTTTTGCATTTCTAAGAAATAAACAATGATTTTACCCATAGTAGCCTACGGAGACCCTGTTTTAAAAAAGGTCGGTGAAGATATTAGCAAAGATTACCCAAACCTAGATGAACTTATTGAAAATATGTTCGAAACCATGTACAATGCCTTTGGTGTTGGTTTGGCTGCACCACAAATTGGTTTGCCAATAAGGTTGTTTTTGGTCGATACCGCGCCTTTTTCTGAAGATGAAGATTTAAGCAAAGAAGTGCAGGAAGCTTTAAAGGATTTTAAAAGGGTTTTTATAAATGCTAAAATAGTTGAAGAAGAAGGGGACGAGTGGGCGTTTAACGAAGGCTGTTTGAGTATTCCGGATGTTAGAGAGGATGTTTTTAGAAAACCAGTAGTTACTATTGAATATCTAGATGAAAATTTTAATCAGCAAAAGGAAACATTTACTGGTTTAGTGGCTAGAGTAGTTCAACATGAATACGACCATATTGAAGGTGTATTATTTACTGATAAATTGTCAAGTTTTAAAAAACGTCTAATAAAAGGAAGGCTTAGCAATATTTCAAAAGGAAAAATTAGCGTGGACTACAGAATGCGTTTTCCAGCCCAAAAAAAGAAACGATAATATTTGCAGAACACCATGAAACAGGTGATATTTGCCGCTTTCAAAAAAAAATATTTATGAGTTTAGATCGAGTAATTTCAATTTCAGGAAAACCTGGTTTATTTAAGTTAATAACACAAACACGTGGCGGATTTGTTGCTGAATCACTAATTGATGGCAAACGAATTTCAGTAAGCGTTCAAAACAACGTAAGTGTTTTAAGTGAAATTGCTATTTACACCTTAACCGAAGAGGTGCCCCTGAGACAAGTTTTGGAAAAAATTAAAGAAAAGGAAAATGGGCAGCCCACCAGTGTGAAACCTAAAGACAGTAAAGACAAGTTGGAAGAATACTTTTTTGAAGTATTACCGGAATACGATGAAGATAGGGTTTATGCCAGCGATATTAAAAAAGTATTGCAATGGTACAACTTACTGCAACAGCATAATATGCTGGATGCTCTTGAGGAAGGCAGCAAGAGTCCTGCGGACGAAGAAGAATAAAATAAATATAAAAAGCTCCTGCACAGGGAGCTTTTTTTTTGTATAAGTTTATAAGGTTTTAAAAAAGGCCTTTATAAAGCTCCAAGATAATAGAGATTTCATGATTTTTAGTTCTTCAATAAAAGTAGATTCTTCATCTAAAAATCGAAATATACTTTGTATAGCATTTTTTTTGTAAAACTGTTGAAATAGCCATTCGCCTTTATTGTTTTCGTCCTTTAAAACTTTTAGAAAAACTTTGTCGTAAAATTTAAAACGCTTTTTAAATAAGTCTTTAGAAGGTAGCCTGTTATACTTCAAATTTTCTACAATTTTGGCCACTTTCTTTTCGGTGTGTTTAAATGAATACCCTGTAGAACCTTTTACCCATCCTCCTGCGGTGCCAATTTTTGTAATGTTTTTTGAGTTTGACTTTTCAAAAGGAAAACTCGTCATGGGAATATTGCCAACTTCAGTTTCAATAATTGAATAGTTGTCAATTTTTAAAAAGTCATTAATGTACGTTTTTATGAATGAATCATATGTTTCATCTGATACAATTTGTTCAGTAAAATAGGTGAATTCAACCAAAGCTTCAGTTTTTGAAAATGGCAAGACATAAGTAAACGTGGTTTGGTTTTTATCTTTTAACCTATAATCCATCATAGTGAAAGACGAATCATCAAAACAATCATTTTCCGTTTTTATAATCCAACCTTTAAAATGTTGGGTTATTGAAATGGCGGTTTTTGATTTTGGTGAATAATTTTCAGTTATTCGGCTATCAAAAACATGTGAGGCAGAATAGGTGTTATTTTGCGTAGTTATAGTAACTGTTTTAAGCTCTTCAACGTCTTTAACCTTATCTGTAAAAAAGTGGAAGTTCACACGTTTTCTTAGTTGGGTTTTGGCATATGAATAAAAATCAATCGCACGAAGAGTTTTGTAGCTATATGGATAAAAATCTAGAGAAATTTCCTTTTTTGAGGTTATTACAGAGGCTTTTCCCCATGATTTGTAAGCCAAGTTATCCCATTGAGATTGCCCTGTTTCCCAAAAGCTCCAAGTTTTGTCGTTTTCCTTTTTTTCAGAGGGGTCTATTAATGCAATTTGTTTGTCATTGAAAAAATGATCTTCACTCATTTTTAAGGCCAATTGTAAACCTGCCAATCCATTTCCAATAATGATATAATCGAAATGGGTATTTTTAGCCATTAAAAATTACTGTTTATTGAAATATTTAAAAGGAACGAAAAGCATTCCAAAGCACTCGCCATCTTCTTTGCCCAAGTGTTTGTGGTGAATTTTGTGCGCCCGTCTAACTCCTTTGGCATACCAATTATTGGCATTTCTGAACATTTTAAAACGTTGGTGGATGAAAATATCATGCACAATAAAATAAGAAACACCATAGGCGAAAATGCCCAATCCTATGGGTAAACCTGCCCAAAATGAGGTGTATTTCCAAAGTAGAAAAAAGACAATGCTTACCACCGCATAAAAGATGAAAAAGGCATCGTTACGTTCAAACCAACTGTCATGGTCTTTATTATGGTGGTCTTTATGCAAGCTCCATAAAAAGCCGTGCATAATGTATTTGTGCGTAAACCATGCCATAAATTCCATAAGGCAATAGGTAGCTAAAAAAATTAATATCCAGAATAAAGTATGCATGCTTATAATTTACATTAAATTTAATTGATATTTCACATAACTGCGCATTAAAAGCTCTATTTTTTTTGGATTGGAAACACGTATTCTGGAATCTTTTATCTTTAAGGCAGGGGTTTTTTTGAGCTTTTTCAATAGCTGCCTGTAATATCTGTAGGCCATAAAAACTCCAAACTTGGCTTCAATGGGAAGTTTTTTTATGCCGCACAAGCCTTTTTCAAAATCAGTCTCAATATCATTTATAATATCTTGTTTTGAGGATTCATCTAAGTTTTTCAAATCGGTATTTGGGAAATATGTTCGGTCTAATCCTTCAAAATCGGCTTTTAAATCGCGAAGGAAGTTCACTTTTTGGAAAGCGGAACCCAAAGCCATAGCGGTATCTTTAAGTTCATTATATTTTTTTATGTCCCCTTTCACAAACACTTTCAAGCACATAAGACCAACCACATCGGCAGAGCCATATATGTATGCCTTAAACTCCTCTTCGTTTAGATATTTTGTTTTGTGTAAATCCAATCGCATGCTGTCCATAAATGCATCAACCAAAGATTTGTCAATGTTATACTGGTGGAATGTATGCTGAAAAGCATTCAATATCGGGTTGAGGCTTATTTTATTTTTTAAGGCCAACTCTAAATCATCTGAAAACCTGTTGAATAGGAATTCTTTGTCATAGCCGTGAAATGAGTCTACAATTTCATCGGCGAAACGTACAAAGCCATAAATGTTGTATATATCATTTCTGATGGATTTATAAAGCATTTTTGTAGCCAAAGAAAAGGACGTGCTATATGTTTTGGTCACCAACTTACTACTGTTGTATGATACTGTGTCGAATAATGCCTTCATACTAAAATGGGATGATGTTTAATTACTAAATCAGCTACTAATTTTCCTGAAATTAAGGATGGTGGAACACCTGGGCCAGGTACCGTTAATTGTCCTGTAAAAAATAAATTTCCAGCTTTTTTGCTTTTCAACTTCGGGCGTAAAAAGGCAGTTTGCATCAACGTGTTGGCCATGCCGTAAGCATTACCACGGTAGGAGTTGTAATCTTTAATAAAGTCGTTGATACAAAAACTTTCTTTGAAAATGATATGGTCTCTTACATTTTGTGATGTTAGGTCTTCAAAACGTGTTATAATTTTTTCAAAATACTTTTCCCTCAATTCATTGGTGTCCTCTAAGCCAGGAGCAAGTGGAATTAAAAAAATACCCGCTTCATTACCTTTTGGTGCTGCACTATCATCCGTCATGCTTGGGAAACTAGCATAAAATAAGGGGTTTTTGGGCCATTTAGGATTGTCATAAATCGCTTCGGCATGTACATCAAAATCTACATCGAAAAATAAAGTGTGGTGATTTACATTTTTAAGTTTTTTATCAAAACCAACATAGAATAGCAACGACGATGGTGCAAAAGTTTTTTTTCTCCAATAGCTTTCTGAGTATTGCCTGAAGGGTTTCTCAAGAAGACTTTCGGTATGGTGGTAGTCGGCACCACTAACTACGATATCTGAATAAAACGTTTCACCATTCGAAACCAACCCTTTGGCTTCACCGTTTTCAACCATGATTTTTTCAATGTTGGCTCCTGTTTTAATGGTTACTCCAAGTTCTTTGGCCAATTTTTCTAAAGCCAATATAACTTGATACATGCCTTTTTTCGGGTGAAAAGTTCCTAAACCAAAGTCGGCATAGTTCATAAAGCTGTAAAAAGAAGGTGTATCACTGGGTTTTGCACCTAAAAATAAAACAGGAAATTCTAATATTTGAATCAACCTTTCATTTTTGAATGTCTTGCGAACATCCTGTTTGATGGTGCTAAAAAATTGATTTATTTTCTTTATTGTCGCAGGTGTTATCAGTTCTAAAGGTGAAACACCTGGATTATAGACCAAATCTTTAATGGCAATGTTGTAATTGCTCTTGGCTTCATTAATGAATTTTCTCAGTTTTTTAGAACTACCCGGTTCTTCCTTTTCAAAAGCTTTTTCAATTTTTTCTAAAGTGTCTTCAATGGTGATGAAATCATTTTTCCCGAAATAAACACTGTAGGCTGGATTTAGCTTTTCAAGAGTGTAGTAGTCGGAAGGTTTTTTTCCAAAGTCAGAAAAAAAGCGTTCAAAAACATCTGGCATCCAATACCACGTTGGGCCAATGTCAAAAGTAAAGCCTTCTTTTTTTAACTGTCTGGCACGTCCACCAATGGTTTTGTTTTTTTCAAAAATGGTCACATCGAAACCCACTTGCGCTAAATAGCATGAAGCCGCCAAAGAAGAAAAACCTGAACCGATTATATTGACTGTTGTTTTCATAATGTCTAACAAATATAATAAAAAGTTAAACAAAAAGAAATAATCAGAGTGTTTTTACCAGATTTTCAATGGAATTAAATATTTGCACATTTTTAGGAGCATCGGTGAAGTTAACATCTGCAAGTTTTTTTCCTAAAACCAAAAAGTTGGTATTGCCCTTTTTAAGCAGTAAGTCGCTAAACTCATCAATGTAAGTTTTGATATCATTTGTTTCAGGATAAACTGTAAAATAGGAAATGAAAGTGATGTCATCAAAAAATTCATGTAAATCTGTCAAGCTTTGCATAGGTACACTTTCTCCTAAGAAAATAGTATGATAGCCCTTGCTGCGCAACTGGTAATTAATGAACAACAGGCCTATGTCGTGTATTTCATTTTCAGGTAAAAACAACACGAATGTCTTAGAAGCTGGCCTAGGCTCTAAAATCTGAAGCCGCTCTATATTTAGAAGAATTTTTTGTTTAATGTGAACTGATAGAAAGTGCTCATGGGCCGGTGTAATCGTACCCGTTTGCCATAAAAGGCCAATTTCATTAAGCAAAGGAAGAAAAACCGAATAGAAAATTTCACTAAATGTTTTATTCTCCAAAAGGTTGTTATATGTGCTATAGAATAAAACTTGGTCGAAATTTATCATAGCCATTTTAAGTGCGTTTATGGCATGGTCTTCAACTTTGGCTCTAGAGGCAATTTCTCTGACCTTAACGGGAATTTCATCTTCTTTTAAATCAGCAATTTTAGAAATTTTGAGCCCATTGTTGTTTAAATATGATATGTTCAACAGCTTTTGAAAGCTATTTAAATTATAGCTACGGATGTTTGTATCTGTCCTGTTTGGCTCAAGAAGATTATAACGCTTTTCCCAAATGCGAATGGTGTGCGCTTTAATTCCAGTAAGATTTTCTAAATCTTTGATACTAAAATTAACTTTAATATTGTTCATCAATATTGTATTTAAGTTAAACAAAAATAAATATAATTATCGAAAAATCAATAAAATTTAGAAAAATAAAGATTTTCATGGTTCTTTATTCAGGAAGTTTTTCAACAAAAAAGGAGTAGAAATAATCGAGGTAAAGTGCGCACGAGAAGATTCGAACTTCCACATCCTAAACGGATACTGGCCCCTCAAGCCAGCGCGTCTACCAATTCCGCCACGTGCGCTTTAAATTGTGCTCTAAAATAAAAAAAGTTAAGCAATTTTGCTTAACTTTTTTGTGACCGGGCTGGGGCTCGAACCCAGGACCCTCTCCTTAAAAGGGAGATGCTCTACCAACTGAGCTACCAGGTCATTAATTGTGCTATCGTACTCCCGTTAGCGGGTGCAAATATAAAACCTATTTTTAATTAAACAAGGCTTTTTTTGAATAAATTTTCGTTTTTTTGCCCCAGTAAATGGGTATGTTTTTAATAATCAATTTATAACAATTAAATGATCATTATACTAATAGGGTATATGGCTTCTGGTAAGTCTACCATAGGGGAAATGTTGGCCAACAAATTGAATTATCGTTTTGTTGATTTGGACCATTTTATTGAAGAAAAGGAAAATGGAACGGTAAGTGAAATTTTTAAGAAAAAGGGTGAGGTTTATTTCAGAAAACAAGAGGCTTTATACTTAAAGGAGTTGCTAAAATCCAATGAAAACATCATATTGGCAGTTGGTGGCGGTACACCTTGTTACAGTGGCAACATGGATTTAATATTGGATACCGAGCATGTTAAGAGCATATACCTAAAAGCATCTTTGAAAACGCTCGTTGATAAGTTGATGTTAAAGAAAGCAACTCGCCCTCTAATTTCCCATATTGAGACTGAAGAAGAAATGACCGAGTTTATTGGTAAGCATCTATTTGAGCGCATACAGTTTTATAACAGAGCTCAAATACACATAAACATTGATAACAAATCGAAAGATGAAGTTGTTGAAGATATTATTTTGAAGCTATTCTAAAATGGCTTTATAATCTTTTCCTTCTAATATTACATCAACATGTTCGTGTAGCGAAGTCGACAAAGAAATACCTTTAAAATCGGCTTTTACTGGATATTTTTTGTGGTTTCTATTCACTAAAACGGCTGTTTTGAATTGTTTTAAAGGCACGTTTAAAAAATGCTTCACTCCGTAAATCAACGTTGTCCCCGAACTCAATACATCATCAACCAACACCACAGATTTATTTTTGTAGTCTTCTTCCGGAATTGAAGTTTTTACATCATGCCACGGATTTTTTTTGTCTATGCTCACCTTGCAGAGTATTGGGTTTATATCTGATATTTTTTGAAGCACTGTTTTCAATTTTTTTGCAAATACATAGCCGTTTTTGTCAATACCAGCGAGTATTACTTCTTTTTCATTAACGTTGGTCTCGTATATCTGGAAAGCAATCCGTCTAATTTTGTTATTGATTTCTGTATGTGTTAGAATAACGTTGTTACTTACGGTCATGTGTTTTGTGTAAAAATTAAGTTATAAAATTACCAATTTTCCTCAGTATAATCATCAATATCTCGTCTATCTTTTTTGGTGGGTCTGCCCGTGCCTTTTTTTCGGTAATAATCCTTAGAATATTTTAAAAGTTCTCTAGCTTCAAATTGCTCTTTGGGTGTGTTATCTGTTCTATAAATATCAACAAGCTTCGCCCCAACTCTGCTTTCTGGAATATCATTTACCGTGAGTTTATAATTTATCTGGTCTTTTCGCAATTCAATAACATCGGTTGGGTAAACCTCCCTGCTGGGTTTTGCAACATCATTGTTTACTTTAACCTGTCCTTTTATACAAGCCGTGGTGGCAATACTTCTGGTTTTGTAATATCTGGTACACCATAAATACTTGTCTATTCGCATACAATTATTAATAAAACTACGTTAATGTTTTTGCGCAAGATTGTAATTAAATTGTATCTTGCGACCTCAAAAATAAGGAATAATAAAGATTCCTAAAATGAAATGGTGTTTCTAGAATTTTGAAACGCATTTGAACAAAATCTACATGAGGAAAATTAATTGCTTAAAAATGAAAATAAATAAATTTTGTCTCCTTTTTATCGGGTTGATTCTGGGCTTTGTAAGCTGTAAAAAAGAGGATGATGGTTTTGATGTTGTTGAAATTGAGGTAAGGGATCGGGACGAACAGCAAGCTGCCGATATGGATTCTTTGGATAAATATTTAAAGGCCCATTATTACAATAAAAGTGCATTTGTTGGAAATTCAAACCCAAAGATTGCCGATTTAATAATCACGAAAATTACCGATGAAGTTATTTCCAGTGATGCAGATTCTTTATTGATTAATGCCGTTGGCCAACCAAAAACAACGGTTTATGAAGATACAGATTATGAATATTTTATTTTAACCTTAAATCAAGGAGGGGGTACGGCCCCGACTTTTGCTGATGATATACGCTTCATTTATGAAGGGTTTACCTTGGACGATGCTGTTTTTGATTCAGCTTTATTGCCAGTGGTTTCCGATTTGGCTCCTGGCATTCCAAATAAAAGTTTGATAAGTGGATGGGGTAAAGCAATGCCTTTCTTTAATACTTCCGAAAGCTATATCATTAAAAATGACGGCACGGTTGATTATGTAAATCCAGGCGTCGGCGTATTGTTTTTGCCCTCCGGGCTGGCCTATTTTTATCAATCTAGAACAGGCATCCCCGCTTATTCGCCTATTTGTTTTAAGTTTGAGCTTTATCAAACTTTTCAAAATGACCATGATGGGGATGGTATTCCCTCATATTTAGAAGATTTAAATAAAAATGGAGAATTACTTTCTGCTGATTTCACTACCGCTGACGACGATACGGATGGTGATAGTTTACCAAATTATTTAGATGATGATGATGACGGAGACGGTGTACCAACTATTGATGAGGACATTAATGGCGACGGCGACCCTACCAACGATATTGGCAAAAATGGCATTGCCAACTATTTAGATCCTGAGGAAACAGCCTCGAAGTAACCAAACCCTATTTTTATAAAACAAAAAAACCTCGCATCTGCGGGGTTTTTCTTTTTATGTCTCTTTAAAGGATGATGGACAAACTCAAAATTAATTGGTCTGGTCGAGTGTCCAATCTGTCGTTTACCGTTAAATTACTATTGATGAAAGTAGCTTCATTGTCATTAAAGCCGCGCTCGTACCTCAAGTCGATACCTAGTTTGTTGAAGTTCAATCCGATACCGAAATTTAAGCCTACCGTAAAATCGTTTTTCACATCATTAATCGCAATGCCATCAAACTCTGTATCTAATATGTATTGAAAAGCAGGCCCTCCAAAAACACTTAATGGTCCCAAAATCTTAGCTCCAACAAGTACAGGAGCATCTAATTTTTGCATTTTAAAAGTGTCGTTGTCATAATTACTTTTAGTGCTTGTATAAAGCAATTCAGGTCTTAAATAAAAGTCTTTGCCAATTTTTCCGAAAAGTCCCAAATGATACCCAACGTTACGGTCTGGGGTTTTTGAATTTGCACTAATAGATTCAAAATAATCTCCGTTAGCATTGTAGTTTAAGCCGCCTTTAAAGCCAATGCCTTGTGCTGTTTGTGCAGAAATTGTTGATGGAATTAATGTAACCAGTACTAAAAAAAAGAATAGATTTTTAACCTTGACAACTTTAGATTTTCCATTGCCATTTAAGTTTTTTGAATTTCTCATAATGTTCGTTTTAAGATTTGGATTATAATATCAAAAACGTTGCCAAACGTTTATTATTTTCTTTTCATTAAAGTAGCTATCATTTTTCAGTTATTTATCTTTGCCCTCCAAGTTGTGAGAAATATGAAATTTGAATTACACGCAAAAGACGCCCAAAGTGAAGCAAGAGCAGGTACCATAATGACCGACCATGGTGCTATTGAAACACCCATATTTATGCCGGTTGGTACTGTGGCATCGGTTAAGGGAGTTCATCAGCGCGAACTAAAAAACGATATAAATCCTGATATCATTTTAGGGAATACGTATCACCTTTATTTGCGTCCACAAACCGATATTATCGAAAAGGCTGGGGGACTTCATAAATTCATGAATTGGGATAGAAATATTTTAACCGATTCTGGCGGATATCAAGTTTACTCACTTTCGGCAAACAGAAAAATTAAGGAAGAAGGGGTTAAGTTTAAATCGCATATAGATGGAAGCTACCATGTATTCACTCCAGAAAATGTCATGGAAATTCAGCGTTCCATAGGGGCAGATATCATTATGGCTTTTGATGAATGTACACCTTACCCTTGCGATTATAATTATGCCAAGCGTTCCATGCACATGACGCACCGTTGGTTGGATAGGTGCATCAATCACTTAGAAAAAACACCGTTGAAATACGATTACAATCAGGCTTTTTTCCCAATTGTTCAGGGCAGTACCTACAAAGATTTACGCATTCAATCGGCTGAATATATTGCAAATGCAGGAGCCGCTGGAAATGCTATTGGTGGTTTGTCTGTTGGGGAACCTGCAGAAGAAATGTACGCTATGACCGATGTGGTATGTTCTATTTTACCCGAGGATAAGCCCAGATATTTAATGGGAGTGGGTACACCAATAAATATTTTAGAAAATATTGCGTTAGGGGTAGATATGTTTGATTGCGTTATGCCAACCCGAAATGCCAGAAACGGCATGTTGTTCACGGCAAATGGTACCATAAATATTAAAAATTTAAAGTGGGCAGAAGATTTTTCACCAGTTGATGAAATGGGCATTACTTTTGTTGATACTGATTATTCCAAAGCGTATTTACGTCATTTATTTACGGTAAATGAACGTTTGGGTGCACAAATAGCCACCATACACAATTTAGGATTTTATTTGTGGTTGGTTCGCGAGGCGAGAAAACATATATTAGCAGGAGATTTCAAACCGTGGAAAGAAAAAATGGTAAAACAAATGAGTAATAGGTTATAGTGAAAATTTTAGATTGGTACATACTAAAGCGCTATTTGTTTACATTTTTTATGATGTTGCTGCTATTTATTCCTATCGGTATTACAGTGCATCTTGCGGAAAAAATTGGTAAAATCCTTGAAAATGAAGTACCGATAAATGAAGTACTGCTTTATTTTTTGGATTTTACAATATATTTTGCTCATTTATTGTTTCCATTGTTTTTGTTTTTATCCGTTATTTGGTTCACTTCAAAATTGGCCAATAATACTGAGGTTATAGCCTTTTTGAGCTCTGGTGTATCCTTTACGCGGTTTTTAAGACCTTATATGATAGGGGCTTCAATAGTGGGTATATTAGCCATAGTTTTAGGTCTATATCTGGCGCCTAAGGCTAGTGAGGGTTTTAATGATTTCACATATAAGTACTTTAAGAGTGGAAGGAGTGCCACTGAAAATACCGATGTGTTCAGGCAAATTAACGACAATGAAATTATTTATGTCAGCAGGTTCGATGTAAAAAATAACACTGGTAGCAACTTCACCTTAGAGCATTTTGACGGAAACAAACTCGAGTATAAAATATCAGCAAGCAGCATAAAATATATTGAGGAAGATACTTTGTACAGGCTAACAAACTATGTAAAAAGAGATGTGGGCGCTAACGAAGATGAACTGGAAATTATACGGCAAAAAGACACCTTATTTGAATTTGATGTAGATGATTTAATCCCGGTTATTTATGCAGCAGAAACCAAAATGTATGGAGATTTGAAACAATTTATCGCCAAGGAAGAAGCTCGAGGTTCTTCAAATGTTGGTCGGTTTAAGTTGGTTTTGTTTAGAAAATGGAGTTTGCCTGTTTCGGTTTTCATTCTAACAATTATTGCAGTAGCCGTTTCTTCAATAAAAAGAAGAGGGGGTATGGGCGTAAATCTGGCCGTTGGAATTTGTATCGCCATGGTTTTCGTTTTTTTCGACAAGATTTTTGGTGTTATGGCAGAGCAATCTGATTTTTCCCCTATAGTTGCGGTGTGGTTTCCTAACTTCATTTTTGGTATTTTAGCGGCTTACCTCCTTTATAATGCCAAGCGTTAAGTTTAAAAATTATTTACACCTTCATTTTTTAGTTTTTATAGCTGGTTTTACTGCTATTTTAGGTGAGTTGATAACCATCAAGGCCGTGTCTTTGGTCTGGTACAGAATGGTCATTGCTTCTATATTGATGTTTGTTTTCATAAGAGTCACGAAAGTTAAATTGAAGATTAGCCCAAAATCTATTTTAAGGTTTGCAATTGCCGGCGTCATTATAGCGTTGCATTGGATTACTTTTTTTGGGGCTATAGACGAATCTAACGTTTCTATGACACTTGCCATGTTTTCAACAGGTGCTTTTTTTGCGTCAATCATTGAGCCAGTTGTTTTTAAAAGGCGGATTGTTTGGTACGAAATTCTGTTTGGCATTCTTGTAATTTTGGGTGTTTTTATAATTACCCAAAGTGAAGTTCAGTATTTAACCGGAATAATTTTAGGAGTTTCATCAGCTTTTTTTTCATCCTTGTTTGCCGTTTTAAACGGAAGTTTTTTAAAAAGACATTCGGCAACGGTTATTTCATTCTATGAATTTTTAAGTGGAGTGGGGTTCATTTCACTTTACATATTATGTTATGGCGAAGGATTTTCACATGACTATTTTAAACTTTCTACGTCAGATTTCATATATTTATTCATTTTAGCTTCAGTTTGTACGGCCTATGCATTTATTGCTGCGGTTTACATTATGAAAGTCATTAGTCCGTATACGGTTGTGCTAACCTATAATTTAGAGCCACTTTACGGTATAATTTTGGCTGTTTTATTGTTCCCGGAAAAAGAAAAAATGAGCACAACATTCTACTATGGGGCAGCTATAATTTTAAGTGTAGTATTGTTAAACGCGTACTTGAAAAACAGAACAAGGCTCAAAGCCAATCGTTTCTAAAGGACAAGCATTTGTATTTTCTATTTCAGAAACTGTATCGCAATAAATTCTCTATTTAGGATTGTTTCTAATTTCAAAACAAAATAAAATATGTAATTTTGTGAACTAACTAATTTTAAAAGCCAAAACAAAATTCTTATGGAATATTTAGAATTTGAACTCCCCATAAAAGAACTAGAAGAGCAACTTCAAAAGTGTAAAGTGATTGGTGAGGAAAGTGAAGTAGATGTTACCGAAACCTGTAAACAGATTGAAAAAAAATTAGCAGCGGCGCAAAAGGATATTTACAAGAATTTATCTGCATGGCAACGTGTACAATTGTCACGGCACCCAGATAGGCCTTATACCATGGACCACGTTCGGGCCATTTGTGGAGACACTTTTTTGGAATTGCATGGCGACAGAAGTTTTAAGGACGACAAAGCCATGATAGGCGGTTTAGGTAAAATTGGCGACCAAAGTTTTATGTTTATTGGGCAACAAAAAGGTTACAATACAAAGACCAGACAATACAGAAATTTTGGTATGGCAAATCCAGAAGGGTATAGAAAGGCACTTCGATTAATGAAGTCCGCCGAAAAATTTGGTATCCCTATCGTAACCCTACTTGATACTCCCGGTGCATATCCAGGGTTAGAGGCAGAAGAAAGAGGTCAGGGCGAAGCTATTGCCAGAAATATTTTGGAAATGACAAGGTTGAAAGTGCCAATTATTACCGTGGTTATAGGCGAAGGCGCTTCTGGAGGTGCATTGGGAATTGGTGTGGGCGATCGTGTTTTAATGTTGGAAAATACATGGTATTCTGTAATTTCGCCAGAGTCTTGCTCATCAATTTTATGGCGCAGTTGGGAATATAAGGAACAGGCAGCAGAAGCTTTAAAATTAACCGCAGCTGATATGAAAAAGCTTAAATTGGTTGACGGAATTATAAAAGAGCCGCTTGGTGGGGCACACAGGGATAGGGAAAAGACTTTTAAGTTAGTGAGCGATGCTATTGTGAGAAATTATGAGGAACTTAAAAACTTATCACCAAAAGATTTGGTAGGCCAACGCATGGAAAAATATGCGAATATGGGCGTTTTTAAAGACTAATTTTTTGAAAATCATAACAATTGATAAATCCGAAGTTTTAGGCTTCGGATTTTTTATGCCTATTCACAATATTTTTAAGTTATTAACAGTTAATTTGTTAACTGTTTGTGAACAATCAAAACCACGAGAAACCTCCAAAAACGTTTCTTTTTATTTACTTTCGTAGTTATGAAACAACCCAACCAGCTCCAAGGATATAAAGTCGATAAAAGTACCCTAATTAGTCTAGAAAAAGGAAAGATGCCGCCACAAGCTCTTGATTTAGAAGAGGTTGTGTTGGGAGCCATGATGATTGATAAGAAAGGTGTTGATGAAGTAATTGACATTTTAAGCCCAGATGCTTTCTATAAAGAAGCACATCAGCATATATTTGAGGCAATTTTCCAATTATTTGAAAATAGTGAGCCCGTAGACTTGTTAACCGTTTCGGCGCAGTTGAAAAAGAATGCCAAATTAGAACTTGTTGGAGGCGATTTTTACCTTATTTCGCTTACACAAAAAGTATCTTCTTCAGCGCATATAGAATTTCATGCCCGCATTATTCTTCAAAAATTTATTCAACGAAGTTTGATTAAAATTTCAAATGAAATAATTGAAGACTCTTACGACGAAACCAAGGATGTTTTCGATTTGTTAGACAAAGCAGAGGCTAAGCTCTATGAAGTTACCCAAGGAAACATAAAAAAGTCTAGCGAAACTGCACAGGATTTAGTAATTCAGGCCAAAAAGAAAATTGAGGAAATCTCAAATAAAGAAGGACTTAGTGGTATTCCAACAGGATTTAACAAACTGGATAAATTAACTTCAGGTTGGCAACCATCCGATTTAATTATTGTTGCGGCACGTCCCGGTATGGGTAAAACGGCTTTGACGCTTTCAATGGCACGAAATATAGCCGTAGATCAAAATATACCGGTAGCTTTCTTTTCTTTGGAGATGGCTTCGGTACAATTAATTACCCGTTTGATTTCAAGTGAAACAGGGTTGTCTTCTGAAAAATTAAGGACAGGAAAACTTGAAAAGCATGAATGGGAACAGCTTAATGTAAAAGTTAAAGGTCTTGAACGGGCACCTTTGTTTATAGATGATACGCCGTCACTTTCCATTTTCGATTTAAGAGCAAAAGCGCGTCGTTTGTCGTCACAACATGGTATTAAGTTGATTATGATTGATTACTTGCAATTGATGACCGGTGGCAGTAGCCATGGAGGAAATCGTGAGCAAGAAATTTCTATGATTTCAAGAAACTTAAAAGCATTGGCAAAGGAACTAAACGTTCCTGTTATTGCGCTTTCGCAGTTGTCGCGTGCGGTAGAAACTCGCGGTGGTAGTAAACGTCCATTGTTATCTGATTTGCGTGAATCTGGTGCTATTGAACAAGATGCCGATATTGTGAGCTTTATTTACAGACCAGAATACTATAAAATTGATGAGTGGGATGACGAAGAACGCTCACCAACCGAGGGTCAAGCTGAGTTTATCGTTGCTAAGCACCGTAACGGAGGGTTGGATAATATCCGTTTGAAATTTATTGGGCATTTAGGTAAGTTTGATAATTTGGATGATTTTGATTCGCCTTTTGAATTCCATTCTAAAATGAATGTAGCGGCAAACGATGATACGTTTAAGTCAGATGATTTTAAGGCCAGTCCAGACCAAGCATTTGGAAGCTCGTTCAATGATGAAGACGATAATGACGTACCATTCTAAAATTAAACTCCTGTTAAACCACATTAAGTTAAATTATTTTTTGAGTATCTTTCGCTGAATTTAGTTGCTTAGTCATTTTTAAACAAGGGAGGACTAGGGGCTTCATAAATTTGCCTCAATTGAAAAGGATACTCATCATATTTCTATTTACTTTATTAGGATTTAAATCCTTTGCGTCCTACATTCTTTTGCCAATGGATGCCGAGACTCAAAAAAATCACCTCAAAGCTTACGGAATAACCTATTGGACACTTAGTAAACAGCTTAAGGTAAAATGGCTTCTAAATTACAGAGGTGGTTCATTTTTACTACCAGATACTGAAGCTATTCAACGGGAGTGCCAAATTAGGGGAGTGTCTTTTGAAGTAATTTCAAATGATAAGGCCGAGGGTATCCTTCAGGAAATTAGCAGTCCAAGTCAAAATATGGAGGCCGTTGTGCTGGAAAAAGCGCCAAAGATAGCAGTATATACTCCCAGTGGAAAATTACCGTGGGATGATGCGGTAACCATGGTTTTGCAATATGCTGAGATACCCTATGAAACTATTTACGATGAAGAAGTGTTGAATGATGGGCTTTTGGTTTTTGATTGGCTTCATTTACATCATGAGGATTTTACCGGGCAGTTTGGTAAATTTTATGCTCAATACCGGGCAGCTTCTTGGTACATTGAAGAAAAAAATGAAGCTGAAGCGTTGGCTCAAAAACTTGGTTACAGTAAGGTTTCTGAGGAAAAATTGGCAGTTGCAATTAAAATACGTGATTATGTAATTGGTGGCGGTTTTATGTTTGCCATGTGCAGTGCAACCGACAGTTTTGATATTGCTCTATCTGCAGTAAATGTGGATATTTGCGAACCTATGTTTGATGGTGACGGTAGCGATCCGGCGTACCAAAATAAGATTGATTATAGCAAAACCTTTGCCTTTACGAATTTTATTTTGGAACGTAGCCCTATGGTTTATGAGTTTTCTTCAATTGATATGACAAGAAAACGTATGATTCCAAGAACGGCAGATTATTTTTCACTCATGGAATTTTCGGCAAAATGGGATCCAATTCCAACCATGTTATGTCAAAACCATACGGCTTTGGTCAAAGGGTTTATGGGGCAGACAACATCTTTCACCAGAGATGAAATAAAATCTAATGTGTTGATAATGGGTGAAACAAAATCAAATGGTGAAGCAAAATACATTCATGGCATAAAAGGAAAGGGTTTTTTCACCTTCTATGGAGGGCATGATCCAGAAGATTACCAACATAGAGTAGGTGATGCGAAAACAGAGCTTGATTTGCACCCCACTTCACCAGGATATCGTTTAATTTTGAACAATGTTCTGTTTCCCGCTGCAAGAAAGAAAAAGCAAAAGACCTAAATTTCCACTTCTTTTGTTACTTTTTCAAAAGAATATACAAACCCATCGGCTCCAGAGCCACTAGTGGTAATATTTTGGTCAATTATTAGTTCTGTATCACTAATTGAATACGAACCAAATTCAGCCCCGTCAATATATATAAAATAGATGCCGCTGTTTACAGAAACGGAAAATGAATAGGTGCCAGACGGGAAACCATCTTGTTTAGTGTCGTTTGTGTTGTTATTTTGAATGCTTAAAGTACCGTTCACTTCATTAAATGACCAAATAACTGTGTCCAAATCAAATTGGTCGTCAATACCTGCGAGGCCACCGCTTGTATTAGTTAAGTGCCAAAAAACTATAGTTATCGTTCCACTTTCATTGTTGTTTCCATTATCTAAAGAACAATTAGAAAGCATAACAAAGCAGACCATTATTTTTATAAAATGATGTTTCATTGTAGTTATTGCATTTATATAACAGATGATGCAAGTTGAAAATGGTTGCGTAATAGAATTACAAAATAACTTTGATTATTTTTGACTAAAAATTAACATGTTATTTTTTCAAAAGGAAATTAAGTTAAAGTCGTTTTCAAGAGGGTTTCATCTTATATCAGATGAAATTGAGGAGGCCATGCCAGAATTAAACAAAATTAAAATCGGACAAATGCAGATTTTTATCAAGCATACTTCGGCCAGCTTGACCATAAATGAAAATACAGATTATACAGTTAGAACCGATTTTGAAAATCATTTTAATAAAATGGTTCCAGAAAATGCACCTTATTACAAACATACCTATGAGGGTTCGGACGATATGCCAGCCCATATTAAAAGTTCATTGCTCGGCGCTTCGTTACAAATCCCCATAACTAATGGTAAACTTAATTTAGGAATTTGGCAAGGCATATATTTATGTGAGCACAGAAATTACGGTGGTTCAAGAAAATTGGTTATTACCTGTTTTGGGGTATAAAAAAAACCGGCTCTTGTGAACCGGTTTTCTGTCTTAAAATTAGTCTTTTTGTTTAGGATCCATATAGAAAATGGAAATATGTTGCCCAGTTATTTCCAGGGAAATCACAACCATCTGCCCAAGCAGTTTCTTCACAATCACCTTCATCACAAGGAACTGGTATAGTGATAATCATAGACTGAGACTCTAATGGCGAAGGAATTAGTACAACAACCATCAATTCATCACATCCAGGAACAAAATCGGTTTGTTGTAAGGCCATATCTGTTAATTCTTGAACCCTGTCTGCGTTGTAAGGTTCAGTAGTAGGAGATGGAGATGAATTATCTTCTAGTAATTTCCAAATCGTTAATTGGATATCACCTAAAGTATAATTTCCGAAACCTCCTACACTTTCTGTTCCAATAAAGCCTTGGTTTAATAGCCAGTTAACTGCTCCCAGATTTTCAGGTATATCAATTACGCCACCTGGCAAGTTTTCATCGTATGATGAGTATGCTTCAAAATCTAAGCATAAAGCTGAAATAGACATATCGTAATCAACGCACCAACCACCGTATTCTCCGGCAAGTGATGACTCATTAATTGTAACATCAAAATAACTGTCATCACCTGTATTTGTTCCTTTTGGAGCAATACATACTGTTACTAATTCTTCAGGTAATTTAACATTGGCCAAACTTTCTGAATCTTGAGTAGACTTACAATTAACTACAGCATGGGCAGCAATATAGGTGCCTTTATCTCTCGGTACAACATAAGTTATACTTGAAACACAATCAAGGTTGTCATCACCATACTCAAAATGGCCATTTTTTGGATTTCCTCCACCACTCATAGGGAATTTATCTGGTGATTCTACAACGGATAAATGGGTTTCGGTAATGCAATACCCATTATTTGTTATATTGTATGTAATTTCGTAGTTCTCTCCATTGACCACCACGGTAACATCTCCAACGAGTATATGCTGTCCAGCATATAAATCTGTTTTGTCAAATACATTACATTCTTGTGTCAAGTCAAAAGCAACAGAACTTCTGTCTTTTTTGCCGTCTATTGCTGAGGTACTAAGGTTCAAACCGTTTTGGTCAGCATCAAGTAATGGTTCTGTTTCACAAGCAACACTTCCAAAAAGCATTGCAACGAAAAATATTCGAATGCAATAATTTGTAATTTTGTTTTCCATAATCATTTGAATTTAAAATTTTAAATTAATATCTATTTTAGAGGGATAATAGCTATGGTAAATTTATCTATTTTAAATATTGACTATTAGAAAGTTAGGTGTGAAGCAAAAATATTCGTTCATTTCATACTTAAACAATAGGGTTGTCAATGTAATGCTATTTTTAACGATGATTGGAAAATGAAATGGGATTTATTGAAATAAAAAATCCGACTCTTTCGAATCGGATTCTTTATTAAGCGAATAATATGTTTTACAATAGGCGATACGCCTTATTTTACTTTCTCTATTACGGCTTTAAAGGCCTCAGGGTTGTTCATCGCTAAATCTGCTAAAACCTTACGGTTTAGTTCAATGTCATTAGCTTTTAGTTTTCCCATGAATTGAGAATAAGATAATCCATGTTCTCTGGCTCCTGCGTTAATACGCGTAATCCATAAAGCACGGAATGTTCTCTTTTTGTTTCTGCGGTCTCTGTACGAGTATTGCATCGCTTTGTCAACCGCATTTTTAGCTACTGTCCAAACGTTTTTACGACGTCCAAAGTAACCTTTTGCTTGTTTAAGAACCTTTTTTCTTCTGGCTCTTTTTGCTACAGAATTTACTGATCTTGGCATAATTTTAATTGTTTTTTGTAGTAGGCGGCCAATAATTGACACTTTAATTGAGCCTAACTCCAGGGTTTATAAATTGATTTAACCGGTTAAAACGTTGTTACTTTAAACGTAACATGGTTTTAACATTGTCCTCATCTGACTTATCCACTAAGGTGTCATGAGTCAAAGAAAGTTTACGCTTTTTAGACTTCTTTGTCAAGATGTGGCTTTTAAAAGCGTGCTTTCTTTTAATCTTACCAGTGCCCGTTAACTTAAAACGTTTTTTGGCACTAGATTTTGTTTTCATTTTAGGCATTTTCTTCTCCTAGTTTATTAATTATCGCTTAATTATTGTTATAGTGCTGAACTTATTTCAGCATCTTATAATTTTATTTTTTCGGAGCAATAAACATGGTCATGCGTTTGCCTTCTAATTGAGGCATCTGCTCAACTTTTCCAAATTCTTCAAGATCTTGTGCCAATCTCAATAACAAGATTTGCCCTTGCTCTTTGAAAATGATGGAACGCCCTTTAAAGAATACAAAAGCTTTTAATTTTGCACCTTCTTTTAAGAACTTTTCCGCATGTTTCTTTTTAAATTCGTAATCATGATCATCTGTTTGAGGTCCAAAACGAATTTCTTTGATAGTTACTTTACTGGCTTTTGCCTTTAAAGCTTTATCGCGTTTCTTTTGCTCATAAAGAAACTTTTTATAATCCATAACTTTACAAACAGGAGGGTCTGCATTTGGAGAAATCTCTACTAAATCTAATTCCAACTCGTTGGCTATTCTCATAGCGTCTCCTTTGGTATAAATACCAACTTCAACATTGTCTCCAACAAGGCGCAGTTTTTGTGCTGTAATTTTAGAGTTAATCTTATGCTTATCCTCTTGTGAAACCCTTCTAGGGTCTTGTCTTCTTCTAATTGCTATGGCGTTATTGTTTTAAATTAAACTTAATTTATATTTTTTTTAAAACGATTTCAACGTTTTTTTAATGTCATCGTTAATTATTTGGCTGAATTCTTCTATTGAAATCATGCCTAAATCTCCTCCACCATGCTGACGCACAGTGATTTTGCTTTCCTGCTCTTCCTGCTCACCAATAATAATCATATAAGGGTATTTTTGCATTTCGGCTTCCCGAATTTTCTTCCCTATAGTCTCATTCCTGTGGTCAACAAGGGCGCGAATTTCGTCATTTTCTAGCAAATTTAAAACTTTTTGTGAGTATTTTTCATATTTCTCGCTAATTGACAGGATAATAGCTTGGGTTGGCATTAACCATAAAGGGAAGTTGCCTCCAGTGTGTTCAAGCAACAAAGCTACAAAACGCTCCATGCTTCCAAACGGCGCGCGGTGTATCATTACGGGTCTGTGCGATTCATTGTCACTGCCTTTATAGGTGAGGTCGAAACGTTCGGGTAAATTGTAATCTACTTGAATTGTTCCCAATTGCCAACGTCTGCCCAAAGCATCTTTAACCATAAAATCCAATTTAGGGCCATAAAATGCCGCTTCACCAGTTTCAATAACATAATCAAGACCTTTGTCGTTAGCCGCATTAATAATAGCTTGTTCTGCTTTTTCCCAATTACTTAGGTCACCAATATATTTGTCGGGATTCTCAGGGTCCCTTACAGAGACCTGTGCGGTAAAGTTTTCAAAACCAAGCGATCCAAAAACGTATAGAACCAAATCAATAACATCTTTAAACTCTTTGTCCAACTGCTCTGGTGTACAAAATAAATGGGCATCATCTTGAGTGAACCCTCTAACACGTGTTAAGCCATGTAATTCTCCACTTTGCTCATATCTATATACAGTACCGAATTCAGCAAAACGCTTTGGTAAATCTTTATAGCTCCATTGGCTGGTTTTGTATATTTCGCAATGGTGTGGGCAGTTCATTGGTTTCAGCAAAAATTCTTCATCCTCTTTTGGTGTGCAAATAGGTTGAAAACTATCCTCACCATATTTGGCATAATGGCCAGAAGTAACATAAAGTTCTTTTTGCCCAATATGAGGTGTAACCACCATTTCATATCCTGCTTTTTTTTGGGCTGCTTTTAAAAAGTTCTCCAAACGCTCGCGCAGTGCTGCACCTTTAGGCAACCAAAGGGGTAAACCTTGTCCCACTTTTTGCGAAAACGTAAAAAGTTCAAGCTCTTTACCTAGTTTTCTGTGGTCGCGTTTTTTTGCTTCCTCCAGTAATTCTAAATATTCAGTAAGCTCTTTTTGCTTTGGGAACGATATGCCATAAACGCGAGTAAGTTGAGGTTTGTTTTCGTCTCCACGCCAATAGGCGCCAGCTACACTAAGTATTTTAACCGCCTTTATTATGCCTGTATTGGGAATGTGTCCCCCACGGCATAAGTCTGTAAAAGTTGCGTGGTCGCAAAATGTAATGGTGCCATCCTCCAAATTTTCAATCAATTCAGTTTTAAAAGGATTGTTTTCATAAAGCGCCAAAGCTTCAGCTTTACTTGCTGAGCGCATTTTAAAGTCATGCTTTCCTCTGGCAATTTCCAGCATTTTGTTTTCAATCGTCTTAAAATCCTTTTCAGAAACAGAATGTTCCCCAAAATCTACATCATAATAAAAACCATTTTCAATAGCTGGGCCAATAGTAAGTTTCACTCCAGGGTACAATTCCTCTAAAGCTTGTGCCAAAACATGTGCAGAACTGTGCCAAAAGGCCGTTTTGCCTGCATCGTCCTGCCATGTATATAATATCAATTTACCATCGGTGGTCAATGGGGTTACGGTTTCCACAGTTGTACCATTATAATTTGCCGAAATCACATTTCTGGCAAACCCCTCACTAATGCTTTTAGCAACATCCATTGGTGTAACGCCGTTGTCAAACGTTTTAACACTCCCATCTGGTAAAGTTATATGTATCATTTTATAAATTGAAATTCGGCTGCAAAGATAATAGTATATGCAAACACATACAATATATATATAGGTATAATTTTCTTTGTATACAATAAGTATAATTTTCTTTTTGGCATTCCCACACGGGGCGGGCTTTCCGTTGCAAGTCCTCGCTCGTACCTCGCTGTGGGCTATCCACTTCAATCCCTAACGCAATGTTGGCCAAGTTAAATTTTTTAAGCATTAAGGATTGGATATTTGTCAGTTTTTTGTATCTTACACGTTCCCTCTGCAATGAAAAGCGGAAGGGTGATTTGGTTGATGTTGGTGTCTTTTTAAAACAAAAAACATTGGTAACCAATTTGTTACATAGTCCCAAAAAAAACGTTCAAAAAAAGTTCAAAAAAAGTATTGCGGAACTAAAAAAGGGTGGTATGTTTGCACCCGCAAAAAA
>NZ_JBBVGQ010000004.1:0-455614 GCF_038148895.1 Tamlana sedimenti | reverse complement strand
ACTATGAACTATAATAGTTTACCTGCTCTTTGGTCAATCCTAAAGTTACTATATTTTATTATGCAAGTCTAAAGGAATTATAGCCGGTGTTGTATCCAGTTTTTTTATTCAGGCCACTTAAAGTTATTTGCTTTCTCACTTTCTGGGTCAAACCATTCTTTAGCCGATTCTTTATATTTTGGTTGTCCGTCTTTGTTTATTCTTGTCAGAATTAAATCTCCAACAGGAGCTCCGTGCAAATATCGAAGTCGCCCAACGTTGTCAAACCTTATTTTTCCTTCTGTCAAAAGTTTTAAAAAATTCGGCCAATTTTCAATGTTGTTTTTAGTCAGACGTATTCTTTCGGGCGGATTTGAATTAGTCCGAAAAGCAGATTTTATTTTGTCAAAAAAGCTCATTTCTCAAATTGGCTACAACGGTTGGATAAACGTAATACGTTTATCTACATAATATTTATTCCACTAAATATACATAATATTCTTACAAGTAAAAATAGTTTTCCTTTAACCAGATAGTTTTTTCGCCTATTAATGGGTAATTAATGGATTTAAGCAAATTTGTTTTGTTGGGTAGTGCGGTAGACTTCGATTCGGTTACCAAATTTTCTCAAAATAACCCTTATTTCCGGTATAAAAAGTAATTGTTTACCAAATCAATGTAGTTCTGTTTGGCTTCTTCTTGGGTAAGGCCCTTTACTTGAAAAAGGGCGTTGGTTTTAAAGGCGTTTATTATGGGTTTTTTGCTTCGGGGTTTGCCATAATCGTTGGTGGCTTTTTTGTAGAAGGCATAAAGTTTTAAAAGCGTATCGGCAGGAAATGGGTCGGTGTGTGCGTTTACCCGTTCCACAGCTTCTTCAAACTCTATATCCAGTTTGGTTTTACCCATTACGATTCAGCAATAATAGTTTCTCCCCCACGAACTTTTTGGTTCAATGTTACTTTAATATTGGTGTTGAGCGGTAAAAATAAATCTACCCTAGAGCCAAATTTTATAAACCCAGATTCACCACCTTGTTCTACTTGGTCATCCACTTTGGCATAGTTAACAATGCGTTTTGCCAAGGCTCCAGCAATTTGCCTGTGCAATACTTTGCCATAGGTTTCGTTTTCAACAACCACGGTGGTGCGCTCATTTTCCTCACTAGCTTTTGGGTGCCATGCCACCAAATATTTACCAGGGTGATACTTACTAAAAATAACTTTTCCTCCAATGGGGTAGCGTGTTACGTGCACATTAACCGGCGACATAAACACACTTACTTGCAAGCGCTTTTCTTTAAAATATTCTTTTTCGAAAACTTCTTCAATAACAACCACTTTGCCATCAACCGGAGATACCACTTGGTTTCCATTAATTGAAGTTTTTCTTTTTGGGTTTCTAAAAAATTGAAGAATAATAATTAAGAACGCCAAAAGCAGAATCATGATGGTGGTTCGAAGCCAATTGATATTGATATAGCTATCCACCAATAAAAAGCCTGCAACAACAATAACAAATGTTACGAATATGATTTTATGACCTTCTTTATGAAACATAATGCAAAATTCTTAAAAATAAATAAATAATAGGTGCTGCGAAAATGATACTGTCTAACCTATCAAGCAGCCCGCCATGCCCGGGCATGATTATTCCACTATCTTTTACGTTGGCCTGTCTTTTAAATTTCGACTCGATTAAATCGCCCAAAGTGCCAAATACACTTACTATGATACTTAAAATCAGCCAATTTGTAAAACCTAGGGTTTCTGTAAAGGTAGCAATAAAATAACTTGCTATGCAGGCAAAAAATAATCCGCCAAGAAATCCTTCAACCGTTTTTTTAGGCGATATTTTTTCAAAAAGCTTTTGTTTGCCAAAGTTTTTTCCGACCAAAAATGCAAAGGAATCATTCACCCAAACCAAAATAAAGGAACCTAAAAGGATATTTGGGTTATAACTTTCATGATGATTACCAATTAACACCAAAAACACAAAGGCACTCGTTAAGTAAAATGTGGTGAGGATAAACCTTTTGGAATGAAATAGAGGTATGGTTTTTTCTGAAAATAAATCTTTAATAAGAAATAGTTGAACAAAAATCGTCAGCACCATAAGTATTTGAACAACTTCGTTAAAGCCATCATTCGTTTTAAAAATACTTTTCCAGTAGCCAAAAACGCCATAAAGGACAACAAAAATGATGTAGGGAACATAGCTTTTTAATTGGATGAGTTTTTTAAACTCGCCCAAACAAATCAATCCGAAAACAAAGAACAACCCTATAAGTGATTGCTCAAAAAACAAGCATGTAATAAGTAGTACAATGTATAGTAAACCTGAAAGCGACCTAACAAGAATTTCCTTCATGCTATAAATCTTCTAAAAGAAGTAGGTATAGGTTTTTGGCGCTGCTACCATAACTTAGGAAATCTTTTTCATCACCAGATTTAAAGTGCTTAATGGTGGTGATGTTAGTAGGTATTTTTTGTCTGTTTTTTGATTTTATACCGCGCAAGCCCTCACCAATATTTTCAACAATTTGGCTTGTGGTTGCAAAAACTATAAAGTTTAGTGGTAATTCGGGCAATTTTTTTTCGAAGATTTGTTTTGAGGAAATTAACAGGGAACCGTCGTTGGCAATCAAGTTTTCACAGGTGGTTAAAAAGAATGTAGACTCGCTAATTTTTGTTGTTGGATTTAAACTCGTTTTTTTGAATTTATCCTCCAAGTTTTCGTCAATTACCAAGGCTTTTTTTTCTTCCCAATTATTTTCGGCGATGATATTTTCCAGATTTCTGTAAATTTCATTTAAGTCTTCACAATACAAAAACTTGCCACCATTAGCTTTAAAGTTTATGGTAAACCTTTCATCTATCGGTAGTTTTATTTCCGGCATGTATTTGCCTCTATCATCAGATTTTAATTCGTCGTCTGTACGTTCAGATTTAGAACCAAAAAGTTTTCTAAAAAGACTCATTTAATGTATTGCTATTAACCGTAATGTAAAAGAGGTTATTCAAATATAAAAAATCTTAAACTAACCTACGACTAATTTAAGATTTTTACTCGATAATCGAGATTTAAGTGTTCCATGGTTTGATTTCAATCAAACTTTTGTTCCTTAAAATGCCTTGTTATCCTACCCAAGAGTAGTTTGCAAAAACCTTGACTTAATAATGTCCACTGTGCTTACTCCTCCTCCTGAGTGTCGTCTTGCGTTTTTGCTGCTATAGCCTCCTCTTTTTCAAAGGCTCGTTTTCCAAAAATTTTCTCTAGGTTGTCTTTAAAAATAACTTCCTTTTCAAGTAGCACTGTTGCCAATTCTGTTAACTTGTCTTTATTATCTTCAAGTAATTTTACTGCACGTTGATACTGTTCTTCAATAATTCTTGAAATTTCTTTGTCTATCAGTTCTGCGGTTTCCTCACTGTAAGGTTTGGTAAAACCATACTCGCTTTGTCCTGAAGAGTCGTAATAGGTTAAATTCCCAATTTTATCACTTAAGCCATAAACGGTAACCATGGCCCTTGCTTGTTTGGTTACTTTTTCAAGGTCACTCAAAGCACCAGTTGAAATTTTATTGAATACTACTTTTTCTGCAGCACGACCGCCAAGGGCAGCGCACATTTCATCTAGCATTTGCTCTGGGTGAACAATCAATCGCTCTTCTGGTAAATACCAAGCAGCACCCAATGAACGTCCACGAGGTACAATAGTTACTTTTACAAGTGGCGCAGCATGTTCCAACATCCAGCTCACCACGGCATGTCCAGCTTCATGGAAGGCCACGGCTCTTTTTTCACTCGGTGTAATGATTTTATTTTTCTTTTCAAGACCACCAATTATTCTATCAACAGCGTCGAGGAAATCTTGTTTATCAACTTCTTTTTTACCGTTTCTGGCAGCAATTAAAGCCGCTTCATTACACACGTTGGCAATATCGGCACCAGAAAAACCAGGAGTTTGTTTTGAAAGGAAATCTAAGTCTAAATCTTTGGCTTTTTTCAGTGGGCGCAAATGAACCTCAAAAATCTCTTTACGTTCCCTTACATCTGGTAAATCCACAAAAATTTGACGATCAAATCGTCCCGCACGCATTAACGCCTTATCTAAAATATCAGCCCTGTTGGTTGCTGCTAAAACAATAACGTTTGTGTTTGTGCCGAAACCGTCCATTTCGGTCAATAATTGGTTAAGAGTATTTTCGCGCTCATCGTTACTTCCAGACATGGCATTTTTACCTCTGGCACGACCAATGGCATCAATTTCATCAATAAAAATGATTGATGGCGATTTTTCTTTGGCTTGTTTAAACAAATCACGAACACGGGATGCACCAACACCAACAAACATTTCCACGAAATCTGACCCAGATAATGAAAAGAAAGGTACTTTGGCTTCGCCAGCTACAGCTTTAGCCAATAAGGTTTTACCGGTACCTGGGGGGCCCACCAATAGGGCGCCTTTTGGTATTTTACCACCCAAAGTGGTATATTTTTCAGGATACTTAAGAAAATCAACAATTTCTTGTACCTCTTCTTTGGCACCTTCAAGCCCAGCCACATCTTTAAAACTGGTTTTTACTTCAGTGTTTTGATCAAATAGTTTGGCCTTGGATTTTCCAATGTTAAATATTTGTCCGCCGGCACCTCCGCCAGCACCTCCAGACATACGGCGCATAATAAATATCCAAACGGCAATTAAAAGAATAAACGGTAAAATGCCCATTAAAAGATTCCCCCAATTATCAGTTTCCTTATCGAAGTCTATTCGAGGTTTGGTGGATAAGTCTTTTGTTACGTCATCTAAATCTTGTTCAAACTTTTCAAGACTTCCAAATTCAAAAGTGTAATTCGGTAATTTGTTGGTTGTTGGAAGAAATGTTTGCGGTTTCGATTTTCGGTGAACATCCTTGCTTTCGGCTTCCTTTGTTAAATAAACCTTGGCTACACGAGTGTTTGTTATGATATCAACCTGTTCAATATCACCATCTTCTAAATATCTAAAAAAGTCGGACTTGGTAATCTTATTGCCATCTTGGTAGCTTCCGCTACTAAATAACTGAAATCCTAGAAAAATAGCTATGAGTATACCGTAAATCCAATACGGGCTGAATTTAGGTTTTTTGTCTTTTGCGTTTTTATTATCGTTTGCCATTATAATTTTTTAGTAACTCGTTTCTATAACTGTTGTTTTTGCATCCCCCCAGAGACTTTCTATATCATAAAATTCCCTGACGTGTTTTTGGAACACATGCACTACAACGTTAACATAATCTATTAATACCCACTCGGCATTGTCGGCTCCCTCTGTATGCCATGGGTTGTCTTTTAGTTCTTTACTAACTTTTTTTTGGATGGAGTTAACTATGGCGTTTACTTGTGTGTTTGAAGTACCTTCGCATATAATGAAATAATCACAAACCGTGTTTTCGATATCCCTTAAATCCAGTATACTAATTTCTTTTCCTTTAACGTCCTCAATACCGCTTATAATAACTGATATTAATTGGTCTGTGCTTATTTTTTCTTTCGCCATTAATTTTAATTAATTTGTGCAAAGTTATTATTTTTTTGGTTCTTTATACTTTAAAATAATCATAAGATTTGATACTTATTTAATAACCTGCAAATGCGTATAATCAAACTTAATGCCACCGATTCAACAAATAGCTATCTGCGCAATTTAAGCGTCAAGGAAAAGTTGGATGATTATACCGTTGTTCTTGCCGAAAAACAGATAAATGGTAGGGGGCAAATGGGCACGATTTGGGAATCTGAAACAGCTAGAAACCTTACATTCAGTGTATTTAAAGACTTTTTTGGTCATGCTGTTGAACAGCCATTTGTTATAAGTATGGTTACTGCTTTGGCCATTTTAAAGACACTTCAAGGCTTTTCAGTTCCCCGATTGAGCATTAAGTGGCCAAACGACATTTTGTCAGAACATAAGAAAATTTGTGGTGTTTTGATTGAAAATGTCATTAAACAAAATACACTTCAGGCATCCATAATAGGTATAGGGTTGAATGTTAACCAAACTTCATTTGAAAACTTGCCACAGGCCTCCTCACTAAAAATTATAACAGGTCAGATACATAATCCCGAAGAAATAGCCATAAGCATTCTTGAGCATTTAAAAGGATACTTTAAACTACTTGCAAAAGGTGAATTTAATGAGGTTAAAGAAGCCTATGAAAGTTGCCTGTTTAGAAAAAACAAACCTTCAACCTTCAAAGACCCTGAAGGCTTGATGTTTTCAGGATTTATTAAAGGGGTTTCTGATTCTGGAAATCTTCAAGTTTTGCTGGAAGACAATATTTTAAAGGAATTCAATTTAAAAGAAATAACGCTGCTGTATTAAATGGCCTTTGGAATATTGGTTACCAAAGTTTCAATAAATTTTGAAATGGGCTTCTTGATCATCATTGCCATCATCGGGTTGAAGTCTCCAGTAAACTCCAATTGAACTTCACTTGATGACTCATCTTTTGGCAATATGTGTCCAATAAGTGAAAAATCTATTTTGCCACCAGCGGCGCCAAAAACAACCTTGTTTGGCGGTATGACTTCTTTCTTTTTAAGGGTTATTTCAGGCATGCCGGCTAAAGCGAAAATAAAGGTGTCATCATCCAAAACTTCAAACTTACTTGTATTTTCAGGCATCAAGGATTTAAAATTATTTACATCGGTTAGAAAATTAACGATGTCTTCAGGAGATTTTTCGATGCTTATTTTTGGGGATTCTAAATTCATTTCAGTTGAGCTGTTATTTGTTTAGATGTTTAGTTGCCGAGCCTAAACGCATTACAACTAAAACAACTTACTTTTAATGTCAATTAACATTCCATTCACTTGGATTGGAATTCCATTCAGACAAAGTTACCAATTCCTTTTGTGAGATATAGTTGGTTTCCAAAGCTTCTTCCAGTAAACTTTCGTAATTGCTTAAAGTGTGGAGCAGCACATTTTCTTTTTTAAAGTTCTTGGCCGCTACATCAAACCCATAAGTGAAAATGGCAACCATGCCCTTTACATTTATTCCAGCTTCCTTCAATGCTTTAACTGCATTCAAGCTGCTTTTTCCCGTGCTAATCAAATCTTCAACAACAACAACATTTTGTCCGCTTTCTACAAAACCTTCAATTTGATTTTTGCGCCCGTGACCTTTTGCATCAGGGCGAACATAAATAAATGGCAATCCTAAATATTCGGCAACCAGCATACCAACACCAATTGCCCCAGTTGCAACACCGGCAATAGCATCTGGTTTCCCATATTGTCTTTCAATATGCTTGCCCATGGTTTCACGAATGTAATTTCGGATGGGAGGAAAGGATAAAACAATTCTGTTATCACAATAAATTGGTGATTTCCATCCGGAAGCCCAAGTAAAAGGCTCTTTCGGGCTAAGTTTTATAGCATTGATTTGCAATAAAACTTCGGCAGTTTTTTTTGCTGTTTCTTTGTTAAAAATCATAAGGGCAAAATTAAGCATTAATTTAATTTTACGAGGTAGTAAAAGGTTGAATTAGAAAAATTATTTTTTAACAATGCTAAGTTTGAACCTAAAAATGATATTTTTACCACATTGAATACGATAATAGTCAGCGAACATGTATAAAGTTTTTGTTGGAGATAAGCCAATGGTTTTAACTACTAAAGTAGAAAAAGAAACTAACTTTAAGAACTATTTGCTTAAAACAGTAAATCTGAGAAGAGTTATAAGAAAGTTGAACAATGGATCATTAGAGGAGGCTCGTCTGATACATAAAAATAAGGATAAACTTCTGAAAAAGTTTTTAGCCAAGTTACCTAATGTGGTTGCTGGAGGAGGTAAGGTTTATAATTCCAGAGGAGAAGTGTTGTTCATTTACAGAAATGATAAGTGGGATTTGCCAAAAGGAAAGGCAGAACGCCGTGAAAGTATCGAAAAAACGGCAATAAGGGAAGTGACCGAAGAAACAGGGGTGGCCGGTTTGGAAATTACAAAACCCCTCGAAACAACTTATCATATATTTAAGCGCAATGGCCGTTACAAAATAAAAATAACCTACTGGTTTGAGATGAAAACCAATTTTGATGGCAACCTATATGCCCAAGAAGAAGAAGGCATTACCAAGGTAGAATGGCTAAATGGTCCTCAGATAGAAAAAGCCCTTGAAAATTCGTATGCTAATATCAAACTTCTAGTTTAAATTTAAACGCGCTTAATTTTACTTGGTTTAACCTTGTGGGGCAATATTTTAACTGTAAATTTGCACCTTCAAAAAAGTAACCATGACAGAGTTTATTAGAAAGCGTGCGGCCAACGCCAAAGACGATATTTTAAGTGGAATTACAGTGGCCTTAGCCCTTGTGCCAGAAGCAGTTGCGTTTGCATTTGTTGCAGGTGTAGATCCATTGGTGGGGTTATATGCCGCTTTTATGATTGGTTTGATTACGTCAATTTTTGGTGGCCGTCCAGGTATGATTAGCGGTGCCACGGGCGCTTTGGCGGTTGTTATGGTAAATTTAGTGGCAGAAGGAAACGCCATGGGAGAACCCAGTGAACAACTAGGACTATATTACCTATTCGCGACAGTAATTCTTATGGGGATTATCCAAATGATGGCGGGTGTTTTTAAGTTGGGTAAGTTTGTTAGGTTAATTCCGCATCCTGTAATGATGGGCTTCGTAAACGGATTAGCCATTGTTATATTTCTTTCGCAATTGAATATGTTTAGAGATGCCAGCGGTGATTGGTTTTCAGGAGCTCAATTATGGACGATGCTTGGTCTTGTAGCTTTAACAATGGGTATCATGCTCGGGTTGCCAAAGCTGAGCAAAAAGTTGCCTGAAGCCTTAATAGGTATTCTCGTGGTTTCGGCTATTGTTATTTTTGGAAATTTGGATGTGGCAACGGTAGGTAGTTTTATTCGTGATGGTGGTGGTACTGGATTGGAAGGAGGTTTACCTCAATTTCAAACCGATATTTTTAGTAAAGTGCCATTTAATATGCAAACCCTATCGTTTATTGGCCCTTATGCGTTAATATTGGCCGCAATTGGTTTAATTGAATCATTAATGACCTTAAATTTGGTAGATGAGCTTACCGAAACCCGAGGGAATGCCAATAGAGAGTGTTTGGCCCAAGGTGGTGCCAATATCGTTACTGGTTTCTTTGGTGGAATGGGTGGTTGCGCTATGATTGGCCAGTCGTTAATCAATATTAAATCTGGAGGTAGAACCAGACTATCCGGAATAGTTGCAGCGGTTTTACTTTTAATGTTCATTCTTTTTGCGTCCACCTATATTGAGCAAGTACCTATTGCAGCATTGGTTGGTGTGATGTTTATGGTGGTTATTGGCACATTTGCTTGGAGTAGTTTTAGAATTTTGAACAAAATTCCAATAAGTGATGTTATTGTTTTGGTTGCTGTTTCAGCTTTAACCGTTATTTTCGATTTGGCCATTGCGGTAATTGCAGGTGTTATTATCAGTGCTTTGGTGTTTTCTTGGGAAAACGCAAAACGTATTCGAGCAAGAAAACGAATGAAGGAAGATGGAACTAAAGTTTATGAAATTTGGGGACCATTATTTTTTGGTTCCATTATAGCTTTTAATGAAAAGTTTGATGTAAAAAATGACCCTGATAAAGTTGAAGTCGATTTTGTTGAGTCAAGGGTTAGTGACCATTCGGCCATTGAGGCCATTTTTAATCTGGTCAATAAATACGAAGAAGCTGGCAAGCAAATCAAATTAAAACACTTGAGCGAAGATTGTAAAGTGTTGCTTTATAAATCTAGCCCAAAATTTAGGGAGGTGATTGTTGAGGATATTGACGATCCCCGCTATCATTTAGCCGAAAACCCTGAGGCATTTACCAAAGGGCTTTCGGAATATAAGTTTTAAAATGATGCCCAAGTTATAGGACGTTTAAGTTGTTCTTTAACGCGGTCAAACGATTTTTTGCTGGCTCGTTCCCAACGGTAGATGTTGTATTTTTTATTTTTGTTGGCTTCGTATTTTGCTTTTCTGTCCTGAACTTGTTTTACCCAATAAAAACGTTTTTTTGTAATAGTTTTTATAAGTTCATCCTCTGCCCCAATGCTTTCTAGGGCATTTAAGGCAGCAATGGAAACGTTTTGAACTTTGTCGTCAATACATTTCAATAATACAGGAATAGATGAAGGTTGGCCAACAACTTCTAAGCCTTCAGCGGCCCATTTTCTGGTTTTGTAATTGCCATTTGTAACTGCATATTCAAGTTTTTCAACATGACCATAATACGTCCAAAAGTTTAATGTACTTTCAGAGGGCTGAACGAGTTTCAGTTTAAAAAGTAAATATGTAATTTGGTGTAACATGACGAAGAGCTGTAACCTTTATTTATAGGTATATAATACCATAAAAATGTTACAATCTGCTTATTTCACGTGAACACTCTCAGGAACCAACTTCGTATAATCACCATTATTTCTAATAACATCTCGAACAATGGAAGACGCGATATAAGATGTTTTAGCTGAGGTTAAAAGAAATACCGTTTCAATTTCCGATAGGCTTCTGTTGGTATGGGCAATGGCTTTTTCAAACTCAAAATCGGCTGGATTTCGTAGTCCGCGTAAAATAAAATCAACACCAATATTTTTGCAGAAATCAACGGTTAAACCTTCATAGGTCATCACTTTTACATGGGGCTCATCTTTAAAGGCATCTTCAATAAATTGTTTTCTTTCTTCAAGCGAAAACATGTATTTTTTATCAGCATTAATGCCTATAGCCACAATTATTTCATCAAAAAGCGTAATGCCACGCTTTATAATATCGTAGTGACCTAAAGTTAACGGGTCGAAAGAACCAGGAAATAGTGCACGTTTCATAAATTAAAATTACAACTTTTATTTCAAAGCTTCAGCAATGGCATTATCAAATAACTCTGCCAAGGTGATATTTGCCGCCGCCGCTTGTTGAGGTAGAATACTTTCTCGTGTTAACCCGGGAACGGTATTTACTTCCAGTAAGTGTGGCTCTCCATTTTTAAAAATAAATTCGCTTCGGCTAAAGCCTTTCATTTTTAAGACTTCATACACTTTTTTGGCTTCGGCCGTTACTTTATCTTCTTGTCCTTTGGATAATCTTGCGGGCGTTATTTCCTGCGATTTCCCCAAATACTTGGCTTCATAATCAAAAAAATCATTTTCAGAAACTATTTCTGTTATAGGTAATACTTTGGTTTTACCTTTAAAGGTAATAACACCAACGGAAACTTCGGTGCCCTCTAAAAACGATTCAATAATAATTTCATCATCTTCTTTAAAGGCAACATTAATAGCATTTTGAAGTTCTTCTTTTTTATGCACTTTGCTCACGCCAAAACTACTACCAGCTTTATTGGCTTTAACAAAACAGGGAAGGCTTACTTTGGCAATAATGTCGTCCTCATTCACTTCATCGCCAAAATTCAAATAAAACGATTCGGCAGTTTTTATGCCATATGGTTTTAAAACACTCAAACAATCTCGTTTGTTAAAGGTTAAACTCGCTTGGTACATATCGCAGCTTGTGTGCGGAATATTCAATAATTTGAAATAGCCTTGCATAAAACCATCCTCTCCGGGAGAGCCATGAATGGCATTAAACACACAATCGAAGGTGATTTTGAAATTATCAATATTAATTGAAAAGTCATTTCTGTCAATCGGGTATTCATTCTCATTTTCATCAACATAAACCCATTTGTGTTTAAAAATGTGAATTCGGTAAGCATTGTATTTTGAGGTGTCAAGGGTTTCGTAAACCACGTTTCCGCTTTTCAGTGATATTTGGTATTCACTGGAATAACCTCCCATAATAATGGCGATGTTCTTCATTTAATATTTTGTAAATCTAAAACCAACAATAAAACGTATCTGTTGATAGTTAATAATACTTAAAGCTAAAATATCATATATATTGCAAAAGAAAAAACAGTTCTGTTTTTATATATTTGCCTAATCGAAAATACTTCAAATGAGCATAATAAAATTCCTTACCAGTAAAACTTTTTTGAAACAAATTTTATTGGCCTTAGCGGCTGTTGTGGTTTTATGTTTTGTTATTTTGAAATGGTTAAACATTACCACGAACCACGGAGAATTTGAAACGGTACCTGATTTAAGGGGAAAATCTATTGATGTGGCAGAAATTGAATTAAAGCAGAACAATTTGGTCATGAAAATTCAAGATTCAGCCAATTATAACCCAGATTATCCTAGGTTTTCGGTAATAGAGCAAGAACCTTTAGCAGGTACAAAAGTTAAGGAAGACCGAAAAATATATATTACCTTAAATCCCTCGGGCTACCGAAAAATAAGAGTTCCAGATGGTTTAATAGACCAAACATTTAGGCAAGTTAAACCAACTTTGGAAGCTTTGGGTTTTAAGGTGGGTAAAATTAGCTATGAGAACAATATTGGAAAGGATATGGTACTTAAGCTTTACCACGAGGGCAAAAGAATAGAAGCTGGCGATAAATTGGCCAAAACCTCAAAGATAGATTTGGTGCTTGGTAATGGAAATAGGCCATAAACATGGAGGACTACACGCCTGAATTACCAGATGAAGAAAGCGACCTCTACGAGCATCATGCCTTTACTGTAGAAAAGGGTCAAAAACCACTTCGTATCGATAAATACTTGATGAACTTTGTTGAAAATGCCACCCGAAATAAAATTCAGGCAGCCGCCAAAAACGGAAGTATTTTTGTTAATGGAACGCCCGTAAAATCAAACTACAAGGTTAAACCAAACGATGATATTAGGGTACTGTTCACCCATCCACCACATGAAAATTTATTGGTTGGCGAAAACATTGATATTGATGTGGTTTATGAAGATGACCAACTTTTGGTAGTTAACAAACCTGCAGGAATGGTGGTTCACCCAGGCCATGGAAATTATTCAGGCACCTTGATAAACGCACTGATTTACAGATTTGATAATTTGCCAAACAATTCAAGCGAGCGCCCCGGATTGGTGCACAGAATTGATAAATACACTAGCGGACTTTTAGTCGTGGCCAAAACCGAACATGCCATGAATCATTTGTCGATGCAGTTTGCTGTAAAGACTAGTGAGCGCGAATACGTGGCTTTGGTTTGGGGTAATATTGAAGAAGACCAAGGCACTGTTGAAGGGAATATTGGGCGCCATCCAAAAAACCGATTACAAAACACCGTTTTTTTAGATGATGAGGCAGATAAAGGCAAGCCCGCTGTAACCCATTATAAAGTTTTGGAGCGTTTAGGGTATGTCACATTGGTTTCTTGTAAATTGGAAACAGGCCGTACCCACCAAATACGTGTGCATATGAAGCATATTGGGCATACCCTTTTTAATGACGAACGATATGGTGGTGACAAAATTTTAAAGGGAACAACCTTTACAAAATACAAACAGTTTGTAGAAAATTGTTTTAAGGTTTTGCCTCGTCAAGCGTTACATGCCAAAACATTGGGTTTTACACACCCTAAAACAGGTAAGTTTATGTCTTTTGAAACCCCTATTCCTGAGGATATGCTAGAGTGTATTGAAAAATGGCGTAACTATGCCAAACACCAAGACATGGAATAGTTTTGATGTTTAATTAATCATCTAAATTTATTAGAGCCGTTAACTCGGCAATTTTACAGATAACCTCGGTAGCTTTAATCATACTTTCAACGGGCACATATTCATATCGTCCATGAAAATTATGTCCGCCAGCAAAAATATTGGGGCAGGGTAATCCCATATAACTGAGTTGTGAACCATCGGTTCCACCTCGAATAGCTTTTATGATGGGTTCAACATCAACAGCTTTCATGGCTTGCTCTGCAATATCAACAATATGCATTACAGGCTTTATTTTTTCACGCATGTTGTAATATTGGTCCTTAATTTCGGTTGTAATAATTTCCATACCATACTGAGAATTTAGCTCGTTGGTCAATTTTTCCATAACCTCTTTTCGAGCCTCAAAATGGCCTTTTTCATGGTCGCGGATGATGTAGTGCAAGGTGGTTTCATCCACATCCCCTTTTATATTATGCAAGTGAAAAAAACCTTGGTAACCTTCGGTATGCTCTGGAGTTTCCATTCTTGGCAATGAATTGATGAATTCTGTAGCGATGTACATGGAGTTTATCATTTTGCCTTTGGCGTACCCGGGGTGCACAATCTTTCCTTTAATTTTGACTACGGCACTTGCAGCATTAAAATTTTCGTATTCCAATTCCCCAATTTGACTACCATCCATGGTATAGGCCCAATCAGCACCAAATTTTTTCACATCAAAATGATGTGCGCCACGCCCAATTTCCTCATCAGGGGTGAAGCCAATTCTAATTTTTCCATGTTTTATTTCTGGGTGATTTATTAAATATTCCATAGCTGAAACAATTTCACAAATTCCAGCTTTGTCATCTGCGCCTAAAAGTGTCGTGCCATCCGTAGTGATTAAGGTTTGCCCTTTGTACAGCAATAAATCCTCAAAATAATCAGGAGATAAAACAATGTTTTCCTTTTTATTTAGAACGATGTCTTTGCCATTGTATTTTTCAACAATTTGCGGATTGACATTCGCTCCTGTGAAATCTGGCGACGTATCAAAATGTGATATAAATCCAATTGTTGGCACCTCGTGTTTTACATTGCTAGGCAAAGAGGCCATGATGTATGCGTTTTTATCAATGGTAACCTCTTGCATACCAATGCTTTTAAGTTCTTCGGCCAGTTTGTTTGCCAAGTCCCATTGCTTTTCTGTGCTGGGTGTGGTTTTTGAATTGGGGTCAGATTCCGTGTCTACTGTAACGTAGCTGATAAAGCGTTTTATAAGGTGTTCTTTTGAAATCATTGAAATGAAAAATTAATAGCCTTTACTTGACCTCTAAAATACAATTATAAATTTTTTCAGCTTCGTAATTGGTTGATTTTTTAATAAGGCGTATTTTTGCACAAATAATACTGATGTATAAACTTTTACTGCGCCCTTTATTTTTCGCATTCGATCCAGAAAAAATTCATCATTTTACATTTTCACTGATTAAGTTTACTTCCAAAATTCCAGGATTTCAAGTGATTTTTAGAAGTCTTTACACGGTTGAAGATAAAAGGTTGGAGCGAAATTTATTCGGGCTCACCTTTAAAAACCCTGTTGGGTTGGCGGCTGGTTTCGACAAAAATGCCGTGCTTTATAATGAACTGGCAAATTTTGGTTTCGGTTTTATTGAAATTGGTACGGTAACTCCAAAAGGTCAACTTGGAAATCCTAAAAAAAGGTTGTTTAGGTTGAAAGAGGACCAAGGGATTATTAACCGTATGGGATTTAACAATAAAGGTTTAGAAGCTGCCATTGCTCAGCTAAAAAAGAATAAAGGTAAATTAATCATTGGTGGAAACATTGGAAAAAACACCAATACAAAACCCGAAGATTACACTAGGGATTATTTGGAATGTTTTAATGCCCTTCACCCTTATGTAGATTATTTTGTGCTAAATGTTAGCTGCCCCAATGTTGGTAGCCACGCCAAATTAAACGATAGAGATTATTTGGAGGAGTTGATTAAGACTGTTCAAAAAGCCAATACATCTTTTGAGAAGCAAAAACCCATTCTTCTAAAAATAGCACCAGATTTAAACAATAATCAATTGGACGAAATTGTAGAATTGGTGAAGGAAACAAATCTTGATGGGGTAATTGCCTGTAATACGTCAACCGATAGAAAGGGACTAAAAGCGTCAAATGAAAGGCTTGATGAAATTGGCAATGGCGGTTTAAGTGGCCAGCCCATAAAAGCCAAAAGCACTCGGGTTATAAAATATCTTTCCGAAAAAAGTAACAAAGCATTCCCAATCATTGGCGTGGGAGGGATTCATTCCGCTGAAGATGCTTTAGAGAAAATTGAAGCCGGGGCAGATTTAGTTCAAATCTACACAGGTTTTATTTATGAAGGCCCAAGTTTGATAAAGCGTATCAACAAGGCAATACTTCAACGCAATTCTATTTTATAAAACGTTTTACAACGGTTGATTTTCCGTTTGTTATACTAAGCAGATAGCTTCCAGAAGATAAGTGGCTGATATCAATGGGGTAATTATTGTTTACCGTGCCTGTCAGAAAGGTTTGCCCAATTAGATTCTTAATGGTAAAACTTGCAACTTCCGAAGGGTTGCTGTTTTTTACGTAAAGCAAATTATCGGTTACCGGGTTCGGGTAAACTTTGTAAATATCATCCGTTACTGCTGTGTAAATGGTTTGGAAAAAGACATTGTCAATGGCAATATCGCCATCCCAACCATAACCTCTTATAGCTCGAAAACGAACCTTAATGGTTTCATGGGCAAATGCAAATAAATCTATGGTTTTTGTTCTAAAAGGATCGCTTTGCTTGTTTTGCTGGCTACCGCGAAGGGGAGGTATAACATCATTGATGAATCCTTTTTGGGTTTTAATATCAATATGTAATTCACCAATGTTTTTGCCGTACATGTGGTATGCAAATTCCAATCCGCTATTTACATAATCTACATTAAAGCAAGGTGAAATAAATTCCGCAACGTCTCCATGTTCAGCACCTGAAGCCTCGGCATACATGTATCTGTTGGCAGAGCCATCTGAATTTGAGCTAAATGAAGGCCCTGTTTCGACAGATTGGGTTTCGCCAATGTTAGAATACCAATTGTAGCCATTTCCGGTAATATCGTTACTGGTCCAACCCGGGTTGTCCATTAGGTTGAAATTTTCAAAATCTTCATTGAAAAACCCTGTTTGCGTGCCTACCTTAATAAGATTTCTATAGGTTTTTTGAAGGGTTTTAGATTTGTTTGAAACGATTAGCGTAACGTCATAAATTCCTGTTTCAAAGGTGTGTGAAAGTTTTTTGGTCATGTAGTCAACAATGCCATCTCCATCAACATCCCACTGCCAATTTGTTGCATTTTCAGTTATGCTTTCAAAATCCACGGTTAGAAATTCTTCACAGGTTTCAGTCAAACTTGCCGATATGTTGGCATTAAACGATGGGCAAGCTAGATAGCTTTTGGCAGTCATGTAAAAAGCGTAAATTCGGGCGAGTTGCTGTTGCGAAAAATGCGTACGGCAAATTTTCTTTGAGTACGACATGATGTTAGACGTGTCCGGGGTGTACAAATCACCGTTGGCATCGGTTGCAATTCCAACATAATTGCAACCTAAATCCATATTTTTTGAGGTTAAACCAGGGTCGGCTGGTGTATCGCAAATGCCATCACCATCTGTATCGCAGTTACTTCCGTCAACCAATTCTGATGTGCCAGAATCATCGTTCCCATGGGTATGCAAAAGTGAAAAGTAATGTCCCAATTCATGTGCTAAAGTCGAATCATTTAGCACGCAACTATTTTTCATTACTACTACATCGGTTCGGCCTAAGTTGTCGCTGTAGCCACATATACTTTCTTCGTTTGAATTTTCAATATAATCTGTAAAGTATAGATTGATTAAACCAGGAACATAATGAGTTTCAATCAAAGTTTTTTCATCTCCTTTTTTAAAGTGACATAAGTTGTCTTCATCAATGTAATTGACATCAACACATAGAAAAAACTCTAAATATGCTTCGGCATAAATTGCATTAAGATTTGAAATAGCTTCATTGATTTCCGCTAAACTGATGCCTCCACTTCCATCAGAATGTCTAATGATATGGGCTTTAACAGGTATTGAGTTTAATATGTTTTGGGAAGAATTGCCTCTTCCAGATTTTTTAGACTGAAAATCATTCTCATATACTTTGATTTGAGCTTTTATACTATTAAAAAAAGAAAGATTTTTTTCAGAAGAGGTATTAACACAAATTGACTCAGGACCTTTTTGGGAATAAATAGGAGATATTTGCAAAATAAATATTGCAAACAGGGAAAGAAGGTTTTTGTAGGTCAAAATATTCATTTGGGGTAAAACATTTCTAGACCAAATGTATATTTAACTGAACCTTCTTAAGAATAAAGACGTTATAACGCTAAAATTGTCGATTATTTAACATTTTGATGATAAAAGGAGAATGTTCTAAAGCTCGAAATTGCTTAATATACTTGAAAAAATCTATTTTAATACAATTTTTTCGCTTGCCGTAGCCCCATTTACATCCGTTAAAGTCAAAAGGTAAATGCCTTTACTCAAATGGGTTAAGTCTATTTTTAGTTCAAGAAGATTTGACGCCACTTGTTTTGTGGTAACCAATCTACCCAAAACGTTATAGATTTTTACGGAATTTAATTGAGTGTTCTGAATATTCGAAATGGTTATAAAATCTTTGGTAGGGTTTGGATGAATGGTCAAATTTTTAAGGGAAAATTCGTTTTCAACACCTAAAGTGGAAGATTTATAAGTAAACGTTATCGTGCCAATTTTTCTATCATTAAAAGGTGAAATGTTGGATAGGGTTGAAATAAACCCAACAGGATTTGTCTCAGGATTGGTCAAGGAATACATATCGCCATCCTCGGTTCCAGCATCGTAAGGATATAAATCTAAAGAGAAGGTGGCTTTCCAGCCATTATTCATTCCTAAATTTCCAGATCTAAGATTTTCGCCATTTATGGCAATAAACCAATCTGGACTTGGAGCTATCATGGAAGCTAAGCTTATCAATGGAAATTCTTCGTTCACTTCAAGATTATTAATTGTTATTGTTCCTTTAGCTGAATTTAACCCGCTTCCAACAATAACTTGATTGGCATCGGAATTTGATGCAACTTCATTTTCAAAAGTGTTTGTGGCACCAGTTTCAGCAATCGATTCTATACCTGGTGAAGCTAGTGCGCCCATCATCAAAAACGTGTGTACCGTTTTATGCGTTACAACGACCAATGGCGACCAATGGGCGTTGGGGGGTAAATCTATTGTGCTGATACCGTCTGTTGTGTTATCTGCCACAGATTCCCAAACACTTTCAAAAGTTATGTCATAAAAGGCGACACTTTGGGCAGATGAAAACATTGAAAGTAGTAATAATAAGGAGAGCAATAACGCAGTGTTTTTCATATAGCATATTTTTTATTCCTTAAATAGTCGAGGCCTTTTAATCTGACTTACAAAACTATAGATAAAACATGCTAAGTTTTGATATGCTTTGTCAAATTAATACTATTTTTATCACACTTTTTGAAGTAAATGAATGTCCAAAGCTGTAAAAATAATTGAATGCCCCAGAGATGCCATGCAAGGCATCAAGGAATTTATTCCAACGGCAAAGAAGGTGCAGTATATCCAGTCGTTGTTGAGGGTTGGGTTTGATACCATTGATTTTGGCAGTTTTGTTTCTCCAAAGGCCATTCCGCAAATGGTTGATACGGCTGAAGTCTTGGCACAGCTAGATTTGTCCAAAACAACTAGTAAACTATTGGCTATTATTGCCAATACAAGAGGAGCGGATGATGCCAGTAAGCACCCTGAAATTGATTTTTTGGGCTATCCGTTTTCAATTTCAGAGAATTTTCAAATGCGAAACACCCATAAAACCATCGCGCAATCGGTGGATATACTTTCCGAAATTCTAGACGTAGCCAATAAAACCAATAAAGAAGTGGTAGTTTATATTTCTATGGGATTTGGTAATCCTTACGGCGACCCTTGGAATGTAGATATCGTTGGTGAGTGGACGGAGAAACTTGCTAATATGGGCGTAAATATTTTATCGTTAAGCGATACGGTAGGCACTTCAAGCCCCGAGAGTATTGATTATCTGTTTTCAAATTTAATTCCCCTTTATCCCAAAATAGAATTCGGGGCCCATTTGCACACAACCCCTTCAACTTGGTTTGAAAAGGTTGACTCGGCATACAAGGCAGGATGCAATAGATTTGATGGGGCCATTCAAGGTTTTGGAGGTTGCCCAATGGCTAAAGACGAACTTACGGGCAATATGCCAACTGAAAAACTGCTTTCATATTTCACGTCAAAAAGCAAGAATAGCTTAAATGCTCTTAGTTTTGAAAGTGCCCACAACGAAGCTTCAAAAATCTTCAATTTTTATCATTAACAATTCAAATTCATCTTTTAGTTTTAATTTCTAAAGAATTTAAATGTTAAAATTTAAACCCTAAAGACTTGATATTTAGATGTATGAATTTTTAATTTAAAATTATTTAAAATTAATCTAAATAAACTTTGTGAAAGTTTAAATAGGTGTTATTTTTGCCCCTATAAAAAAATCTATTTATAACCAATCTAAATAAAAATAACAAATCAGCCATGAGAAAAATAACCTTAATTTTTTCAATTTTAATGGTGTCATTTTTAAATGCCCAAACCCTGCAGGATTCAATTACTTTCGATCCCCAAAAACAACTTAATGCGGCGCAACGCCTATTATCAGGTAATTATGGTAAGGCCGTAACTGTTGGAGCATATGGAGAAACAACGTACAATCAACCGGAAGGGATGAATGGAGAATTGGATATACAACGTTTGGTATTGCTTTTTGGCTATAAGTTTGATGATAGAACTCAATTTGTAACAGAGTTGGAACTTGAGCATACAGTAGAAATTTTTGTAGAGCAGGCTTTTGTTAATTATGCCGTGGCACCTAACGTAAGTTTGCGCGGTGGTTTAATGTTGGTGCCTATGGGGATTATAAATGAGTTTCATGAACCTACTACATTTAATGGTGTTGAACGACCAGCAGTTGATGCCGCCATTATCCCAACAACATGGCGCGAAATAGGTGTTGGTGTTACAGGGCGCTTCAATGAATTATCTCTTGGGTATCAGGCCTATATTTTTAATGGATTTAAATCTACAGAGGCTGATGGCCAGGGAGGTATCAGTGGTTTTCTTGGAGGTTCCAACGGGCTGCGCGGTGGTCGCCAAAAGGCCATTCAATCTACCATTGATAGCCCAACACTATCAGCTAAATTTGATTATTACGGAATACCAGGACTTCGTTTGGGCCTTGCAGGATATTTTGGAAAAACCCAAGCAGCTGACGATATTGAGGAAATAGACGGTGCAAATATTGGCATTTCAATGTTAGGACTCGATGCCCGTTATGCTTATCAACGGTTTACAGCACGTGGGCAATTCGTTTATGCTAGTTTAAGTGATACTGCAGAATACAATGCGGCAACAGGTAGAGATTTGGGTAGCGCCCTACAAGGTTGGTATTTAGAAGGTGCGTATAATTTGCTTCCTCAAGATAACCAACAACGTTTATTTGCTTTTGTAAGGTATGAGCAATATGATACGCACGCCAAGACAGAAGGCGGTTTGCCGCAAAACGATGCCTATAACCGAAATGATATAACAACCGGATTGAGTTACCATATTGCCCCGGGTGTTGTCCTTAAAGGCGATTATCAGTTTAGGGATAATGCTTTGTCTGAACCCGATGTGTCCAACAGGCTTAATTTTGGTATTGGTGTTTGGTTCTAAGATAATTTAGGCAGCCCGAACCTACTTAACCAAAGGCAAATCATCAAAATTATTTTTGTCGATTCGCCTTTGGTCATTTTTCTTGAAATAACAACTAAAAGCAATACATTTGTAGCATGAAAATAAAAGCGGTTTTAACACTTTTTGCAACATTTCTGATGTTGTCTTTTGGCTTGCCACAGAACATTCAGAAAAAAGTAGATAAGGAAATCACCAAAGTTTTTGGTGTTGAAGCTTTTGATTTTACCGAGGTTGCCATCAACCCAGAAATTGCTAAGGAATTACCTTCAAAGTTTGAAAAGGATAATTTCTTCAAGATTGAAGCCAATAACACCGTTTTGGGTTATGCTTATTTGTCGCAAGCACCAAGTAAAACGGCCCAATTTGATTATTTAGTATTGCTCGACAAGGAACTGATTGTATTGAAATCTAAAGTTTTGGTATACCGTGAAGAGTATGGAGGTGAAATTGGAAGTTCCAGATGGCTCAGGCAATTTGAAGGTAAAACCGGTGGCGACGAGCTTAAATATGGCGATAACATTATGGCTATTTCCGGTGCCACCATTTCGGTACGTTCTATGACCAATGCCATGAACGATCTAATGGCCTCTTTAAAAATCCTTCAAAATAAAAACGCTCTGTAAATGCAACTAAACGGATTGATATTTACGCTTCCAAAAGAGATTAAATTATTGATCGGTGCATTTATTATTGTATTGAGCCTTGGATTTTTCACCGGGTTATTATTTGTAGAAGAAACATCATCCGCAAACCCAAATGGCATTGAAGAACAGTATTTGGGAAATGAAGATGATGAGCAAGCTGAAGTCATGCGCTTTAAAAAGAGCGACCAAGAAATGCTCACTTTGGTGCATAATCACATGCTGTCCATGTCCATAATTTTCTTCTTGTTGGGTTTGATTGTTTCCTTAACAAAGCTTCCAAAAAAGTTTAAGTTATTTTTAATTGTAGAACCATTTTTCTCAGTAGTCTTCACTTTTGGCGGGCTATATTTGCTCTGGAAAGGCATGCTTTGGATGAAGTATATTGTTATGCTTTCCGGGGTTTTGATGACACTTACATTTTCACTTGCCGTGGTCGTCATCCTTTGGCAACTGCTCCAAAAGAAATAATTCTCCATTTTAACAGTTTGTTATTAAACTATTGGTATTTGATTTAGTCTATAGTACAGATTAACCAAATAGCCACTCTTGAAAAAGTTACTGTACATTTCGTTTTTATTGATTTCTTCAACTTTATTTGCCCAAAAATTTTCTTTGGATGGCATTGTTAAAGACCAAGATTCCACGTCTTTGGAAGGTGCTACAGTTTACCTCCAAAGTATTTCAGATAGTGTGCCGATGTCTTACGGCATCACCAATAAAAAGGGTGAGTTTTCACTTCAAGTCAATGCAGAGGAGGATAAAAAAGCCATTTTCAACATTGCTTATTTAGGCTATAAGCCTTATACAAAAGAGATTGATGTGCCCAATGGCGACCAATTAAATTTGGGTGTGATTACTTTGGAAAATCAGGTTGAGGAATTAAATGAAATTTCAGTAGTTGGTAAAGCACCTCCGGTGGTCATTAAAAAGGATACGATAGAATATAATGCCGATAGTTTTAAAACCATGCCCAATGATATGGTTGAAGATTTACTAAGAAAATTGCCTGGCGTTGAAATAGACATGGATGGCGGCATAACGTACAATGGTATTGAGGTTGAAGCAATAAACGTTGACGGTATGGAGTTTTTTGGAGACAGAAGAGGCGATGTGGCACTAAAGAACATTCCGAGTAATGCCGTTAGCAAAGTTCAAGTAACAGATTATAAAACCGACACCCAAAAGTTTACTGGTGAAGAATCAGATTCTGGCACCAAGGAAATCAACTTAAAAATTAAGAAGGGTAAAAATAGGGCTTATTTTGGTGATGTTAATGTGGGTTACGGTACCGATGAAAAATATCAGGCCAACGCCAATTTATTTCAGCTCATTGAGGGCAAACAGTTAGGCGTTATTATGGGAACAAACAACATCAATATGACCCGCGGTTTTAATTCGTTGCCCGATGCAACTTCCAGTACGGGCTATATTGAATCTGATTTTATAGGTGCCAATTTTGCCAAAGGAAAATGGAATGAAACCCGTATAAATGCTGATTACCGTTACAGTGCTCAAAATACGGATAGGGCACAGAAAAGCTATTCAGAAAACTTTTTACCCGATTTCAACTATATCACCAATTCCAATAGTAGCAGCTACAACGACTCCGATAGCCATAATGCAGGCTCAGAGCTGAGGTTTCTCATTAAACCAAAAAATGAAGCCTCTAGAAAACAAGTTCGGGTATCCAATAATACCAGATTTAATGCGTCCAATAATGATGCATTTTCTACTACCGATAGGATTTCAGAATATGAAAACGGTGATTTGGTAAGCAAGTATTTTTCAACTAATAGTTCTTCAAGCTCCAATTATTCCATTAATAACGATTTTAATGTGGCTTCGCGGTTAGGTGGACGACGCGATTTTTTGGTCATAGGATTTAATACCAATTTTGATAAGCAAGATAGTGAGGGCTCTAACTATTCCAGAAATGAATTGGAAAGCAGTGCCGAAGACATCATTCAAGATCAGGTTTCAACCACCAATAATTCGGGCTCACGAATTGGTTTTTATGGTCGATGGAGCAAAGAAATATTGCCGGATTTTAGAATAATTCCTGGCTATAATGCCACGGTGAATACGCAAGTTGATGAAAAAAGTATTTACGATTTCAATGAAGACACCCAGGAATATGATAGCTTTAATGACCAAATAAGTATTGATAGCCGATACGTTTCTACTACAGTAAGTCCGTCTCTGAGATTGCGCTACGACCATAATGATTTTCGTTTTGAAATTGGTGCCACTCATACCAATACATTCAGAAAATATACCGATAACATTATTGAAGCCCGAAATTTTAAAAACGATTTTCAATATTTAACCTACAATGGTAGAATCCGCTATCGCGACGAAAAAGGCTATAAAAATATTTCTTTGGACTACAGACAAAATGTTGATTTGCCCAACGTCAACCAATTGCAGCCTATCGCCAATGTTAGCAATATTACCAATATAGTTACAGGAAATCCAGACTTAAAACCTGGTGTGAGCCATAATATTGATTTTGGTTACCAAAATAATCTGGCCGCTAACAAAATAAGTTTAAGTGCTGGCGCAGAAGCTACTTTTGTCAACGACAAAATCATCAATTCCACCATTACAGACACCGATTTAATCCGCTATACTACTTTTGAGAATATTAATGGTGATTATACTTTTTCGGGTAATGCAGGGATTTCAAAATCGTTTTTAAACAAGAAAACCAATTACAACATTAGCTTAAGGATGAATGGTGATTATAGAAATATCAGATCTATTCAAAATGCCATAAAGTTTACGGCAAAAACCAATACACTAAGGCCTTCATTGTCGTTTAGCTATTCATATGACAAAAAAATAGAGATTAGTTCATCGTACAGTTACGGTTTAACAAATACCACGTATAATACAGATGCCTTTAATGATAACGACTTTTTTGTTCAAAATTTAAGACTTGAATCCTCGGTATTTTTCCTAAAGGATGCCTTTTTCACCAATAAATTATCCTATCGCTATAACAGTAGGGTGGGCGACGATTTTGATGGAGCCGCCATATTTTGGAACGCTGGTTTGGGCATGACCATGTTTGAAAAGAAAGCAACGCTAACTTTGGTGGGGTATGATATTCTTGGCAAAAACAATGGCTTTAATCGTTCGGTAACCGAAACTTCCATTCGTGATGTGGAAAACATGATTTTAGAGCAATATTTTATGGTCACTTTTGTATACAAATTTGGCAAATTTGCAGGCCAAAATATGATGGATGGGCGCAGGGACTTTAGAGGAGGAGGCCGTGGAGGTTTCCGTGGCAGACCTCGTTAGATGAAGATGAAAAATTAGCCATTAAATTGATATAATATTGTATATTTGCACGCAATTATAATCGTAATTGCATCATGACTGCACATCAAAACAAAATTGTCGGCGAAGGTTTAACTTATGACGACGTTCTTTTAGTTCCAGCATTTTCTGAAGTTCTCCCGCGCGAAGTCAATATCCAATCCAAATTAACGCGAAATATTACCATTAATGTACCGATTATTTCAGCAGCTATGGATACGGTTACCGAAAGTAGAATGGCCATTGCGATGGCGCAAGAAGGTGGTATTGGGGTGTTGCACAAAAACATGACCATTGAACAGCAGGCACTAAAGGTAAGACGTGTAAAACGTGCTGAAAGTGGTATGATCATCGACCCAGTTACTTTGCCGATGAAGGCAACCGTTCGTGATGCGAAAGCGTCTATGGCAGAACACAGTATTGGGGGAATTCCTATTGTGGATAACAACGGAACATTAAAAGGTATTGTTACCAACCGCGATTTACGTTTTGAGCACGATAACAAAAAACCAATTGTTGAGGTGATGACAGGTGAAAACCTGGTTACGGCACCTATAGGAACCTCGTTACGTGATGCCGAAATCATCCTACAAGAAAATAAAATTGAAAAGTTATTGATTGTTGATGAAGATTATAAATTATCAGGATTAATTACGTTTAGAGATATTACCAAGGTTACCCAAAAACCAAATGCCAATAAAGATAAATACGGACGTTTACGTGTTGCGGCTGCGTTGGGCGTAACTGCCGATGCCGTTGTGCGTGCTGAAGCATTGGTAAATGCAGGTGTTGATGCCGTGGTTATTGATACCGCACATGGGCATACCAAAGGTGTGGTAAGCGTTTTAAAAGAAGTAAAAGCCAAATTCCCGGAGTTGGATGTTATTGTTGGTAATATTGCTACTGGGGCAGCCGCCAAATATTTGGTTGAAGCTGGTGCCGATGCCGTAAAAGTAGGTATAGGTCCAGGTTCTATTTGTACTACGCGTGTGGTTGCGGGTGTAGGTTTTCCTCAGTTTTCCGCGGTATTGGAAGTTTCAGCAGCCATAAAAGGTTCGGGTGTTCCGGTAATTGCCGATGGCGGTATCCGTTATACGGGTGATATCCCTAAAGCTATTGCTGCTGGTGCCGATACGGTTATGTTAGGCTCATTATTGGCAGGAACCAAAGAATCTCCAGGGGAAACCATTATTTACGAAGGCAGAAAATTCAAATCTTATCGCGGTATGGGCTCTGTTGAGGCCATGAAAGAAGGCAGTAAAGACCGCTATTTCCAAGATGTGGAAGACGATATTAAAAAACTGGTGCCTGAAGGTATTGTGGGTCGCGTGCCTTATAAAGGTGAACTATACGAAAGCATACACCAATTTATTGGCGGTTTACGTGCCGGTATGGGCTATTGTGGCGCCAAAGACATTGAAACCTTAAAGGAAACTGGGCAATTTGTGAAAATTACGGCTAGCGGTATTAACGAAAGCCACCCACACGATGTTGCCATTACCAACGAGTCCCCTAATTATTCGAGGTAGTTTTTTAAAATTTATTAAGTAGAGTTAATTGTTCCTTTTTAACTTCTTAAGTTTTTTTACGGCATCCCAAACTTGGTTTTTTCCAAACTCAGCTTTGTTGATGACATAGTTGCCTTCTTTATCTACTATAACTGAGCTAAAACATGGGTAGTGTAAATTGAAGAATGTGCTTTCAAAAAAATGTGCAGGATCGATTTTCCAGCTGGTCTTGCTATTCGTGTAATCTCTTAAATTATTATCCTGAGTTTTTGCTAACCATTGGATTTCGTAAGTCCCAATTTTATTCAATTCCAGTTCAAAATCATCTTGGAAAATATTCCAAGTAGATTTCCTTCCGATTTTATTACAACGGTCAACCCCTGGATAAAAAATATATATCCAAAATTCTTTTTGCTCGGACGGTTTTGTCATTGACTTTAATGTGTCAAAAGTTTGTTTGTCTAATTTTCCCAGTTCTGAGCGATTGACAATTCTATATTCCGAAATCGTATCAGTAATGTGATAACCATAAACTGTTTTTTTTGTAACTCGGTTTTCGTTGAATTTTTCTGAAGTTATTTCTTTACCATTTAAATCGAAATATTTTGTAATTGATTGTGCAGTTAGTTTTGAACAAATCAATAATATAAGAATGGTGTATTTCATGTTAATTTATGCAGTTTTAATATCGAAGAAATGTTCAATAGAGATAAACGAATTTAGCTGAAAATTTTTACAAAGTCAAGTTTTTTCTTTCAAAGAAAAAATGAGGGTGTTTAAATGATTTTAATATTCCGTCATTACAAATCACGCTTTTTGGCGTGGTGAAGTAATCTGTTAAATAGGAGTTTAAATTTAAAAGATTGCTTCCTCGCTCTGCTCCTCGCAATGACGTTATTTTTTAGACACCCTCATTTTAAATATAACTTTACAACTTATAATTTACCCCAAACATAAAGTTTCTACCCATATTAAAAATGCCGTCGGGCTTTAATCGAGATAGGTGGTTTATATAGGTTTTATCGGTTAAATTGTTTCCTGAAATGGCAACAGAAAGTTCTTTGTTAAACAATGTAAAGCTACCGCCTAATCCAGCGCTTAACAAATTATAGCCATCTGTGGCCGTTTCAAATGTGCTTACCTTGGTTTGTTTAAAAGTACTACGCAATTTTACAAAGGCATAACCTTTTTTAACCCATGGTTTTTCAAATTCCATGCGTACCACATTGCTTAAACTATTGGCAGGGATTAAAGGCAAATAGGTATCGTTTTGTTGCATTCCGGTAACGGTTTCAAAACTGCTTTCAAAATGCAACCAATCCAACGGGTGTGGGTGCAAATGGAAACCAATTTCACCCCCATACAGATGGGCATCGTCCTGTACATATAAAAATACGGGGTCTTCGTTTACAAAATCACCGTTTGGCGACAGAAAAATGTAGTTGTTTATGGTATTGTAAAAGCCGTTGGCAAACAATTCGATATGCTCGTTTTTGAGTTCTAAAGCCACATCGGTTTGAAAGTTTTGTTCGCTTTTAAGCTCAGCATTACCAATTTCGTAACGGTTGGTACCTTCGTGCGTTCCATCGGAAGTGAGTTCCGATAGATTGGGTGCCCGAAAGCCCGTTGCCAGATTGATTCTTAAGGTCAGGTTTTTTGCCATATCTGTTTTTACACCAAAAGCGCCGTTAAAACTGTTGAAGTTTCTCTCCATACCATGTAAAACCAAAATCGCTCGATTATCAAAACGTGCGCCCAATTGTACATCAACCTTTTCAAAATGGATGTGCGAGGTTGCCAATAGACCAATGTCGTTTGTGGTGGCATCAGGAATCAATTGCTCCTCGCCGTAATTGCCATTTACTTGGTGCATGCCCTGAACGCCTACAATGGTTTCAAATTTTCCCAATTCGGTTAAGTGGTATTTTACGTCGTAATTGGCGGTTTTTAATTTCATGTGAAGGGCAGCTTCCAAAGGTTCGTCTTCGTGTTCTTCCTCTTCGTGCTCTTCGTCATGATGTTCAATCAGGCCGTCCTCTTCATGATGGTGTTCCTCAAATTCCTTTCTGTCGTTGTAAATGTAACCCAGATTGATATCCAACTTGGACTTGTTTAAAAACCAAGTGGATTTTGAACTGAACACGTGGTTGGTAATATCCTGAAAGGGCAGAAGGGGTGTTTTGCTCAACGATTGTTCACCTATTTCTTCTGGAATGCCCAATTTTGAGTGGTTGAGGTTGTAACGGAATTCTGTTTTAAAACTATTGTTTTGATAGCCTATTCCGGCTTTAAAATCTTCTTCCTTAAAGCGCGTGTTGGTCACCCTGTAAGGTTTTGTATTGTAGTCGGCGTGTTCGGTAATACTTCCACGGAACAGGAATTTAAAATTGTCTTCAGAAGCTTTGTACCCTGCGTTAGAACTAAAACCATGGGTATTGCTAAAATAGTTGCCACTAATATCGCCTGACGAAGTATTATTTTGTGCAAATCGCTCAGGATTTAAATAAAGTACTCCACCAAGAGCGTCGCTACCGTAAAGCAAAGAGGCGGGACCTTTTATGACTTCAACACTCTCAACACCAGCGGAATTTAAGCCTAATCCATGTTCGTCACCAAATTGTTGGTTTTCTAGGCGAACGCCCTGTGTATAAACTAAAACACGGTTAGAACTGAGTCCACGAATAACAGGTTTGCCAATGCCCAAACCCGTGGAAACACTTTCCACCCCTGCAATATTGGTAATACCGTCCGAAAGGGTAACAGCTCCGTTGGCCTTTAAATCGTCAACCGATTTTTGCTCTACTTTCATCACATTCTCGCTCTGTAATTTGTGGAATGGTGTTGAAATGATAATGCTTTCCATTTCAATGGCCGACGGTTCTAAGGCAATGGACATTTGTTGGGTTGTTGGTACCGTAATTTTAAAGGATTTGGTTTCATAGCCCATAATAGAAACCACAATGTTATGGTTCCCTGGGGCAATGTTTTCAATATAAAATGCTCCTTTGGCATTTGTAACCGTTCCTTTTTCAAGGTCGGAAATATAAATGTTGGCGAACTCCAATGGTTCATTTGTTTCGGCATCCGTCACGATGCCCTGAATACTATTTTGACTGTATAGATTCGCGATTACCAATAACAGCAATGCGCTTAAAAATGATTTCATTTAAAAATGTATTTAATTTAATAATATGTGAAGCTGATATAGCTTGATTGCTTATTAAATTAAAACGGGAGGCCCCCGAAGCGAAAAGTGTAAACGTTGGTATTTACTTAAAAACTGATAAAATGATACCTGTTTTTCTGAGGTTTCGGTGGGTGAAAACAGTTGAAAATGTAAATCTGAAAACGTAAAGTAATTATAGATTTGGAACTTTTGAAAATCACAATCTAAATCCACTTTATGTAGATGGGTGGTACTATCGCCATTACAAACTTCATGATTATGATGCTGAAAAATGTGCACCATTTTTATTGAGGCCGGCAATAATAAAGCTGCCACTAAAAGCAGTGTAAAAACTCTAAAAACGATATGTTTTTTTAGGTCGTTCAACTAATCTACAAAACGTTTAAAACCAATTCTGCGGAGCATCTTTTTTTCAAAATTCCAAAAGAACTTATATTGACCAAATAGCCACCCAAAAAACACGAGCATAAACTGGTAAACAATAAAAAGAAGTATGATTCTAATCGTCCAATAGCCAAATGTGCCAAAACTTTCAGTATCAATATGCAGAAAGCTTAAAATGGGTTTTCCGATGTAAGATGCTGTAGAGCCTGTAATGGCAAAGACAATGAATATAAGTGCCACTTGCCAATTACTTTCAATGCCCCAACGCGTTTTTAATTTTTCCAAAATTTGCAATTTGATGCAAAAATAATGAAAACGGATTTAAATTCTAGGCATCCAAGGCCCCAATCTCTGATTGTAGGTCATTTGAAAATAGATAAAGTAATTGTACAACAAATAATTAACTTCATAGCCATAGTCAATATTCTGTTGGTAGTTAATTTGCATTTCATATAGCTGAGGGTTGTATTGTTGCGGTTGGAGCACTCGTTGGTTCCATTCCAAAACATATTGAAAGTTTCTGTTCTCTAGGTATTGTTGTGAATAAAACCCACGGGGTCTGGCTCTGCTGGCTACCCAAAAATTGAAGCCTGGTTCAATAATTATGATTTCATATTCCAGTTCTTCATTGGCAATTTTAACAGTGTCATTTTCCTTTACATTTTCCAACCGTTCATCTTTTTTTGAAGCGGTTTGTTTTGTTGTATTACAATTAAATAGGAAAGCTGAAATTAATAGAATGTAGATGAGTTTTTTCATGGCTTGAATGTTTTAGAATATACCTTCAAAAGTAGTACCCAGAGAAGCCTTTTAAAAGCTACAATGAGTTAAATGGGGTTTCCGTCGAGGGAAACAATTGGCTTATCATTAAAGTTACAAAAATCATTTCTGTATAAACTTTTATTCAAGATTGTTTTAATAAAAAAAGCGCCGAAAAACTAATATTCGACGCTTGTTTGGATATGATAAAGAAGTACTTATCTTTTTCCGAAAAGGCCACCCAATAAACCTCCAAGGCCACCTTTCTTTTTATTGCCCCCTAAAACCATTCCGGCAACATCGTCAATAACGCTTCCGTCTCCATCAGCGTCCAAAATAGATTCCAAGAAGCTTTGCTCTTGTTTTGGCGAGTTTCCTTGTATTAAACCTCCCAATAAGCTTTCAATACCGCTTTGGCTGTTCACGTTGTTTTGTCTGGTCTGTTTTCCTAAAACACCCATTAAAATTGGCGCAGCCACCTTTAATATTTGTGCTACGGAACCAGCGTCCATGCCCGCTTTGGCGCCTAGTGCTTGCTCAACACGAGGTTGCTTGTTGCCTAATACATGCCCAAGAATTTTACTACCATCATCAAGAACATTGGAATCTACACCTCCACTGAATAGGCCACTGAGGTTGTCTAAAATACTTCCGTCATGTTTGTTGCTTAAAGCACTCATTAAGCCTTCAGCACCTTGAGGTGTTGCTGCATTTCGTCTCATAGCTTGCATTAAAACAGGCAAAGCCATAGTCAATACATCTTGCGTTTTGTTTTGCGGTTGATTGGTTTGACTTGAAACACCATTGATAAGGGTTTTACCCAAGTCGCTGTTTAATAAATCTAGAATTCCGGACATGATAATTTATTTTGTTTTAAAAAGATTAGAAAAAATTCGGACAAACAATGTACAAAAAAAAGTCCCAACTTATGAAGTTAGGACTCAATTTTAACCTTATGGTCACATTTTATTATTATTGGGCCATTAGCGTAATAATTTGTGATGCCAATTCTGTACCAATTCTATCTTGTGCCTCGTTGGTTGCTGCTCCTGTGTGTGGCGTTAAAGACAACGCAGGATTCATCAACAATTGCATTTCTGGCTTAGGTTCGTTTTCAAAAACATCCAAGGCTGCTCTGGCAACTTTACCACTTTCAATGGCTTTTACAAGAGCTACTTCGTTTACCACACCACCACGTGCTGCGTTGGCGATGATAACACCATCTTTCATCATGTTAAATTCTGCTTCGTCAATAACATAATCCTTCTGTGCAGGAACGTGTAATGTGATAAAATCTGACTGTTTTAAAACCTCTTCCTTTGAAATGGTTTTAATGTCGAAGTTTACTTTTTGCCCATCAAAAAAGTCTAATTCCAAATTAGCTTTTTCAATAAAAGGATCAAAAGCAACCACTTTCATGCCAGCTCCCAAACCTACTTTTGCAGTAGCTTGGCCAATACGGCCAAATCCTAAAACACCCAAGGTTTTACCTTTTAGCTCAATACCTTTAGCGTACGCTTTCTTTAATTTGCCAAAGTTGGTATCACCTTCCAAAGGCATATCGCGGTTGGAGTTATGTAAAAAACGCGCCAATCCGTAAAAATGACCAAACACCAATTCTGCCACAGAGTGCGAAGATGAAGCAGGCGTGTTGATTACATGAATGCCTTTGCTTTTGGCATAATCCACATCAATATTGTCCATACCAACGCCACCACGACCAATGATCTTTAATCCAGGACAGGCATCAATTAAATCTTTTCGTACGGTTGTAGCACTACGAACCAATAAAACTTTTATGGCTTTTTCGTTGATGTAGTTACTTAATTGTTCTTGGGCCACGGTAGTAGTAATTACTTCATAGCCTCCTTTTTCCAATGCATCGATACCACTTTTTGAGATACCGTCGTTTGCTAATACTTTCATTATTTTAGTTAGTAGTTAAAAGTTAAAAGGTGATAGTTCAATGAACAAAACCATTTAACTTTAAATTAAATTTTATTATGCTTTGCTCTCCAATTCGCTCATCACTTCAACCAAAGCTTTTACGCTATCAATAGGAAGAGCGTTGTACATAGAGGCTCTGTAGCCACCCACACTTCTATGACCATTAACACCACTAATACCAGCTTCTTTCAACATGGTATCAAAAGTGTCTTTCAGGTTGTCGTTGGTTAGGTTGAACGTAGCGTTCATATCTGATCTATCTTCTTTGGCAGCAAATCCTTTAAACAATGGGTTTAAATCTATTTCAGAATACATTAAACGCGCTTTCTTTTCGTTTTCTTTTTCAATTCCTGCGATACCACCAATGCTTTTTAACCATTCCAAAGTCAACATAGAGGTATAAACCGCAAATACAGGAGGGGTGTTTAACATACTGCCATTGGCAATATGTTTTTTGTAATCCATGATAGATGGAATTTTACGGGAAACTTTTCCAAGAATATCTTCTTTAACAACCACAAGTGTTGTACCTGCCGGTCCCATATTTTTTTGTGCACCAGCATAGATTAATCCGAATTTTGAAAAATCCAACTGACGTGAAAAGATATCGCTACTCATGTCGCAAACCATTGGGATTGGCGAATCAGGAAAAGATTTCATTTGAGTACCAAAAATGGTATTGTTTGAAGTACAGTGAAAATAATCATAATCTTCAGGAATGGAGTACCCTTTCGGGATGTAGTTAAAGTTTGCCTCTTTTGATGAAGCCACTTCGTAAATATCATCCAACATTTTAGCTTCCTTTATAGCTTTTTCACTCCATGCACCAGTATTTAAGTAACCCGCTCTTTTTTCCAAAAGGTTCATGGCCACCATCAAAAACTGGGTACTTGCACCACCTTGTAAAAAAAGTGCTTTATATCCTTTGCCTTCCAAACCAAGAAGCTCTAAAACCAAAGCTCTTGCTTTCTCCATGACATCAACAAAATCCTTGCTTCTATGTGATATTTCAATTAAAGATAAACCAGAATTATTAAAGTCCATTACAGCTTGGGAAGCTTTTAATAATACCTCTTGAGGTAAAATACTAGGTCCTGCGCTAAAGTTATGTTTTTTCATTTTGTCTTATAAAAATTAGGATGCAAAGTTGCTAATTAATTAGGGATTATATGTTATAAAATCAATAATTTTTTCAAGAAATTGCTAACAAAAATTCAATGGAATCTACACTATCCGCATAATCCCAAAGTTGCGGTTTTTGTGTCTGTCCAAAGGGAATTTCATTTTCAACAAACCCTTGCGAAACAATGCATTGAATTTTGTTTTTTTCGGTTTCCAGTTTTTCTTTAAGACTAGCTGTGTCGTCATAATATTCATAGAATGCCGTAGCTATGGGCGATGCATACCTTTCGTCTTCTTTTATCATGAAAAATCCGTTCTCGAGCATGTCGAATTCGCTCATTAAATACACCGCTTTGTTGTAGTCGTAATTATTGGCATATTTTACTCGGTCAATAATGGGGTGCCAATGGTAAATGGCTTCAAAAAAAGCATCAAATTTATAGTCTTTTGGCACAAAAAGTTTTGATACATTTCTGCAACCTAAGCCATAGTATCTAAAAATATCTTCAGCAAGGTTTTTTAAATCTTCGGTCGATTCATTACCTGTTAAAACAGCAACCGAATTCCTGTTGTTTCTGATGATGGAAGGTTTACCTTTAAAATAGTATTCAAAATACCTTGCCGTATTATTGCTGCCTGTGGCAATAACTGCATCAAAATCTTCAACCTTGGCTTCTGTGAAATTTATTTTCCCTTTAAATTGAGGTTCAACATATTCCAAATACTTGGTCAAAAACGGAAGCAAATGTTTATCGCTTGACGATTGTTTTACCAAAACCTCATGGCCCGTAATCAATACCGATAAAAAATCATGAAACCCAACCAAAGGTATATTTCCCGCCATAATTATGGCCACTTTTTTAGGTGAAACATTATTAATTTGGTAGGGCTTAAGCCATTTATTTAGATTTTCGGTCGTTAGCAAATCAGCCCATCCTTTTATGGCGAAACGCATGTTTTCTGAGGTAAACCATCCATTATGTTCTTCAGCCAATTTTAGTTGATGCTTAAAACCATCAAAAAACAGGTCATTATGTGCAATATTGTCCGCCTTTAGAATAACATCATTAGAAAATTGCCTTAAAAAATCTCCTAATTTTACAAAAGCGTTAATTCTTTCAGGTAATTGCATCTTAATTTGGTTATGAAGGGTTTTGGCTTTATTTTTGCGACTGCAAAGTTAGAAAGAAAAAACGCTATGGCAATTATAATAACAGACGAATGTATAAATTGTGGTGCTTGCGAACCCGAGTGCCCAAATACAGCAATATATGAAGGTGCGGACGATTGGCGCTATAAAGATGGCACCAGTTTAGAAGGTACAGTGGTGCTAACAAACGGGAAAGAAGTTGATGCCGACGAGGCTCAAGAACCAATCAGTGATGAGCTATACTACATTGTTCCAGACAAATGTACCGAGTGTAAAGGTTTTCATGACGAACCACAATGTGCTGCAGTATGCCCGGTAGATTGTTGTGTTCCTGATGAAGACCACGAAGAAACGGAGGAAGAATTGTTGGCTAAACAACGCTTCATGCATCCAGAGGACTAGTTGGCAATCGAAAATATATTATAAAAAAATCCTGTGCTTTTTGCTCGGGATTTTTTTTGTGACTTATCCTGTTAGATAATGTAAACTTTTCTGGAAGGGTTATTAAACTTTATTAAAGTAATTTAGTCCTATTGCAAAATAAGGTAATGATGAATAAATACATGCGAATAGTACATCGCTATTTAGGGTTCTTCTTGGTAGGAATAATGACAGTTTATGCATTAAGTGGCGTTGTTTTAGTTTTTAGGGATACCGAATTTTTGAAAAGGGAAGTGAAGGTTGAAAAAACTTTAAAATCAAATATTTCTGCGCAAGAATTGGGCAAAGAACTTCGAAGAAAAAATCTAAAAATACTAAAGGCAGAAAACGATATTTTATTTTTTGAAGATGGCCAGTACAACAAATCTACTGGTGAAGCAATTTATACGAATAAAGAATTGCCTTTTGTACTCAACAAAATGACCAAACTTCATAAATCTAGTTCTAAAGAACCTCTATATTGGTTAAACGTTTTTTTCGGGTTGTCTTTATTGTTTTTTGCCATTTCATCATTTTGGATGTTTTTGCCAAAAACCAAGATTTTCAATAAGGGGTTGTATTTTACCTTTTTTGGAGTTGTTTTAACATTTGTTTTGCTTTTTCTCTAGGCTAAAAGGAAATATAATTTACGTTTGGGATTAGAAATTGAAATATAAAAGTTTCGAACCCTTTTGTATTTTTGTCAGATGCATTTAAAAAAAGCATTTATCTTAATAGATGGTGAGCAGCCAAACAAACTGCCAAATTTATCGGAATATGATTTGGTTTGTGCTACCGATGGTGCCTATAGGTTTTTGGCTGAAAATAACATTACTCCAGATTTTATTTGTGGTGACTTTGATGCTTTGGAAAAATTACCCATAAACATTGAGACAATTACTACCCCAAATCAAGATTATACTGATTTTGAAAAAGCACTCAAGATTTTAAAAGAACGAGACTTCTCTAATATTCATGTTTACGGTGCAAGTGGGAAAGAGCAGGATCATTTTTTAGGTAATTTAAGTACCGCCATAAAATGGAAACCCAAATTGAACCTCACTTTTTTTGATAATTACGGCTATTATTTTTTAGCTGATAAAACCACAAGAATTAATCACTGTAAAGGCAAAACGGTGTCGTTGGTACCATTTCCAGAAGCATTGGGGATTGTCACATCAGGATTACAATATCCACTCTATAATGAAAGCCTGACTTTTGGCGGCAGGATTGGAACTAGAAATGTGGCCATAGAAGATGAAGTTACCATTACCTTCGAATCTGGGGCTTTATTTGTTTTTGTTAATGATTAAACTGTAACTTAGCAGAACACCAAACCAATAAAAATCATCATGAATTCTATTGTTAAGTTTGCCATCATAGGAAGTGGTAATATTGCCAACACCTATCTTTCGGCAGTTAAAAATATTGCTAATGCCGAAGTTGTTGCAGTGGTTTCCGGCAAATCTGAAAAGCCACAATCGCTAAGCCATCTTCCCTTTTTTAAAAGTATTTCAGAAATAAATATTGATTTTGATGCCGTTATTGTGTGCACCCCAAATGGCCTTCATCATGTTAGCGCCGTTGAAGCAGCAAAATTGGGCAAGCACGTGCTATGCGAAAAACCCATTGACATTACATTGGAAAGCATAGACCAAATGATTACGGCCTGTAAAGAGCATAAAGTTCAATTGGGCGTGGCCTACCAAAGGCGTTATAGTTCAGATAATCCCGTTGTGAAAAAGTTAATTGATGCCGATGAGTTAGGGCGTATATTTTCAGTGGATCTGTCCGTAAAAAATTATCGCGACCAAGCCTATTACGATTCTTCACCATATCGTGGAACTTATAACATTGATGGAGGCGGCCCGTTTATTCAGCAAGCCTCACATTATATCGATTTATATTATTGGTTTTTTGGAAAGCCTAAAAAAGTGGTCAGTAAATTGGGCACTTTTGCCCACGATATTGAGGTTGAAGACCACGGTGCAGCCATATTTGAACATGCTTCTGGAATAATCGGTACCATAACAGCTTCAACAGCTACAAAACCAGGCTTCCCAGCCAAAATGGAAATTTATACCAGCAAAGGTTACCTTATTTTAGAAAACGATGTGATTACCCATTGGGACATTGATGGAATTCAAAACCCTACCACACAAAAAGCAAAAGAAAACACACATACTGGTGCAGCAACCGCCGCGGTAGCCGATACCACCAACCATGAAATCATACTGAACGATTTTGTAAATGCCATTAAAACAGGTAACGATTGTCTTATTACAGGTGAGTCGGCTAGAAATGCCACCGAAATGGTTTTGGAGATTTATAAAAGCCAGTTTTAATGTTGTGTTGAATTAATTCAAGTGCTAACCAATATGCTAGCGATTACGAAATATATTACGCTTAATTTAAGGCTTACTGTTTGCGCTTTGCTGCTTTTTTCTTGCCTTTTCTCGTGCAAAACAGAAACGGTAAAATTTGATTGTAAAAATGCTGAAATAATTGAGGCACCTTCAGGCCTATCTATTGCTGAAGAAGATAAATACTATTACGAAAGTTATGGATTCGTTCCACCGCTTAATCAAAAATATAAAAATGATTTTCCTTTGGGTGTAGCCATGGCGAATCATCAAAGATTTTCTGCAGAAGGAGAACTCGTGAAATACCACTTTGATGCCATTACACCCGAAAATGAGCTAAAGCCAAATTACGTTCAGCCATTTGAAGGCGATTGGCGCTGGGATGATGCCGATAATCTTTTGGCTTTTGCCCAAATGAATGGTAAAGAATTTCACGGGCATTGCCTAGTTTGGCACTGGCAAACGAGCGAATGGATGTTTCAAAGTCCTGATAATCCCAACAATCAAGTATCAAGAGAAAAACTGATTGAAAGAATGAAAACCCATATCAGTAATGTTGTTGGTCGCTACAAAGGAAAAATAAAATATTGGGACGTTGTCAATGAAGTTATTTCAACAGACAATACAAACCCAGATAACCTTTACAGGCCATCTTATTGGTATGAAATAATTGGTCCCGAGTTCATCGAACTGGCTTTTCAGTTTACCCAAGAAGCCGACCCCGATGCGTTATTGGTGTTTAATGAATATGGACTTGCAGATTCACAGAAAAGAGCAAAAGCATTAAAAGTGATTGGTGCACTGCTTGAAAAAGGTGTAAAAATAGATGCTATTGCAGAACAGGCTCATTGGTTTTTGAATTGGCCAAGCACAGGACAAATAAGGAATATGATTAACGACTTTCATAACTTAGGGCAACAATATGGCGTGGACCTGAAGTTTTTAATAAGCGAGCTGGACATAGATGTTTACAACGGAAACACAAATGCAGCAGAAATGGCATATGTTTCAGTAGAAGAAAATCTAACCGCACGTTATGATGACATATTTAAAGTATTTAGGGAAGAAAGTGACAAAATAGATAAGCTTTCGTTCTGGCATATTTCAGATAGTTATACTTGGCTTGAATTCTATTTTGCACCTGGGCGGGCAACCTATCCCTTACTGTTTGACAAAGAGCAAAAACCAAAACAATGTTTTTGGTCGGTTGTAAATTTTGATGCTGGTTCAGGATACGAAAACTTTAGGCAAAACTGGATTGAAGAAAACCTATGTAACTGATTAGGAAAATCGTTTAATGCCTTAAATAATTTTTGTCTATAATCTGGTCTGTATTGATTTTCTGATAATAAATATATAATTTCGTTTATCAATCGATAAAAAGAATTGAAACTGCTTTTTATCTTTACTTTAGCACCAATATGACCAAAATACTGCCAAAATTCATAAAATATTTTTTAATAAGCAGCCTGATTTACTACATATTCTTGATAGTTGAAACCATTAGCTTATATTTTAAAGAATTTGGCTTTAATTTGACATACGGAATTATTTTCAGTTTTAGTCAAATCGCATCAGTTATAAATTTTGGGATTTTCATCGCTTTTATATTAGTCACAGTATATTCATTAAATGATAAAGTTTCATTATCCAAATTGGTAAAATTCGGATTACTTGTATCATTAATCTTTGGAGGACTGATTTTTTTATTATCAGATAAAGTTGTCCCTGAATTACGAATGACCTCTTATCTCGACAGATATGAAAACGCAAAAAAAGAACCTTTCAATACTCAAGAAAGAGCAGAAAAGGAAATGGAACTTAAGAAAACGAATTCGGATATGATGAGTATTCGACTAATCGTAAAGTATACTGACTCATTGAATACCGAAAGTTCATCCCAAAAGAAGATAATCTCTGACTTATTTCAAAAAATTCCTGACAGCATAATTCAAAATGATTTTTCTATTAGGGAACTTGAAGAATATAGTCTAACAAAAAACAAATTCATAACTGAATACAATCGTAGAGATTTGTTTACACTACAGACAAAAATTAGACAAAATCAAATTTTGACAAAACAAATAAAGAAATCAAATTGGAGCAAAAACGAACGATATTTAAATAGTTTTCTGACCCTTTTTTTTGTATGCTTTGGTATTGTAATTGGGATTAATTTTAAAAATCAATTAATATTCTCATTGGTCTGTATTGGAATCGCTTTTTATTCTCAAACTCTAAGTCTATTAACTTCAATAGCTGATTATTTTACGAGCGAGAGAAATTTGATTGCTCTTATTTTTAAGCTAACAATTATCCTTGTAGTATTTTTGTATTTATGTTATAGGATGCAAAAGAATAAAAATACTGGTGCTAACATCGTATAAAAACAATGCGTAGTTTATTACAAAACCAAAAGTTAGTGCGTATTTGGTCTCTCTGATTTTCCTGCGGAAAATCCTAGGACACAAAACCGCACTATTCTAATACAAACCGATAAGCGTAACACCCAAACTCATTTCCCAACACCAAAGGCCTTCATCTCCTGCAAAGGCTCTAATGTTTCATCGTCTTGCCAAAGGGTGTCCTCAAACCTATCAAGTACTTTGTATGGCGCAATGCTGTCTTGTTTTATAGAGGCAAAATCATTTAAGGTCAGCTTGCTGTTATCTGTAAAAAGGAGTTCTTTTTTGCTACGGTTATCACCTTCAATTTTAAAGCTAAAACCAATTTTATTTTTTGCCCGGCTGTTTTCAATAAACTTTAAATCGCGGTTAACATAAAAATAACTGCCCTCGGTCTCTTTCAAGTATTTTAGGTGGTAGGTGTTGTTTTTGTTCTTTTCAAATAACAAGGTGCCTTCGCTTACATTGGCTATATACTTTACGCCAAGAAGTAGTTTTAAGTTCAATTTGCCGCCATGTCGATTTTTATAAAAGTTATAATCAAGCCTTGTTACAGCATATGTGGAATCGGCAACATAAATTTTTCCGGTGTATATGGCCTTTCCTTTTCGGGGTTCAAAATTAATGACATAGGTTAGTTTGTCGTTATTAATGGTCATGTATTCAAAAGCATACTCATATAAATCGCTATCTAAAATGTTGCTTAAAAAGGAGTTATTGCAGTACTGTGTCTTTCGCAACATATTGCGGGTTTCGTTATTTAAATTTGTTATGTTGAACTCGTTTTTTTCTTCCTTTTCAAAGTCTTCATCTTTGAGTGACAGCGAATCTTCAACTTTAAAAATACCTGTTTTTACTTTGTAGGTTTTTGTGGTATCTAAATAAGTGAGCATAATTTGTGTGGCTTTGGTTTGAACATCTTCAATGGAAAAATCATTTTTATAGTCAATCAGTTTGGTGGCTTTATTGACGATGAGTTTGCTGCTATCTAAATTAAAGCTGTACAATTCGCCTTTAAAATCAGTAAAATGGGTCATATCGCTTTCGCGTATTTTTTTTGAAAGTGCCATCAAATCCGTATTGGCTTGTTCAATATTCTTTTTCTTGACGTGTGATGCTTTTTCAATTTCAAATGCCAGGCTTTTAAAATCTACGTAATCGGAATTTCTTCTAAAAACATGGTATTTGTTCAATTCGTAATCGTAGTTTTTAGAAATATTCCGTTTTACTTTAGCTATAATTGAATCGGCATTGGGTTCTTTGTTGCTCAAATAAACTTCAGCTAATTGATTAACGGCTTCCGCCAGTTCAATTACAAGTCCAGAGTTTTTTATTTCTTGAATAGAAAGCGTTTTGTTTTGATAGCCCAAACAGGAAATGGTTACCATACTCGATGCATTATCCAGATTTATCGTGAAATATCCTTCTTCATTAGAAATTACACCCGTAAATTCCCCTGTTTTGATGGTGGCGTAAGTTATGGGGTTGCCATTGTTTTTATCTATTAACTTAGCTGTTATGCTTTGCGAGAAGCAAAAACAAGTGCCAAATGCCATGGCTAAAACAAAAAGTATTTTCTTCATCAATATTGAGTAGATAGAAACCCATCTTGGGCCTTTAAAAGTTAAAACGATTAAAGCCAAATAATGTTACAAAAAATAATAATGGAAATGACTACATTTGCACTCGCAAAAACCAAAGCTTGGTTCTTGTCTTTTTAATTAAATAGCTACTAAAAAATGAAAGCAGGTATCGTAGGATTGCCGAACGTAGGAAAGTCAACGTTGTTCAATTGTTTATCAAATGCAAAAGCGCAAAGTGCCAACTTTCCATTTTGTACCATAGAACCTAATATTGGTGTGGTAAATGTGCCAGATCCAAGGTTAGAAAAACTAGAATCTTTGGTGAAGCCCGAGCGTGTTATGCCTGCGACCGTTGAAATTGTAGATATTGCCGGATTGGTAAAAGGTGCCAGTAAGGGTGAAGGTTTGGGCAACCAATTTTTAGCAAACATTCGCGAGACTGATGCAATTCTGCATGTATTGCGTTGTTTTGATAACGATAACATTGTTCATGTTGATGGTAGCGTGAATCCCATTCGTGATAAGGAAACCATCGATATGGAATTACAATTGAAGGATTTGGAAACCGTTGAAAAAAAACTGGATAAAGTGAAGCGCGCTGCCAAAACGGGTAATAAAGAGGCTCAAAAAGAAGAGGCTGTTTTGCTGCAGATAAAAGCAGGATTGGAAACAGGAACGTCGGTTAGGGCTTTAGAGTTTTCTGAGGATGATTATAGCGATTTTGTAAAACCCGCGCAGTTTATTACAGATAAACCCGTGATGTACGTTTGTAATGTGGATGAAGGTTCTGCGGTTTCGGGTAATGCCTATGTTGAAAAAGTAAAGGAAGCCGTTAAAAATGAAAATGCTGAGGTTTTGGTACTTGCTGTTGGAACTGAGGCTGATATTAACGAACTTGATGATTACGAAGAACGCCAAATGTTTCTTCAGGATATTGGGCTGGACGAACCGGGTTCTGCAAAATTGATTCGTGGTGCTTATAAACTATTGAAACAACAGACCTATTTTACAGCCGGTGTTAAGGAAGTACGTGCATGGACCATTGATGTAGGCGCTACTGCTCCACAAGCGGCAGGCGTAATTCACACCGATTTTGAAAAAGGCTTTATCCGTGCCGAGGTTATTGCTTACAACGATTACATCACTCACGGTAGTGAGGCCAAGGTCAAAGAAGCCGGAAAAATGCGAGTTGAAGGGAAAAACTATGTGGTTAAAGATGGCGATGTGATGCATTTCTTGTTTAATGTTTAGTTTGTCATAAAATATAAGCCATAAGCTTTTTCCTGCTAAACATATTCCATTCAATTATGCGTTCCATTTATAATATGAACGTCGTAATTTCTTCAATTTTTGAAAAATAAACGATAATAGGTTTCCGATTTTCGTTTTTATGAAGTCAACCAAATCATTTATTTACGGCATTTTACTCGGTATAATCGGTATCGTGATGTTCTCTTCCAAAGCGGTGATGGTAAAATTGGCCTATCAATATCAAGTTGATGCCCTAAGTGTTTTGTTGTTGCGCATGCTGTTTTCTTTTCCATTTTATTTGGTTGTGGCCGTTATTTATAGTAGAAAGGAAAATAAGGTTAAAATCACCTCAAAAGATTATACTTGGGTAGCGTTTTTTGGTTTTTTGGGGTATTACTTGTCCAGCTATTTCGATTTTGTCGGGCTAGTTTACATCAAGGCAAGTTTAGAACGCATTATTCTGTTTTTGTATCCAACCATCATCCTAATTTTTAATCGATTGTTTTTGAATAAACCGATTACTAAAACCCAAATTATAGCCATTATTTTGAGTTATGTGGGCATTGTAATTGCCTTTTGGGGCGAAGTGGCCATTTCAGGAAATGACACCTTTATTGGCGGCTTCTTAATATTGCTTTGTGCCATTACATATGCTTCCTATTTGGTGGGAAGCGGCTGGTTAATACCAAAATTGGGCGTGGTTAAGTTTACATCTTATGCCATGCTGGTTTCTTGTATCTGCGTGTTTGTCCATTACGGTTTAGTATCTAAAATTGATATTCTAAATTATCCATGGGAAGTTTATCTGTTGGGTTTCTTGATTGCCATTTTTGCAACCGTTATCCCTTCCTATTTGGTATCGGAGGCTATTAATCGGATCAATTCATCTAATTTTGCCGTTATAGCTGGTTTTGGGCCTATTTCAACCATAGTTTTGGCAGCAATATTTTTAAATGAACATCTTACCATGATGCAATTATTTGGTGCTCTGGTAGTTATTATTGGCATCCTCCTCGTTTCAACCAAAAAGAAGGCCGCGGCCTAAATTGAGGTTCTCAACAATATCAAGCAGATATTGTTAATTACTTTGTTTATTGCCCTTTTCTTTTTTTATTTGGTTATGCTATATTAGCAACCCCTCACTGAATTTTACTGAGTAGATATATGGCGGAACAAATCAATTACACCGAAGATAATATACGTTCTTTAGACTGGAAGGAGCATATCCGTATGCGCCCTGGAATGTATATTGGAAAGCTCGGTGATGGTAGTTCGCCAGATGATGGTATTTACATTCTGCTTAAGGAGGTTTTAGACAACTCCATTGACGAGTTTGTCATGGGAGCAGGCAAAACCATTGAGATTTCCATTCAAGGCAACAAGGTGATAGTGCGCGATTATGGTCGAGGTATTCCCCTAGGGAAAGTAGTCGATGTGGTTTCGAAAATGAACACCGGTGGAAAGTACGACTCCAAAGCCTTTAAAAAATCAGTTGGATTAAACGGTGTGGGTACCAAAGCGGTAAACGCGCTCTCAAATTATTTTAGGGTTGAATCGAATCGGGATGGAAAGTCTGCTTCAGCGGAATTCGAGCAAGGAAATCTTACCAACCACGAAATGCTTGATGATACTACCCGAAGAAAGGGCACCAAAGTATCATTTATTCCTGATGAAACAATTTTCAAAAATTACAAGTTCAGGAATGAGTATGTCGTTAAAATGCTCAAAAACTATGTGTATCTCAACCCTGGGCTAACCATAGTTTTTAATGGCGAAAAATATTATAGTGAAAATGGGTTAAAGGATTTATTAAGTGAAACCATAAATGAGTCAGATACATTATATCCAATCATTCATCTTCGAGGGGAAGATATTGAAGTAGCCTTAACACACAGTAAAACCCAATATAGTGAGGAGTATCACTCTTTTGTAAACGGGCAGAATACTACCCAGGGAGGGACACACTTAAATGCTTTTAGGGAAGCTTTGGTAAAAACCATCCGTGAATATTTTGGTAAAAACTATGATCCTTCCGATATAAGAAAATCTATTGTAAGCGCCATTGCCATTAAGGTTATGGAACCTGTTTTTGAAAGCCAGACCAAAACAAAATTGGGCTCTACTGATATGGGTGGTGATCATCCAACGGTGCGCACCTTTATCAATGATTTTGTGAAAACCAATCTCGATAATTATTTGCATAAGAATACCGACACCGCTGAAAAAATACAGCGCAAGATTTTGCAAGCTGAACGCGAACGTAAAGAGCTTTCCGGAATCCGAAAATTGGCTCGAGATCGTGCAAAAAAAGCAAGTCTTCACAATAAAAAATTACGCGATTGCAGAGTGCATTTTGGCGATACCAAAAGTGACCGAAATCTTGAAACAACTTTATTTATTACTGAGGGAGATTCGGCTTCGGGTAGCATAACAAAATCGCGGGATGTAAATACCCAGGCTGTATTTAGTTTAAAAGGTAAACCACTTAATTGCTACGGCTTAACTAAAAAAATTGTTTACGAAAACGAAGAATTCAATCTGCTTCAAGCCGCTTTAAATATTGAGGAATCGCTGGAAGATTTACGTTACAATAATGTGGTAATCGCTACAGATGCAGATGTCGATGGTATGCATATTCGCTTATTGCTGATTACCTTTTTTCTTCAATTTTTCCCAGAAGTGATTAAAGAAGGCCATTTATATATTTTGCAAACACCACTTTTTAGGGTTCGAAATAAAAAGGAAACCATATATTGTTATTCTGAAGAAGAACGCATAAATGCCATTGAAAAGCTAAAACCCAAACCAGAAATTACCCGATTTAAAGGGTTAGGTGAAATTTCGCCAGATGAGTTTAAACATTTTATTGGTGATGATATGCGTTTAGATCCTGTAATGTTGGATGAGGGCATGTCCATTGAGGAATTATTGTCATTTTATATGGGGAAAAACACACCAGATAGACAGGAGTTCATCATTGATAATCTGAAGGTTGAAATGGATATTGTTGAATAAACAGGGGCTGAAATTTTCATTTTAACAGTTTGGGACTAAAAAAATGAGAATTTGGTTATAAAATAAAGTTAAATAGGTAAAGAATGATTCACATAAAATTTAATTTTGTAAAAAAATAAATTCAAGAATCATCCCGTCATTGCGGGAATAAAAAACTAAATTAAAATGTTATATTCAAAAGAAACTAAATTAGTAAGAAGAGAGGTTTATGATTTTGTAACTGCCTTAAACAGCAATATCAATAAAACAAAATCCAAAAAGCACGGTAAAACAATGCTTACTGGAAAACCCAAGAAAGATTGATGATTAATGATTGAAGAAAACGACGATTTAATTAATAACGAAGACGAGCCCCAAGAAACCATAACCCGTGTTACGGGCATGTACAAAGATTGGTTTTTAGACTATGCTTCGTACGTAATTTTAGAACGGGCGGTTCCCGCTATTGAAGATGGCTTCAAGCCTGTTCAACGTCGTATCATGCATTCTATGAAAGACCTTGACGATGGGCGTTACAATAAAGTGGCGAACATCGTCGGGCATACTATGCAGTACCATCCACATGGCGATGCCAGTATAGCTGATGCCATGGTGCAAATTGGACAAAAGGACTTGTTAATTGATACCCAAGGAAACTGGGGAAATATCCTAACAGGGGATAGTGCAGCGGCATCACGATACATAGAAGCGCGCTTGAGCAAGTTCGCTTTAGATGTTGTTTACAATCCAAAAATTACCGAGTGGCAGGCCAGTTATGACGGTCGTCGTAAAGAGCCGGTAAATCTGCCGGTGATGTTTCCGCTCCTTTTGGCACAGGGCGGAGAGGGTATTGCCGTAGGCCTGTCAACAAAAATTTTACCACATAATTTTGTCGAGCTTATTGATGCTTCCATAAAACATCTGCAAGGTAAACGATTTACTATTTTACCCGATTTTCCAACGGCTGGAATAGCCGATTTTTCTAACTATAATGATGGATTAAGAGGGGGAAGGGTTCGTGTTCGTGCACGAATTTCTCAACTTGATAAAAACACTTTGGTCATTACTGAATTGCCATATGGAACCACAACTTCCACGTTAATAGATTCCATTTTAAAAGCCAACGATAAAGGCAAAATTAAGGTTAAAAAAATTGAGGATAATACGGCTGCCGAGGTTGAAATTTTAGTTCACTTGCCTTCCGGATTATCGCCTGATAAAACTATTGACGCCCTTTATGCATTTACGAGTTGTGAAAGTTCCATTTCGCCTTTGGGCTGTGTGATTGAAGATAATAAGCCTCTATTTATAGGGGTTTCTGAAATGCTACGACGGAGTACCGATAATACGGTGGAACTCCTGAAGCAGGAATTGGAAATTAAGCTAGGCGAGTTTGAAGAACAGTGGCATTTTGCATCTTTGGAGCGTATTTTCATTGAGAACAGAATTTATCGTGATATTGAGGAAGAAGAAACTTGGGAAGGCGTAATAAGCGCCATAGATAAGGGACTTCAACCGTATATAAAGCATTTAAAAAGAGCGGTAGTTGAAGAAGATATTGTGCGCTTAACCGAGATTAGAATCAAGCGTATTTCAAAATTCGACATTGATAAAGCCCAACAAAAAATTGAAGCTTTAGAGGAGCAAATTGCTGAGGTAAAACATCATTTGGCAAACCTTATTGATTATGCCATTTCGTATTTTAAACGTCTTAAAAAAGAATACGGTGAAGGACGGGAACGCAAAACAGAAATTAGGGCTTTTGATGATGTTGATGCCACTAAAGTGGTTATTAGAAACACGAAACTTTATGTAAATAGAGAAGAAGGTTTTATCGGTACATCACTCCGCCGGGATGAATATGTATGTGATTGTAGTGACATTGATGACATTATAGTGTTTACCCAAGAAGGCAAAATGATGGTTACGAAAGTAGATGCCAAAACCTTTGTTGGTAAGGACATCATTCATGTGGCGGTGTTTAAAAAGAAGGACAAGCGCACCATTTACAACATGATTTATCGCGATGGTAAAAAAGGTGCATCCTACATTAAACGTTTTGCCGTAACAGGCATAACCCGAGATAGGGAATACGACCTCACGAGTGAAAATAAAGGTTCCAGTGTATTGTATTTTTCAGCAAACCCAAACGGAGAGGCTGAAGTAGTCACTATATTGCTGAGGCAAGCGGGCAGTATAAAAAAGTTAAAATGGGATATTGATTTTGCAGACATACTCATTAAAGGTCGGGCTTCAAAAGGAAATTTGGTTACCAAATATGCCGTAAAACGTGTTGAACTGAAGGAAAAGGGCATTTCAACCTTAAAACCTAGAAAAATTTGGTTTGACGATACCGTTCAGCGCCTTAACCTAGATGGTCGAGGGGAATTGATAGGGGAATTTAGAGGAGAGGATAAGCTTTTGATTATCAATCAATCAGGAATTTTGAAAACGGTCACGCCTGAAGTTACCATGCATTTTGACGATGACATGATTGTTTTGGAAAAATGGGTGCCAAAAAAGCCAATTTCAGTCATTTATTATAATGGAGAAAAGGAACTTTATTATGTTAAGCGGTTTTTGGTTGAGCAGGAAGGTAAGGAAGAATCTTTTATTTCAGATCATCCAAACTCACAATTGGAAATCGTTTCAACTGATTGGAGACCTATGGCGGAAGTGGTTTTCGCAAAAGAGCGCGGAAAAGATAGAAAAGATAACTTGGAGGTAAACCTTGAGGAATTTATTGCAATAAAAGGAATCTCTGCATTAGGGAATCAATTGACCAAAGATAAGGTCATCCAAATTAATCTGATGGATTCATTGCCATACGAAGCACCTGAGGAAGTCCATGCTGACGATTTAGAGGTGGTTGATGAAACCGATGTGTCATCCAACGTTTCGGATGATAAAATGGATAATCCATCAAGTTCAAATGATGATACAGACCAAGATTTTGACGTGGATGGTGAAGGACAGACTTCTTTATTTTAATCCTGTAACTGTTTGCTCTTCTTGTTTATTCTAAAATTCAAAAACTCTACAAACAGAGAAAAAGCAATGGCGAAATAAAGATAGCCTTTAGGTACTGCGCCAACTTCATTTCCAAACAATTTGGTATGTGATAGGTGAGCGGCTTCAGTAATAAGCATAAAGCCAATCAAGATTAAAAATGCCAACCCTAAAATTTGCATACTGGGGTGGGTTTTAATGAATTCCCTTATAGGGTTTGCAAAGCCAATCATTATTACAATTGATATAATAACCGCAATTATCATCAACGCTAAAGTATAGTTATGATTAGGATGTAAGCCATTGGTCATGCCTACGGCTGTTAATATAGAATCTATTGAGAAAATAAAATCAATAATTAATATTTGGATCAATGCTTGTGATAAACTCTTTATTTTTTTCTTGCTCAAACTGTTCTCGTCGTGGTTGGGCATTTCAACTTTTTCATGTATTTCAGAGGTACTTTTATAAATTAAAAATAATCCACCTGCAAAAAGTATAAGGGCTTGCCAACTAATGGCTATATGCAACCACGAAAGTTCAATAGTATAAAAAGGCTCCTTTAAACCTATTAAAAAGCTGACAAAAAACAATAATATAATGCGCTGAACCATAGCCAAGACCAAGCCAACTTTTGTAGCTTTTGATTGTTGGTTTTCGGGTAATTTATTGGCTGCAATTGATATAAAAACAATATTATCGATACCTAAAATTATTTCCAGAAAAGTTAGGGTAAGAAGTGCCATTATGGCATCACTGGTAAAGAGAAAATCTATCAACGTTCAATCAATATTTAGACTGTAAATTTAACAAAAAAGCACCTGGTTTTCTCTTTTAAATTTGCATGATTTTAGGTTCTTTTTAACTGCCGTTGAATTTTTTTTATGGCCGATTCTATTGATTTTTCAGGTTCAATGATATTGTATGGCCCCCAAAATTTTGGGTCTGAAAAGCCCGATGCCTTTTCCGTCAAAATGGTTGTAGGACGTATTAATTGGCTTCTGATTTCAGCAATTTTTGTGTCTTTAATTTCCCAATCGGTTATAGCCATTTCACTGTTCAAGCTATATAAACTATTAAATAATTTGCCTTTCCAATTCACTTTAAAAGTTATCGAAATATTGCTGTAAGCGTAGTGCCATTTGCCATTTTGGGTGCGATAATTCACTCTATAATTCGCCTCTTTAGGGTAAACTTCAACTTTTTTGGGTTTTTTACGAACAAACATTCGGCTGGATAATTCTCGATTGGAAACGTTTAGGCTATACACGGCACTTTTAAGGGCCAAAGAACCCGCATCAATATAGAGTTTACCATAGTAGAGAGGTGTATTAATATGGCTTTTTTGTTTAAAATCAATAACATAAATAGGCTTATTATTAATTGTTGTGGTTGGGGCATAGCTAAAGTTATAAAGTTCTAAGCTTTCTTCCGTAAAAATAAACTCCGGGTATTTTATAATATCGGTGTAAAGATTACTAAAAGGCCCACCTTGTAGCTTCAGGGCAATGGTGTCCAATTTTGTGTAATCGGTATTTTTTCTGGCTTTGACCAATTCAATATGGTCGTCTCTAAAATTATTGTATGGTTGTTTATGTATCTTTACAACCGCTTCAGAGATGGACGCATTTTTCTTCCTTTTCTTAATTGTTTCTCTATAAAATGCGGTCATTAAAGCGTTATTGTTATTGTAAATGGTGCTTTTGTTTTTGAGTGTTTTTTTAACGAGCTCCAGAGCATCTTCCATACGTGTGGCAATGATGCTAATTTCGTTTAGCGTAGTAAAACCTTGCTCTAATTCTATTTTTTCATTTTTTCCAATTGAAGAAATCTTTAGCTCCACTTTGTCATAACCTAAATAGGTAACGCTGATGGTTTCGTCAATAAGATTTTCAGGCACTTTTAATAAAAATTCACCATCACTATTTGTTACGGTGCTAATATTTGAGTTGTTTATAACAATATCAGCGAAAACAAGTGGTTTGCTTGTGGTTTTGTCAACCACTTTTCCTTCGATTTCTTTAAAATTATCTGAATTTTGGGCATATACTATGCTGCCACAAAATAAGAAAAGAGCTAACGCATAAATAAAACGATATTGGGTTATTTTGTTCATGACGATAATTTTTAGATAACCATGACATAAGTTACAAAATATTGGTCTAATTATCTAATATCCAATAATTTTTAACACATATGAGTAGTGTTGTTAAAAGAAGATTTATATTGAGAAATCTTCGAAAAATTTAATGAATTTGAACAAGTAATAAAAAGGTGTTGTTTCAAATTTGCTGGTATTTTGAGGAATTAAAATGTTTTGATGGACAAATAGTGGACATAAACGGATTTATTTTTTTTTGTAACCTGATATCAATACATTAGTATTGACCTTAAAATGAAATTAACCCATAGCTTCACTTTTGGCAACTGTACCAACCGCTTTTCCATTAGAAACAAATTATAGAATTATCTTTTATGAGCATATAGATATTGTTTTAAAAGAGAAAAGATTGCTAAAGGGAGTTATAATTTAGGTAAATTGAATTACAAATGATGAGAAAACTACTGCTAAGCTTTATTTTTTTATTTGGTATTTCGTGTTATGCCCAACAGCTTTACATGGAATCTGGTTCCACGATTTCAGTATTTGACTATAAAAATTCCCAAGGACAGCCTCTAGACAATTTGCTTTCTAGGTCTAAAACCCACTTTGGTATGGGCTATAGGCATGTTTTAAACAACCAAAAATCGTTGTTTTTAGGTTTGGGTTTGTCCTACAACAATTATGGGGCGATAGGTAGTGAAAGCAGTGTGGATAATTATTTTGCTTGGGATGTAAGTTATCTTGGTCTTAGCGCTAGTTTGGATTTACAATTGTTTCAAATCAGGAATCTTTCATTTTTTGCAAAAGGTTCATTGGCTTCAGAATTTTTGGTTAGAGGAAACCAAACCATAAATAACGATGTGTACAATCTGGTTGGTGAAGAAGAATTCAACAATAACATTTTGTTTTTTAGGGGAGGGGTTGCCTTGCAGTATCCTATATCAAATAATACGGCTATTTATGTGGGTTACAATTTTGGCAGGTCGGTTTTAATAAGCAGTGGCGAAAATGCCGAAAAATTAAATTTAAATGTCCATGAATTTGGCATAGGGTTCATAATTAACCTGCCAAACTGTTATTGTGATTTTGATCCCAGACTATAACAACAGTTTTTTTGACGGGGCTTTATTAATTTTTAAAGGAATTGTGCTTAAAACCCGATTTTAAAGGTGGACAAACATAGGACAAGCTATTACAATAGGCAGAAATATGCTAATTTTAGTTTTAGAACCAAAACCCTAATAACACAAAGAAAATTAAAGAATGAAAATATTTTTACCCTTAGCGTTTATTTTCAGTTTTGTCTTTTCAATTCAGGGGCAAACCAACTCTGATTCTAAATCATATACCATCGTTAGGTCGAATTTGGGTGCTGGTGGCTCATCCCGCGTTGTTTCAACACAAAAAGGAAACTATAAAGTAAGCCAAAGCATTGGCCAAAGTAGTGTTATTGGAACGCATTATGGTAATGGTTTTGCGCTACGGCAAGGATACCAACAACCGTTGAACAATATCAAGGTAGTGCCCATATCTAGAAACAATAATTTAGTCGCCCATGTTTATCCAAACCCTTTTGAGGAATCGGTTGATGTCACTTTTTCTCAGGACATAAAAAAGGATGTTTCCGTTCTCGTTTTTGATGTGGCTGGAAAGCTCGTGTATTCAAAGGAATTTAAACCCTCACAAAAAATAAATTTAAATCTTGTGGATATCTCCAGTGGTTCATACCTCTTAAAGGTTATGAGCGATGATAAGTTGTTCAACGCAAAACTCATCAAAAAATAAAATTATTTAAAATTCAATCAGCTATGAAACATATACTTACTCTAGGATTATTTCTATTATTCTCTTTAAAGTTGATGGCACAAACCGACGGCATTACTTATCAAGCCGTCATTATCGGGCCAGATGTGCTGGAATTACCAGGTGTAGATTCTGAAGGCAATTATTTGCCAGTTACAGATGTGGCCATTCGGTTTACCATATTCGATTCAGGCAATCAAGTTGAATTTCAAGAAATCCAAACCACAACTACAGACGAATTCGGTCGTGTGAATTTAATTATTGGCGCTGTTGAACATGACTATTTTGAAACCATTAGTTGGGACGGCACATCTAAGGATTTAAAGGTAGAAATAGATTTTGAAGGTGGTAGCAATTTTGTTGATATGAGCAGGGAACAGCTTACTTTCGCGCCTTATGCCTATCACAGAAACATAACAGCCACAGGAACATTGGATGTTGATGATGATACCTTTTTAAACAGAGAATTGACCGTAAATGGTCCAACAACCTTAAACAGTACCCTTTTGATAGATGGTGGCAATGAGGCTAATTTAACAGGAGATTTAACGGTTGATGGAACTACTAATTTAAATGGCTCCTTAGATGTAAATAACCAAAGTAATACTAATTTAACAGGCGCATTAAACGTTGGTGTCCCTGGAGCAATTGATGTTAATGCGCCAACAACTTTAAATGGAACATTGGATGTATTGGGAAAAACCACCGTTTCCGATTTTGAAGCAACAGGACAGGCCTCTTTTGCAGATTTGGAAGCAACTAATTTAGTAGTAAATCAGTCTACAAACCTTTTCGGGACTCTTGAAGTTGAATCAACCCAACAAATTGTTTTAAGGTCAACGGTTCATACAGCTGCCATTACCTATGCCAATAATGCAGATGGAGTTCCACAAGCACAAAATGACCCTGGTAGAAGTATGGGTAATTATCCGCTTTTGGTTGAAGGAAGTACCCAAGGGATTGCAATTAAAGTAAATGGCAGCAGAAGAAACGGAAACAATTTTGTTTCCTTCTGGGACGGTTTAGGTCAATGGGGAAGAATAGAAGGGGAAATACCTAGTGAGTATGAAAATAATGCAGATTATTTGTTTGATCAATCCTCATTGGATTATGATATTTATGATGCATATCTTGATTATGGCTTTGCACTTGCAAATGAAATTATTGCCGGAGCACAGCTTATTAAGGCTTCATCTGATTTTAGAGCTTGTGTTGGATTGGGAGGTTGTTTGGCTTCCCCCGGTCCAGCAGATATTGCTTTTGCCGGTGTTGAGCTAATTTCAGCTACGGCACAGGCTGTTTTTCAAGCTTTTGCAATTGGTAGGGCTGAAGATAATCAAACAAGATATGACAGTAACAAAGATTTTTATCAAGGGGTAACATATGCTTCAGGTGCCGGAGATTATGCTGAATATTTGCAAAGAGCGGACAAAAATGAAACGGTTACATATGGTGATATTGTTGGTGTTATAGGAGGTAAAATTTCTAAGAATACCCAAAATGCAGAGCGAGTAATGGTGGTTTCTTTCAAGCCAATTGTGCTGGGAAATATGCCACCAGCCAATAGAGAAGACGATTTTGAAAAAGTAGCTTTTATGGGTCAAGTTCCAGTTAAAGTATTTGGCAATGTAAATATTGGTGATTATATCTTGCCAAGTGGTAAAAACGATGGAATTGGTGTTGCAGTTTCATCCTTAAAAATAAAATCGGAGGATATAGCTAACATCGTTGGCGTTGCGTGGGAAAAAAGCAGTAAAACATTTGGTTTTAATTTGGTAAATGTTGCCGTTGGATTAAATAAAAATGACAATAACAGTATTGTAATTCAGCTCGAACAAAAGGTAAAAGAACAAGCTGAGGAAATAAATGAATTAAAAAGTCAAATAGATGAAATCCATAATATACTATCCAACTTAAAACAGGGTAAGAGTTTTTCCAATCAAAATTTGGATGAATTGGTTATAAATAATTTTGATGGTAGAGATTATGAAGTAGTAGATACAGATCATGGTAAAATTGTTTATTGGGAAGTTACCAAAGATGATTTTGAGAAAGGGCTTGCCATGGCACAGGAACAGATGAGTGCCAATGGTGTTGATGTTGAAAACCATGTTCTTTGGAAAAAGATTAATGAAGACCCCGCATTTAAAAATATGCTCTTTAACAAAATAAAAACAAGACTAGACAGACAGTTACACTATCATAAAAAAATTGAGTTAAAAGAAAAACACTAAACTTAGCTATGAATTTTAATAAATCAATCATCGCTAGGCATATTCTATTCTCTTTTATAGGCACATTGTTGTTTGTGCCATTTTTGGTGGCACAAACAACAAGCATTCCTGATGTTAATTTTGAAAATTATCTAGAAACCCATACAGCTGATGGAGCCTTGGTTAGTGTTGGTGATGCATCAAGTATGGGAGATGGCGTTAACGGTAATGGAACGGTTTTAACATCAAGTATAGATAATGTAATTACACTTGACGTCAGTAATCAAAATATATCGAATATTACTGGAATAGCAGCTTTCACGAGTTTAGAAACACTTATTTGTAGTAATAATGACTTGACTAACGTTGATGTTTCCAATAATACAAATTTGACCTCGCTATTATGTGGTTCAAATGCATTGGTTGGTCTTTCGTTGGCTAATAATACTGGTTTAGAAACTCTTAATTGTTCTGATAATCAAATACAAGTTTTAGATCTGAGCAATCTTTCGGCGTTAAAAAGTTTAACCTGTTCTGCTAACCAATTAATGCAACTGAATATAAGCAACAACACGAACATATCTTTTCTGAATGTTTCAAACAATAGGTTAACGGGATTAGATGTTAGCGTTCATTACAAATTGGAAAGCTTATTTTGTGCATCAAACCAAATAGCAGATTTAAATTTGTTAAATAATGCATCTCTAAAAAACCTTAATGCATCAAACAACTTATTGTCAATTTTAGACCTAAGTCTTATTAATATCGAGTCTTGTCCAGATCCCCAAACTGACCCTGCAACGGTTTGTCAAGGTTCGGGTTCCATAAATGTTTCCAAAAACCAATTGGTGACATTAAATATTTCCAATGGGTTTAATGACTTGATTTCAACTTTTAATTCAGAGGATAATCCAGATTTGTATTGTATACAGGTTGATGCCAGCTATTCGCCTCCCTTAGCATGGATTAAAGATGATTGGACATATTATTCAGAAACAACATGTGCAGATATTTTTACCTATGTTCCTGACGATAATTTTGAACAGGCGTTAATTGATTTAGGTTACGATAACGTGTTGGATAATTTTGTGCTAACTGCAAATATAAATGGCTTGGCCAGTTTAGATATAACAAATAAATCTATTTCAAGTTTATCGGGCATTGAAGATTTTGTTGATTTAGAAACATTGGATTGCAGCATGAACCAAATAGAATACATTGATTTTTCGAACAATACAGGGCTGTTACAAATTAATGTTTCAAATAATACGCTGTCGAGCTTAAATTTGAGTTCCAATTTGGTCTTACAAATAGTTGATTGTTCAAATAATTCTATTTCCAATTTGGATTTAAGAAATAATGTGGCGCTTACCAATCTAAATTGTGCCAATAACTCATTGACAAATTTAGATATTGCAAATAATGTTTTGTTGGTCAGTTTAGATTGTTCCTTCAACCAAATTGAAGTCTTGGATATCAGTGTCAATGCGTCATTGGTAAGTTTTATTTGCAACGATAATAGTTTGTTTTCATTGAATGTACAGAATGGGACTAACAATACCATAACAGCTTTTAATGCGATGAATAATGCCAATTTATTTTGCATTCAAGTAGATAATATTGCAAATGCCAATGCAGCGGCTGGCTGGCTAAAGGATGTTTCGGCAAGCTATAATTTAATTTGTGGAACTTATGTTCCTGACGATAATTTTGAGCAAGCTTTAATTGATTTGAACATTGATTCAGATGGAACACTTAACAATTTTGTGCCAACTGCCGATATTAACGCACTAACGATACTGGATGTTTCTGGTTTGGGCATCACAGATTTAACAGGAATAGAGGATTTTCTAGCACTTCAAACCTTAAATTGTTCCAATAACACCCTGTCTGTTTTAGATTTAAGCGACAATGTGGCTCTACAAATTTTAAACTGTTCAAATAATCAAATTGAATATTTGAATTTTGCTTCAAACACCTCGCTTTCAGAATTACTATGTAATAATAATGCACTTTTTACATTGAATATTAAAAATGGGGCCAATGTCAATTTATCGGTTTTTAATGCAACAAATAATCCAAGTTTGTTTTGTATAAATGTGGATGATGCAATTATTGGAAATATTCCTGGTAGTTGGCAAAAGGATGCCATTGCAACGTATAATGTCGATTGTGAAAACAATAGATTCACAACAATACCAGATGACAATTTTGAACAGGCTTTAATTGATTTAGGTTTGGATTCTGGTCCTTTGGATAATCAGGTTTTAACCTCAAATATTGAGCATATTTTGAATTTAAATGTCAATAATAAACAAATACAAAGTTTGGAAGGAATTCAGGATTTTGTATCGTTGACGAGTTTAGATTGTAGCAATAATTACCTGAGTGATTTGGATATTAGTGGCATGGTAAATTTGGAAGAGCTGTACTGTAGTTCAAATTATTTTTTAACTAATAATATTTCGAATACAGCTGGGTTACTCAACACCACAGGAACTGTTAGTTTAAAAAAGTTGTTTTGCTCAAGCAATAAATTAGCCGATTTAGATACTTCATTAAATATCAATTTAGAGGAGTTGGACTGTGCCGACAACAATTTAAGCGTTTTGAATATTTCTGGAAATAGTCTGTTAAAACTACTTGATTGTTCCAATAATAAGCTATCGGTTTTAAATATTACCAATAATGTTTTTCTAGAAGAAGTGAATTGCAACAATAATGACATTTCTAATCTCATTGCTGCAACTTCAACCAATACCACTTTAACAAAACTAAGTTGCGCCAATAATGATATGACCAACTTGCAGGTTAATAATTATCTATCGTTGGTGGAAATCAATGCGGGGTCGAATAGTTTAACACAGTTAAATACAAATTCAAATGTTGCTCTTGAAATTCTCAATATTACCAATAATGAAATTTCTAATTTGAACTTGGTAAGCAATACTAATTTGATGCAATTGTTTGTGGCGCAAAACCAGCTATCACAACTTGATTTAACTACTAATGCCCAATTGTTGAATTTAAATTGCAACTTTAATGAAATAAGTCAACTTTCACTCGATGGAGCAACATTGTTAAGATATTTATCATGTACAAATAATCAATTGAGCACTTTAGATGTTAGCAATAATTCCGATTTAATTGAAATCAATGTCAGTAATAACATTTTGTCGGTCATTGTTTTGGCAAACGATTTAAATCAACTCAAAATACTAAACTGTAGTAATAATTTGCTTGAGGCTAATCTAGATTTAAGCACCATGGGCACGGGTATCTGTCCTTTAGATTTAAATTCCCAAGATTTTTGTTCGAATGAAATTATGATTAATGTGGCGAATAACCAATTGCAATCCATAAACATTCAAAACGGCATAAATGCCAATATTTCAATGTTTAATGGAAGTTCTAATCCAGTTTTAAAATGTATTCAGGTAGACGATGTAAACAATATAGGTGCCGAATGGCAAAAGGATACCACGGCCCAATACAGTATTAATTGCCGTATTGGTGAAACATACGTTCCTGATGATAATTTTGAACAGACACTTATTAACTTGGGGTACGATGCTGGGCCATTGGATGATTATGTGGCAACATCTGTTATTGCAGTTGTCGTTTTGTTGGATGTAAACTCAAATGCCATTATGGATTTAACGGGTATAGAAGATTTTGCAGCCCTGCAAAACTTGAATTGCTCAAATAACTCATTGGTTGAAATCAACATAAACCAAAATGAAAATTTAATTGAACTTGATTGTTCAAATAATGGCTTAACCAATTTAGATGTTTCCAATAATGTATTATTAACAAACATTAATTGCTCAAATAATTCCCTGAGTTCTCTTGATTTAACGAGCAATGTTGATTTGGTAAATCTCAATATTTCCAATAACAGCTTTTTACAATTTATACCTGGCGATATTTTGTTTTTGCAAGTTTTTAATTGTGATTCCAATCAATTGGTCGATTTAGATTTTAGGTCAAATGAATCGTTAACAAGTTTGAGTTGTGCAAATAACTTGCTAGAAACATTAAATATTAAAAATGGACAAAATGCTAGCCTTAGCAATTTGAATGCACTAAATAATACTGACTTAACCTGCATTGAAACAGATAGTGGAACTGTGCCATCTGGTGTTACCTGGCTAAAAGATGTCACAACACAATTTGCTATAAATTGCCATTTTGGAGAAACTTATGTTCCGGATGATGCCTTTGAAACCGCTTTAATAAACCTTGGTTATGATTCAGGTGATTTAGATGATTACGTGCAAACGTCAAATATAAGTGTGATTTCTTATCTAGATGTTAGTGCACAAAACATTTCAGATTTGACAGGGATTGAAGATTTTGTAAAACTAAAAACATTGATTTTTGAAGGAAATCAAATTGCAAATGTTAATTTAAACAATAATATTCTTTTGGAAAACTTAAATGCATCCAATAATATGTTGTTTAATTTAGATGTTTCATTGTTTGTAAACCTAAAACAACTTAATACCTCAGGCAATATGTTGGCTCAAATTAATTTGGATTCAAATATTGATATACTAGATTTAAATGTTTCAAATAATGTTTTAACATCTATAAATCTCGGTCTTTTGATAGGTTTGAAAAAGTTGGTTTGTTCAAACAATCAATTGGTTGAGTTGGATGTTACTTCAAACCCAAACTTAATTGAGCTTACATGCCACTCAAATGCATTTATTCAAGACAAACTTAATCTCCAAAACGGAGCAAACGAAAAACTGGTAAAATTTACGGCTACAAATAATCCAGATTTAAGATGCATTTTGGTAGATGATCCTTTTGAGGTAATATCAAATACTAGTGGTACATATGATAATTGGTTTAAGGACGCAACTGCAAACTACCAAATCATTTGTGATGACGCCGATAATGATGGTGTGGCCAATATAGATGATCAATGCCCGAATACGCCATTTGGTTATACGGTAGATTTATTTGGTTGCCCCATTTTAGAATTGCCAAATAATAATTTTGCTATCCTTATTACTGGAGAAACCTGTCTAAATAATAACGATGGTAAAATCAATATCAGCACTCTAGAGTATTATAATTATACGGCAACATTAACTAAAGCGAATTTTTCAAAAACTTATCATTTTACCAATGAAATAGATATTTTGAATTTATTAGCTGGCACGTACCAACTGTGTATTACTATGGAGGAATGGCCAGATTTTGAACAATGCTATACCGCGGTAATTAGTCAGCCCGACCCCTTGGAAGTAATATCCAGTAAAAGCACTGACGGCGGAAAAGTGTCTTTAGATATGTACGGAAGCACCAGTTTCAACATTAAATTTAATGAATTTGAATTCACCACAAACGATGCATCTTTGACCTTAAATTTAAAACATGGAGAGAACACTTTAAAAATAAGTACAGATATTGATTGTCAAGGTATTTACGAAGAAAGTCTGTTTTTCTCTGATTATGCGCAGGTTTATCCCAATCCGTTTCAAAATAAGGTGGATGTTTATTTAGGAAGTGCAAAAGAAGAGGTTAAAGTAAATGTATTTTCGTACCTCGGTCAATTGGTTTACTCCCATAAGACTCTTGATGAAAACACTCGAAATATTCAAATTGATACTAGCCAATGGGCAGAAGGTTTTTATTCGGTTGTAGTTGAAGCAGGTTCATCATTCAGAACATTTAAAATTGTGAAAAAATGAAAAAAGTTATAACCATTCTTTGTTTGTTCTTTTTGATTTTTGGCTGTAGCAAATCCTCGAACGACGGTGGCGATTTGGGTGAAAACCCGGATGGCGAAGGAAATCAAGGCATAAATAGAATAGGAGTTAAACTCTATTTTCCACAAGAAAACATGTTGTGCAATTTAGGAGAAGACATAACACCAACGCACAGTACGGTCTATTTTGAATGGGAAGCCAATGGATCAGATAATTATAAAATAACGGTTGAAAACTTATCAAATGGTAACATAATTCAGGATGAAACGGTTGCTGATATTATTCCTGTAATTCTAGATCGAGCCACACCTTATTCATGGTATATAGAGTCCGTTTCGAGTTCAAAAACTGAAAAAAGTGAAGTCTGGCAATTTTATAATGCTGGCCCTGGGGTACAATCGTATGCGCCTTTTCCAGCTGTAATTGAAGCCCCGTTAATGGCAACTTCTTTTCCTTCGGGAACTACCACTGTAACTTTAAAATGGACTGGAAACGATGTGGATGACGATATTGTTGGTTATGATGTTCATTTTGGAACCGCGGAAAACCCAAATGCCCATTCTTCAGATATTACCACAACTGAAGTCAGTGTTTCAGTGTTTTCGGGAACAATTTACTATTGGAAGGTTATTACCAAAGATTCTTTCGGCAACACTTCCGATTCTGGCATCTTTCAGTTTAAGGTTTTATAGCACGATTCGGTTTTTACAGTTCTAATAACTCTTAACGTAATTTTTGGATTTCAAAAAACAGAATAGCTGTATATTTACATGATTTTTATTAGAACATGCAGCAAAACTTCATACCGTTTTATAAAACAGGTTACTTTTCATCTTTAATTTGTGATTATTTAGACGAAAAGTCTCAGTTAAATCTGTTTTATAATCGCTTTCCTAAAATTGAAAATTTTAAACTTCAAATTGAGGAGAAAGAGCTGTCGTTCAAAAATGAATCTCGAAGTGTTTTGGTTGAATCTCTTAAAAAACAATACCAAAACCTTGAAACGTCAAAAAATACACTACAAAATATTGAACGTTTAAAATCAGAAACAACATTTACAATCACCACCGGTCATCAGCTAAATTTATTCACAGGTCCGCTTTACTTCCTCTATAAAATTGTTTCGGCTATCAACCTTTCAAAAGAATTGAAAGATGAATATCCCAATTATGATTTTGTGCCAGTTTATTGGATGGCCACGGAAGACCACGATTTTGAAGAAATCAATTACTTCAATTTTAAAGGGAAAAAAGTGAGGTGGAACAAAGACGCCAGCGGTGCGGTTGGACAGCTTGCAACTGATGGACTGGAAGCTGTTCTAGATTTGTTTTCGCAAGATTTGGGCGTAAGCAAAAATGCCCAAATTTTAAAAGAACTATTTAAATCATCTTATATAAAACATGATGATTTAGCAGAGGCTACCCAATATTTGGCCAATGAATTGTTTAAGGACTACGGATTGGTAATTATCGATGCCAACAATGCAGCGCTTAAAAAAGAATTTGTACCATTTATGGAACAAGAACTTCAGAAGCAAACATCTTTTAAATTGGTTTCTGAAACGAATAAACGGCTTAACAATTTACCCGAAAATTACAAAATACAAGTAAACCCTCGTGAAATCAATCTGTTCTATATAAATGACGGCTTGCGCGAGCGTATTGTTTTTGAAGATGGTGTTTATAAAGTTTTAAACACTAACCATTCATGGAGCAAGAGCAACATGCTTAAACATCTCAATGAATTTCCTGAACGATTTTCTCCAAATGTGATTATGCGCCCGTTGTATCAAGAGGTCATTTTGCCCAATTTATGTTACATTGGCGGTGGTGGTGAGCTGGCCTACTGGTTTCAACTCAAAGCATTTTTCGATGAGGTAAATGTACCATTTCCAATGTTGTTGCTTCGAAATTCTGTTTTAATCCAATCTGAAAGACAATCCAAGAAACTAAAAAAACTGCATATTTCAGATGAAGATATTTTTTTAAAACGCGATGCTTTTATCAATAAAAAAGTTAGGGAAATATCAAATATAGACATTGATTTTTCACCTCAAATGAATCATTTAAAACAGCAGTTTGAAGATTTGTACAAGCTGGCAGAGCAAACCGATAAGTCTTTTTTAGGTGCTGTTAAGGCACAGGAAGTCAAGCAGATCAAGGGACTTGAAAATCTTGAAAAACGTTTGCTTAAAGCACAAAAAAGAAAATTGTCCGATGAGGTTTCTAGAATGGTGGAACTACAAAACGAACTGTTCCCAAATGGAGGCTTGCAGGAACGAAATGCCAATTTTTCAGAATTCTATTTAGAATATGGGGAAGCTCTTATTTCTAATCTTATTGAAAGACTTGATCCCTTAAAAGCGGAGTTTTCAATTTTGACTTAATAAAAAAAGACTATGTTTTCACATAGCCTTTTAACTAAACTAACAATTAAAAAAAACTTAATCCCATTGTTTTTGGGTACTACTTAGGCCTTGGTACATGATTAATGCAGAATTGGTGCCTCCTTTTGTAGTAAGATCTGTAGCATCGCTAAATGAATAATAATAATCCGTTGGGGTGTCAATAATTTTATAACCTAAGGATAGATTTGTAAAAACGCCTAAATAGCTTACTTCAGTTGTGGGCGTGTTATTGCCCTTTAAAAGAAAGAAATGATATCCGGTTATTGTAATAATAGGTAGCTCACTTCCCAGATTTTCATAGCCGGATATTGAAGTTGTCTCGGACATTTTTACATAGGATACATTTGCTGTCGGGCCATTTGCAGCATAGTATTTAAATGCAAAACAATAACTGTTTTGTGGGATTATAACATCATTGTCATTAGCTATTGTTATGTTGCTATTGCCATTAAGGCCAACACCAAATATTGAGTTTGAATAATCAAATTGCTCAGCCGTAGTTCCATTTTTTGTGACATTATTTAACACGTTGGCTAGCATATTGTATTCTTCTTCAGTTATTTTTACCCATTCATTATTACTGGCATCTAAATAATCTTGTTTTGATGTAGTTAAAAAATATGCTATATCGTCAATATTGTTTAAAGTTACGCTTACTGTAGAAGTAGCGACTTCTGAAGAATTGGTTACTGTAACCGTTGCAGTTAAAGTTGGGGCGGTTTCAAAGTCAAAAACAGAACTTTCCTTAACGGTTACTAAGCCAGTTGTACTATTAATAGAAAACGCATTTGGTACAGATTCTGTAACTATACTATAAATTAATGTACCCGAGAGGTTTGTTGTGACCGTGCCAACGGTTGTGCCATTTGTAGGGTATTCATCTAGGGTTTCGTTAATATTTGATGCACTGGGCTTAAAGGAATTATCGTCTTTGCTGCAAGAAGCTATTAAAATGAAAATGCTTAGCAGATATGTTTTGAATAAATAGTTTTGTGTTTTCATGATTTTTGATTTTAAAAAGTTAGGTTTAAGTCTTCACAGCTTGAAAGATCTAATACTTTGTTATCATCCAAAACCGACCAAGAAACCCAACATCTAGACCCATCGTCGTTACAGCCACCAGTAAATAATTTTATATGTGTCGTATAGCTACCTGCGGATAAGTCAATGTTTCCTTTGCTTTTTGGTTCAACAACTAAATCGCCTGGTGTGTTGCTAGCCTTCGGGCTACTTTTGTAAAAGTGAAGACTGTATTGCGTGTTTGCGTTCTCAATAATTACCGTTCCGGTATTGTCCTTGGCGCAACCTTCTTCAGTACTGCACGACATATTGAATGCAATAAGAGTTGCAATCAGAATTAATTTCCGTAAATTTTTCATAATACATTGTTTTGTGGTTAATGATAAGTTTTTGTAGCGCTTGCCACTGGTTTTATCTGCAGTTAAACCAGTGCAAGACACCACAAAACTGTATGGTCAAATTAATGACTTAACAAACTTAATGTATTGTTTTTAAGTGTTTTAATGATGAAAGTGGACAACCCGTGGACAGTAATTTTAAAGGCAGTGGACAAATGGTGGACGCTAAATAAGAAGCGCTTTTAAAGACTGAATACTAGGTCTTTGAGTGAATCTTCTGTGGAAATATCTAGTTTTTTTCGAAGTCTGTAGCGCGCTTTTTTTATGCCTTCTTGGGAAATATTCAGAATGCTCGCTATTTCTTTGGAAGATAAATTCATTTTTAATAAGGACATTAATCGCAATTCGTTTGGCGTAACATCTGGGAATTTTTGTTTTACGTTGCTGTTGAAATCTTTATGGACCTCTTGAAAATACTTGCTGAAATTTTCCCAATTGTTATCGTCCTTAAGGTCAAAATTAATGGTCCTAATTAATTGATTGTAACCTTTAATACTGTTTTCGGAATCTTTAAATGCTTGCGCTTTTTGTTTTAAATCTTCCAAAACTTCATTTTTCTTGGCTAAGTGCAAGGCATGGGTGGTAAGTTCTTTCTTTTTGTATTCCAATTCTAGGTCCACTTTTTCTTTTTCAATTTTACTGCGTTTTAGTTTTTGTTTAACGGCGTAAAAGCCAATTAACGAAAATAGTAGTCCAAAGCCCAATAAAACCTTATATAGAAAATCGATTTCTCCTTTTTGCTTTAAGAGGTCGATTTCGTTTTTCTGAAGCAAAATTTGTTGTTCTTTTTTTTCGTTTTCGTATTGGGCTTTTAATTCATCAATCTGTTTGGCGGTGGCTTGGTTAAATATACTGTCGTGAAAAATTTGATATTGCCTTTGGTCTTCCAAAGCAGTGATGTAATTTCCTGTCTTTTCATAAGCTTTAGACCTCTTGCTGTAGCCATCTTCAAGCAAATCAATGATGTCCATGGAGTCCGCAAGCCTAATGGCCTGAGAGTGGTTTGTGATGGCGTTTTTATAATTACCGTTTCTGAAGTACGCATCGCCTATTTCATTGAAACTGATAATTAGATTGTTTGCAGAACCAATTTTTTGGGTTATTGCATGGCTTTCCATGAGTAATTCCAGCGCTTTTTTGTGGTCTCCGCGCTTGGAGTAAATGCCTGCCATATTTGACAGGTTTGAGGCTACATAATCATTACGATTCATCTTTCTACCCAAAGCCAGACTTTGTTCATAGCTTTCCAGAGATTTATCGTAATCTTCCAAATACCAATATAAATTTCCAATTTCAATGTACATGGTCGCTATCCATCGTTCATTATTTAAGACTTTAAACGCATCCAACGATTCGGTTAAAGGTTTCATGGCATCATTATAATTGCCCCTTAGCATTTCAATGCGACCAATGTCCGCCAGTGCTATGGCTTTCCCGATTTTGTTTTCAGGTACAATCGTATCCAAAACCCGTGATGCATTAAGAGACGCTTCCATAGCCGATTTAAAATCTCCCATATCCATGTATATAGTGGATTTTCTTTGGTAATTATCCACCATGTGTGGGCCGTGTTTTATTTCTGTGGCCACTTTTAAACCTTCATCCGCCAAATTAAGTGCCGTTTTAAAATTGCCTTGTAATGTCTCAAAAACGGCATACTCGTTTAAGGCTAACCATAGGTTTGGTTTATCGTTGTAATCGGATAGTGATTTAACTGATTTTTTAAAATAAAACCTGGCAGAATCCAAATTTGGTGCAAACCTGTAATAGTAGGCTAGGTTGAGATAACCAAACCCAATACCAGTTTTGTAGCCAATTTTTTTTGACAAATCCAATCCCAAATGTGCATAGTTGAATGACTCTTCAGGGTTTTTATGTTTAAAGTTATGGTAGAGTTTTTGAATGGTTTTAACTTTTTCAATGCCTTCAGGTTGATTGTTAAGCGCGTTGAGAAGGCTATCTATTTTTTTATCGTTTTGGGAGATGCAGAACAGGGGTGCTAATAGAATAAAAACAATAAACTTTGAAAGGTGTACCATACTTTTAATTGACAAGTTTCAATAAAAGTAATAATTTCAGTGGTGCAAATCAACTTATTAGGCTTTGCATTTAGTTCGCTTTAAAAATACGAAAGTAAACCTGACGAGGTTTACTTTCTATATTGGGTAAAATGTGTGCTACAAGTTTTGCTATTTAAAGGAATAGCAGGCAGTTCCTTTAAACGTAGTACTAACAATAACATCATTTTCATTAGCTGTAAATGAAGTTTGGCAATAAGATTGCGAAGACGTTTGATAGGTTTCATTAAGCCATTCATTGTATTTTGTGGTAACCAAAGAATTATTGACGTATAAGTAGCTGTACATTTTGTTGCCGTTGGGCATCTCATAAATATCACTTGGTGGGCCCCAAGAGCTAATAAGACTATTAATGTCGTGACCCCTCCAAGTATTTACACGGTTAGCATAATTTTTTGTTGAAATACATGAGGTCATTATAAGGGCAACAAAAATGATTATAAAGGGTTTTATCTGGATTTTCATTTTGTGGATTTTTTAGTTACCGTATAATCTTAATAGCTCAGGTTTAGGTCTTCACAACTTGAAAGGTCGAGTTCTTTTGAGTTGTCCAGAGATTGCCATGACACCCAACATCTATTATTATCTGGATTACAGCCTCCGGTATATAACTTAATAACACTTGTGTAACTTCCAGCGGGGATGCTAATACTGCCCTTAGATTGGGGTTCAACAACCAAATCTGCGATTGAATTGCTGGCTTTTGGAGCGGTTTTGTAAAAATGAAGACTGTATTGTGCATTGCTGTTTTCAATAATGACAGTTCCAGTATTGTCTTTGGCGCATCCTTCTTCTGTACTACACGATAGATTGAATGCCAGAATCAATACGATAAATTTTAATCTTAAAAGAGTTTTCATGATGTGTTGTTTTGTGGATTAATATTTAGTTTGAGGAGTTGCTTGCTGCTGGTTTAGTCTGCAGCCTTAACCAGTGCAAGACTCCACAAAACTTGTTTGCCAACTTAATGACAACACAAACTTAAAACGGTAATCTAGGTATTAAAAATTTAGAGGGGGTACAAAGGGGGTACGCCTTTTAAAGTCAGCATTTAAAAGGGGTTTTTTAGGTTTTTGTATAATGGTTTAAATGGCTAAAACCGCATGTTCAAGAGAATCTTGCGGCGTTAAATCCATTTTTTTTCGCAAGCGCTGTCTCGCTTTTTTAACACCATCAGTAGATATGTTTAATATGGTTGCGATTTCTTTTGAAGACATATTCATTTTTAAAAGAGCCATAAACCGAAGCTCGTTTTTAGTAACCTCAGGGTATTTGTTCTTTACATTTTTACTAAAGTTTTTATGAACCTGCTCAAAATACTGTGTAAAGTTTTCCCAATTTTTGTCGTCTTGCTGATCAAAATTTATGGTTTTAATAAGCAGTTGGTATCCCTTGGTTTCCTTTCCTGATGTTTTTAACGCTTTAACTTGCTGTTTTAGGTTTTCTAAAACTTCGTTCTTTTTTGCCAAATGTAGTGCGTGTGTGGTGAGCTCTTTCTTTTTAAATGCCAATTCGGCATCTAATTTTTCTTTTTCAACTTTATTTCGCTTTATTTTTTGCCTGTAACCATAAAAACCAAAGCTGATAACCACTAGGGCCAAAGTTAAGCCACCACCCAAAAGAATTTTTTGAAGATTGCTGATTTTGGCTTCCTTTTCCAAAATTTCAATTTCATTTTCCTGTAAAACTATTTGCTGTTCTTTTTTTTCAGTTTCGTATTGAGTTTTTAGTTCGTCAATTTGTTTGGCCTTGGTGGTGTTAAACACGCTGTCATTAATTTTTTGGAACAACCTTTGGTCTTCAAGCGCTTTGATATAATTCCCTGTTTTTTCATAGGCCTTCGATCGGCCATTATAACCATCTCTTAGAATATCTACGGATTTTATTGAGTCTGCCAAAGCAATAGCCTTACTGTGGTATTGTATGGCTTGTGCATAATTCTTTTTGCCGAAATAAGCTGTGGCGATGTTATTTAAACCTATGATTCTATTATTTGTAGAGCCTCTGGTACTGTCCAGTCTTTCAGATTCCAAAAGATTTTTTAAGGCTAAATCGTAGTTTTTATTGCCTAAATGAATCAGCCCAATATTGGATAAATTCATGGAAATAAAAGGAACCCTATTCATTTCATAACTAATCTCCAAGCTTTTTTGATAGTTGATTAATGCCTTGTCCAATTCATCCATATACCAATAAAGATTGCCTATTTCCATAAGAATGGTAGCCTGCCAATGCTTGTTTCCCGCATCGGTGTAAATGGTGAGTACGTCATTTAGGGGCTTTAGAGCGTCAGCGTAATTTCCGCGTAAAATATCAATCCGAGCCAAGTAAGCCAAAACCATTGCTTTTTTTTCAGGGTCGTAGGGTGTTAAAGTATCCGATATTTTTGAAGCGCGAAGCGTTTCGGTTATGGCCATTTTGTAGTCGCCTTGATCTAAATAAATCGTGGCTTTTCTCCTGGCATTTTCCATAATCAAGCTGCCATTTTTTAATTCTTTTGCGATGTTTTCTGCTTTATCGGCTAATTCCAAAGCTTTTTTAAAGTTGCCTTGTATGGTTTCATAAACAGAAAATTCGTGGGTGGCATGCCATAAGCTTCTTTTGTTTTCGGAGTCTTTTAAGGTCATCATGGCCTTGTTAAAATAATGCCTTGCCGAATCAGGTTGTTTCTCCAATCGGTAAAAATATCCAAGATTAGTATATCCCAAGCCTTCACCCTTTGTGTACTTAATTTGTTTTGAAAGGGTTACAGCCTCATTGGCATAATGTAAAGCCTTTGGTTTATCAGAGTATTTATAATGATGGAACAAATTTTCCATAGTGTTCACTTTGTCAATGCCATTGGTTAAACGATTATATATATTCAAAAGGCTATCAATCTTTTTGTTCTGTTGGGCCACAATTAATAGTGGAATGAATGACAATATCAAAATGAATTTCTTCACGTAATAGGCAGGGTTAGTGTTTTATAAAAATACCCTTTTATTTTGTCTAATACAAAACGACCATAATTTGGGTTAGATTTAGCATTTTGGATTTGAATATTCTAACTTTGACATTAGAAGTCCATACATAAAAAAAACATGCATAAAATAGATATCGAGTTAGTAGAGATGACCTTGGATGTTATGAAATATACCATCGATCGTCTCACAGCAACAAATACTAAAATTGGCAAGCCTCAAAAGGAGGAAGAACTAAAAGCGTTGGTTGGTGAAACGGTTACCAAAGACGGTATTGGGGGAGAAGTTGCCTTTAAACTCTGGAAAAAATATTTAATGAAAGCCACGGTATCTATTGATCACCCCAGGCACTTGGCTTTTGTGCCTGCATCTCCAACACGTGCTGCAATCATGTTCGATTTGGTAACCTCGGCATCCAGTATTCATGGTGCCTATTGGATGGAGGGCGCAGGAGGTATTTTTTGTGAAAATGAAGCCATGCGCTGGATTGTTTCCTTAACGGGCTTGCCAGAAGGCGCTTTTGGTGTTTTTACGAGTGGCGGCACTGCGGCCAATTTATCCGCCATAGTTACCGCACGCGAGTATTGGAGAAAAGACGATACTTACAAAAGAGAAAAAGGTTTGATTATAACATCCATTGGGGCGCATTCTTCCATAAAAGCTATGGCTAAGGTTGCCGATGTGGATATTTTATTGGTAGAAAGTGAGGAAAAACTAACTGGCGATGATTTACGAAAAACGATTAATGGGTTAACCTTTCATCAAAGAAAGCGTCTTTTTGCAGTGGTGGCCACAGGTGGAACAACCAATGCCGGTATCATTGATGATTTAACAGGTATTGCTGAGGTTTGTGAAAAAGAAAAGTTATGGTTTCATGTTGATGCTGCGTATGGGGGAGGAGCCTTGATTGCCGATTCCGTAAGACACTTGTTCAACGGTATAGAGCGAGCTGATAGCATCACTATAGACCCTCATAAATGGATGTTTTCACCATACGATTGTGGTGCTGTAATCTATAAAAAACCAGAACTTGCCAAAGAGGCACATTCACAGGAAGGATCTTATTTAGATATTTTTAAAGACGAAGGGGCGCATGGTTTCAACCCAACCGATTATCAAATACAGTTAACACGGCGTGTTAGAGGGCTGCCTTTGTGGTTTTCTTTGGCTATGCATGGCACAGATAAATACAAACAAGCCGTAGAGCGAGGCATTGAATTAACCCAAATTGCAGGAAAATTAATTGATGATATGCCTCATGTTGAGTTGGTAAGAGAGCCAAGCCTATCTTGTGTTTTATATAGAAGGATAGGCTGGAAACCTGAAGACTATACACATTGGACCTATGAAAACCATAAAAAAGGATTTGCCTTGGTAACACCCACAAAATGGAAAACAGCCGGTGGTTTTGAAACAGTATCTCGCTTCTGTTTTATAAACCCAGATACCACAAAGCAGGATATCAAGGCTATTTTGGAATCCATGAAATAGTTGATAGTCTTGTTGAAAAAAATACCTGAAAAATTGCAATTCCGAATGCTTCAATAAAAAATCAATTCCTATTTTTGCGCATGCAACATGATAAGGTACTTATTTTAGACTTCGGATCGCAATACACACAACTTATTGCACGCAGAGTTAGAGAGCTCAATATTTATTCCGAAATACATCCATTCAACAAAATTCCAGAGCAAATTGAAGATTACAAGGCGGTTATTCTTTCGGGTAGTCCAAATTCTGTAAGAGGTGAAGATGCCCTGCATCCAGATTTAAGCAATATTAGAGGAAAAAAACCTTTGTTGGCGGTTTGCTATGGGGCACAATATTTAGCGCATTTTTCAGGTGGAGAAGTAGCTCCGTCAAACACACGTGAGTACGGTCGAGCAAATTTATCCTTCATTAAAGGGAATGAGCCTTTTTTCGCTCATATTCACACCGGAAGTCAAGTTTGGATGAGCCATAGCGATACTATAAAAAAGCTACCGAAAAATGGCGTTTTAATTGCCAGTACGCATGATGTTCAAAATGCGGCATATAGAATTGACGGTGAAGAAACTTATGCCATTCAATTTCACCCAGAGGTTTACCACACAACAGACGGTAAACAATTATTGGAGAATTTTTTAGTCAGCATTGCGGGCTTACATCAAGACTGGACACCACAATCTTTTGTTGAAGAGACCGTTGAGGCCATACAGAATAAAGTTGGAGATGGCAAAGTGGTTCTTGGTCTTTCCGGTGGTGTAGATTCTACAGTTGCTGCCGTTCTTCTAAATAAAGCTATTGGCGATAATCTTTACTGTATTTTCGTAAACAACGGTTTGCTTCGAAAAAATGAATTTGAAAACGTATTGAACCAATATAAAGGCATGGGGCTTAACGTTAAAGGAGTTGATGCTTCACAGCGTTTTCTAGATGCGCTAAAAGGGTTGGAAGATCCTGAGAAAAAACGCAAGGCCATTGGTAATGCGTTCATTGAGGTTTTTGATGATGAAGCCCACAAACTGCAAGATGTAGAATGGTTGGCCCAGGGAACCATTTATCCTGATGTTATTGAGAGTGTTTCTGCTACTGGTGGACCTTCCGCTACCATAAAAAGTCACCATAATGTTGGTGGTTTGCCAGATTTTATGAAATTGAAAATAGTAGAGCCGCTTCGTTCAATTTTTAAAGATGAGGTAAGGCGTGTAGGTGCTACCTTAGGTATCGACCCAGAACTTTTGGGACGCCATCCGTTCCCTGGTCCTGGATTGGGCATAAGGATTTTAGGTGATATTACTGCAGAGAAAGTCCGTATTTTACAGGAAGTAGATTTCATTTTTATCAATGGTTTAAAGGAATGGGGGCTATACGATAAAGTTTGGCAAGCTGCTGCTATGTTATTGCCTGTTAATAGTGTTGGCGTTATGGGTGATGAACGTACTTATGAAAAGTGTGTGGCGTTAAGAGCCGTTGAAAGCACCGATGGAATGACTGCCGATTGGGTGAATTTGCCTTACGAATTCCTTCAAAAAACATCAAACGATATAATAAATAAGGTAAAAGGCGTTAATAGAGTAGTGTACGATATTAGCTCCAAGCCACCGGCAACTATTGAGTGGGAATAAACAATTTTAAAGCCCAAAAATAGTTTTTGGCACATTATATGATTGCCTTGTTAATGAAATTAAATCATCCATTAAGTATCAGGCAACGTATATATGAATTGTGCGGCGTTTGTTATATTTATGTTTTATTTTGAACCAAATGAATAAATTTTTATTAGTAATAGTCCTGTTTCTGGCGTTTAGTTTAACTTCCTTAAATGCACAAAATTTCAGCACACATAAGGTAAAAGAGGGTGAAACCATAGAAGAAATATCTTTAAAGTATTATGTAACTCCTTTTGATATTTACTCCTTAAATCCGGATGCTAAAAATGGACTTAAACCTAATACCATACTAATTATTCCCATTTCAAAAGCGCAAAAACCAAAAGTTACCGTTACAAAGGACTTACAAGGGTTTAGGGAACATAAAACAAAACGCAAGGAAACTTTATACAGCCTGTCCAAAGAATATGATGTTTCTGAAGATGACATTAAAAAGTATAACAAGTTTTTATATTCCAATACCTTAAAAAAGGGGGATAAAATTCAAATACCCATTTACAAAATAACCGAAACCGTTGAGGAGGTAAAAACTACGAAACCTTATACAGTTTTACCTCAAGAAGGAAAATGGCGCATAGCGTACAAATTTGGAATTTCAGTGCAAGAATTAGAAGCGCTGAATCCAGATATGCCCGAAGTTTTAAAAGTGGGTGAAGTTATAAACGTGCCTAATTTAGATACCGAAGACCAAAATGAGGTAGATGAAAAATACAGTTACTACAAAGTTTTGCCAAAAGAAGGTTTTTATCGTTTAAAGCTCAAATTAGGTCTGGAGCAGGATGAAATTGAAGTGCTGAATCCAGGATTAAAGGAAAGCGGTTTAAAAGACGGTATGATTTTAAAAATTCCGCTTGCTAGTGGCGTTGGCCAGATATCAATGGATGATAAGGTTAATTTAATTGACAGTATTTCAGATTTCAAAACCAAGCGCATTGCCATTATGCTGCCTTTTAGGTTAAACCGAGTAGGGTTCGATTCGGTTGCCGATACTAAAAGAAGCATAAAAAATGATCCTTATTTAGATACCTCTTTAGACTTTCATTCAGGAGTTTTAATGGCCGTCGATTCTCTTAAAAAACTCGGCATTTCATTAAAAGTTGATGTTTACGATACCAAAAACGAAGTAAGCGAGGTTTCAAGAATTATAAAGGGAAATAATTTTGAAGATGTTGATGCCGTTATAGGTCCACTTACTTCAAGGAATTTTGAACAAGCGGCTTCAGAATTGAGAGCGTATAATACACCAATTTTTTCACCAATTGGTACCAATTTAAAATTATATGATAATGTATTTCAGTCAAGGCCATCAGACGACTTGTTGAAAACCAAGATTGTAAATTTTGTAAAGACAGATACTTCGGCAGCTAACATTTTGATTGTATATGATTCTAAAAATGTAGAAGTTTCAAACGAATTAAAACGTGAATTTGGACGTGCGAAACAGGTTTTGTCCCGAAAAAATAAAGATGGTAAGGATGAGTTTTTTGTGACGCGAGAAGATATTGAAAACGCATTAAAACCAGGAAAAAACATTGTGTTTTTGGAAACCGAAAATGCGGGTTTTGTATCAAATGTAACCAGTGTTTTGGCATCTTTAATCAGAAAAGAAAAAACGGAGGAAGAAGAGGCCAGAGAGATTGTTTTGGTGACCACCCATGCTAACGGAGCTTTTGAGGGCGAGCAAGTAAACAACACGTATTTATCAAAATTGCAGTTTCATTTTGCTACGGCATCAAAAGATTACGACGAAAACCAGCACAAAGTTTTCATCAAGAAATATAACCAAATGTATAATATAACCCCCAACAACAAGGCCGTTAAGGGATTCGATTTAACCATGGATGTCGTTCTGCGTTTAGTGTCTTCTGACGATTTGTATATGTCGGTTAAAAATGCACCGTTAACGGAATACGTCGAAAATAAATTTGCGTACAAAAAGCAACTTTTGGGTGGTTACTTTAACGATACCGTTTACCTTGTTAAGTACGATAATTTATCGATTGTTGAGGTAAAACAATAAGTTTAACGGCTAGTCGTTTTATTTCTACAATATTTAGCTTGTGCTTAAATTCATCCTTTTATTTTGTGGTTTTTTATTTTTCCAGCAAGACGAGCCTGTCATATCATGGAGCGAAACTTATAAATTATCTTGGGCAGATTTTAAATCAAAGCCCAATAATAATGAAAGCACCGCAGCTATAACCGCATCGGGGATAACCTTTGGTTTTTCCATTACCCAAACAGATAAAAATCAGGTGTTAAGTTTTACTTCTGAGGTACATGCCCATTTTTATCCGAAGCAATCTTGGTATAAAGTAGAGCAAACTGATGACCATGTTTTGGGGCATGAACAATTACATTTTGATATTACGGAATTGTATGCTCGAAAATTTAGGGAACGTATTGGTAAACTAAAAGTTTCAAATAACATTAGAAGAGAGCTGAAAGGCGTTCACCAAAGTATAAATAAAGAACTTGCGGAGATTCAGAATGCTTACGATAATGAGACCGACTATTCCCGAAATTACGAAACACAAGCTAAGTGGTCTGCCTTTATAAAATCGGAGCTCCAAAAATTGGCAAAATATAAATCATAAGAATAACGCATGTTGCCCGATAAACAATTCTTAATCGATTTGGCACATACCAAAATGCCCTATGGTAAATACAAAGGCCGTTATTTAATTGATTTACCGGAATATTATGTGGTTTGGTACCACAATCAAGGCTTCCCAAAAGGTAAATTGGGCAATATGCTTAAACAGGTTTATGAGTTAAAGCTAAACGGTTTAGAAGACTTGGTTAGGAATATTCAAAAGCAATATCCGAAAGGATGATTAATTGGGTTCGTTTAAAGGTAAATTGTATGAGTAATGGCAGATTGCGTGGTAATTTCCTTTCAAACCGTTACGCTGTTTGAGCGGGTTACAAAGTTTGATGTTTGCCACTGTCACTGCCATTACTTATACAAAATGTTGGCAACAGTTGTTAGCTGTTATTCCTTCAAATATACCAAAATCATCTTTGTCGGTTGATCTCCTGAGTTAATTACAGCATGTGTATCAGCATCACCGAACCAAATGGATGTACCGGATTCAACTTCAATTTCCTGAGCATCTCCATTCTCGGGGGTAATCTTAACTTTAGCATCTGTTAAGACAATCGTTAAGTGTGGTTCGTGATAGTGCATCCCCAATCCACATACATCGCCTTGTGGCAAACTAAAATGTTCGATTACTTTAATTTTGTCATTATCAATAATGACTTTTTCTCCTGATTCAGGAGTTTCCTGATTTTGTGCAGCAAGTGTGCCACATAAAAACACTAATGATAAAATAAATAAATGCCTCATGATGTTAATTTTTAATGATTAATAATTACATCACAAAGTTAAATGCGTATATCTCAAAGAGTTTTTCTTAAAAAATCAATCTTTTTGTTTTGGCATCCAATCCAAATTAAATTGACTATTTGTTTTGATTCCGATATTCGGAGGGAGAAACATTGAACGTATCTTTAAAAATCCGGCTAAAGTGAGATACATTCTCGAAGCCACAATTAAAAATAATATCACCAATCGATTTTTCTGAACTGATGAGAAGCATACGGGCTTTTTCAATTCTTTTCATTTTTAACCATTTCCCTGGAGTAGTACCATAATGTTTTTCAAAATCTCTTCTGAAAGTACTTGTGCTTCGATTAGAAATCTCAGCAAATTCTGAAATCTTTAAATTATATATATAATTCGCCTCCATTACTTCCCAAATAGGTGTCACATAATCTCCTGTTATTTGATTTATATATGCAAGTATGTGCTTATTATCAGGGTGTACTAGGATGTTGAAAATTAATTCCTTAAACTTCCCTTCGAAAATAGTATCAGGTAATAATTGTGGATTTTCAAAATAAGGTAAAAGGCTCTCATAACAAATACGAATCTGGTCGTTTAGCATGAACTGCTGAATCATTTCCACATTCACCTTAGGCAGATTATTTAACTTAAGATAGGTTCTAAATTCATCAAAAATTTTCTTTAAATAGTTATCTTTTAAATACAATACCAATACTTTCCAATCTGTAAAATCATCTGGTAATTCTTGATGGAACGCACCTCTTTTTAACAAAAAGCCCTGGCAATCATTTAAAATCCATTTTTTATCACCGTGCTTAATAATCCGTTTACCGCTAATAGTAAAGGTTAACTGATTATGATTAGAATATAACTGAAGGATTTTTTCCTTCTGAGGGCATTCGTAATAACAGAACAGTTGGTCCTTCAAACTTAGCTGATTAAATATATCAGGATTCGATTTATGTATTTCGTATATATTCATTCAATCAAGTTCTATTTGCTTCAACAATCCCAGGTTCAAATTGTTGTCAACTTTAAGATATGGATTTTTTTAATTATTTATATCGGTAGTTAAACGAAATTAGTTGAAAATTTTATAAAGTCAAGACTTTAGGGATTCCAATTCTGTTTGTCTTATAAAATCATTTAAAAAGAACAGAACTATATTTAAAACTAATAATCATTTCATCAAACTGTTTGATAAAGTCTTGGCCAAAGTTGCCATGAAAGTGATTGACATCGGTACCGATATTATTGATGTGAAGCCGTAAGTCTTTCAAAGTGGCGCTTGATTCACCAACGCTTAACGTTACACTATCCAGCACAAAACCTTCAAATTCTATAGTACCACCGGCACTAGCCGATTGAAAGGTTGTTGGCGTATATTTTTCTTCAATTTCGGTTTTATACTTCTCGTAAAATGGTTCATACAATGCAGTTTGTCTCGCACCCGTATCAAACCCAAAACTCAAAGTGTCTTTTTGATAAGTAACGGCAATTATGGGTGTTAGGCCGTCCAATGCAAAATTGTTTTTATTGTAGTCTATGGGAATTTTGGGAATGGAAATGGTATCGTTTTTAGAAATTCTGATTTCATCCATAGCTTCGATTACGGGGAATCCTATAATTCCATTAATATAATAATCAATTTGTGGGAATGAAACATCTGCATCATTCAGCACCAAGAACACCACGTTTTTAAACATCAGGTCGCCAATCATCAATTCATTGGCTATGGCAAGGTCGCTATCTACTCTTTGACCCGTAAAGGCGGTTACATAAAAGTTAGATTCTATAAAGGTTAGGCCAAGTTCTTCAACCAATGATTTTTTAATCACCGAAATGTTTGCGCCTGTGTCAAATATAAAATTCATGGTTTTGTCATTCATAGAAACATCAACGTTGAACAGCCCCACTTTGTCCTTAACCATTGGAAATGAAACATCGGCACTTTTAACAATTTCTTGCTTGGGAATGTTTTTCAGAAAGCTCCAAATGTTGATTTCATTTTTCAAATTTTCGATATCGGAAGAATCATTCAACTGAAGGAAGTTTTCTTGAATATATTTACTTGCCATGGCTGCCTCGCCGTATTCATAGAGATTCACATGGTTGAGCAGTTTGGTATTATAAAGGGTATTGAGAACAGTGTCTGAGAGTTTGGTTTTGCTTGGGCTCAATAATTCATCAATCACCGCGTTGGATTCTGATAGTTTATTGAAGACATTATATACAATTGCTTGGTAATATAGTTTGTGGTCTTTTGAGAGATTGTCTTTTTGGGCATAAAAGCTTTCTTTCAGTTTAAAATAGTTTTGCGTTTCAATTAAACTATCCAATAGGGTTAGTGTTTCTGGATTGCTTACCTTTTCAACTGAAGGATTTTTGCAGGCCATTGAAAGAATAAGAAGTAAAAGAAAAAGCTTTTTCATGCGTTTTAATTTTAAAAATGATGTGGATAAGTTAACCATAAAAAAAGAGAACGTTTGTAAAAATACGTTCTCTTTTGGGTTAGACGTTTTTATTTGTTTATTGTTACTTCATTTAAACGTTTAATGGGTTAGTTGTCATTGATGACTTGTCCTGAACCTAAAATATTAACATTCATTGAAGGGTTTCCCCTGTAATAAACATTCCCGCTTCCTTCAATTTTTACATCAAGGTTTGATTCACAGGCCACTTCAATTTCACCAGACCCTTCATTATCAATGTTACAACTTTTTGATGGCATGTTGAAAGCAAAAATACTGCCCGATCCTTCATTGGTAATATCTAAACCATCACAGCTGCCCTCCAGGTAAATGTTTGCAGCGCCACTGTTAAAAGCCTTAAAATTTTGAACATTGATGTTGTTGTACACGTGCATATCACCTGTGCCCGAATTTTCAATTTCTGTTAAACTAGTCACCGTTAAATGGGCTTCTAAATGTACATTGCGGTAATTGCCGTCGGCTAGGGACAATTTTAATTTTCCATTTCTGACATCGGTTTGTACTCTGCCCATAATATTGTTGTCGGCAATAATTTCAACACTCTGCTCAGTGCCTTTTGTAATGGTTACATAAAAGGTGCCCTCGCTAGATACAGCATCAAAATATTCTACTGGCCTAAATTCTGAAATGGTTTGGCCAGAACCAACAAACTGGTCTTCAGAACATCCAAAAAACGTTATGGATACTGTAAGAATCATAAATAATTTTTTCATTTTTTTTACTTTTTTAAGATTGAAGAAGCAAAACTAAAATGAAAAAAATGGCTGGGCATTGATCTATATCAAGATTTACGTTTTTTGAATTTAGCCCGTAAACGCGACAAAGTTTCGGGCGTCATATCAAGGTAAGAAGCAATAATGTGGTGCGGAATACGGTTAAAAAGGTTTAAATCTGTTTCATTAAATTCAATCAATCGTTCTTCGGCATTTTTTATGATTCTTGAAATTTCCTTATTGTGCTTTTCCACAATAAAGTCCTTGAGTTTGGCCGTTTCAAATTTGGCAAATTCAGGTTGGTTGACTCTTAAAACATCCAATTCATCTTTGGTCCAAAAAATTAATTTGGTGTCTAAAAGTGCTTGGCAGTTGATGTATGAGGGTTCGCCAGTCCAATAACTAACATTAGAGGAATAGAAGAAATCATGCTCTTTTGAAATTCTTATGGTTTTTTCGTTGCCCGAATAATCTATAACATAATGACGTACCACACCTTCAAGAACAAAGAAAACGCGTTTTGAAACATCGCCTTGGGTTAAAAGGTGTTCATTTTTTTTGTATCCAATGCTATGGCCAGATTTTAAAAAGCTATCTAAAGAAAAATACATAAAGGTGTGTTGAAAGCATAAGGTTAGCGAGAGGTTCGTTTAACTTGGTGATATGTGTCATTTTGGATGAATTATATCAGTTGCCAAACGAAGTTAGTTGAATTTTTCTATAAAGTCAAGTCATCGTTTTTTTCTTATCCCTCAATTATGATCATTAAATGATGGGTTAAAACTTATAACGTAAACCTAGCAAATACGATTCATTTTTGGAGCTAAAACCAATTTCTAAATGTTCCTTGGAATATGGAGAGGTAAAAATATAGGTACTGCCAATGCCCACAACGGCCCCAGCCAAAACATCCCAATGGTCGTGCCAGCCATCGGGGCCTTCCATTCGGCTAACGCCTACAATGGTTGCCCCTAAATAGGCCCATTTGCCATATTTCCAGCCATAACGACGTTGTATGAAAGATGCAGCTGAAAATGCTGATGTGGTATGCCCCGAAGGAAATGCGTCGTACAGATTTCGGCCTTCGGGCCTTTCTTTTTTAATGATTCGTTTGAGCGAATGGGTAACAATTAAACTTGTTCCATAAGAAAGGGCAAATTGTTTTGTCCCTTGCCAATCTTTTTTAATTAAGGTTGTTAATCCTGCAATTGCTGGCATGGCAACTTGCAATACATCACCGGTGTCTTCTAAAACAAATTCCCATTTTTCGTGATCCCCTTTTTGGGTTTGTGCTTCAGCATTTAAGTAAACTAAAATAAGTAGGGTGCAACTTAATAAATACCTGGTTAGTTTTCCTTTCAAAATAAATATGGTTTAAGGATTGTAAACTTGACCTCTGTGTGGTTTAAGGGCATCCCGTATGGGTTTCATGTCTGGTTCATCAACCACCAAATAAGCTATACTGTGTATATTGCCAATATTTTCAACTCCAGTAATGGTAATGGCTAACTTCTCCATTTTTGCATACTCCTTCAAGTGAATTTCATGGTGCTCCGCTATTTTACGGGCATTTGGTCCACGAAAATCCCAAATCAATTTAAGTTTACGCATGTTGGCTCTGGGTATTTTTTACCTATAAATATCTGTTAAATATAGTTTAAAAAGTGTAATAATCGCTATTTTTCACCGTTTGAAAAACAACTTGTATTATAGGTTTATATTAGTATTTTTGTAACCGCTGAAAAAAAATTACACTCATGAAATCAAACTATTTTATTGCCTTATTTTTAATGTTTTTTGTTTTAACTGCTAAAGGGCAATCTAATAACGAAACCGTATTGTTTACCGTTGATGGCGACCCTGTTTATACTTCAGAATTTATCAGGGTTTACAAGAAAAACCTCGATTTGGTTCAAGATGAATCTCAAAAAGATGTAGATGAGTATTTAAAGCTCTTCACCAATTATAAACTGAAACTAAAGGAAGCAAAAGCGTTGGGGTTGGACGAAAAGCTTGCCTATATAAGGGAGCTTTCCAATTACAAACAGCAGTTGGCCAAAAATTACATGTCTGATAGCAAGGTAACCGATGACTTGGTTGAGGAAGCCTACGAGCGTATGTCATATGATGTAAATGCCGACCATATTTTGGTCAAGGTTGATGAAAATGCAAGTCCGCAAGATACTCTGGTGGCTTACAGCCAAATAGTGAAACTTCGTGAAAGAGCACTTAAAGAAGGTTTTGAAAAAGTGCGAGCAGAAGTGCACAATGGGCAAACTATTTTTGGTGAAAAATTGGGTTATTTTTCTGGGTTTAGAATGGTTTATAAGTTTGAAAACGCTGCATTTAATACAGGAGTTGGTGAAATTTCACAGCCTTTCCGTACCCGATTTGGCTACCATATTGTACATGTTTTGGACAAGCGTAAATCAAAAGGTGAGGTTACGGTAGCCCACATTATGGTGATTGAAAAGCCAAATGATTCTTTGGCTGAAAAACCAGAAAACAGGATTCAGGATATATACAAAAAAATAGAACAGGGCGAAGATTTTGCATCTTTGGCTAAGCAATTCTCAGATGATAAAAATTCGGCCATAAAAGGTGGAGAATTGGCGCCGTTTTCAAGTGGACAGTTAAGGGCCAAGGAGTTTGAGGATGTTGCTTTTCAATTGGAAAACGAGGGTGATATTTCAAAACCGTTCAAAACAGATTTTGGCTGGCACATTGTTAAGCTAATCAACAAAAAACCGATTCCAGAATTTGAAACCATAAAGCTTGAATTGATTAACAAAGTTAAACGCGACAGCCGATCTAAATTAATTGATGAAGCTTTGGTGAATAAACTCAAATCCAAATACAATGTGAGTAGTGACCAACCAAATTTGGATTATTTTGTTTCTATTTTAAATGATGATTATTTTGCCAGAACATGGCGACTTCAAGAAGATTTTGAAGGCGATAAGCCATTTTTAAAAATAGGCGATGAACAATTGTTATTCAAAGATTTTGGTTATTATCTAGAAAACCAGCAACGTAATACCACGCCAAGGGCACCTTTTAAAACTATTGTTTCTGATAAATATCAAAACTTTTTAAAGGAAGAGTTAATTCAATATCAAGAAGACCATTTGGAAAGTGAAAATCCAGATTATGCCGAAATAGTTGCAGAATATAGAGATGGTTTGTTGTTATTTGACCTTATGGAAACCACAATTTGGAATTCAGCAAAAACCGATACTACGGAAATAGAAAACTATTACGAAACGAATAAAAGTAAGTATATTTCAGAAAAGCAAATTAATGCCGTTGTAGCGTCTTCTACGAAACAAAAAACTTTAAAGAAAGTAGCAAAGTTGTTAGAAGAAGGTATGGCAATAGATCGTATAAAGTCTTTGGTTAATAGCAACGATGCGATTGAAGTGATTTTTACATCAGGTATTATGGAAGCAGATGACCAAGCTTTGCCAAAGGATTTGGAATTTAAAAAAGGCATTTCTAAAATCCTGAAACATAATGATGGCTTTGTGGTGGTTCAAATAAAGGAAGTGCTTCCTGCAGGTCAAAAATCATTTGACGATGCAAAAGGTGCTGTTATTGGTGATTACCAAAACCACAAGGAAGAAAATTGGTTAAAAGAATTGGCTGAAAAATATAAAATTGAAGTAAACCAAGAGGCTCTGGAGCGTGTAAAGGCTCAACTCAAAAATAAATAGGTGCGCATTAAATCCCTCATATTAATAGCCTTATTGGCTTTAATGTTTTCCTGTGATTTTTTCAAGAAAACAGACGAACGCAAACCCATTGCTCGGGTGAACGAAAGTTATTTGTATGAGGATGATATTAAAAATTTGGTGCCCGAGGAAGCTTCTAAAGAGGATAGCACACTTTTGGTGCAAAACTTTATCAATCGCTGGGCAACACAACAACTTTTTGTTGATGGCGCCTTATTGAACCTAAGTGTAGATCAGCAAGAATCGTTCAATAAATTGGTAGAGCAATACAAAAACGATTTATATACCAAAGCTTACATAGAGGCTTTGGTAACCCGAAACCTTGACACCACTATACCCATTGAGGAAGCAAAAAAGTATTATGAAGACAACAAAGAGGTCTTCAAGCTCAACGAAGAATTGATAAAGTTCAGGTACATTCACGTTGATGAGAACATGAATAATTTTAATAACATAAAGGATCGCTTTCGCCGTTATAACGCCAAGGATAAACGCGTTTTGGATTCCATTTCAATTCAATTCAAATCTTACTCGCTAAATGACTCTATTTGGATAAAGTTAAGTCAGGCCGTAAGCAAAATTCCAACGGTGAATTCTGAAAATAAAAATGAACTGTTAAAAAAATCTAATTTTGTACAGCTCAAAGATTCATTAGGAGTATATTTGATGCAGATTAATGATGTTTTGTTGCGCAACGAAACGGCTCCTCTAGAGTATGTAAAGCCAACAATAAACCAAATAGTAATCAATAAAAGGAAGTTGGACCTCATTAGAGAATTAGAAAAAGATATTACTAAAGATGCTATTAAAAACAAACAATTTGAAATATACAATTAATTTGAAACGCATTACACTACTTGGTGTATTGATGTTCGCCTTTAATATTTCAACTTCACAGGAAATTATTGAAGATGAAGCAGAAGATGAAGTTGCTGTTGTTGAAACTCAGCCAATCGATATTCAAAATGGTAGAAAGGTAGATGGCGTTGCTGCTGTGGTGGGCGATTTTATTGTTTTGGATTCCGACGTGCAAAAGGAAAGAGACCAGATAATTGCTGCTGGTGGTTCGTTGGAAGGTGTTGATAATTGTCAATTGTTTGGTTTAATGTTAGAGAAGAAGTTGTATGCGCACCATGCCATTCAAGATAGTCTCCCAATATCTGATGCTGAAATCCGAAAAAGCGTTGATTACCAAATAGAACAGTTTTTACAACAAACCAATGGTTCTATGGAGCGGCTTTTGGAGTTCTATAATATGGATGACGAAAAAACCTTTAGGGATGAAATGTTCGAAATCAATAAATCCAATCAATTAGCGTCTAAAATGCAGGCGAAAATTGTTTCAGAAATTGAAATTACTCCAGAGGAGGTTCGTACGTTTTTCAATAAAATACCCAAAGATGAAAGGCCAACTTTTGGTACAGAACTTAAGGTGGCGCAAATTGTTGCCGAACCAAAAGTATCAGAAGAAGAAAAGCAGAGAATTATTGACCGGTTAAAACAGTTTAAGGCCGATATTGTTGAAAATGGAGCCAGTTTCCGTTCTAAGGCGGTATTGTATTCTGATGATCCAGGCTCTGCAAGTCGGGGAGGAAAATATACCTTGAACCGAAAGCAACCAAGAATGGTTAAAGAGTTTAGACAGGTGGCATTTTCATTGCAAGAAGGTGAAGTGTCCGAACCCTTTGAAACCGATTTCGGTTACCACATCATTACTTTGGAAAAAATCAGGGGACAAGAGTACGATGTCGCACATATTCTGTTAACGCCCAAAGTGTCCAATCAAGCTGTTGAGGAAGCCAAAGAGCGTTTGGAAAAAGTAAGGAAACGTATTGTTGATGGTGATATTTCATTTGCAGATGCCGCAAGGGAAGCCAGTGATGAAAAGGAGACTAGGGCAGATGGTGGTCAATTAATTAACCCAACTACACAGGACTACAATTTTGAATTGACCAGAATGGATCCAGAACTTTACTCACAAATTCAAAACCTAAAAGATGGTGAGGTAAGTTTGGTATTGAAAGAAGAAGACCGTACGGGAAAAATAAAGTTCAAAATCTTAATGGTTACAGATAGAATCAATGAGCATGAAGCTGATTATGCCCGAGATTTTTTAAAGATTAAGGAACTGGCTCTAGAAGAAAAGAAAATTAGGGAAATTGAAAAATGGCAAGAAGAAAAAATAATGGATACCTACATAAAAATTAGTGGCAATTATAGAGATTGTCAATTTTCTAGTAATTGGTTAAAAAAATAAGTCCATGTCTGATGTAACTGCCATTGAACAATTTGTAAAGCAATATAAAAGCTTAAAAAGTGAAATAGCCAAAGTAATTGTTGGCCAAGATGATGTGGTCAATCAAATTTTAATCTCTATTTTTTCAGGAGGGCATTCATTGCTTATTGGTGTGCCTGGTTTGGCAAAAACCTTAATGGTAAATACTATTGCACAGGCTTTGGGGTTAGATTTTAAACGGATTCAGTTTACACCAGATTTAATGCCCAGTGATATTTTGGGTAGCGAAATACTGGATGAAGACCGTCATTTTAAATTCATCAAGGGACCAATTTTTTCCAATATCATTTTGGCTGATGAGATTAACAGAACACCTCCAAAAACTCAAGCTGCTTTGTTGGAAGCTATGCAAGAGCGTGCTGTTACCGTGGCTGGTCATCATTATAAACTGGATTTGCCATATTTTGTTTTGGCAACCCAAAACCCTATTGAGCAGGAAGGAACTTATCCGCTTCCTGAGGCACAATTAGATCGTTTTATGTTTGCCATTTATTTGGATTATCCATCCTTTGACGAGGAGGTTGAAGTGGTTAAAGCTACTACGGCCGATACACAGCTAAAGGTAAATGCGCTTTTTTCGGCACAACAAATTATAGATTTTCAGCATTTAATTCGTCGTATTCCGGTGGCCGATAATGTTATTGAGTATGCCGTTAGTATGGTTGGCAAAACCAGACCAAATTCTGATGCAGCTCCGGAATTGGTTAAAACCTATATTGATTGGGGTGCGGGGCCAAGAGCTTCGCAGAACTTGATTTTGGCGGCCAAGACGCATGCTGCAATCCATGGTAAGTTTTCGCCAGATATTGAAAACGTTCAAGCTGTGGCGCACAGTATTTTAAGGCATAGAATCATAAAAAATTACAAAGCTGAGGCCGAGGGCATTTCAGAAGAACAAATCATTAAGAGTTTGTTTTAGGCAAATTCAAATAGTTTATCACAACAACCATCATTTTTATTGTTGTTTTGGTGCTGTTGCTTCTACTCATGTATAGGTTAAAAAATTGGTTTTTTCACCAGAAATTTAACAATAACCAGTAACGTTTTTTAGGATTCCGGCTATTTTATTGGCTACTATAAAATTGATTTTGATTTATCACATAAATTGAGCTTGATAAATCATCATTTTTCTACCTCTTTTTTAAAAAAACCTTTAACCATATCAAATAGTAATGACACTATCATAATTTGATATTATTGCACGAGTTAATCGAAGTTTTATTTAAAAAAAATGCTTTAATTTTGGTATTTTGCAACACTTTTGCAAAACTAAAAAAACACGAAAACGATATCGATGGCTTTTTACGATTAAGAGGACATTGTTTTTTTCTAAACAGTAGAGTCTTAAAGAAAAGTCTTTAAAATTGAAAAGAAACCTAACTATGAATAATTACAACGATTACATCAAGGAAATCGAAGAAAGGAAAGCCAAAGGCTTGCATCCTAAGCCAATTGAAAGTGCTGAACTACTTGCTGAAATAATAACGCAAATTAAAGATTTAAGCAATCCATACAGAGAAGATTCGCTTAAATTTTTCATTTACAATGTTGTGCCCGGAACTACCGGGGCAGCAGGGGTTAAGGCTAAGTTTTTAAAAGAGATTATTCTTGGTGATGCCGTTGTTGCAGAAATAACGCCAACATTTGCGTTTGAACTGTTGTCGCACATGAAAGGTGGGCCTTCAATTAAGGTTCTACTAGATATTGCTTTAGGTTCCGATTCTGAACTTGCCAAACAAGCTGCTGAAGTTTTAAAAACACAGGTGTTCTTATACGAGGCAGATACAGCTCGTTTAAAAGAAGCCTTTGAAGCAGGAAATCCTATCGCGAAAGATATAATTGAGAGTTACGCCAATGCAGAGTTCTTTACAAAACTTCCTGAAGTAGAAGAGAAGATAGACATTGTTACTTTCATAGCAGGTACAGGTGATATTTCTACCGATTTACTTTCACCTGGTGCTGATGCACACTCTCGTTCAGACAGAGAATTACATGGCCAATGTATTTTTGAGCACAACAAAGACATGCAGAAAGCTCTTTCTGAGTTGAAAGCAAAACACCCTGATAAGCGTGTGATGTTAATCGCCGAAAAAGGAACAATGGGTGTAGGTTCTTCAAGAATGTCTGGTGTAAATAACGTGGCACTTTGGACAGGTATTCAGGCTAGCCCTTATGTGCCGTTCATTAACATTGCGCCAATCATTGCTGGTACAAACGGTATTTCACCAATTTTCCTTACAACAGTTGGTGTTACGGGAGGTATTGGTATTGACCTAAAAAACTGGGTTAAGAAAACAGATGCTAATGGTAAAACTGTTGTTGATGCAAATGGTGATCCTGTTTTAGAGCAAGTATATTCCGTAGAAACAGGAACAGTTTTAACCATCAACACAAAAACAAAAAAACTATACCACGGTGATAAAGAACTGAAAGATATTTCAGCAGCACTAACGCCACAAAAAATGGAATTCATCAAAGCAGGTGGTTCTTACGCTGTGGTATTTGGAAAAAAATTACAAACGTTTGCTGCTAAAGTTTTAGGTGTTGAAGCACCGGTTGTTTATGCGCCGTCAAAAGAAATTTCTATCGATGGTCAAGGCCTTACAGCGGTTGAGAAAATCTTCAACAAAAATGCAGTTGGAACTACCCCAGGTAAAACATTGCATGCGGGTTCTGATGTTCGTGTAGAGGTAAATATTGTTGGTTCACAAGATACCACAGGGTTGATGACTTCCCAAGAACTTGAAGCCATGGCTGCTACAACTATATCTCCAATTGTTGATGGAGCTTACCAATCTGGATGTCACACAGCTTCTGTTTGGGATGATAAATCCAAAGCGAACATTCCTAAGTTAATGAAGTTTATGAACGACTTCGGTTTAATTACTGGTCGCGATCCAAAAGGAGTTTACCACGCCATGACCGATGTAATTCACAAGGTGCTTAATGATATTACGATTGACGATTGGGCCATCATAATTGGAGGCGACTCACATACGCGTATGTCTAAAGGTGTTGCGTTTGGCGCAGATTCAGGTACCGTTGCTCTAGCTTTAGCAACTGGGGAGGCAACTATGCCAATTCCAGAGTCTGTGAAAGTTACGTTTAAGGGTGACATGAGAAGTTACATGGACTTCCGAGATGTGGTTCACGCTACGCAACAACAAATGTTGAAGCAGTTTGGTGGAGAGAATGTTTTCCAAGGCAGAATTATTGAAGTTCATATAGGTACGTTAACATCCGATCAAGCCTTTACATTTACAGATTGGACTGCAGAAATGAAAGCGAAAGCTTCAATTTGTATTTCAGAAGATGATACCTTAATTGAATCTTTGGAGATTGCAAAAGATCGTATCCAAATCATGATTGAAAAAGGTATGGATAACGACAAGCAAGTCCTTCAAGGTTTAGTAGATAAAGCAAACAAGAGAATCCAAGAAATTAAAACAGGTATCAAACCAGCGTTAAGACCAGATGCCAATGCAAAATATTATGCAGAGGTTGTGGTTGATTTAGATCAGATTGCTGAGCCAATGATTGCCGATCCAGATGTAAATAATGAAGATGTTTCTAAACGTTATACCCATGATACTATTCGTCCTCTTTCATATTACGGTGGAACCAAAAAAGTAGATCTAGGTTTTGTAGGTTCTTGTATGGTGCATAAGGGAGATATGAAAATCTTAGCACAAATGTTAAAGAACATCGAAGCGCAACAAGGAAAAGTTGAATTTAAAGCGCCTTTAGTTGTTGCACCGCCAACTTACAATATTGTAGATGAATTAAAAGCTGAGGGCGATTGGGCAGTATTGGAAAAATACTCAGGCTTTGTGTTTGATGATAACGCACCAAAAGCGGCAGCACGTACCAAGTATGAAAATATGCTTTACTTAGAGCGCCCAGGTTGTAACCTTTGTATGGGTAACCAGGAAAAAGCAGAGCCAGGTGATACGGTAATGGCAACTTCTACGCGTTTGTTCCAAGGTCGAGTGGTAAAAGATTCAGGAGAGAAGAAAGGTGAATCATTATTGTCTTCAACGCCAGTGGTAGTGCTTTCTACAATTTTGGGAAGAACTCCTACCATGAAAGAGTATGAAGCGGCTGTTGATGGTATCGTTTTAACAAAATTCAAGCCATCCCAAAAACAATTAATCAACGCTTAAACCTTTTTTACCATTATAATCTAAAAGCCCAAATCACCAGATTTGGGCTTTTTATATTTCCTATGACTAAGATTTTTAGTATTTTAGTAAGGAATGAAAAGTTTAACATTGAAAAAATAAAAAATACATATGGCATTTGACATTGACATGATAAAAGGTGTTTATTCCACCATCGGGGAACGCGTAAATAAGGCCCGTGAGATTGTAGGGAAACCATTAACGTTATCTGAAAAGATTCTGTACGCCCATTTATGGGACGGTAACCCAACAAAAGCATATGTAAGAGGAAAGGATTATGTTGATTTTGCTCCTGATAGAATTGCGTGTCAGGATGCTACGGCACAAATGGCGCTATTGCAATTCATGCAGGCTGGAAAAAGTAAAGTGGCTGTGCCGACTACGGTACATTGTGATCATCTAATTCAAGCGAAGGAAGGCGCTGCGGCAGATTTAAAACATGCCAATAGTGTAAGTAGCGAAGTATTTAAGTTCCTAGAATCTGTTTCAAATAAATATGGCATTGGATTTTGGAAACCGGGTGCTGGTATTATTCACCAAGTAGTTTTAGAAAATTATGCATTTCCAGGAGGAATGATGATAGGTACCGATTCACATACAGTTAATGCTGGTGGGCTGGGCATGGTAGCCATTGGTGTTGGTGGGGCAGATGCCGTTGATGTTATGGCTGGCATGGCTTGGGAATTGAAATTTCCAAAATTGATAGGTGTAAAGTTAACAGGTAAGTTATCGGGATGGACAGCACCAAAAGACGTTATTTTGAAAGTAGCCGAAATTCTTACCGTCAAAGGGGGAACAGGTGCTATTGTGGAATATTTTGGTCCAGGAGCAACAGCAATGTCTTGTACTGGTAAAGGAACTATTTGTAACATGGGTGCCGAAATTGGGGCAACTACTTCTACTTTTGGATACGACGAATCAATGGAGCGCTATTTACGTTCTACCGATAGAGAAGATGTGGCGGATGCGGCGAATACTGTTAAAGAACATTTAACCGCCGATGCTGATGTTTATGCGAATCCTGAACAATATTTTGATCAAGTTATTGAAATTAATTTATCGGAATTAGGGCCACTTTTAAATGGACCGTTTACACCAGACTTATCTACAGAAGTAGGTGAAGCAATGGCCAAAAAGGCAAAAGCCAATGATTGGCCAATTAAAGTTGAATGGGGCTTGATTGGATCTTGTACCAATTCTTCTTACGAAGATTTATCAAGAGCATCCTCAATAGCCCAACAGGCATTGGATAAAAATTTAAAAACAAAGGCTGAGTTCGGTATCAATCCTGGTTCAGAGCAAGTGCGTTACACCGCTGAACGTGATGGTATTCTTCAAGTTTTTGAAAAGTTGGATGCTAAAATATTCACTAATGCCTGTGGGCCATGTATTGGGCAATGGGCAAGATATAGCGATCCTAAAAACGCGCCAAAAAACAGCATCGTGCATTCGTTCAATAGAAACTTTGCAAAACGTGCAGATGGAAACCCAAACACACATGCATTTGTAGCTTCACCTGAATTAACTGCGGCCATTGCCATTGCTGGTCGTTTGGATTTCAATCCTTTAAAGGATAAATTAATCAATGAAAATGGTGAGGAAGTTATGCTGGATGAACCAACAGGATGGGAATTACCTCCAAAAGGTTTTGAGGTAAAAGACAATGGTTATTTGGCTCCTGAAGAAGATGGTAGCCATGTTAATGTTGTGGTGAAAGAAGGCTCAGAACGCTTACAGTTACTAACACCGTTTGAGCCTATTGGGGATTCAATCACTGGTGCGAAATTATTGATCAAAGCTTTTGGAAAATGTACTACAGATCATATTTCTATGGCAGGGCCTTGGTTGCGTTTTAGAGGACATTTGGATAATATCGCCAACAATACTTTAATTGGTGCGGTAAACGCATTCAACCAAAAAACAAATTTTGTAAAAAATCAATTAACTGGAGAATATGGTGGTGTTCCAGATGTTCAGCGTGAATATAAAAAGGCTGGTATTAAAACCGTAGTTGTTGGAGACCATAATTATGGAGAAGGTTCATCACGTGAGCATGCGGCTATGCAACCAAGACATTTGGGCGTGGCTGCTGTAATTGTGAAATCGTTTGCGAGAATACACGAAACAAATCTTAAAAAACAAGGAATGTTGGCACTGACTTTCGCCAATGAAAACGATTATGATTTAATTCAAGAAGATGACACCTTCAATTTTTTAGATTTAAATGAATTTGCTCCAGATAAGCAATTGACTGTAGAAGTAGTGCATACCGATGGAAGCAAAGACATCATAAAACTGAACCACACTTATAACGCTGCACAAATTGAGTGGTATAAGGCAGGTTCAGCTTTAAATTTGATAAAGAAACAAAATGCTTAATTTAAAGGGTGACGATCCAAATAAAATGCTTTTAAAATCCAGCAAAAATGCTGGATTTTTTTACGTTAAACTTTATATAAAAATCTTATAATTGTATTTTTACCAAAACACCTTATCATGAATTCTAGAGCCGCTCAGCTTAAAGCCTTTGATAGATTATTAACCATTATGGATGAACTTCGGGAGCAATGCCCTTGGGATAAAAAGCAAACCATGGAAACTTTGCGGCACCTCACAATAGAAGAGACTTACGAACTCGGCGATGCCATTTTGGATAATGATTTGGAGGAGGTGAAAAAGGAGCTTGGCGATGTACTGCTTCATATAGTATTTTACTCAAAAATTGGCAGTGAAACCAACGACTTTGACATTGCTGATGTTTGCAACAGTATTTGTGATAAATTAATCAGCAGGCACCCCCATATTTATAGTGATGTTAAGGTGGAAAACGAAGAAGATGTAAAACGAAATTGGGAAAATTTAAAACTAAAAGAAGGCAAAAGAAGCGTTTTGGAAGGAGTTCCAAATAGTTTGCCGGCGTTGGTGAAGGCCAATCGTATTCAAGAAAAAGTGGCAGGAGTTGGTTTTGATTGGGAAGCACCAAATCAGGTTTGGGAAAAAGTGGAAGAAGAGTTAAGTGAACTAAAGGAAGAAGTGGAAAACGGAAACAAAGACGCTATGGAAAGTGAGTATGGTGATGTGCTGTTTTCGATGGTAAATTATGCCCGTTTTTTAGGTATAAACCCAGAAAATGCGCTAGAACGTACCAATAAAAAATTCTCAAAGCGATTTCAATATCTAGAGGAAAAAGCAAATGGACTCAACAAACCATTAAAAGAAATGACCCTCGCTGAAATGGATGTATTTTGGGAAGAAGCTAAAAATCTTTAGCTGTAATTTTGGTTTTAATTAATGCTTAAGTCCATTTTGTATAAAATAAAAGTATATGAAAAACAGAATAATTATTCTTTTGTTGTTAATAAGTTTAAGCGGTGTTGCGCAAAACGGGCAAGAATATTTTCCTTCAGATCAATTAACAACCGTTGGGGCATATTATTATCCTGAACATTGGGAACCATCACAATGGAACAGGGATTTGAAAAAAATGGCCGATATGGGTTTTGAATTTACCCATTTCGCCGAATTTGCTTGGGCACAATTGGAACCGCAAGAAGGTGTTTATGATTTTGATTGGTTGGACAAGGCGGTTGATATTGCGGCAAAAAATAATCTAAAGGTGATTATGTGTACCTCTACGGCAACACCACCCGTATGGTTAGTTCGCAAATACCCTGAGGTATTGTTAACTCGTGAAGATGGTACAAAATTAGACCATGGTTCTAGGCAGCATGCCTCTTTTTCAAATGAATTTTACCGTAAATATGCATTAAAAATGATTGCTAAATTGGCTAAACATTATGGTAATGATAATCGCATTATGGGCTGGCAGTTAGATAATGAGCCACGCTCAACCTCAGATTATGGGCCTGATGCAACAATACGTTTTCGCAATTGGTTAAAAAATAAATACAAAACTATTGAAGATTTAAACAAAGCCTGGGGAACAAATTTTTGGAGTGGGACTTACAACAATTTCTCTGAAATTAATATTCCTACCTATAATCAATGGGGAATAAACTTATACCAAAAACTTGACCATAGCAGGTTTGCTGATTCAGAAACCGCTTCTTTTCTAGATGAACAAGCTACAACCATTAAAAAATATGCAAATAGAAGCCAATGGATTACCAGTAATTATATACCTATGTACGATGCCCGTTTTATAGGTGGAAGTAAAGAACTTGATTTTATCTCGTACACCCGTTATATGGTTTATGGAGAAAGTAAAGGCATTGGGTTAAAAGGGTATCGAGTTGGCGATTATTTAAGAATCGCTATGGCAAACGACTATTTTAGACCTATAAGTCCGCTTTATGGTGTTATGGAATTGCAACCGGGCCAGGTAAATTGGGGCAGTATCAATTCACAACCTTTACCCGGAGCAGTACATTTATGGTTGTGGCATGTGTTTTCTGGAGGCAGCAAATTTGCATGTACCTACCGTTTTAGGGCACCTATTTATGGATTTGAACAATACCATTATGGTATTATTGGACCAGACGGGGTAACGCCTACAAATGGAGGGTTGGAGTATAAAAAATTTATAGATGAAATCAATTTATTGAGGGAAAAAATTACTTCTTCTAAAGTTCCAAAAGAGTACTTAAAGCGTAAAACAGCTATTTTGTACAATCCGGATAATACTGTGGCCATTGACCAAAATAAACAAACAACAGCTTGGAATACAGAAAAGCATGTGTTGAAATATTATAAATCCCTAAAATCGTTTGGTGCTCCGGTAGATTTTATAAGAGATACAATGGATTTTTCTAAATACCCTGTAATTATAGCACCTGCATACCAACAAATGGGGCTGAAACTTATTGGCAAATTAAAAGATTATGTGCAAAAAGGCGGAAATTTGGTTATGTCTTGCCGTACAGGGCATCAAGATGAATTTGGACATCTTTGGGAAGCTAAGCACGCCAAGCCTATATATGAATTGATAGGAGGAGAGATTCCTTTTTATGATCTTCTTCAACCATATGCTTCAGACAGCATTACTATGGACAACCAAAAATATGCATGGTCCATTTGGGGAGATGTGTTGATGCCCAATGGCAAAACAGATACCTGGGCAACTTATGAAGGTGATTTTTATGAAGGCAAATCTGCGGTTACGTTCAATAAGTTAGGAAAAGGCACGGTAACCTATGTAGGGGCCGATAGTAATTCTGGTGATTTAGAACAGGCAGTTTTAAACAAGCTTTACAAGAAACTTGGTATTTCGGTTGAAAGTTATCCTGAAGGTGTAATCGTAGAATATAGGGATGGTTTAGGAATAGCCATGAACTATTCAGATACGTCTTATAAAATGGAACTCTCTGCAAAGAATGAAATTTTATTAGGTAATGAAGAAATTAAAACTGCTGGGGTTTTGGTCTGGAAAATTGATTAGATAACGAAAAAGCTGCTAGTATTTAATCGTCATAATTTCATGCTTCACCTTAAACATCCTAATTTGGGGATGTGAAAACAGATATTTACTTTATTTTTATTGAAATAATTAAAATGTGATATTAAAACGATTGTACAGATTATGTTATTGCATAACATTTTTGGTGTTTATGGTTCAGCTATCTTGGTGTCAAAATATCGCACCTACATTAACGGCAACAGGCAATCAGCCATATTGTCCACAAAGTCAAATTAATATTGTCACCGATTTTAGTGTTGTTGACCCTGACGATACTGAGATTGAGGCATTTTACATACAAATATCAACGGGTTATGTTCTGGGAGAGGATTCTTTAATTCTCTTAGGGGCTCATCCAAACATTGTTTCTTCATGGAATAGTCTTGAGGGTAAATTAACGTTAACAGGATCAACTTCAATCGAAGTGAGTTATGTTGATTTTATTGCGGCGATAAAAGATATTGTTTTTCAAAGTACGAGTAATAATCCTTCTGATAAGGTTTTTTCAATAACTATAGGAGATGCCAATTACTTACCATTAACAGGTCATTATTATGAATACATTCCAGCTTATGGTATTACATGGGCTGATGCTAGGGTGGCGGCTGAAAACTTAACTTATTTTGGCTTGCAGGGTTATTTGGCAACCATACTTTATCCAGAAGAAGCCCAATTGGCGGGTGAACAAGCTCCAGGTGCTGGTTGGCTGGGAGGGTCAGATGAAGAAACTGAAGGTGTATGGAAGTGGGTAACAGGACCAGAAGCTGGCACAGTTTTTTGGAATGGGGGTAATAATGGCTCAACTCCAAATTATGCAAATTGGAATATCAATCAACCGGATAATGCTCATGGTGGTCCAGGAGAGGATTATCTTCACATAACCGATCCATCTATCGGTATCAGGGGTGCATGGAATGATTTAAGAATTGCGGGAGATGATCCCCCGGGACCTTATCACCCCAAGGGATTTATTGTGGAGTATGGAGGAATGCCAGGAGATCCTATTATAAATATAGCGGCCAGTACAAGTATTTATACACCATCAATTATTGATAGTACCCCAGGAAGTGTTTGTGGTAGCGGAACTGTTAGTTTATCGGCAACTGCTTCAAGCGGAGATATTTTGTGGTTTGATGTCCCAACAGGAGGGACTCCATTATTCAGTGGTCAAAATTTTACAACTCAAGTGATAAATATCACAACAACCTATTACTTGTTGGCCTCAGAAAATGGATGTATGGAAGGTGTCAGGGTACCCATAGTCGCAACTGTATATGCAGAACCAACATATCAATCGAATATTACTTTTAAGAATTGTGACGCAGATAGTGTCCCAAATGATGGCTTTACCAATTTTAACTTGGAAGAGGTTAATGATATTATAACAAATAATAATTCTGATGGGCTTTATTTTTCCTATCATCTAACTTATCTAGACGCAGATTCAAACACAAACAGTATAACATTCCCCAACTCGTATAATAATTCTAATGGCAATACCGTATATGTTAGAATATTTAATGATTTAGGTTGTCATGTTGTATCCACTGTTGATTTGGAAATAACAACAACTTCTTTTTCCCCAAACTATTTTGAATTGCTTCAATCATGTGATGACAGTACTGAAGATGGCTTTTTTGAATTTGACTTGGAGCAAATGTCGCCTTTGTTTATCGCCCAGTTTCCATCAGGACAAAATCTGAGCGTACATTATTTTGAAAATTTAGAAGATGCGCAACTGGAACAAAATGAAATTCTTCTGCCTAGTAATTATGTAAACACTGAACCTTATTCACAGATTTTATACGTTCGTGTTGAAAATGATGATAACGGCGGCTGTTTTGGGATTGGCCCACATTTGATTCTAAACGTTCTTCAAAGACCAGAATTTGGAGTAGATAATTCCGCATTTTATTGTTCAAATGCTCAACCAATAAGAATTCCTGTAGTTAATGCAAAAGGCAATTACACCTATGAATGGCGCGATGAAATGGGAAATATTATAAGCACTGAGTCTTATGCCGATGTGTTTTCTGGAGGCTCGTTCAGTGTAATAGCTACGTCTTCCTTGGGGTGCGAATCATTTCCAGTTACTTTTTCTGTTGCCGAATCTGGTTTTGCCGAAATAACTTTGGAAGATATAACTATTGTTGATGCATCCGAAAATAACACCATAACCATAAACAATACCAGTAATAACCTCGGAATTGGGGATTATGAGTTTGCCCTTGATGACGAAGAAGGGTACTATCAAGATACTCCTTTTTTCGACAGAGTTCAACCAGGATCCCATATGATTTATGTAAGGGATAAAAACGGTTGCGGCGTAACGTCAATAGAAGTTTTTATTCTTGGTTTCCCTAAGTTTTTTACACCAAACAGTGATGGTTATAATGATTTTTGGCAGGTTGAAGGTTTAGGTTCAGATTTCAATACCAACAAATCTAAAATAAGTATTTATGATCGATATGGAAAACTAATCAAGCAACTTACGGCAAAAAGTGGTGCTTGGGACGGTACTTTAAACGGGCAAGACCTTCCAAATTCTGATTATTGGTTTGTAGCTGAGTTGGTGAAACTATCAGGTGAATTGAAAACCTATCGGGGGCACTTCAGTTTAATTAGGTAAAGAGATCTTGAATCAGTACAATTCTTTTATTTTACTAAGTTTATTTTTCCAAAGTTTTAAAGATTCCTTGTGTTCCTTGATGTTGTTTTTCACTTCTTTTACAACAGGATTATCGTCTTCAACATTAGTGAAGAATTGCAAATTGTTTTCCAATTGATTTATTTGACTTTTTACTTCATCAATTTTTTTGCGGATAAATGCACGTTCATTGTCCAAATTTCTGCTATCCTCAGAGGCATTTAAAACATCAAGCTTGTTTTCAAACTTAATCATTTCAACCTCATTCTTGGCCATTTTTAAACCAGTTAGAAGTTGGTCAATGGTTTTTTGGAATTTCCCTTCAATAAAACGTTTGTCGTTTGGAACTTTACCAAGGTTTTGCCATTCGCTAATCTGCTCCTTTATAAGGTCTACACTTTTGTCCTTGTCTTTTGGCAATTTCAAATCTTTTAATTTGTCCAAAAGCTCATTCTTTTTATTGTAAGCTTCAACTTGTTCTTTGCTGGCTGCATTTCGTTTGGCATGTATACGGTCAAAGTAATGGTTACAAGCTGCTTTAAAGCGTTTCCATATTTTGTCGCTATCTTTTCTAGGCACATGACCAATTTTTTTCCAATCGCTTTGGATTTTCTTCATCAGCGGGGTGACTGTCTCGAAATCTTCACTATCCTTGTTATCTTCAGCTATTTTAATTAAATCGAGTTTTAACTGAAGATTACTATATTGGTCTTTTTTAAGTCCTTTATAAAATGCATTCTTTTGTCGGTTGAAGGTTCTAACAGTTTCTTTGAATTTTGCCCAAGTATCTTCGTTAACTTTTATAGGAACCTTTCCAGCATTAAAAAAAGCATCCCGTAATTCTTCAACAGCCCTAATTTTCTTTTGCCAAGCACCGTGCGTATTGCTTTCTTGTGCAGTTACATTATCAATTTGGGAAATAATTTCAAGCTTTTTTTCTAGATTCTTTTCGTAAACTTTATCTATTTCTTGGTAATACAGTTGGCGTTTGTCATTTATTATTTTGGTTGCTGCCTTAAAGCGTTCCCAAATCTCTTCCCTATGCTCCCTAGCTACAGGACCCAGCTCTTCTTTCCACATTTTGTGTAATTCCTGCAACTCTCTAAAAGCGTGCATCACGTTGTCGTCTTTGGTCAATTCTTCCGCACGCTCAATAATAAGTAACTTTTTTTCAAGATTATGTTTGAAATCAAGATCGCGTAAATCCCTGTTCAAATGTAAAAAGTCGTAAAACATTTCTACATGGTGGTGGTAGCTGTTCCAAGCATTGTTGTATTTGTCACGTGGAATTGGCCCCGTATTTCTCCAGCGTTCTTGCAGTTCTTTAAAGTGCTTGTAGGTAGTGTTTATGTTTTCTTCAACATCAATTAAGCCCTTTAATTCTTCGATAATCTCCAATTTATCTGCGAGATTTTGTTTTAGGTTTTTCTCTAAACTTTGATAATGCTCATTAAGTTTTTTTCTGTATTCTCTGTAGGCTGCTTTAAACCGTTTTTGAACGGGTGAAGAATAATAAAAATCTATCTCGTGGCCTCCATCGTTTACGAAATCTTCTTTTTTCTCGTCGATTAAAGCCTGTAATTTAGTTTTGAATTCTGAATTTATACTGTTTACATGGTTTCTAATGGCTTGTACCTTTTCATTTTTTAGGAGCCTTTCCAGTTCAATGGCCAATGCTTCCAGCGACATGGTGTCGTATTCCTTTACCTCAATTTTATGTCTGTCTTTGTTGCCTTCATCTTCTGCGTCTTCTGCGTTGGACTCCTCAATTTCATTTAGAACCTCGTCGTGTTCATCTAAATTTTTGACAGAATGCGTCTTGTCTTCCTCAAGCTTTTCTTCAGCAGTTTTAGCGACTACCTCGTTGGATTGAGCATCTGTATGAGATGTTTCTTCAACAGTTTTGTTGGTATCCAACCCCGTCGAATTCTCGTTGAGATTGGTTTCTTCAGCTCCTTCTGCGTTATGCAGTTTATTTATGTCAGACATTTTAAAAAATGTTAAGGTTCATTTCACTCATTAGAACTTTAAAGATACTAACAAGTAAAGTATTTACAAAGAGGTTGAAGATTTTTAGTTGTAATATGGTAGGTTTTATTCAATATCCCATATAGACCAAGCCTTTTCGGCCTGCAATTTTAGCATGTTTAGTCCATTTATAATGGTTGATCCATTTCGTTTACCAAGGCTTAAAAATTTAGTTTCTTTAGGGTTGTAAATGAGATCGAACAAAATATGCTTTTCAGTTATAGCATTGTAGGGAATATCTGGGCAAACATCAATATTTGGGAATGTGCCAAGCGGCGTGCAATTGATTATAATTTGATGGTTTTCAATATCTTGTGGAGTTAAGGTTTCATAACTAAAAGCAATACCGTTTGAAAGCTTTCTCGATACATATTGATAAGAAATACCTAATTCTTTGAGGCTATAAGCAATTGCTTTGCTAGCACCTCCAGTACCTAAAATCAAAGCGCTTTGGTGGTGTTTTTTTAGAAACGGTTCCAACGATTTTTTAAAGCCATAGCAATCTGTATTATAGCCCACCATATGACCTTTTTTTGTAATTTTAATGGTGTTGACTGCACCAATTTCTTTGGCCTTTTTGCTTAGTTTATCCAGATAAGGAATAACCTGCTCTTTGTACGGAATGGTAACATTTAATCCCTTTAAGCCTTTGGTGTTCTTTATTATAGAGGGAAAAAGATCAATACTTTGAATATCGAAGTTTTCATAGGAAGTATTGTCAATACCTTCGTCTTCAAATTTTTTTTTGAAGTATGCTTTTGAAAATGAATAGGATATATTTCTTCCTAAAAGGCCTAATTTGTTCATTTAATTTTTCTGGTTTTTTGTCCGTACCATTCCAGGGCCAAAACTATTAAAATTCCCAGAATTATAAAACCAATGGCGTAGTATGTTTCAGTGTCCCATTCTGGTAAATAGCGTTGGTAGTTTTTTATAACTTTTTTGCCAGCAGAATCCAGTAATAAGCTACCATCAGCGGCAACTTTGTATATGCTCTTTTTCCATGGCCAAACAACGCCCAATGAGCCAATAATGAACCCTATAATTGATGCAAGAGTAATACTTTTAAAGTGTTTAAGAATATAGCTTAATGCATGAGAGAAGGTAACCAAACCGGTAAAAGAACCCAAGGTGAAAATCCCCAAAACCTCCAGCATTCTAATCCGCTCTCTATTGTTGATAAAACTGAAATCGCCTGAAAAAATATCAGAAAAAGTATCGTATAAAGCATTAACAGAATCTACCAAAAGCAATACATAGTTGCCCAAAAGAATTAAAATAAACGATCCTGAAAAACCGGGCAAAGTCATGCCAGAAACACTAATAATACCGCAGAAAAAAACAAACCATAAGTTATCATTTTCCGTGGCAGGATTTAAAAAGCTAATACTGGCTCCCAATATAATACCAATCGCTAAGCTTATGTAGGTTTTATAGTTCCAGTCATTAAAATCTTTATTAATATAATAGATGGAGCCAATAATCATTCCGAAAAAAACACTCCAAACATATAGTTCATAATGTTCGATTAAGAAGTCCAAAACCTTGGAGACGCTGAAATAGCTGACAATCATTCCGAAGAAAAGCAGCGCCAAAAAACGGCCATTTACATATCGGTAAAAACTATTAAACCTTCCGTTAAAAAGCAACAAAAAGGCCTTTCGGTTTATTTTTTTTAACGAATAGATGAACTCCTCATAAAAACCAGCCACAAAAGCAACCACACCACCAGAAACCCCGGGAACCTTATTAGCTGCACCCATTCCCAGTCCTTTTAGAATCAGGAATATTTTGTCTCTGAGTGTTCTGGTGCTTTGCATGTTTATTTTTTAGAACCTAATCTTTCCAGAATAAAAATAGTTAAAAACCCTAAAACCATTAAAATTATGGCAAATGCTAATTGATTGTTGCCTTCAAAAGCAAGCGGAGAAATACTTTCTTGTAACAATGGAGTCTTAATTCCATTTGAATTGGTGTGCCAAGTTAGTGTATTTTTCCATGGCCAGACCCTGTTTAGAGATCCAAAAATAAAACCCGTCAACACAGCCAAAGTTATATTGTGAAAGTGTTTGAACAACCATTTTAAAACGTGGCTAAAACTTAACAGCCCAATCACGGCACCAATTATAAAAATCAATAGCTTTTTGAAATCCAAGTCATGAATGGCATTACTCAACGTTTGGTAGGCGCCAAGAATAATAAGTATAAATGAGCCAGAGATACCGGGTAAAATCATGGCGCAAATGGCTATAGCTCCAGCAAAAAAGAGAAATAATGAGTTGTCGTTTGTCGCCAATGTTGGTAATTTACTTATGTAAAACGCTATTACGGCACCAACAAGCAAAGATATGATGGTTGCTAAGTTCCATTTGGTGATTTGTTTGCCCACAAAGTAAATACTGGCAATGATGAGCCCGAAGAAAAACGACCATATTAAAATAGGGTGGTTTTCAAGTAAGTATTTGGCCAACCGCATAAAAGACACAAAACTTATGATGATACCTGAAAGTAACGCAACAATAAAATTTCCATTAAGCTGTATCCAGAAAGGTTTGATGCCTTCTTTAAAAAGGGTTTTAAATAATGATGCATTTACGTTACTAATGGTGGTGATTAATTCTTCGTAAATACCTGAAATAAAAGCTATAGTCCCTCCCGAAACGCCCGGTACAGCATCTGCCGCACCCATAGCTAATCCTTTAAGGGAAATAATTAAATAGTCGATTAAACGTCTTTGCATATTTGGTTTTTTAAGCGAAAACCAAAGGTATGTATTTTAATGGAACGTTTAAGTTATGGATTGGTTTTTAGTAAGTTTTTAACAACCATATTGTTAACAACATCAGGAAAAAGCTCATCAAGTATAAACGAGTAATCTTCGTTTAATTTTATGGCATTTTTTAAATGGAAAATGCCCTTGTTGTTTTGATTTAACGAAAAATATGAGCCGGCTAGACGATACTCAATTTCAGCATTTTCATTATAGAAATCTTGGGCTTGTTCAAAATTAAAAATAGCTGCTTCAAGTTCCCCCAGTTTTATTAATAAATCACCGCGGGACAGCCATGTACTCAATTCGTAATTGCCCAATTCCAGAGTTTTTTTGAAACCGCGCTCTGCTTCTTCGTAAAAATTTAATCGTTGATTGATTTGGGAATACAATTTCCAATATGTAACATTTTCTGGATCAATATTGATGGCTTTGTTGATAAAGTAAAGGGCTTTTTGAAAATCTCCTTTTCTTTTGTAAAATCTGGTGATAGCAATCCAACCTTTATCCAATAGAGGGTCTTCATGTACTGTTCTGTCGTAATATTGAAGAGCCAAATCAAAGTTTTTCAACTTTTCATAGCAGTTGCCAATGCGCAGTAATGCAAATGAAGTTGGTTCGTCCAATTTTAAGGTTATGGAGTAATTTTCTACGGCGTCCTCGTAACGTTTTAGTTTTTCCAATACCTTGCCTCGTTCAAGATACGCACCAACAAAAGTGTCGTCTGAAATAATTGCAAAATCAAAAGCAGTCAATGCTTTGTTGTAGTCTTTTAAAATGAAATATTGTTTGCCCAATTGATGCCAGGCCACTTCACAATAGGGGTTTTTGTCTAAAAAGATGTTCAAATATGAAATGGCATCTTCATTCTGATTTAAAAATTCGAAGCAGTAAATGATATTGTATAACGCTGAATAATCATCTATATCCTCTTCGAGACACTTCATAAAATACATTTTGGCATTTTCATATTCATCAAGAAATAGGTACTCCATGCCGATTAATGAATAGATGTCAACAACATCATCGGTAAGGCTAAGGGCCTGTTTTAAAACATCAATAGCTCTTTGGTGATTATCCTGTTTAGAAAAAATATTGGCTTTTTGGATGTAAATTTCTTCATTGGTAGGGTCAATGCTATAAAGCTCATTTAATAATGTGTTTGCTTGAGGAAACTTATCTTCAAAAACATAGATTTCAACTTTAAAAAGTCTTAAGTTGATAGAGGTGGGATGTTGATCTAAACCTAATTTAATGGCCTTTTTGGCTAGAGCTATTTTGCCTTGGTTTAGATAGTGGTGAATGATGTTTTCAAATTCTTCAGAATCGAAAAACAAAACATGGTTGGTTTTTAACATCGATTCAAACTTGGTGAGCGGTAAGTTATTGTTCTCTTCAGGACTAAACTCCATAGGCAAATTTGTGGGATTTCTACTCGAATAAATTTAAGCTTCTAAATGCTTTTGAATGGAAAATGAAGTAAATGTTTTTAACAAAGTAATCAACAGGTACCGGCTTTTTTTAATTTTATTAATAGTTTTTTATTGATTATCAGAAGGTTGTGTTATTTATTTTGACGGTGTATTTCATCTAAAATATCAATAATTACTTTGCAACCTTGTTTTATTTCGTCATTTGAAATTGTCAACGGCGGAGTAATTCTTACAGCTTTAGGCTCGAAAAGTAACCAAAAAAGTATTAATCCAGCATCTTGACACTTCAAAATAAGTTGATTTGTTATTTCTGCAGAAGGCGTTATAAAAGCTAACATGAGCCCTTTGCCTCTTATTTCTTTGATTAATGGATGGACAAGAAGGCTCTTGAATAATTTTTCCTTTTCCAGTACTTCTAACATTAAGTTGCTTTCAGTAATTTCCTTTAAAGTTGCCAAGGCCGAGGCAGCAATTACCGGATGCCCGCCAAATGTGGTAATGTGCCCTAATTTTGGGTTTTCATATAGCAAATCCATTAAGTCGCCCGATGCCGTAAAAGCCCCAATGGGCATACCCCCGCCCAAACCTTTACCGATCACTAAAATATCTGGGATGCAATTATAATGTTCAAAACCGAAAAGTTTTCCGGTGCGTCCAATTCCTGGTTGAATTTCATCTAAAATTAAAAGTGCCCCAACATCATCGCATTTCTTTCTTACTTTTTCCAAATATCCATTTTGGGGTTCTAAAAATCCAGCGCCTCCTTGTATAGTTTCTAAAATAACACCAGCGGTTTTTTCGGTTATCTGGTTTAAGTCTTCTTCGTCATTAAAAGTTATGAATCTCACGTCTGGTATAAGTGGCCTGAAAGCTTGTTTGCGCTCTTCATAGCCCATAACACTCATAGACCCCATAGTATTACCGTGGTATGCATTATGGGCGGCAATGATTTCACTCCGGCCAGTGGCTCTTTTTGCCAGTTTTAAAGCGCCTTCAATAGCTTCTGTTCCAGAATTGGTTAGATAAGTTTTTTCTAAAGAATATGGGAGTTTATTGGCTAGTAATTTTGTGAGTTCAACAGCAGGTTTTTGAATATATTCACCATATACCATAACATGTAGGTATTTGTCTAACTGCCCTTTAATGGCCTTTATAACTTTAGGGTTGTTATGGCCTAAAGGACAAGCGGAAACACCAGCAACAAAATCTAAATAGACTTTGTTGTTCGTATCATAAATAAATGAGCCATTGGCATGAGAGATTTCCATGGCTAAAGGATGCGCAGTGGTTTGTGCTTGATATTTAAGAAAGTCTGATTTCATTTTTTATTCAGAAAGTTTTAATAACTCAGCTCCCCAAGCGTATACTTCATCAGAGGGTTGAATTTGTCCTAGCAAAAACCTAAAAACATTGTCTTTTTCTTGTTGCCCTTCTAAAGTATATTTAGTCCAGGTGTTTTTTAGGGTTATGTCTGAGTGGGATAAGTCTCTAAAGCCTTTTCCATTTAAATTTTTTGATTGCAATCTAAAGACTATTTTGCCATTCCCTTTTATCCAAATTGAGATTTGAATTTTACCTTTCAAGTCAGTTACATCTTGAAGAATAATACCGTTTTCTGCATTCGTGTTGTAAATTTTATCAGCTTTTTGGGAGTAGTTTTCAACTAACATATCATCAGATTTTACAGAAATATTAATCTTTATCCAAGAGCTTTCATTAAAGTCATTTCCGGATTTCAATAGATTTTCACCAATTCCGTTAGAAAATACGCTGTAGTTGCCGGCCTGTTCTATGCGTTCCATCATATCTTCATCAAAAAAGGCACTTTGGGGCACATAATCCTCAAGCCCTTTTATTATTGGTAAATTATAAGGTTTGTCATCTTTAAATAAATCTTCAACGCTTAATGGACGCTCTTGCTCGCGCCAATCAAAACCTTTGAGGAATTTTTGGTTTTCAGGGTATTTTGATTCGGGGTACAAATTGCCATCTACTTGATTGAACCTCGTATATTCATCAATATCTCCATCGGAAAATAATATGGAGATACTACCCGATTTTGCTTTATCAATGCCAATTAATTCCTGTTGGTCGTTTCGAGCATAGAAAATAGATTCAGCATTTTTATTAATGTCTACTTGCCTTAATTTGTTTTCATCATTAAATAAACCAACCAATCGCATACCATAAATTTGGTTATAGCCCGTTTTGCTGATGGTATCTTGACTAATAATGAATGCATTATTGAAAACCAAAAGTGAATCTATTTTTTCGGTTTCGTTGTTTGATATTAAGTGAATGGTGTCACCCGTCATCTGGTTTTCCAAATTCCACAAAACAGGTTTTCGCTTTACCGAAAATTTGTCTCCTGGTGAAAAACGTGGAATATTTATAAATTTGGTCATTCCCGTTTTTTGGTTTGAATAGATGGAATCGGCCTTTCCGCTCATATCCGATTTATACATTTTGGCATTGTAATAGGCATTGATGATTCTGTTTTCTGGTTTACCGGTAACCATTATTTTATCGGCATGTATGTAAATGGAGTCATTCTCTTGTACTGTTATAGCCAATGCACGTTTTGTAATGAAAACAGAATCCTTTTCTTTAAACACTTCGGCATAGTGACCTTTTACAACACTGTTGTTTATGGTGTCGGTAATCTTGATATTATTTGAAGCAGAGGCAAAACTCTTAGTGTCATCAAAATATAAACTATCACCTTCAATAATTCGGTTGTCGTAATCTATTTTGGCGTTTTTCAGTGCATAGCCAACCTTGTTTTCTGTGTCATAAAAACCTTTCTCACAATAGGTCTTGCTGGTTTCGGTTGTTATTGTTGAAGGCCCATACAAATAAGCAAGACCGGTATCTGAATAAAAATCGAAATAATCAGAATTAATGGTTGATTCTTCATTCACCAAAACAACATCATCAACAAACTGATACTTTTTCATGTTCATGTAATACCTGCCAATTTTACTTGTAATTGTTCCAGAAGAGTCTTTTACAACCGTACCACCACTTTTGTAAAAGGCCTGTTCCTTGAGTTTGTCAAAATATAGTGTGTCTGAAGTTATTGTAGAGTTTGGGTCTTCCAAAACCACTTCGCCACGTGCAAAAGCAAGTTCTGTAATGCCGCTGTATTCAACATATTTTGCGGTCATATTTATGGTGTCACCCTGTTTTATATTAACATTGCCATAAGCTTCTATAAAATTTTCAGCACTGTAATGTATGGCTTTATCACACCACATATTAGCGCCATTATGTTCAATATGAACTTGCTGTGCATCATCCCGAGTAAGAATTTTGGCCCCAGGATAATTTTCTTCGTCAATAGTAAGTTTCCCGGCATATTCAATTTGGATTTTCTTTTTGGTTTGTCCGTTGATAAAATCGGTGGAAATATAGCAAATAAAAAGCGTGAAAATTAAAACCTGTAGTCTGTTCAAAATAAAAAATATTTGTAGCAAAAATAACGATTAAAATGATGTTTTATGATTGCAGAACAAAAAACGCCTCAAATATATTCTAGAAGACCGAAACAAGATGAATTTTAATCTTTATTGTCTGTTTTTTTTTCGTCTATAGTTTCATAATATGTTAATTTTGTAAAATAAAAACTAAAAATACATGGAAGATTTATCACAAGAGGAATGGGCAGAACAATTGGCTAACGACGATAATGCCGTTGTGCTGGATGTGAGAACAGACGCAGAAGTTGCCGAAGGTATTATACCAAATGCCATTCATATTGATATTTACAAAGGACAAGGTTTTATTTACCAAGTTGAGGAGTTGGACAAGAGCAAAAATTATTATGTGTATTGCAGGTCGGGGAACAGAAGTGGCCAGGCCTGTAAAATAATGGAGCAGCTGGGTTTTGAAAACACATATAACCTCGAGGGAGGCATGTTGCAGTGGACTGGTGACATTGTTGATATGGATTGAGTTTTCAAACCTTTCAAGTAAGCCAAAAACTATATAATTAATTTTAAACTAATACGCAGATGAAATACTTATGGTTTATAACCTTGGTCACATTTCCAATATTGTTTAATTGCCAATCGATAGGTAAGGAAATTAAAATAACCCCAGCAGAACTTAATGAGGTTTTGCAGAGTAACGAAGGCATACAACTGGTTGATGTAAGAACTCAGGAAGAATACCAAACATCACATTTAAAAAATGCCACAAACTTTGATTTTTATTCAAAGAGTTTTGCCGATTCTTTAAAAACGCTGGACAGAAATAAACCTGTTTATGTCTATTGTCGTTCAGGTGGTAGAAGTGGAAAAAGTGTTGAGCAATTGAAAAAACTAGGCTTCAAGGAAATTTATGATTTGGAGGGCGGCATTCTAAATTGGACAGATTATGGTTTGGAAGTATCTAAATAAAATGCTCCATTATTGAATTGAAAGTATTTCCCATATACTTGTATCGGGGTTTCCAATGAAATTGTCATTCCCGTGAAAACGGGAATCCAGATCAAGTGAAAAAGTAGCTGTAATAACATTCAACTACTTTTTTTAGTCATTCACCTTTTTTATTTTTTAGTCATATCTTATTTTTTGTATTTTTATGTATCATTTACTAATTAATAGCAAAAAGTACTGAATGATTTTTGACATATTTTCAATTGTAAAAATTTTTAAATTAATAATTTTAAAAAATATGGAAAACGGATATATAATTTTAGGAATAATTGCCCTGCTTTTTTTAAGCATGTATGGGTATTCTTATCTATCGGTTTACATGGAAAAAATCAGGCAAAATAAAGAGAAAAAGCAAGAGATAAAAAGGCAGGAATTAAGACGTCAAAAACGTTTGGAACATCAGGCCATGGTTGACGAAAAAGTTAAAAAATTCAATAAACGTAAAGAAGAAATTCAACATGAATTAATGCTGTTGGAAAAAATGAAAGAAAAGCAGCGAGTTAGTTAGTCCTTAAATTCTTCTTTAACAAAAAACCCATATAAGTGTTAATTTATATGGGTTTTTTAGTTTGTGGAGCCGCCGAGATTCGAACTCGGGTCCAAACAAGTAACCAAAGGGCTTTCTACACGTTTATTCTTTTCTTGTTTTTCGATTGTAAGCTGGTTAAAGACAACCCACCCACAACTTAGCTTTTAAATCTCGAAAGTGAATCAAAGCGCTACACTATCTTGGTTAATTTTTACGATGCCCCTAAAAAGAACGCCACTAACCAAGGCTTTCAAGGGACATTTAGCTTTCCCGCCTTGCGGGACTGGGCTTGCTCTTACTATAATTCAGAATTAAGCAGCTAAAGCGTAGTTATTCTCGCCGTTTAAATTTTGGTCTAGCCTTTTACGTGTTTCAAAACCATTACACGACGTGCTTACCGTTTAATTAATCTCGCTGTCAAAACCAGTCGACCCCCAATTAAATAGTAATTCTTTTGGCGTTGCCCTATCGGGTCAGGCTTTCGGCAGTCGCTCTTTACAAGTAGCTACAACAAATGCCTCAATCCTTAACGCGGGCAGCAAAGGTATCAAAAAAAGTTTGGTTAAACTTTCAAATCCCTTTACATTAGTTCAAAATTTATACCAAAAATTGTTTTGTCAGTTATAATGTCACAGCAACTAATTAATAAAAAATGAACATTAAATTTGCCATCATTAAAGAACGTAAAAACCCTCCTGATAGACGTGTGGTTTTTTCGCCGTCAAAACTAAAAGAGGCTCAAAAACAATTTCCCAATGCCACTTTTAAAGTGGAGGCTTCAGATATTCGGGTATTTCCCGATGACGAATATGCCCGTGCTGGTTTTGAGGTTACAAATGATGTTTCAGATTGCGATGTTTTAATTGGGGTAAAAGAAGTACCAGTTGAGGCTCTTATACCCAGTAAAAAATATTTCTTCTTTTCACATACCATAAAAAAACAACTATATAACAGAAAGCTGTTAAAAGCCATTTTAGAAAGAAATATCGAACTCTATGACCACGAAACCATTGTTAACAAAGATGGTTTTCGTTTAATTGGTTTTGGCAGGTACGCTGGCATTGTTGGTGCCTATAACGGATTTCGGGCTTGGGGATTAAAGTACAATTCATGGCAGTTGCCAAAATCTGAGACACTTCCAAACCAAACAGCATTAATTTCTGAGTTGAATAAAATAAACCTTCCAAGCATAAAAATACTTTTAACAGGAAGTGGAAAAGTATCCAACGGTGCCCAAGAAATGTTTGATGCCATGGGCATAAAATCGGTTTCAGTTTATGAGTATTTAAAGCAATCTTTCACCAAACCGGTATATTGCAAAATTGATGTGTTGGATTATAACAAACGCAAAGATGGAAAAGCGGTTGACGATGTCTTCGATTTTTTCAATAATCCGGAGGACTATGAATCCGATTTTTTCAGATTTGCCAAAGTAACAGACTACTACATTGCTGGGCATTTTTATGGAGACGGTGCGCCTTATTTATACACTAGACAAGATGTAAAATCTCCCGATTTCAATATTAAAGTAGTAGCCGATATTAGCTGCGATATTGATGGTCCGGTGGCTACAACCCTTCGAGCTTCAACCATTGAAAACCCCATTTATGGGTACGACCCTCTAACAGAAACGGAGGTTGATTACAGAAATGATAAAGCCATTGTGGTTATGGCAGTTGATAATCTGCCTTGTGAATTACCAAAAGATGCCAGTGAAGGCTTTGGCGATATGTTTTTAAGGTATGTTATACCTGCTTTTTTTAATAATGATAAAGACGGCGTGCTGCAAAGAGCAAAAATTACCGAAAACGGAAAACTGACCCAACGTTTTGCTTATTTGCAGGATTATGTGGATGAAAAGGAATAAATTTGTACCCTTACCCAATTTTTAATTTATGATAAAAACGGCTTTGGTTACGGGCGCAGCATCTGGCTTGGGTTATGAGTTGGCCATGCTTTTGGTAAATGATGGTTATAAATTAATATTAGTTGATATTGATGAACAAGGGTTGACAAAAGTAAAAGCTGAAATAGCCGATGAGTTTAATTTAGCAGTTGTTACCTTGGTTAGGGACTTAAGTGCCCCTAATGTAGCCCAGGATATAATTGACGCCATAAATAATGAACCTATTGACGTTTTGATTAATAATGCAGGTTTTGGTTTATTTGGTTCGTTTGTGGAAACAGAATGGGAGCGAGAGTCCAAGATGTTATACTTACATATTTTAACAACAACCCATTTAACGAAACTAGTTTTAGAGGGTATGGTTAAACGTGGCTCTGGGCGAATATTGAACATGTCTTCTTTGGCAGCTTTTCAACCGGGACCATTAATGGCTATATATTACGCTTCAAAGGGTTATATGCTATCTTTTTCTGAGGCCATTGCCAATGAATTGAAAGGTACAGGAGTTACAGTAACAGCTTTGTGTCCCGGACCAACAAAAACGGATTTTCAAAAAACGGTATCTGAAGATTCTTCCGATAATAAAATTACTTTCAATATGGCTTCTGCAAAGGCTGTGGCCTTATATGGCTATAATTCGATGCTAAAGGGTAAGGCCTATGCCATTCCTGGTAAATTCAATAAGTTTCTTGCTGTTTTACCAAGATTGGTTACTCGAAACGCGGCGACATTCATTGTTAGGAAAATACAGGAGAAGAACCGGGAAAAATAATAGGCTTTGAGCCAATTTAATAAGCAATCCAGCTTTTTTCAATCATCATTTTATTTCTACTTTAATAAGATAATTATTGCTCATTATCCTTTTATAATTTATTAAAAAGTGTTACCTTATAAAGTCGTTCACTGGCTGTTAATTTAAAAGTAATGAATCATGAGTTTTGCCTTAATTTTTACAATTTTATTAGTCGTATTTCTACTGTCGGGCATACGCATCATTTTTGAATATAAACGGGCTTTAAAGTTCAGGTTTGGTAAGCATATTAAGACTTTGCAGCCCGGTTTCAGATGGATTATTCCACTTGTTGAGACTATACAAATAGTTGACATAAGGGTTATTACTATTAATGTGGTTTCGCAAGAGGTTATGACTGAGGATAATGTTCCATGTAGTATAGATGGTGTGGTTTTTTTCAAGGTTATAGACCCCGAAATGGCCGTATTGGAGGTTGAGGAATACACCTTTGCTATCACCCAGTTGTCTCAGGCAGCACTTAGGGATGTTTGTGGTAAGGTAGAGTTGGATACGATTCTGTCTAAACGGGAAGAAATGGGCAACAATATTAAAAAGATTGTTGAGGTTGAAACAAAAGAATGGGGAATAGATATAATCGATGTTAAGATTAAGGATATTCAGTTGCCTGAAAACATGAAACGCATGATGGCAAATCAAGCTGAAGCAGAACGTTCTAGACGAGCACGAATTATCCTTGCTTTGGCAGAAGAGCAAGCTGCTGGCAAATTACTAGAAGCGGGTAAACTTATTGATCAGTCACCTTCGGCAATAAAATTAAGATTATATCAAACCTTGTCAAACATTGCGGCAGAGAAGAATTCCACAATATTATTCCCGTTCCCAGAGGAAGTATTGCCTAGAAACTCTAAAAAAGATGTAGGATAGAGTCATTTTTAATTTCCTTTTGTTGATAGCATTTTAAAAACCCAAAACCCGACCCATAAAAACGTTCCGAAAAGTAGGGTGAACAACCAAGCTTCTTTGTTGGCCAAAGGTTTTAATGCTATGCTTATAATATCATTAAAAAGATATTTGGGATTGCTTAAAATTTCCCAAGAATTATATCTTAAAAACCGTCCGAGATAAACTCCAAATCCCATTAAAAATAGAAGGGTGGCTTGCCATAAATTAAGTGCTGATTTTTTTATAATGGGTTGTAAAATCTTTTTCATTTCTAAAACAGACAGGTAAAACAATAACATCCCATTAAGCGCAAAGGAAGTCACTACCAAAATATCCAGCCAGAGAAAACTTGTGCGGCTTATTTTTATGTGCAATAAATCGGTGATTATGTATGGGGCGTTTGGTAAAAATAGCAGCCATACACAAAACCAAATTGCAAGCTTTACCTTATTAAGCTTGGGGAGACTTGACAAATAGCTTGTGATGGTAAAAGGTATGACTGCTAGAAATAAATTCCATACCAAAAACAAGTAGAAAAACGAATGGGTGAGCTTCATTCTAATCACGAGCAAAACAATACTAAAACCCGTTGTGGTTATTAAGATGGAAATTATTTTATATCTATTTATAATGAGCTGTTTTATGTTGTTCATGATTTTTGGAGTTTAAATTCTACAATTATAACCGTTAAAATCCCTAATGTGTAAGCCACCAAATCTGAAATTTGAAACGTGCTACCCAAAACCAATTTTGCAATTTTGTTGTTTTCAAGATTGAAGATTTTCAGTATATGGAAGTATTGAGAAAACTCAATGGCAAAAGCAAAAATTAAAACGGCTATAGCAAGTTTAAAAGGGTTTGCATCAAAAAAACTTTTAACGAATGTGTGGATTAGAATTACAACTAAAAAGTCGCCGAAGGTATACCGAATAAATCCGGTTTCTAGAAATATGGCTATGAGTGCTTCTATTGCAAATAGCAGTATAGCGATTATTAAATAGGAGGTGTTTAGTTTCATATAATCTTAATTTGCTTTCCCAAAAACTTAGGGCCAACATTGAAAAGTACATCGGTTGATGCTTTGGTGCGCGCTAGATATTCTCTTATTTTGGTCTTAATTCCATAACGCCCACCAATGTCTTTAGCATTGAATGCCACAGCGTTAATGTTAAAATGATTGGCCAAATACAGTGCTCGTTCATTATGAAATTTTTGAGATATTATAGTAGCCGAGTTTAACCCAAAAATCTGTTTTGCCCTAGCCATAGAATCGAGTGTTCTAAATCCGGCATAGTCCAGATAAATTTTACATCCAGGGACACCTCGAGCAATTAAATCCTTCTTAAAATCCGTTGGCTCGTCATATTCTTTTCTGCTATTGTCACCGCTAATCAGGATAAATTCAATTTTGCCAGCTTTGTACAATGATATTGCAGCTTCCAAGCGATATTTATAATATAGGTTGATATAGCCATTTGAAGTATATTTGCTCGCCCCTAAAACTATACCGACTTTATTTTTGGGTGTTTCTGAAATAGTATTGTAAATAGAGTTTTTTGCCTGATAAGAAACCCAAAAGTTTACGACTAAAATGTATGTAAAGGCAAACGGAATTAACCACTTTAATGTTTTTAAATAATTCATATTGAATGTTTTAACTTTTTTTCACTTGCAAACCAAACCCAAGATTGTAATGATGTAAAGTATGCAGCGCTGAAAAAACAGATTATTTCTGGAGTAGATATTGAACCATAAAAACACAAACCAAAACTTAAAATGGCATAAAAAGGAAACCATTTTTTAAATACATCTCTTTTTGTTTTGTTGTTGTTTTCTAGCCAAAAAAATGGAGCAATTGTAAATAAAATTGTAGCGGTGCAACAAATAGATATCGGAACCATAGATACTAAAATGTATAGAGCTATATCAATGTTTTCATGAAAGTTTTTCGACAAAATCACAACCCAAAAAATGATGGTTGCCAAAAGGGTTGACTTCATAATGTTTAATGGTACATTCAGGTTCATTTTGGTTATTTTAATTCTTTTTTAAAATTATCATAGGTTAGTTCTTGCCAATTTCTTGTTTTAAGTTCATTTAAATAATTATTGTACTTATTTGTCACCAATCTTTTATTTTCACTATTAAGCACTAAATGATCACTGTAGCTTTTCAATAACAATGTGTTATTATTAGAAAGATTTATGAGATAGTTAAAGTCTATAGCTTTTGCATAATTAAGATTGTAAGAAGTAATGTGTTTATCCCAATTAATCGTGCAGCAAATAATCAAAACAGCAAATGCGGTTATTGTATTAACCCTTAACAAATACCAAAAGTTTTTAATTTGCATCACTTTAATGGATGTTGTAATTAAACCAATTACTGTTAGCAATAAATAAACCAGAACACCTATTCTTTTATAAGTTAAGCCGAAATAATAAATGTATTGGTAATCCTTGACGGCCGTGTTTGCTACTAAGATGATATTGAGGACTATCCAGGTATAAGACAATAACTTTAGTGTTTTGTTTTCACGGTAAAAATTCAGGTTTCCTCGAAAAAAGTATAGAATAATAATAATGGCAATAATAATGGAAGCGATAAGCGCATTGATACCATCATGAACCTGACTGGAAAATATAGATGCCCTAAAATCATTGGAGGAAAATAGAAAACTAAAGTCGGTAATAAGAAAAATCACAATGAGTACATTCAATAAAGAAATAAGTATAATGCCCAACTGGTTTTCCTTTTTTGTGTTTTCAATTGAAAAATTTTCGATTTTATTTAGATAATTGTTTGTTGTTAAATCGATTTCAGTAGCTGGGTCTATGGAAATTGGTGTTGAGATGTTGTAAAGTAAATAGTACCCTAATGCGGCGAACAATATCCATTGAAAATTGAGAAAACTAAAATCAATTTTTGAAATGAGGTCATTAAAAACAGGATTACCATTTTTATAAAGGCTAATAAAAATAATGAGAACAACGAGAGGAATACCTATGATTTTAATCCATTGAACATAATCGATGGACTTTTTAGGTTTAACCTTTTGTTCGTTTTCCAAAACACTAAAATTGCGATGGAAAAAACCAGCAATAAATGTATATAAGCCATTAATCCAATTGATATAAATAGATGACTTATGTTGCGAAACACTGCCAACAAGGGTAAAAAAAGCAACGTAATTAGCGACAATTGAAAGCGTAGATTGGTAAAAGAAGATACTTATGGCCGTAATAAAGTATAAAAAGCCTAAAGTTATTGTTCTTCTATTTTTAAAAGATTTTGGATTATATATGCTTAAAACCAAAAAGGTAATTAAACTGAATAAGGTTAAGTTAAGCCCAACATTTTGTCTGTAAAACAATGTGCTGAATAATATGGCTCCGATGAATAGCGATAGTTTTTTCATAATTAAATATTAAAGTTCTTCATTAAGTTTTTCAATCCTTTTTGGTAAGTTTATGTATATGGTATGTCTGCTGTTTCAAGCAATTTCCAAATTTGTTTTGCGGTGGGGTGTTTTTGTGTTCTTCTATTTTTAGTGATTTAAAGTACTTTGTTTTTCAAAGTAAAAAATTAAAAAATTTTGTTTTTATTCTGAAATTATATTTAAACGTTTAATATCGGCTTTATATGCCGTAGGTAGCAATGCCTCTTTTAAAATCCAGTCTAGTTTGAATTGCCTAAAAATTTTATAGACCATAACTGAAGGGGTTAGAAAAGAATACTTTCTAAAACTCAAAAGGTTCCTGACTTGGTTTGGCAGCAATAAAATTTGGGTTTCAATGAGCAATAGATATCTCATGAGCCCTAAATGCTTTCTGTATTGTTTATAGAGGTGTTTTGTGTGTGCACCATTTTGAAGGTGATTTTCAAGATGATTTTGGCGTGCCTTTTCAAACTCAGAGTAGGTTTTAGCTAAGTCTTTTAAGCCCATCCTTTCTCCAACATTGTTAAATACTTTTAATACTTCCTGTTTTTCCAAAGGCGATAATGGTCTTTCAAGCGTTTCAAACGACTTAACTGAATAATAAATGAGCATGAACAGCACATCTTTATAAGCCCAGTCTGGGATGGTTTTGCCTCGTTTTTCTTCAACTGATTTATGAATGGTGGTAATATTGTCTATGGCATTTAAAGCGGATTGGTGTTCTGAAAAAACAATAGCCCTGGCATAATTTACTGTTGAAAACAACCTGCCCAAAGGGTCGTTTGGCAACTTTCCTGTAAAGTACAGCCAGTCCACAGCTTTGTTTAAGGCAAATTCTGCAGATGCACCAACAAAAACCAAAAGAATGGTGTCGCTTTTGCCCCAAATCTCCCTAACTACGGAATTTTTATCTACAAAATATTTCATGGTTTCAGCCTTTGTTAATTAATTTTTCAAGTGCTTCAATATGTTTTTTAAATTCGGTTTCACCAAGTTTTGTGGTGGAGTAGCGCGTATTTGGTTTTCTCCCAATAAATTGCTTTTCAACTTTTATATAGTCTTCTTTTTCCAGTGCTTTAGCATGGCTTGCCAAATTACCATCGGTTACATCGAGCAATTCTTTAAGAGTATTAAAATCGGCGTACTCGTTCACCATTAAAATAGACATGATGCCCAATCTAATTCGGTGATCGAATGCTTTATTTATGTTATTTATTATACTCATTTTCAGTTTGCAGTATTCGGTCAGCAGTTGGCAGTTGTTGCACTTCCTTTGTGCCTTTGCAGCTTTACGAGAAACTCAATTTCTATCGTACTTAAAATGCATCCAAGTACCGTAAACAATATGCATAAATCCAAAACCTAAAACCCAAAACCAAAATCCGTAACTTGGTAAAAAGGCACAAATTAACCCTAAGATAATATCTGTTAAGCCTAGGTACTTAATATCTCCAATGCTATATTTTGAAGCGTTTACTAGTGCTAAGCCATAAAAAATAAGCATTAATGCGGCAGTGTGTCCATATCTGCCTTGGTTTAGAATAATTAAAATGTAAATACCACCTGTAACAAGAGGAATTAAAAAACTAACCAACAATCTTTTTGAGGAACTGTCCCATATTTTTTCTCCATTCTTTTTTGCTTTTCTTGTAGTTAAATAGATTCCTGTGACGATACTGAAAAACGCTATTAGAGCAAGAATAAACATGCAAATAGCAAAAATTTTTCCGTCTAAAATTAGATAACCTCTAATAGAGTTGTCTACAATATAATAAGCAATTGCAGCACCAATTAAAGCATAAATACCGGCTAAAATTCCGGAAAGCCCACTGAGGGAAATAAAACGAGACGATTTATTCATTAAATTTTTAATCTCGCTAATGTCTTTCAGATAATCTTTTGATTCCATATAAAAGTACTTTGAATTACAAAGTAAATAAATATTTTTTAAATTTTCACAAAAAAAGTTGTTTTAAATTAAAAACTTTAGAGAATCTAAACTTTGATGGTTTACAGTTTGTTTATCGTTTTTCGAATAGCCACTAAATTGGTTAGCAGTTTTTCCAAATTATCCAAATGTAGCATATTGGCACCATCGCTTTTGGCATTGGCTGGATCGAAGTGGGTTTCGATAAACAATCCATCAACCTTATTCACAACACCAGCTCTGGCAATGGTTTCAATCATATCTGGTCTACCACCGGTAACCCCGGCCGATTGATTTGGCTGTTGCAAAGAATGGGTAACATCTAAAACCGTTGGGGCGAACTTACGCATGGTTGGGATACCCCGAAAATCAACAATCATATCTTGGTAACCGAACATGGTGCCGCGATCGGTTATCCACGTTTTGTGGTTTCCGGCATCCTTTACTTTTTGAACTGCATGTTTCATGGATTCGGGACTCATAAATTGCCCTTTTTTTAAATTGACCACTTTCCCCGTTTCGGCAGCAGCTACTACCAAATCGGTTTGTCTCACCAAAAATGCAGGAATTTGAAGCACATCAACATATTCTGCCGCCATGGCAGCATCCGAAATTTCATGGATATCCGTAACGGTTGGTATGCTGAAGGTGTCTGAAACTTTTTTCAGGATTTTTAAAGCTTTCTCATCTCCAATGCCCGTAAAACTATCAATTCTGCTGCGGTTTGCCTTTTTAAAGCTGCCTTTAAAAACATAAGGAATTTCAAGCTTCTCAGTAATGCCAACAACCTTTTCGGCTATACGCAGAGCCATGTCTTCACCTTCAATGGCACACGGACCACACAATAAAAAGAAATTGTTAGAATTGCTGTGCTTTATCCTTGGAACTTCAGAAATGTTCATTTGCTTAAAAATTTAAGCAACAAAGTTACATATTAAATGGCTTCTTTTAAACTATTTCTAATAATCCATAAAGCCATGACAAAATTTGCAAAAACCAGTATTCCACCATAAAGTAACGGCTCATTAATACAAGACAACGAGATTAGCTTAAGGGCATCAGATAAAAATGCTATGATAAGATATGACGAGATACATACAAAAGTAATTCCCAAGGTGAAATTGAGGTTTTTGTTGGGTTTAACAATTTGCCATAAAAACGGAATTGCAAATAATAAAATGGGATAAGCAGCTATACCTTCTTCTTTGTTAATTACTGTAAACCAGTAAGCGGAAACCGCTGTAAAATAGAGGTATGGAATTGAATTTGTGTATTTATTGATTAAGGACGACATAGAATTGGGTTTTGCTATTTGAAAATCAGTTCATTATAAAAATAACGAAAACTATTTTTTAAAATTATTATAACTTTTAATTATAACAATTTTTTAACTATATATGAAAATAACACGTACCTTTGCACGCTCAAAATAGGCACCATTATGGCTAACATTAAAAATATTGCAATTATTGCACACGTAGACCATGGTAAAACTACCTTGGTTGATAAAATCATGTACCACTGTCAGTTATTCCGTGAGAACGAAAATACAGGCGATTTAATCCTTGATAACAACGATTTGGAGCGTGAGAGAGGTATTACCATTACTTCAAAAAACGTTTCGGTAGTATATAAAGACACAAAAATTAATATTATTGACACTCCTGGGCACGCCGATTTTGGGGGTGAAGTAGAACGTGTTTTAAACATGGCTGATGGTGTTTTGTTGTTGGTTGATGCCTTTGAAGGGCCGATGCCACAAACACGTTTTGTGCTTCAAAAAGCTATTGATTTGGGTTTAAAACCATGTGTGGTAATCAATAAAGTTGATAAAGAAAACTGTACTCCAGATGAAGTACACGAAAAAGTTTTCGATTTAATGTTCGAATTGGGAGCCGAAGAGTGGCAATTGGATTTTCCAACTGTTTACGGTTCAGCAAAAAACAATTGGATGAGCGACGATTGGCAAAATCAAACCAGCAATATAGAGCCTTTGTTGGATATGGTGATAGAGCATATTCCATCACCAAAAATTGAAGAAGGTTCCACTCAAATGCTGATTACTTCCTTAGATTTTTCATCGTTTACAGGAAGGATTGCCATTGGACGTTTTACTCGAGGCACTTTAAAGGTTGGTCAAAATATTTCCTTGGTAAAAAGAAATGGCAGCATTGTAAAATCTAAAATAAAGGAGGTTCATACGTTTGAAGGTTTAGGTCGCAAAAAAGTAGATGAAGTTCAAGCTGGTGATATTTGTGCAATTGTTGGATTGGAGAATTTTGAAATCGGTGATACCGTGGCCGATTGGGAAAAGCCTGAAGGTTTAAAAACCATTGCTATTGATGAGCCAACCATGAGCATGTTGTTTACTATTAATGATTCGCCGTTCTTTGGAAAGGATGGAAAGTTTGTAACCTCCAGACACATTAAGGAGCGTCTAACAAAAGAATTGGAAAAAAATCTTGCGCTTAGGGTAGAGGAAACCAGTAGTGCTGATAAGTTTATGGTATTTGGTCGTGGGGTACTTCATTTGTCGGTTTTAATTGAAACCATGCGCCGAGAAGGCTACGAACTTCAAATAGGTCAACCTCAAGTTATCATTAAAGAAATTGACGGTGTAAAATGTGAACCGGTAGAGGAAATGACTATTGATTTGCCCGAAACGGTTTCTGGTAAAGCCATTGAAATGGTGACCCTTAGAAAAGGTGAAATGCTCAGTATGGAGGCTAAAGGGGAGCGCATGGTTTGCCAGTTCATTATTCCGTCCAGAGGCATTATAGGTTTGAGAAACCAGTTGTTAACTGCAACGGCGGGTGAAGCCATCATGGCACATCGTTTTAAAGAGTACCAACCATTGAAAGGAGGAATTCCCGAGCGTCAAAATGGTTCTTTGGTTTCGATGGAAAAAGGACAAGCAATTCCTTATTCCATTGATAAATTACAGGAAAGAGGTAAGTTTTTTATCGATCCGGGAGAAGATATTTATGAAGGCCAAGTTATTGGTGAAAACTCACGTGGCGATGATATGACTGTTAACGTTACCAAAACCAAAAAGTTGAGTAACGTGCGTTCTTCTGGTGCCGATGAAAAAGCAAAAATAGTTCCTGCCATAAAATTCTCTTTAGAAGAAGCTTTGGAATATATTCAAAAAGATGAATATGTTGAGGTGACTCCGAACCATTTACGCATTCGTAAAATCTTTTTGACAGAAGTAGAACGCAAGCGAAATAAATCCATTTAAAAATGGAGTTTCTGTGGATTTCTTGGGTAGAGTTGGTTGGTTATGCTGCCATGGCAACGGTACTAATTTCATTCTTAATGAAATCTGTAGATAAATTACGAATAGTAAATGCTTTAGGGTGTTTACTATTCGTGTTTTATGGCTTTGCGCTTCAACCATTATCAAAGCCAATCATTATAACCAACTTAGCCATTCTCAGCATTAACATATATTATCTAGTTAAAAAGCAAGCCTAACAGCATATAATCGATGAAATCTTTATTTCATATTGTTTTATCTGTATTGAATATGAAAGGTAGAATCATTTTGTATATTTGGTTTCCTTAAAAACTATGCAATAATAAACTACTCAAATTTTTGTTATTAGTGAGTATTTTGTTTGTTTTGATTGTTTAAAAGCAACGGTTAAACTTCACATTAATTGAAAAAACTAATTGATTACATAAATAGCAAGGTTTTAGTAGAAATGGCATCGTTGCAAATAGCCTCGGTAATAACTAAAATTATTGCAGGGATACTAACATCTAAGGCTATAGCAGTGTTTATTGGCCCTGTAGGATTGGCCTTAGTTGGCAATCTCCGTAATTTTGTTAGTGCTTTTCAAACTATTGCCACAGGTGGTTTTTATAAAGGAGCCGTTAAGTTTATTTCCGAATTTAAAGACGATTTACACAAACTAAGCAAAACCATATCTACAATCTATTATGTCGGATTTGTTCTCACAATATTGGTGTCTTTTTTTTGCTATTTTAAGGCAGATTGGATAAACAATGTCATATTTCCAACATCAACCAAATATGCCTACGTCATTCAGATATTTGCTATAGTTCTTCCTTTTTATGCTTTAAATATGTTGTCGTTTTCTATCATGAATGGCTTTTCAAAGTATAAAATTTTAATTATAATCAATATTATTGGCCAGATTCTAAGTGTATCGGTTGCTCTTTTGTTAATCTATCAGAACAAAATTGACGGAGCACTTATATCTGTTGTGATAGCTGAGTCCTTAATATTTTTGATAACATTAGTAGGTATTATCAATAGGCGAAGTTTGGTGCCGCTCATTAAAGCCAAGAATGTAAGTTTAAGTTTGTTTAAAAAATTAGGGCCATATTCATTAATGGCTGTTTTTTCAGCTGTTTTGTTGCCGTTTGTTGCCATTGCTATTCGTTCTTATATCATTAATAATGTTGGGTTTAAAGATGCTGGGTTTTGGGAGGCCATGACTAGGATTTCTAAATACTACCTGATGTTCGTTAGTTCATTGATTGCATTATACCTTTTGCCAAGGTTTTCCGAAATTGATACAACTAAGGAATTTAAAAAAGAAGTGTTTAGTTTTTATAAAACTATAGTGCCTTTTTTGCTTGTCGGTTTGTTGTTAATTTATTTTTTCAAGCATTACATTGTCCTTGGAATTTTTTCAGAAGAGTTTCAACCTGTTGAAGATTTGTTTTTATGGCAATTATTGGGTGATTTTGTTAAGGTATTGTCCATTGTAATAGCCTATCAGTTTTTAGCTAAAAAAATGTTCTGGCATTATGTTTTAACCGAGGCGTTTTTGGTAATTATTCTTTACATCACCAGCATTTATTTTATCAACTTGGTTGATGGTGCCAAGGGTGCCGTTATAGCACATTTTGTAAGTTATGTGATGTATTATGGTATTATTTTGCTCATTTTTGGAAGTTCGCTTTTTGGAGTTGAGAATGAAAAGGAATCTTAAGTGCTTAAAAAATTTTTAAATAATGAGCTTTACAAAACCATTTCATATAATGGTGTTATAGTTTTTTTTAAAGTAGTTTCTTCATTTATAGCTTCAAAGGTAACCGCTATTTATTTAGGGCCTTCAGGTTATGCCTTGGTGGGTAATTTTAAGAATGTCTTGCAAGGGCTTTTGGGTTTTACTTCTACGGGATTTGAAAGTGGCATAATAAAATATGTTTCGGAACATAGGTCTGATGATCAGAAATTGAAATTTGTTGTTTCAAATGTCTTTACTTTAAATTTTATTATATGTTGCATAATTATTATTCCACTACTTTTCTTTTCAGAAGAGTTGTCAATATTCACGCTCAAAGATGCTAGCTTTTCATATATTTTCAAATATCTGGCTTTTTTGATGCCTTTAATTTCATTTAGTTTTTTAATTGTATATATGGTTAATGGCTTACAGAAGTTTAAGTTATATACTACTTTAGTAAGTATTTCAAACATCTTAAATGCACTTCTAACATTTTTGTTTATTTACTTATATGGTCTAAAAGGAGCTTTAATGGCAAGCCTTTTTGTGCCAAGTTCAACTTTTGCTTTGTCTTTTTTATTTAGGGAGATCAGAATATTTTTTTTTGAGGCACTAAAAAGTTTACACGGTCTTTCGATAGCATTTTTTAAAAATATTTCCACCTATCTTTTGATGGCCGTATACTCTTCTATTTTAATCAGTTTGAGTTATTTGTTGATACGAAATAAAATTATTGAAAGTATAGATATGGAAACTGCTGGTTTATGGGAGGCCATGAACAAAATTTCCATGTTTTACATGATATTTTTTTCTTCATTGTTCACACTTTACCTATTGCCAAAGTTAGCAGAAAACCAAACAATTCAGGGCTATAATAAAATAATGATGGCGTATCTTAAAACACTTATACCTTTAACAATAATTGCTTTTATGGCTTTATTTTTTTTGAGGTCCTTAATTATTAGATTTTTTTTAACACCTCAATTTTTAGAACTGGGTAACTATTTTTATTTACAATTAATAGGAGATTTTATTAAAATTCTGGCATTTTCGTTTGCTTATCAGTTTCATGCAAAAAAAATGGTGTTCGCCTATTTTTTTACCGATGCTATTTTATACGGAGCTTTTTACTTGCTAAGTATAGGTTTTGTGGAAAATTTTAATCTTGATGGGGTTTTTTATGCTTATAATTTAAGTGTGTTCCTTTATTTGATTTTTGTTTTATTTTTTGTTTTTAAATTGCGCAATAAATATTTGGATGGCAAGCATGCTTAAAAGTCTAATTCCTTACATATCCCTATTAATTCCTTTATTCTTAAAGTATTTGTTTATTTTAATTTTTGGAGACATCAAGGTCGTTTTTTATGTTGATATTTTAGAAGATATTATATTTTTTTTAATCATTTCTTTTGCATTTAATATTTCAAGATTTCTTTTTTATAGATTAACATTATTATTGCTTTATGTGCTTTATTTTATTTTAGAGACCACATCTTATTTGGCAGTTTCTGCAAATTTTTCCTCTTCTTATATGTATGTGCTTATCGAAACAACCAAAGCAGAATTTGGAGAGTTTGTACATTCCTATGGTAATAAGGTGATAATAGCTTCAATTGTGTTTATGATTCTTTCTTTTTTATATATCAAGAGAAGAATGATGAAGGTTGAAAAAATTAACAAGTATGTAAGTTTGATATTAGGATTGGTACTTATTGTTCTTTTAAAACTTACCGGTCTTATTGAAAATAATGTTTACCATAATGTAGTAAGGGGTATTTATGGTTATTATAAATTGCAGCACAGTTTTAATTTGGCTAACAATTTAGATAGAGAAGATATAGAAGTAATTAAAGAAAATGACGTATTGGTTATTGTTTTGGGAGAATCTACAACTCGGGGGCATATGAATCTTTACGGGTATAGGAGAAACACTACGCCTTTTTTAAGTGGTTTTAGAGATAGTCTGTTGATTTATGATAATGTTATTTCAACAGATGTATTGACTTTAAAGGCCGTTCCTAAAATGATTACATCCATTTGTAATTCTCATGAAAATAATGAAAATATGGATTTGGTAAGTGTTTTCAATGCCTCTGGTTACAGCACATACTGGCTTTCCAATCAAAGACCAATTAGCTATCATGATAACGCTATTAGTCAAATAGCATCTCATTCAACATTTTTCAAGTTTTATAATTACAAAATAGAGAAGTATACTACTTCCACTGATGAAATTTTACTCCCAGATTACTATGAAATTTTAAATGAACCCGGAAAAAAAGTTATTTTTCTGAGGTTGATAGGTACGCATTTCGACTACCATAAGAGATATCCAAAGAGTTTCAATAAGTTTGATAAACCAGGAACATCAAAAAAACAAACCATAATAAATCAATACGATAACGCCGTTTTGTACAATGATTTTATACTAAAATCAATTTTAGAAAGTTTAGAAAAAGTTGGTGGAAAAACAGCTTTGATGTACCTGTCCGATCATGGTGAAAATGTTTATGATGATGGTGATTTTATTGGTAGAGTTGAGACTAACCTGAAAAAGAACATGTTTGAAATACCCTTTTTAGTTTGGACGTCAAAAGATTTTGAATTACCTGATGATTTTGAATATGTGCCCAATAGAAAGTTTATGGCAGACCATTTTTACGAAAGCGCACTTCATTTATTTGGGGTAAAGTATAAAGGTGTTGATGCTGGCAATAGCATCTTCAGTAAGGAATTTAAAGAGCGGAACAGAATAGTTGTTAACGGTGTAGATTACGATAAACAGTTTTTGAACAAAAATGAGTAAAAAAATATGTTTGTTGGTTGATAGTTTAAGCGGTGGTGGCGCCGAGCGGGTTGCCGCAAATATGTCTGTTTCTTTGTCCAGAAAAGGATATAAAGTGCACCTTGTTTCCATGAAGGATGAAATAACCTATGCCTTTGAGGGCGAGTTGTTTAATTTTGGTAAAGTTAAGTCGAAAACCAGTAAAATAAACGCATTTAAGGCCTTTAAGTTTTTTTTTGAATCCCAAAATTTTGACTTGATTATCGATCATAGGGTGCGTTCTGTCTTTTTAAAAGAGCTTATTTTTTCAAAAATTGTTTTTAAAAATAGTAAGGTAATTTATTGTATTCATAACTATAAGTTGAGCTATGCGTTTTCGTATGTTAAATGGCCGTGGTTGGCAAAACTTCCACTGGTAAAAAACAATAAGTTTGTATGTGTTTGCAATGAAATCAAAAACCATTTGCACAAAACTTTAGGGATTCAAGGTTATGTGATTTACAATTACTTCACAAAAAAGGGTTTAAATCCCGATGTTGAAAAAATCGATTTAAACGAAAATTATATTATTGGGGTGGGGCGGCTTACCAAAATAAAGCAATTTAACAAACTGATTGCCGCTTATTCCAATTCAAAATTGCACGAAGCCAACATAAAACTTTTTATTCTCGGCGATGGAGATAAAAAAGCGTTTTTAGAAAAACAGGTAGCTGAACTAAAATTGGGCGATTTTGTGAAACTTATGCCGTTTAAAAAGAATCCTTATCCCTTAATTGGTAAGGCCAAAGCATTGGTTATGTCTAGCAAGGCCGAAGGCTTTCCTATGGTTTTGTTGGAAGCTTTAACCCTAAAAACTCCGGTAATAGCGTTTGATTGTAAAAGTGGCCCAAAAGAAATTATTAAAAATGAAATTAACGGTATTTTGGTTGAAGATCAGAACGAAAGTCAATTAACTCTTGCCCTAAACAAACTTTTGGAAAGTTCATTTTATGAAAATTTAAAAATGAACACCCATGTTGGTTTAGAAAAGTTTTCAGAAGAAAAGATTGTTCAGGATTGGATAAACCTATTGGAAAACCAAAGATAGATGCGCTTGCTGTAATAAAATGCCCAAATAGGCAGGTGAAATTTTATTTTTTGAACCAGATTTAAGTTTTTGTTTGAAATTTTCTGTTTATAAAAACGCACTAAATCTTTATTCCGTTCCATTTTATAAAGTACCAATAGCTTATAGTGAATAGCATCTAAATAAGGTTTTAAATCTTTTATGTTTTTAGTGGTTGCATAACTTTCAAAATTTGGAATATTTCTTTTAAATTTAGGATTTGGGCTTGTTAACTGATTTGTGCCCAATATTCTGTAAAATGCCTTAGGCAAAGTGTAATAAACTAAATCAAAATTAGTTTCTGAAAATGCCCGGATGTAAAAATCCTCATCCTCGGCATAGTTGATGTGTTCATCGAAACAACCAACTTTATTAAAGACCCTTTTGTGTACCACCATGGCACCAATGTGCACCAAGATTTTTGATAATTGCGTGTAGTTTGCTATGTTTTTGGTTAAAGTGATATCAAATTCACTGGAAGCTAAATCTGTGTGTTTTGATTTTGCAAATACTTTAAATGCTGTGGTGAATAATGAATGTTTGCTAAACTTTTTAATCAGTTTAAAAATGGTTTCCAAAAAATCTTCAGCCCACAAATCATCCGCATCCAAAAAGGCAATAAAGTCTGCCTTTGCCTGTTTAATGCCGAAGTTTCTGGAAAATGACAAGCCTCCGTTTTTATTTGTAAACAGCCTTATTTTTTCAGTTTTTAATTTATTTACAATTTTTAGGCTTTGATCTGTTGAGCCATCATTAACAACAATAATTTCAAAATCCTGAAAAGTTTGGTTTAAAACACTTTTTAGGGTATCTTCAATAAATTCTTCTTTATTGTAAAGCGGTATGACAACGGAGAAAAAAGGCTTCATTCTTCGTTTTTTATGTTGCAAAAGTAACCCAATCTATAAAAATCAAACACCAATAACGAAGGTCGGGAGGAATTTAGGTTTTTTAAAATAATTTTTTTTGAAAGTTTGAATAAAGCGGCAACAGAGGTTGATAGTCCTAGCTTATTTAAAATGTTGTGATATTTTAAAATTTTGGAAGAGCTAACTTGAAGCTTTTTTGACTTTTCGAGAATAACAAGATTTTCAATAGCGTACTCAGTATTTTTTATATAAGTAGCGGCATCGTCGTCATCAAAATGAATTACTTGGTTTTTAATTAATTCAACCTCAATGCTATTGTCAATTAGATTATTAAAAAATAGCACATCCTCGTAGCCATATTTGTTTAAAGATTCATCAAAAGGATATTGAAGCATCAACTCTTTTTTTATTAAAAAGTTAGAGGAACAAAGCGTGTTGGCTTCCCGTTCTTTTGTATAAATCCATCTAAGTTTAAAGGGTGTTTGTGGAGGTTTTTCAGTATTGGTCATGCCTCCACAAATAACGCTGTTGGTTGTATGGTTTAAATATATTTTTATGAAGTCTTTTGATTTTGGAAATGTCCCGGCATCAACAAACAACAACAAACCATTTTTGGCATTCTTGGCAAGCAGGTTTCTTATGATACTGCGCCCAACGTTTTGTTTTAATATTGTATAGGAGGTGTTTTTTAATTGAGAAATGATGCTGTTTTTATCTGAATAATAGATTTCTGAAGCATCATCGTAAACCAAAATTTCAAAATCAATATTACAATCTTCAGCTTGTTTATGTAATTCTTTAACTAAAGAAACAATGTTGTAATTATATGTTGGTATTAAAATAGAAAGCATTATTTTTCAGCTACAGATACAGAAATTTGGATGCCAATTTTATATTGTTTTATTTTTCCGTTGAACAACCTCATAAACTTGGTTTTCATCACACCTTAAGGTTTTACTTGGGTATTTAAGCAAAAGCGCATAATCGTGAGTGGCCATAAGTATGGTGTTGCCATTTTTATTGATGTCCTGCAAAACCTCCATAACTTCAACACTGGTTTGAGGGTCTAAGTTCCCTGTAGGTTCATCGGCCAAAATAAGTTCAGGGTTGTTTAGTAAAGCCCGTGCAATGGCAACACGTTGTTGTTCGCCACCAGAAAGTTCGTGTGGGTATTTGAAGCCTTTGGTTTTCATATCGACTTTTGCCAGTACTTCTTCAACTCGCGTGTCCATTTTATCTTTGTCTTTCCAGCCCGTAGCCTTTAAAACAAAAAGCAAATTGTCGTTAACCGTTCTGTCTATTAGTAATTTAAAATCCTGAAAAACGACTCCTAATTTTCGTCTTAAGAATGGAATTTCTTTATCCGTTAATGTTTTTAAATCAAAATCAACAATATGGCCTTCGCCTTCTTTTAGAGGTAAGTCGCCGTAAAGGGTTTTCATGAAACTACTTTTCCCCGTTCCTGTTTTTCCAATGAGATATACAAAATCACCTTTGTTAACTTCAACATTAACGTTTGAGAGCACAAGGCTTTCACCTTGAAAAATAGATGCGTCCTTTAATTTTAAAATTGGATTTGCCATAAAATATGTTGAAGTTTTTGATGATATAAATGTATTATTAATTACTTGATTTTTTACTTTCTATGAAGCAATTATGTTTGTTTTTGGCTTGTATATTCCAAATATATAATCACTCTTGTGCTTTTGCAAATAATGGTCTTCATAGTCAAACAATGAATTTAGTGTGGCCTCTTTTTCATCATCAAGTTCTACAAAGTGATGTGCTATATCTTTTAGTGCCAATGTAAGTATGTTTCCGCCATAACCAGTTTCATGTACAGTTTCAAAATACTTGCGAATAGAAGGCATTATGCTAGCAGAATCCACACATTCTGAGGGGTCTGCCAAAACCATTCGTATTAAGCCAGCCCCATAAACCTTGTTTTTATAAAAATTTAATTTGAACCTTTTTCTGAGTTTTTTAGGAATTAATTTAATGGATTTATTTATGGATTTTATTTGATGCTTTGAAAATTGAAGCCTTGTAGGACCAACATATTCATCAATTATTAAAAAGCCATCCGATTTAAGGGTTTTTAAAATATGGTTTCCAATAAATGAGTCAATATTTCTAAAATGATGGAGCGATGCTCTAAAATAAACAACATCAAATTGATTTTCAGGAAGTGAAAAATTATTGACATCCTGTATTTGAAATTTAATGTTGTTCAAATTTTCCTTTGTTGCGATTTCTTTTGCTTTATTTAGGGGTTTTTCGGCAATATCGGTACATAATATTTCTTTAAAATTTTTGTATTTGGCAAATTTTAATTCAGACGTACAGTCGCCACTACCCAATGACAACATTTTTAAGTTTTTCAGTCCTTTCAAATGATTTTCCATTATGAACTGCTCAAGTTCTAAGTCCTTGTTGCCGCTTATCATTTTCCTCCAGCGTTGTTGCACCTTTGGGATAATCCACCAATTTGAAGATTGTATGGATAAATGATTAAAAGCCGTCTTGGCCCGGTCTATTTCGTTCAAATTAAACTTAGATGATATAAAACCTAAACCCCTTTGGCGAAGTTTTGCATAAGTTTCAATAAAATCATCAGGTGTAATAACTTTGGGCATTCTAAACAGCGTTTTTTCAAGAGGTAAAAGTATTATTAAAAAGTTAAATCTTAAAAAGTAACGGTAAAAGTTTAAAAAAAGTACTTCATTGCTTCGGCCTTCAAGCATCGGTCTTCCAATTTTTTAATCATTTAATAACTCGGTTTATAATTATGGCACGATTATTTCGTTATAGGATTCAGATTAATATATCTTTGATCATCAAATTAAAAACGAACGTTAATGACTATAAAAAATATGGTTTTGCTATTGTTGGCGGTTAATTTAAGTCTACAAATTTTAGCACAACAATCAGCCACATATACCAGTAATTTGGTAGAATACCAAAAGGCGTTATCGCTATATAACAATCAACAATATCGTGCTGCTCAGTCTTTGTTTGGAGACATTAAAAAAACCGCAGACGAAGAAGTATTGCAATCTGATTGTGCCTATTATGTTGCCAATTGTGCGGTACGTTTAAACCAGCAAAACGCAGACCAATTGGTTGAGGATTTTGTAAAGGATTATCCAACAAGTACCAAAAGAAACACTGCATTTGTTGATGTGGCCGATTATTATTTTACCAATGGAAAGTATGCATACGCCAGAAAGTGGTATGACAAAGTAGATGAAAATGCCTTGGGGAGAAAAGAGCGTGAAAAATTTTATTTCAACAACGGCTATACGGCCTTTACAACAAAGCAATATAAAGATGCCAAAAAATATTTGAGCCGTGTTGAAAATTCCCAAGAGTATGGTTCACAGGCGAAATACTATATTGGCTTTATGGCTTATGAAGGTGACGATTATGATAAGGCCAATACCTATTTTGAACAAGTTAGCGACCAAGAACGCTACAAGGAAAAACTGTCCTATTACCAAGCCGATTTGAATTTTAAATTGGGGAATTTTGATAAAGCGATTGAACTGGCAAAAGCACAATTGGATAAAAGTGATGCCAATGAAGTTTCGGAACTTTCAAAAATTATAGGTGAAAGCTATTTCAATTTAGAAAAATATGCTGAAGCCATTCCATATCTGACTGAATACAAAGGCAAAAAAGGGCCAAGGGATAGAACGGGGAAATGGAACAATACAGACTATTACCAATTGGGCTATGCCTATTACAAACAGAAGGATTATGAAAAGGCCATATCAGAATTCAATAAAATAGTTGGTGGAACCAATGCCATTGCCCAAAATGCCTATTACCACTTGGGTGAAAGCTATGTGCACCTTGATAAAAAACAAGAGGCTTTGAATGCTTTTAGAAATGCCTCACAAATAGATTTCGATTTAAAAATCCAGGAAGATGCTTGGTTAAATTACGCTAAAATTAGTTACGAAATAGGCAATCCTTACCAATCGGTGCCACAAGTGTTGGCAGGTTATTTGGAAAAATATCCTGAAACCAGCTACAAGGAGGAAATTGAAACACTTTTAATAGACTCGTACATTACTTCAAAAAATTACAAAGAAGCGTTAAAGCTACTGAAAGATAAAAAAAGTTTTGAAAGCAAAGTGGCCTATCAAAAAGTGGCCTTTTATAGAGGTTTAGAACTTTATAATGAAGGCAATTTTCTTGAAGCAGCGTCACTTTTTGATGCCTCTTTAACCGAACAACAAGACCTAGTTTATACAGCACGGGCAACTTTTTGGAAGGCCGAAACCGATTATAATTTAACCAATTATGATGATGCTTTAATTGATTTTAAGCAGTTTCAGCAGCAAACAAAATCGTCCTCAACTCCAGAAATGGAAAATCTGGATTACAACTTGGCCTACACATATTTCAAATTAAAAAATTACGGGAAGGCAACGGAACATTTCAATCAATTTATTTCCAAAAAGAAAGATGATAAGGTTAGATTGAATGATGCTTATTTGCGTTTGGGTGATGCGCATTTTGTGTCGAGTGAATATCAAAGTGCTATTTCAGCTTATGAAAAAGCCATAAAATTAAACGAAATAGATTCTGATTATCCAGCATTTCAAAAAGCCATGAGTGTTGGCTATACGGGGCAATCCACAAAAAAAATAAAGGAATTGGAGCAATTTGTGTCACAATATCCTAAATCAAAATTACGTGATGATGCCTTGTACGAGTTGGGTAATTCTTATGTAAAAGCAAATGAAACAGATAAGGCGATGCGGGCTTACGACCAATTAAGCAGCGAATACAGTATGAGTTCGTTTGTGCCAAAAGCTTTGTTGCGGCAAGGTTTGGTGTATTACAATGGAAGCGAAAATGAGCGCGCTTTAACAAAATTTAAAAAAGTAGCCGCCGATTACCCAAATACGCCCGAGGCAGTTCAAGCCGTTTCTACGGCACGCTTAATCTACATTGATTTGGGTCGAGTAAACGATTATGCCAAATGGGTAAAAACCTTGGATTATGTTGAGGTTACCGATAAAGAATTGGATAACGCCACATATGAGGCTGCGGAAAAGCAGTATTTAGACAATAATACCGATAAAGCCATAACACAATTTAATGGCTATTTAAATGAATTCCCAAATGGATTGCACACTTTACAAGCACATTTTTATGTGGCACAGTTGTATTACAAAAAGAATTTAAGCGAAAATGCAGCACCGCATTATAAGTATGTTGTGGAAGCTGCCCAAAATGAATTTACCGAAGAGGCTTTAACCCGATTATCACAATTCCACTTAGAAAAGAAAAGCTGGAACCAAGCCATGCCGTTGTTAAAACGATTGGAGCAAGAGGCTAACTTTCCGCAGAATGTCATTTTTGCGCAATCTAATATGATGAAGGCACACTACCAGTTGGAAAATTATAATGATGCCGTTTTGTATGCTGAAAAAGTATTGGCAAGCTCAAAAGTGGATAACAGAATTAAAGGCGATGCCTATATCATTATTGCACGGTCTGCAATGAAAACAGGTAATGAATCTAAGGCAAAAGCAGCTTATTCTAAGGTGGAAAATGTAGCAACAGGTGAAACCGCTGCCGAAGCCTTGTACTATAACGCTTATTTTAAAAATAAGGATGGACAATATGAAGCTTCAAATAATTCAGTTCAAAAATTGGCAAAAGATTTTTCAGGCTACAAATATTACAGTGCCAAAGGCTTGGTGCTTATGGCGAAGAATTTTTATGCCTTAAATGATGCTTTTCAAGCCACTTATATCTTAGAAAGTGTCATTGAAAATTTTGCGGAATTTAGTGATGTTGTCAGCGAAGCTAAAACGGAATTAAGCAAAATTAAAGCCGAGGAAGCCAAAACAAATTCATCAATTCAAACAGAAGATTAAAATTCATCAATCATATAAAACGAAAAATAAATACATGCGAAAGCACATAAAACACATATTGGTATTGGCAGTTGTATTAATTACTACGATTGCATTTTCCCAAAACAGACAAAACGATACCATAAACACGGGCGTTATCGATGTTGTAAAACCTTATACACCGACGATTTCAGACGCCTTTAAGGTAAAGGAAACTCCCTCTTTGGATGATGAAACCACTGAAACGAAAAAAGAAATTAAGTATAATATTTTTTCATTTCCCGTGGCATCAACATTTACGCCCGCAAAAGGAAAGGCCGCCACTGTTGAAAAACAAGCTCCTGAAAAATTGTATGACAATTATGCTACTTTGGGTTTGGGAAGTTATACCACCATTTTGGGCGAGGTGTATCTAAACCATGCCATTAGCCGAAACGAAAGTGTTGGAGGTTATGTTAGCCACCATTCCTCTGGAGGCGATATAGAAGGAGTTTCATTTGCGGATAGTTTTTCCAATTCAAAAATCAACTTGAATTATGCCAGTAGGTTGAGGGATTTGGCTTGGAATGTTGAGGCGGGTTTTCAGCATCAAATGTACAATTGGTACGGCGTGCCAGAATCCCAAGTTGCGCAAGCGCTGAACAATGGTATTGATGTTGGACATTCATTTTACGAAGCACATTTTGGGGGTGATATTTCTTTTGAAGATACATACATTAATTCTGGAAGTTTCTTTTTTAGACGTTTTGGCGATAACCAGGGTTCGGGCGAAAATCGTTTAAAAATTCAATCAACTGTTGATGTACCCATTAACGGCGAAGAGATTTCAACCGATTTAATCATCGACTATTTAGGAGGAAGTTTTGATAGAAATTATTTTACAGATGAAGAGTTGAGCTATGGTAATTTCCAAATTGGGCTTTCACCATCATACGAGTTGAAACAAGACGATTTAACCGTTAATTTGGGCGTGTCTTTATTCTATTTAAGCGATAAGGAATCAGGAAAAAGTAAATTTTATATTTATCCAAATTTTACAGCTTCGTACCGTTTGGTTAACGATGTATTGATTGCTTATGGGGGCATTCAAGGTGACTTGATTCAAAATTCATATTACGGGTTTGCCAACGAGAATCCTTTTGTTTCCCCAACGTTGTTTATTATGCCCAATGACCTACTTTATAACGCTTACGTGGGGTTAAAAGGAAAGCTGTCCAGCAACATGAGCTATAATATTAGTGGCCGTTATATTTCGGATAGAAACAGGGCACTTTATAAAACTAATGTGGTTAGAAATGTAACTCCTGAACATGGTTATGACTACGGAAATTCATTCGGGATAGTTTATGATAACGTCGATACATTTAGCGCAGCAGGTGAAATAAATATAGATGTTAATAGAAATTTCACTTTAGGCTTAAAGGCAGAGTATTTTACTTATAATACCGATGATGAAGCCGAACCTTGGAACTTGCCCGATTTTAAAGGTTCGTTGTTTTTAGATTACCAAATAGATGAAAAATGGTTTGCAGGAGCCAATTTGTATTATGTAGGCGAGCGCAAAGATATTTTGGAAATGGAAGGCTCATTAACGCCAGAAGCAAATGTACCCGCTGTTCTGGACAGTTATTTTGATGCCAATGCACACGTGGGTTACCACGTTAACGAGCAGTTTTCAATTTTTGGAAAGGTGAACAATATTACGGATAAAGCCTATCAGAAATGGCAAAATTTCCCGGTGCAAAGTATTCAGTTTTTGGCTGGAGCAACTTATAAGTTTGATTTTTGATGTAGGAATGACAATTTAGCCAAATAGTCAAAATGTTCCCCCTTCAAAACCAATTCGCATTTTAAACCAATGGTTTCAGATGCCAATTTTAAGGTTTCAAAATCGAGGTATAACCATTTCATGGGGGTTTCTTTTTCGCCTTTATAGCTTAAATAGTAATCGAGTTCGCCATAATAATTGGCATTCATGTCCATCCAATAACCACCATCATCATCTTCATACATGTATTTGATATCCGACGAGTCAATTAAAATCTGTCCGTTTGGCTTTAGCAGGCTTTTTAAATGGATTAAATACGTTGAAACCTGTTTAATCTCTTGAAAAATACCCGTGCCATTCATGAGCAATAAAATGGTATCAAACGTTTCGGTTTCATCTAAAACATTTAAAACTTCGGCATGCAAAACACCACGGTTTTTGGCAACTTCAATGACGCCTTTTGAAATGTCTATAGCTTTAACCTTAAAACCTTTTTCCTGCAAATACAAGCTGTGGCTTCCTGAACCACAACCAACATCCAACACATTTCCTTTGCAAAGTTTTAATGCTTTTTGTTCAATTTTGGGCATTTCGGAATACGACCTGAATAAATAGGGCAGTGGTAATTCATCTTCATCAGAAATATTAGTTGAGGTAATGATGTCTTCAGTATAATTTCCGTTGTAGTAATCCAATAGGGCTTTTCCGAAAAGGTCTTTCATTGTAAAAGTTACAAGTTAAAAAGATATATGTTAAAAGTTTTTAGAGTCGCGGTGTAAAAATCTAGGTGTTCTAAAAGGTCTAACAAATCTAAATGTCTAAATTTACCCTATGCAAGATTTCATTAACCAACTGCCTGAGCTCGCCAAAGATAAGCATAACGAAAACAAAAAATTCTTCGCGAAACTAAAAAAGAAACCGCCAAAAAACTTGGATTATGTGATGCAAAAATTGCACGAAGAAGAGTTTGAGCGAACGGATTGCCTAAAATGCGCCAATTGCTGCAAAACCACAGGGCCGTTATTTACTGATAAGGATATTGAACGCATAGCCAAGCATTTTAAGTTGAAACCACAGCAATTTATTGAGCAATTTTTGCGTGTTGATGAAGATAACGATTACGTTTTGCAAAGTGTACCTTGTAAGTTTTTGGGTAACGATAATTACTGCTCCATTTATGAGGTGCGCCCAAAAGCTTGCCGTGAATTTCCGCATACCGACCGCAAAAAGTTTCAGCAAATTTCAAACCTTACCCTAAAAAATGTAGCCATTTGTCCCGCTGCTTTTAACATCGTGGAGGCTATGAAAGTCCATAAGGGCATTAAATAGGCAAAGTATAGGTTTCATCGAAATGATGAAGTAACAAAGATTTTGCTGCAAAATTTTAAAAGGTTATCGAACAGATAAAATAAGTATATTTAGTTCAAAAATTATACTTTGGAAACCATCTTTAATTATTTTGAAACCATCCCATCGCATCATCGTGCCCTAATAATTTTAGGAGGCTTAACCTTGTTTTGGATTATTGAAGGTATCATGCCCCTTATTGGATTTAAATACAAAAAGTGGAAGCATGCTATCCCAAATATTTTTTTCACTATAACGACCATTTTGGTGAATATGCCATTGGCTTTTTTGTTTTTAAAAGCTTCAGATTGGGCGGTTGCCAATAAATTTGGCATTATAAATTGGTTGCCCGAAATGCCATTGTGGCTATACGCTTTATCGGGGTTATTACTTTTAGATGGAATTGGCGCTTATCTTCCCCATATAATAGAACACAAGGTAAAACCACTGTGGATGGTACATTTGGTGCATCATTCTGACCATTATGTTGATACGACTACCGCAAATCGTCATCATCCGTTGGAAAGCCTAATTCGCTATGTGTTTACGCTTTTTGGAATTATTATGGTAGGTTCGCCTATCGCATTAGTACTGCTTTACCAAGCGCTCTCAGTAGCGGCCACACAATTTAATCATGCCAATATTAAATTGCCTAAAAGAGTAGATGATTGGATAAGCTATATCATTGTTTCACCAGATATGCACAAGGTACACCACCATTATAAATTGCCTTATACGGATAGTAACTACGGCAATATTTTTTCTGTATGGGACCGCCTTTTTGGGACGTACATGAAATTAGATACAAATAAAATTATTTATGGTGTTGATGTGTTTCCAGACGAAAAGGAAAACAGCAATATTGTGGATTTGCTGAAACAGCCTTTTCAAAAATACAGGAAGCCAACTTCGGTAGATGAGAATTTGGACTAACCGTTTTCTATATCACTAATATGGTGCTCCAAAGCTTTCACTGAAATTTGGATTTCCTTAATTAAAAGTGCCAAAGAAAAAATCAATAAAATAAGTGCCAGGCCGAATACCCAGACGGCAATAATGTGCTGTTGTATGTAAATTAAAAACATGGTCAGCACACACAAAAGTAAGCTGCTGATCCCTGCAATTTGCATGCTTCGAGTAAGGTATAAGCGCTTTTTTAAATTTTGTATTTGTTTGATCAATCGTTCGTCCTTTTTCTTGAGATATTTGTCGTGTAAATCCCGAATAACCGCCGCATAGGCAATGAATCGATTCGTGTATGCCAACATAATCAACGAAATGGCAGAAAACAAAAGTGCTGGTGTAGTTAAGGTGAGCTGCTCCATTAAAAAAGTTTCTTCAAATTTAGATAAGTTCAAATAAAAAAGCCCAATATTTTTCTATTTTAGTGGCATGCGAGAAGACTTTCTACACTACATCTGGAAACATAAAAAATTTTCAACGGAAAGTTTACAGACTACAGCTAGCGAAAGCATTTCAATTACTTCTTTAGGGCAACATAATCTTGATTCTGGCCCTGATTTTTTTAATGCCCAAATGAAAATAGGTGAGCAACTTTGGGCTGGAAATGTTGAAATTCATGTAAAGTCATCAGATTGGTTTTTGCATAGTCACGAAACTGATAAGACCTATGACAATGTGATTTTGCATGTGGTTTGGGAACATGATACGGACGTGTTTAGAAAGGATAACACGCCAATACCAACTTTGCAATTGAAGGGTTTAATAGACACTTCAATTTTGAATAATTACGAGAAGCTATTTTCCAAAAAAAATAAATGGATTAATTGTGAAAACGATTTTGGTGACGTGAATGATTTTGTGTTGAACAATTGGTTGGAACGTTTATTTTTTGAACGTTTGGAAAGAAAATCCAAGGATATTGAAGCGCTTTTAATAGATTCAAAAAACGATTGGGAAGCAGTGTTTTTTAAAATGCTGGCCAAAAATTTCGGACTCAAAGTAAATGGTGAATCTTTTTTTAGTTTGGCCAATTCAATTGATTTTTCAATTATTAGAAAAACAAGGCCGAATCAAAATAGTTTGGAAGCGCTTTTGTTTGGGCAAGCTGGTTTTTTGGATGAAGATTTGGAAGGAGCCTATTTCAAAAAACTGAAACAAGAATACATGTTTTTAACGCAGAAATTCCAATTGAAGAATTCGCAAGTTTTGCCAATTCAGTTTTTTAGGTTGCGCCCGTCAAATTTCCCAACAATAAGGTTGTCACAATTGGCAAGTTTATACCAACAGCATCAAAATTTATTCTCAAAAGTGGTTGAAACCAATAAATTGGAAGATTTTTATGAGCTTTTCAAAGTATCAACTTCCAAGTTTTGGAAAAACCATTACACATTTCAAAAGGAATCTAAACCATCAGAAAAAAGGCTTTCAAAATCCTTTATAGACTTATTGCTAATAAATACGGTAATTCCTGTTACGTTTTGTTATGCAAAGCATCAAGGTAAAGATATTGAGGATACTATTTTAAATTTGGCTACATCAATTAATTCAGAAAAAAACAATATTGTTGATGCATTCAATAATTTGAAAAAAGTTTCTCAATCATCTTTCGAGTCTCAGGCATTCATTCAGCTTAAAACAACTTACTGTGATACTAATAAATGTTTGCAATGTGCTATTGGCAATACATTATTATCTAGAAATATTTAAAAAGCATATTCAAAAATTATTAAAATCATAGAAATATGATTAACCTAGAAATAGGAAACTTAAAAGATTAAATTATATTAATTTTATAATTAAATTGCGGGTATGAATAGTATTTACAAACCTTTGTTATTTTTTCAAAAGCACGGTTATTATGTTTGCCAACGTATTGCCGACAGGTTGGGTATTAGGGCAAAAGTGGTGAGAACCTCATTTATGTACTTAACTTTTGTTACCTTGGGTTTTGGGTTTGCACTCTATCTCTTTTTGGCTTTTTGGATGCGTATTAAAGACTTAGTTTACACCAAACGCTCCTCAGTTTTCGACCTATAATACATGAATCCACTTATACGATTTTTTAGAACCAAAATTTACACAGCGGTATTTTTACTGGTTGTTATTTTACTTATTGGTATTGCCGGTTACAAAATCATTTCGGGGTATTCTTGGGTTGATGCTGTTTATATGACGGTTATAACCATGACGACTGTTGGTTTTGGAGAGGTGGTTGCATTGGACGATACGTCAAAAATTTTCACCATATTTTTAATTTTGGCAAGTGTGGTTATTGTTGGTTACGCATTATCCATTATTACAGAATATATTTTGAGCAAAAACAATATTGAAGAACTAAAGCACAAAAAAATGCAAAAGAAGATTGATAGTTTTAAAAACCATGTGGTTATTTGTGGTTATGGACGTAACGGCAAACAAGCCGCTAGAAAGCTAAGTGCACACAATAAGCAGTTTGTTATTATTGAGAAAAACAAGAGCATTGAAGAGCGCCTACAAATGGATAGGGTGCCATATGTGATAGGTAATGCCAATGAAGATGAGGTTTTGAACTTGGCAGGTGTTGATCGCGCATCTTGTTTTATATCTGCGCTACCAAATGATGCTGATAATTTGTTTGTTGTGCTTTCGGCCAGACAACTAAATTCTAAAATAAATATTATTAGCCGTGCTTCAAGCGAATCATCATATGATAAACTAAAGTTTGCTGGAGCCAATAACGTTATTCTACCTGATAAAATTGGAGGAGATCATATGGCCTCCTTGGTCGTGGTTCCAGGTTTAATGGAGTTTATTGATAATCTTTCTATCGTGGGCAAATCAAACATCAATATTGAAGAAGTGGCCGTTGAAAAGTTGTTTAATACAAGAAGAGAACGAACTATCAAAGATTTAGACCTGCGAAGAAAAACAGGCTGCACAGTGATAGGTTATAAGGATGAAAATGGCGAATATATAGTAAATCCTGAGGCAGAATTAAGGTTGGCCGCAAATTCTAAGATTATTGTTTTGGGAAGACCAGAACAAATTGAGGCACTCAATTCGGAATACGATATTGATTAGGGAATCTTCTATTTTAACAAGCTTAGTTTTAAAAAACCATTTTTTTTTAGCATATTGCTGCTTTTTAGTGCGAATCTTTCAAAAAATTTTAACTAATATTCTCCTTATGAAGAAACATCTTCTTTCAATTTTTACAATAATTTTACCATTACTAACATTCGCTCAAGAAACAACTTCCGAAAAAATCGACCGGGTTTTCAAGGATTATACAGGTTGGTTTGTTGATGCCATTTTTTATGAAATTCCTTTTTCAGAAGAATATCAAATTCCATGGGTTTTAATTGTGTTGATTGGAGGAGCAATTTTCTTCACAATATATTTCAGGTTTATAAATGTAACCGGGTTCAGAACAGCTTTACGTGTGGTACAAGGTAAATATGAAGATATTGAGAAACACGGAGCAGATACTTTATATGGAGACCCCACCGATAATGTTGACCATAATATTATTGAAACTTTAAGGGACGATAGTGCCCACGGAGAAGTATCGCATTTTCAGGCTTTAACCGCTGCATTATCGGCAACAGTTGGTTTGGGAAATATTGCAGGTGTGGCGGTTGCCTTATCAATAGGTGGGCCAGGGGCAACATTCTGGATGATTCTTGCTGGTCTGTTGGGTATGGCATCAAAGTTTGCTGAATGTACTCTGGGAGTAAAATATAGAGATGTGGGAGAAGATGGTACCGTGTATGGTGGTCCAATGTATTATTTATCTAAAGGTTTTGGTGAAAAAGGCATGAAAGGGCTTGGTAAAGTGCTAGCTGTTGTGTTCGCCATTTTTGTGATTGGAGGCTCATTTGGTGGTGGAAATATGTTCCAAGCCAACCAAGCTGCTGCTCAATTTATTAAGCTTTTTAATTTTGAAAGTGGAAACGCTGGAATGTATTTTGGAATTGTTATGGCTATAATTGTAGCTATTGTAATTATTGGTGGAATAAAACGAATTGCCTCGGTTACTGAAAAAATAGTGCCTTTTATGGCGGGTATTTATGTGCTGGCTGCGCTTATTATTCTAGGATTTAATTGGCATTTAATTGATGATGCTTTTGCACTGATAATTGAAGGAGCATTTTCTGGTTTGGGTATTGCAGGTGGCCTTGTAGGTGTTATGATTCAAGGTATTCGAAGAGGGGCTTTTTCCAATGAAGCTGGTGTTGGTAGTGCAGCAATTGCCCATTCTGCAGTGCGCACAAAATATCCAGCTAGTGAAGGGATTGTGGCACTTTTAGAACCTTTTGTAGATACCGTTGTAATCTGTACCATGACTGCCTTGGTAATTGTAATTACAAATTTTGATGGTAGCTTCATGGAGTATGGCGTGCCAATTAAAGAAGGCGTTGAGTTAACGGCAACGGCCTTTGATAGTGTAATTCCGCATTTCTCTATTGTGTTGACCGTGGCAGTAATATTATTTGCCTTTTCAACCATGATTTCATGGTCTTACTATGGTATGCAGGGCTGGGTGTTTTTATTTGGTAAAGGTAAAATAAGCGATTTGGTATATAAAATTTTGTTCTTGTTTTTTGTGGTTGTTGGCTCATCCATTAGCCTTGGTGCTGTAATTGATTTTTCTGATGCCATGATTTTTGCCATGGTTGTGCCAAATATTATTGGTGTAGTAGTCCTATCTCCAATAATCAGCAGGGAGCTTAAAAAATATATGGATGCTATCAACGTAAAACATGACGCTCTGGATGAAGGTGCTGAAGACCTCACCAAGCACATGTAATTAACTAAACTAAATAGATTTTATGAAATCCCATTTCACGTTTTCTAAAGAACAGCGGAATGGGATTTTTTTGTTATTGGTGCTCATTGTCATTCTGCAATGTATTTATTTTTTTGTTGATTTTGGTTCGGATAAAATTGTTGTTGATGAAGAAGCATTGTCAGAATACACAAAAGAAATCGATTCATTGCGCCAAGTTCAACTGGAACAGAATAAGCCAAAGATATTTCCGTTTAACCCCAATTACATTACTGATTTTAAAGGTTCAACTTTAGGGATGAGCAATGAGGAAATTGATAGGCTGTTGGATTACAGAAAACAAGATAAATGGATTAACTCGGCACATCAATTTCAAGAAGTCACCATAGTGTCGGATTCATTGCTGGATGCCATTTCCCCATATTTTAAGTTCCCAGATTGGGTGACCAATTCAAAACAATCAAGTTCACATGCTAGTTTCAGTTATAATAATGCTCCCAAAACCTTTGCACAAAAAGGAGATTTAAATACGGCAACGGCGCAACAACTTCAAAAAGTAAATGGTATTGGTGAAGTGCTTTCAGAGCGTATTGTAAAATTCAGGAATAAACTCAAAGGTGGTTTTGTGGGTGATGCCCAACTTCAAGATGTTTATGGTTTAACACCCGAAGTTATTGAAAAAATCACAGAACAATTCACAGTTAAAACACCAATCCCAATTAAAAAAATAGATTTAAATACAGCTACTGTTGATGAATTGGTAACCATTCCACATATTGATTACGACTTGGCCAATGAAATTGTGGAGCAACGTAAATTGCGTGAAGGATTTCAGTCCATTGACGAATTAAAAAAAGTAAAAAACTTTCCTTCAAATAAAATCAAGATAATTGAATTATATTTGCACCTCGAAAAAGAAAAAAGATGAATAGTATGTACTTCACTGAAGAGCACAATCTTTTTAGAAAAAGTCTTCAGGATTTTTTAAAAAAAGAGGTGGTACCCCATATTGATAAGTGGGAGAAAACAGGAAATATCGACCGATTTATTTGGAAAAAATTTGGCGATATGGGTTTTTTTGGCATCAATTATCCTGAGGCCTATGGTGGCTTGGGTTTGGATTTGTTCTATACCATTATACTACTTGAAGAACTACAAAAAATAAATTCAGGCGGTTTTGCCGCGGCTATTTGGGCGCATACGTATTTGGCGATGACACATATAAATGCAGAAGGTGATGAAGCCATAAAACAAAAGTACTTAGCCCCAAGTATTACTGGTGATAAAATAGGATGTCTGTGTATTACTGAGCCTTTTGGCGGTAGCGATGTAGCAGGCATGCGAACGACTGCTGTTAAGGAAGGAGACCATTATATTATTAATGGTTCAAAAACTTTTATAACGAATGGTGTGATTAGTGACTATTTAGTGGTTGCTGCCAAAACAACACCCGATAAGGGTAACAAAGGGATTAGCATTTTTGTGTTAGATAGGGATATGGCAGGTGTTTCGGCAACCAAATTGGATAAATTGGGTTGGCGTGCTTCAGATACTGGTGAGATTGCTTTTGATAATGTAAAAGTACCAGTGGAAAATTTAATGGGTGAAGAAGGAAAAGGCTTTTCATATATCATGCAACATTTTTCGTTGGAGCGTTTGGTTATGGGCGTTAATGCACACGCGCGTGCCGAATATGCTTTGGAATATGCCCTGCAATATATGGGGGAGCGCCATGCCTTCGGAAAATCAATTGATAAATTCCAAGCACTAAGACATACCATTTCAGATTTATACACAGATATGGAAGTTTGCAAGGCGTTCAATTATTCAGTGGCTTACAGGTTGAATAAAGGCGAATACGTGGTTAAAGAAGCTACCATGTCTAAACTAAAATCTACTAAAATGGCCGATGAGGTGGTTTACCAATGTTTGCAGTTTTTGGGCGGTTATGGTTATATGGAAGACTACCCCATGGCACGACTGTTTCGCGATAGCAGATTAGGCCCTATTGGTGGTGGAACTTCAGAGATACTTCGGGAGATACTCGCCAAAATTATTATTGATAAAAAAGAATATAAACCCGCAACTTAAAATAATTTTGAATTTTAATTTAGGAATTGCGAATTAATTTTATATTTGCACCCACAAATTCTAAAAGAGAGGAGGTTAAGACACTATGTTAATAATACCAATTAAAGAAGGAGAAAATATAGATAGAGCGCTAAAGCGTTATAAGAGAAAGTTCGATAGAACAGGAGCTAAACGTGAATTACAAGTTCGCAAGCAGTTCAGCAAACCTTCCGTTGTACGTAGAGCACAAATTCAAAAGGCTCAGTACATTCAAAGACTAAGAGATGCAGAAGACATATAAGCTGCACTAAATAAATCGAAATCCCGCACCAAGCGGGATTTTTTTTGCCCAAAAATCAATATACAGAAAGATTATGTCATGCTGAACTCGTTTCAGCATCTCAAAACTGCTTTTGGAAAAAAGCATAATGAAAACCTGAAACATGTTCATGTTGACAAAACTTTAACTAAGTCTTTATATCCTGAGTGTAAAAAAATGTTGCGTTTTGGCGTTTAAACTTTTAACTTTAAACTCTAAACCTAACACATGCCTTTCAAATCGTTTCTTGATTATCTTTCTTTGGAAAAAAACTATTCGGCTTTAACCGTAAAGGCCTATCAAAATGATTTGGGGGATTTTTTGGATTTTGTAAAAACCGAATACGAAACCAACAGCATAAACACCGTTAACTACTCACAAATAAGAAGCTGGATTGTAAGCTTGGTTGAAAGTGGATTGAGCAACCGAAGTATAAACAGGAAAATATCGGCTTTAAACTCGTATTACAAATTTCTATTAAAGGTTGGCGATATTCAGTTAAATCCTTTATCAAAACACAGGGCTTTAAAAACAAGTAAAAAGGTGCAGGTGCCATTTTCGGAATCCGAAGTTAAAGCTGTTTTGGACGATTTTAATTTTGATGATGATTTTGAAGGTCTTCGGAACAGATTCTTGATAGAATTGTTTTATTCAACTGGCATAAGAAGGATTGAATTAATCGAGCTTAAGTTGTCGAGCATCGATTTGCAAAGCAAAACCTTAAAAGTATTGGGCAAACGAAATAAGGAGCGTATCATTCCGTTATTAAGCTCAGTGGTTCAGACTGCAAATCGCTATTTGGAGAAAAGGACTAGCCTGCCTGGTATTTCGGATGACAATTATCTGTTTTTGACGAAAAAAGGCGTTAAATTATATGAAACGCTTGTATACAGATTAATAAATGATTATTTTAGTTTAGCATCTTCAAAGGTGAAAAAGAGCCCGCATATTCTTAGGCACTCTTTCGCTACACATTTGTTAAACCAAGGTGCCGATTTAAATGCAGTTAAAGAACTTCTCGGACATTCAAGCTTGGCCTCCACCCAAGTTTATACGCACAACAGTATAGCAGAATTAAAAAAAGTGCATGTAAACGCACACCCAAGAAGTAAAAAGTAGTATTAAAATATTGTCTAACCAAAAAAGTGTATTAATATGAAAGTAAACACGCAATCAGTAAATTTTAATGCCGACAAAAAGTTGATAAGTTTTATCCAAAAACGAATGGATAAATTGGATTTGTTTTATGACAAGGTTATTAAATCTGATGTTTTTTTGAAAGTAGAAAATACCAGTGAAAAAGAGAATAAAATTTTTGAGGCAAGAGTAAGTGTTCCAGGTGATAGTTTTGTAGTAAAAAAACAGTGCAAAAGCTTTGAAGAAGGTGCAGATATGGCGGTAGCATCGCTAGAAAGACAACTTAAAAAGAGAAAAGAAAAATTAAGGCCGCATTTATAATAAAATTTCTTAAAAAATGTTTTGAATAAAATAAAAAATCTATACATTTGCAGTCCGTTAGAAATAACGGGCTTTTTTTTATGCCCAAAAAGCATAAAAAGCCGATGTAGCTCAGCTGGCTAGAGCAGCTGATTTGTAATCAGCAGGTCGTGGGTTCGAGTCCCTCCATCGGCTCAAGTTCATTAAAAAAAATTGGGATAAATTAAAATTGGGGAGATACTCAAGCGGCCAACGAGGACAGACTGTAAATCTGTTGTTTTTTAACTTCGCAGGTTCGAATCCTGCTCTCCCCACATTTAAAATTTAAGATGTCAGGTTTTCAAATCAAGATTAGAAAATCGTCATCAAATTGCGGGAGTAGCTCAGTTGGTAGAGCGTCAGCCTTCCAAGCTGAATGTCGCCGGTTCGAACCCGGTCTCCCGCTCAATAATTTACGAGTTACACGATGTGCAATTTACGAATCGTAAATCTAAAATCGGCAATCGTAAATGTAAAGCCGGTGTAGCTCAGGGGTAGAGCGTTTCCTTGGTAAGGAAGAGGTCACGAGTTCAAATCTCGTCATTGGCTCTATATTAGAAGAAAATTAGAATACACTAATATTATTTATAACTAAGATTAAAATTATTTAAAAAACATGGCAAAGGCAACTTTCGATCGTTCAAAACCACACTTAAACATTGGTACAATTGGGCACGTAGATCACGGTAAAACAACTTTAACTGCTGCTATTACTAAAGTATTAGCTGATGCAGGTTTCTCAGAAGCAAAATCATTCGACCAAATTGATAACGCACCAGAAGAAAAAGAAAGAGGTATCACAATTAATACTTCTCACGTAGAGTATCAAACAGCTAATCGTCACTATGCACACGTTGACTGTCCAGGTCACGCGGATTACGTAAAAAACATGGTAACTGGTGCTGCTCAAATGGATGGCGCTATTTTAGTGGTAGCTGCAACTGATGGTCCAATGCCACAAACTCGTGAGCACATCTTATTAGGTCGTCAAGTAGGTATTCCTCGTATCGTTGTTTTCTTAAACAAAGTTGATATGGTGGATGATGAAGAGTTATTGGAATTAGTAGACATGGAAGTTAGAGATTTATTGAACTTCTATGAGTACGATGGAGATAATGGTCCTGTAATTTCTGGTTCTGCTTTAGGAGCACTTAACGGTGAGCAAAAATGGGTAGATACTGTAATGGAATTAATGGAAGCATGTGATACTTGGATTGAAGAGCCTGTTCGTGATATGGATAAGCCTTTCTTAATGCCAATCGAAGACGTATTCTCAATTACAGGTCGTGGTACAGTAGCAACTGGTCGTATTGAAACTGGTGTTGCTAAAACTGGTGACCCTGTGGAGATTATCGGTATGGGCGCTGAGAAATTGACTTCTACTATTACTGGTATTGAAATGTTCCGTCAAATATTAGATAGAGGTGAAGCTGGTGATAACGCTGGTATCTTATTAAGAGGTATTGAGAAAACTCAAATCTCTAGAGGTATGGTAATCACTAAACCAGGTTCTGTGACTCCTCACAAAAAATTCAAAGCTGAGGTTTATATCCTTAAAAAAGAAGAAGGTGGACGTCACACTCCATTCCATAACAACTACCGTCCACAGTTCTACGTTCGTACAACTGACGTAACAGGAAACATTGCGCTTCCAAGCGGTGTTGAAATGGTAATGCCAGGAGATAACTTAACTATCACTGTTGAATTGATTCAACCAATTGCAATGAACGTAGGTTTACGTTTCGCTATCCGTGAAGGTGGTAGAACTGTAGGTGCTGGTCAGGTAACTGAGATTTTAGACTAATACAGTTGAAATAAATATTAAGCTAAGGTATTCCGTTTTTTTCGGAATACCTTGACTTATGTTTACGGGTTTAGCTCAGTTGGTAGAGCACTGGTCTCCAAAACCAGGTGTCGGGAGTTCGAGTCTCTCAACCCGTGCAATTATAAAGTTGAATACCATTTCAAATTACTTTTAAAAAAAACAATAAAAATGGCTGGATTTGTAAATTATATAAAAGAATCATTCGGAGAACTAAAGAATAATGTGTCTTGGCCTACATGGGCTGAAGGGCAAAGCTTAACAGTTTTAGTTGCGGTATTTTCAATTATATTTTCTCTTGCCATTTGGGGTGTTGATACGGTATTTAGTAAAGTTATTACAGCTTACTTTCAATGGATTGGTTAATTGGGAAAAAGAGAAGTTATGTCTGAAGTAAGTGAAAAAAAATGGTATGTTGTTCGTGCCGTAAGTGGTCAAGAAAACAAAATCAAAACCTATATTGAGAATGAAATTGCTCGATTAGGCATGCAAGATTATGTTGACCAAGTATTGGTGCCAACGGAGCGCGTGATTCAAATACGAAATGGAAAAAAAATACACAAAGAAAAGGTGTTTTTTCCTGGGTATATTATGATTCAAGCAAATTTAACAGGAGAGATTCCTCATATCATAAGATCGGTTACCAATGTAATTGGGTTTTTAGGTGAAACAAAAGGAGGGGATCCTGTGCCATTAAGGCAATCTGAAGTAAATAGAATGCTAGGTAAAGTTGATGAACTTTCGGTTGAAGAAAGTGCAAATGTAGCTATTCCATTTACCAAAGGAGAAACCGTTAAAGTTATTGATGGACCATTCAATGGATTTGATGGTACTATCGAAAAAATTAATGAAGAAAAGCGTAAACTTGAAGTTATGGTTAAAATTTTCGGAAGAAAAACGCCATTAGAGTTGAGTTATATGCAAGTTGAAAAAGTATAATAATTGTTACACTATATAAAATGATGCGGTTTTCGCTTCCAAATTAAAGCGCATCGACTAAATTATTAAAAATGGCAAAAGAATTAGGTAAAGTAGTTAAGTTACAAGTTCGGGGAGGTGCTGCGAATCCGTCGCCACCGGTTGGACCCGCTTTAGGTGCTGCTGGAGTAAACATTATGGAGTTCTGTAAGCAATTTAATGCTAGAACCCAAGATAAAGCTGGTAAAGTATTACCTGTTGTTATCTCTGTTTACAAAGACAAGTCGTTCGACTTTGTTATTAAAACTCCTCCAGCTGCAGTACAATTATTAGAAGCGGCCAAGGTGAAAAAAGGTTCAGGAGAACCAAACCGAAAAAAAGTAGCTAAAGTGACGTGGGATCAGATTAAAGCCATCGCAGAAGACAAAATGCAAGATTTAAATGCATTTGAAGTAGGTTCTGCTATGAAAATGGTTGCTGGTACTGCAAGATCGATGGGAATTACCGTAACAGGAAAATTTCCTTCTTAATCTATTAAAGCATTAAAAAATGGCAAGATTAACAAGAAAGCAAAAAGAAGCTTTAGCGAAGATTGAAAAAGGTAGGGTGTATTCATTAGATGAAGCATCAGCCTTAGTTAAAGAAATTACCAATACAAAGTTTGATGCATCAGTTGATATCGCTGTACGTTTAGGAGTAGATCCACGTAAAGCAAATCAAATGGTAAGAGGTGTTGTTTCACTTCCTCACGGTACTGGTAAAGACATGAGAGTATTAGCATTGGTAACACCAGATAAAGAAGCCGAAGCCAAAGAAGCTGGAGCAGATTACGTTGGTTTAGATGAGTATCTTGATAAAATTAAGAGCGGTTGGACAGACGTTGATGTTATCATTACCATGCCAAGTGTAATGGGTAAATTAGGTCCGTTAGGACGTGTATTAGGTCCTCGTGGTTTAATGCCAAATCCAAAAACTGGTACGGTAACTATGGATGTTGCAAAAGCGGTAAGCGAAGTAAAAGCGGGTAAAATTGACTTTAAAGTTGATAAAACCGGTATTGTGCACGCTGCTATTGGAAAAGCATCATTCAGTGCTGATAAAATTGCTGGAAACGCAAATGAATTGATTCAAACATTAATTAAATTAAAACCAACAACTGCAAAAGGAACTTATGTAAAAAGCATTCACTTGTCTTCTACCATGAGCCCTAGCATCATTGTTGACCCAAAAATTGGTTAATTAGGTTAAAACTTTTATTATGACAAGAGAAGAAAAATCACAAGTAATTGAGGACTTAACAGCAGAATTAGCCAATAACGCAAATATCTATTTAGCAGATATTTCAGGGTTAAACGCAGGAGCTACCTCAGATTTACGTCGCGCCGCTTTTAAGGCCAACGTAAAAATGGCAGTTGTTAAAAACACATTACTTGCAAAAGCAATGGAAGCTTCAGACAAAGAGTTTGGAGAACTTTCAACAGTTTTAAAAGGAAATACATCTGTGATGTATTCTGAAACAGGTAATGCGCCAGCTAAGTTAATAAAAACCTTCCGTAAAAAATCAGAGAAGCCCCTATTAAAAGGTGCTTTTATTGAGGAAGCTATTTACATTGGCGACAACCAATTAGACATGTTAGTTGATATCAAGTCTAAAGAAGAGTTGTTAGGAGATATTATAGGTTTACTTCAATCTCCTGCTAAGAACGTTGTTTCTGCACTTAAATCAAGTGGCGGAAAATTAGCTGGAATTTTAAAAACACTATCTGAAAAAGAAGGATAGTATTAAGCAGTACGCACTTTATTACAATTATATTATTACAAAATTATTAAAACGATAGAAAAATGGCAGATTTAAAAGATTTCGCAGAACAATTAGTTAACCTTACTGTTAAAGAAGTAAACGAGTTAGCAACTATATTAAAAGAAGAGTATGGTATCGAGCCTGCTGCTGCAGCTGTAGCTGTAGCTGCTGGTCCTGCTGCTGGCGGTGATGACGCTGCTGAAGCTCAAACTGAATTTGACGTAATGTTAAAAGCAGCTGGTGCTTCTAAATTGGCAGTAGTTAAATTAGTTAAAGAATTAACTGGTTTAGGATTAAAAGAAGCTAAAGAATTAGTTGACGGTGCACCTAGCGCAATTAAAGAAGGTGTTTCTAAAGACGAAGCAGAAGCTTTAAAAGCACAGTTAGAAGAAGCTGGAGCTGAGGTTGAGCTTAAGTAAGCTTAGCTACTCAAAAACATAAAGGTTTAGGTCTGGAACTTACGTTTCAAGACCTAGACCATTTTGTGTATATAATTGTATACTCAAATAAATTTTCTAACAGCACATAGATATTCAAGATTATTTTAAGCTGTTTTAAAAGTGTTTAAAAAGCACTATAACTATTTTTTAATCAAAATTCCGTCCATTGATGTTATCAACACAAGCTGAAAGATTAAATTTCTCATCTATTGTAAATAGAACGGAATATCCTGATTTCTTGGATATTCAGATTAAATCCTTCCAGGATTTTTTCCAATTAGAAACAAAATCTGAAGAAAGAGGTGATGAAGGTCTTTATAATACCTTCATGGAAAACTTTCCAATTACAGATTCTCGTAATCAATTCGTATTAGAATTTTTAGATTACTTCGTAGATCCACCACGATATACCATTGAAGAGTGTATTGAAAGAGGACTTACTTACAGCGTTCCGCTAAAGGCAAGGTTAAAATTATATTGTACAGACCCTGAACATGAGGATTTCGAGACCATTGTTCAAGATGTGTACTTAGGAACTATACCTTACATGACACCTAGTGGAACCTTTGTTATAAACGGTGCAGAGCGCGTTGTGGTTTCTCAACTACACCGTTCTCCAGGGGTTTTCTTTGGTCAATCCTTCCATGCCAATGGTACAAAATTATATTCGGCAAGAGTTATTCCTTTTAAAGGGTCTTGGATTGAATTTGCTACAGATATCAATCAGGTAATGTATGCCTACATTGATAGAAAGAAAAAGTTACCTGTTACAACGCTTTTCCGTGCTATCGGGTTTGAGCGTGATAAGGATATCTTAGAGATTTTTGACTTGGCCGAAGAGGTTAAAGTTTCAAAATCTGGATTGAAAAAATATTTGGGTCGCAAATTAGCTGCTCGTGTTCTTAACACATGGCATGAGGATTTTGTTGATGAAGATACAGGAGAAGTGGTATCTATTGAGCGTAACGAAATTGTATTAGATCGTGACACGATTTTAGATAAAGATAACATTGAGGAAATAATTGAAGCTGATGTTAAAACGATTCTTTTACACAAAGAATCTAATGAACAAGCAGATTACGCTATCATTCATAATACGCTTCAAAAGGATCCAACAAACTCTGAAAAAGAGGCTGTTGAGCATATTTATCGTCAATTAAGAAATGCCGAGCCGCCAGATGAAGAAACTGCACGTGGTATTATAGATAAATTGTTCTTTTCAGACCAACGTTACTCATTAGGGGAAGTAGGTCGATACAGAATGAACAAAAAATTAGGTCTTAATATTGAAATGGATAAGCAGGTACTTACCAAAGAGGATATTATAACCATTATTAAATATTTAATCGAGCTTATCAATTCTAAAGCTGAGATTGATGATATTGATCACTTATCAAACCGTCGTGTACGTACCGTTGGTGAGCAATTGTCACAACAATTTGGCGTTGGTTTAGCACGTATGGCACGTACTATTCGTGAGCGTATGAACGTTCGTGATAATGAGGTGTTTACACCAATTGATTTGATTAATGCCAAAACATTATCATCTGTAATTAACTCGTTCTTTGGTACGAATCAGCTATCTCAATTCATGGATCAAACCAATCCATTAGCAGAGATTACTCATAAGCGTCGTTTATCGGCTCTTGGACCTGGAGGTCTTTCTCGTGAAAGAGCAGGGTTCGAGGTTCGTGACGTTCACTATACTCACTACGGACGTTTATGTCCTATTGAAACACCAGAGGGACCAAACATTGGTTTGATTTCTTCACTTTCAGTATATGCTAAAGTGAACTCTATGGGATTCATTGAAACACCTTACCGTCCTGTCGAAAACGGTGTGGTGGACATCAAAAACGCCCCAGTATATTTAAGTGCTGAAGAAGAAGAAGAAAAATTAATCGCTCAAGCAACGGTTAAGGTTGATGATGATGGAAAGATTTTGCATGAAAAGGTAATTGCCAGAATGGAGGGCGATTTCCCAGTTATTGAGCCTACTGCAATCCATTTTACTGATGTCGCTCCTAACCAAATTTCATCTATTTCGGCTTCATTAATTCCATTCTTGGAGCATGATGATGCAAACCGTGCGTTAATGGGATCAAACATGATGCGTCAAGCGGTACCATTATTATTGCCACAAGCACCAATTGTTGGAACAGGTTTAGAGCGTCAAGTGGCTTCAGATTCTCGTGTATTGATTAATGCAGAAGGAACAGGAGAGGTGCTTTACGTTGATGCGAATGAAATTAAAATTAGATATGACCGTACTGAAGATGAGGCTAAAGTTAGTTTTGACAGTGATGTTAAAACATACCAATTAGTGAAATTCAGAAAAACCAACCAAGGTACTTCAATAAACCTTAAACCAATCGTGGTTAAAGGTGATAAGGTAACCAAAGGTCAGGTTTTATGTGAAGGTTATGCGACACAACAAGGAGAGTTGGCGCTTGGAAGAAATATGAAAGTTGCCTTTATGCCTTGGAAAGGATATAACTTTGAGGATGCGATCGTGATTTCTGAAAAAGTTGTTCGCGAAGATATATTTACATCCATTCATATTGATGAGTATTCTCTTGAAGTAAGAGACACGAAATTGGGTAACGAAGAATTGACCAATGATATTCCTAACGTTTCTGAAGAGGCAACAAAAGATCTTGATGAAAACGGTATGATTCGTATTGGCGCCGAGGTTAAGCCTGGCGATATTCTTATTGGTAAGATTACGCCTAAAGGAGAATCTGATCCAACACCTGAAGAAAAATTATTGCGTGCTATCTTCGGAGATAAAGCCGGAGATGTAAAAGATGCCTCTTTAAAAGCTTCACCTTCATTAAATGGTGTTGTAATTGAGAAAAAATTATTCTCTAGAGCGGTAAAAGATAAACGTAAGAGAGCTCAAGATAAGGATGATATTTTAGCTTTGGAAGCTCAGTACGACAGAAAGTTCGATGAGTTAAAGGATGTATTGGTTGAAAAGCTATTTAACATTGTAAATGGCAAAACAGCTCAAGGTATCTACAATGATTTAGGTGAAGAAGTATTACCAAAAGGTAAAAAATTCACGTTAAAAATGTTGAATGCCGTAGATGATTATGCTCATTTGATATCAGGAAAATGGACAACAGATGATCATACCAATCAATTGGTTGCCGATTTAATTCACAACTACAAAATCAAGGAAAACGATTTACAAGGTTCTTTACGTCGTGAGAAGTTTACCATTTCTGTGGGTGATGAATTACCAGCCGGTATCATTAAATTAGCTAAAGTTTACATTGCTAAAAAGCGTAAGCTTAAAGTTGGAGATAAAATGGCGGGTCGTCACGGTAACAAAGGTATTGTTGCACGTATTGTTCGTCAAGAAGATATGCCATTCTTGGAAGATGGAACACCAGTTGATATCGTATTGAATCCACTTGGGGTACCTTCGCGTATGAACATTGGTCAGATTTATGAAACTGTATTAGGTTGGGCAGGACAAAAATTAGGGCGTACGTTTGCTACTCCTATTTTTGATGGTGCCAATATAGACCAAATTAATGCGTTAACTGACGAAGCTGGAATTCCAAGATACGGACATACTTATCTCTATGATGGAGGAACTGGTCAACGTTTTGACCAACCAGCAACGGTGGGTGTTATCTACATGTTGAAACTAGGACACATGGTTGATGATAAAATGCACGCACGTTCTATTGGACCTTACTCATTAATTACTCAGCAACCTCTTGGTGGTAAAGCACAATTTGGTGGTCAGCGTTTTGGTGAGATGGAAGTTTGGGCACTTGAGGCTTATGGTGCATCAAGTACCTTACGTGAGATTTTAACTGTAAAATCTGATGATGTTATTGGTAGAGCTAAAACATACGAAAGTATTGTAAAAGGTGAGGCAATGCCAGATCCAGGATTACCTGAATCCTTCAACGTACTTATGCACGAATTGAAAGGTTTAGGTTTAGATATCAGATTAGAAGAGTAGTTAATTAAAAAATTTCAACCATAATATTATGGCAAGAAAACAAGATAAAAATGCAGTAAAGAGATTTAACAAAATCTCCATTGGTTTGGCATCTCCAGAATCTATTTTAGCAGAGTCTAGAGGTGAGGTTTTAAAACCAGAAACTATCAATTATCGAACTCACAAACCAGAACGTGATGGTTTGTTTTGCGAGCGTATCTTTGGTCCTGTTAAGGATTATGAGTGTGCTTGTGGAAAATATAAAAGAATTCGTTACAAGGGTATTGTTTGTGACCGTTGTGGTGTTGAAGTAACCGAAAAGAAAGTACGTCGTGATCGCGTAGGGCACATTAATTTGGTTGTTCCTGTGGCTCATATTTGGTACTTCCGTTCGTTACCAAATAAAATAGGTTACTTACTTGGTTTGCCATCTAAGAAATTAGATATGATTATTTACTACGAACGCTATGTAGTAATTCAGCCAGGTAATGCCAAAAACGAAGACGGTGAACCATTACAAAAAATGGATTTCCTTACTGAAGAAGAGTATCTGAACATATTAGAAACACTTCCTCAAGACAATCAATATTTAGATGATTCAGACCCTAACAAGTTCTTAGCTAAAATGGGTGCTGAATGTTTAATTGAGTTGTTGGCAAGAATAGATTTAGAATCGTTATCATACGAGCTACGTCATAAAGCTAATACAGAAACGTCCAAACAACGTAAAACAGAAGCTTTAAAACGTTTGCAAGTTGTTGAGTCGCTGCGCGAATCAAACTTGAATAGAGAAAACAGACCAGAGTGGATGATTATGAAGGTAATTCCAATCATCCCACCAGAATTGCGTCCATTAGTGCCACTTGATGGTGGTCGTTTCGCAACTTCAGATTTGAACGATTTGTATCGTCGTGTTATTATCCGTAACAACCGCCTTAAAAGATTAGTTGAAATAAAGGCTCCTGAAGTAATTTTACGTAACGAAAAGCGTATGTTACAAGAATCAGTAGATTCATTATTTGATAATACGCGTAAATCTTCAGCAGTAAAAACAGATTCTAACAGACCATTAAAATCGTTATCAGATTCACTTAAAGGTAAGCAAGGGCGTTTCCGTCAAAACTTACTTGGTAAACGTGTTGATTATTCGGCGCGTTCGGTAATTGTTGTTGGTCCGGAATTAAAATTATTCGAGTGCGGATTGCCAAAAAATATGGCTGCCGAGCTTTACAAACCTTTTGTAATTAGAAAGTTAATTGAAAGAGGTATTGTAAAAACGGTAAAATCTGCTAAGAAAATTATAGACAAAAGAGAGCCTGTGGTTTGGGATATCTTGGAAAATGTTCTTAAAGGACACCCAGTATTGCTAAACCGCGCTCCTACATTACACAGATTGGGTATTCAAGCTTTCCAACCAAAATTAATTGAAGGAAAGGCTATCCAATTGCACCCATTGGTGTGTACAGCATTTAACGCGGATTTTGATGGTGATCAAATGGCGGTTCACTTACCATTAGGACCCGAGGCGATTTTAGAGTGTCAATTATTGATGTTGGCGTCTCATAACATCTTAAATCCAGCGAATGGTTCTCCTGTAACGGTACCTTCACAAGATATGGTTCTTGGTCTTTATTATATGACTAAAGAGCGTAAATCTACTCCAGAAGTGCCAGTTAAAGGTGAAGGATTGACGTTCTATTCTCCAGAAGAAGTTGAAATTGCTTTTAATGAAAGAAAAGTTGATTTGAACGCTGGTATTAAAGTGCGAACCATTGATATCAATGAAAATGGTAAGCTTGATAGAATGATTGTTGAAACTACTGTTGGACGTGTATTGTTTAATCAACATGTTCCTCAAGCAGCTGGTTTTATCAATAAAGTATTAACTAAAAAATCTTTAAGAGATATTATTGGTGATATTTTAAAAGTAACATCAGTTCCAGAAACTGCAGATTTCTTGGATGCTATTAGAACATTAGGTTTCAAATTTGCATTCCAAGGTGGTTTGTCATTTAGTTTAGGTGATATTATCATTCCACCGGAAAAACAAAGTATGATTGATAAAGCCAATGGTTTAGTTGATGGTATTACAGGAAACTATAATATGGGTCTTATCACAAATAATGAGCGTTACAACCAGGTTATTGATATTTGGACATCTACAAATGCTGAATTGACCGAGTTGTCCATGAAACGTATTCGTGAAGACCAACAAGGCTTTAACTCAGTGTTCATGATGCTTGATTCAGGAGCTCGTGGATCTAAAGAACAGATTCGTCAGCTTACTGGTATGCGTGGTTTGATGGCAAAACCTAAAAAATCCAATGCTGGTGGAGGTGAAATTATTGAAAACCCAATTCTTTCTAACTTTAAGGAAGGGCTTTCAATTTTGGAATACTTTATCTCGACTCACGGTGCACGTAAAGGTCTTGCAGATACCGCTTTAAAAACGGCTGATGCTGGTTACCTAACACGTCGTTTGGTGGATGTTTCTCAAGATGTTATTATTAATTCTGAAGATTGTGGTACGCTAAGAGGTGTTGAAGTAGAGCCATTGAAGAAGAATGATGAAGTTGTTGAGACTTTAGAGGAAAGAATAGTTGGTCGTGTATCATTAAATGATGTTTACAACCCATTAACTGACGAATTGTTGGTTGCTTCAGGTCAATTGATTGAAGATGATATAGCAAAAGCTATAGAGGAATCACCACTTGAAAGTTTAGAAGTGCGTTCAGCTTTAACTTGTGAAGCATTACAAGGTATTTGTGCTAAATGTTACGGACGTAACTTGGCAACTGGTAAAATGGTTCAACGCGGTGAAGCGGTTGGTGTTGTTGCAGCACAATCTATTGGTGAGCCTGGAACACAGCTTACATTGCGTACTTTCCACGTGGGAGGTATTGCGGGTAACATTTCAGAGGAAAATAAATTGGCCGTTAAGTTTGATGGTATTGCCGAAATAGAAGATTTAAAAACAGTTAAAGGTAAAGACGGAGAAGGTAACGATGTAGATATCGTGATTTCCAGAACGTCTGAACTTAAATTGATAGATAAGAAAACAGGTATTGTTTTAAGTAATAACAACATTCCTTACGGATCTACGCTTCATATTAAAAACGGACAAGAGCTATCTAAAGGGGATGTAGTTTGTACTTGGGATCCTTATAACGGTGTTATCATTTCAGAATTTGCTGGTAAAATTAAGTATGAAAACATCGAGCAAGGTGTTACTTATCAAGTAGAAATTGATGAACAAACCGGTTTCCAAGAAAAAGTAATTTCTGAATCTAGAAACAAAAGATTAATTCCAACACTTCATATTGAAGATGGAAAAGGAGAAATTATCCGTTCTTACAACTTGCCAGTAGGATCTCACTTGATGATTGATGATAAAGAGAAGATTAGCGTTGGTAAGATTTTGGTTAAAATCCCACGTAAATCAGCCAAAGCGGGTGATATTACTGGTGGTCTTCCTCGTGTAACCGAGTTATTTGAAGCACGTAACCCATCTAACCCAGCGGTAGTTAGTGAGATAGATGGTGTCGTTTCATTTGGTAAGATTAAACGTGGTAACCGTGAAATCATTGTAGAGTCTAAACTTGGTGAGGTTAAAAAATACTTGGTTAAATTATCTAATCAAATCCTTGTTCAAGAGAATGATTATGTAAAAGCAGGTATGCCTTTATCTGATGGGTCTATTACGCCAAACGATATTCTTGATATCAAAGGACCTTCTGCTGTTCAGCAGTATTTGGTTAATGAAGTACAAGAGGTATATCGTTTACAAGGTGTGAAAATTAACGACAAGCATTTTGAGGTTGTTGTAAGACAGATGATGCGTAAAGTAAGAATCATTGATTCTGGTGATACTATCTTCTTAGAAGACCAATTGGCGCATAAAGATGATTTTATTATGGAAAATGATGAAATCTTCGGAATGAAAGTTATTGAAGATGCTGGGGATTCGGTAAATCTTAAAGCGGGACAAATTATTTCGCCTCGTGAATTAAGAGATGAAAACTCTATTTTACGTCGTGAGGATAAAAATCTTGTAGTGGCAAGAGATGCCAAACCGGCAACAGCTACGCCTATATTACAAGGTATAACAAGAGCATCGCTTCAAACTAAGTCGTTCATTTCTGCGGCATCGTTCCAAGAAACAACAAAAGTTCTTAACGAGGCAGCGGTAGCCGGTAAGGTTGATACCTTAGATGGCTTGAAAGAAAATGTTATTGTAGGTCATAGAATTCCGGCGGGTACAGGTATGAGAAACTATTCTAATATCATTGTGGGCTCAAAAGAAGAATTTGACGAGATGATGCAAGTAAAACAAGAATTAAATTATAACTAAAAATTGTCATTCCCGCTTAGGCGGGAATGCTTTTTTTATATCATATCTAAAAATTATGGCAGACGAAAAGGATAAACCAAAACAAGGACAAATCAATATAGAACTTGACGAGAAGGTTGCGGAAGGAACTTATTCCAACTTAGCCATTATAAATCATTCCGTTTCAGAATTTGTAGTGGATTTCGTGAACATTATGCCAGGAGTACCAAAAAATAAAGTAAAATCTAGGATTATATTGACGCCGCAACATGCCAAACGCTTGTTAAAAGCTTTAGGTGATAATGTGGCTAGATTTGAAAATGCCCATGGTGAAATCAAAGATTACGAGCAACCACCAATACCATTAAACTTTGGCCCAACGGGACAAGCTTAATAAAAACTTATACGAATTTTATATTTTCGAAAGGTTGCTCGAAATGGTTTAATGAGCAACCGCCAATACCATTGAATTTTGGCCGACGGGACAAGCATAAATAAAAAAGCCTTTGTTTTACAAAGGCTTTTTTATTATTCACTAATTTCTAGAATTTTGTTGAGGTGAAATTTTAAGGCTCCAGAAGGACATTTGTTTACTTGTTTCATGATTCTGTCCGTTGATGAGCCGTTTAGGTCAACCCAAGGTATAACAGAGTTCATAAAAACTTCAGAAAGTTCTTTGGCACATATACCAGAAAGAACACAAACACAGGGGTCGTAGGTTACAGTAATTTCATCATTACTGAATTCTTTTGCATTAATTTCCATAATATAATCAATTTGGGGTTGATTGTTCATTTAAAATTAGAAATACCTTAAGTTTATAAATCAATTAATCGTTAAAAACGTCCAAAAACTTGTCAAAAAGTTGCATTTTCGATGAAATACATAGTCATTTAATCAAATTCTGATACAAAATGAAATTTTAAACTCGGATACTTTTGTTGACTCATTTCAAGTGAAAAGGGTGAATCTGCAAGAAATACCAATTGGTTTTGTTTGTCTTTTGCAAGAAAACGTTGCTTTACCCTTAAAAAATCTTTGAATTCTTCACTTTTTTCATCTTCGGCTTCAATCCAACAAGCTTTATATACGTTTAGGTTTTCATAAGTACACTTTGCACCATATTCATGTTCTAACCTATATTGAATGACTTCGTATTGTAATGCACCAACGGTACCAATGACTTTCCTTCCATTAAGCTCTAATGTGAACAATTGAGCCACACCTTCGTCCATCAATTGGTCTATCCCTTTAAAAAGTTGTTTAGATTTTAAGGGGTCGGCATTATTGATATATCTAAAATGTTCTGGTGAAAAGCTTGGTATACCTTTATAGTTTATTTCTTCTCCTTCGGAAAGCGTGTCGCCTATTTTAAAATTACCGGTGTCATGCAGGCCGACAATATCACCTGGATAGGAGACATCAACAATTTCCTTTTTTTCGGCAAAAAATGCATTCGGACTTGAAAACTTCATCTTTTTGTTTTGTCTTACGTGAAGGTATGGCTTGTTTCTTTCAAACTTTCCAGAAACAATTTTTACAAAGGCCAAACGATCTCTATGGTTGGGATCCATATTGGCGTGTATTTTAAACACAAACCCTGTAAACTTGTCTTCCTTGGGTTCAACCAAGCGTTCTTCACTGTGTTTTGGTCTTGGTTTAGGGGCTATTTCGATAAAACAATCCAATAGTTCCCTTACACCAAAATTGTTTAATGCGGAACCAAAAAATACAGGTTGTTGTTTTCCTTGAAGATATTCATCTTTATCAAAATCAGGATATATGCCTTCAACCAACTCGATTTCTTCCCTTAACGTATTGGCAGCTTTTTCACCAACCAACTTATCAAGTTCAGGGGAGGACAGATCGGATATTTCAATAGTTTCCTCAATATCTTTTCTGCTATCTCCGGTAAAAAGGTTGATGTTTTTCTCCCATATATTATAGATACCCTTAAAATCATAGCCCATACCAATTGGGAAACTCAACGGAACAACTTTCAGACCCAGTTTCTGTTCAATTTCATCCAACAAATCAAACGCATCTTTACCTTCTCTATCCATTTTGTTGATGAACACAATCATGGGAATGTTGCGCATGCGGCAAACTTCAACTAATTTTTCAGTCTGTTCCTCAACACCTTTGGCAACGTCAATGACAACTATCACGCTATCAACAGCGGTTAAAGTTCTAAAGGTATCTTCAGCAAAATCTTTATGCCCAGGTGTATCTAAAATGTTGATTTTAATGCCATCATATTCAAAAGCCAAAACAGAAGTAGCTACCGAAATACCACGCTGGCGCTCAATTTCCATAAAGTCGCTCGTCGCTCCCTTTTTAATTTTATTGCTTTTTACGGCACCCGCTTCTTGAATGGCACCACCAAAAAGCAAAAGTTTTTCGGTTAATGTTGTTTTACCGGCATCGGGGTGTGAAATAATTCCAAAAGTTCGTCTGCGTTGTATTTCTTTTAAAAAGCTCATAACTGTTTGTGCAAATGGGTTGCAAAGATAATATTTATAGTTCATTAGAAATATAAGTTATAGCATCATTTTATTTTTCTATTTATAAATACGGGATTTAGCATTTTACTTGGTATTTTTGTTAGACTATGAAAGAAGAAAAGGTAATTTTGGTTAATGAAAATGACGAACAAATTGGGTTGATGCCCAAGTTGGAAGCACATGAAAAAGCATTGCTGCACCGCGCGTTTTCGGTTTTTGTTTTTAATGACCAAAACGAGTTGATGCTGCAACAAAGAGCATGGGATAAGTATCATTCTCCAGGACTTTGGACGAACACGTGCTGCAGTCATCAACGGGAAGGTGAAACCAATATAGAAGCCGGGAAAAGGCGGTTACGAGAGGAAATGGGTTTTGTTGTTGACTTGCAAGAATCTATTTCATTTATATATAAAGCCCCTTTTGATAACGGTCTCACAGAGCATGAATATGACCATATATTGTTGGGCAAATACAACGGCGAACCTGCAATTAACCCTGATGAAGTGGCCAATTGGAAATGGATGTCCTTAGAGGCAGTAAAAGATGATATTTCTTCGAATCCTGATTTATATACTGCTTGGTTCAAGGTGATTTTTGATAAATTCTACCAACACATAAATATCAAGTTATGAAGGTAAAGGTTAGTAGAAAAGCGCATTTTAATGCGGCGCACAGATTGTTTAGGAAAGATTGGAGTAATCAAAAAAATGAAGAGATTTTTGGAAAATGCAACAATCCTAATTTTCATGGCCATAATTATGAACTCATCGTATCGGTAATAGGCGAGATTGATGAAGAAACGGGTTATGTTATTGACATGAAAATTCTAAAGGATATCATAAAGGAAGAAGTTGAAGATGCCTTCGACCATAAAAACTTAAATCTTGAAGTTCCGGAATTCAAAACTTTAAACCCGACCGCCGAAAATATTGTCGTTGTTATTTATAATAAAATTAAGCCTAAACTAGATCCTAAACTGGAACTGGAAATAACACTTTACGAAACACCTCGAAACTTTGTTACCTTTTCAGGTTAATAATTTAAAATCAATAAAATTATGTCAAGTAATTTATACCCGCTTAAGTTTCATCCTATTTTAAAGGATAAAATTTGGGGAGGGCAAAAATTAAAAACTATTCTTAATAAAAAATCTGATTTACCAAATATTGGTGAAAGTTGGGAAATTAGTGATGTTGAAGGCGATACTTCAATTGTTAGTAATGGCAATTTAGCCGGGCAGTCGCTTAAAGAACTTTTAAAAACATTAAAAGCTGATTTGATTGGTGATAAAAACTATGAGGTTTTCGGGAACAAATTTCCCCTGCTTATCAAGTTTATTGACGCAAAACAAGATTTGTCTATTCAACTGCATCCAAATGATGAGTTGGCTGCAAAACGCCATAATTCGTTTGGCAAAACTGAGATGTGGTACGTTTTTCAAGCCGATGAAAATGCTAATTTAATTGTTGGTTTCAATCAAGAAGTAACTCCAGAGAAGTATTTAAAACACTTAGAAAATAAAACTTTGACCGAAATTTTAAACTTTGATGAAGTTAAAACCGGTGATACTTATTTCATTGAAGTAGGTCGTGTACATGCCATAGGGGCAGGGGTAATGGTGGCAGAAATACAACAAACCAGCGATATTACCTACCGTGTTTATGATTGGGATAGAGTCGATGACCAAGGAAATGAACGCGAGTTGCACAACGATTTAGCCATTGATGCCATTGACTTTAACATGCCAGATAATTTTAGGGTGAACTATTCAAAAATAGAAAATCAGTCTAATATGATGGTGAGTTGTCCCTATTTTAAAACGAGCTATTTGGAAGTGTCCAAAACGCTAAAAAAGGAAAATGACAAAGACTCGTTTTTCATTTATATGTGTGTTGATGGTGAGGCAAAAATCAGCGCCAATGGTTTTTCTGAAAACATTATAAAAGGGGAAACATTGTTACTTCCTGCCGGAATAAAGAACTATGAGATAAGTGCTGCACATGCTAAACTACTAGAGGTTTATGTTTAACGATAAGGGCAATAGATATTAAAAAACTATTCCTACAAATTCTGGAACTTTATACCAAAATATTAGCTATTTTTGTTTAAAATTAAAATGATTAAGACATGGCAAACGTTAGAGATTTAAAAAAGGATATAAATTACGTTCTAGGTGATATTATAGAGGCAGTGTATGTTTGGGAATATTCAAACACGGATAAAGACACAAAAAAGAGCGAGGCTATTATTGATGAAGCCATTGAAACTTTTGACGAACTTATTGCAAAAGTGAATGCTAAAAATGTAGAGAATCCCAAAGGCCATTTTAATGCCATTAAAGATGAGCTAGAAGAAAAAGGCAAAGCATTAATTGAAAAAATTAATAAGCTTGGATAATTTTTTTAGCGGATTTGTTGCAGATATTGTTTTTGAGATTATATTTGCAGCCGTTAAATAAGCCGATGTAGCTCAGTTGGCTAGAGCAGCTGATTTGTAATCAGCAGGTCGTGGGTTCGAGCCCCTCCATCGGCTCAGAAAATAAAAAAAGACCTTTCAAATCTGAAAGGTCTTTTTTTATGCTTATTTCTGATATAGATTCTATTCTATATTTTCGTTTATTTTTATTTGTTCAATAAACTCATTTAATTCTTTCCCGTATTTGGATTCTTTAATTTTTGGTGTCAACGATTTGTTTATGGTGTCCAAGAAATTAAATTTTGCATCGTAGATTTCCGTCAACGCCAAATATGGAGCCACCTCGCTATCACCATGACTAATGGCAAAATTAATGGTATAAAGATATTTTCGCTTTAAAATATTTTTGGATTCTTTTTCCAAAGAATCAATTTTAACGGAGTCGCCATCTCTTTGCGCATCAAAAGTTTCCTTTATCAAATCTAGTTTTCTATCATTAATTTTAGAAATAATAGATCGGTATTCCTCTAAAGTTTTTTGCTGTGCCGAACCATTAATTTTGGCATCAAAAACGAAGTTTTTTAAAGTTGTGTTTATTTCGGTGATTCCTTTATCCGCAAAAAAGGAAATTCTATCTTCAACAGTACTATTTTTATCTAAGTACAAAAAGAAAACTTCGGGAGTGTCAATTGGGCTATAAAGTTCAAAAGTAGGGTTGCCATTAATGACGATGGAATCCATAGTAACCAAGTTGGTATCTATTGTTTTCTTTAGATAAACGGTTCCCTTTTTTAAATCTTTGATGTTTACTTTTACTGTTAAATCATTTTGGTTGTTGCTACAGCCTATAATTATAAGGGCTAGCAACAAAATTGAAATTCTTTGCATGAAGTGATTTGTTTTTTGACGGAGCAAATATCCTATAATTATATTTTAAATACTAGTTGGCATAAAACTATTTTTAATTGTTAATTAAATCATAAAACGAAATTAACCAACAAAGTTTGGCACGGGTATTGCTATTTAGTAAATGATTACATTCAAGTAGTTAGTTTATTGAGTGGTTACTTTAAACTGAAGAATTGTAATTCATATTTTGGTTGGTTAGTTAGTAAAGAAGCATCCTTTTTTGGATGCTTCTTTAATTTTAAAATGGTCTGTTTTTAGTTTTTTAGCTATTGAAAAAACATGCATTTCGTCGACGATAAGCATATTTTCATCTTTAAATGTTAAAATTTTATGCATTTAATCGATTTTTAGTGTATTTTGTCGTTAGTTAATATTTAATAATTATATCTTTGGAGTGTACTAAATAACACACTTTTTAGTTCAATGGATTAATTAATTAATATTTGCATTATGTTGTTGATAAGGAGACCCCAAATCTGACATCATAATATTAAAAAGCAAATTGAAAAGAAACCGGGTTTGAGGGAACCCGGTTTTTTTATGCAATAATTCTAAAGGTCAGATTAATCCGTTTTCCGATATCTTTTTGGGTTTTTGGTATTTGGTGCAGCCAGTTATGTTGCGTTTCTCCTTTCATCAATAAAAGGCTGCCATGTTGCAAAACCAGTTTGGCTTTCAAAGATTTATCATTTTTATGTTTTATATGAAAAATACGCTCGGCCCCAAAAGATATTGAGGCAATAACTGGGTTTTTACCAAGTTCTTTTTCGTCATCGGCATGCCAACCGTTGCTATCTTTTCCAGAACGGTACAAATTTGCCAAACAGCTGGTAAACCCTATTTTTAATTCTTCATCAATTATGTTCTTGATTGCAAGCAATTCGCCTTCAAAAGGCAAAGGCTTCATTTTTATATTGCTATAGGTGTAGCTATTGTTGTTGGTTGCATAAAAAGCGGTAAGTCTTGGCTGTTCAAATGTTTTGCCAAAAACAGTAATGTTGTCCTGTTTCCATTGGATATCCTTTAAAAGCTTATTAAAAAAACCATCAGCTTCGTCGGTACTGAAGAAATTTGGGTAATAAATAACATCGGCATCTTTCAATTCTAAATTTATGCAGGGATTCAGCCTCATTATCTTTTATTTTCTAATTTAGCATAATCCATACATAAAATGAAGCACACTTTTCTTTTTTTATTCTTGTTGCTGGGGTTTAATTCAGTTGCGCAATTGCCGGAAGGCTTTGTTTACGTGCAAGATAGTATTCCTGATTTAGATGTAGAATTGCGTTATTACGGTTCAAACAATTTTGTGGGAAAGTCAATAGATGGGTATGAAACCAACAGGCTCATACTTACTATTGAAGCTACTATGGCTCTGAAGAAAGTGCATATGGCCTTGCAAGATCAAAATCTGTGTTTAAAAGTTTATGATGGCTATAGGCCACAACGTGCCGTAAACCACTTTATTCGCTGGGCAAGAGATTTGAATGACACCATTAACAAACATAAATTTTATCCTGATGTTAAGAAGAGTAATTTGTTTAAGGAAGAATACATAGCAACTAGATCTGGCCATAGCAAAGGCAGCACGGTAGATTTAACCATAATTGATGGAAATACAGGAGAACCTTTGGATATGGGCAGTGCTTATGACTTTTTTGGGGAACAATCTTGGGTTGATTATGAAGCTATTACCAAAAAACAAAAGGCCAACAGGCAATTATTGCAAAAAATAATGCTTCAACATGGTTTTAGAAATTACCCCAAAGAGTGGTGGCATTTTACTTTGCGCTGGGAACCATTCCCAAATACTTATTTTGATTTTCCTATTGTGCCAAAACCTATTTAGCTTCTGGTAAGTTTTTCAATAATTGTTTTGTGCTTTGGGAATTTGCTAATCAATGCATTTCGTTCTGCCAATTCAAAATCCCTAAAATCAAATCCAGGGGAAACTGTGCACCCAAGAAGCGAATAAGAATCTTTATTGGTAACTTCAGCAGCAAACCAATCTTTGGCTTTTACAACAAATTGAGGAATTTCATTTTTTTCTAAATTATTTCCAATAATTACCGAGCTATACTCACCTTCTGCGGAAATGATGTGCAACTTTATTGGAGAGCCTTTGTAAAAATGCCAAATTTCATCTTGTTTAATCTTGTGGAAAGCAGAAAACGTATCTGAAGTCAATAAGAAATAGATACAGGTAGAAAAGTTTCTGTTTTCAGTAAAGTCAGAACCGAGATTTTCCGGAGTTATTTCACCAGAACTTCTGTATGTTTCTTTAAAATATCCACCCTCCGGGTGAGGTTGCATGTTCAGTTGTTCAGCTATTTTTTTTGCCTCCTCCATTATAAAATATTGTTTAGTACCAGCGTTTCTTTTTCTTTTTGGAAGCTTCACTTTTTCTACCTTTTTTGTGTTTGCTTCCCGTTTTTTTGGATTTATGGACTATCGGTTTTGCTTTTGGATCCAGCGGATAAGGGTGGTCATCCACTACATCTATTTGAAGTTGAATAAGTTGCTGTATTGTTTGTACATAACTTTTTTCGTCGGCAGAACATAATGAATACGCCTTTCCTAAATTTCCTGCTCTGGCCGTTCGGCCAATTCTATGCACATAGGTTTCGGGTACATTGGGCAAATCAAAATTTATTACGGCATCTAAATCATCAATGTCAATACCACGTGCGGCCACATCGGTAGCAATTAAAATATTGGTTTCACCTTTTTTGAATTGATCTAATGCCTCTTGTCGTGCCGTCTGACTTTTATCGCCGTGAATGGTATTGACTTTGTAGCCATTTTTTAATAACGTATGCTCTAATTTATCCACGCCAAACTTTGTACGTCTAAAAATGATGATATGCCCTTTAATAGTATTGCGCAATAAATGCAAGCACAGTTCCATTTTATTTCGTTTCGGAACATAATATAGCAATTGGTCAACATCTTTTGAGGTTGATGCATTCTGTGTCACTTCAATGCGCTCTGGGTCTTTTAAAATGGTATTTGCCAAAAATTCCACTTTGTGCGGAATGGTAGCCGAAAACAGAAGTGTTTGTTTTTCTTTGGGGCAAAGACGTTCAATTTTTCTAACATCATCAATAAAGCCCATATCTAACATGAGGTCGGCTTCGTCCAGCACCAGAATTTCCACATAATCAAGATTTACAACATCTTGCTTGTGTAAATCGAGCAATCGGCCGGGAGTGGCAATTAAAATATCAACGCCTTTTTTCAGTACGTCTTTTTGTGGCTCAATAGATGTACCACCGTAAACCACGGTAGACCTTAAGTTGGTGTATGTACTATATGCTTTAAAGTTATCGTAAATCTGTACGGCCAGTTCCCTAGTGGGGCTGACGATAAGCGCCTTTATTTTTTTGCCGTTTCTAGGAGCGTCTTGGTCGTCAATCAATAATTGAAGTATAGGAAGTGCAAAAGCAGCAGTTTTTCCCGTTCCGGTTTGCGCCGAAACAATAAGGTCTTTTTTCTTTAAAACCAGCGGAATGGTTTTTTCTTGAACCAATGTGGGGTTATCGTAACCAGCTTCTGCAGCAGCCCTTAAAATGGGCCTGTTTAATTGTAAGTCTTTAAAGGACATTTAAAATGTTTTGCCGCAAAGATAACCCAATTTTAAGAGAGGATTTTTTTTATTTTCATGGCATTCCAGGTATTGTCCACATGAAGAAGTTTAGCCGGCTTTAAACGGTAATCGCCTAAAAAATCCCAATCAAACTCTTTGTGCAGATTGCCTATTTCGCTCAAGGTGGTTTCATTGGGGTAAAATACCCAAAGCACCGAAGAATCCATGAGCCTTGGAAACAGCGTAAGCATTTGCTCCATAAACTCATTTTTGCTTTCGGTGAACACAATGGCACATTCTACACAAGAGGTGATGACCAAAGATTCATTGTGCTCAATTTTGGCGAATATTTCCTCAAAATTGTCCGGAACATTCAAAATATAAATGTCTTTAAACTTTTTGAGTTTTAATTTTGTAGTGAGGGTTTGCATATCCTAAAGATACAAAAAAAATGATTTTAAAAGGGCGACAAATTGCCGTATAAAATGAAAAATTCTATTTTAAAAAGCCCATAAATTCCTTTCGTGCGCGTTCGGGTAAAGCATTGTTTTTTGTAGCACGATTAAGCAGGTCTTTATCTTTGGTTTTGGCAAAAATTAAATGATACAGTTGCGCCGTTGTTAGGCTGTTTTCAGGTCTTTCAACAAGCGTAAATGTATCGCCAGGTTTTACATAACCTTCTTCCAAAACCCGAATATAGGTGCCAGGGTGGCCGTGTGCTATAAATTTTTTTAAAATGTTTTGGTTGCCAAATTTGGCACCTAATTTAAAACAGGGTTCGCGCGGTTGGGTTATTTGTATTTTGGCTTCTCCAACTTTATAAATATCGCCAACAAAAATCTTTGTTTCATCAAGACCGGAAACGGTTAGGTTTTCCCCAAACATGCCCCAATTCCATTTTAAATTGGGGTACAAGTTTTTCCAATAGCCATAATAATCTTCAGAAAACAAATAACACGCTTTAAACTCGCCTCCATGGTATTTTCTGTCGGTTACTTCATCATCTTTTACATCACTCTTGCCCAAAAAAATAGGGGCGTTGGTTGGGGTTTTATAAATACCGGTAACCACTTCTTTTTTTCTCCAAATGATGGTTTTAGGTTTTGCTATGTTGGTTGATGTAATTTGCATAAGGGGTTTGATGATTTAGAATACCGTATATCCAAATATTAACGATGCTGTATTATAGTCGGTGGCCCAGTATATATATCTACTCAATACATCTCTTTTGGTCTGATATCTCAATTCTAAGCTGTATTTGTCGTTATATTTGTACCCCATTCCGAAGGCCAGATTACTTCCTGATTTTATATTTAAATCAAATGAACTATAACCAGCTTTGGTACTATTATATTCAATAATTGAGTTTTTTTTATTAAAATCAAGAGAATAAGAACAATTGATGAAAATTTTGGAATTATCATTAAGAAAAAAATAGTGCCTTAAGCCAAAAGGTAATTCAACAGATGTGTAATCTACATTAGCGGTTCTGTTGGGTAATGTTTTTTCAGATTTAAAATATTGGTATGTTGGTTCCACGATAATGCTCCATTTATTATTTCTGAAGGGCAAAATAAATTCGCCTTCAATCCCAAATCTAAAAGCTAAATCGTTACCGAATTCGGTATTCACATTATTAATTAAATTATTTTGAATGGCAAGGGTTGATTTGTTAATACCTGGCCTTATGCTTAGGTTAAAAAAATCTTTGTTCTTTTTTGCTTCATAATTCGTATATTCTTGATTGTTGCATTTATTATATTCTGTAAAAATATTTGCTAATTCATCTTTGTGATAATCTACACGTTCTATTTTGTTAGTAGTTAAAGTTGGGCACTTTAAATCATTCCACAATTGCTGTTTGAAATGATGATTTTTGGCAATTTTGTCATTTTGAGTTATGTAGGATTTGAAAATCAATGGTTTGATATTAGAGTTTTCCTTACTGTAAAAAAACCTCGTTACATCCTTGTCTCTAAACATGTATAAATTAGCACTACCTTCAACCAGTACTTTTAAAAAAACTTCTTCTTTGTTAAATAAGGGGTTTTTCTCAATACTGATTTTATTGATTTTTTCACTAGATCTATCAATATTTACAATTTCTCTGATAAATTTAGAAGTGTTGTTTATTCCAAATTCTTTCACATATTTTAAGACTGCCGTTTTGGTTTCGACATTTTCATCTAATTTATACTCAAATTCGGTTGGATTGTTTTCCCAAACGACGTTTTTGATCAAACAATTTATTTTTTGATTATTATTATCAATATAATAACCATTTTCAAAAGAAATTTGCGAAAAACAGTTTAAGCTTAAAATAGTTGTAAAAATAAGTATGATTTGGTTTTTCATTTTAGGTGTTTAAATTAATGAATGCCAATATAAGCAAATAAAATCTCACAAAAACGAAATAGCAAAAAAACTAAGCTATTTTTTCCAACCCACCTGGGAAAGGTCTGTAGGCGTAGTATTGCAGCACTTCCTCAATTGCCAGTTTTAAGGCTTTGTTTATGGGCACAATCATGTTTCCCAACTTAAAATCTATTTGGGACAACTGCATGTAGTAGTCTGTAAACATGGGTAGATACAGCCCGTTGTTAATGGCCTCCGTGGTATCTTGGTAAATGCCTTGTTGGTTTTCTTTAATGATTTTGCAGGTAACCAAACGTTGTTTGCCGTATTTATCTCGAGATGCGGCGTACCCAAAAAGCCGGCATATTAGCCCACGATATTTATAATTGCTGCATTGCCCCGCGGCATAATCAACTATGTTTAAGGGGTTGTATATATGGCAAATGCTCGGGTTTTGTTTGCTTTGCAATTCTTTAAGTGTGGTTTCGGCTTTTCCAGTTAAAAACAGATTAAAAGCCAAAGGTAAAAACTCTAACGGCGAAGCTTCCATAGTTGGGTTGTTGCAGCATTGGCCACAGCCCGATATGCATTGCAATTTTGTTTTATTTTGAAATGTAAAGATTTCTGAATCAAGTTGCTCGAATAGACCTTCTATCAACTTTACTTTTCGCTCTATGGACATAAATGACGCCTCGATATTTTTCGCGAATGTAATTTATTTTTCGATTGGTTGTTACGGTGTCTATTTCTTTTTTTAAGGAAAAATTAAAATATAAGCAATTGGGGTTTAGTGGTTTATGTCTTTACGAAATTAGCCAATCAATCTGATACATTAACGACGAAATAAGTCGATTCTGCAATGTCTTTTAAATTCAATATATTTTAGATTTCTGGTATTATGGTGAAACCAAAATCATAAACTTTATCAGCATAATACATGTATTTTGGGTGTGGTTTTGCACCCCAACTGTTGTCACCACCAACACCCATCATTTTATGGTCAATATGAAGTTCAACAAAATCTTTTTCAGTAATATCGGCAGTTGTTCTAAGTAATTTTTGCTTTCCGGGGTCAAAATCGGAAGTGCTGTTGTGCAATGCATTAAACTCCAAAACTTCGTTATACGCCATAAATTTTAATCCCAATCCGTATTGATTTTTTAAACTCAGCCAACGTACATCCGATTTATGCCCATTTTCCTGTGGTCGGTTGTATGCTACATATTGGTCGGCAACTTTAGAGTTGTAAAGTCCAACAAAAGCCGCTGTGTTCCGGTCTATGTAATTTTCCCATGGACCGCGACCGTAGTAGATTAGGTTGTCAAATTCCTTTGGGAGTTGAAGTTTTAAACCAATTCTTGGAATTTCAGGTAAATCCTCCTTTTTGGCTTTAAAACTATAATTGACATTGATTTGCCCATTTCCTTTTATGGTATAAGTAATGGAAACATGGCCATCAATTTGTGGGTTATGGAACGTTGTACTTACTATAATTTCTGATTCTGACACTTTTTTGGTTTCAATATCCTTCAAAACAAATTCATTGGCGGCTTGCTTCCAAATTTCAGCACGTTCCTGGAGCTTATTTCCAAAATCGTTATCGGTAGGCGCTCTCCAAAAATCCAATGCCAAAGGTTCCTTTATCAATTCGTAGCCATTGAGCATATATGAACTTAACATTCCCGTTTGTTTAGAAACACTGGCGGTAAAAGTATTCCCTGAGATGATTATATTGTTTTCATCTTCTGCTGAATTTATAGGAGCGGAACGCTCTAATTTATTTGCGGAGGGCACAAATTCATTTAGCCCAAACTGTTCTGAGGCTACACTATGGCCGTACGGAATCAAATAATTGAAATCGTTTTGAACGGCATAAAGATTTAAAAAGTATTCTTTGTTGTTATCGGGCAATGAAAATTCTATGGTAAACTCTTTTTCAGATTGCGGTGCAATGCCCACGGGCTTAAATTCCCCAGAATTGGCAACGGTACCATTGGCTAAAAGTTCCCATTTAACCATGTAGCCATCCAAATTTGTAAAGAAATTATCATTTTTTATACTTATCAGTCCTTTTGAGGCATCAATATTTTTGAACTTAATATTTTGGTAAACCTTTTTTATCTCAAATAGCGCAGGGTGTGGCTTTAGGTCGGGGTCAACAATACCGTTTAAACAGAAGTTGCCATCGTGGTGCACGCCTTCGGGTTCAAAATGACCGCCATAAGCCCAGAATTTTTTGCCCTGTTCATCGTATTTGGCCAAACCTTGATCCATCCAATCCCAAATAAAACCACCTTGTAATTGTGGATGCGAATAAACCAAGTTCCAATACTCCTGAAAATTGCCATTGCTATTGCCCATGGCATGTGAATATTCACACCAAATAAAAGGGCGTTCTTTATCTGTTTCCAACCATCTGTTTTTTATATATTCAATCTCCGCATACATAAAGCCTTGGATATCTGTGTGCCGTTCTTTTAAATCGGTCATTCTTTCGGCGCGTTCATAATGTACAGGGCGGCTAGCATCCAATTTTTTTATGGCATTATAGCCCGCTAAAAAGTTTGGTCCTGTGCCGGCTTCGTTTCCCATGCTCCAAACAATAACCGATGGATGGTTTTTATCTCTTTCAACCATATTGACTATTCGTTCTTCATGCGCTGCTTTCCAAGCAGGATTATTGGCTAACGTATGTTCTGGTTCATAGCCCATACCATGCGACTCGATATTGGCTTCATCATAAACATATAGTCCGTACTCATCGCAGAGCCTATACCAAGTCGGGTCATTTGGGTAATGGGATGTCCTAACGGCATTAATGTTAAATAACTTCATCGTTTTGATGTCGGCTATCATGTCCTGTTCGTTTACCACATGTCCGTGATAAGGATTGTGTTCATGCCTATTTACACCTTTCAGAAGAATAGGTTTGCCATTTACCAATAGTTGTCCGCCTTTAATTTCTGAATTTCTAAACCCGATTTTGATAGTGGTGGATTCTATCAATTCTCCTTTTTTGTTATGCAGGCTTAAAACTAGTTTGTACAAGTTGGGAGTTTCGGCAGACCATTTTTTAACGTTGGTAATTTCAGCACTGAAATTAATCTTTTTAGTGCCTTTGCCCATCTCGAAAGAAGATTGGTTGCCATCAATTTGATTCCCTGAATCATCTAATATTTGATAGGCAATGGTATATTTTCCTTTCTTTTTCTGGGTGTTTTTTATATCAACCTCTAGATTAAATATGCCGTTTTCATAGTTTTTATCCAGTGATGCATTTGCAAAGAAATCATTAATGTGTGTTTTGGGCCTGGCCAATAAAATAACATCTCTTTGAATACCAGATAGGCGCCAAAAATCCTGGTCTTCGAGGTAGCTTCCATCAGTAAACTGGAATACCTGAACGGCAATTTTGTTTTTTCCAGCTTTTAAGTAAGGTGTAATATTGAATTCTGAAGGCAACTTAGAATCTTGGCTGTAACCAACTTTTTGCCCATTCACCCAAATGTAGTAACCCGATTTTACAGACCCAAATTGGATGAAGATTTCTCTGTTGTCCCATGTTTCAGGTAAATTAAAGTAAGTAATATAGGACCCAACTGGATTTTGAGCTTCATTTATAAACGGTGGATTTCTGTCAAAAGGATAGTCTGCATTGGTATAATTAGGGTAACCGTACCCGTACATCTCCCAGCTTCCTGGTACAGGAATTTCATCCCAATTGCTATCATCATAACCTACTTTGTAAAAATCCAGATTTCTTTCTGACGCTTTGGGTGCATATTGGAATTTCCATTTTCCATTTAAAAAATGAATATACTCCTCTTCCTTAGGGGCACTTTCCATTGCGCTCTCATGAGTAGAATAAGGGTAAAATGAGGCATGGGCATTTTCTCTGTTCTGTTTGAAGATTTCTGGATTTTCCCAATCATTTTGTCCAATAATGTTTTGAGACAGAATGAATAAAAGGAAAAAGATTTTTAATGATTTCATGTGGTAATTCTGAATTTTGTTTAAATGTACTATAATCTTGCGCAAAAAAAACCGCTTTGTGAAAACAAAGCGGTTTAATACATTCTTAATAAACTATAGAAATGGATTTATCTTATGTTTTATTTATTAAAAATGTATTTAAAGCCAACCATAACCAAATCGGTCGTCATGTCATAAGATACGTTGCTTCCTGGTATAGCTCCATAAGGTGGGTAGCTTTGTGCAAACATAGGATTTAGAATTTGTCCTGATGTTTTACCACCGCTGTCACCATGATGATACATGGCATTTAAAGAAAAACGCTCACTTGCTTCGTAGGTTAAACCAAATTGAAAAGCATTTTTTATAATAGCTGTTGCCGGAATGTTGAAGAATGCCACGTCTTCATTTATAGGATTTGAGCTATAAGTATAACCAAGGCGAAGCGGTAATTTTTCAACACCCTTGTACTGAACACCGACTGAAATAATATCTATATTTTCCCAACCAAATCCTTTAACCGATGCCGTTTGTGTCCAACCTGTTGTGGAGAAACCATCTGTGTTTTCATAATCTACCAAACGGTAATCTAAAGCGATGTCAAAATCAGATTTAGAATAGCCTAATCCCACTGAATAAATAGCTGGATAATCCATGTTAAATGAATTGCTGGCCGTTGAATTATCTAAATGAACATTATTAAATTCAAAATCCTGAAATGATTGTGTGGTTTTATAAGAAGCACCTGCTTTGAAGCCAGTTCTGCTATCATAGAATAAGCCTATTTGTGCACCAATTCCTGTTGCTGTGGCTTTATCGGTAGATGGGTAGCCAGACCCGTTGGGATTTGCAGTAGGGTTTGGCATGAGTTCTAAGGAGGCGAAGTTGAATGTGGGTTGAACACCCACTGAAAACTTATCGCTTATTTCATAGGCATAGGTAAGCCCAATTTGTAGGAGCATATAATCTGATTCAATTCTGCCAAACCCACCCATGCTTTGGGGCATATTAATAGGGTTGGTCATACTTTCTGGAAATGTAACGCCAAAACCGCTAATGCCAAAAGCGGAAAAACCAAAAGTGTGTTTGCTGTCTTCTTTGCCCCAAACAAGAGCTAAAGCAGGCATTGGGGAAATACCTCTGTCATCTTCTGTCATTCCAGAAAAGAAATTTCCTGTTGGCTGCCCCGAATTATCAAATTCTGGTACTGTAGAATATAAAGTAGGAGATGAAAAGAAAAGCCCAATATCAAAATTTAAGATGGTTCCGTCAAATGTGGAAACAGTGGCTGGGTTCCATTGTAGCGCCCCTGAAATGTCCAACGGCTGGGCCGTTGCGGCGCCCCCCATAGACATATTAACAGAGCCTACCCCTTGCATGATGTGTCCAGATTGAGCTAATGATGAAATCGAAAATAATAAAAACAAAAACTTTGGTATAAATGAGTTCATGATGATATATTTAGTTGTATTACTTTAAGTTTGAAGTTCAAAATAACACATGGTTTTTCCGCTCGAGTTTGAAATCAAAAGTATGGTAGCCAAGGAAATATTTAAATGATATATATCATGAATTTGCTTTTAAATGCCATTAAGAATAAGTAGTTCTCCTTAGGGGAAAATAAAAACCACTTTGTGAAAACAAAGTGGTTTTTATTATTTGTGAGATACTGAAACACGTTCAGCATGACGCTAAACTTATTTTATCATTTCGTAGCTACGTTTGATAAAGTTTGTAAGCTCTTCACCTTTCAATAAACCTTGAGACAAGCGCGCCAAATCTAAACTTTGGTTTATTAAACGCTCTTGTTTCTTTTTGGTTTTGGTGTTTAAAATTTCGCCTACCAATTCGTGATTGGTGTTCACCACCAAATTATACATTTCTGGCATATTGCCCATACCAAACATACCGCCACCGCCAGTTTGTTGCATTTCTTTCATTCGGCGCATAAACTCAGGTTGGGTAATGATGAACGGATTCGCGTTGCTGTCCATAGCTTCCAATTGTACCATGAATTTTTCAGAAGGAATAACTTCTTTCAACAATTCATCCAATTCTTTCTTTTGGTCGTCATCCAATTTCGAAATGGTCGTGTCATCCTTTTTAATTAGATTATCAATATGGTCGCCATCAACGCGTGCAAAAGAAATATTTTCTTTACTAGTTTCAAGCTTTTGGATTAAATGTGAAACTATAGGAGAATCCAGCAGCAATACCTCATAATCTTTCGCTTTGGCCGCTTCAATATAACTGTGCTGAGCATCTTTATCTGAAGCGTAAAGAATCACTAATTTATCGTCTTTATCGGTTTGTTTCGCTTTAATTTTGTTGTAAAGCTCTTCGTAAGTATAATATTTACCATCAACCGTTGGGTAAAGTGCAAACGCTTCTGCTTTTTCAAAGAATTTTTCTTCGGAAAGCATACCGTATTCAATTACGATTTTAATATCGTCCCATTTCTTTTCAAAATCCTCACGATTGTTATTGAACAATGATTTTAACTTATCGGCCACCTTTCTGGTGATATATGATGAAATCTTTTTAACGGCACCATCGGCTTGCAAGTAAGAACGCGATACATTTAACGGAATGTCAGGAGAATCTATAACACCGCGAAGCATAGTTAAAAACTCGGGAACGATGCCTTCTACATTATCGGTTACGAATACTTGGTTTTGGTACAATTGTATTTTATCCTTCTGGATTTGCATGTCGTTGGACAGCTTTGGGAAGTATAAAATCCCTGTTAAATTAAATGGATAATCTACATTTAAATGGATGTGAAATAAAGGCTCCTCAAACTGCATAGGGTACAACTCACGATAAAAGCTGCTGTAATCTTCATCTTTTAAATCGGTAGGTTGCTTGGTCCAAGCTGGGTTTGGGTTATTTATAATGTTATCAACTGTTATTTTTCTTTGCGGCTCTTTAGTTTCCTTGCCATCTTTGTCTGTGATTGTTGCCGGTTCATGATCAGGATCGTTTATTTCCTTTGTTCCAAATTTGATTGGAATGGGCATGAACTTATTATACTTCAATAAAAGTTCTCTGATTTTACTTTCTTTAAGGAAGTCTTTTTCACCTTCAGAAATGTGTAAAATAATTTCAGTACCTCGCTCCGTTTTTTCGTCAGGCTCTAATGAAAACTCTGGAGAACCATCACAAGTCCAATGCGCTGCAGGTTCATCTTTATATGATTTGGTGATGATTTCAACTTTATCTGCAACCATAAAGGCAGAATAGAACCCTAAACCAAAATGGCCAATGATACCGGTGTCTTTTCCTGAATCTTTGTATTTGTCCAAAAATTCTTCCGCACCAGAGAACGCAATTTGGTTAATGTATTTTTCAACCTCCTCGGCTGTCATACCCACACCTTCGTCTATAATGTGAAGTTTTTTTCCTTTTTCATCTATTTTAACTTCAATTTTTGGGTTGCCATATTCAACCTTTGCTTCACTAATGCTGGTTAAATGTTTTAGTTTAAGCGTGGCATCGGTAGCATTACTGATCAACTCACGTAAAAAGATTTCGTGGTCGCTATACAAGAATTTTTTAATGAGTGGAAAGATATTCTCTACCGATACATTAATGTTTCCTTTTGTCATGATTTATAATGTTTTATTGTTGTTTTTGATATGCTCCTCATAAGGCAACAAAAATGCCAATTACTTAAAGGTGACAAACTGGCATTAAAAATGATTTTATTTTAAATTTTATAATTTGAAAATATTGGTAGTTGTTGTATTTTGTATGACTAAACGAAAAAAAGTTATGTACAATTCTAAAATTATAGGTTTAGGTAAATATGTTCCTGACAACGTGGTGACCAATGATGATTTGTCCAAAATGATGGATACCAATGATGAATGGATTCAGGAGCGGACAGGCATTCAGGAACGCAGGTGGATAAAAGAAGGAAGTAATGATACCTCTGCGGTTATGGGTGCTAAAGCGGCGAAAATGGCCATAGAGCGTTCTGGTTTAACCAAGGATGGTATTGATTTTATTGTGTTTGCCACCTTAAGTCCAGATTACTATTTTCCTGGCTGTGGCGTTCAAATTCAAGATATGCTTGATATGCCAACAGTTGGTGCCCTGGATGTAAGAAACCAATGCTCTGGATTTGTGTATGCCATTTCTGTGGCCGACCAATTTATAAAAACAGGCATGTACAAGAATATATTGGTTATAGGAGCAGAATATCATAGTAACGGGTTGGATAAAACAACAAGGGGTAGGGGCGTAACCGTTATTTTTGGTGATGGCGCGGGGGCCTGCGTGCTTTCAAGGGAAGAAGACACAACTAAAGGCATTTTGTCAACCCATTTGCACAGCGAAGGAAAGTATGCCGATAAATTGATGGTTGAAGGGCCAAGTATTGCCCATTGGGTTCCAGAAATTTTGGAGAACCCAGACGATACGTCCTATTTTCCATATATGGATGGCACTTTTGTTTTTAAGCATGCCGTTGTCCGTTTTAGCGAAGTAATTATGGAAGGTTTAATGAAAAACGGATTGAAAAAGGAAGATATTGACATGCTCATTCCACATCAGGCCAATTTAAGGATAGCTCAATTTATACAGAAAAAATTTAGGTTACGCGAGGACCAAGTTTTCAATAACATCATGAAGTACGGAAACACCACAGCGGCTTCTGTAATTATTGCACTTACTGAAGCTTGGGAAGAAGGTAAAATAAAACCTGGGGATAATGTGGTTTTGGCTGCTTTTGGTAGTGGATTCACTTGGGCAAGCGCTATTATTAAATGGAGTTAATTCATTCCTGAAATCACCAAAAAACGAAAAACCCGACACTGTAAAGTTTCGGGTTTTTCTAGCTATTAATCAACTTCAACTAACACTAATGTGAAGAATCTTAGTATATTAGACGTTAAAAGTCCAATATTATTGCACGGAATTTTAAGATTTAACTTTTTTTAACAGATAAAAAAAACCCGAAGCCAAATGCTTCGAGTTTTTATTATACTAATCTTTAAATACGAATTTTGAAATGTGTAGATGACTAACTCTAAATAATTATTATTCGTGTTTGGCTAGATTGTATGAACTTATAACGTAAGTTACTGATTTTTATTGTGTAAAGAAAAAATTTTAACATTTAAGAAACCAATGCCTTGAATTGAGTAAAATCAAACCCCTAAAACTAACTAGTTTTAGGGGTTTTTATTTAATATCAGCATGTACACTAACCATCAACTACTAATATGCTGAGTATTAAATATTATTTGTTTTCTTAAATGAAACCGCCGCCGCTAGACTCCACGTTATTGTCCCTTTGTTTTCTTGATTTAGCTCTGTACTTACCACCACCGAATCTATAGGACAAACTAACATTCCATGTGTTGCTTTCCCAATTAAAGGCACCAATTTGAGGAAATGGTTTGCTACCGTTAAATGCAAATTCCATGGTATTGAATATGTCGTTGTAGTTGAAGCTTAAGGTTCCTTTGCCTTCAGAAAAACTAATACGGGCACCTAGGTTTACAAAATACATAGGCTCCCTTAATATTTGTATGCTTTTGTTCTTGCCACGGTAAAAACCAAAAGCAGTTAGCGAAATAGTTTTGTTTAAACTGAAATTGTTATACATTCTAAAGTTCCACGCAACGTTGTCAACCTCATCTATTTTGGTTTCAATATCATCAATTGTAGCGGTTTCTATGGGAGCCGTTAGGTTTTCTGCAATACCTCTATTAACTTGGGAATATAAATCAAAACTTGAGTTTATGTTCCACCATTTTACCGGTCTGTAATTCGATGAAAGTTCAACGCCATAAGCCGAAACGTCATCAAAATTATCATGGGTCAATATCACTCGCCCAGAAGTAACATCGGTTCTGTCAATGAACAACGCTCTGTTAATATCGTCTGTAATCCTTCTGTAAAAAACACCAGCAGTTACAGTGCCCTTACGTTCATTCAATGTGCGTGTATAGTTGGCTTCTACCGAGTTGGTAAATTGCGGTTTTAAGTTAATATTTCCATAGGAGGAAACTAGTGGGGTACTCCACTCTTTTATGGGGTTAACCTGGCCAATCCCGGGTCTATCAACACGTCGACTATAACTTAATTGATATGAATTTTTTTCTGAAGCCGTGTAGGTTAAAAATGCAGATGGATATACTTGAACATAGTCATTTTTAAAAGTTTCGGTGCTCTCAGCTTCAGACGAAAGCGCAACGGCATCTTCTATAACATTTTCGGCCCGCACACCTACTTGGTATGACCATTTTCCAATTTCTTTGCTGAACGTCGCGTATGCCGAGTAAATATCTCTGGTATAATCAAAATTTGTACTGGGAGTGGGTCTTAAAACACCACTAGCGTTTAGGGATTCACCTGTTGATGCGTATTTTATATCTGAATTAAATAAGCGAGCCTGCAAACCCAATTCCAATTTTGAGGTTTCCGTAAGCGGATTTACATAATCTAAATTGATAGTTGTGCTTTTTCGTTTGGTATCGTTAAAATCCCTGTAATCTTGATTGGAACCTAAAAGAAAAATGAAATCGGCAGGTCTGTCATCAATAAAATCATTGTAATCTACTTCCAGTTCTATATTGTGCCCATCTTTTGAAAAATCGTGTTTATAATCGAAATTATATTGCGACGAGGTATTGTCACTTTCCGATAGAAAAAGTTGACTTTGATTAAAAGAGGGGTCATCGTAAAAGAAAGCATCTGTTTTTCCGCGGGTACTATTTACCGAAGGGTTCTGGGTGGTGAAAACAGAGAGCGTATTTTTTTCATCCAGGTAATAGTCAACTCCAACCTTAAATAAGTGGGAATTTCTTTTATCTAAAAACTTAAAGAACTGCTCCGAATTGTTTTCTGGCCTATTAACAATTCCCCTATTTTGGTTTTTGGAAATATTGTTGCTGTAGCTTCCGTAAAAATTAAACTTTCCGTTTCTGTAATTTAGGTTGACAGCGCTATTGAATTTGGCTTCAATTTGGTGGGTAAGGCCAATGCTAACATCACCATTAAAGCCAATCAACGTATTTTTATGAAGTATTATATTGATGATACCACTCATGCCTTCCGGATTATATTTGGCCGAAGGATTGGTAATTAATTCTATAGATTTAATTGCTGTAGAAGGAATTTGCTTAAGCAACTGAGCCGTTGGGATGTTGGATAGTTTGCCATCAACCATAACACGAACATTTTGGTTTCCGCGAAGGCTAATATCTCCTGTTTGGGCATCAAGACTAACAGATGGGATACCAACCATAAGTTCTGAGGCACTTCCAGCGGCTGCCAAATCCTTTCCAATGGTAATCACTTTTCTATCAACCTTTTGTTGGATGGTTGAGGTTTCGGCAATTACGGTAACTTCATCCAAGCCTTCCGCTTCTTCCTCAAGAAAAATATTTCCTAAATCTATTTTGTAGTTGTTCTTTCCAACAGCAATATTTTTGTTAATTGTTTTGTAACCGATGTATTGAATACTGACAATGAGGCTTCCTTCTTCAACTTTTTCAATTGCAAAAGTGCCATCGTCTAAAGTTATTCCACCTGTGACGGTTTCGCCTGAAGGATTTTTGATAATTACATTAACATAGGGTAAGGGCTGTTGTAAAGCAGCGTCTAAAACGGTGCCAGTTATGGTGCCTAACTTTGCGTTTTCTGGATCGGGATTTTTAGTGTGTGCCTTAATGGAAATTGAAAACAATAATAGGCACAAAAAGAGAACTCTTTTCATTTGGTTTGATTGATTTTTTGATTGATGATTATTTACAAGACGAGGAATTTTAAATCTTGTTACTATATTTAGGACAATTAACAGCATTTTAACATAAAAAGCCCCTAATGGGAATTTGGCTTTCAATACTTATTTTAATTTAAAAAGATGAAAAAAACTTTGGTGCTGGGTGCTTCGCTAAAACCCAATCGATATTCCAACTACGCCATACAACGGTTGGTGGCAAACCACATTGAAGTTGTTGCGTTTGGTTTAAAGAAAGGTGAGGTTGCGGGAATTTCAATTGATACAGAACTCATGCCGTATAAAGGCATACATACGGTAACGTTATATCTGAAATCAAAAAGTCAGCAAGAGTATTACAACTATATTATTTCGTTAAATCCGCAGCGAGTAATTTTTAATCCCGGAACAGAAAACCCCAAGTTTTACAGAATTTTAAAAGATAAAAATATTCCATTTGAAGAAGCTTGTACACTAGTGTTGCTTGCTACGAATCAATATTAAACCGATAAATGTAATAAGTCCATTTAGCGGTAAAATTTCCCAGTGAAATTTATAGGTGCCAATAACACTTTCAGGCAGAAGGGTTATTAAATAACTTATAATTATGGAAACTAAACCAATAATCCATGAGTAGTTGTCCTTGATTTGGTATTTTGTTAAAATACCAAAAGCGAATAACCCTAAAAGTGGACCATAAGTAAACGTGGCGAATTTGAAAAGGTTGCTTACTACGTTGCCCTCTAAAGTATTAAAGAAAATTACGACAAGGATTAATAGTATAGAAACGCCAACATGCACTTTTTTGCGCAGGGGTTTTTGTTGTTCTTTAGGGAGTTTTTCAATGTTTAAAAAATCAACAGAGAATGAGGTGGTTAGGGAGGTTAATGCGCTATCAGCGCTAGAGTATGCCGCCGCGATTAAACCGATAATGAACGTTATAGCCAGTCCTGTGCCCAAACCTTGGTTCATTGCTATTTCTGGGAATAGTAAATCGGTTCTGGTTTTACCATCAACAATAGGTATATGTAATCCAAATTTATCGGCATAAATAAATAATAAAGCTCCAAGTGATAAAAAGAAAAAGTTCACAAAAATGAGTAATGTAGCCATAGTGAACATATTTTTTTTGGATTCATAAGGGGTTTTGCAGGTTAGGTTTTTTTGCATCATATCTTGGTCTAATCCTGTCATGGCGATAGCAATAAAAATACCACCAATAAAGTATTTCCAGAAATAGGTTGTAGAGTTGGGATTGTCAAAAAAGAATATTTTTCCTCTTTCAGAAAACTCATAGGAATTTAAAAACCCAACAAAATTCCAATCCAATTTTTCATTTATCAAATAAATGGCGACACCAACTGAGGTCAACATTGCTAGTGTTTGTAATGTATCGGTCCAAATGATAGTTTTAATTCCACCTCTATTTGTATAAATCCAAATCAATAAAATGGAAATAACAACAGTAGCCCAAAAAGGGATGCCAATACTTTCAAAAACAATGTATTGCATCGCTAATGCCACTAGAAATAACCTAAATGATGCACCAGTAACCCGCGAAAGCAAAAAGAAAAATGCACCGGTTTTGTAACTAACTGTTCCAAAACGCTGTTCGAGGTATTGATAAATTGATGTTACATTGAGTTTATAATATATTGGTAAAAGAATAAGTAGGATGAACAAATACCCGACAAAAAACCCGAATACCCCCTGCATATAAGCAAACTGCTGACCGCCGATCATTCCAGGAACCGAAATAAAAGTTACCCCTGAGAGCGATGCCCCAATCATTCCAAAAGCAACCAAATACCAAGGTGCCGATTTGTTCGCTTTAAAAAAGGCATCGTTAGAGTCTTCTTTTCCGGTAAAATAGGATATTAAAATTAAAACTGTAAAGTAGGCGGCGATTAATAATAGTATTTGAGTTGCAGTCATAAAACCTTATGTTTATTTCGCCAAAATACAAAATAAGTTAAGGGAGCAAAGCTAATTTGTTGTTGAATTTGAGCCAAAAAGTGTTAATTTCGCGCCTATGGAATTTTCTTCTAAACTATTGGAACGCGCGGTTAACGAAATGTCGCAATTGCCAGGCATTGGTAAACGTACAGCCTTACGTTTGGTTTTGCATATGTTAAGACAGCCCAAAGAGCAAACCAATGCACTTGTCCAAGCATTGCAAACCATGCGCAACGAAGTAAAGTTCTGTAAATCATGTCATAATATTAGTGATATTGAACTTTGTGAAATATGTTCAAGCTCTAGCAGAAACAAAGATATTATATGTGTTGTTGAAGATATTAGGGATGTTATGGCGATAGAAAATACAAGTTCCTTTAAAGGCTTGTATCATGTTTTAGGAGGAAAAATTTCACCAATGGATGGTATTGGCCCCCACGATTTAAACATAGGGACCTTGGTTAAAAAGGTGAAATTGGGTAGTGTTAAAGAACTTATCTTTGCTTTGAGCTCTACCATGGAAGGAGATACCACCAATTTTTATATTTTCAAACAAATTCAAGATTTCAACATTATAACGTCCACAATTGCAAGAGGTATTTCTGTTGGTGATGAATTAGAATATGCCGATGAAATAACGTTAGGTCGAAGCATTATTAATAGAGTGCCTTTCGAAACTTCGTTGAAATCTTAATCGATTATGAAAAAACAGAGCAACTTCATTAATTATCTTAATTTAGATTAATCGATTACACTAAACTGCTTTCGTGAAACTTTCCATAATCATATTAAATTATAACGTACGCCATTTTTTAGAACTTTGTTTGAAAAGTGTCGAGTCGGCCATAAAAAATCTGGATGCTGAAATCATTGTGGTTGATAATGATTCTGAGGATGATAGTTGCCAAATGGTTAAGGATTTGTTTCCACAAGTTACGCTTATTGAAAATAAGAAGAATTTAGGGTTTTCAAAAGGGAATAATGTTGGGGTTTCAAAAGCAAAAGGTGAGTATTTATGTATTTTGAACCCAGACACCGTTGTTGCCGAAGATACTTTTGAAAAATTGCTAGAGTTTGCAGAATCAAAAACAATACTAGGGGCGATAGGCTGTAAATTAATCAATGGTGGGGGATTGTTTCTGCCCGAAAGTAAGCGCAATATACCATACCTAAGGGCAGCAGTAAAAAAAATATTCGGCAATCCTTCAGAATATTACGCCAATCATATCGGGCAAGATGAAATTGGCAAAATAGATATATTGGTTGGGGCGTTTATGTTTTTAAAACGACAAGTTTACAATGAAGTACGAGGTTTTGATGAAGATTATTTTATGTATGGTGAGGACATCGATTTATCATATAGAATTTTAAGAGCAGGTTATGCTAATTACTATTACGGAGCCATAACAGCTATTCATTTTAAAGGAGAAAGTACTTTAAAAGACAAATCGTATGCTAAGCGGTTTTTTGGAGCAATGCAAATATTTTACACGAAACACTTCAAAACCAATGTTTTATTCGATTTGTTCGTGTGGTTGGGTATAAAAATGGCCTATGTTTTTAGGAAAATAAAGCCAGAAAAAATTAAGAATGTCAGCGCTTATGTTTTTGTATCAGATAAGATGGACCAGCGAATAACCGATGTTTTATCTGGTCCAATCCATTTGCAAAACCAATTGGAAAGTAATTTTGAAAGTGAAGTGGAGGTCATTTTTAACGGAAACAAATTCTCTTACAAGATTATTATTGAAACTATGGAACGGAATTTTAAAAAAAATAAACAGCTAACCTATAAAATTCTACCAAATGGCTCAAGTTTTCTTGTCGGCAGCGATGATGGTTTTAGTAGGGGTGAAGTTATAATGTTGGAGTAGTTTTTATTGATAACATTTTAAAATAAATATTGTTTTTTAGTAATTTTGCAAAAGAAATTAAATAAAAAAGGCGTTACGTTGTAGATATGGCAAAATTTGAACTGAAGTTACCAAAAATGGGAGAGAGTGTTGCTGAGGCAACCATAACATCTTGGTTAAAAGAAGTTGGAGACACTATTGAAATGGACGACCCCATTCTGGAAATTGCTACCGATAAAGTTGATAGTGAAGTACCCAGTGAAGTTGACGGTGTTTTGGTTGAAAAGTTTTTTAATGTTGACGATGTGGTACAGGTTGGACAGGTTTTGGCCTTAATAGAAACCGAGGGTGATGACGAAACTAGTGATTTAGATCAGGAAAGTGTTCCAGTGGTTTCGAAAGAAGAAGAAAAGGCCGTTGAACAATTGACCCAATCCATAACAAAAGCCAAAGAAACTATTGCTCCGGTAATCTCAAGTAGCGATAGGTTTTATTCCCCTTTGGTTAAAAATATAGCCAAACAAGAAGGTGTTTCACAGTATGAGTTGGATACCATAAAAGGAACCGGAAAAGATGGACGTGTAACCAAGAATGATATTTTAAATTACATTGAAAATGGTGGTGGAACGCAGGTTGAAACATCTAATGTTTCAATGCCCAAACAGGTTGAAACTCCCATGGCAAAACAGCCACAGTCTGAAAATGTAAAGGAAACTGCACAGCCTATTTTATCAAGCGGTGAAGATGAAATTATAGAAATGACCAGAATGGGCAAACTTGTTGCAGAACATATGGTCAATTCTTTGCAAACATCGGCCCATGTGCAAAGCTTTATTGAGGCCGATGTCACTAAAATTTGGAACTGGAGAAATAAAGTTAAAGACGGTTTTTTGAAACGCGAAGGTGAAAACTTAACGTTCACACCTGTTTTTATGGAAGTTGTTGCCAAAACACTTCGCGATTATCCTATGATGAACATTTCAGTTCAGGGAACTTCCGTCATTAAAAAGAAAAATATCAATTTGGGGATGGCTGCAGCATTACCCGATGGAAACCTTATTGTGCCTGTCATAAAAAATGCGGACCAGTTAAATTTAGTGGGCATGACCAAAAAGGTTAACGATTTGGCAAATCGTGCACGTTTGAATCAGTTAAAACCTGATGAAGTACAAGGAGGAACCTATACGGTAACCAATGTTGGGTCTTTTGGAAGCATTATGGGAACACCTATTATCAATCAGCCTCAAGTAGGCATTTTGGCATTGGGAGCAATAAGAAAAGTGCCAGCAGTAATAGAAACCTCAGAAGGAGATTTTATTGGTATACGCTATAAAATGTTTTTGTCGCACTCATATGACCACCGTGTTGTAAACGGAGCACTTGGAGGCATGTTTGTAAAAGCTGTAAAAGACTATTTAGAGGCTTGGGATAGCAATAGGGAAATTTAAATATATTTTGAATAAATTATTCTCTTTTTTTAAAGAATCTGGGATGATAATATTTTATTACCTAGTTGGGCTTGCATTTATTTCTTTTTTCTTGTATGTCTTCTACCTTATAATAACATTGCTTGTTTAACGTCAAACTTATTAACCACCAATTGTTTTTTCAAATCATAAAACCTTAAAATGCAATTAAACCTAACAAAACCCATATGTTTTTTCGATTTAGAAACTACTGGGGTTAACATAACAACAGATAGGATCGTTGAAATTTCAATCTTAAAAATCTATCCAAACGGAACGGAAGAAAGCAAAACATGGTTGGTAAATCCTGAAATGCCAATTCCCAAAGAAGTTACGGCCATTCATGGTATAACCGATGAAAAAGTAGCCAATGAGCCTACGTTTAAGGAACTGGCCAAGGATATTTATAATATGATTAAGGATTCTGATTTGGGAGGGTTTAATTCCAACCGATTCGATATTCCTTTGTTGGCTGAAGAAATGTTGCGGGCAGAGGTCGATTTTGATATGAAAAACAGATTGGCTATTGATGTACAGACTATTTTCCATAAAATGGAACAGCGTACTTTAAGTGCTGCATATAAATTTTATTGCAATGAAAACTTGAATGATGCCCACACTGCCGAAGCTGATACCAAAGCAACTTACGAAGTTCTGAAGGCCCAAGTTGCCATGTACGACGAACTTGAAAACAATGCCAAATTTTTGGCCGAGTTTAGCGCACGAAAAAAGTTTGCCGACTTTGCTGGCTTTATTGCTTATAATAAAAAAGGAGAAGAATGTTTTTCTTTTGGAAAACACAAAGGTAGGTTGGTTACAGAAGTGTTGGAAAATGAACCTGGCTATTTTGGTTGGTTGCTTAATGCCGATTTTCCACTTTACACGAAAAAGGTTTTAACAGCTATTAAACTTAGAAATTTTAATAATAAGCTAGGTTAGTTTCTAAGAATCTAATTATTTAAAAATCTAAGAAGTCTAGAAATGAAACTTATTTGCATAGGTAGAAACTACACCGAACATATTAAAGAGTTGGAAAACGAAAAGCCAACGGACACAGTGGTCTTTTTAAAACCGGATACGTCAATTTTGCTAAAAAAGCAGCCTTTTTTTATTCCAGATTTTTCTGAAGATGTACACCACGAGGTCGAGGTTTTGGTGAAAATTAATAGGGTTGGAAAACACATCGATAGAAAATTTGCCCACAAATATTATGATGAAATTGGTTTGGGCATAGATTTTACAGCCCGCGATTTACAAGCTCAATTAAAGTCAAAAGGGCTTCCTTGGGAAAAAGCAAAATCTTTTGACGGTGCGGCCGTAATTGGTAAATGGATTGATAAAAAAAGCATTAGTGACATAAATAGTATTGAATTTTCGTTAAAAAAGAACGATAAAATTGTTCAAAATGGAAATACAAGCCACATGCTTTGGAAAATTGATGAATTAATAGAATATGTTTCAAAATATTTCACTTTAAAGATAGGAGATATTATATTTACAGGAACACCAGCAGGAGTAGGCAGAGTTATTGCTAACGATAAACTAAAAGGATATTTGGAAGACATTGAAATGTTTTCGATAACAGTTAAATAAATGGAATTAAACTACAAACTTCATAGGGTAAGAGAACTGGCAGACAACGACGAGGATTTTGTTAAATCCTTGGCCGAAGCTTTTTTGGAAGAGGTTCCCGTTGATGCCGAACGATTAAAAAAAGCAGTTGCAGAAAAGGATTATTTTAATGCTTACCAAGCCGCCCATAAAATGAAACCAACCGTCGATTTGTTTGAATTGGGGGTTTTGGATACTTTAATCGAGGTTCAGGACTGGGGTAAGTTTGAAAAACGCGATTTGGATGTTTCTGCTGAATTGGATATTGTTGTTTCTGCGGTAGAAAAGGCTGTTGCTGAAATAAAATCAGATTTTAACCTATAATGCCATGTTAGCCGAAATAATAACCATCGGCGACGAACTTCTCATAGGGCAAGTTATAGATACAAATTCTGCCTTCATTGCAAAACAACTCAACAAAATAGGGGTATCTATTTATCAAATTACATCGGTTCAAGATGATAAGGATCATATTCTACAGGCTTTGAGTGATGCTGAAGGTCGTGTGGATATTGTTATTCTTACAGGCGGATTGGGGCCAACCAAAGACGATGTCACTAAAAAAACTATAGCTGAATATTTTGGCGATATCCTCGTTAGGGATCAATCGGTTTTGGATAATATTGAATCCATTTGGAAACAACACGTTAGAACCCAGTTGCTTCAAGTTAATAGAGACCAGGCTTTGATACCATCAAAGGCTAAACCGCTGATGAATAGGTTAGGTACGGCGCCAGGTATGTGGATGGATAAAGGTGATAAGGTTTTTATTTCCCTTCCGGGGGTGCCTTATGAAATGATGGCTTTAGTTGAATTTGAAGTACTTCCAAAACTTAAAGATAAATACCATCGTCCATACATCCTTCACAGAACCCTTATGGTTTATGGCCTTGGTGAAAGTGCATTGGCGGAAAGAATTGAACCTTGGGAAGATGCGCTGCCCAAGCATATTAAATTGGCCTATTTACCAAATTTGGGTCAAATGCGTTTGCGTTTGTCAACCAAGGGATTTGATGAGGTTCAACTTAAAAATGAGGTTCAGGAACAGATTGATAAAGTTATTCCGTACATAAAAGACGAATTTGCCGGTTTTGAAGATGAAGAAGGCTCAGTGGAAATTGTTATTGCCAAACAGCTTACCAAACTGGGCAAAACTTTGGCCATTGCCGAAAGTTGTACAGGTGGTGCCGTAGCTGAAAGATTTACAATAAACCCAGGTGCTTCTGCCTTTTTTAAGGGTGGTGTAGTTACATATGCAACCCAATCAAAAATTAATGTTTTACACGTTTCAAAAACCTTGATTGACGCCCATTCGGTGGTAAGTGCTCCCGTTGTAGAATCTATGGCCGAAAATGCGCTTCAATTATTTCAATCAGATTATGCCATTGCAACTACAGGAAATGCTGGCCCAACAAAAGGTGATTCCAAAGCCGAAATAGGTACGGTTTTTATTGCTATTGCTACAAAAAACGGAGTTTATTCCAAAGAATTTAACTTCGGAAATCTTCGCCTAAAAGTTATAAACAAGGCAGTGAATAAAGCCTTGGAAATGCTCCTAAAAGAAATTTTTAAAAATTGATAAAATTTAGGTTGGCATAATATAAAGAATTTGTATATTTGCACCTCGATTTTAAGAAACAAAGAATTTAAAGTTATATATAATGTCAAGAGTTTGTGAACTTACAGGGAAGAAGGCTATGGTTGGAAACAACGTGTCTCATGCATTAAACAGAACTAAACGCAAATTTAACGCGAATTTAGTGAAGAAACGTTTTTACATTCCAGAAGAAGACAGCTGGATAACTTTAAAGGTTTCTACATCTGCTTTAAAAACAATCAACAAAATTGGTATTTCTGCAGCAATTAAAGAAGCAAAATCTAAAGGATTTTTAAAATAGTAGCTGCATTTAATAAGTTATAAGACATGGCAAAGAAAGGTAATAGAATACAGGTAATATTAGAGTGCACAGAGCACAAGGAGTCTGGTCAACCAGGAACTTCTAGATACGTTACTACAAAAAATAAAAAGAATACGCCAGGAAGAATGGAGATTAAAAAATTTAATCCTATCCTTAAACGTATGACAGTTCACAAAGAGATAAAATAGTAAGTCATGGCAAAGAAAGCAGTAGCATCATTACAAACAGGATCTAAAAGATTAACTAAAGCAATAAAAATGGTAAAGTCGCCAAAGACAGGGGCTTACATGTTTGTTGAGTCTATTATGAGTCCAGAACAAGTTGACGACTTTTTAAAGAAAAATTAAAAGGTATCGTTTCAAGATATTATAAGCTGCTTTCATTCAGAAAGCAGCTTTTTTTATTTTATATTTGAACGTTTTCTGCCATAAATGCAGTAAATCAATATTTGGTAAGAAAATTGAAAATAAAGTTTTGGTGGATTGCTTACTCAAATATGAAGTAATAGCTTCCAAGAATAAACAACAAATGGAACAATGAGTCTTTTTAAAAAAATATTTTCCTCAGAAAAAAAGGAAACCTTAGATAAAGGATTGGAAAAATCTAAAACCAGTTTTTTCGGGAAGCTTAGTAAGGCCGTGGCCGGAAAATCGAAAGTTGACGATGAGGTTTTAGATAACTTGGAAGAAGTGTTGGTAACGAGCGATGTTGGTGTAAATACTACCTTGAAGGTTATTGAGCGCATTGAAGAACGCGTTGCCAAAGATAAATATTTGGGAACGGACGAACTCAACCAAATACTTCGTGAAGAAATTGCCGCGTTGCTGAGTGAAACCAATTCTGGAGAAGAAAGCGATTTTACGATTCCAGATTTGCCAAAACTAGAAAGCGGAAATAAAACGCCTTATGTGCTTATGGTGGTTGGCGTAAACGGTGTTGGAAAAACCACAACCATAGGTAAATTGGCTTATCAATTTAAAAAGAAGGGCTTAAAAGTGATACTCGGTGCGGCCGATACCTTTAGAGCCGCTGCTATAGACCAACTTCAGGTTTGGGCGGATAGGGTAGATGTGCCCATGGTTCGCCAGAATATGGGTAGCGACCCAGCATCTGTGGCTTTTGATGCGCTTCAATCTGGGGTCAACCAAAATGCCGATGTCATTATCATAGATACTGCAGGACGATTGCATAATAAGGTAAACTTAATGAATGAATTGACCAAGGTAAAACGCGTGATGCAAAAGGTGGTTCTCGATGCTCCCCACGATGTCTTATTGATATTGGATGGATCCACAGGGCAAAATGCATTCGAGCAGGCAAAGCAATTCACTGCATCGACTGAGGTAACTTCTTTGGCTGTAACCAAATTGGATGGAACCGCTAAAGGTGGCGTGGTTATTGGCATTTCAGACCAATTCCAGATTCCTGTAAAATACATTGGTGTTGGTGAAGGCATTGAGGATTTACAAGTGTTTAATAAGTTTGAGTTTGTAGATTCGTTTTTTAAATAAGCCTTAAAACCTTTCAATTCAGCCTCACATTTTGGGATTTAAAATTCCAATATCATTGCGTACCTTTGCGCCCAGATTTATAAGAACATATATGCGCACAAAATCGATTAAGAAAAATAAGATTAATGTTGTTACGCTGGGCTGTAGTAAAAATGTTTACGACAGCGAAGTGTTGATGGGGCAATTGAAAGCCAGTGGAAAAGATGTAGTGCATGAGCAAGAGGGCAATATTGTGGTTATCAATACCTGTGGATTCATCAATAATGCCAAGGAGGAGAGCGTCAATACCATTTTGGAATATGTTCAAAAAAAGGAAGAAGGCGATGTAGATAAGGTTTTTGTAACAGGCTGTTTAAGTGAGCGCTACAAACCAGATTTGATGAAGGAAATCCCGAATGTGGATGAGTATTTTGGCACTACCGAATTGCCAGGTTTACTTAAAGCTCTTGGAGCTGATTATAAACATGAACTCATCGGCGAACGTTTAACCACCACACCAAAAAACTACGCTTATTTGAAGATTGCTGAAGGTTGCGACAGGCCATGTTCATTTTGTGCCATTCCTATAATGCGCGGAAAACATAGGAGTAAGCCCATTGAAGACATTGTTATTGAAGCTGAAAAACTGGCAGCCAATGGTGTAAAGGAACTTATTTTAATTGCGCAGGATTTAACCTATTACGGACTCGATTTATACAAAAAACGAAATTTAGCGGAATTGCTAGAAGCCTTGGTTAAAGTTGAAGGTGTAGAATGGATTCGTTTGCATTATGCCTTTCCAACGGGTTTTCCAACCGATGTGTTGGATGTTATGAACCGGGAGCCAAAAATCTGCAATTATTTAGATATTCCGTTGCAGCATATTTCAGATGATATTTTAAAAAGTATGCGTCGCGGTACAACAAAAGAAAAGACCACTAAGTTGATAGAGGAATTTAGGGCAAAAGTCCCTGAAATGACTATCCGTACTACACTGATTGTGGGTTATCCTGGGGAAACTGAAGCACATTTTCAAGAGTTGAAACAGTGGGTTAAAGATATGCGTTTTGAGCGTTTGGGTTGCTTTACATATAGTCACGAAGAAAATACCCATGCCTATAATTTGGAAGACGATGTGCCAGAAGAAGTAAAGATTGACCGTGCCAACCAAATAATGGAAATTCAATCGCAGATTTCATGGGAATTGAACCAGCAAAAAATCGGACAGGAATTCAAAGTAGTTATTGATAGAAAAGAAGGCAATTATTTTATTGGTCGCACCGAGTTTGATTCTCCAGATGTGGATAACGAAGTGCTTATAGACGCCACCAAAACCTATTTAAAAACAGGCGAGTTTACCACCGTTAAAATTATTGAAGCCGAAGACTTCGACCTTTATGGAGAAGTCGTGTCATCTTGAGCATTGGTTGAAAAGAAATGTATTTTCTTTGAAAACACCTTGCAAAGCAAGCCGAAAGATCGATTTGTATGCTGAAGTAGTGAGCTAGTTTACTATTTTTGAATGTATGCAACCCCATGAGTTTTCACAGTTTTTAAATCAAATTAGTTCGGAGGCATTGTTTGTATTGGATACAAGCATTCCGAAAGAAAAATATGTGCCTTTAGATTTGTCTGAATCTAACGGTGATTTAAAGAAGGTTGATGTTTCATCTTCTGAAAAGTTGGGAACTTACATTTCGGAACACATCAAAAACCACAATGCTTTAGTGGCTTATGGAGGGTATTTGGAAGTCAGAACCATTTACCAACGGAGTATACATTTTAATAAGCAAAATACAGAAGCCCGTAATATTCATTTGGGTATTGATTTGTGGAGCGAAGCAGGTTCTGCTGTTTTTGCACCTTTGGATGGCGAAGTACACAGTTTTAAAAACAATGCTAATTATGGCGATTATGGGCCAACCATCATCTTAAAACACCAAATTGAAGATGAGGCATTTTATACCCTTTACGGACATTTAAGTTTAGAATCTATGGCTAAATTGAAAATAGGTCAAACTTTTAAACAAGGCGATTGTTTGGGCACATTGGGAGATGCCAAAGTTAATGGCGACTACCCACCACACTTACATTTGCAGATTATAAAAGATATCCAAGGTTTTATGGGTGATTACCCAGGCGTTTGCAGCCAAACCGATTTAGAATTTTATAAAGCCAATTGCCCGAATCCTAATTTACTGTTGAAGTTGTAGTTTTTTGGAAAAGTCAGTTTAACAGTTCGAATATGATGCGTGCAGCACTTTGTTCAATAATTTTCTTTGTTGATTTTCAATTTTACTATTTCTTTTCTTTCTATTGCTAACCGCGGCATGCACTATGTTTTTTGTTGTGCTTTCGTTATTTATTCTTCGCTATTTTTGAGTCAATTATATCCAATAGTTTTTCAGACAGGGCTTTCATTTTCTTGTACTCACCAATAACTAGGTTATTGTTAAATTTAGACAGTACAAAACCATTTTTAAATGTTTGGTTTTTCAATAGTAATTCGATTTTTTCTCTAGAAAGTTCTGTTCTATCTCCTTGAGTTCCATTCGACACTTGATGTGTATAATTTGAAATATCTGATTCAAGGTCTGCTGTGCTGAAGTAAATTGGGAACATGTAATTTTCGAAATCTTTGTACATATGACTTTCTATGAATTCTATTTCCTTGTAAACTAGCTGTATATTAAGCAAAATATCCTTTATGGAGTCATTAGAAATAATGGCAAAATTTCCTGAGTTTATTAATTCTTGATAAGTGTTATCATTCTTCTTAAAAGGAGACCAAATCTGAACATTTAAGTTATGGAAATTAAATTCATCGAGAGTAGGCTCATTTTCATTATTGAACATTTGAATGATAGTTTTCGCAGAATTAATTGATGTCTTTCTCAGATTAGTATAATTTTCAAGTTCAATTATGGTAAGTTCCATATCAGATTTAATACCCGAAAGATATTTTAGTTCCTGATTTTTGAGTTTTCTTGCTTCATTCCAATTATTAATACTTAATGCAATTAAAATTCCAACGACAACGAGTACTATTTCACCAATTGCATATTTCAAATACTTTCCAGTTTTTCCTTCTGAAATTAAATTTTGTCTAATTTTTCTAAAGAATTTTATCATTGGTTAACGGTTTGTCATAATAAAGCACAACTTTAAGGTTAATTATTTATATCGATAATTAACCGAATGTAATAGAAATTTTTTATTAAGCCAAGTTATAAATCAAAAGTGACTCTGCAATACCGATTTTATAGCAGAAAACAAAATAAGCTTTAATTCCTCAGGAAAAATATTTTTGATTGCATATTTTTGGTTTACTTCCAATTCTATACCCAAATAATTATTTTGGAATTGTTTACGTAAATGGGTTGTAAACCCATCGGCTTTTCCTAAATATGGATAATTATAACGAATCTTTAAATTTGGGTCTTTGCTCAAAATATCTTCTTTGAAAAACTTGCAAAATGCTTTTTCGCCATTTCGACGTGAATCAAATAACAACCCAATATCGCAGTTACGTTCAATACCGTTAAGATTGGGCGTGAACGAATGCACTGAAACATGTAAAACGGTTTCACTCTGATTAATCCAACCACGGATTGTGTTTTCTACAGCAACTCTATACGGTAAATAATAGGTGTTTATAAGTTGCTCTTTTTCGGCTTTTAAAAGGGATTTGGTGAATTCTGAAAATAATTTGGGATGGTGTAACGATCGGTTCAATTCAATAAGTAGTCGGCTGGTTTCAGAATGTAAAGTATAACCGGCCAAAGGGTTTAAGTGATGAAACAAATCAAGCGCACCCAAGTCATAACCTCGATGAGAGTTTAAAAGGGCTTCCTGTTTTTCAAAATATACTTTAAAACCTTCGGGAATAACATTTCCTCCGTGTTCACAGGTTAAAACGAGTTTCACGGAGTGAACATTTTATTTTTTTGAAGGCATTGTGCCAATTCAAAATAGACCTTTTTAATGTTGGACTCTGAAAAGTTACCAGCCAGCGCATCTAATATTCTGGTTGATAAAGTGCCACGGTTTAAAATGGTTTCTATGGCTTGATGGTACATGTCTTCAATATCTGGTTTAACCAAACTATAAAGGTGTTTCCAAATGTTTTGAGAGTTGCATGCTTTGTTAATTCCGAAGAGCTTCAAATACGCTAAATTTGAAATAATGGCATCTTCACCGTATTTGATGCATGAATTCAAAATATCGAAAAGAGGCACTACTTCAAATATTTTTTGACGTTCCAAAGTTGATAATTTCTCAGAGACCAAAAGTTTTAAAACTTCAATAATGAGTACGCAAATAGCAATATCTGCCATGGGGCATTCCTGTATATCCACTAACCTTATTTCAATGGCACTTCTATCAAAACGGGCTATGGCACCACGGGAATTCAAGAAATAATGGTCTAAAATATGTTCGGTATCATGAGGTTTTATGGCCTTATTGATTGGGTTGAAAATAATATTTTCATAGTCTTTTTTGGAAAAGATATTTTCTGGAATAACGTGTCCAGTCATTTCCGGAATTTCCTTTTGGTTGGTTTTGTAATATTCCAATCGAGTATCTTTAAACCCTGTATTTTGTCCTTCTAAAATTGGCGAACTAGCACATAATGCTGGAATTAAGGGTAAAACAATTCGAATGGCAGCATGTAATTTTTCAAATTCAGCATCATCATAAAACGGAAGGTTGATGTGGGTGCTCTGTACGTTGCTCCAGCCATGCCCTTTACAATTAAAAATACGATTGTATAAAGCATAAACCTCACTATAGCTATGCTGCCAAAGCGTGGTTTCGGTTAATGGATTCATAAAAGGATGGGCCGCTGTTGGCAAGAGCATACAGTTTTCGGAACCCAATAAGGTGTTGATTTCCATTATATTTTTATGGAACTCCTCAGAAAGTGCATTTAGGTTTTTTGTAGGCCCATTGGTCTTTAATTCTACCACATGGGCAACCAATTCATTGCTCCACGCAATAGTGCCATTATCAACATCCGAGGTTAATTCACCGTTTTTCAAAGTAAGCAGTTGATCTACAACAGGCATAATCTTTAAATTGGAACGGCCAACCAACATATATTCCAATTCAATACCAAAAACCTCAAATAAATGATATTTCTTGCCCATGTTAGTCCAGTCTAGATTTTAACGCCATCAATATTTCAGAATAAACCAAATCGCCATAAAAAGCATCTTCAACACCAAAATCGATATTGGGATTATCGTTTATTTCAATTACCATCGGTTTTCCGTCCACAACTTTTATATCAATGCCAAAGAGCCCTTTGCCCATTAGTTTGGCTGATTTAACAGCCATTTTTATCACCTTTTTTGGTACTTCTTCAATAGGTAAACAGTCGGCGTCACCATCCTGATCGTGTTTATTTTTGGCTTTCCAATTATATATTTGCCAATGACCTTTGGCCATGTAATATTTACAGGCATAAAAGGGTTTACCATCTATAATGCCAATACGCCAATCGTAATCAGAAGGGCAAAACTCTTGGGCAATAATTAAATCAGATTCTTTGAGCATACTGCTTGCTAGTGAGCTGAATTCTTCGGCAGTTTTGGCCTTTTTTACACCAAATGAAAAGGTAGAATCCGGAGCTTTAAGCACGCATGGTAGACCTGTATGTTTCAAAACCTCGCTAAGGTTGTCTTTATGCACAATGATGGTCTTTGGGGTGTCTATATTGGCATTTTCCAAGGCTTCGGCCATATAAACCTTATTACAGCATTTTAGTATGGCATCGGCATAATCAACCACCGCAATACCTTCTTGCTGTGCTTTACGGGCAAAGGCGTAGGCTTCGTTGTTTACTTCGGTGCTTTGCCTAATAAACAGTGCATCAAATGACGATAAGCGAGTTAAATCTTTGGGTTCAATAATTTCGGCGTAAATATTCATCTTTTCGGCAACCTCAATAAACTTTTTTAAAGCCTTTGGGTTGCTTGGCGGAGCAGGATCGTTTGGGTTTACCAAAATAGCCAAATCAAAATCGCTGGTTATTAATTTTGGCTTATCGTACCTTTTTTTGGAAAAGTACTGATTGGCAAATAGATGCACACTTTCCAAATGTTCGTTTGGAATTTCGCTTTCTGAAATTACCTTAACGCTTTGTATGTTCCATTTCGTGGTGTAATTAAATTTCACCCTAAAAAATGGCACTTGGAAATGTCTATAAAACAAGTTGCTAAGCTCTTTATACTTTTGGGCCACATTTTGTCCGAAGTAAATGCTCAAAGTAAACTCGCGGGATTTTATGTTTTTTAAACTTTGCTGAATGATGTCGTCAAATTCATCCGAAACAATTCTCACCAGTTTTAAGTTTTTTAGATCAACAATGTTTTTTACTGTTGGAATAGGCAAATGCCCACGTGCCTCGGCCAAAAGCGATACGTAATAGCCTTTGGATTGGTAGTTGTAGTCTTTACATAGATTGAAAATCCGAGCTTTTTTCAGCAATGAAAATTTGGGGTTCGTTAAGTAATCCTGAGAAGAAATAACGGTAATATGCTCAATCGAAAAATTCCACTTTTCAGGTTGATTGACAACAATATATTTTTGCATTAACGTAGCATTCAGCAATATAAATTTTAAACAAAATTAGTGTTTTTTTGAATTGAAAATATTTTTTTGAAGATGTTTAATTTTCTTTAAAATAATTTGAACATCGCTCTTTTTCAGTGATTTATGATTTTTTGGAATCTAAAATTCTAGAAAAAATTCACCTTGGTAACCTTTGTTACGCACTCACCCGATTTACTGATATAATTTTGCGCCAAATAAATAAAACAATACATGCGAAATATATATTACTTAATTACTTTATCGTTTTTGTTTTGGTCATTTGGTCTTGAGGCACAAAATGTAGTTGCCATAACCAAAACTGAGGCTTTAATTAAAGTATCAGAACATAACGTGTCCTTAAAGATTTCTGCGGAAGAATTCAAACAGGCCAGAGCAGATTACCGTCAAACCAATGCGGTTTTCTTGCCAAATATTACAGCCAGCCATACCGGAATGGCCACTACAAATCCATTAATGGCATTTGGCTCAAAAGTGAACCAGGAAATTTTAACAGCAAACGATTTCAATCCAGCATTGTTAAACGACCCATCCCAGATTGAGAATTTTGAAACCAAGCTGGAAATTCAGCAACCATTGCTCAATTTTGATGGTTTTTATCAGCGCAAGGCGGCAAAATCAAAAATGGATGCCATGTCGTTACAAACGCAACGTACATCTGAGTATCTGGAATTTGAAGTAGATAAAGCTTATATGCAATTGCAATTGGCCTACAAAGGTGTTGCCGTTTTAGAGAAAGCTTTGGAAGCTGCCAACGCCAATAAAAAACTGGCAGACAACAGTTTTAATCAAGGTTATTTGCAACGCGCCGATGTATTAAACGTGGAGGTTCGAGTAACCGAAGTACAAAACCAGTTGCAAATGGCCAAAAGTAATGTGCTGAATGCCTCTAATTATCTGTCTTTTTTAATGAATGATGAAACCGATGCCGTTTACAAACCAACCGATAGTTTGAGTGTATCGTCTCCAACTATTGAAATGGCCATGATTTCAGAGAATCGCTCGGATATTAAAGCTATGGCTATGGCAACCGATGCCTATAAAGCCATGAGCCAATCTGATAAAATGGCGTTTTTGCCTCGATTGAATGCCTTTGGAAATTACTTCTTATATGACGATGAAATTTTCCAGGGCAATAGCAATGGCTACATGTTCGGGGCGCAGTTGTCTTGGGATATTTTCCAAGGTTCAAAACGTTTTGGAAAAGCCCAAAAGAGTAGAGCGGAATTTGAAAAATCTAAATTGGAATATGAGCAATATGTTTCAAAAAGCAATTTAGAATTCAACAAAGCCAAACGTACGTTTACCGATGCTGAAAACAAGTTAAACTTAAACACTTTGGCCTTGGCACAATCTGAAGAATCATTGCGAATTAGAACGAACCGATTTAGAGAGGGGTTGGAAAAAACATCTGATTTATTAATGGCAGAAACACAATATGCCCAAAAACAATTGGAATACTACCAAACCATATTTGAATACAACTATGCGTTGGCCTATTTACAATTTTTAACCAAATAACAAACTAGAAACTGTGCTTGATTTTAAGGTTGAGCACAATTGACACCTAAATTATAAACAGATTTAAAATGAAAATAATAAATACAGTAGCAGCACTAACACTAACCGTAATGATAGCAAGCTGCGGAAAGGAAGATAAAAAAGTTGTTGCAGATAATGCTCCGGCAATACAGGTAACAGTTGCCCAAGTTAAGGCCAACGAAAGTAACGCATTTTTAAGTGCAAGCGGAAAAGTGCAAGCCACAAATAGTGCTGATTTAAGCACCAGAATGATGGGTTTTGTAAATAAAGTACATGTTAATGTTGGTGATAAAGTAAACAAAGGACAATTGCTTATCACCATTAACAATACAGATTTACAGGCTAAAAAAGCACAGGTTAATGCAAGTATTACTGAGGCAACCGCCGCTTTTAATAATGCTGAAAAGGATTATAACCGTTTTAAAAGTCTATTTGCCAATAACAGTGCTTCACAAAAGGAAATGGACGATATGACAGCGCATTTTGAAATGGCAAAAGCCCGTTTAAGTGCAGCCAAAGAAATGGAGAATGAAGTAAACGCACAGTTCGCCTATTCTAACCTTAGAGCGCCATTTGATGGTGTGGTTACCTTAAAGACAGTGAAAGAAGGTGATATGGCAAACCCCGGTCAGCCTTTAATTTCTGTGGAATCTCCAGGAACTTTTGAAGTTATTACCATGGTGCCTGAAACGGAAATTTCCAAAATTAAGAAAGGCACTGTAGTAGATGTTTTAGTAAAATCTATTGATGGAACACTTAAAGGAAAAGTAACCGAGGTCAGTGCTTCGGCAAAACATACAGGTGGGCAATATTTGGTTAAAATAGATTTGGACAAAACCGACGCGAACATTCTTTCGGGAATGTTTGCAACGGTGCAGTTTCCAGTTGAAAAACAAACTAAAGCTCAAATTGTTTTAGTGCCGCTAGATGCTATTGTAACTAACGGCCAACTAACCGGAATTTATACGGTTAGCCAAAGTAATACGGCTATTTTACGTTGGGTACGTTTAGGAAGAACTTTTGGAAATCAAGTTGAGGTGTTATCTGGTTTAAGTGCAGATGAAGGTTACATTATTTCGGCTGAAGGAAGGTTGTTCAATGGCGCTAAGGTGAGCGTGCAGTAAGCTATATCAACTATTATTAAGATTATTGAATTTAGTATAAATTAAAAAATAGCCCAATAAAATTTCCCCTTTTGGGAAATAAGAAGGGAACACATATTATGGAAAAAGGATTCGCAGGACGCATAGCCAATTTCTTCATCAATTCAAAGTTGACCATTTTGTTGATGATAGCATTAATGATTATTGGCGTTTACAGTTCTACATTAATACCAAGAGAGGAAGAGCCTCAAATCATTGTTCCAATGGCCGACGTTATGGTTGGCTACCCAGGAGCTGGGCCAAAAGAAGTCGAAAACAGGGTTGTAAAACCTTTGGAAAAAATCATTTCCAATATTAAAGGTGTTGAGCATATCCATGCTATGGCCATGAACGGTCAAGCCATGATTATTGTTCAGTTTTATGTGGGTGAAGATACTGAACGCTCCTATGTAAAGCTTTATGATGAGTTAATGAAACATAGAGATATGTTTATTAATGGCATCTATGAACCCATGGTTAAAACACGATCTATTGACGATGTACCCATGCTGGGCGTAACACTTTGGAGTGAAACGTACGATGATTACGAGTTGCGTCAAATAGGTGAGGAACTTTCTACGGATATTAAAAAAATAAAGGATGTTTCTATAACCACGGTAATTGGTGGAAGAAACCGTCAGTTGAAGGTTATTTTGGATAAGGGCAAAATGGCAGAGTTGAATGTAGATCCGTTGAGCATTATGCAAATGGTTCAAGCCAACAATGGCAGTTCACAATCTGGTCATTTCAATGCTAACGATACCGAATATCTTTTAACAACCGGTAAATTTTTAAGTAGTGCAGATGATGTTAAAAACTTAGTCATTGGCACGTCACAAAATATGCCTGTTTACCTAAAACAAGTTGCGGAAATAAAAGATGGTCCTGAGTCGCCAGCTAACTACGTTAGTTTTGGCTATGGAAGCACAACAGATGAGGGTGTTATTCACCAATCGGAATACCCTGCAGTCACCATTTCCATATCAAAAGTAAAAGGTGCAGATGCAATGAAGATTTCTGAGAAAATCCTGGATCAAGTTGAAGACTTAAAGAAAACCTTGATTCCTGATGATGTTCATGTAGAAATCACCAGAAACTATGGTGAAACTGCATCACATAAAGTATCAGAATTGTTAATGCACTTGGGGGTTGCCATTTTAGCGGTTACGGTTTTGGTTATGTTGGCTATGGGTTGGAGAGGTGGATTAGTGGTGTTCTTTTCGGTGCCATTAACCTTTGCGCTTACACTGTTTAGTTATTATATGTTAGGTTACACGCTTAACAGGATTACACTGTTCGCTTTAGTATTTGTTGTTGGTATTGTGGTAGATGATAGTATCATTATTGCCGAAAACATGCATAGGCATTTCCATATGAGGAAGTTGCCATTCAAGCAAGCGGCTATTTTCGCCATCAATGAGGTGGGTAACCCAACCATTTTGGCAACGTTTACAGTAATTGCGGCAATCTTACCTATGGCGTTTGTATCTGGAATGATGGGACCATATATGAGCCCGATGCCTATTGGAGCATCTATTGCCATGATGCTATCGTTATTTGTAGCTTTAACGGTAACGCCATACTTAGGGTTTCATTTGCTTAAAGTGAAAGATAAAGAAGAGCATAAAGAGGAACAAGGTTTAGAGACTAGTAAAATTTATAAAATCTACAAAAAGGTTGAAGAACCATTGTTGGAAAGTAAATCCAAAAGATGGTCTATGATGGGAATAACTGTGGTTTTATTGCTGGTTTCTGTGTTGGCATTCTTTACCAAATGGGTGGCTGTAAAAATGCTTCCTTTTGATAACAAGAATGAAGTTCAAATTGTTATTGATATGCCGGAAGGCACAACTTTAGAGCGTACAGGAGCCGTTGCAAAAGATATTGCCCAATATTTAAAATCGGTTCCGGAGGTAGTTAATTACCAAAGTTATGTTGGGTCTTCGGCACCAATTACATTCAACGGTTTGGTACGTCATTACGATTTACGAGGAGCGAGCAATACAGCTGATATTCAAGTAAATTTATTGCACAAAGCCGAAAGGGATGCACAAAGTCATGATGTAGCAAAACGTATTAGACCTGAAATCCAGAAAATTGCCCAAAAGTACAATGCCAATGTAAAAATTGTTGAGGTGCCGCCAGGACCTCCAGTGCTATCAACTATAGTAGCTGAGGTTTATGGACCTGATTACGACGGACAAATAAAAGTGGCGAAACAAGTTGAGCAAATTCTTCAAAAAACCGATGACGTGGTGGATATCGATTGGATGGTTGAAGCACCACAAACGGAGTACAAAATTGAGGCTGATAAAGAAAAAGCCATGTTAAATGGTGTGGTTCCGCAACAAATTGTTGGAAACCTCACGTACTTAATGGGTGAGCATTCCATTGGTAATCTGTATGATGAAAAATCCAATGATGCCGTTAGTATTGTCATGAAATTGGATGATGCTGATAAAACATCGTTACAAGAGGTTACTAATCTTAAAATTAAAGGCCAAAGAGGGATGGTTCCTGTAAGCGATTTGGTAAAAATTAAACATGACACGTTGCAGAAAACCATTTTCAGAAAAGACCAAAAGCAAGTGGTTTATGTGTTGGCCGATATGGCAGGTGGATTGGAAAGTCCGGCATATGCTATTTTGGGTATGGAAGAAAAGTTGAAACAAATTAAACTTCCAAAAGGCTATAACATTAATGAATTGTACATGAACCAACCTGATAATGAAGATGATTACACCGTAAAATGGGATGGTGAATGGCAAATTACCCTTGAAGTTTTTAGGGACTTGGGTGCCGCATTTATGGTGGTTATCATCATTATTTATATGCTGATTGTTGGGTGGTTCCAAAATTTTAGAACACCAATAGTAATGATGGTTGCCATTCCGTTGTCGTTAATAGGTATTGTATTTGGCCACTGGTTGTTGGGGGCATTCTTTACAGCCACCTCATTTATTGGTATGATTGCTTTGGCTGGCGTTATGGTTAGGAATTCAGTATTGTTGATTGACTTTATTGAAATTCGTTTGAACGAAGGTGTGCCTATGAAACAAGCCATAATAGAAGCGGGAGCCGTAAGAACAACACCAATTTTGTTAACTACGGGAGCTGTGGTTATCGGCGCCGTAATCATCTTATTTGACCCGATTTTCCAAGGATTGGCAATTTCATTAGTGTTTGGTGCTATTGTGTCAACATTGCTTACACTTTTGGTTATTCCACTGATTTATTACATAACGGAAAAGAAAAACTGGGAAAACAACACTATTGAATCTGATGACGAAGGCATTGAATAATTCCCATCAATGATAACTTTAAAAATTTAAAAAATGAAACTCATACTTATAACTGCAATAGAAGAATTTGAAAAAGACGTAAAGAAAATTCTAAGCCATTCGGGCGTAAAGTCTTTTTCATATCAAGAGGTGAAAGGCCATAAAAATGATAGCGATGGCACCATTGATAATTGGTTTGTGTCCAGTCACAACGAATTTAATTCATTGTTGTTTACCGTATTTATAGCATGTGAATGCGTTGAAGACATTTATAAACGTGTTGAAAAATTTAATGCCAAGCAAGAAAGCTTATCTAAAATACATTTGGCAACATTAGAAATATCAAAATCAATTTAACGGATAATAAAAATGAAAAATAGAATAGTACGCGGTATAGCAGGAACATTTATTTTAGTAAGTCTTTTGTTGGCTATTTACGTCAACATCAATTGGCTTTGGTTTACCGCTTTTGTGGGGGCCAATTTATTGCAGTCCTCATTAACAAAATGGTGCCTTATGGATACCATTTTGGAGAAGGTTTTTAAGGTGAGGGATTGATTGTGTTTTGGGATTTTGTTTAACCACAAGATTTGGTTTTTGGTTAGTTATTTTTGGTTAAACATTATTGATAGCAATTTTGGTGGATTCGGTAATAATTGAATCCACCTTGATTGCAGTTACTCGTCGAGGTTAGTTCAATTTTTATTGAGGTTATTTAAGAAAAAAGCCGAAGTATAACTTCGGCTTATAAAATTAAAACTTGATTAAGCATCAACAAGTTCTGCAACGCCTATATACTCTTTAAAGAAGGGCACCAATTGTGCCACAGCTTCGTCAAGATATTTTGGAATATCATACAATTTCATATGGTTTGCTCCTTCAACAATGTGCATTTGCTTATTGTCTGTCCCTGCTCGTTTCATTAAATCATCACTCATCCATTTAGATTCCGCAACGCTACCTGCAACCACAAACAAGGGTTGTGTTAAAAATACTTCAGCCATATTAAAGGCGTCATAGGTTACTAATTGCGTTAAGCTCCTGGCAGTGCCATAACCTGGAGAAGTTGGGCATTGCGCTCTATCGGTGTGGTAATACTCCCAAGCTTCTTTTAAATCGGTGTATGGCGTGTCCTCTTTTTTCATCGGTGCCATAGGCATTTGCACTATCTCGCTTCCGTTGGCTTCTTGTGAGCGAGCAGAAGCTCCATATTCCAGCCATTTAATGGAATTCTTCATATCTTGGTCACCTAACCAACCTTTGCTAAACATGTGACCGATATTAACGGCACTTACAGTTCCTACAGCTTTTATGCGCTTGTCGTTAATGGCAGCGTTAACCGTATAACCACCACCGGCACAGATTCCCCAGGCACCTATGCGCTCGTTATCGACATAAGGTAATGTTGTTAAATAGTCAATGGCTGAACTAATATCTTCCGTTCTGATATATGGATTTTCTAATTGACGTGGCTCTCCACCGCTTTCACCTTGGTAAGAAGCATCTGTTACAATGGTAACAAAACCGTGTTCTGAAAACTTTCTACCATAAATACCTGCAGTTTGTTCTTTTACACCGCCTCCTGGATGTGTCAAAACTATTGCAGGATATTGTTTGTTTTGATCAAAATTATTTGGAAGGTCTAAATAAGCAGACATGGTTAGTCCGTTATTTGTGTTCTTGTAAGAAATCTTTTGTTGTGACATAATATGGATATTTTTAAGATTAATATTTAATTACAATCCAAAATTACCTCATAACAAGAACTTTACAGTGGAAGATTTACTGATAAAAAAGAAACATTTTACGGATGGATGATTTTTTGACTATTTTTTAACCTTTTGCTTAGCCCTAAACTGTTTTGGGGTTTGTTGTGTTTGCTTTTTAAAGAACTTGGCAAAATAATTAGGGTAGTCAAAACCTAACTCAAAGGCTATTTCGGCATTGGTCAGGTTGCTTTCAATAAGTAGTTTTTTGGCACTGCTGGTTATATGCTCATGAATGGTTTCAATGGCAGATTTATGGGTGTATGTTTTTAAAACATCACCAAGATAATTGGGTGTTAGCTTCATTTTTTCAGCAAAATAGTGTACGGTTGGTACACTCTCAACGCTATCTTTGTAGTAATCTCGAAGCAATTGCTGGAACTCACTTACTATATAGTTGTATTTTTTTGTTTCGGTAGCAAACTGCCTTTTGTAGAAGGACTCTACCAAATTTAGAATTAAGTTAACATAAGCCAACAATACATTTTGATAGGTATTTTCGCTATTGGATTTCTGAATAAGGCTTTCGTAAAGCAAAACAACTTCTTTTTCCTCCTGCTTTGATAAAAATAGGGCTTCATGATAACCATATTCCAAAAAATTCTGGAACAGATAGCGGTTTTTTTCAATGGCCTCTTTTGACAGTTGAAGATAATAACCTTCAAATTGATCGGTTAATTCCCATTCGTAAGGTTTCCCGGGACTATTGAAAAATACGGCAGTTATAGGTTTTGGGTTTTTTGAGTCAAAATCAGGTAAATCAGGATTAATATAATTGGTTTTAAAGGAAATTCTGTAAAAATCAATATAAATTTCTTGAGATTTTAATAAGGTTGTTTCTGGATACTTTCCAATATCTATATGCTCGTTTATTGGCTCTGGAACACCAATAAAACTATTGAATAATTTGAAGTCTGTAAATGTATTTGTTTGCATTTTAGTTAGTTGAAAATTCTATAAAATCAAGCTAAAAAACCTTGCTAATCAATTTTTATGGAGGTCATCGTTAATGAGCCACCAACAGGTTTGTCATTAAAAATGGCAACAGCCTCATTTTTTTCTTTTAGCCCCAACGTATAAATAAGCGGTAAAAAGTGTTCAGGCGTGGGTATGGCCAAATCAAAAGCTCTTCCTTGCTTTTTGAAATTAACCAGGTTTTGGTGGTTGCCGTCCAAAATATAGGCTTTCATTTTTTCGTTGGCTTCGGTAGCCCAATCATAGGCATAAGGTTCGTTAAGTTTATTCCAAGCCACCATTCTTAGGTTGTGCACCATGTTTCCGCTACCAACAATAAGCACGCCTTTTTGCCGTAAACTGGCTAGTTCTTTGGCCAATTCGTAATGGTATTGTGGTGGTTTGGTGTAATCAATGCTCATTTGTATTACTGGAATATCAGCATTGGGGTAAAGATGTTTTATAACGCTCCACGCACCGTGGTCCAATCCCCATTTATCGTCCAAACCAACTTCTGTTGAGGTAACGATGCGTTGGGTTTCCTTTGCCAATTCGGGGCTTCCGGGCGCAGGATATTGCACATCGAACAACGCTTGTGGAAAACCGCCAAAATCATGAATGGTACGCGGGTGTTCCATGGCCGTTACAAAAGTGCCGTTGGTTTCCCAGTGTGCCGAAATGCATAAAATGGCATTGGGGCGAGCCAATTCCTTTCCAATTTTCCTAAAGGATTGTACAAACTCGTTTTCTTCAATGGCGTTCATGGGGCTGCCGTGCCCCAAAAACAACACGGGCATTTTACTGGTGTTGTCCAAGTTTGATGTTATTTTGTTTAAATTACTTAGGGTCATAGAGCTTGCTAATATTGGTAAACTTGCCAAGGTTAATAAAAAATCTTTTCGTTTCATAGCTCATAAGGAAGAGTGTTAATTTGGCCGAATAAGTTCTAAATTTAATGAAATAATCGATTGTCACCTTGAGCATTGGTTGAAAAGAAAATGTTTTTTCTTTGAAAGCACCTTGCAAAGCAAGTCGAAAGGTTTAATCATTTCGCTATATTAAATAGGTTTCGACTTTAGTTTATTTGAGCGGAGCCGAAAGGCTCAACCTGGCAAAATTAAATAATTACAAGAAAAGGTTGAATTCCTTTTTAATGGTTCGGAATTCAACCTTTTTAAAAAACTTCAAAAAGTTTTCTATGGTTGCTTTTTAAATCTTTTTCTGCTTGTTGATTTCGTCCTGCAGTTGGCGTCTTACTTTTTGTTCGCGCTCCAAGGCTGTTCTGCGGTGCTCGTCAAATTCTTCCTCAATTTCAGCAAGTGCTTTTTTGGCGTCGCGTGTAATGGCATTACTGTTTTTGAATTTATAGATGAATAAAAGGAGTAAAGCCAAAAGACCTGCAATGATGGTCCACATTAGCGCATTGTAACCTGTTTTGCTCATTTGCATACCAAAAAGTGCCATGCTGTCTTTTTCAGTATTGGTTTTATCTAAATTTTCCTTTGTATTGGCCAAATTGGCTTTTAAATCTGAAATTTCATTGGCCTGAGATTTTACAACGGCTTGGGTTTCAGCAAGATTTTTATGGACTGTTTTAAGGGAATCAATAGTGTGCGCCCGTAAAGTTAAAAACATACTAAGTTTTACAGCTTCGTAGGCTTGGCCATTGGTACCTTTAAAGTTACCGGATTTCCTAAGAATATATTCGAATTGATTATCAATGGTGCCACTATTTAAGGATAGGGCTTCTTCTTGGTCGTCGTTAGATTGTGAAAATGAGGCTATTGAAATTAAACAAGTACATACGACAACGAAGAGGGTTTTGATAGGATTCATTTTTTGGTTTGATTTTAATGGTTGTATTTGGTTTGCCAATTTATAAAATTATGATTATAAATCATTTAAAAAGCCTCATTTTATGAGGCTTTTTTTATATACGAATCAAAATTTAATTTAGATGTTCAATTTTAATAATATGTATAACGCCTAACCTTGGCAATATATTTTGCAAGTCGAACAACTTGATGGCTATAACCATATTCGTTGTCATACCAAATATAAAGGATGATGTTTTTACCATCTTTACGCACAATAGTCGCTTTGCTATCATAAATTGAAGGTGCCGAACTGCCAACAATATCGCTGGACACCAATTCATCGCTCAGCTCATATTTTATTTGTTCTACTAAATCGCCTTCTAGGGCATACTTTTTCAAAATGGTATTAACACCATCCAACGAAGTTTTGTTTTCAAGTTCTAAATTTAGAATGGCCAATGAACCGTTAGGAACCGGAACCCTTATGGCATTTGATGTTAATTTGTCTTCCAAACTTGGTAAAGCTTTGGCAACTGCGTTACCGGCACCGGTTTCCGTAATGACCATATTTAAGGCTGCGGCCCTACCACGGCGGTATTTTTTATGGAAATTATCCACCAAATTTTGGTCGTTGGTATAGGCATGGATGGTCTCTAAATGACCACTTTTTACACCAAAAGAATCTTCAATAGCCTTTAAAACTGGGGTTATAGCATTTGTGGTGCATGAAGCTGCCGAAAAAATATTTAGTTTATCCGGATCATGCTGTAGATGGTTAACCCCATGCACAATGTTTGGAACATCTTTTCCAGGAGCGGTCAATAAAACCTTGTCAATTCCTATAGATTTTAAATGTCTGCTTAAACTGGGTTTATCCCGAAAAGCGCCTGTATTGTCAATGACCAAAGCGTTTTTGATGTCATAAGCTGTATAGTCTATATCTTCAGGGGCGTTTGCCGAAATAATATGAACGGTGGTGCCATTTATAATCAAAGACTTGTTTTTTACATCAATGGTAACTGTTCCTGGAAATTCGCCATGAACAGAATCATTACGAAGCAGAGCTGCTCGTTTTTCCAAGATGGTTTCATTCAATTCACCACGGGTTACAATGGCCCTTAAACGTAATTGGCTTCCCTTCCCGGTACGCACCATAAGTTCGCGCGCTACCAATCTTCCTATTCTACCAAAACCATAAAGCACAACATCTTTTGGTTCAATTTCGCCATATTTTGAAGCGTCCCTTAACTTTGAAGCGACAAACTGTGTGGCATTGCTTTGACCGTTATCTTCCAAATGAAACTCATAGGTGAGTTTGCCAATATCCAATTTTGCGGGAGCAAGATTCAGGGCTTTGATGGCTTGGGCAATTTCTACAGAATCGAAAATGGAAATGGGTTTTTGAACAAATTTCCCAGCGTATTCGTGTAAGTTTAAAATCTGGCTAACATTTCTGTCGATTAACTGATTTCTAAAAAGCACCAATTCAATGGACCTGTCATACCACAAATCGCTTACAATTTTTATAAATTCTACTGTTGCTTTTCGCCGGTCTGACTGAAAGGCTAATTCTTTTTCATAAGTTTTGTTGGAAACCATAGTTTATGTGTTTAGTATAGTGAAGCATATATAAAAATACCTTATTTCAAACGTTTTCGTAAGATATGTCGTAAAAAAATCGTTAATCTGTAAATTAGGGGCGATGAGCCAAATTTTTCCACCATTTTTATCGAGAATCTGCAAAAAAATAACCCTCCAAAAATTTTATTCCGAAGGGTTATTAACAACCATGAAACTAATTATCTAAAATTGTAGCGTTCTTTTTCGCCGTTAGAGTTTATGAGCTCAATTCTGAGAGGCTCATAGGGCGACCTGTTCTTAATTGCTTCTTGGGCATCATCAACAGAATTTATTTTGACATCGTTTATTGAAGTAATAATTGAGCCTTCTTCAACGCCGTTCTTCTTCCAATAAGACTCGTATTCATTATTCAATTCAATTATTTTTACACCATTCGATGCTTTTACTTTTTTCAAGTCTTCTTTTTTGGCATTTTTAACCCGGCCTACCAACGGTAATGTAATGGTTTCGTTTCTTGTTAAGGTAACGGCAACTGTTCTTAATTCACCGTCTTTTGATAGTGTTAAATTAACCACATCGCCCGCTCGTCTGGCACCAATATGCCCAGTTAAATCAGCAAATTTTGAAACTTTAATATAATCAATCTCTTTGATGATATCACCTTTTTGGATGCCTGCTTTCTCTGCTCCAGAATCTTCAACAACACTATCTACGTAAATACCTTCGGTGTCATTTATGCCCAGTTCATCAGCAATTTTGCTATTTAATGCTCCACCAGTAATACCCAAAATGCCGTTCTGTACATTTCCGTATTCCATAATATCTTCAATAACTCTTCTGGCAATATTGCTGGGCACAGCAAAAGAATACCCAATGTAAGAACCTGTTTGAGAGGAAATAGCCGTGTTGATTCCAACCAATTCTCCTTTTGTGTTTACAAGCGCACCTCCAGAATTTCCGGGATTAACCGCCGCATCAGTTTGAATGAATGATTGGGTATATTTTCCTGAAGGATCTAGATTTCTTGACTTTGCACTAATAATACCAGCTGTAACAGTTGAGGTTAAATTAAAAGGATTGCCAACCGCCAATACCCATTCGCCTATTTTAGCATTATCGGAGTCTGCAAAGGTAACATAAGGCAAATCTTCATCGGCATCAATTTTTAGTAGAGCAATGTCTGTTTTGGCGTCAGAGCCTATTATTTCCGCCTTATATGTTTTATTGTTATTTAAAGTTACTGATAATTCATCAGAATTATTGATGACATGGTTATTGGTGATGATGTAGCCGTCAGCATTAATAATTACACCAGATCCTGTACCCATTTGAGCACGCTGCGGACTTCTTCCTGAAAATAAATCCTGCAAAGTCATCTGTCCAGAACTAATGGTTACGTTCTTAACATGAACTACAGCATTCACCGTGTTTTCTGCAGCAATAGTGAAATCTGGAGCTTCATCCAAATTAGATAAACTTAAGTTGCTTGTGGGTAAAAATGTAGGTGTTGTATTTTCCTGAGCCACGATTACGGGCTTTTCGTCTTCTAAAAAAAGTTTGTAGGAGCCTAATGTAAAAATACCACCTAAAGCCGAAACTAATACTAATGTTATAATCTTCTTCATAATTTGAATTTAAGTTTTATTTACAACGATTAAAATTAAATATTTATTGAATTTTGAATTTTTATTTAACGATTTTTAACTTCTATTTTAACGACACCTTAACAATCAATAAAACGTTATAATATTTATATCTTTGTGCCAAATTATGCAACAGACTTTTTATAAATATCAAGGAACGGGAAACGATTTTGTGATGATTGATAATCGTCAGCAAACGTTCGACAAAAACAATACCAAACACATTAAAAGCTTGTGCGATAGACGTTTTGGCATAGGTGGAGATGGGCTTATTTTGTTGGAAAACCATGATTCGTTGGATTTTAGGATGGTTTATTACAATGCTGATGGAAATGAAAGTACCATGTGCGGAAATGGTGGACGTTGTTTGGTGGCTTTTGCAAACCAATTGGGCGTTATAAAAAATGAGTGTACGTTTGAAGCCATTGATGGGCTACACCATGGCTCAATCAACAATGGAATTGTAAGATTGCAAATGCTAGATGTAGATAAGGTGGAAAAGTATGAAAACCACGTTTTTTTAAACACGGGCTCGCCACATCATGTGCAGTTTGAAAATGACATCCAAGATTTTGATATAAAAACCCTGGGGTCTAAAATTAGATATGGCCAGCCGTATAATCAAATCGGGACTAACGTCAATTTTGTAAAAAAAATATCGGACGATTCGTTTAGGGTTCGCACCTACGAAAGAGGCGTGGAGGATGAAACTTTGTCTTGCGGAACTGGTGTTACTGCCGTTGCCATTGCCATGCATTATATTGGTGAAACAGAAAAAAATCTTATCAACCTTAAAGTTGAAGGTGGCGATTTAAAAGTAAGCTTTGATGTTGAAAATGGCACATACAAAAATGTTTGGCTTATTGGTCCGGCGACTTTTGTTTTTAAAGGTACAATATGAAAACGCTAAAGGGTGAAAACATATTTTTACGTGCTTTGGAACCCGAAGATTTAGAGTTTGTGCATGCCATTGAAAATGACGAATCCGTTTGGGAAATCAGTAACACACATACGCCATATTCCAGATTTTTGATTAAACAGTACTTGGAGCAGGCACATAAAGATATTTATGAAGCCAAACAATTAAGACTGGTCATTTCAAGTTATGAAAATGTAACCATCGGTCTGATAGATTTGTTTGATTTCGATTTCAAAAATAAAAGGGCCGGTATTGGTATTTTGGTAAAATCGCCAAACGACAGATTGAAAGGATATGGAAAGGAGGCCCTTAAATTATTGGTCAACTACTGTTTCACGCATTTGGGCCTGCATCAATTATATTGTAACATTTCAGAAGAAAATGAGGCCAGTCAAAAGCTTTTTAAGAGCCAAGGATTCAAGGAAGTAGGATTGAAGCGCGACTGGAATGTCATAAACGGAGGTTATAGAAACGAATATTTATTTCAGCTTATAAACTAATATAAATGTATTTCAAAAAGATACTTGCAGGCATTGCAATTTTAGGTCTTGTTGCGGCCGCTTTTTTTGCCAATTTCGTCTATAAAGCCATGATGCGCCCCAATACAGCATTCAATAACGACGTGGCATACATCTATATTCCCACAAATGCAAGTTACGAAGAAGTGAGAAACCAATTGGAGCCTTTATTGGATGATATTGATTCTTTTGATGCTTTGGCAGAACGTAAAAAATATACAGGCAATATTAAAGCGGGTCGTTTTGAGATTAAAAAAGGAATGAGTAATAACGATATTATCAATTCCATAAGGAGTAACAATCTGCCCATTAAATTATCGTTTAACAACCAAGAAACCTTGGAAAAATTGGCGGGTAGAGTGGCCACCCAAATTGAAGCCGATAGCTTGTCCCTTTTAGAAGTTATGAACGATGAGAATTTTTTAGCTGAAAATAATTTTAGTGAGGCTACAGCATTGGGCATGTATTTGCCAAATAGTTACGAATTTTTTTGGAATACTTCAGATGAAGGCTTTAGGGAGCGTATGCTAAAGGAATACAATCGCTTTTGGAATGAAAGTAGAATAAAGAAAGCTGAGGAACTTGGCTTAACCCCAAACCAAGTTATTACATTGGCATCTATTGTTCATGAAGAATCCAAACAACCCAGTGAGCAACCAAGAATTGCTGGTGTTTATCTAAATCGATTAAGGATTGGGATGCCATTACAGGCTGACCCAACACTGAAATTTGCGGCTTATCAGCTTCCACAGTATAAAAACACCGTTATTAAACGTGTGTTGAATGTGCATAAAGATATCGATTCGCCCTACAATACTTACAAAAATAGAGGATTGCCTCCAGGTCTAATTTCCATGCCCGATATTTCAGCAATAAATGCCGTTTTAAATTACGAAAAGCATAAGTACCTCTATTTTGCTGCCGATGCGCAGAGATTAGGCTTTCATAAATTTGCAAAAACCTTGGCACAGCATAACGTCAATGCACGGGAATACCAGCGTTATTTGTCATCACAAGGGATAAATAACTAGTGAAGTGCTTGCTGCTAAAATATATTGCCTTTTTAGTTTTATTGCCTGTTTTTTCCTTTTCTCAATCTAAATTAAACGCATTTTTAACACCGAGTGATACATTAAATGTCCCACGACGCAATGCTGTAATTATTTCTGAAGCATCAATTTCTGCAATTACATTGGTTGGGTTGAATCAACTTTGGTATTCAGATTACGACCAATCTAAATTCCACACGATTAATGATAACAGTGAATGGCTGCAAATGGACAAGTTTGGTCATGTTTTTACATCTTATCAGTTAGGGAAACATGGGGCGCAATTGTTAAATTGGAGTGGGGCGGAAAAAAAGAATCAATTGCTTTATGGAGCGACATTGGGTTTCACGTTTTTAACAGCGGTTGAAGTACTTGATGGTTATTCAAAAGAATGGGGTTTTTCGTGGGGAGATGTTCTAGCCAATGGAGTTGGTACAGGATTGTATATTGGCCAAGAATTATTGTGGAACGAACAAAGAATTGCCATTAAGTACAGTTTTCATGACACAAAATTCGCACAAGTAAATCCAAATAAGCTCGGTGAAACGTATATGGAGCAAATTTTGAAAGATTATAACGGGCAAACTTATTGGTTGAGTTTTAATTTGCATTCATTTTTTAAAAATAGTAAAGTGCCAAAATGGCTAAATATTGCAGTAGGATACGGTGCTGATGGTATGCTGTACGGTTCTAAAGATATTGACAATCAGGTGTTAACAAGTATTGAGAGGTACAGGCAGTTCTTTTTAAGTTTTGATGTAAATTTGAATAACATAAGGACAAATTCAAGATTATTGAGGTCTATTTTTGATATTTTTAATATGATAAAAATACCGTTTCCTACCCTAGAAATTAGCAAAAAAGGGGCTGTATTTCATCTATTCTACAATTAAAAAGAGCACATAATCGATTAATTTTGAACTTATTGAAAAAAATCATAATTTTGCACGCTCAAATTTCAAGGTGTATTTTTTATTAAAATATGCTGAAAAAATTTAAGACTATGGTAAAACATATTGCAAGTTACCTGACCCTCACACTTACAATATCAGCGCTATTGTATCTGTCGTTTCATTCAGATGAAACAATCGATTTAAGCAAATATTCTACGGAAGGCTTAAATTTGAACTACACGGTAAATGATGACAATGTTCAAGATGATTATTTGTTGGCATTAAACGAGAACTCAGAAGAAGTATTTTCCCCTTATTTAGGAAAATCGTTTGTTGGCTTTAAGGAGGCTTTGGCTTTTAAGGAGTCGGGTGGTAATTATAACTCCGTGAATACCTACGGGTATTTGGGAAAGTACCAATTTGGTGCTTCAACCTTAAGGCTTATTGGTATTAACAATCCAGCTCAGTTTTTAAAGAATCCAAGGTTGCAAGAAAAGGCCTTTTTGGCAAACACAGCACGAAATAAATGGATTTTAAGACGTGATATCAAGAACTTCGTTGGAAAACGAATAAATGGTATTATCGTTACAGAATCTGGTATTTTGGCTGCAGCACACTTGGCTGGGCCTGGAAGTGTTAAACAATATCTAAGAAGCTACGGTTTGGATAATTTTGCTGATGGTTATGGTACCACTGTGCATTATTACATGAAACGTTTTTCTGGATATGATACTTCTTTTGTAAAAGCGGATAAAAAAGCAAAAGCTATTTAAAAAAGCAATTCTAGGTTTCGACTAGAATTTATGAATTATAAATATGGTAGGTCTTTTATGAAGGTCTACCATATTTTTTTTCCATTGGTCAGCAGTAAGTGTTTTGATAAATTCTGCTGGCAAAGTAATGTCGCATGCTACACAAATACTGGTAGAATTGTTGAGAATTGTAGTTAAATCCTCTAACATTTTATTATTTCGATAAGGCGTTTCAATAAATATTTGGGATTGATTGAACTCAAAGGATAAACGTTCCAAGCGCCTTATTTCATTTTTTCGTTCATTTTTATCAATGGGCAAATAGCCATTAAAAGCAAAACTTTGTCCGTTCATACCAGAGCCCATCATGGCCATAAGTATTGAAGAGGGACCTACCAAAGGCACAACTTTAATGTTTTTGCTGTGTGCAATTTTTACAACATCTGATCCTGGGTCTGCAACTCCTGGACAGCCGGCTTCAGATAATAAACCAACATCAATACCATTTAAGCAAGGTTCAAGAAAATTAGGTAATTCTGCAGCTTCAGTAAATTTGTTCAAAAGGAAGATTTTAAAGGAGGGTTGTGACTTTTCTGGGCTTATTTTTTTAATGAACCGTCTTGCAGTTTTTTCATTTTCAACAATAAAAGTGTCAATGTTGTCAATAGCTCGTTTTACTGAAATGGGCAAAACCTCTAAAGGTTCTGTGTCGCCTAATGTGGTTGGAATTAGGTAAAGCTTTCCTGTTTTTTCGTTCATTTAGTTGATTGTAAGTTTTTTTATAGTTTTTGAAGAATCATCCAAACGGACTTCCACAAAATATAGACCTTTACTGTAATTTTCAGTTTTAATGCTGATTTTTCCCTGGTTTGGGGCAATATCAAAAATCGTTTGCCCCTGAATATTGTAAATGGTAATTGAGTTAACTTTATTCTGAATTCCTGATAAATCCAAGTTTACTATATCTTTTGTAGGGTTGGGATACATTTTAAAACTAAACTCTTTATTCTCGGAAATATCCAAATTGGCGTCGGAAATTTTGTAAACGGAAGAACCGCCTGCAATGTAAAGTTCGCCATTAAAATCTTCACCTAAAGTGGTCCACCCTTGGGTTATATTGGGTGTTTGAAAAGTTAAATTCCAATTACTTCCATTTTCGGTTAAAATTCCAATGTTTTGGGTGCAATAATCGGCGAAGAAATATTTGCCATAAAAATTTGGAAAACTAGAGCCCCTGTAAAGATAGCCACCTGTAATGGAACCAGAACATCCGCTACCAACATGAGGATACTCGGCAACTGGAGCGACGGTAGCACTTAATCCTCCAGCAGGGCAATTTGCACTGGTGTTGTAAGTATGTGTGCCCTCATAACAACGCCAACCATAGTTGTCTCCGGGATTACCAGAACCTGTTACTTTATTTATTTCTTCGTAAGCATTCTGCCCAACATCTGCAATCCATAAATCATTGTTGATACTGTCAAAGGAAAATTTCCATGGATTCCTTAATCCAATCACATAAATTTCGGGTCTTGGGTCGTTTGGTCCGTTTGCTGAGCTTGAAAAAGGATTATTTGAAGGGATGTTATATGTAGCTCCACTAACGTCAATACGCAGTAATTTCCCAAAAAGGCTACTTGTGTTTTGTGCTCTATTTTGTGGGTCGCCACCGCTGCCACCATCCCCAACACCAATGTACAAAAAGCCATCATTGGCAAAAGCCAGTTTGCCGCCGTTATGATTGCTATACGGTTGCTGGTAAGTAAGTATGCTTTCTCCCGAAGAATTTGCTGTATCTGGATTTCCGCTTACCGTGTATCTGGCTATAATAGTAATTGGTTGATCTGTACTAGATTTGTCCGTATAATTTACATAAAACCTGCCCGAAGTAACATAATCTGGGGCAAAAGCTAGCCCTAACAGCCCACGTTCACCGCCTGAACCAACAAGGTTTGAAATATTTAAAAATGGAGTAGGGTTAACGCTTCCGTCAGAATTTAAAATTTTTATAATACCGGATTTTTCAACGACAAATAGTCGACTGTCTCCTGCATGGGCAATTTCTACCGGACTGGAAAACCCTGAAGCAAAGCTATTAAGTTGGACGGTTTGTGCAGTACCGATGAGGCCTAAAACAAAACAAGAAAGGAAAATGTTTAAATTTTTCATAGTGCATCTTTTTAAGTAAATTTAATAAATAAGATGCTAATTAACATATTGTTAGCGTGTTACTTTTTCGGCAATAATGTCGCAAGCCTCGTCCAACATTTGATAAACGTTTTGAAAACCTTGGTCGCCACCATAATAAGGATCGGGAACATCATGGTTTTGATTTGGGTAAACCTCGTTCAGAATTAGCTTAACTTTAGCAAGGTCATTTTCATCTCTAGCCAGTTTTACTACATTTTGAAAATTTGAGTTATCCATGGCATATATCAAATCAAATCGGTCAAAATCTGAAACGCCAAATTGCCTTCCCATCAAATTTGAAATATCCAAACCATATTTCCTTGCTATGGCAACCGAGCGTCTGTCTGGCGAACTGCCAATGTGGTAAGCAGCCGTGCCGGCAGAATCAATGGTAAAGGAATGTTTTGGGAGCTTAGATCTTAAAATACCTTCGGCCAAGGGCGAACGGCAAATGTTTCCCAAGCATACCATCAGAATTTTAGTCATTTCAATTGAATTTATACAGAAAGCTTCTTAGAGATATCTTCAACATATTTTCTGAATTGTTTATCTGTTGAAGATAGATTGTCCACAGTTTTGCATGCGTGAAGCACAGTTGCGTGGTCGCGTTTTCCAATTTGCGAGCCAATACTTGCCAATGAAGCCTTTGTGAATTTTTTAGCGAAAAACATTGCCAATTGACGGGCTTGAACAATATGGCGTTTTCTGGTTTTTGATTGTAGTGTGTCTACATCCATTTGGAAGTAGTCTGAAACCACTTTTTGGATATAGTCAATAGATACCTCGCGTTTGGTGTTCTTTACAAACTTCTCGACAATAATTCTAGCCAGATCGAGGGTGATTTCTTTTTTGTTGAAAGATGATTGGGCAATCAAGGAAATAATGGCGCCTTCCAATTCCCTAACATTGGTTTTAATGTTTTTGGCCACATATTCAATAATATCATCAGGCATTTCAACACCATCACGATATAACTTGTTTTTTAAGATGGAAACACGAGTTTCAAAATCTGGATTTTGTAATTCGGCCGACAGTCCCCATTTAAAACGCGATAGTAAACGCTGTTCAATATCTTGCATGTCAACAGGAGCCTTGTCACTCGTTAAAACTACCTGTTTGCCATTTTGGTGTAAGTGGTTGAAAATGTGGAAAAATACGTCCTGCGTTCCTGTTTTTCCGGAAAGGAATTGTACATCATCAATAATCAACACATCAATGATTTGATAAAAATGGATGAAATCATTTCTGTTGTTTTTCTTAACGGCATCAATATATTGTTGCGTGAACTTTTCCGCAGAAATGTATAAAACCGTTTTTTCAGGATATTTGTCTTTAATATCAACACCAATTGCGTGTGCCAAGTGTGTTTTTCCTAAACCAACACCACCAAAAATTAATAAAGGATTAAAAGAGGTGCCTCCTGGTTTTGCTGCTACAGCAAGTCCAGCACTTCTGGCCAATCGGTTAGAATCACCTTCCAAGAAATTTTCAAAACTGTAGTTTGGATTTAGCTGAGATTCAATCTTTACATTTCTTATGCCTGGAATGACAAAGGGATTGCGCAATTCCGGACTTTTGTTGTTCAGAGGTATATCAACATCTTGCGATTTTACCGCACCTCTGTTTGAACTTGGAATTTTTTCAGTAAACGGTTGCTTGTTGCCATAGGTGTTTTCCATTTTAATAATGTAAACAAGTTTGGCAGACTCGCCCAGTTCCTTTGTTAAAGATACTTTTAGGATTTTAACGTAATGCTCTTCAAGCCACTCATAAAAGAATTTGCTGGGTACCTGAATGCTTAATGAATTATCTGTAAGCTTAACTGCTTTTATGGGCTCAAACCAAGTTTTGTATGCTTGCGGTTGGATGTTATCCTTTATAAATTCAAGACAGTTATTCCATACCGATTGCGCAGTTACACTCATTTTTAAATATACAGGTTTTTTTAGTTAGCTAGATTAATTTATGAAAAATGGCTTTTCATATCCCCCTATTCTGGTGAGGCAAATATGTGAACAAAATTCTTAAAAAAAAAATCAAACGGGGTTGAATTTTTAGAAAATTTTCATCATGTTTATCCCATTGCCGAAACTACAAAAAAATATCCAATAAAGCTTATGAAATTCGATGAAATACAAATAAGAGTGAGATATGGTGAAACAGATCAAATGGGGGTGGTGTATCATGGCAATTATGCGTTATATCTAGAGATGGGCAGAATTGAATGGTTGAGAAAATTAGGTATTTCTTATAAGTTGATGGAAGAAAACGGAATAATGTTGCCGGTCATTTCCATGAATATAAACTATAAAAAATCAGCTGTTTATGATGACATAATTAATGTAAAAACTCAACTGAAAAATAAGCCTACTGCCAAGATTGAATTTGAGTATGAAATCACAAATGAAGAAGGAGAAATTTTAACAACGGCATCTACGATTTTAGTGTTTATTGATATGAAAACCAACCGACCAACACGAGCTCCTCAATACATTTTAGACGCTATTAATAATTAATCTAAATTTCTTTTATTTTTATTTTGTGCAAATTTTCGAAGATTTCGAATATTGTTGTGGCTTCTTTCTTTCTAACCGAAATGGTTATTTGGCAATCCAATTCTAATTTTTGATTAACTATGTTTAAATTTTTCTCCTTAATGATGCGCATTACCGTGTTCATGTTTTTGTAATCAAAACTAATTAGATAATCAATGTTGATAGTCTTTTCAACAATTTTTGAAGCCTCAAGCGTTAGTTGTGCCGTTGTTTTGTAGGCATTTATTAAACCACCAACTCCCAATTTTACACCGCCAAAATAACGTACCACAACTATTAAAATGTTTGTGACTTCAAAAGATTGTATTTGCCCGTAAATGGGCATACCTGCACTGTTGCTCGGTTCGCCATCATCATTAGCACGGTAAATTTTGTTTTCTGTTCCAATTTGATAGGCGTAGCACCAATGCCTTGCCGAATGGTGCTCTTTTTTTAAAGCCTCAATGTATTGTTTTGTTTCTTCTTCATGCGTTACGGGGTAAGCGTACCCGAAAAACTTGCTGTTTTTGTCCTTAAAAAGCACATGTTCGACGGGAGATTTTATGGTTTTATATGTGTCTTTTGTTTCCAAAAAAAATTAGAAAAGGTGTTTTTTAGTTTCAAAAAGGTCACAAATGTCTTCTGTTTTTGGATTGATGTGCCAGGTGTGAATGCCGAGGGCTTTGGATGTTTTACAATTGTAAATGTTGTCATCAATAAATAAACATTCGTTAGCCCTTAATCTGTTTTCAGAAAGGACAAATTCGAAAATATCAGTATTCGGTTTTCGTAAATTAATTTCATGGGATAGGTAAAACGCATCAAAACAGTTTTTGAAGTCTCCATAAAAGGGCATATGTTTTTTAACGTAATCTATATGAAGTTCGTTGGTGTTGCTCAATAATATGAGTTTGTGAGTTCCTTCTTTTTTTAACTGCTGAAGAAACTCCAAACGGCTTTCAGGAAAATCCTTCAGCATGTAGTTCCAAATGCCGATAAGTTCATTTTTTGAAAGATTTGGAAAGTTTTCAACATAAAAACCGATAAATTCTTCAGTGGAAATTAAGCCTTTTTCATAAAGTTCATTAATGCGAAGCATCTCTTCCGAAGGCGATTTAATTTGAAACTGTTCTAGTGCATACTTTTCAGCGCCTTCAATATCTAAATTTATGAATACGTTGCCAAAATCAAAGATTAGGGTTTTAATCATTCTCATAAATTTTAAGAATGTCGTTCAAAATTTTTTCTTCTGAGATTAACTTTCCTTTAAAAACGGGGGCTAGAGTGCCGCTTTTAAATGTATTGCTCCCTGTAAATACACGAGCTTCATCCCACAGATTTTCATCAATAAAGGTTTGAAGGGTTTTTGTTCCTCCTTCAATTATGACGGAGTTTATGTCTTTTTGAAACAAAACGTGGCAAATTTGCTCGGCAACATGTTGTGAAAAATCAATGTCATTATTGCTGATAACAATCGTTTCGGCTTCATCATTAAAGACAGAAAGTGATCTTGAAAGTTTTTCGTCTCTATCCAAAACGACTCTAATAGGGTTGTTTCCAGTCCAATCTCGTGCAGTTAAACTTGGATTGTCCTGCAAAACAGTATTTGTGCCCACTAGAATAGCTTGTTCCTCTGTGCGCCATTTATGGACCAATTGTCTGGAAAATTCATTGGTGATCCAAACGGGTTTTTGTTCTTTTTTTGTGGTTGGGGCAATATAACCATTTTTGCTTTCGGCCCATTTTAAAATAATGTATGGGCGTTTTTTATTATGGAAAGTGAAAAATCGTTTGTGGTGCTTTTTGCATTCCTCTTCTAAAACGCCAACGGTAACATGGCAACCCGCATCCATTAACTTTTTTACGCCTTTTCCTGATACTTGTTCGTTGTTATCAATACACGCAATAAACACTTTTGGGATGCTGTGCTTGACAATAAGGTCGCTACACGGAGGTGTTTTACCAAAATGCGAACAGGGTTCCAACGTTACATAAAGTGTTGCCTCTTTTAATAGATTTTTATCTTCAACGGAATTTATGGCATTAACTTCAGCGTGATTTCCACCATATTTACTAGTAAAGCCTTCACCTATAATCTTATTGTTATATACAATTACACTGCCCACCATGGGGTTTGGCCTTGTTGTTCCCAAGCCGTTTTTTGCAATGTCCAGGCAGCGCTGCATATATGTTTCGTTGGTATTCACTAAAATTTGATTTTTACGTCTTCGGTAACATCAACGGTGTACGCGTGCGAAAAACCGAATACCTTATAATTTATATCTCCCTTGTACTGCACTTTTACTTTTTCACTAAATAGGCTTCCAATTAATCCGCCAATACTTTTATCACTGAAAATACTGTCGGTAGGCACTTTGGTTTTTAACGGAATACTAAACTCTTTTTTGGCTGGAACCTCAAAAGTTTCGGTAGAAACCGTAGCCATTTCATTATCGTTAATGAACACTTTTATTTCATCGGTTTGCAATTCACCACCAATATCGTTTGGGTTTATAAAAAGTGCATCTGCCGTAACGGTTATGAGTTTTGAACTCGCCCCTAAAACTTTAATATTCTCTACACCAACAAACTGTGGTTTTTCGGTTACCGTACAACTTATAAAAGCCACGCTTATTGTTAATAAGATTATGAGGTTTTTCATTACCAATTTTTTTGATTTACCGTATCTTCACTACTTTAAAAGTGCCCATTACAGTGAGTAAAGATACTATAGTTATTCGAGAAATTGAACCTCAAGATAACCGACAAATTGAGCAGGTTATTCGAGATTGTTTTCATGAATTTAAAATTCCGTTGGAAGGCACGGCGTATTCTGATCCTGAAACGTCAAAAATGTTTGAATCCTACCAAAATGAAAATGATGTTTATTTTGTAATTGAAAGCAATGGAGAGGTTTTGGGCGGAGGAGGTGTAAAACCACTCACTGACTTTGAAAATGAAATCTGCGAAATTCAAAAAATGTACTTTTCGCCAAAAATCCGTGGTAAAGGATATGGTAAAATACTTTTTGAAAAATGTACGGAATCTGCAAAACAGTTGGGGTATAAACAATGTTATTTGGAATCTGCTTCACAGTTAAAAGCCGCAATACATATTTATGAAAGTTGTGGATTTAAGCATTTACCCAATGCTCTGGGTAATACGGGGCATTATTCTTGCGGAGTTTGGATGATTAAAGATTTATGATGAAACTAAAAACTATTCAACATAATTTTCATGAAGAACTAGATTCAATTTATGCTTCCGAGGAGGTAGATAGTTTCTTTTACATGTTGGCTGAATCCCATTATAAAGTAAAGCGTATACAACTGGCAACAGACCCAGAATTATCGGTTGAAGATGAAGCACTTATTTTAAATAGTTTGGCGGCCCTAAAAGGAGAGAAGCCCATACAATATATTTTGGGCGAAACGGAGTTTTACGGATTGATCTTTAAAGTGAATGATGGCGTGTTAATACCTAGGCCAGAAACGGAAGAATTGGTGGAATGGGTTTTAAAGAAAGTTGAAAAAACTGCCGAAGTGCATATTTTAGATATCGGAACCGGTAGCGGCTGTATTGCCGTTTCATTGGCAAAACATTTGCCCAAGGCCAAAATACATGCATTGGATATCAGTAAAAAAGCACTTGAAGTTGCCAAACTTAATGCAAAGCTAAATGATGTTCATGTGGATTTTTTTGAAGCTAATATTTTATCCCATAATGCACAAACAAGTTTAAAATCAATAAAATACGATATCATTGTTTCCAATCCCCCATATATTCGCGAACAGGAAAAACAGTTTATGAAACCAAATGTTATGGACAACGAGCCTCATTTGGCACTTTTTGTAAACCATGAAAATCCGCTGTTGTTTTACGAAGTCATTTCATCCTTTGCGGTAGATAATTTAAAGGAAGGTGGTGCCTTATATTTTGAAATTAATGAATATCTGGGAAAGGATATGATTGATCTTTTGAGACGTAAGAATTTCATAAATATAGAACTGAAACAAGACATTTTTAAAAAAGATAGGATGATTAAAGCCGTAAAAAGTTAATGAGTACAGTAAAACAACAAATAGAAGCTTTGCGTGAGGAACTTCGCGAACACAACTACAATTATTATGTTCTGGACAATGCAACCATCTCAGATTACGAGTTCGATATAAAATTAAAACAACTTCAAGAGCTTGAGGCAAATCACCCCGAGTTTTTTGATGCCAATTCCCCAACGCAACGTGTTGGTGGAGCCATTACCAAAAACTTTGAAACCGTTGCCCATGAATACCGCATGTATTCTTTGGATAATTCGTACTCTAAAGAAGATTTGCAAGATTGGGAAAAACGTATTAAAAAATTGGTTGACGGCCATGTGCAATACACCTGTGAGCTAAAGTATGACGGTGCTTCCATTAGTTTAACTTATGAAAATGGTCTGTTCCAAAAAGCGGTGACGCGCGGTGATGGATTTCAGGGTGACGATGTTACTGCTAATGTAAAAACCATAAAATCGGTTCCTTTACAATTAAAAGGAGATTATCCACCAAAGTTTGATATCCGGGGAGAAATTGTTTTGCCTTTTGAAGGTTTCAATAAAATGAATGAAGAGCGTATTGAAATAGGAGAGGAGCCATACAGAAATCCAAGAAATACAGCATCGGGTAGTTTAAAGTTACAAGATAGTGCAGAGGTAGCCAAAAGACCTTTGGAGTGTTTGCTTTATAACATCATAGGTGATAATTTGGGTATAAAAAGCCAGTTTGAAAGTTTGGAAAAGGCCAGGCAATGGGGCTTTAAGGTGCCCGAAGCAGCGAAGTTGGTAAATTCCATTGATGAGGTTTTAGGGTTTATTGAGTATTGGGACACACACCGTCACGGTTTACCTTATGAAACTGATGGTGTTGTGGTCAAGGTCAACGATTTACAGCAACAAGAAGAATTGGGTTACACGGCTAAATCACCGCGTTGGGCCATGGCCTATAAATTCAAGGCAGAACAAGTTTCTACAAGGTTAAACAGTATTGTTTATCAAGTGGGCAGAACGGGTGCCATTACGCCAGTTGCTAATTTAGAGCCTGTGGAATTGGCAGGAACGACCGTAAAACGTGCCTCATTGCATAATGCCGATCAAATTGAAAAGTTGGACATCAGGGTTGGCGATGAGGTTTTTGTTGAAAAAGGAGGCGAGATCATTCCTAAAATTTTGGGTGTAGATTTAACAAAACGTCCCATTGATATCCAACCCACACAATATATTACCCATTGCCCAGAATGTGGTACAGAGCTTGTTCGGCAAGAAGGCGAAGCTCAGCATTACTGTCCAAATTATAATGGCTGCAAACCTCAAATAATAGGTAGAATCCAACACTATATTTCCAGAAAAGCAATGGATATAGAAGGTTTGGGTGGAGAAACCGTGGCTCTTTTGGTTAACGAAGGATTGATTTACAATTATTCCGATTTATATGAATTAACCAAGGAACAGGTTATTCCTCTAGAACGTATGGCCGAAAAAAGTGCCGAAAATTTAATTCAAGGTATAGAGCAATCAAAAAATATTCCTTTTGAACGTGTTCTTTATGCATTGGGGATTAGATATGTTGGTGAGACCGTTGCAAAGAAGTTGGCGAAGCATTATAAAAGTGTCGATGAATTGGCATCTGCTTCACCAGAAGATTTAGTAAGTGTGGATGAAATAGGGGTTAAAATCGCTGAAAGCGTGCATGCATTTTTCATTTCCGAAGAAAACAAAAATATCCTTAATAGGCTAAAGTATTTTGGTGTTCAATTAGAGATGTCTGTCGAAGAGCTTGAAGGAAAGACCAATATTCTAGAAGGTCAATCTATTGTTGTTTCGGGTGTTTTTGAGTCTATTTCCAGAAACGAGCTTAAAAAATTAATAGAAGACAATGGTGGTAAGGTAAGCAGTTCCATTTCTTCTAAAACAAGTTACATTGTGGCTGGTGATAACATGGGGCCTAGCAAAAAAGAAAAGGCTGAAGCACTTGGTATAGATATAATAAATGAATACGAATTCTTACAAAAATTGAATTAAAAGTTATTTTTTATCGATAAAAAACACTTTTTTTCGTTGAAATACAAAATTTTTATTTATATTTGACCCGAAGCTAAAATGTCTCTCATGAACAAGTCAAAAGTCTTGATCGGGTTTGTTTTATTATGTTATATATTGTTCGCTATCTTCGAACTTAGCGGAAAAGATGGTATAGCCTATTATTCACGGTCTTTAATTGTGCCTTTAATTACATTAATCTATTTACTGTTAATCAAAGACAAGAACAGATTATTTCTGTTATTTTTGGTATTTTATTCCATATCAGATTTGATGGGTTTAGTTATTGATAGTATGCCTTTTGATGAGTCTGGTGCTCTTCATGACTTCAATTACTACAGTGGTAATCTTTTATATATGATTTCCTATTTATTTTTGGTCATAAAGATTTGCAAGTCTATAAGCTTTAAACATATCCTGAAGCATTATTTAGTTCATGCCATTGTCCTAATAGCACTCAATATTTATTTTATTTATGTACTGCAAGTTATAATCAGTCCTAATTTGGTTGTACAAAACGATTATTATTTTGAATTGGCCTATAATATTGTGGCCCTTCTTTTGTTGCCATTGTCGTTGTTGAATTATTTTTACAGAGACAACAAAAAATCATTATACCTATTTTTAGGTTCTTTGTGTATCGTTTTTTCTGAAGTTATGGATGTGGCCTACATTTATATTTCTGAGCGAGGTATATTGAACTTTTTGTCAACCACACTGATTTTATTGGCTTTTTATTTGCTTTACCAGCAATCAAAATTAAATAATGTTGCCAACAAAAATGAACAATTTATGTTTGTTGACTAGCCGTTTATTTAAAATTCACAAGAGGTATATCTTTCCGATACAAGTATAAAATTATAGCTGAAAGAATAAAAGTTATTACCGCAGTTGCAAACAGTACGCCACTGTCGCCATTTACTTCCACCCCGAGTTGTGTTAAATGAATATAAATGGCAGCGCCAATAATGCCTAAAGTTAGGCTGGCCCCAATCCAAACCGTTTTCGGAATGAGCAATAAAATTCCAGAACTGAGTTCTAAAATACCAATGGTTATTCTTCCATAAGGTTCCAAGCCTATTTTTTGAAAAATATAGATACTGTCTGGATGTGCAAAAAACTTAAAACGCAAAGTTTGAATGAGAATAATGGACACAATAATTCTTAAAGCCAGAGGGAAGTACTTTTTCATCTTACAAATCTTAATGAAGTTTTAGACGCTTTTTTGGGCTGCAACTTAAAATTAAGCCATGATTTTTTCGATGAAAGGATATTTTTAAGTATAAAATCGATGAAACGTATGTTTTTATCGTTATAATTCAAAAACATTGTTATATTTGTAATAACCTACTTATGTCAAAATCATGAAAAATTGGTATTTCCGTAATTTCAATAATGTCTTTTTCGGCCTTTTTTTAACCATAATCATTTCAATTGGGTTTGATTATTTTTCTACAAGTGAAAGTTTAATACGGTTTGTTTTACCCACGATTGTGCCTCTGTTTTCTATACTGTATTTTATAAAATATAAATTTCTGAACATCCCATTTATTTTCTTTTTACTATTCTCTTTTTTAGGAAATGCACTCAGATTGGTCAATTTAAAAACTGAGGATTTTTACATTTTAAATATCATGTCGTTGGTAGCACTTGTGAGTGTGGTGTGTATCGCCGCCCAAAAGTTTAAAATAAAGGAAGTGCATAAATTGGTAGGCATTTATTTATTGACCGTTTTTACCATCAGTTTATTTTTTGTTTACGAGGTTATTGATATTTTCAGATATTTTATATTAGAGGATACCGATTTCTATCTGTTTGTGTTAAACAGTTTAGGTTTGTTGGTGCTCACGTTTATGTCCTTTAGTTATTATTTAAACACACAAACCAAATCGGCCATACTGTTTCTTACGGCTGCCATTTGCTTTGGATTTGCTTCACTAATAGATTATTTTGTTATTTACTTTGCTTATAATTGGAATTTTATATTTCTACATAAAGTACTTTATGCTGTTGGGCTATACCAAATGTTTAAGTTTATGGTTGAGGAATATAATAGGGTTAAACCCATTGAAGATTATGAAGTATTCTATTCTGAAATCACTTTTGCTTAGACTATAATAGACGTGCCGTTAGCAGATTTATTTTTATTGGAATCAAAATAAAAATCAATTTTTCCCAAATTAATTCCGTAGCACCCTACTTGATTGACAAGCATATTTTTGCCTTCAATATTTTTAACAATTGTTGGCTTGGAAAGAAAGGTATGAGTATGTCCACCTATTATTAAATCAATATCTTTTGTAGCTTCCGCTAATTTTAAGTCGCTGACTTTATTGGGCTCTTTTCTGTAATTATAACCTAAATGGGAGAGACAAATAATGAGGTCGCACTTTTCTTCAGTTTTTAAAATGCGTGTCATATCCTGAGAAATTTCAATGGGGTCTAGATATTTGGTCTCCTTAAACATAGCTGGGTCTACCAAACCGTTTAACTCAATACCCAAACCAAAGACACCTATTTTAATACCAGCTTTTGATAATATTTTATAAGGTTTGGTATGTGTATCCATTATCGTATTTGAAAAATCATAATTGGCCGAAACAAACTCAAATGTTGCATGGGGCATCTGTGCATAAAGGCCTTCAATGCCATTGTCAAAATCATGGTTGCCTATGGTAGCCAAATCATATTTTAATTTGCTCATGAGTTTGAATTCCAGTTCACCACCATAATAATTGAAATATGGTGTGCCTTGAAAAATATCGCCAGCATCCAATAAAAGCGTATTTGGGTTTTCTTTTCTAATGGACTCAATTAAACTTGCACGTCTGGCCACACCACCTTTGTTGGCATTTCTGCCATCTTCGGGGCCGAAAGCATCAATATGGCTGTGTACGTCGTTAGTGTGCAAAATGGTTATTTTGGTGGTTTTCTCTAAAGAGGTAAAAGACTGCAAGCCAAAACTGCCCATGGTTGCCAAGGCTGTTCCTGCGGAGGCTTGTTGTATAAATGTTCTTCGTTTCATTTTTTTTCTGAAATTTTGAATTTTCTAGCGCATTCTTTTATCTGTTGACTTGAATAAATCGGTCATCCATTACTGGCTTAACGGTGTCTAGCTTCATAAACTTATCCATTAAAACATTTCTAATTTTATAGTTTAAAACGTAAACGCTATCATTTGGTTTGAAAAAACTCATATTGTCACCTCCATTGCACAAATAGTCGTTGGTTGCAACATAATAAATACTATCCTCATAAATTTCATTTCCATTGATTTTGGCTTCCACAACATCAAAATTTTGGTCTATTACTAGTTTGAAATTCGATACTGGATGCGCCTTTTTAGTATCAGCCAAATAATGAATCATTTTTTTTATTTGCGTGCCCTTTAGGGCGGCAACAACCACGCTATTTTCAAAGGGCATTAATTCAAAAACCGTTCTTTTGGTAACGTTGCCTTTAGAAAGTATGGAGCGTATGCCTCCGTGATTAAGCAAAACCATATCAATATCATGGCCTGTTCTACTTTTAAAAATAGGCTTTGATTCGCTAAAAACGGCGTCGGCCATAAAATTTCCAATGGCGGTGTTAAACTCACCGTCTGTTTTTGTGTAAGTGTCTGCCGAATAGGCTAAAACGCTATCCAAGTCTTTTTGTATGTTATCCCTGAAAGGTTTTATATAAGATTCAATTTCAGGGTCTTTCTCTAGGGAATCTGTTATTGCAATTTGTTCTCCTTCAATTTTAGAGAGATGCATTTGTTGCTGTTTGCAGCTTGATAAAACAAAAAAATATAACAAAATAAAGAAATGTGTAAACCTCATGTATAATTAAATAATTTGAATGTACTTTTGCTACCTTTGCGCAAAGTATAAAGGTAAATGATTTTAAAGGGTTTTAAAGCAAAATCTAATAAAAAGTACTTGAACAAATTGTTATCAGAGAGACAAGTAAATGTTGCCGATAACAAGGTTGTGAGTTTGGGCGTTATCTTAAATATTGATGAGTTTGATGATTTTGAGGCGTTTAGAAAACTAGCCGATTACATAAAGGTTCGTCCGAATAGGTTAAAAATCGTGGCATTTTCAGAAAACAAAAAGGATGATTTAAATTCTTGGGACGAATGCCACAACCCCAAAGATTTTGGCTGGAACGGAAAGATTAACAATGTGGAATTACAGGAATTCCTGAACACAAAATTCGACCTTTTAATCAGTTATTACAACAATGAAGTTTTAGAGCTTAAATTGATGACCACCCTTTCTCAAGCCAGATTTAAAATAGGCATTTTACAAACAGATGAGCGCCTAAACGATTTGATAATAAAAACTGGTTTAAAGGATTTTGCCCTGTTTAAAAAGGAAATTTTTAAATACCTAACTATATTAAATAAAATAAATAATAATGAGTAAGTTTTTAGGAACAGGAGTTGCATTGGTTACCCCATTTAATGCAGATTTGAGTGTAGATCATGAAGCCCTGGCCAATATTGTAAATTATAATATTGATAATGGTGTTGAATATCTAGTGATTTGTGGAACTACAGGAGAAAGTGTAACCCTTACTAAGCAAGAAAAAAAGGAAGTTATAGCAACGATTTCCAAGACCAATAACGGACGCGTGCCTATGGTTTTGGGTATAGGTGGCAACAATACGGCTGCTGTTATTGAAGAGATTCAGGCAACTGATTTAAGCAATATAGATGCCATTTTATCGGTTTCACCATATTATAACAAGCCTACTCAAGAAGGCCTTTACCAGCATTTTAAAGCTATTGCAGAGGCTTCTCCCGTTGATGTTATTTTATATAATGTCCCAGGGCGTACCTCTAAAAACATGGAGCCTAAAACAACCTTGAGGTTGGCCAACGATTTTAAAAATGTTGTGGCAGTTAAGGAAGCCGGAAACAATATAGCCCAATATTTAGAGTTAATTAAAAACAAACCTGAGGATTTTTTAGTGATTTCTGGTGATGACGATTTAGCATTGGGAGTTGTTTTGGCTGGAGGAGCTGGTGTTATTTCGGTAATCGGACAAGGATTCCCAAAAGAATTTTCCGAAATGATTCGATTGGGACTTAAGGGCGATGCCAAAGCTGCCTACAAATTACATTTTAAATTAATGGATGTTATTGGGTATATTTTTGAAGAGAATAACCCCGCAGGCATCAAAGGTGTTTTTGAAGCTCTCAAATTGTGCAAAGATACCGTAAGATTGCCTCTGGTTCCGGCATCAAACAACTTAAAGGCCAAAATAGCAGATTTTGTAAAAAACTTTTAGTTGTTAAATATAACTTAAACCTCGATTTTATTGGATTTTAGCGTTTATTTTAGCCGTAAAATAATATTTTTAAAATCCATTTTAATAGCTTAATTTTGCAAGCTGTAATAAAAATTAATGAATAAGTTTTTTTACATAGTATTAGTTTTCACTGTGTTAACAAGTTGTAGCGAATTCCAAAAGGCTTTAAAGTCTGAGGATATTGCCACCAAGTTTAAAATGGGAGAAGAACTTTATAATGAAGGTGAATTTTCAAAAGCCAATAGGTTATTTGCTCAAATAGTGCCCAATTATAGAGGGAAACCACAAGCCGAAAAGTTAATGTTTTTGTATTCCAATTCATTTTATAAAATGAAGGATTACTATGTGGCGGGTTATCAGTTTGAGCGTTTTACATCTAGTTACCCAAAGAGTGAAAAGGTTGAGGAAGCTGCGTTTTTTGGGGCCAAAAGTTACTATATGCTTTCGCCAAGATATTCCAAAGACCAAAAGGAAACCAAAGAGGCTATTGAAAAACTTCAAGAGTTTATCAATGTTTTTCCTGATTCTGAATATGTGGCTGAAGCCAATGAGCTGATTCAAGAATTGGATTTTAAACTAGAAAAGAAGGCTTTCGAAATCGCCAAACAGTTTAATCATATATCTGATTATCCAGCTTCCGTAAGGTCGTTTGATAATTTCATTTTTGAATTTCCAGGGTCAAGATTGCGTGAAGAAGCTTTGTTTTATAGATTGGATTCAGCCTATAAATTGGCCATGAACAGTGTAGAATATAAAAGTACGGTTCAAGAAGGCTTGGTCTATCTCAAAAAAAATAGACTTGAAGAGGCTAAGGATTTTGCAAAAGCCTATAAACAATCATTCAGTAACTCAAAGTTTATTGATGAGGTTAACGAAATGGCCACAAATATTGACGAAGAATTAAAAAGATACAGCACAAAAAGTTAAACACAATTTCAAATGGATTTAAAAAAAACCAATGCTCCGGTAAATTCGGTAACGTACGATAGAAATCAAATAGATGAGCCAACTGGCAATATTTATGAGTCTATTTCTATCATTGCAAAACGTGCAGAACAGATTAACACAGAAATAAAAAAAGAGCTTATTGATAAGTTGGAAGAGTTTGCCACTTATAACGATAGCCTTGAGGAAGTGTTTGAAAACAAAGAGCAAATTGAGGTGTCAAAATTTTACGAAAAATTACCAAAACCTCATGCATTGGCCGTTCAAGAATGGCTAACCGATAAGGTTTATTTTAGAAATACCGAGGAAGATTCTCAATAATAATTTCTAAATTTAAACACCATTAAATAAACTCCAATACCGTTTTTGTAAATGGTGTTGGAGTTTGTTTGGTTAATAAATACGGGTTTTATGAGTATATTAAGTGGAAAAAATATTCTACTGGGTATTACAGGAGGTATCGCCGCCTATAAAACAGCTTCATTGGTAAGGTTATTGGTTAAATCTGGTGCCGATGTAAAAGTGGTAATGACGCCAGCTGCCAAGGATTTTATAACGCCGTTAACTTTATCTACTCTTTCTAAACACCCCGTGTATTCTTCGTTTACTAATGAAGAAGATGATAATGCCGCATGGAACAGCCATGTTGATTTGGGCTTGTGGGCAGATTTTCTCATCATTGCTCCAGCAACAGCAAATACAATGTCTAAAATGGCCAATGGTACTTGCGATAATTTGCTTTTGGCAACATACTTGTCGGCAAAATGCCCCGTGTATTTTGCACCCGCTATGGATTTAGATATGTACAAACACCAAAGTACACTTCAGTCTTTTGAGACCTTAAAAAGTTATGGTAATATCATGATTCCTGCAACAAGCGGTGAATTGGCAAGTGGATTAGTAGGCGAGGGGAGAATGGCCGAACCTGAGGATATTGTTGCTTTTATTGAAAACGATATTTTAGGCAAGCTTCCGCTGCGTGGAAAAAAAGTTTTAATTACAGCAGGACCGACTTACGAAGCTATTGATCCAGTTCGTTTTATAGGAAACCATTCCAGCGGCAAGATGGGATTTGAAATTGCCAAAGCTGCTGCAGAATTGGGTGCTGAGGTTATTTTAATTTCAGGGCCAACCCATCAAAAGGTATCAAATAGTTTAATTGAAGTTGTTCCTGTAGTTAGTGCAAATGAGATGTACGAAGCAGTTCATAAACATTTCAAGAATGTTGATGTGGCCATACTTTCAGCTGCAGTTGCCGATTTTGCGCCAAAAGAAGTAGCTATCCAGAAAATAAAAAAGAAGACTGATACGTTAACTTTAGAGCTGGAAAAAACGAAGGATATTTTAGCGTCTTTGGGCAACATTAAAAAGCAGCAATATTTGGTCGGTTTTGCATTGGAAACAGAGAATGAACTTGAAAATGCAAAAGGAAAACTAAAAAAGAAGAATTTAAATTTAATTGTTTTAAATTCGTTGAATGATAAAGGAGCTGGTTTTAAAAGTGACACCAACAAGGTGACTTTTATTGATGACAAAAACCAAATAATGGAGTTTGAATTAAAGTCGAAAGCTGATGTAGCTTCAGATTTAATGAATAAAATTATATCAGAAATTAATGCGTAACTTTTTAGTCATACTTATATTTTTCCTTTCAATTAAAGGGTTTTCACAAGAATTAAATTGTAGTTTGGTGGTTAATGCCGAACAAACAGGAAATGAAAATTTCCCAATCTTTAAAACTTTGGAAAAGCAACTTACCGAGTTTGTTAACAACACAAAATGGACCAACAAAACCGTTAAGCCCCAAGAGCGCATTAATTGCAGCATGATTATAAATGTTAGTGATTATAGTGGCGAAAATTTTCAGGCAACTTTGCAAGTGCAGTCTGGTCGCCCAGTTTATGGCTCCTCATTCAGTACGCCCCTTTATAATTTTAACGACAAGGATTTCACGTTTAGGTATTTAGAATTTCAAAATTTAATATACAATCCGTCTCAATTTGAATCTAATTTGGTTTCGGTTTTGGCCTTCCATGTTTATATGATTTTAGCTTTGGATGCCGATTCTTTTGAACAAAATGGAGGTGATGAATATTACCGTCAGGCCCAGGTTATTACCAATTATTCCCAACAAGGAAATTTTAAGGGCTGGAAAGTTGAAGATGGACTGCAAAGCCGTTTTGCGTTAATTGATAACGTGCTGTCCCCAACATTTAAAGAATACAGGGATGTTATGTACAACTATCATAGAAATGGATTGGATGTTATGAGTAACGATGTTAAGGCCGGAAAAGATGAAATTGCTGAATCCTTGAAAAAGTTTCAGGCCATGAACAGCCGCCGCCCAAATTCATTTTTATTGCGCACGTTTTTTGATTCCAAAGCTGATGAAATTGAACAAATTTTTACTGACGGTCCAAGTGTAAATATTGCGGCTGTAAAAGAAACGCTTCAAAAAGTAGCGCCAATGCACAATAGCAAATGGCAAAATATTAAGTACTAAAAATAAGTTGGCAGTTGGCAGTCGCAGTATCCAGTTACTGAAGACTGAAAACTGGGACTGGATACTGAACACTGAAAATGCTAACCTCCCTCTCCATAAAAAACTACGCTTTAATTGATTGTCTTCAAATAGATTTCAATAGTGGATTTTCAATAATTACAGGTGAAACCGGTGCAGGTAAATCTATTTTGCTAGGAGGTCTATCGCTCGTTCTTGGTAAACGGGCCGATTTAAGTAGTTTAAAGGATACCTCCGAAAAATGTATTATCGAAGCTGTTTTTGATATTTCAAATTATAATTTAAAGTCAATTTTTGAGGAAGAGGATCTTGATTTTGAACAGCAAACCATTATTAGAAGAGAGATTTTGCCTTCTGGAAAATCAAGGGCTTTTGTTAACGATTCTCCAGTAAACTTAAGCAGTTTACAGCTTTTGGGTGAAAGGCTGATTGATATTCATTCACAACACCAAACCTTGGAACTCACCAGCAATGAGTTCCAGTTTCAGGTTATTGATTCTTTGGCCAAGAATGAGGGGCTTTTACAAACCTATAAGACAGAATTAAGAAATTACAAATCACTCAAAAAGCAATTAAATGAGCTTTTAAATTTTAAAGCCGAAGCCATTAAAGAGCACGATTACAATACCTTTTTATTGAATGAATTGGTGGAAGCTAAATTGGTTGAAGGTGAACTTGAAGCTTTAGAAGAAGAATACGAGACCCTAAATAATATTGAAGGCATAAAAGAAAAACTTGCCGAAGCATATCAGCTATTAAGCGAGGAACAAATAGGGGTTTTATCTTCGTTAACAGCTTTAAAAAATGCGTTTCAAAAGTTATCCTCGTTTTCATCAAAGTATGAAGATTTGTTCAGCAGGGTCAATAGTAGCTTAATTGAAATGGACGACCTATTCAATGAGGTCAATAATTTGCAAGAAGATTTGGATGCCGATCCCAACCGATTGGAAGTTGTGGATAGCAAGCTCAAAGTTCTTCATAACTTAATGCAGAAACATGCCGCTTCAGATGTTTCGGAATTGATTGAGGTTAGAAACCAGCTTGAAGAAAAAGTTTCGGTTACCGAAAATTTGGATGGCAACATTCAAAAAAAGGAAGCAGAAATAACTTCAAAAGAAAAGGAACTGAATACCATTTCGAAAGAACTGAACAAAAGACGAACCGAAGTTCTTCCTGGTTTAAAGCAACAATTGGAAGCCATTTTAAGTGGTTTGGGTATGCCCAATGCGCAATTTAAAATGCAATTGATTTATGGTGTTGATTTCTTTAACAATGGAAAAGACGAACTGTCCTTTTTGTTTTCAGCCAATAAAGGAGGCAGTTTTAATGAGTTGAAAAAGGCCGCTTCGGGTGGCGAGTTATCACGAATTATGCTGGCCATAAAATCGGTTTTGGCAAAATATATCCAGTTGCCAACCATTATGTTCGACGAGATTGATACAGGTGTTTCTGGTGAAATTTCAAATAAGATGGGCGATATTATGCTGGAAATGAGCAAAACCATGCAGGTAATTTCCATTACCCATTTACCTCAAATTGCAGCCAAGGGGCATTCACACTTTAAGGTTTATAAGGAAGATGTGAACGATGTAACACAAACCAATTTAACTAAATTGAACTATGATGAGCGTATTGTTGAAATAGCCCAAATGCTCGGAGGCTCAGAAATGTCGTCATCTGCAATAGCCCATGCCAAGGAATTGCTAAACTAAAAAAGCAAAAAGTTTAAAATAAAACGTTCAAAGTTTAGTATTTTTGAAAGTATTAAAACTAATTAACTAAACAGCTAAACAACTAGCGACTTAACAAAATAGATATGTCATACAATTTACTAAAAGGAAAAAAAGGAATCATCTTTGGGGCACTAGATTCAAATTCTATTGCATGGAAAACGGCAGAGCGCGTACATGAAGAAGGTGGAAAATTTGTTTTAACAAATGCGCCAGTGGCCATGCGTATGGGGGAAATTAATGAGTTAGCTAAAAAAACAGGTTCTGAAATCATTCCTGCGGATGCCACTTCTATGGAAGATTTACAGAATTTGGTAGAAAAGTCAATGGAAATTTTGGGTGGCAAAATAGATTTTGTATTGCATTCCATTGGGATGTCTATAAACGTTAGAAAAGGAAAACACTACACGGATCAAAATTACGACTGGACACAAAAAGGCACCGATGTTTCAGCGATGTCATTCCATAAAGTGATGCAAACACTTTATAAGGCCGATGCCATGAACGAGTGGGGCAGTATCGTGGCTTTGTCATATATGGCTGCTCAGCGCGTCTTTCCAGATTATAATGATATGGCCGATAATAAAGCATATTTAGAGAGTATTGCGCGTAGTTTTGGGTATTTCTTCGGAAGAGATAAAAAAGTGCGTGTTAATACTATTTCACAATCGCCAACGCCAACCACTGCAGGTAGTGGTGTAAAAGGATTTGACGGATTTATTGCCTATGCCGATAAAATGTCGCCATTGGGTAACGCTACAGCGTTAGACTGTGCAAACTATACTGTAACCCTGTTTAGTGATTTAACAAAACGCGTTACCTTACAAAACCTTTATAATGACGGAGGTTTTAGCAATATGGGTGTAAGTGATGCGGTTATGAGCACCTTTGTTGGTGACAAATAAAATAAAATTTTATTAAGGAAAAGCCACCCGTAAAAAGGTGGCTTTTTTGTTACTTTGTGTTATGTAAGCCCATAATACGCATTAGGCATAAATATAAAGTATAAACCCTTGTCACAACTACAATTTTCATTCATTATCCCTGTTTATAACCGTCCTGATGAAATTCAGGAATTGTTACAGAGTTTTGAGACTTTGGAAGGCGATAAAGATTTTGAAATTGTAATTGTTGAAGACGGCTCACAAAAGTCTTCAAAACAAGTGGTTGAGGGGTTTGCCAAAAAACTGAATATTTCATATTTCTACAAAGAAAATTCAGGACCCGGCGATTCCAGAAACTATGGAATGCAACGTGCCAAAGGCAACTATTTTATCATTTTGGATTCTGATTGTCTTCTTCCAAAAGAGTATTTAATTGAAGTTGAAAAGAGCCTGAAAGAAGAGTACGTTGATTGTTTTGGCGGGCCCGATGCTGCACACCAGTCGTTTAGCAATTTACAAAAGGCCATCAATTTTTCTATGACGGCTTTTATTACTACTGGTGGCATTCGAGGAAGTAAGAATAGTGTGGATAAATTTCAACCGCGTAGTTTTAATATGGGGCTTTCAAAAGCCGCTTTTGAAGCTTCAAATGGCTTTGGACGTATTCACCCTGGTGAAGATCCTGATTTGACCATAAGACTTTGGAATTTAGGCTTTAAAACTAAATTAATCCCGGAGGCTTACGTGTTCCATAAACGCCGTATTTCGTGGAAAACATTTTACAAGCAAGTCAATAAATTTGGATTGGTACGACCCATTTTGAACAAATGGCACCCATCAACAAAAAAAGTAACCTATTGGTTTCCAACTATTTTTTGTTTGGGTTTGATGCTTTCTATCTTTTTGTTATTGTTTCAGGTAAAGTGGCTATTTATAATTTATCTAGTATATTTTGTTATTGCCTTTATTTTGGCATTGTTCGGTACAAAAAGTTTATGGGTATCCATTTTGGTTATACCTGCAATTTTAGTGCAATTTTTGGGTTATGGTTATGGGTTTTTAAAATCCACATGGGCAGTTTCCGTTTTAAATAAGCATGCTGAAACACATTTCCCTAAATTATTTTTCAAACAAAAATGATAAGAAAATTAAAGTCTAAAATATTAATCTCGATTAAAAACAGGCGAATCAATGTTTTTTTGTTATTTCTATTGTCAGCTTTTGTCATTTTAATTTTTTCAAAGCTTTCAAAGGAATACACAAAAACTGTTGCGTTTACCATTGAAAAAACAAATGTACCACAGAAATACATTATTCTAAATGATTCAATAAAACTCAACGTAACCTTAAAAACTCACGGATTTAAATGGATAAAGTATGCATTTAATAGGCCTAAAATTAAGGTTGATTTCAATAAGGATGTTTATAAAAAAGACGCCTATTTTGTTTGGCATAAAAGCAAGGCTTTTTTGAATAACACACAATTTGACAAGCAGGTTGAAATATTGAATATTTCCCCCGATACTTTAAGATTTAGGTTTGGTGTGAATTTGGTCAAAAAAGTCCCGGTTAAATTGAACACCGATATTGCCTATAGTGTGGGTTATGATTTGTCTGGTGATATGGTTTCAGAACCTGATTCGGTAATTGTGGTTGGTCCAAATACTTTGGCTTCAACAATAAATTTTTTAGAAACGGAAGTTTTAAAATTAGCGGATGTGCGCTCTAATATATCCGAAACCGTCAAGCTTAAATTGCCCGATAAAAAATCGGATTTAAAGTTTTCAACAGATAAAGTAACCATTAAAGCTAGCGTTGAGAAGTTTACAGAAGGTACGCTAAAAATTCCTGTCACGATGGTGAACGTGCCAGATAACATGACACTTAAATATTTTCCGAAAGCAATAAGTGTTTCCTATTATGTTAGCCTTAATAATTTTGATGCTGTAAAACCAAAGGACTTTAAAGTAGTTTGCGATTATGGTAAAGTGAGTGAAAACCAATCATTTTTGATTCCGGAATTGGTTCGTTTTCCCGAAGTGGTTAAAAATGTTAAGATCGGGCAACAACACGTTGAATTCATAATTACAAAATGATGATTGTAGGGCTTACGGGCGGCATTGGCAGTGGCAAAACAACAGTTGCAAAACAATTTAAGAAATTGGGCATTCCCGTTTATATTGCTGATGAGGAAGCCAAAAAGCTAATGAACAAATCTAAAGTCATTAAACGAAAACTTGTTGAATTGTTTGGAGAGGACGCTTATTTAGACGGAAAGCTCAACCGGCCTTTTATTGCCAGCATAATTTTCAATAACAAGGCTATTCTTGAAAAAATGAATGCCATTGTGCATCCAAGGGTTGCCAAACATTTTAAAAAATGGGTTTTAAAACAAGAGTCACCTTACGTTATAAAAGAGGTTGCTATTTTGTTTGAAAATGGAGGCCATAAAGCTTGTGATTATGTCATTACCGTAGTGGCTCCAAAAGACTTGAGAATAAAACGATTGCTTGAGCGCGATGATACTTCTAAAGAAAAAATTGAGGCTATCATGAAAAATCAGTGGTCGGATGACGAAAAGGCCAAACATTCACATTACATTATTGATAATGTAAATCTGGACGATACACAAGCCCAAGTTTTACAGATACACCAAGATTTACTTCGAAAAATCTAGAATTTTACGTTTTTGTTAATGTAAGGTTAAAAGGTAAGTTTTTAAATGTTAAAATGTTAATTTTGAATGATGAGCAAAAGATTATTCATCCTGTTGATAATATTGATGAGTTTATCACTTATTGGTATTATTTCCATCCAAGCTTATTACATTAACAATTCTGTAGAGAATGAAAAGGAACGTTTTAAATCTAATGTGGTTACGGTAATTAATAATGTTTCCAGTACCATTGAGAAAAACGAATTAGAAAAATACTTTTCAGAATACTTAAGCTTAGACAAGGAAAAAAAAACAGATGAAGATGCTGTTTCCCAGTTGTTGATTTATAGAAAAAACAACAGCACCAAAGAAACACTCATTTACCAAAGTAATGTTTTAGAAGAAAACTATAAACTTTCTTCATCGCTCTTTGACGTTTTAGATAGTCTCGAGGTTAAAAAAATCATAGGAAATTCGTCCACAGAGATTTATAGAGATTTAGGGTCTTCCGACAAGGATATTAAAAGCCCCATTACCAATATTGTTAGAAGTGGTATTATTGAAGAGGCACAAAAGATAAATTTTGAAAAGAATTTCAAGGCCATTCTCAAAAGAAATCCTATTTATAAAAGGGTTTCAAAAGACGAAATTAAAAATTTATTGTCTGAAAAGCTTGCAAAATACGATATAGATATCGACTTTGAATTTGCAATTTACGGTAATGACTTGGCCACCAAAGTAAAAAGTGAAAATTTTGAGTATGATAAAAATTCAACTTTTGGCGTGCCTATTTTTTATGATGATGAAAACCGGACACCTTACCGGCTGTTGGTAAATTTTCCGGATGACAGAAAGTTTATTTTGTCATCTATCATCGGCATGATACTTTTATCCGTTGTTTTTACCTTGATTATAATTTTGGCTTACGCCAGTGCCTTGTTTCAACTGGTGAAGCAAAGAAAGATTTCGGAAATAAAGACCGATTTTATCAATAACATGACGCACGAGTTTAAAACGCCCATAGCTACCATAAATTTAGCTTTGGATGCCATTAAGAACCCAAAGGTTATTGAAGATCAAGACAAGGTTAAGCGTTACCTTTCCATGATTAAGGAGGAAAATAAGCGTATGCACGCACAGGTGGAAAATGTATTGAGAATATCTAAGCTAGAAAAGAATGAACTGAACATCAGTAAGGATAGGGTTGAATTACACGACTTAATTGAAGATGCCATAACGCACGTAGAACTTATTGTTGAGGATAGAAAAGGGTACATAAAAACCTTTTTTGAAGCAGAGCAATCTTCGGTTTTGGCCAACGAAACACACTTTACCAATGTTATTGTGAATATTTTGGATAATGCCATTAAGTATTCTCCAAATGCACCAGAAATTGAGGTCTACACTGAAAATGTAGGTGCCAATGTTATTTTGAAAATTAAAGACCATGGTAGCGGAATGAGTAAAGCTGCCGCCAAAAGGGTGTTCGAAAAATTCTATAGGGAACACACCGGAAATATTCATAACGTAAAAGGCCACGGATTAGGTTTGGCTTACGTTAAACGAATTGTTGAAGACCATCAAGGTCATGTATCAGTAGAAAGTGAAAAAGACAAAGGAAGCACGTTTACAATCAAGCTTCCACTAATTTCGTAAATATGGAAGAACTTAAAAAAAGAATATTGTTAGTTGAAGATGATCCAAATTTTGGAACCGTTCTTAAAGATTATTTAATGATGAACGATTACGAAGTAACCCACGCCAAAAATGGTATGGAGGGCTTTGAAAAGTTTAAAAAAGACGATTTCGATTTATGTATTTTGGATGTGATGATGCCTTACAAAGATGGATTTACGTTGGCCAAGGAAATACGTGAAAAGAACAGCGATGTGCCGATTATATTCTTGACGGCAAAAACCATGAAAGAAGACGTTTTAAAAGGCTATAAAGTAGGGGCAGACGATTACCTAAACAAGCCTTTTGACAGTGAAGTGCTATTAATGAAAATAAAGGCCATTATTCAACGCAAGGCTACCGAAACCATTTCAGATAGCAAGCAATTTGAATTTAAAATCGGACGATTCGATTTAAACTCCAAACTACGTTTTTTACGATTTGATGGTGGCGACCCCGTAAAATTATCACCAAAAGAAAATGAATTGTTGCGTTTATTGGCGTTACATGAAAATGATTTAATGCCACGGGAATTGGCACTTACCAAAATATGGCGCGATGATAATTATTTTACCTCACGTAGTATGGACGTGTATATTGCCAAACTTAGAAAATACTTAAAACTAGACCCAAAAGTTGAAATTCTTAACATTCATGGGGAAGGGTTTAGATTGGTGATAAACGATTAAAACTAAATAAGTAGAAAATTTAAAATCCAGCTTTAGGCTGGATTTTTTTATTTATTTTTTTTATTTGGAAGCGGTTGAATCTGTTTTAATTGCTTCTATGAATATTTATTCCAATTTTTCATCATAAAATTTGTATTCTAAATTTTCAGGTACACCAAGATTCATTCTGCCCTTTATAAAGTCTTTTTCGTTTTTGTATTTATGTAGTTGATAGTTATTTTCTCCTTGCATAATTTTTATGATATAGTAATTTGTAATTTTTATATTCGGTTTTAGACTGTCAAAGTCAACTAAGTGAGGCGAAGTGTTCGCGCAAGGATGCTGCTTTGCAATTATAAAATCTTTTTCATGTCCCACAGCAAATACATCGTGCTGAATAATAATTTTTTCAGGTTCATAAATTTTATTGTTCAAACTATAAACAATTTGCCAATCCCTTTCATCCCAACCAATTAAATAAAAGTTGTCAATTATCTTTCCACCAGATTCATTCGTACTGAAATAGCAACTTGTTAAAGTCATTAAAACAAGAATTAGAGAGGTTTTCTTCATTTTTAAAAGTGCAGAAATTTTATGATAATACAGATGGGTTTTTATTTGATTTTTTTAATCTTTAAATTTAACTATGTTCCACATAGTTTTTGAAGTTGTTTAAAATGGCTTGCCAACCATTTTTTTGCATGTCAATGGGGTGTTCATCTTCAGGGTCGAAAACCACCACAATTTCTGTTTGATTGTTTAAAATGTGTAATGAAACCGAGGCCAATCTTCCGCCAAATTCATATGTAAAATGGTTTTTAGCCTCAATTTCGGTATAAACGGCTTCAAAACCAAAACCAAAACTGCCATCTTTGGCTTCCATTCTAGCTTTGTATGTGCCACCAACTTTCATGTCGTTGGAGGCTGACGGGCAATGCCAACTCGGGTCGGCAAAATTCCACTTGGTAATGTGTTTTGGGGTGGTGTAATAGTCCCAAACTTTGTCTTTGTCAGCATTTATTGTAGCCTTAACCGTTATTTTTTCTTTGCCCATTTTGTTTGATTTTCTTCTACTCTAAATTTAACTATTTTAATGATTAAATCGATAGGTAACGGTTGGTCTATGGGAAATTGTACTGAACCTTTTCCTTGTTTGTAAATAGAAAGTTCCTCCTGAAATTTTTCATGTCCACTAGGTGTGGCATAAAACCCAATATGTTTTGCAAAGCCACCAAAGTAAACCAATGGCTTTTTGTTTAGTTTATAAGCTGGCATACCATAGGCAATACTTTCAACCGTGTTTGGGGCGTGTTTCTTTATGGTTTCACGCATTAAATTTAGTTTTTCCTGTGTGGCTTCCGGAAAGATGGCTATGTAATCTTCAACAGTTTTAACATCATGGTTCATTGGCAATAGCTTAATTTAAATATGATTTTCCAGCCACTCCCTAAACTCATAAAAGTTTTGTGGAGCAACGCCATGGCCAACGGGAAATTCAGAATATTGATACTTAATCTTTAAACTATCTAAAAATGGAGGTGTTAAACGTGCCCAACTTACAGGAATAACCTGATCGGCACTTCCGTGCGAACAATAAAAGTTTAAATGCCCATAATCGCGGGTTTCAACATCTTCTGGAAGGATATCTTTATTGATGTATCCACTCAAAGCCACAATGTTTTTAACTTTTTCCGGATAGGTCAGTGCCACGGCATAACTTAAAATACTACCCTGACTAAATCCCAAAAGGGTCACGTTATTTTTGTCAACGGGATAGGCTTCGATGGCCTCATCAATAAAAGCGGCTATTAAGTCGCGCGATTGTTTGGCCTGAATATTATCGCTCCATTTGCCTTTTTCAGCATCAAAATTAATGGCATACCATGCATTGCCGAAAGGAGGTAAAGGGTATGGGGCTTTTACTGAAATGATAAAAAGTTCTTCAGGCAATTCTGAGGCAAAAGAAAACAAATCGTTTTCATCACTGCCGTAGCCATGAAGCATAATTAATAACGGTGCATTTTTAGCTAGGGTTGATTTACGTGTAATATGCTCTAATGAAAGCGACGTTCCAGCCATAATTAAGAGCCTAGATTGGCAAATAGTTTTTGGTAAAAGGCACCCAATAAAGGGACTTCATTTTTTTTTCTTGAAAGAGCTCCAGAAAACCCGTAAATAAAAAGTACTGCAAAAAATAGATAAAATCCTGAGGTTACAGTCCAGCTATCAAAACTGCCCACAGGGTAACCCAGTGCCCAAAACGTGAGCCAAAGCCCTAAAGACTGCCTGATGTGGAAGCTTGCAAAGGCGCTTTTATTTTTTTCGTCGTTGTTCAAAAAATAAGCAATAATGACACCAATTATGGTAATGTAGCTGATAATGGCATTATTTCGCCCGCGTTCAATATCTTGTTCTGTCATTTTTTATGGATTTAAAACCAGCTGATTGTTCGCAACAATACCATAAACGATTCCTTTTAAAGTTTCATTTTCAAAAATGGCATTTTTGGATTTTGAAATGATATCGTCTTTCTTAAAGGTAGATTTAGTATCTGGATTAAAAAGCGTCATGTTGGCGGCATTTCCGATGTTTATTGGTGTGTTTTCCAATCCGAATCTGCTTTTGCCCCTTGTTAAAATATCTATGGTTTTTTTTGTTGTAAAGCAGTTTTGTAAAGCCCCGAAAGCACTTTCTAGGCCAATGGTGCCATAATCGGCACGGTCAAATTCAACCTTCTTTTGTTCTACATCAATAGGGTTGTGGTCTGTTGTAACCATATCAATGGTGCCGTCTTTTACCGCTTCAATTAAAGCGTCAACATCAGTTTGTGTACGCAATGGAGGCAATACTTTAAAGTGCGTATTAAAATCGCTTAAAGCCTCATCGGTAAAGTATAGATTATGCACGGCAACACTGCAAGTAACATCAAGTTTTTTGGATTTTGCCTCACGAATCAGTTCTACAGATTTTGCTGTAGAAATGGTAGGAATATGCAATTTGCCACCTGTGTACTCCAACAGGAACAAATCGCGGGCAACCTGAAGTTCTTCCGCCAAAGCGGGAATACCTTTCAAGCCTAGTTTTGTGCTTGTTATATGTTCGTTCATCACGCCATGTCCGGCAATTTTGTTCTCTTGCGGAAACGAGCAAACCAATCCGTTAAAATTACTGGCGTATTGCAGGGCAATTTTCATGAGGTTCGGATTTGAAATGGGTTTGTGATAATCGTAAAAAGCAACAGCACCGGCAGTGCCCATATCAAAAAGTTCAGCTAAATCCGTTCCGTTGCTTCCTGTGGTCAATGCGCCAATGGGCAAAAGGGTTACCGCATGATTTTGGGCTTTCGATTTTAAAAAGGCAATATCGGAATTCGTATCTATAACCGGATTGGTATTGGCATTTACAGCCACAGCCGTAAATCCAGAAGATGCAGCTGTTTTAAGTCCATTTTTTATGGTTTCGCGTTCTTCAAAACCAGGTTCGCCGAAACTCACGCTACTATCAAACCAACCTTGCGAAATATGCAAGTTTTCCAATTTTACTTCTTGATAATTCTTTGGATTTTTAATGCTATTGGCAATCTTGGTAATCTGCCCTTTTTCAATTAAAATGTCTTGAGTGGTGTTGTGGAAATCACTTTTTGGGTCAATAATTGTGGCAGATTTTATAAGTATGTTCATTTAAAGAATTTTAAGATGAGCATTTCAGTAATCAATAACGCTAGCGCAAAAATAACAAACCATTTCCATAGGGCATTAACTTTTGAGTCACTTTTTAAGGTGTCAAAAATTTCGGAAACAGAATTACTCAAGGTTATTCGCTCAGAAACCGATGGATTGAGGTAGGTTAAAACACTTTCTTGCCTACCGTAATTATAACTGACATTTTTAATGCTTTCTCCATTGTTGGAAACAGCATAAGTTCCAGCCATTGAAGGTGTTTCTTGAGTAGTCACCACAACCTTGTTATTAAAATATTGCTGCTTTGGTATGATGTTTATGTCTTCTTTTATGAGTGATAAAACGGCGTCTTGCTGCATTTGTGTCTCTACGTCAAATCTATTATTCTCCCCAATTTCATAGTACAATTCAGGGATTTTTAAACTTTGTTTAGCAATGTTGTAAAATGTGGGAACTATGAGCGGTGAATTTTTAAAACTAGAGTTTTTCTGGTTTAATGCAGAAGCGAAGAGAAAGGTATTTTTAATTTGACCCAAAAAGGTTTTTCCATCTTCAAACTGCAATGCGGAAGACATGTCTGATGAGCTGAAATTGTAATAACTGCTCACCTTTGGGTATTGAAAGTTTTTAACCTGTTTTTCAAAAACACCCTGATTGTATAAGGGATGTGCGTAATTAATATTGGTGACCTGCTTGTCGGTTTCAACAAAATTGATAAACCGAGATTTATAATTAGTTAATAGCTGATTATACGATTCAATATTTATAGTTTCCGAAGGAATCGCAACAATAATACCACCCTGACGAGTAAATTGTTTTAAAGCAGTGGCCAGTGGCATGGGAATGTCATCCAATTCATTTAAAACAATGAGATGTTGCGAATCAATAAGATTGTAGTTCAACTGGTCTACAGGAGTTGACATATAATTGAATTCATCCAGCGTGTAAATACGTTTTAAAAACGAATCGTCATTGCCATTTATGCCCAAAACATTAATCTTTGAGGGCTTATTAATGCTGAAAAACAAGGTGTTGTCAAACTGCAAATTGGAATCGTCAATGGATATTTTTCCATTGATGACTTCGTTAACAGGAATTGAAAAAGTGGTTTCAGCACTTTTGTCAATTTCTACCGATGTTTTGGCAATAAGATTGTTGTTGTTGAAAAGTGAAATGGGTAAATTTTCAACAGGATTTCCGCTATTTATTAGCTTTACTTTTAGTTCAATTGATGTTGCCGTACGCTCCGAAATAAAAGCACTATCAATGGCTATGTTGTTCGCGTTTACGGGTGCGAGTTTAACCAAATGAAGATGGGTGAGCGAATCTAGTTGAGGACTTAAACTGCCATTGTTTTCTTGAAAATCTGAAATATAAACCAGATTTTTTACAATACCTTTTTTACTGTCAAAAACCGCATTGCTTTTTAATAAAGCAGCTTCAGCAGATATTTTCTCAGAAGAATAATCTATCTGCAGCAATTCGTTTTTTATGGCTTTTATTGTGGTATTTTTAAAACTATTGTCGTTGGTTACAATGGAAATATTTTCGTCTTCGGGAACGTTTTCAATAATATCCTGTACTGCACGTTTTAACAGTTCACCTTGACTCCCTTTTGCCTGCATACTAAAAGAATTGTCCAAATACACAACGGTTTCTTTTTCAGCATTCAAATTGCTGGTTTTTGATGTAAATGGCTGTGCAAATGCAAATACCAAGGTCGCCATTAGCAATAATCGGTTTATAAGTACCAACCACTTTTTTATTTGTGAACTTTTGCGTGTTTGTATGGTGGCTTCCTTTAAAAAAGCTACATTAGTAAATGGCACTTTTTGGAATTTACGCAGTTGAAATAAATGAACAATAATAGGGATGAGCAGTAAAAAAAGTGCGTAAAGAAGTTCGGGGTGTTTAAACTGCATATCTTTTATGGATTATCCAAACCTACATAAATTTTTTAATTAACAAAAGAAAAAATAGTCCGTCATTGGGTACATTTCTTGTTTTTTGAAATATGTCTTAATCTCAGTTTGGGCCTTCGGGTTGGCCACAGTTACGATACTTTGCGGACGGTTAATTTTTTCTAAATCTGTAAAAGGTTTTAGTTTTTGGTCGTAAATGGCTTTGCCAATTTTTTTTGGATTATCACAAATCCATTCAAAAGGAATGCCTTTTTCAACTAAATTTTTGGCAATGGTTTTTCCTTTTAATCCTGCGCCCCAAATTACTAACGGACGGGAAGCATCAAAATCGAGTTCCAAAAAATAATGGAGTTTTATATCTAAAAAGGTGTTTTCGGCGTAATTGCTGTGCGTGCGCGATGTGCGTGTTTGGTAATCGCGCCAAAAGTGTAAAATTTCATTGGATGGGATAATTTTATAACCCGCTTTATAAAACCGAAAGGTTAAATCGTAATCCTCAGGGTATCGGTTGGGTTGGAAGGCATCAATGGCCAGTAAATCTTCACGATGTAGCATCCAACAAGGGGAGGCGATGACACATTCCTTATAAATCTCGGAATAATTACTGCCAGTTGTAGTCAAATGGTTAAGCCAATCTTCATATTTTTTGTACCCATCGCTAATGCCGTGTTCTGAAAAATAAGCAACCAACCCAGTAGCAACATGGTTTTTGCCATGGTTTAATAAATTGTTCAAGAGAACCTCCAATTTATTTTCGGGCATCACGTCATCACTATCCATACGTGTAATATAGTTGCCGGTGCATATTTCAAAAGCTAAACGAAGGGCTTCAATAATACCTTTGCCAGAATTTTTAATAAGCTGTATCCGTTTGTCCTCTTCCGCGAAAGCGTTTACAATGTGGTAGCTGTTATCGGTAGAGCCATCATCAACAATAATCATTTCCCAGTTTTCATAGGTTTGGCTTATAACAGAATCCAAACAATCGGCGATGAAATCTTCGGTATTCTTAAACGGAACTAAAATGCTTATTAAAGGTTCTTGCATACTGCGAATTTAACAAAACCTTAAGAATGGCGACCGTAACATAATAGTATTTTGCACGTCAATTTAAAAAACTTTAAAATCCGAAATAATGAACACGAAAACCTTAATGGGCTTGATGGTTGGTATTTTATTGGCCAGTTGTAGCGCTTCTAAAAACTCTGGAAACGATTTGGCTATAAATTCACCTGTTGAAACGAGCATAGATTTAAGTAAAGTAACCAACGATAAAGTTCCGGTAACCATAAACCCTGGGCGTTTTACTGAGCAAACAGTAACCTACAGGTTGCCTAAAGTTGTTCAAGGTACTTATTCTATCAGTAATTTCGGTAGATATATTGATGATTTTAAAGCTTTTGATTATTCTGGAAATGAGATGCCTTTTGAAAAGGTTGATACCAACTCATGGACTATTACCGACGCTAAAAAACTTGACAAAATAACTTATTTTGTTAATGATACTTATGACATTGAAGAGCAAGGCGGAATAGGAAAAGAACAACCTTTTTCGCCTGCAGGAACCAATATTGAACCTGATAATTATGTGCTGAACCTTCATGGTTTTATTGGTTATTTCGATTCACTAAAAAGTAATCAATACAAGCTTGATGTAACTGCACCGACAGATTTCAAACGAAGCTCGGCCTTGCAAAACATCAGTTCAAAAACCAGTGAAGATGGAACCTTAATGACCTCCAGCTATTTTGCACCAAGGTATTTTGATATTACCGATAACCCTATGATGTATGGTAATTTGGATGTTGAAGAGTTTCAAGTGGGCGATATCAAAATTGTGTTGAGCGTGTATTCGCCAAACAAATTACATTCGGCGGCATCTTTAAAAGAAACCATTTATAAAATGATGAAGGCGCAAAAAACATTTTTGGGCGACATCAATTCCACGCCACGATATGATATATATCTGTATCTGTCGCCGGGAGAAGAAGACTCACCAAAAGGGTTTGGAGCTTTAGAACACCATACGTCTACGGTAGTAGTCATGCCAGAAGCTATGGATGAGGAAGCCTTGGCCGATGGTATGATTGACGTAGTTTCCCATGAGTTTTTTCACATTGTAACCCCGTTGAGTGTACATTCTGAAGACGTACATTATTTTGATTACAACAATCCAACTTTTTCAAAACACTTGTGGATGTATGAAGGCGTAACCGAGTATTTTGCCACTTTATTTCAAGTAGACCAAGGTTTGGTAGATGATAACAAATTCTACAGCGATATTTACGAAAAAATCATGGCCTCAAAACAATTGAATGATGCCATGAGTTTTACAATCATGAGCGAGAATGTTTTAAAAGCACCGTATAAAGACGAGTATTTAAACGTATATCAAAAAGGAGCTTTAATTGGCATGTGTATTGATATTTTAATGCGCGAAGAAAGTAATGGAAACCGTGGTGTTTTGTCTTTAATGAAAGAGCTTTCCAATAAATACGGAAAAAATAAACCATTTGATGACGATAAACTTATTAGTGAAATTACAGCCATGACTTACCCGTCTGTGGGTGAGTTTTTAAATACCCATGTGGTTGGAGATTTACCAATAAATTACAATGAATTTTTTGAAAAAGTTGGCCTGGAAATAGGTGAGGGAAAGATAGAAGCCAATTATATTTTAATGGATGGTGCTCCTATAGTTAGTGGAGATGGCCAAAAAGGAACCATTTTCTTTACAGATAAAGTGTTGAAAAATAGTTTTTGGGTAGAACAAGGCGTTCAGCCCAATGATGTGATAAAAAGCATTGACGGGACAGAGTTGACCTTACAAAACGCCAACCAAGTATTGCAACAAGTGTTTATGTGGAAACCTGGTAAAGATGTTGAAGTGATATTGGAAAGAGCTGGAGAAGAAATTGTTATTAGAACCACTACTACCCAAGGCTATACAAGTGGTGAAAAAATTGTTGAAAAACCTGATGCAACTGAGGCTCAAAAAGCTTTACGCGAGGCTTGGTTAAGAGGGTAGAACTATAAATAAGAGTAACAAAAATCCTGATTTATAAATCAGGATTTTTTGTTTTACAAAAGAATTGTTTTTTTTAATAAACTAAGTCAGGTTCAGGTTTATCAGTAAGTGTTTTTAAAAACGCTATAATATCTTGTTTTTCCCGTTCTGTAAGGTTTAGTGGGTCTGGTGGAAGTGTTTGGAATTCCATATCTATGCCCAATCCTGCTGCGCCACCAATGTTGTAAAAATGGATAACTTCCTCAAGGGTTTTGTAAACGCCATTGTGCATGTAGGGTGCAGTGAGTTCAATGTTTCTTAAAGTTGGTGTTTTAAAGAAATGTTTTCTTTCTTCGGTGTTAAACACGTTGAAGCGTCCTAAATCATCATCAATTTTAGCATTTATGGTATCGGTGCTTTCTGGAACACCAATAAGTTCAATTTCCGATTCTTTAAAAGTTGTTGGCACTGTACCGTTAAACACAGGAGCAAAATGGCAAGTGGCACATTTTGCTTTTCCATTAAAAAGGTTAAACCCGTTAATTTCCGATTCATTTAGCGAATTTTCAAGATTGTTGATGTTTCGGTCGAATTTAGAATCGAATGGTGCCAGACTTCTTATAAAACTGGCAATAGCATGTCGAATATGTTCTTGTTTTATTGAATCCTTAAAAACGGTTTTAAAAGTGGTAACATATTCTGGATTATCTTTTAAAGCTTTTTCAAAAGCGTCCAAATCAGTATGGAATTCATTTTCATTTTTTATTACCGAAACAATTTGTCCTTCAAGACTTCCTGCTCTATTATCGTAAAAAAAGCCCTTTTGCAATCCGGCATAAAGTAGGGTAGGGCTATTTCTAGTTACGCCTTTGGCAATGGTCATTCCATCAGTATATCCTTTTTCGGGCATATGGCACGTGGCACAGCTTATGGTTTTTGAAGTGGACAAATCTTTCTCGAAAAACAAACTTTTTCCCAATTTGATTTTGTCTTCCGTTAAGCTATCATTATAAACTGAAAAATGTTTGAGGTTGAATGTGTTTTTTGAAAACAATGAAGTTGCTTCATTATTTATCGCTTTGGAAAATGGGAATTTAACTTGCCAATCAACAACAGTTTTATTCCAAAGTTCAAGATTTTTATGGGTATTACTTTTAATGAACGAATATCTGTCAAAATCATTAAAATCGGCATTTAAGTCATCAATTGCTTTTTTAATGGCTGTTTGCCAGTCTTTAAAAAGAAGTTTGTCGTTGAATGTATTTTTATAAATGCTGAAATAATGCTCAATCGCCCCATAAGTAACCTGCGCTTCTTGTAACGATTGTTCTAAGGCTGGAGAGTCAAATCCAGTAATTCCAGTTAACACGGTTCTTATAATTTGATCTTTCACTATCCATAGAATATGGTAAGGTTTGATGTAGTTAAAGTTGAGGTTTTGTTCTATGAGTTGTAATCTCTCGGAAGTTTTCTTAGCGTGAACTTTTATACTTTCAAAATCTGGGTTTTCGGTAAAAATTTCTTCTTCCAAAACCTGAAAGCCTGTTGGGTTTTTTATTTTTATATCTGTGGCATCTTCTTCTTCAACCTTCAAAATATTAGGTTGGTTTAAAAACTTGTAGTTTTCAGAATCAACAAATGCCAATACAGGTTCAGCCCTTTTAAAATGAAATCGTGCACCTAAATATTGTCTTTCAAAATCTTCTTTACAGTTGGAGTTAGAAAGGCTATCCAAATAGATTTTAGACTGCAAAAGTTCATCAGAAAACACCTTTTGAAGTACTTGATTTTCTTCTTCAGCCTTAGTTTGATAAGAGGTTTGCTTTTCCTGTAAACAAGAACTTAATAATAGTGAAAAGAGGCCTATGAAAACATAAGCCCCTTTTTTTAATATGGTTGTCATAAATTGTTATCTTTTTAAACCTTGAACAACGTAAAGCATACTACCTTCGTTAGAATCTGTTGTAGGGTTAGCCAAAGGATCTGTGAACAATGGGTTTTCCCAACCGTGGTTTTGTGTAATTAATAGGAATGTGCGGTCTACATCAATAGTTTCAGAAATATCAATCATACCAGTAATTTCCCAAGTTCTATCTGTTGTACCATATCCCAATGAAGCAGCATAATCTTGGTTGCACTCTAAAACGGTTTTCAAGTTTTTAGATTTGATGTTGTACTCGTATAATTGTGCATAATGGCTTTTTCCTGGAGTATCTGGATATCCATTAGGGTCTTCTTGAATATACACATAGTTTTCGGTAACGACAACGTTGTCTGGGCTATGGAATGCTTTTGCTTTTCCATCTAGTTTGTCGCCATCCAACACACAAGAAATAGTTCCTTTAAGTGGATTGTTTTTTTCTAGAATGACATGGTAAATTCTCCCGTAAAAAGTACCCTTTCCTAATAAAGCATCTCTTTTTCTACCAGTTACTGCAAAGAAAAACTCTCTGTTGTTTTTTGCATCGCCTCTTCTCCAGTCAATATCTTCAACTCTTGAAAAGCCCATGATACCTTTAGCTCTAGATTCTGTTTCAAGTTCGTTTAAGGTTCTTTCACTGTATTCCTCAAAAGCAATATCATAAGTCATGCCTTCTTTCATATCCATTTCGTAGTTGATACCGTCTGTTAAAACTTTTAACCCATAAAGGTTACCACCGTTTAAGTCTCCATGGTTTCCAACATACATAGCCAATTGTCCAGAAGGCACTTCGTTATCGCTGGTATCGTCACCAATTAAAACAACTGTTTTTCCTGGAAACGCTTTTTTGTGCAATGCCACGGCGTTTTCAGTAGACCATTGACCTAAAGCAGGTAGTGTTTCTGCTATTGAAGCATCGGTAGCATCTTTGTAGGGGTCAACAGAAAATACTGCTTTTGAAGATCCACCCCATTCGCCACCAGAAAGATAAAGAGGGCCAAAGCCATGCTCTTCAGGTGTGATTAAAGAACCTGAACATTGAGCTGTTCTGGCAGTAGCTTCAGCGTTTAAGATATACTCACCACTTACTGGCTTAAAAGTTTCATCTAATGTAATTCTAGCTATAGAATAATCGGCTTCAATATTATTTATTAGAGTGTAGCTGCCATCGTTATTTTTGATTAAACCAGCACCGTCGGCCATACTACCATAAACAAAATCTGGAGATCCAGGTAATACATCTTCAGAGGATAAAAGTGTAGTGATTTTTAAATTTTTAAAACCTGGTTTTAAGTCCAGTAAGTTTGGGGTAACAGATTGGTTTTCAAGAATAACCTTGTTGTCGTCATGATGGTTTCCGTGGTCATTGCCGGGTTCAAAAAAGTCTTTTACATCGCAAGAACTCAATGCGGCCATTGCAAAAAAACTAAACAGAATTGATTTTTTCATTTTAAAGAATAATTTTTAGTGGATTAATAGTTGAAGCAAAATTATCCTTAAAAGCCAGCAATGAAGTTATGGAAACTTTGGGTTTTAATGAAGGTTGGGTTAACTTAAAGTTAAAAAGGTAAACCTAGTATTAACAACTTTAAATTAATGTTAGAAGTTTTCAAAAACGCCCAGTCCGAAAAGGGCAAAATCGTATTTAACAGGATCTTTTGGGTCTAGTTTCCTTAGGGTATTATCTAATTCCAACAAGGCTTTGGCATCATTTTGTTTTCGTTTTAGCAAACCAAGTTTACGGGCTACATTGCCTGAATGCACATCAAGTGGGCAAGAGAGTTGTGATGGTGATAGACTTTTCCAAATACCAAAATCAACTCCTGCGTTGTCCTGCCTAACCATCCAGCGCAAGAACATATTGATACGTTTTGCTGCGGAATTTTTCAAGGGGTCGCTCACATGTTTTTGTGAACGGGGTAAATGTTCCATTTCAAAAAAGATAGTCTTAAATTTTGATATTGAAGTTTGAAGTGAATTGCTTTCTGCATATTTTGTAAAAACGGCTTCCAAACCAACGTGTTGGGTGTAAATATGTTTTAGGGATGTAACAAACTGTATCGTATCATCACCATTGAAGGTACGATGCACAAAGGATTGGAGTTTTTCCAAATCCTGTTCTTCATGGTTCATCACAAAATCATGCGGCGCATTATCCAACAAATCCATCAACCTTTTAGCATTGGTAATAATGCTTTTTCGGTTTCCCCAAGCAATGGTTGCCGTTAAAAAGGCGGCAATCTCAATATCTTCTTTTTTGCTGAATTGATGGGGAACTTGAATAGGGTCGCTTTCAATAAACTTTGGGTTGTTGTACTGTTCGACTTTTAGGTTTAGAAAGTCTTTTAATTCGTTTTTTGTCAAGATTTCTGGTTTGAAAATGTAAAAATACAAGTTATTATTATTTCGTAATACCTTCATTGGTAATCTTAATCTATTTGCAATCAGTCACTTTTAAATTATTATTTGGATTTATTCTAAATAACTTGTTTTAATCAATCTTGGGATATACATTTGTTCCAAAATTAAATTATTTATAATTAGTCTAAATAAAAACAAATGAAAAAACAATCAATCTTTATTTTATTCTTCACTATTAGTTTTACTGCTTTTTCCCAAAGTGGTAAAGTTTCAGGTATTGTAACAGATGGAAATGGCAACTCATTATTTTCGGTTAATACGAGCGTTAAGAACACAAACAAAGGAGCACAAACACGTGAGTCTGGAGTTTTTGAAATTTCAAACATCAATGACGGCAATTATGTTCTTGCTATTTCCTGTCTCGGATTTAAAACCAAGGAAGTGCCCTTTGAAATTGCAAATGGAAAAAGTATCAATCTTGGAAAAATCATTATTTATGAGGGAAATGAGATTTTGGATGAGGTGGTGATTAATGGCGATAGAACCAATAAATTCTCAAGAAAAAAAACCGCGTATGTTTCAAAACTTCCTTTGAAGGATATAGAAAATACACAGGTTTATAGTACCATTACCAATGAGTTACTCCAATCTCAAGTAGTTACCAATTTTGATGATGCCCTTAAAAATGCTGTTGGCGTAGAAAATTTATGGACATCCACTGGTCGTGGGGGAGACGGAGCTGGATATTATGCGTTGAGAGGTTTTTCGGTTCAGCCAAAATTGGTAAACGGTTTGCCCGGTTTAACCAATGGAACCATTAATCCCGCAAACATTGAACGTATAGAAGTAGTAAAAGGACCATCTGCGACACTTTTTGGAAATGCAGTAACATCTTATGGAGGGCTAATAAATGTTGTAACAAAAAAGCCTTATGTGGGCAGTGGCGGCCAACTCTCCTTTACATCGGGAAGCTATGGTTTCAATCAAATTACTGGAGACTTTAATACAGCTTTAAATAAAGAAAAAGATATTTACTTTAGGCTCAACACCTCTTATTCAAAAGGAGAAAGTTTTCAAGATGCAGGTTTCAATAAATCATTTTTCATTGCACCATCGCTATCATATAAGGTAAACAATAGGCTGTCGCTTTCATTTTATGGTGAAATTACGCAAGCAGAGCAAACCAATCCAACATTTTTGTTTTTGAATCGGTCAGCACCTTCTGTTGCGAGCAATTTAGAGGATTTAGGCTACCATAATAAATTATCATTTACCAGCAATGATTTGTCACTTCAAAATCCTACGCAAAACTATAGAGTAGAAATGGACTATAAACTGTCTGATGCATGGCAGTCTCAAACATTATTGTCGAAAAGCTCAACCTCTACAAAAGGCTATTATACTTATTTATATGATTTTGGAGGAAATGCGGTAAATACATTTTCTAGATATTTAAATAAGCAAAATGCAAATACCCAAACTACGGATATACAGCAAAACTTCACTGGAAACTTTAATGTTTTTGGTTTAAGGAATAGAATTGTTATTGGCATTGATTATTTTAATGCTTCCCAAATAAATAATAGCACCGGTTACGTGTATTATGGTAGTGTAACAGCTGATGGTACAGAAGAGGAAGGTTATCCTTTGTCAACTTCCGGTGTTGATGCGGCTCTGTCATCTGCAGGCGTCACTAATGCAAAATCGGAATATACTATCTATAGTGCTTATGCTTCAGATGTTTTGAACATTACAAAAAGCTTATCAGCTATGGTTGGGTTACGTTTGGATAGGTTTGATAACGACGGGTCTATAACGACCACTTCGGACGATTACGCACAAACGGCCTTTTCACCTAAATTCGGACTATTATTTCAACCTATTTTAAATCAGCTGTCCGTTTTTGGTAATTATCAAAACGGATTCACAAATGTGGCTCCGCAATTGGTGGGCAATCCAGATGATGGTCCGCAAACTTTAAAAACCTTCAATCCGGAACAAGCCAATCAAATAGAATTCGGAATTAAAACAAACTTATTTCATAACAGGCTCAATGCAACTGTAAGCTATTATGATATAAAGGTGAAGGATAAACTAATGACCGACCCAAATTCACCATTCAATAAAATACAAGGAGGTGAAGTAACCAGTAAAGGTTTTGAAGTTGAGGTAAATGCAAATCCTATAAACGGACTAAATATTAGGGCAGGATTTAGTAATAATGAAAGTGAGGTTACGGAAACGGATAATGTTAATATTTTAAATACAAGACCGTTAGAGGCAGGGCCAGAAAATCTTTATAATTTTTGGGCAACGTATGCTTTTCAGAAAGGTGATTTGGAAGGTTTTGGATTGGGATTTGGCGCTAACGGAGCAAGCAAACGTTTTGCAATAAACTATGCTTCAACAGGTGAATTTATTTTACCGAGCTATACAATCGCCAATGCCTCGATATTTTACGAGTCTGATAAGTACAGAATAGCCCTTAAATTAAATAATGCCTTTAATAAAGAGTATTACAAAGGCTGGTCTACTATAAATCCACAGGCACCTCGAACCGTGTTGGCAAACTTCACCTATAAATTTTAGTAAATAACCTAAAGTGAAAAAGGGTAGTTAATGCAGCTATCCTTTTCATATTTATTATGAAATTTAGAAAAAACATACTCACACTTCATAAAATTTTAGGTTTAACTACAGGCCTAGTTGTATTTATTGTGGCCATTACAGGTTGCTGTTGGGTTTTTAAAGAGGAAATTGAAAGCTTTTACACCGATTACAAAATAGTTGAGGTACAAAATAAGCCTATAATTACCCCCACTCAAGTTAAGGAAATTGCCCATTCGGTATTTCCGGATAATAGTATTCACGGTAGTGTTTTCAGTAATGAAAATGAAGCCATTGAAGTCGTTTTTTATGATAGAGAACCCGAATTTTATCAAAGTGTTTTTATTAATCCCTATTCGGGAGAAGTGCTACACGTTGAAAATCGCCTCTCAGGATTTTTTGCTTTTATGCTAAAAGGGCATATGCGGCTTTGGTTGCCTCGGGAAATTGGCGAACAAATAGTTGGTGCTTCTATTTTGGTTTTTATATTAATCATTGTTTCTGGATTCATATTGTGGTTGCCAAAAAGGCGTAAGAACCTGAGACAACGGTTGAGATTTATATGGAAGCCAACTACTGGCTGGAAACGTAAAAATTTTGATTTGCACACTATTATTGGTTTTTATGTGTGTTCTCTGGCTTTGGTTTTGGCTTTTACAGGTAGTATAATATCGTATAATTGGCTTAAATATGTTGTGTATATTTCAGCCGGTGGCGATAAAGTACCGCAGTTTATTATTCCAAAAAATGAAAGTTTGAAGCCAGAACAAAAAGATGATATTTTACCATTGGATAATTTAATCGTAAAACTTAAACGAGATTTGCCAAATGCCAAAAGTTATGAGTTGCATTATCCGAAGACGGATACGTTAGGTATTTACGTTGAAGTTTCTAATAGTAAAGGCACATTTTACAATACCGATTTTCGGTTTTATGACCAAAATACCCTCAATGAACTAGAAACTCCAGGTATTTATGGAAAGTATAGTGATGCCAAAGTTCCAGAAAAAATATTGCGAATGAATTATGACATCCATATCGGTACCATTGGTGGGCTTCCCGGCAAGATTATTGCCTTTTTGGTTAGTTTATTGACTGCAACACTACCAGTTACCGGGATTTTTCTTTGGTACGGGCGCAAATACAAAAAGGTTAAAAGTTAAATTACAATATTTCATTAAAAACATCGATGAAATGCAAAATTTAACTGTGAAACGAAAAATTATATTTTCTCGTTTATAATAATGTTCAGAATTTTAGCGTTATTTGGATGAGAAAACAAACTATTATGAAGAAAATCTTAGTCCCAATTCTGGCAATCGTTTTAATGGGTTGCCAAGAAAAAGAAAATGTAAATAATGATACCGCGCAACAACAAACCATTGCTGCTTTGTTGGAATACACTGTGGTGAATAAAATTTTTCAGGATGTTGGCAATAATGGCGGTGATGCTGTTTTAAGTTCTGAAAGTTCGGCTTCAGGAAAATCATCTGTAAAATCTGAAGTTGATGGCCCTACCATAACTGTTGAGCCATTTGATTTAACAAGCTTCCCAAAAACCATTACTGTCGACTATGGTACTGGTGTATTGTGCCAGGATGGTATTACCAGAAAAGGTATTGTTACCATAGTTTCTACGGGTTGGTATCGCAGTGTAGGCAGCAAGCATACGGCTACGTTTGATAACTACTATCATGAAAATTTTAAAGTTGAAGGTACCCATGTTGTTGAGAATTTAGGCTTGAACCAAGACAATAATTTAGAGTACGGTGTAACCATTGCAGATGGAAAAGTAACTGCACCAACGGGAGTTGCCGTGTATTATTCTGAAAACACTACCCGTACTTGGATAGCAGGTTCAGATACGCCACTGAATATTTGGGATGACGAATATTTATTAAATGGAAATCAATCGGGAGTTAGCGCGGCAGGTGTTGAATACAGCTTAACTGTGGAAGAAGCACTTCATTTTATCTTATTGCCAAGAGGTATAGAGTCTGGCATTCTGGATGTAGATATTGCCGATTTAAATGACGTAAAAATAAACTTCACCAATAACACCATTACTATTTTCGGACAAATTTATCCGTTCAGTAGTTAGTGGTTTTATTTATACCAAAGAATAAAAAAAGAGACTGTTTTTAGCAGTCTCTTTTTTTTGTTTTTATCTATGGTTTTTCTAGTCGTTAACTATCTTTCCGTCAACCATCGTAAGTTTTCTGTCTGCCATATCGGCCAATTCTTCATTGTGGGTAACGATAACAAAGGTCTGTCCGAATTCATCACGCAGTTTAAAAAAGAGATTGTGTAGGTTTTCAGCACTTTCGCTGTCCAGGTTTCCGGAAGGTTCATCGGCAAAAATCAAATCCGGATTGTTGATTAATGCCCGTGCCACAGCAACACGTTGTTGCTCGCCACCAGAAAGTTCACCCGGTTTGTGGTCGTATCGGTGAGACAAACCTAAAAAGTCCAAAAGTTCTTTAGCGCGCTTTTCGGCTTCAGCCTTTTTGGTCCCTTTTATAAAAGCAGGCAAACACACGTTTTCAATGGCTGTAAATTCAGGTAATAACTGATGGAATTGAAAAATAAACCCAATATGTTCATTTCTAAATTTGGCTAAGGCTTTATCCTTTAGCCTAATGATATCAGTGTCATTAATAGTAAGCTCAAAGTTTTCTTTTGAGGAAGCCTTGTCCAAAGTACCCAATATTTGTAACAAAGTGGTTTTTCCTGCACCCGAAGCCCCGACAATAGAAACGATTTCGCCTTTTTCAACAGCTATATCAACGCCTTTTAAAACTTCTAAGTTACCGTAAAATTTATGGATGTTTTTCGCTTGGATCATCTGTAAAAAAATAACAGCGGTGAAATTACTATTTTCTGTTGGCTTGCACAATTAAGAATCCTTTTTATTGTTGTGTGCATTTTTAAGGCTATATTTATTCAAAATAAATTCCTCGAAATCTGTTTCGGGGTTTCCTTTGAAATTGTCATTCCCGTGACAACGGGAATCTAAAATAAAGTTAAAAACATCATGCCTTACAAGAGTTTTGAAGAGTATAACATGAAAGTTACCGACGACGTAAAAACGCGGTATAAAAACATTATAAAAGATTTAGGTGAAGATGCCAGTCGTGAAGGTTTGCTAAAAACACCAGAACGTGCCGCCAAGGCCATGCAGTTTTTAACCCAAGGCTATCATCAAGACCCCGTTGAAATTTTGGAAAGTGCCATGTTTAAGGAATCTTATAACGAAATGGTGATTGTCAAGGACATAGAGTTGTACTCGCTCTGCGAACACCATATTTTGCCTTTTTTTGGAAAGGTGCATATTGCGTATATACCAAACGGACACATTGTCGGGCTAAGCAAACTACCAAGGGTGGTCGATATTTTTGCGAGACGTTTACAGGTACAAGAGCGATTGACAGAGCAGATTTTAGATTGCATTAACGACACGTTGAAACCTCAAGGAACGGCCGTGGTTATTGAAGCGTCTCACATGTGTATGATGATGCGCGGTGTGCAAAAACAGAATTCCACGACTACTACTTCAGGTTTTAGGGGACAGTTTGAAAAAATTGAAACCCGAAATGAATTTTTAAAGCTCATCGGGAAATAGACAATGTTGAATTTTGGTACATTTCTTGCTTTTTACCAACCGTAAATTTTAATGAATGAATAAGTACAAAAAATTACTTCTCGGTATTCTTTTGGATGCCATGGGCTATGTTTCCTTTTTTATACCGGGTATTGGTGAATTCTCAGATATTGTTTGGGCGCCTGTTTCCGGTTGGCTCATGACCAAACTCTATAAAGGCAAATCAGGTAAAATTGCCGGGGTTATCACTTTTGTTGAAGAAGCATTGCCGGGTCTGGATGTTATACCAACGTTTACGCTTATGTGGTTGTACACCTATGTTTTTAAGAAAAGTGATGAAAATTAATTCTTTTAAGCCGCAACTTTTCCGCCTTTTACAAGCAACCAAATAGCAAAAGCCATTTCACCAATAATACTTGGAATGGCCACCATAGCCAAAAACACCGAAGCATAATCTTCGTAATTTGGCAGAACAAAATGCGCCAAAGTATCAACCATATACATGATACCAGCAATAACTAGGAAAACAGCAATGAGTTTTGGTTTACCAATAATTTTCCCTAATAAAATAAGGTGAATACCAAAAAACAAAAGCCCGATAAGCCAAATAGTATTGAATATATGGACTTGCTCAAGGATGCCCTCGGCAGTATTGTGGGTCAAAGCCATGGGAAGCGCAAAAATAGCAACGCCCATAATGGCAGCATGCATCAACCTAAAATAAGTGCTGAGGTTACTCAACACATGGGTTTTGTACAATTCATAAAGTGCCCAAGCCACAACAACATCAAAAATAACGGTGATGATAAACGCCACAATACCAAACTGCACCATCATGTGGTTGTTTTGTACGGTTTCCATGGGTGAGTTTAAAAGGTTCTCAAGGACAAGAAAATTGGCAAAAATGGCCGCAAAGAAAATAATCAGGTAGCTAAGGCCTACTATTATGGAGAGTTTTCTGGGATTCATTAGATGGTTGAAATATTGAGTATCAGTTAAAATTAAATAATTTTGTTAAATGTTCATCCTTGTATAGGATTGCTCTAAATATGACAAATCGAATTTTTGGAAATTAAAGATATCTTCTAGGTGCATTGAAAAATTGAATTTTTTTGTTTTAGGATTTAAATCGGCTTCTTTTATTTTATCAAGAAGATCTGTCAATTCAATTTTGTTGTCTTTTAAGATTTGAACTAGTTTATCCCAACTCTCTATATCAATAAAAAATAGGTTTTCATAGGGCACTATTTTTAGATCATCCAAACTGCAAATATTCATAGATTCATCTTTAAGAAATTGTTGCCAAATGTCACTAGAATTGCCTAAAAAAAGTTTTTTGTATGTTATTATCATTCCATAATATATTTCATTAGGATTTAGCTTTTTTGCAACATTAATCATTTGTTTTGCATATCCTTTGACTATGTTTTTTCTAAACTCATTTGCCAAAATTTTGTCATTTGGGTTAATACTTGTATATGGTTTTAACTCAATAGCTTTTACCTCAACTAAAATTCTATTATTAACAATAAAATCAACAAGGTTCTCCTTTTCTCCTAATATTGTTTTTAGCTGTTTTTCGGTTTTATATTTTAACTGAATTTCATCAAGCCCCTTTTTTATGTACTTTTCAAGTCTAATGCCTAACTCTGTTGTAAATCCTTCATCATTATTTTTCATAAACTCATAAATGAAATGGTTGAAATTATGTTTCAAGATGTCTTTATATGGGATAGTATATTTTCCATTATAAACAAAAAAAGGTTTTCTTGTAAATATAGATGCTTCAAAAGGTTGAAGATTATAGTTTCTTATAGCTCTTTTGTCAGATTCAATAAAATCTTTGATGCTTTCTTTTGAAATACTTAATAGATTAAAATAATTATAATATGTTTCCCTTCCATGTAATTGGATTAACAAATCTGAAATATCTTTTGTTATGTATCCTTTGTATATAAATTTTGGTTTGCCCTTTTCAGAACTTTCATTTATAAAACAAACTAAATAGACAATGAAAGATATTTTTAAAAATTTTTCTATACTAATTTTTGCTATTTTCTCGAAAGCATTTTTGATACAATGTTTATGTTTTAACTCATCAAATAAAATAAGTTGCCTGACAAATGTATCCCAATACACGTTGTTTTGGTATAGGAATTGTTGATGAGCTAAAATCGTCATTGCTTTATTTAAGGCAAAGTCACCATAGTTCGGGTTGAAAACTCCATGTGACATTTCCAATTCTTCAACTAGTTTTAAGAGTTTAATGATATCGTTTCTGTTTGCATTTTTTGATTGGTATTTTTTATCCGAAAATTCAAGATTCCATTTGAGGAGTAATAACAAGTGCCAAAAAGCAAATCTGATTTTTTTTGATTTTTCAATTTCCTTGAGTAAGATTAAAATTTCAATTGTTATTGACTCAAATGTAAATGACCTTAATTTATTTCTGATTGGTTTGTAGTCCATAAAAACCTCCGAGAGTTTCTGTTTTGCGTAGTTCAGCTAATCTAGTTGAAAATTTCTACAAATCCAATCATTTTTATGCTTTAAAACCACACCAAAACCCCAATTAAAACATTGTTAACAACTCCACCCGAATTACTGAAAAACAATTTCTTATTAACTGTTTTAATTTTGTAAATTTGCCTGCGTTTATAAGCGCAACATGACAACTACAGCAAAATATATTTTTGTAACCGGCGGCGTTACATCATCACTCGGTAAAGGTATTATAGCGGCTTCTCTAGCCAAATTGTTACAAGCACAAGGTTACCGGGTTACCATTCAAAAATTAGATCCTTACATAAACGTAGACCCAGGTACGCTTAACCCTTATGAGCATGGTGAATGTTATGTTACCGAAGACGGTGCTGAAACCGACTTGGATTTAGGGCATTACGAGCGTTTTTTAAACCGACCAACAAGCCAAGCAAACAATGTTACCACAGGGCGCATCTACCAAAGTGTGATTGAAAAGGAGCGTCGCGGTGAGTTTTTGGGCAAAACGGTTCAAGTCGTGCCACATATTACGGATGAGATTAAAGAACGTGTTCAAATGTTGGGAAAATCGGGCAATTACGATATTGTGATTACCGAAATTGGTGGAACCGTTGGTGATATTGAGTCCTTGCCTTATATAGAAGCCGTTCGTCAATTGCGTTGGGATTTGGGCGAAAACAACGGTATTGTTATTCATTTAACTTTGGTGCCATATCTTTCTGCCGCTGGCGAGTTAAAAACAAAACCAACCCAACACAGCGTAAAAACCCTCATGGAAAGCGGGATACAGGCCGATATTTTGGTGTGTAGAACTGAACATGATCTTCCAAGGGAATTGCGTAGAAAATTGGCATTGTTCTGTAACGTTAAGGAAGAGGCCGTTATTCAGTCCATTGATGCGTCTACCATTTATGATGTACCTAATTTAATGCTGAAAGAGGGGCTGGACAAAGTAGTGCTTCAAAAGTTGAATTTGGAAAGTTCAAAACCAGATATTGACCAATGGAATGAGTTTTTAGATCGCCATAAAAACCCAAAAAGTGAAATCACTATTGGTTTAATAGGGAAGTATGTGGAGTTGCAAGATTCTTATAAGTCCATTTTGGAAGCCTTTATTCATGCTGGTGCTGCAAACGAAGTTAGGGTGAATATAGAATCGCTTCATTCTGAATATATAAACCCTGAAAATGCTGAACTCATGTTGGGGCATTTAGATGGCGTTTTAGTCGCTCCAGGTTTTGGTGAACGAGGTATTGAAGGTAAAATTGATGCCGTTAGGTATGTACGCGAAAACAATATACCGTTTTTGGGTATTTGTTTGGGCATGCAAATGGCCGTTATTGAATTTGCTCGAAATGTTTTGGGAATTAAGGATGCCGATTCAACCGAAATGAAAATGGACACACCAAACCCGGTCATTGCCTTAATGGAAGACCAAAAAACGATTACAGATAAAGGTGGTACCATGCGTTTGGGCGCTTGGGCATGCGATTTAAAATTGGGCAGCAAGGTTCGCGATATTTACAAAGCTGAAAGCATAGCGGAACGTCACAGGCACCGTTACGAATTTAATGGTGTTTACAAAGAACGTTTTGAGGCTGCCGGAATGATTGCAACGGGTTTAAATCCAGACACGGGATTGGTGGAGATTATTGAATTGCCAGAGCACCCATGGTTTATTGGCGTGCAATATCACCCAGAATATAAAAGTACCGTGGCCAATCCGCACCCATTATTTGTGGCGTTTGTAAAAGCCGCACTTAGCAACAAGAAAAAAAAGAATGCCACAATGGCACAAAATAAATAAACGGATAGTTTTTTGATTATAAGAAATCCGCTTGTTTAAATAGATAGGCATGTCCTTTAGGACAGAAAGGTTAAAGTTATTTTAAAAAGACTTCGCTCAGTTTTAAGCAATGGGGTCTGAATCTAAAAAATGGAAGAAAAAAAACTAGACATTAATTCGATTATTGGTTTTATATTGATTTTCGGAATATTGGCGTATATGCTTTGGCAAAACCAACCAACGCCAGAAGAGTTGGAAGCCCAAGAAAAAGCAAAGCAAGAGCAAATTGAGGCAGAACAAAAAGCCAAAGAACAAGAGCAAACCATTGTAACCACTGCTGAAGACTATGTTGCGGGTTCAGGTTTGGATTCCCTACAACAAGTTCAATTAAGAAATAAATTAGGTGCATTTGCGTATTCGGCCATGCAATCTTCAGATGAAGAAACCGTGGTTGAAAGCGACTTATTGGCTTTAAAATTCAGCAATAGAGGTGGTTATCTTTCCGAGGTTAAGCTGAAGAAATTTGTAGATTATGATTCTTTGCCGATTTATTTGGTAAAAGATGACAATGCCGTATTCAATATCAATTTTGGAACTACGGACAGCAGAATTTTGAACACCAAAGATTTACCATTCATTCCTTCGGTAACCAAAAATGGTGATATCACGGTTATTTCTATGAAGCTTAAGGTTTCTGAAACCAAGTTTTTGGAGTATCGTTACGAGCTGAAGGATGACGATTACATGATGGGCTTTACAGTGCGTTCGCAAGGTTTGGCTGATGTCATCAACAGTTCGCAAGAAATTAACTTAGATTGGAAATTAAAAGGCTACCGTCACGCCAAAAGTATATCCTATGAAAACAGATATACCGATATTCATTACGATTACGAAGATGGAAAGGACGATTATACAGGTGCTCGAGATGCTGACGAAAGTATTGAAGATGTAGCTTGGATAGGCTATAAGCAGCATTTCTTTACTTCGGTTTTGTTAACAGATAACCGTTTTAAAAAGGCACATCTTACAGCCCAAAATTTGGTTGAAGATGAGGCTGTTGATACCGTTTACACCAAACTGTTTACGTCAAAAATTCCATTGGAATTGCAAGGCGGAGAACTAAACCAAAGCATGGATTGGTATTATGGCCCGAGTGACTTTAAGGTTTTAAACGCTTACGACAGAAATTTAGATGAAATAGTGCCGTTTGGTTGGGGTATTTTCGGTTGGATAAACCGTTATGTGTTTATGCCTCTATTTGCGTTTTTAGGAGGCTTTATGCCTTACGGTATTGCCATTGTGGTAATGACTATTTTGGTAAAAATCCTGTTGTCTTTTGTACAATACAAACAGTTTTTGTCCCAGGCCAAAATGAAAATTTTGAAACCGGAATTGGATGAAATCCGTGAAAAGTACAAAAACAACAAAATGAAAGCGCAACAAGAAACCATGGCTTTGCAAACCAAAGCAGGGGCAAGCCCAATGGCTGGCTGTTTGCCGGCTTTAATACAGTTGCCCGTGTTCTATGCGTTGTTCCAGTTTTTCCCCTCGGCATTCGATTTAAGACAAAAAAGTTTCCTTTGGGCGGACGATTTATCATCGTATGATGTTATTGCTAACCTACCATTCAATATCCCATTTTATGGTAACCACGTGAGTTTGTTCCCGTTATTGGCATCCATTGCTATTTTCTTTTACATGAGATTGACTACAGGGCAAAACATGCAAGCCACACCACAACAGGAAGGAATGCCAGACATGGCAAAAATGATGAAGTATATGATGTACTTCTCGCCAATCATGATGTTGTTTTTCTTTAATAACTACGCTTCTGGTTTGAGTTTGTATTACTTCATTTCCAACCTGATTAGTATTGGTATTATCTTGGTCATCAAAAATTATATTCTTGATGAAGATAAGATTCATGCCCAAATTCAAGAGAAAAAGAAACAGCCTAAAAAACAAAACCGTTTCCAGAAAAAAATGGCTGAAATGATGGAGCAGGCTGAGCAACAAAGGCAAAACCAACAAAAGAAAAGATAATTTGTTATTATGATATTGTCACGCTGAGCGCAGTAGAAGCGTTATTTCAATTCACATCATAAAAATTTTAAAAAACTGTCAGAATCTATTTTGGCAGTTTTTTTGTTACACGAAAACACTAAAACAGTCGTTAGTATTTTATAATTTCGGCAAATGCAAAAATTTGATTAAGAATGAAATTTACATATAGCCTTTTAGTCTTTCTCATGTCAGTAAATTTTTTGTTGGCACAAACCTTCAATCAACTTGACTCGGAAGGAAAACGACACGGCAAATGGAAAAAGAACTACGATAACACCGATATTTTAAGGTATGAAGGCGAGTTTTCCCATGGTAAGGAAATAGGCCTTTTTAAGTTTTACAAAAAATATAGAAATAAGGCCGTATTGTCTGCCACCAAACTGTTTAATACCTATAATAATTTGGTGGAAGTTAAATTCTTTACGTCAACAGGTAAGCTGGTTAGTGAGGGACAAATGGATGGTAGAACTTATGTTGGCGAGTGGAAATATTATCAAAAATACACAGACGGGCTGCTCATTTTGGAGCATTACAATAACAAAGGCGAGTTGGATGGGGAACGTTTAGTTTATTATCCAAACGGACAGGTTGCTGAAAAACAGACTTATGTTGCTGGAAAATTGTATGGAGAATCTTTATGGTATTCCGAAAACAAGGTGCTTTTAAAATCCTATGTGTATGAAGATGATGAGCTTCATGGTAAAGCCAAGTTTTTTAATGCGCAAGGAGAATTAATTTCTGAAGGAACGTACAAAAGAGGAAAGAAGGATGGTGTTTGGAAGTACTATGAACATGGAAAATTGGTAAATGAAGAAAATTTCAGCTATGTGCCAAAGCCAATAAAAAAAACGCCTTAATTTCTCAAGGCGCTCTCTTTCATAGGCAATTTTATGGGAATAATTAAGTATTGCCTATAATCAACAAACCAAACTAATTTTATTGTTCTAAATCAGGAAGTATAACGCGGTCTATAACGTGAACCACCCCGTTAATACCCTGAATATCTACTAATGTTGTTACAATGTTGCTCATTCTGCCATTGGCATCTGTGAGGGTAAAGGCAGTTGCATCCGCAGTAATCGGACCTCCTAATGTACCGACTTCACCACTGGTTAATTGATTGGATTGCACATTGGCATTTACAATATGATGTAAAAGCACGGCATCAACAGTTGAGGTTTCTACTTCAGATAAAGCAGAAACTTTCAACTCTGCCAATAATGCTACAAAAGCATCATTGGTTGGTGCAAATACAGTGAATGGTCCGGCCATAGCATCTGATACCGTAGAAATATATGAAACAGTTGGTGTTCCGGAATCGGCATAAGCCAACACGTCTACCAAAACCGATAAATTTGGATTTGTAGTCGCAAACGTTCCGATGGTAGGAAGATCAATTACTTTATCGATTACATGAACAACACCATTTGTTGTTAAAACATCAGGCATTGCAACTTTAGCTGTCCCATTAAACATCACTCCGGAGGTGCCATCATAGAAAAGACTCAAATTTGTTCCGTTCGGTCCACTAGCCATGGTATTGGCATAGCCTGTGTTTCCTATGAGGGCTGATGATGAAATGTTGGCGCCAGCAATTACATGGTTCAATAAGATTTGAGTTAACACATCGTTGGGAACTTCAGCAAGCGAGCTAAATCCCTTTTCGGCTAAAAAGTCTGTAAATGCTTCATTGGTGGGCGCTAAAACAGTTTTATCTCCAGAAGCAGTTAAGGCATTTACTAACCCAGCTTGAACTACGGCGTCAACCAAAATACTTAAATCATTAACTGATTGGGCGGTTTCAACAATGTTTAAGGTTGGCCCAGTTACGGTGTTGTCGTCATCATTACTACATGAAACAACTAGGCTTGTCGTTATTAAAACGATTACTAATTTTTGAATGGCTCTTAATCTTTTCATAATACAAGTTTTAATTTTTTGTTTAACAAAAATATAAAAAAAGTAAACAAAGTTCCAAATTTTTGTTTCATTTATTTTAAAAAATATTAAACAAAATGATTGTAGTGATTTATTTCCGATGTGATTAAACTATAAAAGAATAGGCTAATAATGTGTATCTTTGCACATCAATTTTTAATAATGAAACGGGTAATTATCGGACTTTCAGGCGGGGTAGATTCCAGTGTAGCAGCATACTTGCTAAAAGAGCAGGGCTATGAGGTTATTGGTTTGTTTATGAAAAACTGGCATGATGATTCCGTTACCATTTCCAATGAATGCCCATGGTTGGACGATAGCAATGATGCTATGTTGGTTGCTGAAAAATTAGGCATCCCTTTTCAAACTGTCGATTTAAGCGAGCAGTATAAAGAACGCATAGTCGATTACATGTTCCATGAATATGAAAAAGGTAGAACACCAAACCCCGATGTGCTTTGCAATAGGGAAATTAAGTTTGATGTTTTCATGAAAATTGCTCTGGAGTTGGGTGCAGACTATGTGGCCACCGGGCATTATTGCAGAAAAGGGATTATTCAAAAAGATGGTAAAGACATTTACCAATTGTTGGCAGGTGTTGATGGCAATAAAGATCAATCCTATTTTCTATGTCAATTATCGCAAGAACAATTGGCCAAATCTTTATTTCCAATCGGTGAATTGACTAAACCTGAGGTGCGAGAAATCGCCTCAAAATTGGATTTGGTTACTGCTGAAAAAAAGGACTCACAAGGTCTATGTTTTATTGGTAAAGTGAAATTGCCGGATTTTCTTCAGCAACAATTAAAGCCAAAAGAAGGTGTTATTGTTGAAATTCCAAAAGAACAAGACATTTTTAAAACTGTTGAAACCCATTTTGATTCCGAAGAGGAGAAATTAAAATATCTATCAAGAAAGATAAACTACAAACTGGATTATGGTAAAATAGTAGGTAAGCATCAAGGCGCGCACTACTTTACCAAAGGGCAGCGTAAAGGACTTGCCGTTGGCGGTACGGTTGAGCCTTTATTTGTTATTGATACCGATGTTGAGGAAAACATAATCTACACGGGTCAGGGGAAGGAGCATCCCGGTCTGTTAAAAAAAGCCTTGTTTGTAAACAACGAAGAAATACATTGGATTCGTGAAGATTTAGAGCTGGCCGTTGATGAAACCATGCATGTAAAAGCCCGAATTCGTTACAGGCAACCTCTTGAAAAGGCAACCCTTCATAAAGTAGATTCTGGCTTATATGTTGAATTTGAAAATTTTCAATCCGCAATAACCGAAGGCCAGTTTGTGGCTTGGTATATTGAAGATGAGTTGGTAGGATCAGGAGTTATTTCGTAAATTGTCATAAAAAAATTATGACTAAAGGAATAGTATTTTGCAGTTTCCTTTTATTTCAACTTTTAACCTTTGCCCAAGAAGATGCATGGGTTTATTTGGTTGATAAAGAAAACGTGTCAAATTCTATAGCCAATCCAATTACCATCCTTACCCAAAAAGCAATCGATAGAAAATCCAGATATGGTGTGGCTGTTGATGAACGCGATGTTCCGGTTAACGAAAATTATATTTCCCAATTAAAAATTACCACAGGTATAACAGTGATGGCTAAATCTAAATGGCTGAATGCGGTTCATGTTCGTGGTAGTCAAGCTGACATTTCTGGACTTTTGGAGCTAAGCTTTGTCAGTTCTATAGATTTTGCTAATAAAAGTTTGAACAGAAGTTCCAATAATATTGAACCTTCAAAACAAAAATTAAAATCTAAATTAGAAAGTACATTAACATTTTTTGAATATGGTAGTGCTTTAAATCAAGTACAAATGCTGAAGGTAGATGATTTACATGTTTTGGACTATACCGGGGCTGGTATGACCGTTGCGGTTCTTGATGCCGGTTTTCCAAATGTCAATAGCATGAATGGTTTTCAAAGGTTAAGAGATGCCAATAATATTTTAGGTGCGTATGATTTTGTAAACAGGGATACTGATGTTTATACTAACACAACCAGCGGACACGGTACATATGTTTTAAGTTGTATGGCTGGCTATTTGGAAGGCGGGTCACAATATGTAGGCACTGCACCAGATGCATCGTGCTATCTGTTCATTACGGAAGATGCTACCAGTGAAAACCCCGTTGAAGAAAGTTATTGGGTTGAAGCTGCCGAAAGGGCGGATAGTTTGGGGGTAGATATAATCAATACTTCTTTGGGATATACTTCTTATGACAATCCAAACTATTCACATACTGCTGCAAATTTAAATGGACATACGGCATTTATCTCAAAAGGAGCCAATATTGCTTTTGAAAAAGGCATGTTATTGGTGGTTTCTGCAGGCAATTCCGGTAATGGTGGAGTTGGGGCGCCTGCTGATTCGCCTAATGTACTTTCTGTCGGGGCTGTGGATAGTAATGGTAATTACGCCTCCTTTAGCTCAGTGGGCAGTAATAATCAACCCACTCAAAAACCCGATGTGGTTGCCCAAGGGCAAGCGAGCTTCATAATTGCCGAAAATGATGGCATTTATTCTGGTAATGGAACATCATTTAGTGCTCCGATTTTGGCTGGTGGTGTGGCATGTTTGTGGCAAGCCATGCCTGATAGAACCAACGCCGAAATCATGCAGTTGATTAGGGAGTCATCTTCTCAATATTCTTCCCCAGATTATTTTCTGGGTTATGGAATACCCAATTTCAGGGCTGTGGTGGATGGAGAATTACCAAATGGCACAAATCTTCCGGGTAATCTTATTGTTGAATATTATCCAAACCCGGTGAAGGATAAACTTTATCTAAAATTAACATCAAATCAAAACACGGTAACCTTTCAGTTATTTAATGCTTTGGGAAAATTTTTAAAGGAAATCTATGTTGCAACTAATGAACTCCAAACTATTGATTTGGATTTTTTACCCCAAGGGATGTACATGGCACGAATAACTTCATCTAGAAATACCAAGGCTATTAAATTGATAAAGTACTAATGGCAAATAAAATCACTAAATTATTCAATATTAATTATCCCATCATTCAAGCTGGCATGGTTTGGAACAGTGGTTGGCGATTGGCTTCAGCTTCTAGTAATTCTGGAATTTTAGGGTTAATAGGAGCGGGTTCTATGTATCCAGAAGTGCTCAGGGAGCATATTCAAAAATGTAAAAAAGCGACCAACAAACCTTTTGGTGTAAACGTTCCGATGTTGTATCCAGATATTGAAAAACTTATGGATATTATTGTTGAGGAAGGCGTAAAAATTGTATTCACATCGGCAGGAAATCCAAAAACGTGGACAGGCTGGTTGCAAGAACGTGGTATTACGGTTGTTCATGTGGTAAGTAGTGTGAAGTTCGCGCTAAAGGCCCAAGATGCTGGGGTTGATGCTATAGTAGCCGAAGGATTTGAAGCCGGTGGACATAACGGAAGAGATGAAACTACAACCTTGGCTCTAATCCCAATGGTGAAAGAGAAAATAAATATTCCTTTGATAGCGGCTGGTGGAATTGCAACAGGCAGGGCCATGTTGGCAACGATGATTCTAGGTGCAGATGGTGTGCAAATAGGAAGTCGGTTTGCAGCCAGCCAAGAGAGTTCGGCGCACATTAATTTTAAGCAAGCCATTGTTAATGCCAAAGAGGGAGATTCCCAACTCACCTTAAAAGAATTGGCTCCAGTTAGATTGATAAAAAACAAATTTTATAATGATGTCCAAGCACTTTACAAAACATCACCAACTGTTGAGGAGTTAAGGGAATTATTGGGAAGGGCAAGGGCCAAAAAAGGCATGTTTGAAGGTGATTTGGAAGAAGGCGAATTGGAAATTGGGCAAATTTCTGGATTGATAAATGACATTAAACCAGTTGCCCAAATTGTTGCTGAAATCATTGAGGAATTTGAAGAGGCACAAAAAAACATTCCAGAAATTTAGCATACGCTAAAAACAAAAGAGGAGGAAATTTCTTTCCTCCCCATAATTTGAAACTTTAAGTTTTTAATATTTTAAATCCCTATCAATATAAAACTTAACTGTCTCGTAGCCTGCTATTTAGTTTTAAAGAGAATTAAGTAAAGATACAAAAAAAGAGTAAATATCTGACAATATTCTCTGTTTTTATTAACATTTGTTAATGCGTTATCAACATAAAAGAGGTTGATAATATTCGCAAAAACAAAGGGTATAGTTTACATTTGCCTCATGAAATTGGCTAATTACACCAAAGAATTTAAGTACAACTGGAACCTTGCTTCACCTGTTATGTTGGGGATGCTTGGCCATACTTTTGTCAGTTTTGTCGATAACGTTATGGTTGGTCAGTTGGGAAGTGCTGAGCTTGCAGCAGTTTCTTTGGGTAATAGTTTTATGTTCATTGCCATGTCTTTGGGCATTGGGTTTTCAACGGCTATAACACCCTTAATCGCTGAGGCAGATGCTGAACAAAATTTCAAAAAAGGAAAATCATCATTCAAGCATGGGCTGTTTTTATGTACAGTTTTGGGTGTTTTACTGTTTTTGTTGGTGTTTTTTGCCAAACCCTTGATGCATTTGATGAAACAGCCCGAAGAGGTTGTAGAGCTGGCCATACCATATTTGGATTGGGTAGCGGTATCCTTAATTCCGTTAATTATTTTTCAAGGATTTAAACAGTTTAGTGATGGTCTGTCCATGACAAAACCTCCCATGTATGCCACAATTCTGGCAAATATTGTTAATGTGGTTTTAAACTATGTACTGATTTTTGGGAAGTTTGGCATGCCAGAATTAGGTATTGTAGGAGCCGCTTATGGCACACTGGTTTCACGGATAGTTATGGTTGGGCACCTTTGGTTTTTATTGAAGCAAAAGGAAAAATCAAAAGCTTATGTCACCCATATCAAGTTTTTTGTTTTAGAGAAATTAATGTTAAAAAAGATTATAAACCTCGGCACACCCAGTGCGATGCAAATGTTCTTTGAAGTGGCTATTTTTACCGCTGCCATATGGCTTAGTGGTTTGCTTGGCAAAAATCCTCAAGCGGCCAACCAAATAGCACTAAATTTAAGCTCCATGACCTTTATGGTTGCCATGGGTTTAAGTGTGGCTGCAATGATAAGGGTAGGGAACCAAAAGGGATTGAAAAATTACTTTGAACTTCGCCGAATTGCCCATTCTATTTTTCTACTCGGAATTATTTTTGCCATAACGTTCGCTATTTTATTTTTAATTTTCCACAAACAATTGCCTAAATTATATCTGGACAACAATGATATTGAAAATGCATTGGACAACACAGAGGTGATGCAAATTGCGGCAAAATTATTATTGGTTTCAGCGGTATTTCAAATAAGTGATAGCATGCAAGTTCTCGCTTTAGGTGCATTAAGGGGTATTCAAGATGTAAAGGTTCCCATGTTTTTGGTTTTTATTTCGTATTGGGTTGTTGGGTTCCCCATATCTTGGTTTTTAGGAAAAGAAGAAACTTATGGCAGTTTCGGTATTTGGTTGGGATTACTGGCAGGACTTACCTCGGCAGCAATTTTATTGTATATTCGATTTAATTATCTAACTAAAAAGCTAATTTTGTCCAATAATTAATTCCAAAAAGCATGTCTCTTCCAAAGTTTATATTAGGCGATAATTCAGATTATCCAGATGCTATTTTTATTATTCATACTGAATTTCCAAGGTTCATTATTAATCTTGAAAATGACGAGGTGGAATGGTTTGAAGATTTTGATGTCGAGGACCAAAAAGAATTGCAAACTGAAACAGAAAACGCCATTAAACAGGCTACCGAGTTTTATGATAACGAGATAGCGAAATACGAAGATTAGATTTTTTGGAACAAATTTAGGATATCATACTACTAAAAATGATTGAAAAACTTATAGAATACGATACCGAACTGTTCCTCTTCCTAAATAATTTAGGGTCACCAAAATGGGACAGTCTTTGGCTAATTATAACTAATAAATTATTTTTTGGTAGTTTTTTTGCTATAGTGTTGTTTTATCTTTTTTATAAAAAATTTGGATTGAAAGCAGTATTAATCCTAATTCTTCTTGTTGCATTAATGATAACGTTTACTGATCAAATTACAAACCTGTTCAAACGTGGTTTTGCCAGACCGAGACCTTGCGGAAACACCGATATTGCTGACCAATTACGTTTTATTGCCGTGCGGTGTGGAAAATATGGGTTCTTTTCAGGGCATGCCTCAAATTCTATGGCAGTTGCTGTTTTTGGCGGACTGTTATTAAGGCCCTATTACAAAAAACTGATTTATGTTTTAATTTCAGTTAGTTTGGTCGTGGCTTATAGCCGAATTTATATTGGCGTTCACTATCCTTTGGATATTCTTTGCGGATTGGCGTTTGGTGCTTTTTCAGGGGTACTGTTCAGTAAATTGGCACAATATCTTTTGAAACGGTACAATAATTCTATTGCTTAAGATTTAATAGATAGTCTGCTGCCGAAAAAGGTGTCGTTTTTTTGTTTTCAATAAGGTTCAATTGCTTTGCTAATTCCTTTTTAATTTTTGGTGAGTTGAAGAAATCAAATTTTAGTTGCGCTTCAATGGTTTGTATGAGCCAAAATTCATTTTGTTTGTTTCGCTTAACTTCGAAATAACCATTTTTGGTTGTTGTTTTTAAATAATCCAAAATCAGCTCCCAAATTCCATCTATTCCTTCATTATTAAGGGCACTACAAAGCGTCACTTTTGGTTGCCAATGCGATGCTTTTTCTGGGTAGAGGTGTAGTGCTCTGCTAAATTCTTCTTTTGCCAGTTTGGAAGATTTTAGATTTTCTCCATCTGCTTTGTTAATGGCTATGGCATCGGCCATTTCAATGATACCACGTTTAATGCCTTGTAGTTCATCACCGGCACCCGCTAGTTTCAGTAGTAAAAAGAAATCTACCATACTATGAACCGTGGTTTCACTTTGGCCCACACCAACGGTTTCAATAATAATGACATCAAAACCTGCGGCCTCACATAAAATTATGGTTTCTCTGGTCTTTCTGGCCACGCCACCTAAAGAATCCCCAGAGGCAGATGGGCGAATAAAAACGCTATTGTCTTTAGCCAAGGATTCCATTCTGGTCTTATCGCCCAAAATACTACCTTTTGATATTGAGCTTGTTGGGTCTATGGCCAAAATGGCAACCCGTTTACCTTGTTGGGTTAAATGCTTGCCAAAAGCCTCGATAAAAGTACTTTTGCCAACGCCCGGAACTCCCGTAATACCAATACGAATAGAATTATTTGCATAAGGTAAACAGCCCATTATAACACTGTTGGCATCTTTTAAATGTTTCGGGTTTTTGCTCTCGATAAGGGTGATGGCTTTCCCCAAAGCTGTAATGTCGCCTTTTAAAATAGAAGCAATTAATTGGGAAGGGTCAACTTTTATATTGCGCCTTTTTTTAATGGATTTGATGGAAGATTCATTGGTGGTTTCGGAAAAGGAAACTCCTTTTTTTTCTTTTAACGCCGATTTTTTTGCTTTTGCCACAAATGAAACAATTGTTAAACTAAAATAACAATTTTCTTTTCATTAAGAATAAAAGGTTGTGCTAAATAATCCCAGTTACTTTAAGGGCACAGAAATTTTAACATTGTCCCATGCCATGGTTAGGGCCAATTTGTCTGTAGAATTATCAAAAGCAATGGTGAACTGCTCTACGATATGGTCTAGTTTTTCAACAGGAACTTCAATATCCAAAACATCGTAATTTGGGTCCCACATGGGTTTCATTTCAGCATTTACACCCCACGAATATTGTTTGGAATTAAACATAACTGTCCAGGTAGAATCTTTAGGTACAGTCCAAAGTGTATATTTGCCGGCATCCAATGGTCTTCCATTAACTGTAAGCGATTGGTTGGTTTCAAAAGTAGTGGCTTCGTTCGCACCTGTTCGCCAAACCTGGTTAAAAGGAACAAGTCCACCAAAAATCTCCCTCCCTTTTTTAAAAGGTCTGTTGTAAAATACCTTCAGTTTTAAATCGTTTAGTTCAAATTTTACCGTGTCTTTAGGGCTTAATCGCTTCTCGAAAATATTTTCAACAAAAACAGAATATAAAAATAAACCTAAGGCTACTATGGATAATAGAATTAAAAGACGTTTCAAAAAGGTGTTCATAGAGAGCAATTTAGAAAGGCACAAAGATAATTTAATTGATATAACTACTAAAATGCAAACGTACATTTATTTAGCTTTGTTATGAGGCCGGAAAAAAATATTTTAATTTTTTGCAACACGACTGTTTTTTTGTCGTCTTTAAGATGAACTAACATAAACCAGAAGTAAAACCCCGTATGTTTCAAGTTGACATTATAGAACAATGTAAACAGAACAACCGAAAAGCACAACTGCAGTTATACAACCAGTACTGCAATGGTATGTATATTGTTGCCAAACGGTTTTTGAAAGATGCTGATGACGCTGAAGATGCGGTGCAAGAAGCCTTTATTAAGGCATTTACCAAATTGCACCAATATAAGGCAGAAGTTACTTTCGGGGCATGGCTAAAACGCATTGTGGTCAATAAGTGTATCGATTTTTTAAAAGCTAAAAAACATGAACTCGTTGAGTTAAAGGAGGCACACCTTAAAGTGGTCGATACACCAAAAGACGACAAATGGTTGGTAGATGATGCTATTACCCTCAACGATGTAAAAGTGGCAATTACCGAGTTGCCCGATAAATATCGTTTTGTGGTGATGCTGTACTTAATTGAAGGTTACGATCATCAAGAAATTTCTGAAATATTAAAAATTTCCGAAGTGGCCTCACGTACCCAATTATCAAGAGGAAAAGTAAAATTACAAGAACTTTTAACACTAAAAAAAGATGGCGCAAGATATTAGGGAGTTGTTTAAGGACGACAAAATAACAAGGGAGGAAATGCCAAAAAACCATCAAGCTAGGTTTTTAAAAAAGCTTGATGAAGCATTGCCAGTTTCCAAGAAATCGAAATTTGGATGGTTGCAAATTGCGGCAAGTATTGTTGTCCTTTTAGGCTTAAGTTTTGGTGCTTTCAAATATTTTCAACCTGTTGCAATAGAGGCTTCACCTCAAATGGTAGATGCTGAAGCCGTGGAGACTAAAACCTTGGGTGATGTTTCGCCTGGTTTAAAAAAGGTGGAGGATTATTATTTGGCAAGTATCAATTTAGAATTGTCTAAAATGAAATACACGCCAGAAACCAAAGAACTTTTTGATGGGTATTTAGAACAGCTTAACGAGCTTGACCAAGAATATAGGCGTCTCTCTTTGGATTTAACGGAATCCGGTCCGTCAGAATTGACCGTGAACGCCCTTATCGATAATTTAAAATTTCGTTTAAATCTGTTGTATCGCCTGCGTGAACAGCTAGAACAATTTAATGCTTCTGATGTTGACACTGATGAAGTTTCACAATCAATCTAAAAAATCAAAAAATGAACAGTACAATTATAAAATTGAAGTTTTGGACCATTTGTTTCCTTATTTCGGGAAGCATATTGGCACAAGAAAAGTTGACCAAAGTGTCGCAATCCATAAAAGTGAATAAAGATGTTACCATCGACTTGAATACGAGCCATTGTAACATTGTGTTTGACACTTGGAATAAAGACGTTGTAGAAATAGAAGCTTATATTGAAGGCGAAAAGTTGAGCAAGGAAGAGCTTCAAAACGCCTTGAAAGCTTGGGATGTTGATATTGATGCCGCGGTGGATAAAGTGTCCATTAAAACAAAAGGAGGAAGTCCAAATGTTTGGGTGGTTAAATCGTCGCACAATGGAGATGATAAGGATGTAGAGGTTATTTTAAAGGAGCTAAAATATGAATTGGCAGATTCACCTGATATGGATTTCGATTTTCATTTTGAGGTTCCAGAACCACCAATCGCACCAAATGTTTCTGGAATGCCAGAACTTCCAGAAATGCCTGAGTTACCGGAGTTACCCGAATTGCCAGAAGGTGTTTATAGTTTTAAATTTGACTACGACGCCTATAAAAAGGATGGTGAGAAGTATTTAGAAGAATACACCAAACAATTTGAATCTAAATATGGCAAGGAATTTCAGGAAAAAATGAAGGCCTGGGGTGAAAAATTTGGTAAGGAATGGGGAGAGAAATATGGAGAACAGGTGGAGGTTTGGGCGAAAAAAATTGAAGGAGAATTTGATAACGAAGAGTTTGCTAAGACCATGGAAGAGTGGGGCAAACGTTTTGCTGAGCAAATGAAAGGCCAAGCTGCGCGCATTGAAGTTCAGGTTGAAAGAATGGAGGCTCAAAAAGAACGTGCCATGGCTCAAAAAGAACGTATTGAAGCTCATAAAGAGCTAATTAAGAAGCGAGGTAAACTTATTGAAGAGCGTGAGGAACGAATTGAAAAAATTATTCATGGAAAGACAGGTACGAACATCAAAAAGACCATCAAAATAAAAATGCCCAAAAAGGCAAAACTAAAAGTTAATGTAAGACATGGTGAAATAGAATTGGCATCAAATGTTGATAATATAAAAGCCGATTTATCATATGCAAAATTTAAAGCCCAGAGCATTAATGGAAGTTTGACTTCCATTAATGCCTCCTATTCACCCGTTTATGTGTCCAATTGGAATTTAGGGGAACTTAGTTTAAATTATGTAAAGCAGGCCAATTTGGAGAATGTAAAGCATTTGGTTTTAAACGCGGTCTCATCGGATGTTGATATATATAACCTTACGGGAAGTGCCATTATTGATGGTAATATTGGTGATTTGGCCATTTTAAATATTGGTGATGATTTTACCAATTTAAATGTGATTTTACAAAACAGTAATGCCATTTTAAAACTTCCAAAAATAGATTGTAATGTGCAATACAAAGGAACGCGTTCACGTTTTACACACCCCAAAAAGAGCTCCAAAGATCAAGATTCTAATTTTTCATCTGGTAGCATGGCCAGCGGAAAAAGCATCGTAGTTAATGCTAAATACAGCAATGTGGTTATGCAATAACCTCTTCATTTTAACAAATGCCCTTTTGTTAACACAAAGCTGTTTTTAGCAGCTAATTCTCCAATACTCCATTTCTCTTCTTACCGTAAACCCCAGTTTTTTGTATAAAGCAATTGGGCCTAAATTGGTTTGATCTACATGCAAGAACGGTGTTTTATCCTTATCAAATATCGTATTTGCGGCATGAGCAATTAATTGTGTTGCATATCCTTTGCCCGTATGGCCTGGGTGCGTAGCTACAGCGCTTAGTTCGATGAAATTTTTTGTTTGGAAGCGTTCGCCAGTAATGGCAACTAGTTCACCGTTTTTAAAAATACCGTAATATGTTCCTAGGGTGTTGGTTTTTGCTTTAAAAAAATGCGGATATACAAGTTTTACCAAATCAATGAGTTGCTTATAATGGGTTTCATTCAGTGTAATGATTTCTTCATTTATGGGAATGTTCAATCGATCGTAAAGCATCATTTGGAGGCCAACATAGCGCACTAAAGGCTTAAAATGTTCAGGAATTTTAGGTTTATTGCCAACGATAAAAAAGTCTTTAGTTAATTGAGAATGCTTTTCAATGGCTTCAGAAGTGTCTTCATCATTTATAAACGCCCCAAACGGCGCATAATCAGTTTGATAAAACTTTACATTTCCATAGTCAATGCATTCATTAAAATGGGTATCGGTTAACGCGCTCCAAACAGGATTATCCAAGGCATCTTCATTTGCTTTCATCTTCCATGCTTTTTTTCAATCGGTCGGTTGTTGTTTCCGTTGGTGTTAAATAATCAAACCAAAGAGTGTCTTCATTTTTTTTAAACCAAGTGAGTTGCCGCTTGGCAAATCTACGTGTATTTTTCTTTATTTCTGAAACTGCAAAATCGAGTTCCCACTCACCATCCAAATAGTTGAAAAGTTCTTTGTAGCCCACTGTGTTAAGGGCGTTTAGATTTTTAAACGGGAGTAAACTTTTTACCTCGTTGAGTAAACCTTGCTCCATCATGATGTCAACCCGTTTGTTAATACGGTCGTAAATAGTTTGTCTTTCGGCAGTTAAACCAATACTAATTGTTTTAAAGGGACGCTTAGCTTTTCCTTTATTTAAAAATGATGAATAGGGTTTGCCCGTGCCAATACAAATTTCAAGAGCACGGATAACCCGATGAGGATTGTCGATAGCTATTGTTTGGTAACTTGGTAAATCGAGACTTTTTAATTGATTTTGAAGATGTTCTAAGCTTTTTGTTTTTAGCTCATTATTTAGCCTTTTCCTGATGGCACTATCAACATCTGGAAAATCATCCAAACCATGAATCACAGCATCTACATACAGGCCAGAACCACCAACCATAATCACGACATCATGGTTTTTAAACAGTGCTTCCAAGCATTCTAAAGCATCTTTTTCAAAAGAACCAACACTATAGTGGTCGTGAATGGATTTATGGTTTATAAAGTGATGTTTTGCCCCTTTCAGTTCAACAGGAGATGGGGCAGCTGTTCCGATTTGCATTTCTTTAAAAAACTGGCGGGAATCGGCCGAGATGATTTCGGAGTTAAAATGCTGTGCCAGTCTAATGCTTAAAGCAGTCTTTCCAATGGCCGTTGGTCCAACAATAGATATGAGATATTTATGCGTGGAGTTGATAAGCTATAATCGGTTATAAATTAAAGGATTCAAAGTTTGTGGCCACATTTATGGCAAAATTCTGCACCATCTTGATGCCCCTCTGCCGAACAGTTTGGGCAGGCTTGTGTGTTTAGGTGTATTTTGGGTGTTGTTTCAATTTGCTTAAGCTTGCTTTGATTGGTGTACTCTGCCGATACAATACCCGTTGGCACCGCAATAATGCCATACCCCAAAATCATAACCAAAGATGCTATAAATTGACCCAAGGGTGTTTGGGGTGCGATATCTCCAAAACCAACCGTCGTAAGCGTTACAATGCACCAATACACACTTTTTGGTATATTGGTAAAGCCATTTTCTTCACCTTCTACCAAATACATAATGGTTCCTAAAATGATGGCAATGATTAATACTGCGAATAGAAAAACCGATATTTTCGCCCTGCTTGCTTTGAGCGCTCTCAATAAATTATTGGATGCTCCAAGATATCGTGCTAGTTTTAAAATCCTAAAAATCCTTAATAATCTCAGCGCTCTTAAGGCAGCCAAGGCGTGCACGCCTCCAAAAATTAGGGAAATGTATTTTGGAATGGTGGCAAGAAAATCTACAATGCCATAAAAGCTAAAAATGTACTTAAAAGGTTTTTTTACGGTAATGATTCTAGCTATATATTCAATGCTAAATAGGATAGTTATTATCCATTCTGATATGTTAAGAAAATTATGGTATTTGACATCTATGCTCTTTACGCTTTCTAGCATGACCATCAAAATACTGGCAATAATGGCAATAAACAAAACTACATCAAAGAGCTTTCCCTCTGGGGTGTCGGCTTCATAAATAATTTCATGTAGCCTATTTTTCCAATGCTTTTTTGTTTTACCCATAATTTTTTAACTCCTTCAAAAATAAGAAAGATAACTTATATCTTCTTTAAGAGCAGTAAAGAGTTTTTCTGGATATCTACTATCTTACCCATATATTCTTTTAGGTATGGATAGAATTCTGCTGAATACATAGCCGATTTAAAGTCAAATTTCATTACAATAACAACGGAGTTATTCATAATTTTTGTTGAAAACCCAATTTCCCCGGTATTACTAGGAAGCGCTAACCTAAAATCTTTTGGTTTCTCGGCTACTGTGTACTTTTCTCCCAAATTTAATTTGAATATGTAAATGTAATCATCTTTGTAGCCAAAATCAATGGGGTAGGTTCGTTCTTGAAGTTTAAAAGGGTTTTCATTAAAGAATTTTACAAAAAAAGGATTTAGGTAAATGTTTTCACCGGTATTTTCAGGATGGTATTCAAATTTGTATACCTCTGAAAAATCTTGGGCCCTTACATCATCTTCTGTAACTGTATGGTCCATTATTTCTAAATATGGCGCATTGTTGGTTAAATTTTCTTTGTACTCTGCAGGGTTAGGGTAGTAAGCTTTTTTGTATTTTAAAGCATGGTAGCCTGTTCTTTTGCTTTTAACTTTTCCAACCAGTTTTTGATCCTCATCAAAGTTCATTTCAACATCATACATTACCCGAGATAATGACTGCGGCTCTATTTCTATCCATTTGCTGCCATTTTTAAAATCCAATAAACGGGCATATTGGTTTAGACATCTAAAAGGAAGGTCTCCAAAACTTAGGAAGGGGTCCGTAGCATCAAGTAAAAAAGTTTTGTTATTGATTGTGGACTGAACAATTAAATAATTAAACTCTGAAATAACGGGGAATAATTTTGTGGAAAAACCATTGCCTCTTGTGGAAAGCAAAACGGGATTGGTCTTAATTCCTGTTTCTTCAAGAAGTATTTTTAGAAGAATATTTATAACAGTTGCGTTTCCAGATTTTTCTTGAATGAGGTCTTTAACTGAAACATCTCTAAAAATTCTAAATTCCTCGTTCCATGTATAGTTTTCTTGTACGAACCTGTAGATCGATTTGGCTTTTGTTAATGGTTCTGTTTCATTAAGAATGGTGGTAGGGAGTATTTCTTCAATTTTAATGGATTTTGCCAATTGTCTACCTATTGTTTTTTCCTTTTTAAGTTCTTTATCAACATCTTCCCATGTTTTTGTAAAGGATTCTTTAACACCATTAAATTGTGTAAAGCTCTTTAATTCGTATTCAATCCTAGCCAAATAATTTGATTTACTCGTCATATGGTTTTCCTCAATAAAAGCAGGAATGTCTTTCATTGCATATTTAGCATCAAAACAATGGGCTACACCTCCATTACCACCTCTTAAACATTCTTTTTTCACTTTTGTTTCATTAATAAAAAGTTTTTTCCCACCAATAAGTTTTATGTTATAATCCCAGTTTCCAGGAATACTGGCGCAGTATTCACTGTAAAGTTTGGGAATGCTACTCTGAAAATCCCAACTTTTATAATTAAACATAAAGGGAGTAATTGTGGTATAGCTATAGGTGATTACCGAGCCTTCCCTTAGGTTTGGTAACGTGAATTTTACTAAGGAGTAATATTCGTGTTTTTCTTTATAAATATTTTCTTTATTTAATTTGGTGGTGGTTACTTTTTCCCCTTCCAAATTGTAAGTTGTGGCCACAATGTTCTCTATTTTATCAAAACTATTGTTGTCTTTTTCGCGTAATGGTATGGTAATGGTGGCATTTTCAAACCCTTCTTTATTGAAAATTTTTATTTTATATTTCTCTTCGGTGTGTAGCTTGTAATCATTTTCGTCAACAAAACTATTTCCAAATTCATATAAAACAATGGCGTTGGCTGTAGAATCTTTGGGATAGGAAGTCATTTTTAGGTCGCTAAGTGAAACTCTAAAAATAGGTTCTTCACTTGGTTGGGAGAATGTAAGTATGGAAAAGGTAAGAAATAGGACAACGGTAAAAAGATTTTTTGACATAGTTTAGTTGATATTACTTTAGAAATATGTCTTAAATTTCTTAAAATAATTCAATTGAACAAAATTGTTTTCACTCTTTTGTTCTTGCGAAGGTAACTTTGAATAATGTGCTGTGTGTCCCGGTTATTTTGCATGGGGGTTATTATGGATTTTAGAATATCTATATTGTTAATTTGATAGTTTAAATTAAAATACCCAACTCCTTGAAATACACCATTTTCTATAAGTATAACGCTTCGCTCATCTACTGCACGGCCTTTGTCCAAAATAACCATGTTTTTATTGGCATAGCTGTTTTTTGTTATGAGTTGTTGAACGCGTTTGTTGTAGGAATCTGCGGGTTCTTTTTGGATACAGGCACCTTGACATTCTTTTATATCATAATTAAAACAGCTAGACTTTGTTTTGTATAAACCAGTGAGCTTTTGGCATAAATTATATTCATTAACGGCGCTTGTAATGAAGCTTTTTCCACTTTGTCGGTTGCTAAATGTGGTAATGGGTTTTTTGCGCCCGTCTGAGATGTCAATTTTTAAATTAATATAGTTGTTATCATCAGTAAAACTATATAAAGCATGAGTAAAAATGGAGCGGCGTAAAGCTCTGTTGTATAGTGGTTTGTTTTTTTTTATTTCCTCACTTTCTTTCAAAAGGGCAATTAATTCGCTGCCTGTTTCTTCGTAGGTCACCGCAGAAACTTGAGCTTGAATTTTTTTTGACTTTTGATTTGTGCTTGTGAAATGTTGGTTGATCCGTTTCTTAATATTCTTGCTTTTGCCAATGTATATAATTTGACCGTCCGCTTTATGGATATAATATACTCCTGTAATAGATGGTAACTCTTCAATTATATCTATATGTCTGGGTTCTAATTGGTGTTTTGGGTTTAATCTAATTGATTGTTGTACAATAGTTTTACTTATATCTTTATCAAGTAATAGTTTGAATAGCTTTACTGTAGCCATAGCGTCCCCAGCTGCACGATGTCTATCAGCCACTGGAATACCCAATGAACGTACTAATTTGCCAAGACTATATGACTGTTGGCCCGGTATTAAATCTTTAGCCAATTCTACAGTGCAAAGGGATTTTCGTTTGTAATCGAAGCCTAATCTTCTAAATTCGGTACAAAGTATACGGTAATCAAACTGCGCATTATGGGCTACAAGAATACATTCATCCGTGATTTCTACAATCCGTTTGGCAACCTCGTAGAATTTTGGCGCATTGCGCAACATATTACTATTTATACCTGTTAGATTGACAACAAAGGGTTGAATATCTCGTTCGGGATTAATTAGGCTAATGAATTGGTCCACTATGTTATGGCCGTCATATTTATAAATGGCTATCTCGGTAATGCCCTCTTCATTGTACTTTCCGCCAGTGGTTTCTATGTCTAGTATTGCGTAGATTTCTTAAAAGTTAAATGTTGAAATTAATAAGTTGTTGGTTTATAGTTTTTGGGTTCTTGTTGATTTTCATCAATTATAGTTTCGTTCTCCAAAAATACTGCTTCCAACTCTAATCATATTGCTTCCGCAGGCAATAGCTAATTTATAATCGCCACTCATACCCATGCTAATGATTTTAGGTTTAAAGTTAAAAGTTTCTTGGTTTTTTATGCTATCAAATGTGGTTTTTAACAGAGTGAATTCCTTCTTTATTTGATTTTGGTCATCGGTATAGGTTGCCATGCCCATAACACCAGTAACTCTTACATTTTTAAGTTCTGAAAATGCTTTTGATTTTAGAATTTCGGAAGCGTCTTTTGCAGACATACCGAATTTGGAATCTTCCTCTGCAATTTTTATTTGCAATAAACAGTCTGTAACTTTTGCGTGTTTTTCGGCTTCCTTGTTGATTTCTTTTAAAAGTTTAAAACTGTCAACACCATGAATCAATGATACGAACGACGCCATATATTTTACTTTATTTCTTTGAACATGTCCAATCATGTGCCATTCAATATCTTTAGGCATGACCTCATGTTTTTCAATCATTTCCTGGATTTTATTCTCTCCAAAAATGCGTTGTCCGGCGTTATAGGCCTCCATTAAATCGGTAACAGGTTTTGTTTTGGAAACTGCCACAAGAGTAACGTTTTCTGGTAAAGAGGATTTTATATTGTTTAGGTTTTCTTGTATGCTCATAGTTGTTCGTTAAACCGTTTGATGTTTAGTTGTAAATATCTAAACGACCGAACAACTAAACAAATAAACATTACTTAAAATTCGTAAATGGTTACACCGCTTCGTAGTTTGGGTTCAATATACGTGCTTTTTGGTGGCATGGTCAGCCCTTCATCTGCAATGGCCTTTAATTCTTTGACGGTTATGGCGACCAAACCAAAACCAACAGCAAATTCACCACTATCAACTTTACTTTTTATAGTTGCCATATCATTTTTACCGTGGGAATAAGCTATTCGGGTGTCGTTTCTCAAATCTGAAATCCCTAAAATGGGCTCCAATACCTTTTTATACAGAATTTGGGTGTCTAAGGCATCTAAAGCGGTTTTAAAGGCGTCATTGTTTTTGCGTAAAAAGAGGGAATAGAAATCGCCATCCAAATACATACTAAAATGATGTTTTTTGCTGGGTTCGTAAAGCTGATTTCCTCTATTTTCAATTCGGAAAATAGCATCTAATTTAATTAGAAAAGTTTCCTTTGAAAGTCCGTTTAAATCTTTTACCAACCTGTTGAATTCATGGATTTTTAGTTCCGATTCTGGAATCAGGAAACTCATAAAATAATTATACGGTTCGTTTCCTGTGTGTTTTTTGTTTTCAGATTTTAATTGTTCGGCCAATAAAACAGATGAAGCCGAACGGTGATGACCATCTGCGATATAAATGGTTTTCATTTTTTCGAATTCAAGACTTATTGTTCTAATGGAGTCTTTATCGTCAAGCTTCCAAAGATAATGTGTGTCGCGATAAGTGGTTGTAAACTCATATTCGGAGCGCTCTTTTTGAATTTCTGAAATGATGTTGGCAACAATTTTGTTATCTGGATATGTAAGCAATACGGGCTCTGCATTAAAGCCAACGGTTTTTAAATAGTCTTTAAAAATATTTTCGCGATATTCAATGGTGTCTTCGTGCTTTTTTATCACATCGGTTTGGTAATCTTCAGTACCTGCCGCTGCAATAATGCCCGAAAAGGTTAAACCATCTCGGTTTACAATTTTATAAATATAATAGCTTGGCTTTTCATCTTGGATAAAAATACCATCTTCCTTAAATTCTAAATAACGGTTTTTGACCAAAGTATATCTGTCCTTACCTTTGATGTCTTTGTGGTATTTGTAACCCGGATTTACAATATGCAAAAATGAAAAGGGGTTATAATCCATACGAGCCTCCAATTCAGCTTGGGTATAGCTTTGATAAGAACGTGATGCTACCAAGGTAACTTTATCGCGCGTGGGTCTTACAGCCTTAAATGGAATTATTTTTGCCATCAGAATTAGGTTCGGTTTATCAAGCTGGAAAACTTATTGAAGTCTTCTGTTGAATAAAAAATGTTTTTTGGAATATATATAAATCGACCTTTAGAAATGTATAACAACAAATAGTCATTATTTGAAACGATATTTTGAATAGTACCAGGGCTTAGTTTTGTTTCATTCTCGCTTTGTTCAAAGTATAAAAAGTTGTCATCAAATGAAAGTTTGGTTTCTGAAAAGATTGGTTCATGCCCTTTGGAATAAGCCCATACCCATAAATAAATAACTATTGCTATTGGATATATGAATGCAAAAAGAACAAAAAATGAACTAAAACTATCTTTTCCAAAACTTGGTAAATAGATCAATCCCATTACAATCATTATGGCATACAGCCACCAAGATTTTTTAATCCTTTTACTGATTATAATTTTGGCGTAATCTTTTTTAGTTAAGATGTAATTTTTGGTCTGAATCATTGTTTACATTAAAAACTGCTTTGACACCTTTTCAGCCTTTTTGCTTTCGGAATAATTGTAAAAGCCTTCACCAGATTTAATGCCCAACTTACCTGCGTTAACCATGTTTACCAATAATGGGCAAGGAGCGTATTTAGGGTTTTTAAAGCCGTTATACATTACGTTTAAAATGGACAAACAAACATCCAAACCAATAAAATCAGCCAATTGCAAAGGGCCCATAGGGTGTGCCATGCCCAACTTCATAACGGCATCAATTTCTTTAACGCCGGCAACACCGTTGTAGAGGGTTTCTATAGACTCGTTAAGCATGGGCATTAAAATGCGATTGGCCACAAAACCAGGGTAATCGTTAACTTCTACAGGTTCTTTTCCCAAAGTTTTGCATAGCTGCATAATGGAATTGGTAACTTCGTTTGAAGTATTGTAGCCTCGAATAATCTCAACTAAGGGCATAATAGGAACGGGGTTCATAAAATGCATGCCAATGACCCGCTGTGGATTGGAGGTTACTGCCGCTATTTGTGTAATGGAGATTGATGACGTATTTGTCGCCAATATGGCACTTTCAGAACACGCTTCGTCCAACTCTTTAAATATTTTTAGTTTTAAATCCAGATTTTCGGTTGCTGCCTCAACAACCAATGCGGCAAAATCTACACCAGCTTTAATGCTTGTAAACGTTGAGATATTATTGAGGGTTTCTGTTTTTTGTTGCTCTGATATTTTTTCTTTAGCAACCATTCTGTCTAAGTTGGTTGAAATAGTTTTGAGACCTTTGTTCAACGCTTCTTGGCTAATATCAATCAATTGAACCTTAAATCCGTTTTGGGCAAAAGTGTGGGCAATGCCGTTGCCCATTGTTCCTGCGCCTATAACTGCAATGTTTTTCATTATTTATTTGTTTTATGATGTCATAGAGAAACTTTGAAGAAAAAGGGAATCCTTGAATTAACATTGTAAATCAAAAGATTATTGCATCAAGTTAATCGGTAATGACCTGGTTTATTAAAAACAATCAATGATTTGGTTGGCTATTCGTAGTGCCTCGGTTCCGTCATGTAGTGTTACCTCTGGTGCTCTGTCATTATTTATAGCATTTGCAAAGGATTCCAATTCATCCAAAATGGAATTATTATCCGGTACTGGTGGATTGTCAAAATATATCTGTTTTTTGACGCCTTCGGCATTTTGCAAGATCATATCAAAATCTCCAGGCACTTCAGGGGCGTCCTTCATTTTTACCACTTCGCATTTTTTGGTGAGGAAGTCAACCGAAATATAAGCATCCTTTTGAAAAAATCGTGCTTTACGCATTTTTTTAAGTGAAATCCTGCTTGCCGTTAAATTAGCAACGCAACCATTTTCAAATTCCAATCTGGCATTTGCGATATCTGGGGTGTCACTAATTACGGCGACACCGCTGGCCGAAATACTTTTCACTTTAGATTTTACAATGCTCAAAATAATATCAATATCGTGTATCATTAAATCCAAAACCACAGGAACATCCGTGCCTCTCGGATTAAACTCCGCCAACCTATGGGTTTCTATAAACATAGGCGATTTGATTTCATTTTTTACCGCTAAATAGGCGGGGTTAAAGCGCTCAACATGGCCCACTTGTCCCCGCAAATTATTTTCGGCCAATAATTCCCGAATATGTTCAGCTTCTTCAACAGTATTGGTAATGGGTTTTTCAATAAAAACGTGCTTGCCTTTTGCAATGGCCTGTTTTGCACAGTTGTAGTGTGAAAGTGTTGGAGTCACAATATCCACCATATCTACGGCATCAATGAGTTCGTCAATGGAATTGAAAAATTTATAACCAAATTCAGCTTCAACCTTTTCGCCGTTAGTCTCATCGGCATCATAAAATCCAACAAGGTTATATTTTTCTGATTGCTTGAGAAGCCTCAAATGAATTTTTCCTAAGTGACCAGCGCCAAGTACACCTGCTTTTAGCATAATTTTTTACGTTTTCAACAAAAATAAGATAATTAAAAGTTGAAGTTAAGGAATTCATTCAAATTTTTGGGGTTAATAATGTGAAAAATAAATTCTGAATAAATTAGTTTCAGGCTTTAAAATGTTTACCTAATTTTAACCGATCAAACGCAACCAAAATTGAAGGATACTTTTAAACATAAAGGATTAAGACAGCAGCTCGTTAATGAATTAAAGCACAAAGGAATAAGGGATGAAGCCGTTTTAAAAGCCATAGGTAACGTACCGAGGCACTTGTTTATGGACTCTGGTTTTTTGCATTATGCCTATGTTGATAAAGCATTTCCCATTGCTGCAGACCAAACCATTTCCCAGCCTTATACGGTAGCTTTTCAAACGGAATTGTTGCAAATTAAAAAAGGTGATAAAATTTTGGAAATCGGTACTGGTAGCGGTTACCAAACAGCCGTTTTGTGCGAATTAGGAGCAAAGGTCTATAGTATTGAACGCCAAAACGAACTCTTTAAAAAAACCAGTAAATTTTTGCCAAAATTGGGCTATCGAGCCAAAAAACTTGTTTTTGGTGATGGCTATGAAGGTTTACCCGAAGAAGCACCTTTTGATGGCATTATTGTTACTGCTGGAGCGCCTTTTGTTCCAAAACCTTTGCTGGGCCAATTAAAAATAGGTGGGCGGTTAGTCATTCCAGTGGGTAAAAATGTGCAAGAAATGACGCTGTACACTAGAAAAGGAGAAAAGGAGTTTGATAAAGAAGAGTTTGGTGAGTTTAGGTTTGTGCCTTTGTTGGAGGATAAGAATTAACTAATCCCATACAAATTTCCAAGTGTTGTCTGCTTGTCTTTTCCACACGGTATGAAAAATACCCTCACTGGTTTTTTTGTTCCCCAAAGAATCTTGATATTCAAAAATATACTTGCCGTAGGTGTAGCCCATATCGCCTGAGGCTGAAACATCAACGAAATCTGGTTTCCAAGACAAACCCTTAGAAGTGCTGTTTTGCATAAAAGTTTTAATGCTATCCTTTCCTTTTATAAGTTTATTGTTTCTGAGCAAAACGCCATCATTGGCAACAAACTTTAAAAAAGCGATATTCATGCCTTTTTCTTGGGCTAGATTGGAAAATTCAATTTCAGTTTTTACGATCTCATCTTTCCAAACCTTGGTCATTTCCTTCTCAGCTTCATTTTTACATGAATAGAAAGAAAGTGTGAATATGATAAATATTGTAAAAAGTTTATTCATTATTATGGCAGATATTTTATTGGTATAGGGTTTTCAGGTGTTTCCTGCGTCCAATAGATATTGACTATCCACCAACGCGCTCCGTCATTTAAAAGTTGAATACTATTGATGCCCCGCATAAATGGCTTGTCGTCAGATTCAGAATAAAACGCTTCATAAGTGCTATAAACTTGGGCTATATTGCCAAAAACATCAACGTCACGATGGATTTCTTTCTCAAAAAAACCATGTTCCACCAACCATTTTCCAGAACTTTTTATATAATCTTTAGGGGATAGGTAGCGAACTTGGTAAACGTCATCTTCATCCTTATAAGAGGGAATCAACTTGGCCTCTTCCTTAAAAAGATATTTAAATTGTTTCCAGTTTCTTTCTACCTCTTTTTCACCTGATATTACATTGTACAGAGTATTTAATGTGGTGTCCAAGGTCAAAACCAAAGTGCTGTCAATTTCAAATTCTTTGGCTTCCTTCTTTGGGATTGCTTCAACTTCAGTTTGGGCATAAAAGCTTGATGAAATAAGGCAAACTAGTAAAGTGGTGAATATTTTTTGCATTTTTTTAGTTTATTAAAAGGGGAAAATAAATAATTGAAAACGCATCAAGCGTTAAGAAACACTTAAATTATTTGTAGATTTTTTTAATCCTGTCTAGATTTCGTTTGTTGTCACGGTCTTTTATGGTTTCACGCTTGTCATAAAGTTTTTTACCTCTTGCCAAAGCAAGGTCCATTTTGGCGTAACCTTTTTCGTTGATAAACAATCGTAAAGGAACAATGGTAAGCCCTGAATTTTGAACTTCTTTGTTCAGTTTGTTAAGCTCCCTTTTGTTTAAAAGTAATTTGCGTTCGGCCTTTGGTCTGTGGTTATAATGCGTGCCATATTTGTATTCCTCAATGGTCATATTTATAACAAATAACTCACCACGTTCATTGAACTCACAAAAACTTTCGGCAATAGAAGCTTTACTGTCTCTTATAGACTTTATTTCAGTTCCGGTCAAAACAATTCCAGCAGTGTATTTGTCCAATATTTCATATTGAAAACGTGCTTTTTTGTTTTGTATGTTGATGTTTTTTTGCATGAAGCACAAAACTACATAATTTCAAAGGAGAAATATATAGCGTGCTTTATTAATTTTTCATGGTAAAGCCCATTTTAATGGTTACTTGCCACATATCAACTTTGCCTTCTTTTATATTGCCCCTGGTGTCAATAACTTCAAACCATCTTAGGTTTTGAACCGATTTTGAAGCTTTTTTAATGGCGTTTTCAATGGCATCGTCACTGGATTTTGCTGAAGTGCCTACAATTTCAATTTTTTTATAAATATGCTCATCCATAATACTTTGAATTTAGTTAAAGTGAGACATTAAGGTACGAAAAAAATAGGAAGTTGGTGATATTAGGGGTTTATGAATATTTTGACAGCTAGTAAAAAACAATCGATTACATTTTTCGAAATGGCTTTGTAAAAAATATAGGGATTTCCTTAATATTTCATGATTCAAGAAAATAGTTGTGTCTTTTTATCAAAATCACTAATTCATTCCATAAAGCCAGCTTTTTTATTGCTGTACAATAAAACATTCGTATTTTTGAATCTGTCTTAAACTAAAGAAATTCAATATAAAAATATGAACTCATACGATGTAGCCGTAATTGGCTCTGGTCCTGGAGGATATGTTGCGGCTATACGCTGCGCACAATTGGGCATGAAAACTGCCTTAATAGAAAAATATGCAACACTTGGAGGCACCTGTTTAAATGTGGGATGTATACCTAGTAAGGCGCTTTTAGATTCGTCGCACCATTACGAAGATGCTGTAAAACATTTTGAAGAGCATGGCATTGAGATTCCCGGCGATGTGAAGGTGAATTTGGAAAAAATGATTGCCCGTAAGCAAGCTGTTGTAGACCAGACCACTGGTGGTATCGATTTTTTAATGAAGAAGAATAATATTGATGTTTATAACGGAATAGGCAGTTTTAAAGATGCTACGCATATTACCGTTTTAGGTGAAAAAGCTACAGAAATAGAAGCTAAAAGCACCATCATAGCAACAGGCAGTAAACCATCAAATTTGCCATTTATCAAAATTGATAAAGAGCGAATCATTACTTCTACCGAAGCATTGAAGCTAAAAGAAATTCCAAAGCACTTAATCGTAATTGGTGGCGGTGTTATCGGGTTGGAGCTTGGGCAAGTTTACAAGCGTTTGGGAGCAGAAGTTACTGTGGTTGAGTATATGGACCGTATCATTCCAACCATGGATTCAGGCCTGTCAAAAGAATTGAACAAAGTTTTTAAGAAAGCAAAATTCACCATCAATACGTCACATAAAGTAAAATCTGTTGAGCGTAAAGGTGATGAGGTTATTGTAAAGGCAGATAACAAAAAAGGTGAGGAAATAGAACTTACAGGCGATTATTGTTTAGTGTCTGTTGGTCGTCGTCCATATACCGATGGTTTAAACGCTGAGGCTGCTGGGGTAAAACTAAATGATAGAGGACAGGTTGAGGTCAATGACCATTTACAAACTAGTGCATCAAATATTTATGCCATTGGTGATGTGGTAAAAGGAGCCATGTTGGCTCATAAAGCTGAGGAAGAAGGCGTTTTTGTTGCCGAAACTTTAGCAGGACAAAAACCACATATCGACTATAATTTAATTCCGGGTGTGGTTTATACTTGGCCTGAGGTTGCTGCGGTTGGAAAAACTGAGGAACAGTTAAAAGAAGCTGGGGTTGATTATAAAGTAGGTTCTTTTCCTATGCGCGCGTTGGGTAGAAGCAGGGCGAGTATGGATTTAGACGGATTTGTCAAAATTTTGGCAGATAAAAATACTGATGAAATTTTAGGTGTACACATGATAGGTGCCCGTGCTGCCGATATGATTGCCGAGGCAGTTGTAGCTATGGAATATCGTGCATCTGCTGAGGATGTTTCAAGAATGTCGCATGCGCACCCAACGTTTACTGAAGCCATTAAAGAAGCTGCATTGGCAGCTACTGATGATAGGGCTTTGCATATTTAAAAATTAAGAATTTAAAAGAAAAGCGAATCTTTTTAGGTTCGCTTTTTTTGTATTTAGGATTGAAGCCTGCTATGTTTATTAAATGAATTTACTGTTTTTAACTTTTCTTAAATTAGGAATCATTTTATAGGGCTTCACCAAATAATGATTTAATGTTTTGATAATCAATAGTCTTTATAAATGCAATTTTTCTGTAAAAGCTATTCTTCATTTTGAGTAAGAATTGCGTACCAATTAGAAGAAGCTTAGATGTTCAATAATATTATTTTTATTTTTTAATTTTTTTGTGACCTATTTAAAACATGTGTGTCCTAACTTCAACAAACAACTAAATAGCGAAAGCTAAATTTGGAAACCCTAAACGACATCAATAAGTTATCAGACGAAGATTTGGTAAAGGCAATTGTTAAAACTAACAATACCTTGCTTTTTGAAATTTTATATGATAGATACGCCGGTTTGGTGTACAATAAATGTTATGGCTTTGCAAAAGATGCAGATGAAGCCAAAGATTTAACACAAGATGTATTTTTAAAGCTCTTTGTTAAATTGGCCAGTTTTAAGGGTAAATCTAAATTTTCAACTTGGTTGTATGCGTTTACCTATAACCATTGTGTAAATTACGTAACCAGAAATACGGCTAAAAAGTTTGAAAAGCAGTCTGTAGACTATCATGATATTGAAAACCTCTCAGAAGATGAGGATGATAATAGCTTTGAGGAAATGCGGGTGGATAAGCTAAAGGCCGCTTTGGAGCTAATTTCTCCTGAAGAGAAAATGATACTGTTGCTAAAATATCAAGATTTTCTTTCCATAAAGGAAATTGAAAGTGTTTTAGGCATTGGGGAAAGCGCGGTAAAAATGAGAGTGAAGCGTGCTAAAGATAAGTTGATAACCGTTTATAATGAGAATTTTAGCTAATGGAGAATCCGTTTAAACATATAAATCAGCCGCTTAAGGAAGTTCCTGAGGAACTAAAAGCGAAGGTTATGAGCGACATTGCCACAGCTAAGTTGCTTATGGATTTGGCTAGCCTTTTCTCTATTGATGCAGCCAAAATTGTGGAACAAACCATTAAAAAAAGAAAAAAATAACCCTAACAAAATAATTAAGTTATTATGGAAAAAATAACAGCATGGAATGAAGGTGTTATGGCTTCATTATCCGCTATGACAGAAGAAGTTGCGAAAGTTATACCAAATATTTTGGGAGCCATAGCCGTTATTATTATTGGTTGGTTGCTTACCAAGATTTTGGTCGGTATTATCGGCAAAGCATTAAAGTTGGCAAAGGCTGATAAGCTAGATGATAAAATTAATGAAATTGAAATTTTTGAAGGTAAAAAGCTCAATTTTGATGTCATAAAAATCACAACCAAATTTGTGAAATGGGTTATGTACATCATGATTTTGATTGTGGTGACCGATATCCTGAATTTGACAATGGTTTCAGAGGAAATCAAAAATTTCCTCGGTTATTTACCAAGATTGTTTTCCGCATTAATCATCTTTACGATTGGGTTGTTACTGGCTAATTTTATCAAAAAAAGCATTAAGTCATTTTTTGAATCTATGGATTTATCAGGTTCAAAATTATTTAGCCAGATTGTATTCTTTTTGTTGTTGCTTTTTATTTCGATAACAGCACTAAACCAAGCGGGGGTAGATACTGAAATTATAACCAGCAACGTTACCATGATTTTGGCTGCTTTTTTATTGGCTTTTGCTTTGGCATTTGGTTTTGGCGCGCAAAAAGTAGTAGGCGATTTGTTAAAAGCTTTTTATGCTAGAAAAACCTATGAAATAGGTCAAAAAATAGAATTTGGTGACATTAAAGGGGAAGTAGATTCAATCAATCACATTACGGTCACCCTAAAAACAAAGAATGGAAAATTAATAGTCCCTATAAAAGATATTGTAGAGAGCCAAGTAAGCGTGCAGGATTAACTTTAAGTTAGGGTTAAAATTTGGTTGGTTATTTTTCTGTATGCCGAAAAACTCTCTACATGTCATCATCCCTTTTCATTAATTTGAAAAGGGATTTTTTTATGTTAATCAATAAATTTTAAAAAAAAAGGCAAGTCATGGTTAATTTGACTATCACTTCTTCATTTTGGAATACCTTTTTTTTGATAAATTTTAAATTTTATCCCTTAAAAAAGACAAATAGGCAATACTTTTTGGGCAATTAAAAAAATGTCCAAAAATATCTTATTTTTATTTGGAATAGCTGTTGAAATTGGCTTTTGAGCTTAGTTATTCCAAAATTAACTTGAACACTTAATTTTTATAAAATATGTTTCAAAAAGGGGCTGAAGTAGAACGGTTGGCGGTGTCGGACACCTATAAATACTGGAAGAAATGGGGGCCATATTTGGCCGACAGACAATGGGGGACCGTACGTGAAGACTATAGTGAACATGGTGAATCTTGGGAATTTATAGATCATGAAAAAGCCAGGAGTAATGCTTTCAGGTGGGGTGAGGAAGGTATTGCGGGTTTTTGCGATTCGCGCGAAATTATGTGTTTGGCACCCGCATTTTGGAACGGAAAGGATGCCATTTTAAAGGAACGTTTATTTGGGTTGACCAATAATCAAGGCAATCATGGTGAAGACGTGAAAGAACTTTATTTTCATCAGGTATCTTCACCCACGCATTCGTATTGCAAGTTTTTATATAAATATACCCAAAATGAATTTCCTTATGGCGATTTGGTTCATGGTAATCAAAGAGGAAGGCATGAACCCGAATATGAATTGCTCGATACTGGTTGTTTTAAGGATAATGCTTATTTCGACTGTTTTATTGAGTATGCCAAGGCCGATGTAAATGATATTCTCATGAAAATCACGGTGGTAAATCGTGGCAAGAATAAGGCTAAAATACATGTGCTGCCTCATATGTGGTTTCGTAATTTCTGGAAACACAATAAACGGCATACACGCCCAAATATGAAGTCCATTTCAGAAACAAGTGTCATGTCCAGAAGTACAAGAAATGGTCGGTATTATTTATACCATGAAAAGGGCAAACAACTATTTTGTGAAAACGAAACAAACAACAAGCGCATTTATAATATTCCAAATGATACCAAATATGTAAAGGATGGTATAAACGACCGAGTCGTGAATAAAAAAAAGCAAACGGTAAACCCAGAATTGAATGGGTCTAAGTTTGCAGTTTGGCACAAGCTTAAATTGAAGCCAGGTCAAGAAAAGACGATTAGAATTCGCTTGACTAAAACCAAACTTCAAGATCCTTGGGCTGGTTTTGATGCTCTTTTTGAACAGCGCATGAAAGAATGCGAAGAGTTTTACAACGAAACCATAAATAAGGATATCCCAGAAATGCACAGGGCGATTGCGAAGGATGCATTTGCAGGCTTGCTCTGGACAAAACAGTTTTATTATAACGATGTGTTTAAATGGCTTTTTGGAGGCCCTGGAGAAGCCAAACCAAACCGCTATAATATGCGAAACTATAATTGGCAACATCTTACTAACAGGCACATTATTTCCATGCCTGACAAATGGGAATATCCGTGGTATGCCGCATGGGATTTGGCATTCCATATGGCCTCGTTTGTTGAGGTTGATCCATATTTTGCTAAAGAGCAGCTTTTACTTGTTTTAAAGGAAAACTACATGCATCCTAACGGGCAAATTCCTGCTTATGAATGGAATTTTAGTGATGTTAATCCACCCGTTCACTCATGGGCTGTTTGGCATGTTTACGATAAAGACAAAGAATATAGAGGCAAGGGAGATACCAAGTTTCTAGAGACAGCTTTTCAAAAATTATTGCTCAACTTTACTTGGTGGGTAAACCAAAAGGATAAAAGCGGTACCGATCTTTTTGAAGGCGGCTTTTTAGGGTTGGACAACATTGGAGTTTTTGACCGAAACCATATGCCACCCGGCATTACAAGAATGCAGCAGTCTGACGCTACTAGTTGGATGGCTATGTTTGCCTTGAATATGTTGCGCATGTCACTCGAACTTTCAAAAACCAACAAAATTTATGAAGAAGCGGCGGCCAAGTTCTTTAGGCATTTCTTAAACATTGCTTGGGCCATGCACCATATTGGGAAAAAGGACATTTCATTATGGGATGACGAGGATAATTTTTATTACGATGTTGTTGAAATGTCAAGCGGTGCAACGGATCGCCTTAGGGTGCGATCATTAGTTGGTGTTATACCTATGTTCGCTGTTGAAATCATGCATAAAAACCTTTTTGAGGAACTTAAGGAATTTAGAATAAGAGCAAACGAAATTATAAGAACGCGACCCGATTTGGCATCTTTAATTTCCAATTTGGATGACCCTAATGAAGAGGGCAACTATCTGTTTTCCATTATGCGGGCCTTTAGATTGGAGCATCTATTGATACGTTTGCTCGATGAAAATGAGTTTCTTTCAGATTATGGTATTAGATCACTATCTAAATACCATGAAAAACATCCGTTTGTATTTCAGCACCACGGTCACCACCAAATACAGTACGAACCAGGTGAAAGCCGTTCGAATATGTTTGGCGGAAACTCCAACTGGCGTGGGCCTATTTGGATGCCGTTGAATTATATGATTATTCAATCATTGCGCAAGTATTATAAGTTTTACGGACCAACCTATCAATATGAATTTCCAACAGGTTCAGGAAAAAAACTGAACCTAAAGCAAATTGCCAATGAGTTGACAAAACGACTTATAAAACTTTTTGAGGCCAATTCTGATGGGAAATTCCAATATCATTCAGACGACCCTAATCATATGTTCACCAAAGAGGAACACTTTAAGAATCTACATTTGTTTTATGAGTTTTTTGATGGTGACACAGGAAAAGGTTTAGGAGCATCCCACCAAACAGGCTGGACAGCTTTGATTGCCAATTTAATTATGGAATTGGATGAAGATTGATGTGATTGAATAATTTCATTCCATCCTTCTTCTAAATTCACTAGGTGTGAAACCAAGCAATTTTTTTACATATCTGGTAAAAAATGATCGGCTTGAAAATTCCATCACATTTGAAATTTCGGCTATGTTAAGGTTTTGGTTTTCCAATAGAATGATAAGCCTTTCCCTAACAAATCGATGAATCCATTCTGAGGCGGTAATATCAGTATTCTGTTTACAGACAAAGTTCAGGTGCTTGGGTGTGATGTGTAATTTGTCAGCATAAAATTGTACTTCACGCTCTGTTAAACAGTTTTGTTGAACTAAATGAATAAACTGTTCATAAATAGAGCCACTTTCAAGTGTCCGTTTATTGCGTTCAAACTCGGCAGCAAAAACATGCCACATTTCTAGTGTAAAAAGCCGCATCTGTGTATTTGTAGCCTCTTCAAAAAAAGTATGGTCTTTTTCTAGATATTTTTCATAGAGTAACCTAAAATTACTGAGAACCTTTTGTTTATTCTTCTTTTCATTGAAATGCAGAACAGGATGATCGCGAGTATGAACGAGAACGTCAATGCTCCAACTTAAGTCTGGTAAATTACTGTTCAAAAATTCTTCCTCAACCAACAACACGGTCGCTGTAAAATTTTTGGAAAAGTGCAAATTGGAAACAGCACTGTGCGCATACCAAAACACAAATTCTCCTGCAGTGCCTTTCAAGGTTCTTCCTTTAAATGTAAATGACATTGTACCGCTATGACAATAGATGTGTGTATGATAGTGTTTCAGAAAACTCCCGGGAAAATTAATCTCTCCAGACGCTTCAAATAGCTGAACCTTTGGTGTTTCATCTTTTTTCAATTGATAATGATTTATAATGAATACGTGAAATTTGACATAATTTACGAAATTAATGTAATATATAGAGCAATTGCGTGTTTTAACTTTGCAGTGTTGTTAAATAACAAAAAATGAAACCAATTAACTATATGATAATATTCATCACTAGTCTAAGCCAAAATGGACTAACTAATGATACAATTAAAGATTCTATGAAACTGAAAATAACCATTGGAAAAAATATTGCCACGGCCATTTTATTTGATAATGCAACAAGTAAGGATTTTGTATCACTGCTACCGTTAACTTTAGAATTAAACGATTATGCTAACACAGAAAAAGTAGCTAATCTCGACAAAAGGCTTTCAATAGAAAATTCTCCAGACGGATTTGACCCTTCAATTGGAGATCTCACCTATTATGCTCCATGGGGTAACATAGCTTTGTTTTATAAGGATCTTGGTTATGCAAAAGGATTGGTTTCCTTAGGAAAAATAACTAATGGCATGGAATATTTAAGTGTGAAAGGTTCGTTAAACATAGTAATCGAGTTAGATTAATAAAATTTAAACATTAGAAAATGAATGAACGTCTTAAAATAATAATTCTGGTATTGTTTACAGGTCTTTTGGGCTGCAATCCAGGAAATGATAAAAGCCAAAAAAGTATGAAAACACAAGAACATAAATTAGATGCTATTTTTCCAAAAGGGGAAAAGGGGGCTAAAGAATTTTTTACTGGTAATGCCCATAATTATGGCTTAGTGGCTCCTGACTCTATATTTACTACTGCGGTGGGGAATGTATATTTTGAGCCGGGATCAAGGAGTAACTGGCACAGTCATCCATCAGGTCAAATTTTGATTATAACGGATGGTATTGGCTACCACCAAATTGAAGGGCAGCCAATAGAAATTATTAAAAAAGGTGATGTGGTTAAATGTCCGCCAAATGTAAACCATTGGCATGGTGCAAGCCCAAATATTGGACTCCAACAATTGTACATAGTCCCCAACACCGAAAAAGGAATTGTTGATTGGAAAGAACCCGTTTCCGATAGTGAATACACAAAGGTTTGAAAATGAAAAATACAATAATGATAGTAATGGTGGCCATACTGAGTTTAACAATGGCAAACAGTCAAAATAAAATACAGAACAATAAAAATCTAAAAAAAATGAACACATTAGTTGAAACAGAGAGTTATACTTTTAATTTAAGTGAACAAGTAACCCGTAAAAAAGTAAGTTTTAAAAACCGATATGGAATTACATTAGTTGGTGATTTATATCTTCCGAAAGATGCCCAAAATAAAATACTCGCAGCTTTGGCGATTAGTGGACCTTTCGGGGCAGTAAAAGAGCAATCCTCGGGTTTATATGCCAACCAAATGGCAGAAAGAGGCTTTGTTGCATTGGCCTTTGATGCATCATATACAGGCGAAAGCGAAGGTGAGCCGCGTAATGTGGCGTCACCAGACATCAATACAGAGGATTTTAGTGCTGCGATTGATTTTTTAGGACTTCATGAAAACGTAGATAGAAATAAAATAGGAATCATCGGTATTTGTGGCTTCGGAGGTTTTGCCTTGAACGCAACAGCAATAGATAAGCGTGTTAAAGCTGTTGCCACAACAAGTATGTATGATATGTCTCGGGTAAGTGCAAAAGGGTATTATGACCAAACGTCGTTGAAAGATCGAACTAAAATGCTTGAACAAATGAGCTTGCAGCGTTGGAAAGATGCAAAGAACGGAACACCTGCTCTAACCCCATTTGGCCTTCCGGACACATTATCTGGCAAAGAACCTCAGTTTGTTAAAGACTACTATGATTACTATAAAACGGACCGAGGATTTCATCCAAGGTCTATCAATTCCAATAGTTCTTGGGCTGTAACTTCACCATTGTCATTAATGAATATGCCAATTATGACCTATATTGAAGAGATTTCACCAAGACCTATCTTGGTAATAGCTGGCGAGAATGCGCACTCCAGATATTTTAGTGAAGATGCCATTAAAGCAGCCGTAGAACCAAAAGAATTAATGATTATTCCTGATGCGGTTCATACAGATTTGTATGATAAAGTTGATGTCATTCCTTTTGAGAAATTGAAAGATTTCTTTAACGAAAACTTGATTTAAATGAAGTATTAAACAAGTTCTAAAAGTAATGGCGATTTGGGTATTTTCCCGAATCGCCATTTTATTTTAATGATAGCAATTATGTTTGAAAAGATACTGGATTAACCCAAATCTACTTCCTCTTATTCCGCTTATTAAAATTCTTATCGCCTCTAGTTTTAGGCTTTTTGTATTTTTTGGCTATTTCCCTTCGGTAGGAACCGCCTAAATTCACTTTTTGGTTTTTTTCTTTCTTTTCATGAAAGGCCGGTCCAGGTTCGTCTTCATCTTTTCGTTTGGTTGGGTTGTTGCGCTCTTTAATTTCGGGTCGCTCCTCAGGAATAAGTTCTGTTGAAATATCAACCATTTCTGGAAAATCAATTAGGGGAATTTCCATTTGCATCAATCCTTCAATATTTTTAAGGTGTTCTTGTTCTTTTTCCGTTGAAAACGTAATGGCAACACCTTTGCGTTCAGCACGTCCGGTTCTACCAATACGGTGCATGTAGTTTTCAGGATATTCAGGTGTGTCAAAATTGATGACGTGGCTTACATTATCAATATCCAAACCGCGTGCCATGACATCGGTCGCCACCAAAATACGGTTTTCGCCTTTTTTAAATTGTTCAATACTTCTCAGTCGATAGTTTTGTGTTTTATTGGAATGAATGACACAGAGTTCTTCCTTAAAATATTCATCGAGTTTTTTAAATAAACGGTCTGCCATACGCTTGTAGGCCACAAAAACCAGAACTTTATGGAACGTTTCGGCATCGTTTAATAGCTGCACCAATAAATTCACCTTGGTGTAGAAATTGGGAACATCGTATCTTGATTGCTCAATATTCTCCAAAGGTGTGCCCGAAACCGCAATGGAAACGCGTTCTGGATTTATAAAGAAATCATTAATCAGCAAATCAACATCATGGGTCATGGTAGCCGAAAACATAATGTTTTGACGTTTTTGTGGGAGGATATCAAAAATATTGATGAGCTGGTGTCGGAATCCCAAATCGAGCATCACATCCACTTCATCAATCACTAATTTTTGAATGGACTTTAATTGCAAAGCCCTACTCACTGCCAAATCATAAAGTCGACCCGGAGTAGCTACGATAATATCCAATCCTTGTGCAACTTCTTGTTTTTGGGTGTTTATATTGGTGCCTCCATAAACCCCTAAAACACGATTATTGATGTATTTTGAAAGTTTTTCAATTTCTTCAACTACTTGAATGACCAATTCGCGTGTGGGCACTAAAACCAGTACACGGGGATTATCTTGTTTAGAAAATTTCAAATCCCTTAAAATGGGCAACATGTAGGCAAAGGTTTTGCCTGTACCCGTTTGCGCAATACCAACCACATCTTTTCCTGAGGCTACAACGTTGAAAGATTGCTCCTGTACAGGAGTTGGTGAGGTGAAGCCTAAATCGTCTAAGGCGTTATATAATGGGGTATTTAAATTGAGGTCTTGAAACGTCACGTGGTGCTATTTACCTGGCAAAGTTACACTTAAAAATCATTTTACGCTAAATGGTTGTTATGTATTTCAATGCTGTACGTTGCTGTGGCGTATTTGTTTGGCTTTAAACTTAAAATGCCTTCTTTGGTTTTAAAATCTTGATTGGTGTTTTCATTGTCGGCAATACCCAACCAAGGTTCAATGCAAACATAATTGCCATTGGGTTTTGCCCAAATGCCCAAATACGGAAAGTCTTCATAAGAAACCGATAAAATGTCACCATATTTTTTGCTTTTTAAGGTTACTTTTCTTGATTTTAAATCCTTAAAAATTAAGGCGTCTTCTTCAAACATATCATGTGTTAAAGGCAAAATTTTACTGTTGTTGAAAACGGGTTTCGTTCTGGATGAAATCAAACCGTTTTCCATATTTATAAGGTGTCTTTTGGAGTTTTCGGCGTGTTCAAATTCCAAAAAATAATCAGTGTAATCTTCGTCTGCATAAACAGGACATTTAAAGGCGGGGTGGCCACCAACGGAGTAATATATGGTTTTGGAATCTTTATTTTTCACGGTTTGGCTAATAATAATGGTGGAATCTTTCAGCGTATAGGAAATGTAAAATTCAAATTTAAAAGGATAGATTCTCAAGGTCTTTTCATTGTACGCAAGTTTTAACGTAAGGTTGTCTTCAGAAAGTTTATGCAAAGTAATATCGGTGTTATTTCTAATCAAACCATGTTTTGGTAGCTTATAACTTTGGTTGTCAACTATGTAAGTATCATTTTTTAAGGCGCCGATAATAGGAAAAAGGTTGGGCGCATGACTACTCCAAACATTTGGGTTGGCATCCCACATAAACTCGGTATTGTGCTTTACAGAAGTTATTTTGCACAGTTCAGCACCTGTTTTTTTAACGGCAATTTTTAGGAGGTTGTTTTCTAGCTTGAACATAAACTTATATTTAATCTTAAAGATACAAAACTTGCTATGTATTCAGTATTCTTTCTAAATTTACGGCATAAACCAACCGATTGAGAAAAGCACACATCCATAAACTGAAAGACGGCCAAGCGTTTAAGAAAAAAGCGTTGATTTGGAGTCAGCAATTTGAGGATGTTGTTTGGTTGGATTCCAACAACTATCATCAGAATTATTCAACTTATGATGCTATTCTTGCCGTTGATGCCTTTACGAGTATTCAAACCGATTTTCATAATGCTTTTGCAAAATTAAAGGAATACCAAACATATATCAACGATTGGATTTTTGGTTATTTAACCTATGATCTAAAAAATGATATTGAGGCTCTTGAATCCAAAAATTTTGATGGGCTTGGTTTTCCAGATTTGTTTTTCTTCCAGCCAAAAAAACTCTTTTTGTTTAAGGGGGATGAAGTTGAAATACAGTATTTGAATTTTATTGCCAATGAATTGAATGACGATTTATTGGCCATTAACCAAAGCGTGCAGTTGCAGCGTGGAAAAGTGGCCAGCGACATCAAAATAAAATTACGTATTCACAAAGATGAATATTTTGATAAAGTGAATGCCATTTTGGGGCATATTCGACGGGGCGATATTTACGAGACCAATTTTTGCCAAGAGTTTTATGCAGAAAACACCGTGATTAACGCTTTTGAGACTTACCAGAAACTCAACGACATTTCCAAACCGCCATTTGCCGCATTTATTAAAACAAAAGATAAATATGTGTTGTGTTCATCGCCAGAACGCTATTTGAAAAAAGAAGGGAATACGGTCATTTCGCAACCTATTAAGGGTACGGCAAAGCGTTCAGATAACCCAGATGAAGACAACAGGTTAAAATTGAACCTTTCTAAAGATAAAAAAGAGCGAAGCGAAAATGTGATGATTGTCGATTTGGTAAGGAACGACCTTTCAAAAACCGCATTAAAAGGCAGTGTAAAGGTTGAGGAATTGTGCAAAATTTATACGTTTGACCAAGTTCACCAAATGATTTCAACGGTTACATCGCAAGTGGATAGCACGACTCATCCAGTTGACATCATTAAAAGTACATTCCCCATGGGAAGTATGACTGGAGCACCTAAAATTTCGGCCATGAACATTGCGGAGGAACAAGAAGAAACCAAGCGAGGGGTTTATTCCGGAGCCATTGGTTATTTTTCCCCAGAAAGGAATTTTGATTTTAATGTGGTTATAAGGAGTATTCTTTACAACCAAACCAAAAAATATGTGTCATATTCCGTTGGTGGTGCTATAACCGTTAAGAGCGACCCACTGAGGGAATACGAAGAGTGCTTGGTGAAGGCCAAGGCCATGAGAACGGTTTTGGAAAACTAATCCAAATAATTTTTAAAAGACTTCACGGCAATTCCCAAAACACGTTCTACACGCTTGGCTTCAATATTCTTTATTTTGGCAATTTCATCATTGGTCAGTTTACCGAACACCGATAAATCCACAATATTTGAAACGCCCAATGGTAACCATGTGTAGATTTTGCCCAAAAGTTTTCTGTTATGCGTAGAACTTAAATCCTTAATTTCAAAGGCATCCACTACAGAAGTATTGTTGTCGTCATACAAGAAAAGATGCTTTTGTCTGTTTTCTTGTTTGTACGAAATATCATTGAGCTCATCGTTCATGATAAAATCAAAATCTTCATCAATGGTGAACTTTTCATCAAGGGCATCCAGTTCATCCGTTAAAATAGCATGCGTGCTCATGGTGTCTTTATGAAAAGCCTCTTTTCTAAAAAGTTCATCTAATTCGGCATCAACAATTTTAAAGAGTTTAAGTTTTATAACTCCCGTATCGTTATCAACGTTAAAGCCATTTTCGTAATATTTGGCAATGGCTTCGTCAATAAAATCGTTGGAAGAATACATGTTTTTTGGGATGATGCCCGTAGATTCTGCAATGTACAACCTGTGTTTTACGTAAGCCTGTAAATGTTGGGTTATTGAAACCACCTTTTTGTTGAATGCAACTTGGTTAGCTTTGTCGTTTAATTCTTCCATAGAGCTCATAACAACATGTATTAAAGTTAATATTCTAAAGTTACGAAATTTATAAATCATTTTAAATGATAATTGTCATTTCAAATAACGGCAGAGGTGTCTTTTAAATGCTCAAAGTTGTATATTTGAAAGCATGTTGAACAAATTAAAAAACCACATTGATAACAAGCTTGGCTTTTTAACGGAAAGTCGCTTGCTCGTTGCTGTTTCTGGTGGAATAGATAGTGTGGTTTTAACCCATTTATGTCATAAGTTGAATTTCGATATGGCTTTGGCACATTGTAATTTCAATTTGCGCGGAAAGGAAAGCGATGCTGATGAAGATTTTGTATTAGAGTTGGCCGATAGTCTAAACTTGGAAGTTTTTGTACAACGTTTTGATACCGAAAAATATGCCAAGGATAATAAGCGTTCCATTCAAATGGCAGCTCGCGAATTGCGCTATGATTGGTTTGAAGAATTAGCGGAACAACTAAAGTTTGATTACATTTTAACTGCACATCATGCCGATGATAATCTGGAAACCTTTTTAATCAATTTTACGCGAGGAACGGGGTTGGAAGGCTTAACGGGTATACCTTCAATTAATGGGAAATTTGTTCGTCCACTTTTACCATTTTCAAGTGATGATATTCATAATTACGCCAAAGAAAATAAAATAAAGTGGCGAGATGATAGCAGCAATAAATCGATTAAATATTTGCGTAATAAATTGAGGCACGAGGTAATTCCCGTTTTAAAGGAAATTAACCCAAGTCTGTTACAGAGTTTTCAAACGACTTTGGGTAATTTGAATGATTCAGCCTCCATCATTGAAGATGGCATAGAGAGTTTTCTTAATCATGCCATGGAAAAGATAAGTGATTTGGAAGTTAAATTCAAAATTTCTGAATTTAAAAAAGTCAACAATCCGAAAGCGTATTTGTTTGAGGTTTTTAAGGACTTTGGTTTTAATGAGTGGAATGATGTTTTAGACTTGCTGGATGCCCAAACGGGAAAGCAAGTACTTTCAAGTACCCACAGATTAATTAAAGACCGAGCTTATTTGTTGTTAAGTGAAATTCCAAAATTTAATGATGAAATCATTTTAATTTCAGGAGGTAAAAATGAAATTGAAACCCCTTTTGGAGCATTGATATTGAATGCAACAGATACCACTTCAGACAACACATCAAATATTATTTATGTTGATAAAGACTTATTGAAGTTTCCTTTAGAAATTAGAAAGAAACAAGAAGGTGATGTGTTTTTTCCTTTGGGTATGAACGGTAAAAAGAAAAAACTCAGTAAGTTTTTTAAAGATGAAAAGTTCTCTTTGTTGGACAAAGAAAATGCATGGCTGCTCTGTTCTGACAATGATATTGTTTGGATTATTGGCAGTCGCGCCGACCATCGATTTCGAGTTACCAAGAGCACCAAAAATGTTTTAAAAATTGAATTAAACAAGCATTGAAACTAAAAGGCAAGATAGTCGACATCCATAACAAACGGATTTTTAAAGGTGAAGTCACTTTTAAAGATGGTAAGATTTTTTCCATTGAAGAAAGGGAACATGATTTTGAGAATTATATAATGCCAGGTTTTGTTGATGCTCATATCCACATTGAAAGTTCCATGCTAGTGCCAAGTGAATTTGCTCGCTTGGCAGTAAAACACGGTACTTTGGCGACGGTTTCAGACCCCCATGAGATCGCCAATGTTATGGGGATTGAAGGCGTAAATTTCATGATTGAAAATGGTAAACAAGTACCGTTTAAGTTCAATTTTGGCGCGCCATCTTGTGTTCCGGCAACCACTTTTGAGTCGGCAGGAGCGACAATAGATTCCAACGACATTAAAAGTCTCCTTGAGAATCCAGATATCAAATATTTGGCAGAAATGATGAACTATCCTGGCGTTCTTTTTGATGATGCTGAAGTGATGCAAAAAATAGAATGGGCCAAACATTTTGGTAAGCCTATCGATGGTCATGCTCCAGGATTATTGGGCGAGGATATTTCAAAATATATCAATACCGGTATTTCAACAGATCATGAGTGTTTTACCCACGACGAAGCATTGGAAAAGCTTCAAAAAGGCATGAAGATTTTAATTCGTGAAGGCAGTGCTGCCAAAAATTTTGATGCCCTTATTGATTTAGCGCCCGAGTATTTTGAAAGCATGATGTTTTGCAGTGATGATAAACATCCTGACGATTTATTGGTTGGTCACATCAATCAGTTATGTGCCAGAGCAATTGCCAAAGGAATTGATGTATTTAAAGTGTTGCAAATGGCTTGTGTTAACCCTGTTAAGCATTATAATTTGGAGGTTGGTTTGCTGCAAGTTGGAGGTGCTGCCGATTGTATTGTTATTGAAGATTTAACCCATTTTAAAACACTGCAAACCTATGTAAATGGTGAATTGGTTTTTGATAATGGAATATCTAAAATTAAGCCAGTTACATTTAAAAATTTAAATAATTTCAATTGCGATAAAAAACAAGTTTCAGATTTTAAAGTGAAATCAAAGTCCAATAAAATTCGCGTAATTGAAGCTATGGAAGGGCAGTTGGTCACCAACGAAATTATTGAAAAATGTAAAATTGACAATGGAAATGCTGTATCAAATACAGACAATGATATTTTGAAAATGACTGTGGTAAATCGTTACCAAAACACCAAACCTGCCATGGCATTTATCAAAAATTTTGGATTAAAACATGGAGCCATTGCGTCCTCTGTTGGTCATGATTCGCATAATATCATTGCCGTTGGCGTTTCAGATGAAGCTATATGCCAAGCCGTCAATTTAATTATTGAACATAAAGGAGGCATTTGTGCTGTTTTCAATGCCGAAGAAAAAATTCTCCCGCTTCCCGTGGCGGGTATAATAAGCGATAAAGATGGAGAAACCGTTGCCAAAGCTTATGCAGAACTTGATGGAATGGCAAAAGCATTGGGTAACACACTTCAATCGCCATATATGACCTTATCGTTTATGGCCTTACTGGTCATACCATCATTAAAATTGAGTGATAAAGGCTTATTCAACGGAAAAATATTTCAATTTACCTCTTTAGAAGTTTAAGTATGCCCATTGTTGAAAGTACCTATAAACCACCAATTTTGTTCAAAAGAGGCTTTGTCTCTACCGTTTATTCTGGTTTGGTTAGAAAAGTCACTTTAAAACAGGAACGTGAACGCATCACCTTAAGTGATGGGGATTTTTTGGATTTGGATTGGAGTTATTCTGAAGAAAAGACCAATAAACTCATTATTCTTTTACACGGCTTGGAAGGAAATGGGCAACGACCCTATATGACGGCGCCAGCAAAGCTTTTTAACACAAATAGAGCTGATGCCGTTTGCGTAAATTTTAGAGGGTGTAGTGGTGAGGATAACTTGAAATTTAGTAGCTACCATTCTGGTTTTACATGTGATTTGGTTGAAGTGGTAGAGCATGCCATTTCCCAAAAAGGCTATACTGATATTTATTTGAAAGGCATCAGCTTAGGGGCCAATATTATTTTAAAATATTTGGGTGAACGGAATGTCCCAAACGAAATAAAAGCAGCTATTGCAGTTTCCGTCCCTTGTTTTTTGGCAGGTTCGGCCAGAGAATTACATACATTTAAAAATAAGTTATACCACGATAGGTTTTTAAGGCATTTGGTCAAAAAAATTGAATTAAAGCATCAACGATTTCCGAATCAATTAACAGTTTCCGACTTAGAATCTATTAAAACATTAACCGATTTTGATAATGTTTATACGGCAAAAGCCCATGGGTTCAAAAACGCAAATGATTATTACAGCCAGTGCAGCAGTTTGCAATTTCTACCAAATATCAAAACACCAACTTTGATTATCAATGCATTGAACGATTCTTTTCTATCACCTGAATGCTATCCTGTTAAAGAAGCAAAAAATAATCCCAATGTGTATCTAGAAATGCCCAAGCATGGTGGGCATGCTGGTTTCATTGATAAGAAAAATGTGTATTACAATGAACGCAGAGCACTGGACTTCGTCTCGGTCTTAAAAAATAGTTAAAAAACTGTAATAAAAGAGACTGAGCTATCTTTTTCGTAATTTTAAAGGAAATCCAATTCTGATAAAATTATGGCATTATTCAATTTAAAAATCAACAACAAATCATTTTCTGTAGAAGCCGACCCAGATACTCCAATTTTATGGGTTTTAAGAGACCAACTTAACTTGATGGGCACCAAATATGGATGTGGTATTGGTCAATGTGGTGCATGTACCATCCATGTTGATGGAAATGCATTTAGAAGCTGTATGCTTCAGGTTTCACAAGCTTCTGGCATGAACATTACAACCATTGAAGGTTTGTCCGAGGAAGGTGACCATCCTGTTCAAAAAGCATGGTTGGAACACGATGTTCCGCAATGTGGCTATTGTCAAAGCGGTCAAATTATGAGCGCTGCAGCACTTTTAAAGCATACGCCAAACCCTACCGATGAAGATATTGATGGGGCAATGCATGGTAATATCTGTAGATGTGGCACATATACTAGAATAAAACAAGCAATAAAAACGGCATCCAAAATTTAAATCCATAAATCATGACAAAAATAAAAACACAATATAATCGTCGTTCGTTTTTGAAAATCTCTGCAGCCGCGGGTGGAGGTATGCTCATTGGGTTTAATTGGCTTTTGGCATGCAAGCCCGAAGTTAAGGATGAAGTATTAGCGATACCCAATGAATGGTTTGAAATTAATGGATATATAAAAATTGGAGATACAGGATTGGTGACCATTTATTCCCCTAATCCAGAAATTGGCCAGAATGTTAGGACTTCCATGCCCATGATTGTAGCGGAAGAATTGGATGTTGATTGGAAAAATGTTGTAGTAGAACAAGCGCCTCTAAACATTGGGTATTATAATAATCAATTTGCAGGAGGAAGTCAATCCATCAGAAGAGGGTGGGATGCCTTGCGCATGGCAGGAGCAACAGGAAGAAGAATGTTGCTGGAAGCAGCTGCAAAGGAATGGCAAGTTTCAGTTGAAGATTTAACGGTAGCCGAAGGAATTATAAAGGAAAAGAATGGAGAAAGAGTCATTGGTTATGGTGATATAGCATCAAAAGCTGTTGGAATTGAAGTTCCCGAGGAAATTGAATTGAAAGACGTTAAAGACTTTAAGATTATTGGGCACAGCAAAAAAAATGTTGATGGCTTAAAAATAGTAACAGGAAAATCCGAATTTGGTTTAGATTTTAAAAGGGAAGGCATGAAATTGGCCATGATTGAACATGCACCAGCTTTCGGAATGAAAATCAAGAGTTTTAATGAAGAGGAAATAAAAAGCATGCCAGGTGTTAGCGATGCGTTTATTATAGATACTACAATTGGTGATTCGGGTAATTCTGACCAGCAAGGCTATTACCAACATATTGCCATCGTTGGAGATTCTACGTGGCAACTTATGAAGGCTAAAAAGGCTTTAAAGGCTAATTGGGACGTGTTCAGCGAATTGGAAAATTCTGAAACACATATGGCTCGCATGGAACAAGTTTTGGCGTCAGACAAAGTTGAAATAAATAGAAAGGATGGTGACCCAGATGCCGCTTTTGGTAAAGCGGTAAAAGTAATTGAGCGTACTTATAGTTCTCCGTTTTTAGCTCATAACACGATGGAGCCCATGAATTTCTTTGCCCATGTTACTGACGATTCCGCAGAATTAATAGGTCCCACGCAATCTCCAAGAGGCTTGGAAAATGCAGTTTCTAGATTAATTGATTTGCCAGTTGAAAACATAGACGTTAATATGACTAGAATTGGTGGTGGGTTTGGCAGGAGGCTTTACGCCGATTTTGGCATTGAAGCTGCGGCTATTTCAAAGAAAATAGGAGCCCCGGTAAAACTTATTTATACTAGAGAAGATGATATGACCAAGGGCGTTTATCGTCCAGCCTATTTATCAACTTATAAGGCCGGTTTGGATGAAAACAACAATTTGATTGCCTTTTCTGTTAAGGGAACCGGCTTGCCATCACCTGCTGTATTTCAAGATAGATTTCCAGCTGGGACTGTGGAGAATTATCAGGCCGCATCAAAGAGTAGTGACACTAACATTACCGCAGGGGCTTGGCGTGCACCAAGATCACATTTTGCGGCTGCTGCAGAACAATCGTTTTTAGATGAGTTAGCTGAATTGGCTGGCAAAGACCCTATTGAATTTCGATTGGAGTTGTTTGATCGTGCCATGAAAAACCCAGTTGGGGAGAAAAATGATTATGATGCTGAACGTTATGCTGGCGTGCTAAAATTGGTTAAAGAAAAATCTAATTGGGGAACAAATGAATCAGGTGTGCATAGAGGTGTGGCCGCCTATTTTTGTCACAATTCTTATGTAGCAGAAGTTGTAGATGTGGTTATGGTCGATAATCAACCAAAAGTCAAAAAAGTTTGGTGTGCTGTAGATTGCGGTATTGTTGTAAACCCTGATGCAGCTATTAACATGATTCAAGGTGGTGTAATTGATGGTATTGGTCATGCCATGTACAGCCAGCTGACTTTTGAAAACGGGGCACCTGTCCAGAATAATTTTGATAGGTATCAATTAATTCGCCATTCACAGGCTCCTGAAGAAATAGAAGTATTTTTTGTAGAAAGCGACATAGCACCAACAGGACTGGGTGAGCCCGGATTGCCACCAGCTGTAGGAGCATTGGCCAATGCACTTTATCAAGCTACTGGCCAGCGCTATTATCACCAACCATTCATATCAAGTCAAAAAGTTTTGGGTTAACGGTTCCGAATTTAATAACGGTTTTTTAATGACACACGAATTTAAAAACATAGTCCATCAAGCTTCATTGGCGAACAATAAAGGAATTAAAACGGTTTTGGCATCAGTCGTAGATTTGGACGGCTCGTCCTACAGGCGGCCAGGCGTGAGGATGCTTGTTTTAGAAAACGGGAATATGGTTGGTGCCGTTAGTGGTGGCTGTGTGGAAAAAGAGGTTTTATTGCAGTCTGAATCTGTTTTTAAGACCGGAAATGCCAAAATAATGACTTATGATGGCCGCTATCGTTTGGGTTGTGAAGGTGTGCTTTACATATTGTTAGAGTTGTTTCAACCTGATGAGAAATTTACTTCGGTTTTTTTTAATTTTTTAGAAAATAGAGAATCTTTTGAGTTGCTTTCATTCTTTAAAAAGGAAGTGGGTATCCATACTGAAATAGGTACTCATGTAAAAATTAATGATAAACTATTTTCGGTTTCTGGCAAAGAAACTAAAATGGAAACCATTAAACTTCCAAAATTCAAACAGACAATGCCACCATGTTTTAAATTAATTATTATTGGTGCGGAACATGATGCCGTTCAGCTTTGTAAATATGCGGCTTTAACCGGATGGGAAGTGACTGTTGTCTCGGGGGTATCCGAAACAAAATCAATTGATAATTTTCCAGGCGCTAATCAATTCGTTTGCTCATCTCCGGAAAATTTGGATATAAAAGGTATAGATAATCAAACAGCCGTAGTTTTAATGACGCATAATTTTGCAAATGATTTGAGGTTTTTGGTTGCATTGCAAAAAACCAAACCAACTTACATTGGTTTATTGGGGCCAACAAAGCGAAGGGATGATTTGATATCCCAGTTTTTAGAATATTGCCCTGATGTAGATTATGGTTTTTTGGATAGCATTCATGGGCCTGCTGGGCTTGATATAGGGTCTGAAACACCGCAAGAAATTGCGGTTTCAATTATTTCAGAGATATTGGCATATTCTCGTCATCGCAATCCAATTTCTTTAAGTAAAAAAACTGGAAAGATTCACTCAAAATAGTTTAAGCTTGTCGGATACTAATAAAGCAAATATTCCTATAGTTGTTTTAGCGGCTGGAGCATCAAACAGAATGGGAAGGCCTAAACAATTATTAAAATGGGGCGACACAACACTGTTGAGACATACAATAAACACTGCTTTAAATTCTGGAGTAAAAGATGTTTTTGTCGTGCTTGGTGCCCATTACAAAACCATTGAGAAAAGTATTCAACAAGAGTCTGTTAAAATTTTGGTGAATGAGGAGTGGAAGCAGGGGTTGGGTTCATCAATTTCCTTTGCTGTAAATTATTTGTTGAAAAGCAATTCAAAAATTGAAGGTGTTCTTTTTATGTTGGCAGATCAACCTACAATAACATTTGATTTTCTTAATGAATTGATTCAAAAATTTGAACCCAATAAAAATCAAATCATCGCAACGGATTATGAAAATGGAAAGTATGGCGTACCTGTTGTATTCGACCGAATTTATCTAGGGGCATTGTCTAAATTAAAGGGAGATGATGGGGCGAAATTGTTAATTAAAGAAAACCAATCTTTTGTCAGAGCCATAAAACCTTCAAAAAAAAATGTAGATTTAGACACAATTGAAGATTACAACAAGCTTTTAAACAAAACTTTTGAAGAATAAAATGAGCCGATCACCTTCAGAAAAAGCCAAAACCCCCGAACATTTTTCAAATTTAAAAATAACCAAACCGACAACGGATAGCGCTGGTTTTGCCGCTATTAAGTCGGCATTGAATCATGTTTCAAAATACATGAATACTAATGATGCAATTAAATTGTCAGGAAAAATAAACCAAAAAGGAGGTTTTGATTGTCCAGGTTGTGCTTGGCCCGACCCTGATGACGAGCGGTCTTCTCTTGGTGAATATTGCGAAAATGGTATAAAGGCTATTGCCGAGGAAGCTCAAAATAAAACTATTGGTGCCGATTTTTTCGCCAGACATTCTGTAGAAGAACTAGCAATTTGGACGGATTTTGAAATTGGTAAATCGGGCAGGTTGGCAGAGCCTATGTTCTTGGCAGAAGGGGCGACCCATTATCAGCCCATTTCTTGGGAAGATGCTTTTAAAAAAGTTGGGGAGCATCTAAATGCCTTGGCAAATCCAGACGAGGCTGTATTTTACACTTCAGGTAGAACAACTAACGAAGCCGCATTTTTATATCAACTATTTGTTCGTGAGTTTGGCACGTCCAATTTACCAGATTGTTCCAATATGTGCCATGAGGCCAGCGGAAAGGCTTTGTCTGAAACTTTGGGCATTGGAAAGGGTTCAGTAACGTTAGAAGATTTATACAAAACGGAAGTCATCATGGTCATTGGTCAGAACCCAGGCACGAATCATCCAAGAATGCTCACGGCTTTAGAAAAATGTAAAAAGAATGGAGGAAAAATTATAGCCATCAACCCACTTGAAGAAGCCGGATTAATTAAGTTTACCAATCCACAAAATCCATTAAAACTATTAACTGGTGGTACTGAATTAACTGACGTTCATGTTCCCATAACCATAAACGGCGATGTGCCATTCGTAAAAGCCTTGTTGTTAAAGCTTTTGGAAAAGGAAGAGTCAGAAGGGAATATATTTGATAAGCCATTTATTGAAACATACACCCATGGTTTCGATGCTTTTATTTCAGATTTAAAGACGTATAATTTTGAGGAATGTTTGAAGGCTTCTGGTGTATCCAAGGATGTTTTTGATGCCGTTTTTGAACTAATTTTAAACAACGATAAAATTATTTGTTGTTGGGCCATGGGCTTAACGCAGCATGAAAATGCTGTTGATAATATTCGCGAATTGGTCAATTTGCTGCTGTTGAAAGGAAGTATTGGCAAAGAGGGAGCAGGTACTTGTCCGGTTCGAGGTCATTCCAACGTGCAAGGCGATAGAACTGTTGGTATTTGGGAATCGGCTCCAAAAGCATTTTTGGATAAAATTGAAGTAAAATATGGTTTTAAACCAACGGCTAAACATGGCTATTCCGTGATAGATGCCATTAAGGCCATGTATGAAAAGAAGGCTAAGGTGTTTTTTGGTTTGGGGGGTAATTTTATTTCAGCGGTTCCAGATACTGAATATTCTGCTGAAGCCATGGCAAACTGCAATTTAACGGTGCATGTAAGTACTAAACTCAACCGCTCGCATTTAGTAACTGGTAAAGAAGCCCTTATTTTGCCTTGTTTAGGACGAACGGAAATAGATTATCAAAAAACTGGTGTCCAGATACAAAGTGTGGAAAATTCTATGGGTATTGTTTCGTCAACCAAAGGCGTTTTACAACCTTGTTCAAAAGATTTGTTAAGCGAAGTGGCAGTAGTATGTGGTATTGCCCAAGCTACTTTAGGGAAGCATTCCAAAGTTAATTGGGAAAAATATAAAGATGACTATAATTTGGTTCGCAATGATATTGCTGAGATAGTGGCTGGTTTTGAGGATTATAATATCAGAATTAAACAACCTGCCGGCTTTTATTTGCCTAATGGAGCACGGATTAGAACATTCGAGACTTCCAGTGGAAAAGCAAATTTTTCCATAAATAAATTGCCCCAATGGAAATTAAATGAAGGGGAGTTGATGATGATGACCATACGTAGCCATGATCAATTCAATACGACTATCTATGGACTGAATGACCGATACAGAGGAATTTTTAATGATCGCCGCATTATTTTCATGAATCGTGACGACATGGCCGAAAGAGGATTAAAAGAGCAATCTATTGTAAATATAAAATCAGAGTTCGACGGCGTAATCCGAACAGCTAATAACTTCAAGGTTGTTGGGTATAATATTCCAAAAGGCTGTTGCGCCACTTACTTTCCAGAAACCAATGTGCTTGTGCCACTTGATAGTTTTGCGCATACGGCCAAAACTCCAGCTTCGAAAAGTGTGAAAATCACTGTTGAAAAAGTTTAATGTTTCCATAAAATCAAATCCAATTCTTTTCTTAATAAGCAATTATTTGTATTTCTATTTGAGAAATTGGTAATAATTGGGGTTCTACGTAAAATTATTTAAAAAAAACACCATAATTAAGTATTAATACTTAGATTTGCTAAATAAATACGTAGATATGCGAAAAATTATTGTAGTTGGTAACGGTATGGTTGGTTACAAATTCTGTGAGAAATTTGTTGAAAAACCTGGAAGTGAAGCCTTTAAGATTATTGTTTTTGGTGAAGAACCACGGCCTGCTTACGATCGTGTTCATTTAAGTGAATTCTTTGAAAATAAGGATGCCAAAGCTTTGGAAATGGCTCCCCGTGAATGGTATGAAGAAAATGGCATTGAATTGATAACTAATGAGCGTATTACAGATATTCATAGATCTTCAAAAAAAATAACCTCCTCAAAGGACATCAATTATAAATATGACTACTTAGTTCTAGCTACGGGTTCGTCTCCTTTTGTTCCTAATATTAAAGGGATTGAAAAAAAGGGCGTATTTGTTTACCGAACTATAGAGGATCTTGAAGGCATGTTGGATTATGCTGATAAAATTCAACAAGGAAGAACAGATAAAGTAAAAGCTGCTGTTTTGGGAGGTGGCCTTTTAGGTTTGGAAGCCGCAAAGGCTGTTATGGACATGGGGCTTGAGACTCACGTTGTTGAGTTTGCGCCTAAATTAATGCCGCGTCAGTTGGATACTCGAGGGAGTAAAGTGCTCATGGAGAAAATTGAATCTATGGGTATTCATGTGCATTTGTCAAAAGCAACCAATAAAATATTGGGAGATGAAGGAGCCATAACAGGTATGGAGTTTGGCGAATACGATAAAATTGATGTTGAAATGCTGGTTGTTTCTGCAGGTATAAGGCCTAGGGATGAACTAGGTAAAACTTGTGCATTGGAAATGGGCAAACGTGGAGGCATCGTTGTGAACAACAGAATGCAGACGTCAGACCCTGAAATTTATGCCATAGGTGAAGTAGCCTTGTACAACCAAATGATTTATGGATTGGTGGCCCCAGGCTATGATATGGCCGAGGTTGCCGTAAACCAAATTTTAGGTAAAGCAGATGTGTTGATGCAAGAAGATATCGACATGTCTACAAAACTCAAGTTGATAGGTGTTGATGTAGCGAGCTATGGTGAACCGTTTATGCCTGTTGAAAAAGGTTATTCTATCATTTTTGAAAATAAAACCAAAAATTTATACAAACGAATCAATGTTAGTCATGATGGAAAAAAATTACTTGGCGGTATTTTAATAGGAGATGCCAGTGATTATAATATGTTCCATCAAATATATTTAAACGGACTGCCAATCCCTGAAGATGCCGAAGAATTAATCATTGGCTCTAGAGGTGAGGGTGGCTCATCATTTGGCAGTGTGTTGGATATTCCAGATGTGGCTCAGGTGTGTTCTTGCGAGAGCGTTACCAAAGGAGCTATTTGTTGTTCCATCACTGAGGGTGATTGTAGCAATCTAGGTGATGTTGTAGCGAAAACTAAAGCCACTACAGGCTGTGGAGGGTGTAAACCTATGGTGGTCGATTTGGTGAATGAAACCCTAAAATCACTTGGAAAAGAAGTCAAAGAAGTACTTTGTGAACACTTCAGTTTTAATCGTCAAGAGCTTTACGATTTAATAAAAGTAAATAAAGTTGCCAATTACGAAGAGGCGTTGAATTTGTTTGGCGAGGGCCATGGATGTGAGGTTTGTAAACCAGCTCTAGCATCTATTTTTGCTACCATAACCATGGAAACTGCAAATAAACAGCCAACTATTCAAGATACAAACGACAGATTTTTAGCAAATATCCAGCGAAACGGCACCTATTCCGTGGTGCCAAGAGTCGCTGCTGGTGAAATTACACCACAGCAATTAATTGTTTTGGGTGAAGTTGCCAAAAAATATGATTTATATACAAAAATTACGGGTGGTCAGCGAATCGATTTGTTTGGAGCTCAGATTCACGAGTTACCGCTAATATGGAAAGAATTGATTGATGCGGGTTTTGAAAGTGGCCACGCTTACGGAAAGTCGTTGCGAACTGTTAAGAGTTGTGTAGGTTCAACCTGGTGTCGATATGGTATGCACGAAAGTGTAACTTTTGCTATAGAAATTGAAAACAGATACAAAGGGTTGCGTTCGCCACATAAATTAAAAGGAGGTGTTTCGGGCTGCATCAGGGAATGTGCCGAGGCTAGAGGCAAGGATTTTGGACTTATAGCCGTTGAAGGTGGGTGGAACTTATACGTTTGTGGAAATGGTGGAGCAACACCAAAACATGCCCTTTTGTTTGCGGAACAGTTGGACGATAAAACTGCCATAAAATATTTAGATAGATTTTTAATGTTCTATCTAAGAACCGCAGGACCATTAGTGAGAACTGCTCCTTGGTTGGAAAAGCTGGAAGGTGGCATTGAATATCTAAAACAAGTAGTTATTGAAGATTCTTTAGGGATTGCTGAAGAATTGGAAAAAGAAATGCAAGGCCTTGTAAACAAATATGAGTGCGAATGGAAACAGGCCATTGAAAACCCTGAAATGATGAAGCGTTTCAAGCATTTTGTAAACTCTGATGATACGGACGATAACCTTGTGTTCGTACCAATGCGCGACCAAAAAATGCCTAAGGCATGGAGTTAAAAAAGTCTAGTCATGGGTTTGAAATGAGAAAATTTTAAAAAAAATAGAAGTGATGCAAGATATTTTAGAACAATACAAATCAGTAACGGAAGAACACGTGAAAACTTGGTTTAAGGTCGGTTTAACTTCAGATTTTCCAGAAAATAGTGGTGCTTGTATTAAGTATAAAACCAAACAAATAGCGGTTTATAATTTTACACGAACCGGTAAATGGTATGCTACGCAGAACCTGTGCCCTCATAAAATGGAAATGGTTTTGTCATTGGGTATGATTGGTGATAAAGATGGTATTCCAAAGGTAGCATGCCCCATGCATAAAAAGAATTTTTCGTTGGAGGATGGTATCAATTTAGGAGGTGATGACCTAAAAATTGCAACTTATCCTGTAAAGATTGATGAGGGAAATGTGTATATTGGCTTTTCAGATTAAAAAATGAAAAGATGAAGCCAACCAGATTTGAAACGGCAATTGCATTAATAGACGAAAAAAACAGTGAAGACACGAACACTTACGATGTTTTCGGTATAAAATATCCCAAAGAGCTTCTTTATTCACAGCGTATGACAAGGAAGCTTTTGCAGTTTGAGCCAAATGCATCAAAAGCATTGCAGATTGCCGCTCGTGCCCAGCATATTTGCAGATGGAAAATACCACGGGACGAGTACCCGATGGATCGGGTTGGCTATCTGAAATGGCGAGAAACACTAAAAAAAATGCATGCCGAGTTGACTGCAGAAATATTGAATAGGGTAGGTTACGATGATATTTTTATTGACCGCGTTTCATTTTTAATCAATAAAAAACTCATTAAAAAGAACGAAGAAACCCAAATTTTGGAAGACACTATTTGTTTGGTGTTTTTAGATTATTATTTTGAAGAGTTTGCTGAAAAGCACGATGACGATAAACTCATAGATATTCTGAAAAAAACATGGGTTAAAATGTCCGATAAAGGTCATGCGGAAGCATTAAAGCTTCCGTTCTCAGATAAAAGCTTGGCCCTTGTTAAAAAAGCTATTTCTTAAATTGTAGGCTTATGACTGATAACGGTAATTCATTAGACCAACGTACGTTTAATAAATTAAGCCGTTTATACATCATCGCTTTAAGCGCCATTGCAGTTTCCGTAATTGCAAGCCAAATTCTCATCAGGAAGCATCTTGACGACCAGCAAAGTGATTCCACAGTAATCAATGTAGCAGGTCGGCAGCGTATGCTTAGCCAAAAACTGACCAAAGATATTGTTTCACTTTCGGCAGAATCTTCTTTGGAAGACAGGGTGTTTCTTAAGGATAAAATAAAGGAGACGCTTCATGTTTGGGAACTTTCACATCACGCACTACAAAAAGGTAATGATAGTCTAGGTTTACCTAAAAAGAACAGTAAGGCAGTAACCGATAAATTCAGGGTTTTAAATCCCATTTTTGATACTATTTCCAGGGCTTCCAAATCTATTATTGAAAAGATTGAAAACATTCCTCCAATGCCTATCAGCGCATTTGCTGAAGAAATAGAACAGGTTAAAACGAATGAGGGAGATTTTCTGATGTTGATGGATGATATTGTAAATCAATATGATTTGGAGGCTGATAAGAAAGTAAGTTGGCTGCGCAACCTCGAAATCTGGCTCATGTGTTTTACTTTGCTGATTTTGTTGGGTGAGTTCATGTTTATTTTCTGGCCTACAGCTAAAAACGTTAAAAACATATTGGCGGATTTGCTTTTTGCCGAGCAGCGTGCCAAAAAGATGGCCTTTGAAGCTGATGAATTAAGTATTGCCAAGGAAAAATCCATTAAAGAATTGCGTGCGCTTAGCCATGCCATGGATGAGACTTTGTTGTTTGCAAGAATTGCCCCGAACGGGCAGGTACTTCATATGGGAAATAAGTTTTCTCGGCTATTTCGGTTTTCAAAACTTGACGAAAATGTATTGTTTTGGAAGGTCTTGTCCACTGCGGAAAATGAGCAACTTATTATTGAAGATATAATTGTTAAACATAAGAAAACAGGTTGGCAGGGAGAATTAAAGGGAACAACAAAGGACGGTGATGGAGTTTGGTTGGAGATGTCCATAATACCGTTTAGCCCAACAGAAGATAGGTCTGAATTACTCATTATTGCCTCTGAAATAACAGAACGAAAAAAAGCGCAACTGGAAATAGAACGCTTAACAAAACAAAGTTTTGAAGAGAAAATGAGCCAACAAAAAATAATCTCAAGTAAGATTATTGAAAATCAGGAAAAAGAACAAAATAGGATTGCCAAAGATGTGCACGACGGTATTGGACAGATGCTGACTGGTTTAAAATACAATTTGGAAAGCATAGATACAAAAGATGTTAAAAAGGCTACGGCAAAAATAGAACATTTAAAAGAACTCACCTCAAACATCATAAAAGGAGTTAGAACGGCAACGTTCAACCTAACGCCGCCAGAGCTGACCGATCATGGTGTTGTTCCTGCAATTACCAAGTTGACCCAAGAATTGTCTCGGCTTACAGGAAAGCAAATCATGTTTTTTAACAAAACTGATTTTAATCAAAGATTGGATTCGCTTACCGAAATCAATATTTACAGAATTACCCAAGAGGCTATAAATAATGCCATAAAATATGCCGATTCTACTCATATACTGGTGTCGCTGGCACATAGCGAAAATATGTTGAGCATTGTTGTGGATGATAATGGAAAAGGATTTGAGCCATCCAAGGTTGAAAAAGTAAAAAATGGGGATGGTGGTATGGGCATGACCTTTATGCAAGAGCGTATAAATTTTATTGGAGGTCGCTTGTTTCTTAATTCTGAAGTTGGAAAAGGCACTCGGGTAACCCTGAATATTCCTTTACAGAGCAAATAGATTTGTAGATAAATACGTATTATTACGTAATTTTATTAATTTTGTACTGAATAACTTAAGTTTATGGATATGATTAAAGTGGTTTTAGCAGACGACCATGTTTTGGTTAGAGATGGCATTCGGGCACTTTTAGAAGACCAATCGGGTATTGTGGTTATTGATGAAGCGTCCAATGGAAAAGAGGCTTTGGAAATTATTGAGAAAAACAAGCCCCGTGTCTTAATTGTTGATATTAGAATGCCTGAAATGAATGGAATTGAAGTTGTTGGAGAAATCAATAAACATTACAAAGATGTTAAAACTTTAGTGCTTTCCATGCACGATTCAGAGGAATATGTTGTACAATCCATTCAAGCTGGTGCAGACGGATACTTGTTAAAAGGAGCTAGTAAGGAAGAATTCCTAAAAGCCTTAAACAAAGTGGCATCGGGGGGTAAGTATTTCACGGGGGATGTGTCTGCAATTATAATGAATAACTTTGTTAATGGAAGCACAAGTGCACCAACACCGACAAAAAAATCAAAAGAAGATCCATTCAATTTAACCAAACGTGAAAAGCAAATACTTGAATTGGTATTGCAATTAAAAAATAACAAAGACATTGCCGAAGAACTTCAAATTAGTAAACGTACTGCTGAGGTACACCGCTTTAACCTTATGAAAAAACTTGACGTTAAAAACTTGATGGAGCTTACTAATAAAGCTAAGGAATATGAATTGGTTTAGGGTTGTTTAAACCAAATGTCATTTTAAAAGGAGGTATGTGTTTTATTTTTGCCGAATCCACAAAAAGCATATTCAAAAATTATCAATCTCGTATAAATATGTAAATACGTAAATTTATATTGCATAATTAAGTATTAATACTTAGTTTTGTACGTATAAAATTTATGTATCATGGCACAAATTGCACAATCAAAAGCTACAAAGCTTAGTTTATTGGATTTTAAAAATGTATCTACACGTACATTTTGGATAACCTCAATATCATTCTTTTTATGTTTTTTCTCATGGTTTGGTATTGTTCCGTTCATGCCCGATGTTGTTAAGGATTTAGGTTTAACACCAGACCAAAAATGGAACTCCATTATCCTTGCGGTTTCAGGAACCGTATTTGCACGTTTACTTATAGGCAAATTGTGTGATAAATACGGACCAAGATTATGTTACACTTGGTTGCTCATGTTGGGTGCCATTCCTGTAATTCTGTGTGGATTGGTGCAAACACCCATGCAATTTTTAATATGCAGACTGTTCATTGGGTTTATTGGGGCTTCTTTCGTTATTACGCAAGTTCATACATCTTTAATGTTTGCACCCAATATTGTTGGAACAGCAAACGCAACCTCAGCTGGTTGGGGTAATCTTGGAGGAGGAGCAAATCGTTTGGGGATGCCATTGATTGCTGCTGCCGTAGTTAGTTTTGGTGTTGCTGAAGGAGAGGCTTGGAGATACTCCATGGTAGTTGCCGGTGTGATTTGTTTTTTAATGGGATTGGTTTATTTTTTCTTTACTAAAGATACGCTACAAGGAAACTTTAAGGATTTAAGAGCTTCAGGAGAAATGGTAAACACCAAAAAAGATCAAGTAGGCTTTTTAACTGTTATTAAAGACTATAGAACATGGATTCTTTTCTTGGTGTATGCAGCTTGTTTTGGCATTGAGTTGACGGTCTATGGTACGATGGATGATTATCTTCAAAACACCTTTCAATTAGAGAGGGTAACTGCCGGAAACATAGTTTTGTCTTTTGCACTTATGAATATTTTTGCCAGAACACTAGGAGGTTTCTTTGGGGATAGATTTGGAAAACTTAAAGGTTTAAGGGGGCGTGTACTGTTCTTGTCAGGAATTTTAGCCATTCAAGGAACAATGTTGATGACCTTTTCAACAACAACAAGTATCATTGTCGGCATTGTGTTTTTAATATTGTTCAGCTTATCTGTTCAAATGGCTGAAGGGGCAACTTTTTCAGTGGTCCCATTTATTAATAAAAAGGCTATTGGTTCAGTATCCGGAGTTGTGGGTGCAGGAGGTAATGTAGGTGCGTTTTTGGCTGCTATGTTATTAAAATCGCAGTCGGCAGTTGCCGAAAAGGCAGCCATAGTAGCCAATGAAGGTTTGGGTGTCGAGGCCATAAGATCTGCCCAATCGGCGGCATCTTCTGCAGCGGTTTCTTCTGGCTATTTCATTATTGGTTTGATTGTGGTTACAACGGCAATTGTGGCTCTGGCCATTAAGTTTTCAAATGAAGACGATGAAATATCTGAAGAAAACATTCCTAATGGAGAATTGGCTACCATAAAAATTGGTGCAGATAACTAAAGAAAATATCTAAAATTAAATAGTCAATTTTAATGGATTAAAATATTAGAACTGTGATTTTTGTTGTATTCTGAATAATGCTTTAGTGTTCGTTCCATTCTAAAATTATTGTCTTAACTTAGTCTAAATCTTGGTTTAAATGTTAAAAAACGAGGTAAAAACAACATGTTCCTATTGTGGCGTAGGCTGCGGTATTATTGTTAAAAAAGATAGCAATAACAAGGTTTTGGTTGAGGGCGATAAAGACCATCCCGTCAACAAAGGTATGCTTTGCTCCAAGGGAATGAATTTGCACTATGTTGCCAATGATGTTTCCGACAGGATTTTATACCCCGAAATGCGTTGGAGCAGATCGCACCCCCGAGAACGAGTAAGTTGGGATGACGCTTTGGATAGGGCAGCCAGTGTTTTTAAATCGATTATAAAAAAATATGGGCCAGATAGTGTTGGCTTTTATGTGTCCGGACAAAGCTTAACCGAAGAATATTACATTGCCAACAAGCTAACCAAAGGGTTTTTGGGAACCAATAATATTGATACCAATTCGCGATTATGCATGAGTTCTGCCGTGGTTGGCTATAAGAAAACATTTGGGGAAGACAGTGTGCCCATTTCTTATGAAGATATTGAATTGGCCGATTGTTTTTTAATTACAGGGGCAAATCCAGCGTGGTGCCACCCTATTTTATTTAGACGTATTGAAAAGCGTAAAGAGGAAAACCCAGAGGTTAAAATTATTGTAGTAGATCCAAGAAAGACAGATTCAGCAAACTTTGCAGATTTACATTTACAGTTATTGCCGGGAACAGATGTTGTCCTTTACAATGCCATTGGAAGGTGTTTATACAAAAGGGGGTTAATTGATGAAGAATTTATAAAAAATCATACTGAAGGTTTTGATGAGTACAAAGATTTAATTTTTAAAACAACATTAAAGCAAGCTTCTTTGTTATGTGGTGTTCCCGAAAAAGATATCCAAAAGGCAGCTGATATTATTGGTGTTTCAAAAGGTTTTATTAGCATGTGGGCGATGGGGCTTAACCAGAGTGTTGTGGGTACGGATAAAAATGTGTCTTTGCTAAATTTATCACTAATTACCGGAAAAATCGGAAAACCCGGATCAGGTCCTTTTTCATTAACGGGTCAACCAAATGCTATGGGCGGACGTGAAGTAGGGGGTATGGCCAATCTTTTGGCGGTTCACAAAGATTTAATGAATGAAGAGCATCGACGTGAAGTAGCCCAATTTTGGGGTGTTGACAGAATTAACCCGAAACCGGGGTTAACAGCCACCGAAATGTTTGACGCATTGGAAAGTGGTAAGATGAAAGCGGTTTGGATTGCTTGTACAAACCCTTTAGTAAGCTTGCCAAATACGCATCGTATTGAAAAAGCTATGAAGAATGCCAAGTTTGTTGTGGTTCAAGATATTTCACATAAATCAGATACTGTTGCTTATGCCGATTTGGTTTTACCTGCCGCGGCATGGTTGGAGAAGGAGGGCACTATGACCAATTCTGAACGGCGTATTTCATATTTGCCAAAGGAAATCAATGCACCAGGAGAAGCAAGGCCAGATGTTGAAATTTTATGTGACTTTGCACAGCGAATGGGTTTTAGGGGATTTAACTATAGTAATACGGAAGAGATTTATGATGAGTATGCCTCAATGACCAAAGGGACCAATATTGATGTATCCTTTTTAAATTATGAGCGCTTAAAGCTTGAGGGCACCTTTCAATGGCCCGTCCCAGAGTACAGGCATAAAGGCACGCCAAGGCTTTTTGAAGATAAAAAGTTTTATACGCCATCGCAAAAGGCGCAGTTCAACATTCCAAACCATATTGTAAATACTTCAGTTCAACCCAATGAAGATTTTCCGCTTATATTAACAACGGGTCGTATTCGTGACCAATGGCACACCATGACCAAGACGGGCAAGGTGTCGCGTTTAAAAACACATTATCCTAAACCTGTTTTGGAAATCAATCCCGTAGATGCCTATTTGTACAAACTCAAAGATGGAGATATCACAGAAATTAAAAGTGAAAATGGGGTAGTTCGGGTGCGGGCAAAAGTTACTGATAGCATTAAAAAAGGGGTTGTGTTTTTGCCCATGCATTGGGGCAAGCAGCTGCAAAGTGACTTGAACAGAGCCAACAATTTAACCAATACCCACGTGGATCCAACTTCTAAGGAACCTGATTTTAAGTTTACAAGGGTTTCAGTTGCAAAGTATAAGAAAGTTGTAGAAAAAATAATTATCGCCGGGGCAGGCGCAGCGGCTTTCAGGTTTGTTCAAAATTATAGGGAATATAACCAAGCTGATGAAATCCATGTGTTTTCAAAAGAGCCCAATTTGTTTTACAATAGGGTGTTACTGCCAGAATATGTAACCGAGGAGTTAAGTTGGGAACAACTTCTAAAGATTAAAAAGTTAGAGTTAGCCAAACTTAACATTCAGGTGCACCCCGAAACCCATATTATCAATATCGATAAAAAGCACAAAGTAGTAGTCGACAGCAACAACAAAGAGTATGGTTTTGATAAATTGATACTGGCTACAGGCAGCCGTGCATTCATTCCAAAAGATGTGCAAATAGATTTGCCTGGCCGCTTTACCATGCGAAACAAAAGGGATGCTGATGACTTTAAAGCATATTTAGAAGCTACCGGATTACCTCCTGAAGAACAACACGTTGTCATTGTAGGTGGTGGTTTATTGGGACTTGAGTTGGCGGCAGCCATGAAGCATAAAAACGTTAAGATTACCATAATACAAAGGGCATCACGTTTAATGGAACGCCAATTGGATAAAGTGTCGAGCAAGTTACTGGCTTTAGATGTGCAAGAGCGAGGTATCCAAATTTATTTTGATAATGAGGTAAGTACTGTTTTTGATGACGATGAAACAGGGGAGTTGAACATCACATTAAAAAGTGGAAAGTTTATTACGGCTAATGCTATTGTTTATGCCATTGGAACAATTCCTAATATTGAAATAGCAAGAGAAAATGGTATAGCTTGCAGTAGAGGTGTTAAAGTGAACCAGCATTTGCAGTCCTCGCACCCTGATATTTTTGCCATTGGTGAGATTGCCGAATTCAATAACCAGTTGTTCGGAATTACATCGGCCGCAGAAGAACAAGCCAATATTTTGGCGAACTTTATAGCAGGAGATATAAGTGTGGCATACAATGGCTCGGTGTTAATGAATATCTTAAAATTCAACGATTTAAACCTGTGCAGTATTGGTGATATAAGTGTTCCCGAAAATGATGACAGCTACGAAGAAGTCATTTTCACTGATATTAAAAAGCGTTACTATAAAAAATGTATTGTAAAAGACGACCTATTGGTTGGTGCAGTGTTAATGGGCGATAAAAACGAATTTGCCGAATTTAAAACCATGATTGAGAGCAAAATTGAAATGGCCGAAAAACGCGATACCTTGTTACGAGGCGCATCAAACACAGAACCTGTTGTTGGTAAATTGGTGTGCTCATGCAGTCAAGTTGGTGCAGGAAACATTGAAGAGGCGGTTAAAAAAGGTTGTTCCGATTTTACTGAACTATGCAACAAAACGGGTGCAGGTTTAGGTTGTGGAAGTTGTAAAACGGAGGTGAGGGAAATACTCATGAATTCAAAAGTATTAGTGTAATGGAAGAGCCATATAGATTAAGGATAAACGGAGGTGTTTTATCACCCGGTGAGCTTAAGTACATTTGTGAAGCCGCAGAAGGTTTAGGTTTGGATGCCATTTCATTTGGTTCTCGCCAAGATATTATTTTTCCCGAGGATATTGATGAGAGCAAGTTTGCCCAATTTGATAAAATCAAATTTGTAAAGCCAAAAAGAGATGGCGTTGAGAATATAGCCTCATCTTATGTTTCGGCCGAAATCCTTCCGAGCACATCTTGGTTGACAAGTGATAGGTATTTATACATTATTGAGCAGTTTAAGCACAAACCAAAATTACGAATAAACGTTACAGACCCTAAGCAACGTTTGGTTCCATTGTTTACGGGCAATGTTAATTTTATTGCTTCAGAACATGACGATTATTGGTATTTGTATGTAAGGCTGCCCGGTTGGAAAAAAACGGTAATGTATCCAGCACTTATTTACAGTTGGGACATGGACAAAGTGGAGTACGCCATTGAAAGTGTCCTGCAAGAAGAACCGGAGACTATTGAGACCCTTTTTGACCTGGTAAGTGATGCTGTAGATACCAATAACAGAACGGTTGACAAACCTTTGGAAGTCCCTTTTTACCCATTTCCATATTACGAAGGCATGAACCGTATTGGTCCCGATAGATATTGGTTGGGGCTCTATTGGAGAAATAATCGATATGATTTGAAGTTCCTAAAGGCCATGTGTGAATTGTGTTCGGAAAACAAAATAGGTAAAATATCCATTACCCCGTGGAAATCGTTTATCGTAAAAGGTATTCCGTTAAGTTCAAAATTACAGTGGGAAAAGTTTTTGGGTAAATTCGGAATCAATGTTCGGCACTCCATGTTGGAAATGAATTGGCACTTGCCTGTAAATGATCCAGGGGCTTTAAATTTAAAAAAATATCTAGTTTCCAATTTTGACCAAAATGACATCAGTACATACGGACTAACCTTTGGTGTAACTAGTTTCGACAGTGACACCTATAACTTCACTTCAATAGTTATCGAAAAGAACAAACAACCGGAAGCTATTGGTGATTTTGTGACTAGGGACACATATAATTTATTGTATGCCAAGAATTTCGACCCCAATACCCGAGAGTATATCATGCATGTTCAAGACGTGGATAAGGTGGAGCTTCCCGGATTGTTAATGGAACTGAGCCAAATGTATTTTGACCAGCTGGGAACAGAAAGGGATGATGAAGAATCGATAGTGGAAGTAAAGGATACCTTTGAAGAGGAGGTACACCAGTGCCCTGAATGCCTAACGGTATACAATGAAGTTTATGGAGATATCACCCAAAATATTCCTCCCAATACACCTTTTCAAGATTTGCCAGAAAACTATGTGTGTTCGCTTTGCGAAGCGCCTAAAAGTAGCTTTCAGAAGAAGGTTTTAGTAAATTAGAGATACCTTATCAGTCTTCTTCAATAGGTTGATAATCAGTATATTTTAAATATTTGTCAAAAAAGCACCCAATTTAATTTGATTAAATAAAAATCAATGTTGCTGTGTTAAGGAATGCTTAAAACTAGGTATAGTGCTTGTGCAGTTTGAAACATTGTTTTAATTTTAAGTGATCTTCAACTAAATAGGGTTAGTTCAATATTTAGGTAATTTTTCTCCATTCTAAGTTTACTTTATCTTATTTCCAATTTGGGAGGTAACTATATAGGTCTTAAAAATTAAAAAACACGGGAATTATGCCTCAAACTAAAAAATACGGTAACGAGTTAAAAAGCGTTTCCAGATTGCTTCAAAGGAGTTTAAAACTTAAAGATGATCTTAAAGAAAATTTGTTCAGTATATCAAAATTGAACAATTTAAAAATTACTGAAACAGAAAAATGCTTTCATTACGAACTAAAATTGCCCGGTTACATTAAAGACGACTTTAATTTTTATTTGGATAATGGTAATTTAGTCGTAACAACAGATAAAAGTAAGTTGTCTGAATCTGCCCAAGAGGAAAATTTCAGCAAGAAAAAGCATTTTTACTGCTATCCTTCAGCACGCTTTAAAATCAAAATTCCTTTGCCAGATAAATTGATCAAAAAGGAAATAGATGTGGATTACGCCGATGAGGTTTTGAAATTTGATCTATTGAAATTACCATAGTTTTTGAATAATTAACATTAGCCGCTTTTTATGAATTAGCCACCAATGGTAATCATGCTTCTGTTTTTGGTGTGCAGTTCGGGTTTTTCCAGTTTTTTAAGGCTATCCATGCCACCTCGCATTTTAAGCTTGACTTTTACCGCTTTTTCAATGGCGGGCTCAATAGGTCTTCCAGCTCGGAGTAAGGTCAATAAATCCGATTCGGTGGAAGAAAACAAACAGTTTTTTAATTGTCCGTTGGCGGTTAAACGCAGCCTATTGCAAGAATCACAAAACGGATTGGTAACCGAACTGATGATGGCAAAACTTCCCTTGTAGCCTTTTATTTTATAGTTTTTAGAAGTGTCGTTTGGTGCATCTGCAAGACGAATAATGTCTTCTTTAGAAAATGAGTTTTCAACATAATTCATCACTTCAGCATAACTTACCATTTTACTCATATCCCATTTGTTGCCATCAAAGGGCATAAACTCAATAAAACGAACAGAAATTGGATGTTCTTTGGTGAAATTGATGAAATCTATTATTTCATTATCGTTAAAACCGTTTATTAATACGGTATTTACTTTCACATTAAACCCTTCTTTTACCAATAGTAGAATATTGTTGTAAACTTTATCAAATTCAGCTCTTCGGGTAATGTGTTTGAATTTTTCACGGTTTAGAGAATCCAGACTAACGTTGATGTTTTTGACATTATTGGTTTTTAAAACATCAATAAATCTATCGATAATCACCGCATTTGAGGTAATGGATAATTCTACGGGAAGCGTTGCCAATTTTTCTAAAACGACTTTAAAATCCTTTCTTACCAAGGGCTCACCACCAGTTAACCTTATTTTGTTAACACCGTGTTTCACAAATATTTTAGCAATGTCATAAATCTCCTCATAAGTCATAATATGGCTTTTCGGAGAAAGTTGCACACCTTCTTCAGGCATGCAATACGTACAACGCAAATTGCAGCATTCTATTAGAGATATACGCAGATAGGTGTGGTCTCTACCAAAAGTATCTTGTAATATGTTTTTGTTTTTACTCATTAGTCGTGTCTTGCCCCTCTTAAAACTCCAAAAATGTGTAGTACCGATGGAAAAATGGCATCCATCGATTCTTTGGCACCATTCGTTGATCCTGGTAAAGCCAAAACCAAAGTGTTTTTCATGGTTCCTGCGACGCTTCTGGATAACATGGAGTAAGGCGTTCTTTCTTGCCCGTAATTACGAATGGCTTCTTCAATTCCAGGAATACGTCTATCTAAAATTGGAATCAATGCTTCAGGAGTTACATCACGCCCTGAAAGTCCTGTTCCTCCAGTATAAATAATTAAATCGATGCCTTTTTCTTGGTATGTCTTTGCTTTATTCTGAATAGTTTCCAATTCGTCAGGAATAATGATGTAATCATCAATTTTCACGTTTGAAGCGTCCAGTTTTTCAATAATGGCTTTTCCTGCTCGGTCTTCCTTTTCTCCTTTTGAGATGGTATCACTACAGACAATTACTGCTGCGGTTAAATCGGTTTTAAATCGGTTTTTAAAGTCAGATTTCCCACCTTTTTTATTTAATAGTTTGATACTGAGAATTTCAATGCCTTTATCGATGGGTTTAAGCATATCATACATGTTTAAGGCAACTACGCTAGCACCATGCATGGCCTCAACTTCAACACCTGTTTTATAAATGGTTTTTACAGTGAACAAAACAGTAATTTCAAGTCCGTTTATTTCGTATTCAACACCTGTAAATTCTATTGGCAAAGGATGGCAATCTGGTAAAATATCTGGTGTACGTTTTACACCCAATAAACCAGCCGCTTTACTCATGGCAAATACATTGCCCTTGGGAACGGTGTCGTTTTTTATAGCTTCTATGGTTTCAGGTTTACTGACCTTTACGGTGGCTTGGGCTATAGCTGTGCGGAGCGTGGTGCTTTTATGTGTTATATCTACCATTTCTTAACTATTAACTTTCCATTGGTGACTCTCGTCTTCAAAGATTTCCTTGCCAAAAACGGGAACAACTGCTTTAATAGCTTCTACAATAAATTCTAGAGCCTCAAAAACCACTTTTCGTCGTGGTGAGGACACAAAAACAAACAAGCATATTTCACCTGCTTTTACGGTTCCTAAGCTGTGATAGATATGCATACAAGTGAGCTCGAATTTTTCAAAAGCGGCTTCCCTAATCTCATGGAATTTTTGATTGGCCATATCTTCATAAGCGGTATATTCAATGGCTGTGACTGTTTTGCTATCAATAACATCAGCACGCACTTGGCCCAAAAAAATATTGTGGGCACCAATGCTTTTTTTGGTTTGGTGCTTGGCGATGGAATCACCTATAAATTCTGAGGAAATTGCTCCTTCCTTAAAAACATTCTTTATTTTTTTATCTGACATGTGTTGTTGTTTTATTTTCGTTTAGATACTTAATAATTTCCGAAGCGCCCTCGTTTAGGCTATAACAGTTTTTAATGTTGAGGTTTTGCAACATTGAAACTGCTTTTTGACTTCTTATTCCTGATTGGCAAAACAGAACTTTGTCTTTATTTGCATCTATTTTTTCTAGGTTGTTTTCCAATTGGCTTAATGGAATTGAAGTTACTTTTAGTTCTTCTACTTTCGGGATTTCCTCAAATTCCCTAACATCAATAAACTGAACGTTTTCTTTGTTTAGGGCGTCTTTCATTGAAATGGTTTGAACGGGAAGTTCGCAAATAACATTCATTTGTCTTTTACTGAAATCGCTTTTATTTTTCAAAACTTTGTTGATTTCACTTCCAGAGCGTTTGATGGTTAAGGTTGAATTTTGAAGCGTTAACGCGTTGTAGCAAAACAATTTACCAGATAGCGTGTTGCCAATACCCAAAATAATTTTCAAAGCTTCATTAGCTTGCATGCAGCCAATAATTCCGGGTAAAACACCTAACACACCAATCTGCGAACAGTTTGGAACACTGTCCTTTTTTGGCGGATTTGGAAACAAGCACCGGTAACTTGGCCCATTTTCATAATTAAACACAGAAACCTGACCTTCAAACTTGTAAATAGCCCCAAAAACAAGCGGTTTATTGGCAATGATGCACGCATCGTTCACTAAATAACGGGTCTCAAAATTGTCGCTACCGTCCACAATAATATCGTATTCTTCAAAAAGCTGAAGTGCGTTTTGGTAAGTCAGTTTTTCCGCGAAAGCGATGATTTTTATGTTGCTATTTAAATCCTGTAAACGTTTTTTGGCGGCAATGGCCTTATTTTTTCCAAGAGAATTTGTTCCAAATAAAACTTGGCGTTGTAAGTTAGATTCCTCAACAATATCAAAATCGATGATTCCCAAGGTTCCAACACCCGCAGCAGCTAGATATTGTAAAACAGGACAACCCAAACCACCAGCGCCAACTACCAAAACACTCGCGTTGTTGATTTTTTCTTGACCTTTTTGGCCAATTTCGGATAGGATGATATGTCGGCTGTATCTATTCATAAATTATCCACCAGCAAACGGTGGTAATAAAGCAAGTTCTTCTCCTGTTAAAAGAGTTTCGATGGAAACCAACTCCTGGTTTTGAGCCACTTTAAAATCCTTGTTTTTTAAATCGGGGTATTTTACAATCAAACGCTTAATAAGTTCAGAAATTGAGCTTTCTTGGCACTCCAATGATTCTTCAATTTTTTGCGTTGCTTCAGCTATTTGTCCAAAATATTTAATGTTAACAATCATTTTCAATGGATTTTAGTTCCTCAAAAGTATTCACGTTTTTGGTGAATCTATCATTTTCATTATTTAACTTGATGGTCTTTACCTGGCATTGGTTCACTGCGTATTGCATTCGGCGTTCACCACTTTTTAATAGCTCATAAAACTTGTCTTTGCAAGCGGTTTTGTAAAGTGCAATCAATGGCATGGTTTTGTTGTTGCTTTCAATTTGGATGACTTCGGAAGTCTCATCAACGGCTTCAACTAAAAGTGTTAAAATTTCTGAAGTAATCAGCGGAATATCGCAACTTAAAACCAAATTCCATTCCGTTTTTGACTTCTTTAAACCTGAGCATAATCCTGCCAATGGACCAGATTCTTTAACTTCATCCTCAATCCTCCTTAATTTAAAAACATCATAAGCCACATCGTCTGAAACGATTATGATTTCAGAAACCAACGGTTTTAAGGCATCAATACTGTGCTGTACAAATAGTTTTCCGTTAACGGATAAAAAACCTTTATCGGTGCCCATTCTGCTACTTTTGCCACCAGCAAGTATAATGCCTGTTATGTTTTTTTTATGAATCATTTAAGTGAACATTAGTTTTGCACAAGCAATGAGCAATACAAACGCAAGAATGTACCTCAACCTGTGATTATTGATTTTTTTGCTGCCATAATAACCGCCTAAAACACCACCAACTAAAGCAATTGCCACAAGGATAAACGAACTTTTTTCCAATGATACACCACTGGTAAATTGTCCAACCAAACCTGCAGCAGAATTCACCCAAATAAACAATGCCGAAACCGCTGCAGCTTCTTTCATTTTCCCCCAATGCAACAGTAAAATCAATGGTGTTAAAATAATACCACCTCCTATACCGATGAGCCCTGAAAAGAAACCAATAAAGCTACCGACAAGTAATCCTTGCCAAATTTTTACGGGTTTCAGTAAATCCTTTTCCTTTCCGAAAACATTGAGCATTTTTAAAATGGCGAAAACCAGCAAAATGGCTAATATTTTTTTGTAGACGGAAGCGTCAATTTCAATAGTGCCTCCCAGAAAAGCCATGGGAATTGAGGCTAAAGCAAAGGATAGAAACAATTTCTTGTTGAAAAAACCAGCTTTAAAATAATAATAAAATGAAATGCCTGCCACGAACAAATTAAGTAATAAGGCTGTAGGCTTCATAAACTCAGGTGCAAACGAAAACAAAGCCATTAAGGCCAAATAGCCACTGGCGCCACCGTGTCCAACACTGGCGTATAAAAATGATATAATAGGTAATATCACCAAAAACGGAAATATGTTTTCAATTTCTTGCACTATAAGGTGTTGATTTTGTTAAGTTGCTCATCTAAAAAGGCCCAACAGTTTTTATTTATTTCTTCAAAAGCATCGATTAAAGACCTTCCATAATCCGTTAATTCGGCACCGCCACCACCTTTTCCACCAATGCTATTGATGGTTACCGGTTTTTTTGCTGATTTGTTAACTGAATCTAGTAGTTGCCATGCTTTTTTATAGGATATGTTCAATGATTTAGCTGCTTTGGACAGTGATCCTGTTTCCTGTATGGCTTTTAGCAAATGAACTCGCCCTTCACCCAAAAGCACATTATCTCCAGATTCAATCCATATTCTACTTTTAATTTTATAACTCATATTATACAGGCAATAAAATGGTTTCAACGGCATCGTTTACATTGATGCTTGACAAGGTTTCAGGTGCATAAACTAACGCATTTGATAGTGCAAATGTTTGTTGCATGGCAGAACTTTGTCCTTCTAAAATTTCAACTTTGCCGTTTTCGTAAATCGCCTTTAAAAATTGTGGACGATCACCTTTTTTTTCAAAATCTGTGAGCGATTTAGCACTAACTCGGGGCAATTCATTTTCCTTTCGGTCCATCATATTTTGTAAAGCGATATAAACGTAAAGGTAAAAACACGATAGCGCAGCTGCAGGATTTCCGGGAAGGGCGAAAATGTTTGTTTTTCCTTTTTTTCCATAGAATAACGGTTTACCTGGTTTTTGTTTTACCTTATAAAATAGCTCCTCAACCTGTAATTCACTCAAAGCTTTTCCAACATAATCATAATCACCGACGGAAATGCCACCTGTTATTATCACTAAATCATTTTTACTTATTGCAGCGCTAAGTTCAGAGACGGTTTTGTTGTAATCGTCTTCCACTTTTTCAATGGTAACATCATAAAATTTTAAGCTGTACAATGCGCTCAGTAGCATTTTTGAGTTACTTTCATAAATCTGGCCATATTTTAAATCTTTTCCTGGCTCAATCAATTCATTGCCTGTTGTAATTAATGCAATTGAAGGTTTTTGGTAAACAGGAATACGTGTTATGCCAAGCGATGAGAGATAGCCAATAGCAGCTGGAGTTAACGCTGTACCCTTTTTCAAGGCAATATTTCCTTTTTTAACTTGTTCGGCCATTGGACGAATATTGCATTCCACAGGAATTTGGTGTGCTATCTTAATACTTTTATAATTCACTTCTACCTTTTCTTGCATCATAACAGCATTTGCTGAATCTGGAACCGCAGCCCCGGTAAAAATCCTGACGGCTTCACCTGGTTTTAAATTAGGTTGGTGGGCATCTCCAGCTTTTATCTCACCGATTAATTTATAAGAAAGACTATCATGCATATTTAGTGCATAGCCATCCACGGCTGATTGCCTAAAAGGAGGCATGTTTACTGGAGAAACTATATCTCTGTATAATAGATAACCACCAGCTTTTTCAGTAGGCTTTATTGTTTCCTTCAGTAAAGGTTCACTCTTTAATTTAACCAGTTCGATGGCTTTTTCGATGCTAATCATTTCAATAGCGTTATGTCTTAACAAATATAACGAATTCTGGAGTTGGTCGTATATGATTAAGGCCAAATATTTTTAATTTATCAAGAATATGACTTTAGTTAAATATTATTTGAAGAATTCTAAAACCTTGATTTTGCTTCGGGTAGAAAATATTTTTTTGTCGTCGTGTAATTGCTTTAAAATTCTAGTAACTACAACTCTGGATGTATGTAAATCATCTGCAATTTCTTGATGGGTAATTTGAAGGTCTATATTGTTACTTACTTTGGCTTTACCACTCAAATATTTTAATAAGCGTTCGCTCATGTTTAAAAACGCCAAACTATCAATAGCTTCAACCATTTCTAAAAGCCTAAAATGGTAAGAATCTATAATAAAATAGCGCCAAGACCTATATTTTGCCAACCAATCGTCAACGTATTCAACAGGTAAAAAAACAGCTTCTAAATCCTTTTCAACAACACCTCTAAAAATGCTTTTTTTCTTGTTGATGCAATTAGCAAAGGATATGGCACAGGTATCGCCAGGTTCTAAAAAATAAAGCACAATTTCTTCACCTTCATCATCTTGTCTCACAATTTTAACTACACCATCAATAAGCAGTGGTATATGGGTCATGTTATCTCCAATGTCAATTAAAAAATCGCCACTTTCCACTTTATTGTAATGAGACACCTTAACAATTTCATCAATGAGTGCTTCTTCAAATATATTTGAATATAGCTTTTTAACTTTTTCTTTAATTGATAAATTTTCGTTGCTCATTTTAATGGTTTTTGGAGCGTGCTTCTTTACAAATATATAGAATAAAAACAGGAAAAACCCTCCAGATATACGGAGGGTTTAACAATCATGAAACAAAATTTAAATGGATTAAAACTTAAGTTGAACTTGAGCTAATAAGACATCGTCGTCAACGTTAACAACGGTTTGAATATTAGCTTGATAATTAAGCTGAAATCTCACTTTATCGTTAAAGAAATAATTGATACCAATGGTCATTCGTTCCATATAACTGCCATCGTCTTTAAGGTCTAGATTAGGATCAAAAAATTCATATTTAAAAACAGGCTGAATGTTTTCATCAACATTGTACGAAGCCATTAAGTAAGCGCCATCTCTTCTTTCACCCAGGGCAACAGGTGTAGAGCCACAACCACCTGCAGTGCCGCTAAAGTACGCTCCTTCATCATAAATGTATTCACCTTGAAGATTTAATTTATCTAATTGTAAAAGGAATTCACCACCGTAAGAGGTTCGGGTATCTTCTTCATTATTTGGTATTGGATAGCCATATCTAAAACTACCACCAATTGTTAAATTATTTGTGACTTTATAGGTAACTCTACCAATAATATCCTTTTTGGTATTGTCGTCTTTTACTTGTAAGCCTCTACCGTTCATTATAGCAAACCAGTAATTAAATTTGGTATACTTGTTTCCGCCCAAAATCATGAGCCCGAAATCCCTTTGAGGGGCCACCAATTGATCTGCAACTATAGAGCGGTCTATGGTGGTTAAACTATTGCAAGGAGTTGCAACATCTAAACTAAAAGGCTGTTTAAAAGACCCAAGTGATACTTTAGCCCAATTGTATTTTGTGTACGTTACAAAGGCATCCATAAGGTAAGCATCACCAGTACTTCCAATGAATGGGCTTGCTTCAAGCATGAAGTAATAACTGAAATCCTGATAAACTTCACCTCTCACGCCAATTCTAGCTCTTCTAAATCTAAAGGTGTTTTCATTATCACCACCTTCAAAATGATAATCATATTCTGGTTGAAGGTATCCAAATACTTTAATATTGGCCTTGCTTAAAGAATCTGTACCAACAGGGTCATCTCCGTCACATCCTTGTGCGGTTGTATTATTTATGCTAAACAGCAAGGTAATTATAAGTAATGTATATAATTTACTTTTCATCAGTCTGGGTTTTAGATATTAATTATCTGTTATTGGATAATTTTTAGGTACAGAGGCACTCCATTTGTTTGAAGACCATGCAGGATTACTGTTGTACAATCCGTTCATTCCAAATTTTAAGCTGTAAGCATCATATCCTAAAACTCTTAGACAAGCGGTGATAACTGCTGAAGTTTGACCAGTATAACAGTATGTAACTAATTTGGCGTTTGATGCAGGATTTAAAGCTAAATAGCTGTCGTCTCCTAATTTAAAAGGTAAAATTCTTTGGGCACCATTTATGTGTCCAAAAGCCAAATAATCGGTTTCACTAAAATAGTTGTTAATGAAGTATCCGCTTGGGTTTGCCAAAACATCAGAGCCATTAACACCTTGAAAACCTAGTGCTATCATCTCTTCAACTCTAGCTTTTAAAATGTCTTCACCGTTTGAAGATTGACTGGTTATTTCGGGATATTTGTATGTAACTACGGGAGGTGCGGCAGCATAGCTCCAATTAGAATTGCCCTCGGCAATATTGCCTGTTATGGCACCGTTCCATGCAGCTGCTGTATTTGGGTTCCATCCAGACATTCCCCATTTTAAGGCTTGGGTATGTGGGTAACCGTACATGCGCAATAATGCAGTTCCGTAACAAGCTGTTTGACCAGTGTAACAAATAATTAGTATTGGTTTTGACCCTGCTTTAGGTGCTTCGGTTAAAATATCTGCAAAAGCAACATTATTGGCTCCAGCCACGTGTCCTTGTGCAAAAACGTCGCTACTTCTAATGTCCATAATATAATATTTGCTTAAGAAAGCATCAACTTCACCTGCCGTTGCTGGTGGTGCTGCTACAAACTTTTCGCCAGATGAGTTGGTAAGAATCAAATCTATGTCTAGATTGTTTTCTACCATATAATCTGCCATAAGTTCAAATTTCGCTGTTGCTACCGCATCTTCAGATGGGTCATCACCTCTATCACAGGAGGTAAGTAAAAGTGTGGGAACTAAGAACAATCCTAAAACTAATAATGATAATTTTTTCATGACTTTATATTTAATCTGATTGATTTTGTTATTCTATTACTGGGTACATGTTAATTTCTTTTTTACTAAATGTATCCCATCCTTTTTCTTTCATTAGGTTGTTCATGAAGCTGTTTTCGCCATAGGCTAAGTTGCCTACGTCATATCCCAGTACGTTCAAATAGGCTACAGCATAAGCTGCTTTCTGACCTGTAGCATCATAAATCACTATTTTTTTGTCGACGGGAAGAGTGTATAAATCTGAAGACGATGTAAAAGAAGTGCTGGGATCATATTGAACAGCTGTAGGGATATGCCCAAAAGTGTATTTTTCTAAATCGTTATAATTAATGATGAAATAATTGTCTGGACTTTCAAACACATCTGAAGACTTAACGATATGGTCTTTATATGGGGTTTCGAAGTAGGTTTTCAATCTTGCATTTAAAATATCTTTAACTTCTAATTTGCCAGTATTTATTAATGGATGGTCACCTTCCATTGGTTTTGCATTCAAAGTAGTTTCCAATTTTGATGCATAGTCATTGTTAATGTTTTTGAGCCAAGAGTTTTCTGCAAAATCTTCTCTCCATGAGCTCATGCCCCATTTCATGCTGTAGACATTGTGATACCCTGCTATACGTAACAAGCTTACATAATAGGCGGCTGATTGTCCTGAATAACAGATAACAATTATTTTCTCGTAATCAGCAGGGATTATTTTATTTTCAAAATAGTTAAGTAAACTTTCGGCTGGTACATTGGTAGCATCTTTTATGTGACCATATTCAAACCAAGAATCTGTCCTAATATCTATTAAATGATAGTTTGGGTTTTTCATGTTTTTCTTAACCTCGTCTGCCTTTATTATGGGGAATACCCCATTAATAAAATTGTTGGTTTCCAAGAAATTCACGAGTATTTCAAATTCATCTGGTGGATTTGTCAATGTGTTCTTTTTATCGGTAAAACTGCTTAAGATTACAGTTGTAGCAAAAAGTATTGCAACTCCGGTAAAGGGTAATTTTTTCATGATATAATTATTTTAATTTCCAACAGTTTAGTTGTATTGTTAGGCATGAAATTATGCCACAGATGGAGTTATTTATATGACATTTATCAACTTATGCTAATACATATTGAGTATGTTCTGTAACATTTGTTACATTTTAAATTACTGAATAACAATATGTTGTGTATGAAATTTGTGCTTTTTAAAGTAGAGTGATTAAAGAGCAAAACTTATTTAAAACGGAAGTTGCTTTTTTTACGCTAATTTTAACTGAAGTGCCTATTTTTTTTGCAAAAAAAAAACGGCTTTATGAGATAGCCATAAAGCCGTTTTTAAAAGTTAATAACCGTTTTTTTAGCAGTTTAAAGGGTTTTTGCCTGCAGATATAAAATTATTCGCTTAATTCTTAATGGTTTGAAATGGACTAAAAGAAAGATTAACAACCTCCTTCAGGTGCTTTTTTCTTTTTCTTTTGCACAACAACAACTTTCTTTTTTATTGGTTTCACCACATTGACAGGAGTCTCTACTTTAGCGTTTTTTACAGATTCTTCTATGAATGATTTTATATCCTGTTTGGATTTTTCAACCTCAGTAGGACTTACAATCAGTTTATTTTGATAATAATCTAATTCTACAGGAAGTAATTTTATATTATCGAATCCTAATTGGTATAAAATTAAAAATGGAATATTAGCTTGTGCTGGTTTGTTTCCATAAATAACCGCTGTTTTGTTTGAGTTTTTTAATTCGGTTAAAAGAGCTTGGTTTTCTTCGGTAATAATATCAGATGAAGCCATGTTAATGGCATTTTCAATATGGCCTTTATCGTAATCGTATTGACTTCTAATATCAATTAACTTGAAGTTTTCTCTCTTGATTTCATTTACTGAAATGAAATAATCATTGGTTGTTAATTTCTCTAATGTGCTTTTAGTATTTAGGGCATATGTGTTTTTTGGTCTTTCAAATGTTAAAACTCCAATTAAAATAGCCAGGATAAATAGTGTAGAAGCTATAGATATGCGCTTTGTTTTTTCTAACTCTTTCATGATTTAAGGTATATTAAAAATTAACAACCACCTTCAACAGGACGTTTCTTTTTCTTTGCAACAGTTATTATTTTTTTTGGTGCTGGTTTAGATATGGCCATATCTTTTTCTACATTTTGATCTTGGTATGCCACTCCAAAAAACATGCTGGCAGCTTTTCGGGTGCTATATAGTTCAAAATCTTCGGCAGGCATATCTTCACTTGGTATTTTGGGGTTAATAATGGTGTTGAACCATTGGTTTAAACCACCTTTTAAAACACGTAGATTTTTATACCCCAATCTGTAGCACAAAATCCAAGCTTGGTCTGCATGGAAATTGTCATTTGAAAAGAACACCACATCAAATTGATCTTGATTTAGGTAGGGAGCTGAGTTATCGTCAAACAATTTTGCAAGCGGAATATTGATTGCATTTGGAAGTGTATAGTCGTTATAACTGGCTTCGTCTCTTACATCTACTAAGATGAATGAAGGATCCCGACTGATTAATTTATCTGAGATTTGATCGGTTGAAATATATCTTTCTGGGCTTATAGCATGATTTAACAAAGCTTCAGACTTTATGCCTTCTTGTTTTTGGTACTTTGGAAGCAAAACAAGTCCGCCAGCAAGTACTACTAAAATGGCTGCCATTATTTTATATCTAAACGATAAGACTTTGGCGATTTTCTTTTTATCCATTATACCTTATTTTATTCGTAAAAGACTTTTTTTACTTTCTTTCTTACTATATCTGCCACTACAAATGCCACAATTGCAATTATGGCAAAAATGAAAATAACCCAATATGGATTCCAACCAAAGGAGTCCATTAAAGTAATGTTACCTAGGTAATAGCCCTCGTATATAGGTTGAAAAATTGTGTAGAGTTCAGAAAATAAGAAAACACCAACCATAATACCGCCTACATAAATCCATGCATCGAGTTTGCCAATGGCTACGGCACATAAACTTGTGCCTGGGCAAAAACCACCAGCTACAAAACCAACCCCCATGATTACGCCTCCAATGATTGCGCCCCATAAATACGTTGGATGGACATATAATTGAGAAATATTTAAATATCCGAGGTAATCCATATAATAAATACCAATTACAGATACTGCTGCAGCAGTAAAAAATACTTTTAAAACTGCAAAGTCGTAGCCATAAAAAACACCGGCAAGTTTTCTCGAAGAAGAAAAGCCCGAAGCTTCCAACACAAATCCAAAAACAATACCAATAAGTATGGCTATTATGCTGTCCCATTCAATAGGAATTATATCGTTAGGAATTAAAGGTCCCATAATTTTATTTTTTTAATATTTTAAATCCAATTTTTTCTAAAGAAATACGCTACCGCATAAGCTGACCCAAAAATGGCCAACATAGTTATAAAGCCTCCAAACGAAAGTACCGCCATACCACTTAAAGCGGCACCACTTGTACAGCCTCTTGCTATTTGTGCCCCAAGGCCAAACAAAACACCTCCTGCAAGCGCAAAGATTAATCGGCGTTTTTTTGTTATTTTGGGAGAATGTTGCACGCGCCATCTAATCCTTCCACTTAAGCTTCCAGAAATAAAGGCTCCAATTAAAACTCCTAGAGCTTCAAAAACTAACCATGTGTTCATTGGAGAGTCATCTTGTTTAATAAATTTACTATAATAGGCATTGTTTTCAGCATGGGTTGGTGCCACTTGGTCAACCAAACTAACTACACTGCTTTTCATTGCACCACTAGCGCCTAAGCCTCTACCTGTAAGATAGAAAGTGAATATGATAATAATGCCCAATAAAAATCCACCAAAATATGGGTTCCAGTAAATATGTGAGTTTTTATTTTTAGTTTTCATTTGTAAGTATTTAATAAAGATATCGTGTTAATTGACCAGCTTCAACCATAATAAACCTGAATATGAGTCCGCCAATAATTACCAAAATGGCAGGAACAACAACAGGAACCTTAAACCCGAGTAATTCTATAGCTTCCAATATGGCGGGAACCAAAAGCCCGAGTAAAATTACAAAACCGAAAAACATAAGGGTAAATTCGCCACCAACTAGAAGTTCCATAGCTTCGAGGTGTACCTGCGAACCTGCATGATACCCCATAATCATATGGATAATTAATGCAATTTCAATAACTATTAAGGCCAAATCTATTTTACTGAACATATGACGTTCTTTAATATTTTTTGATAGTAAAATAATGGCTGCTGCACCGGTTGATAATCCTGAAGTTAAAAATAAAGGGCCAAGAATGGCATTGTTCCACAAAGGCCTAGCATTGAAAGCCGATAATAAAATACCTGTGTAAACTCCTAGTATAATAGACAAAGGGATTAATGTATAAGCAATATATAATCTATTGGAAATGATAAACTTTTCAAATTTGTCTAAAAACTTCAGTTTTTTAAACACGTTAAGTTTTGCTTCTATTTTTGGAAAAGCATCTCTGTAAAAACTAAACGTCCATAAAAACGATAGTGGTGTGGTAATTAATAAAACCCAAGCACCCCAGGACATTGGAGATTCTATTCTAAATGTGGTGTACAATTGCCAGGTATATAGTGGGTGTGTTAAATCGTAAACTAAGGCCAATAAACCAATAGTTAAAGCAATTGGAGGTACAATGGTTGCCACTTTTACAGCAGCAGGATATTCGTTTTCTTTTCCTAAGATGTAGAATAAAGCTGCAAAAAACAAGATGCCTGCAGCAAGACCACCCAAGAACAAGTATAATGATATAGGCCAATGCCATATCTGCAATGAGGGGTCAATATTAGGAATATTTCTTCCGCTGGTAAATAATTCTTCTTGCATAATAACAATACTTTAAATTAAGTAGAACACATGAGGTTTAGTTCCTGCTTCTGGAGCTAAAGTTTTATATTTTCTGTTTTTTAATAGTTGTGAAACTTCACTGTTTGGGTCATCTAGATCTCCAAAATACATACATTTTGTAGGACATACCGACACACATGCAGGAAGCTGGCCTTTTTCTAGTCTATGATGGCAGAATGTGCATTTATCAACATACCCATCGGGGTGTTGGTAGCGCGCATCGTAAGGGCAGGATTCTATACAAGCGCCACAGCCAATACATTCGTTTGCCGTTACTAAAACAATGCCTCCTTCTACAATATGGCTTGCACCAGTTGGGCAGCATCTTACGCAAGGTGCGTTGTCGCAATGGTTACAGCGTTCAGATCTTAATTCTAGTTCTATGTTAGGGTAGGTGCCGCTCACTGCCTCGGTTATCCAGTCTCTACAAAATCCATGCGGCACATTGTTTTCTGTTTGACAAGCCACAACACAATCGCTACATCCAACACATTTTAATGTGTCTATTACCATTGCATATCTCATATCTCTGAATTTTTATATGGATTTTCGGTTAAAATTGAAACAAAATTGCCTCTGAGGCCTGTGCCTCCCATAAGAGGATCGACAACGGTTTTTGAAATTAAATCGGTATCACTTGCACCTTTACCAAAGGCTCTTGACAATTTTTTGTTGTTATGTCCGAAACCATGGTACATATACACGGAATCCCAACGAATTCTTTCGGTTACCCTTACTTTTATTGAAAAAGTTGAAAGCACACCATTCTGGTTTTTAAGCCATACCTTTTGGTCTTTTTTCAGTCCTAAAATTCTAGCAACTTTTGGGTTTACCCAAAGAGTGTTTTCGCTTTTTAAGTCACTTAAGTTGGGATTGTTTATTGTACGGCTAAACGTGTGCATAGGTGACCTACCATAATTTAACCTATAAAAACCTTGTGGGGGTTCTGGATGAGGTGTGTAAACAGGTATAGGGTCAAAACCTTTATCGGCCAGCTGCTGTGAGTACAATTCTATTTTTCCACTAGGTGTGTAAAATTGATACTCTTGCCCTTCTTTTAAGAATAATGGTCCTGATTTTCTTTCAAAGTTTTTAACACCAATTTTTTTCATTTCGTCTAGAGACGTTCCAAGTTTGTTAAGTTGCCATTCTATAACTTCCTCAAAATCATCATAGTTAAAATAATCTCCCAAACCAAGGCGTTCGCCAATTTGTTTGCTTATCCACCAAGCTGGTTTTGAATTGTATTTAGGTTTTACAGCTGGAATTCTCACAGCAATTGATGGTGTTCTATTGGTTGCAGAACGAATGCCGTCGTAACGCTCTAAATATGTGCATTCTGGTAAAACAACATCTGCATAACCGGTAATTTCCATAGGCATGGTGTCTATAACTACTAAGAAATCAAGGGCATTTATAGCTTCAATGGTTTTTTCTCGTTGTGGTAACGTGTTTATTAAGTTTGTTCCTGCTACCATCCAAGCTTTAATAGGGTATTCTGTATGGTCTTTTTCTAAAGTAGCATTAATAATTTCCGAAGTAATGCCCATTTCTGCAAAGGGATATTTTTCACCCAAATTATGCCATCCCCATTTTGGTTCTGGATATGTCGGATGCGGGAATTTGGGAATATTGATTTTTTCTTTAAAATAGAAGCCACCTCTATTTCCCCAAGACCCTAAAATACCATTCAAGATAGCAATTGCTCTAGAGCGTTGTGAATCGTCTCCATACCACACTACATGGCGCCCTGGATGAACAATCACCGAAGGGGCGGCAGCAGCCATAATACGTGCAGTTTTTCTAATTTCTTCAGGCTTTATAGTTGTAATGCCATAAGCCCATTCTGGTGTATATGGTTTTACGTTTGCTTTTAGGGCATTAAACCCTGTGGTATATTTTTCAACATATTCCTTGTTGTATATTCCTTCTTCAATTAAAACATGCATCCAAGAAAGGAGTAGCGCAATATCGGTTGCTGGTTTTATAGGCAACCAGTGTTTAGATTTGCTGGCAGCGGTTGAGAATCTCGGGTCTACCGTAATAATGGTAGCTCCGTTATCAATAGCATCTGACATTTCTTGTACTTGTGAGTTGTGCATATTCTCACCAATATGGGAACCAATAAGCACTAAACATTTAGTATCTCTAATATCGGTGGGTTCTGGTGAACCGACCCAAGAACCAAAGGTCAATCCAAAACCAGTTTCTCTTGGTCCTCTACATTGTGCATAGGCAGGTTCTGCAATGGTATCAGAGCCATATGCTTTGAAAAGGTGTTCTAAATGACTTCCTGGTGAACCATGTTTCAACAGTGCAAACGATTCAGGCCCGTATTTTTCTTTTACTTCCTTAAATTTTGAAGCTATTAAATCTAATGCTTCTTCCCAACTGGCTTCTCTGTAGGTTTCTTCACCATCAACAATGGTTCTAATTAAAGGTGTTTTTAATCGGTCTTCGTCACTGTACATACCAACACCGCCTGTTCCTCTTGGGCAAAGGCGACCATTACAGTGTGCATCGTCATCATTACCAATAATCTTTTTAATATCTCCCGCTTCGTCTGTGTATGCCCAAGCGGCGCACTTCCAAAAACATACTTCACAATATGTGGCAGACCTTGCAAGTTTTTTGGCAACATTATCTTTTACAGCAGCATCCAAAATAGGGTTCGCTCCAAACAACTTATAGGTTGTTGAAGCTGTTACCAAACCTCCTAATCCTAAGGCAGAAATTTTTATAAATTTTCGTCTAGAAGTGACCATAATTCTAATAGTTTATCAGGTGTAAATATAGATGTAAATAGTCTTTGTGATTATGATAAAAGTCATGTTATCAATGTTTTATATGTAACAAATGTTACATAAGGTTTAATGTTGGTGTATTCATCAAGTTTTTTTAAAATATTGTAAATTTGAGCAATTGCTTGGTAATGAAGAACAAGACCTATTTTAAAGGAATTTTTATATTCGGGTTATTGCTGTTTGCAATACTTTTTGTTTTGAGACATAAAGATTTTTTTAAAAGCAAAACTATCTATGAGGACGGCAGGTCTTTTAATGAAATATCTAATGCCGAATCTTGTTTTGCCTGCCATAAATTAACAAAGGGGTTTTCTGATTACCACAACCCTAAAATTATAGGTTGTGCTAGTTGCCATTTAGGAAATACTGGGTCTTTGAATAAAGATGAAGCCCATAAGGGTATGGTTTTAATTCCCGGAAATTTATCAGATGCTGAAGATACTTGTGGAAAATGTCACCCACTTGAATTGGAAAAGATTAACAAGTCGTTAATGACAACCAACAGCGGTATTGTAGCAGTTGATAAATTTGTGTTTGGAGAGTCCGATACGCCTAACCATGAATACCATATCAGGGATATAAACTATTCTCCCTCAGAAAAGCATATAAGGGATTTATGTGCCAATTGCCATCTTGGAGCCGAAAAAACAAACTACGGACCTATAACCCAACTAAGTCGAGGTGGTGGTTGTAATGCATGCCATTTAAATTATTCAAATGAATCAAAAGAAGACTTGAACAATTATTTAACTTCGAATAAAAAGAAACTTCCAGCATTTCATCCTTCAACAAATATATTCGTGAACGACACCCATTGTTTTGGTTGCCATAGTAGGTCTAGTCGAATTTCAACAAATTATATGGGATTGCAAGAGACTTTATTATCTGCTGATGAGGTTAAAAACAAAAAGGATTTTAAGGTTTTGGAAGATGAAAGAGTCTACAAATATATAGATGAAGATGTTCACCATGCCAAAGGGCTACTGTGTGTAGATTGCCATTCTTCTCATGAAGTCATGGGTGATGGAAAAACCTATTTGCATGCAGAGCAAGCTGTGAAAATACAATGCACCGATTGCCATTTTAAAAACAAACCCAATACTATACCGTTTGATTCTTTAGATAGGGAAAGTGAATTGGTGTTTTTGCATCGCAATTATAAGCATGGTGATAAAGAGATACTGGTTGTTAAAAAAGATAAACATCCGTTGGTAAATACCTTTGTAGATTCTATAGGAAATGCTTTTTTAATTGGAAAAAAAGATGGTAAACTTCATAATATTAAACAGCAGTCTTTGGTTTGCTCTCGTGATAATGCCCATAAAAATGTAAGCTGTTCCAGTTGCCATGCCTCTTGGGCACCGCGTTGTATAGGTTGCCATAATCAGTTTGATAAAGATGAACCGGAGGCTTACGATTTATTGGACAAAAAATATGTAAGAGGCCAATGGAAGGAATATGTTGCTGAATTTTCATCATCCCAACCAGCATTGGGGGTTCGTGAAAATAAGGAAGATAAAACTATTGAGCCAGCCATTCCTGGTATGATTTTAACTATTGACAAAGGCAGTTATAGCAATAAAGAAATAGGTGAAGATGTGTCTTTCCATAGATTATACGCACCAAATTCACCACACACCATTGCTAAAAGTGTACGCGATTGTAAATCTTGCCATGCCAATGCCGCTACATTAGGTTATGGTAACGGGACGTTGGCGTATGAATTTAAAAATAATAAAGGCCACTGGGTTTTTACACCAGAATATGCTTTGAATGAGAATGATAACTTACCCGAAGACGCGTGGATTCCTTTCTTAAAAAATGAAAATAAGACTTTGGTTAAATCAACCAGAACCAATTTTAGACCATTTAATGTTAAAGAGCAAAAGCGCATATTATTGATTGGTTCTTGTTTGCAGTGCCATAAAGACAACTCTAATGTCATGAGGCAAGCGTTGGATGTGGGCTTGAACCCGATGCTTGAGAAATTGAGTAAAAGCTGTGTTCTTCCAGAATATTAAGGAGTTTTTATTAAATAATAAAAAGAATTTAACTTCTTGAATCCGATATTTCTTCATTTTATCAAGATGATAAAGGTTATTAAAATGCCAGTTTTCAAATGCTGATTTTAGATATATTTCGGAAAGTAACAATTTATACTTCATGGTAGGTTTTACCATCTTTTTTATATTCATCCGAAGGAAAATGAATTGGAATTAGCAATTAAATAAATTTTATCCCCAAGAAATATTTTTTTGATAATACTTAGAGGTGTATTTGTTAAAATGACAAAAATAAGTATTTAACGTACAAAATTAAGTATTAATACTTATATTTGAATCGTTATATCATTCTAGATTAATAATTTTTTGCAAACTACCTATTATAATACCGTTTCTACAACAACAAGAAAACGCTTTTCTCAGGACGTTGGATGTATTTCTTGCGAAAACCATAATTGTTTAATAAAACGAAATTTAAGTTCCTTAGAAAATAGCGAGATTAACATCGAAAAGAGCAACTTGAGATGTAAAAAAGGTCAGCAATTCATTATTGAGGGCGCACCGGTAAATGGTTTGTTCTTTGTTTTGAAAGGAAAGGTGAAGGTGTTTAGAACCGGTATTATTGGTAGGGAGCAAATTGTGCGTTTTGCCACGGCAGGAGAGATTATTGGCCACAGAGGCTTTGGAACGGAAGAGTACTATTCCATTGGAGCGATAGCTCTAGAGGAGACCGTTTTGTGCTATTTCTCAAAAAATGACTTGCAGGACATATTGCAAGCTAACCCAAAGTTTGCTTACGACATGATGCTTTTTTATGCGAATGAACTCAACCGAAGTGAGTCTAAAGTTAAATCTATTTCACAAATGACTGTACGCGAGCGGGTAATAGACACGCTATTGTATATCAACAAAAAGTTTGGCAGCAATAAAGGCTTTTTAGATGTGCCGCTAAGTAGACGAGAATATGCTGAATATGCTGGCACCACTGAAGAGCAGGTGATACGTATTTTTTCAGCATTAAAAAAGGAGAATTTCATTATTTCAAAAGGAAAGAAAATAGGGATTAACGATATCCAACTTCTAAAAAATGAAATCAGCGAGCACAATTTTTATTTAGATAGTTAATACTTTTTAATACACTTTACCAACTATTCTTTAAGCCATACGTATTTGGTACGTATGGTTTTTTGTTTGTTAAACATCAGTTTTTCAATGATTTATTATTAAAACCTGTTTTTTAGCAGGTTTATTTATGTTATAAAAAGTGGTGTTTATATGGTTATAATCATAAATTAGAAATATAACTACGTATATATTTGTCGAAAAATAAGTATTACTACTTAATTAAAACTAAAAATCGATAAATATGAAATCTCTAATTAAAAGAACAACTTGGATTTTACCCGTAGCTATCTTACTATTTGCTTGCGGTGGTAAAGAAAAAAAGAAAGATGTAGCAGAAAGCGTTGTGGCTGAAACTTCAAAAACTAAAACTTTGGACATTGAGAAACCACAATTAACTTTTGGATTCATCAAACTGACTGATATGGCACCTTTGGCCATTGCAAAAGAAAAAGGATTTTTTGAAGATGAAGGTTTGTTTGTTTCCGTTGAGGCTCAATCAAACTGGAAAAATGTATTGGATCGTGTCATTGATGGTCAGTTGGATGGCTCGCACATGTTGGCTGGGCAGCCTATTGCAGCTGGAGCTGGTTTTGGCCGTCAGGCAGAATTGGTTACACCTTTTTCTATGGATTTAAATGGTAATGGTATAACCGTTTCCAACGATGTTTGGTCGAAAATGAAACCTAATGTACCAACAGGGGAAGATGGAAAACCTATTCACCCAATTAAAGCAGAGGCTTTAAAACCTGTAATTAAAGAGTATAAAAATAGTGGTAAGGCCTTCAAAATGGGGATGGTGTTCCCAGTGTCTACACACAACTATGAAATCAGATATTGGTTAGCTGCAGCTGGAATCCATCCTGGAATGTACACAGCTGAAAATGTTCAAGGACAAATTGATGCCGAAGTTTTATTATCAGTTACGCCTCCACCACAAATGCCAGCAACTCTTGAAGCTGGAACTATTTATGGCTACTGTGTAGGTGAGCCATGGAACCAACAAGCGGTTTTTAAAGGTATTGGTGTGCCAGTAACTACAAACTACGACATCTGGAAAAACAATCCGGAGAAAGTATTTGTAATGACAAAAAAGTTTGTTGAAGAAAACCCAAACACTGCCGTAGCTGTAACTAAAGCATTGATAAGAGCAGGTAAATGGTTGGATGAACCAGGAAATAGAGCGGAAGCTGTTAAAATACTTTCAATGTCACAATATGTTGGTGCTGATGAAGCAGTATTAGCAAACTCAATGACAGGTACTTTTGAATTTGAAAAAGGTGATAAACGCGACATGTCAGACTTTAATGTGTTCTACAAGTACAACGCAACATATCCATTCTATTCTGATGGTATTTGGTTCTTAACTCAAATGCGTAGATGGGGACAAATTCCTGAAACTAAACCAGCAGACTGGTACGCAGAAACCATTAAGGACATTTACAGACCAGATATCTGGACCAAAGCTGCAAAACTATTGGTTGAGGAAGGTAACATTCCTGCTAGCGATATTCCATTAACAGATGGTTACAAAGCTCCGACATCGGATTTCATAGACGGCACAACGTATGATGCCAAAGATCCTATAGCATATATCAACAGCTTTAAAATAGGCAACAAGGACAAGGCTGTTCAATAAGTATTAAAGAGAATAAATAATAAGTCATGAAGCAAAGTATAACATTAGGAAAAGTAACCAAATTTATAGGGTTAGGTTTTTTAACCTCCATAAAAGATCTGTTTACAGGGAAGCTGGAAAAGGAAGATTTTAAAAATTTCTTGCGAAAAGTAGTCGTACCAATTGCTTCCGTGCTATTATTCTTAGGTCTGTGGCACTTAGGTGCAAGGTCTTTGTACAATGTAGAAGCAGGATTTAAAATTGAAAAAGCACTTACGGACCAAGGTCCAGCGGCTGCCGATGCTATGCGCGCATGTATAGCATCGGGAGACGTAAGTTGCCAACCAAATACACTACCATCTCCGGCTAAAGTTTGGGAATCTTTTCAGTCTTTATTAAGAGATCACAGCATTATTGCGGCTGATAAAGAAGCCTTTATTGAAAAAACAGCTTCTTTAAATGAAAAAAGGGTAGCAGAAGGTAAGGATCCGATAGTTTACACAGGCAGGCCTTCATTTGTTGATCAAATATTTAGAAGCTTAAAAACGGTATTTGCGGGATTTTTATTGGCATTTATAATAGCCGTTCCGCTAGGTATTTTTATCGGGTTGAGTACAACTTTAAAGAGTGCGTTTAATTGGTTTATTCAAATTTTCAAACCAGTATCGCCGGTAGTTTGGTACTTGTTGGTTTTTATGATTGTAAAAACTTTGCTCATCGATTCTAGCGAGGATAGCTCATTTACTATTTCGTTCATTAGTGTAGGCTTGTGTTCTATGTGGGCTACTCTAGTAAATACGGCTATGGGGGTGTCTTCCGTAGATAAAGATTATATAAATGTGGCAAAAGTATTGAAGCTTGGGCCGTTCCAAAAAATATTCAAAGTGGTATTGCCATCATCTTTACCGTTGATATTTACTGGATTGAAAATTACTTTATCAGTGGCTTGGATGGTATTAATTGCCATTGAACTATTGGCACAAAGTCCAGGTTTAGGGTTATTTGTTTGGGAAGAGTTCCAAAATGGAGCGAACGATTCCAACGCGAAAATTATCGTGGCTATGTTCGTCATCGGTATTATCGGGTTCTTGTTGGATCGATTGATGTTAACCATACAAAACGCCATTTCGTTTGATAAAACGGATGCGATATAATTAACCTATCAACTCAGAAGAATGGCATACTTAGAATTAAAAAATATTTGCAAAACTTACGGAAAGGATGATAATGCCACCGAGGTGTTGTCCAACATTAACTTGTCGATTGAAGAAGGTGAGTTTGTGGCCATAGTAGGTTTTACAGGTAGTGGAAAAACCACTTTGGTAAACTTGATAAACGGGTTGTTGCAACCCACAAAAGGAGAGGTTTTGTTTAAAGGCCAACCGGTTTTGGGTACTAGCCATGAGCGCGGCGTAATTTTTCAAAACTACTCGTTGTTGCCATGGCTAACAGTAGGACAAAACGTTTACATGGCAGTTAAGGAGGCCTTTCCGAAGAAAAACAAAAAGGAATTGAATGAACTGGTTGCCGAGTACGTGGAAATGGTGAATTTAACGCCGGCAATAAATAAACGTCCCAAGGAACTTTCCGGAGGTATGCGCCAGCGTGTTGCCGTTGCAAGGGCATTGGCGATGAAGCCTGAAATGATAATTATGGATGAGCCTTTAGGCGCTTTGGATGCTTTGACTAGAGGAAATCTTCAAGATGAAATTTTAAGAATTTGGGGAAAAGACAAACGCACAGCGCTGTTGATTACCAATGATGTGGATGAGGGCATTTATATGGCGGATAGAATCATTCCATTGCGCCCGGGGCCAAGAGCCACTTTGGGACCTGAGTTCAAAATTGATATTGAGCGTCCACGAGATAAGACAGAATTAAATGACAACGCCAATTTCAAGAAGACAAGAAATGCCATAATAGAATACTTGATGGACATAGGAAATGAACGCAAATCTGCGGAACAAGCTGTTTATGAACTCCCTGATTTGAGTCCGAAGGATTTTGTTAATCAATTTTAAAGACACTGCAGATGAAAATCTTAACAAAAAATAAATCAGTCAAATTAACGGACAATGGGCTTTTTCCAGAATCCAATGTCATGTTGGATTTGAAAAACCTAAAGAAAGTGTACCCAACGCCCAAAGGGGATTACACAGTATTGGAAGATTTGAATCTTCAAATAATGAAAGAGGAGTTTGTTACCATTATTGGTCATTCTGGTTGTGGTAAAACCACTATGCTCTCAATGATTGCGGGACTTAACGCTATATCAGGAGGAAACATTTCTGTTTTGGGAAAACACATAAAAGGACCAGGGCCAGATAGAGGGGTCATTTTTCAGGCACCGAGTTTAATGCCTTGGATGACTTCACTTCAAAATGTTCTGCTAGGTGTAAATCAAGTATTTCCTGATGCTACCAAAACACAACGACATGATATTGCCAAATACTACCTTCAAAAAGTAGGGTTGGAGGATGCTTTCAACAAAAGAGCTTCTGAATTGTCACAAGGTATGCAACAGCGGGTTGGTATCGCAAGGGCATTTGCCATAAAACCCAAAGTGCTTCTGTTGGACGAACCATTTGGAATGTTAGATTCTTTGACCCGAGGTGAACTTCAAGATATTCTCATTGAAATATGGAACAAAGAAAAAATCACTGCTGTTATGATTACACATGATGTAGATGAGGCCATCTTTTTGGCAGACCGCGTTGTAATGATGACCAGTGGGCCAAAAGCAAAAATTGGTGATGTTCTAAAGATAGATTTTGAAAGGCCAAGAACAAGAAAAGCCGTTTTAGAACATGACGATTACTACAAATACAGAAAACATTTAATTGACTTTTTAGAGCATTAATTTAAAAGAAACCCTCAAGGTTATGCCTTGAGGTACAAATGGAATTGTCATTCCCGTGAAGACGGGAATCATAAATAAAATCAAGAAAAATATAATATTTAAAACGATTATGAAACCATAGAATTTTCATAATTACAGGAGATTTACAACCCTATTTAACACAAAAAGAAGAATTAATAACTAAAACAATAACTCAAAAACAAATCAACTTAAAAACAAGGAAAACATGAAAAAACAATATTTGATTTTAGGATTTTTACTGGGGTGCTTACAATTTGCACAAGCACAGTTTACTTTAGACGGAGAATTTAGACCACGAACAGAATATCTTAATGGGTTTGGTACTTTAATACCTGATTCGGCTGAGCCTGACTTCTTTACAGTAACAAGAGCCAGGTTAAACGCAGGATATTCTACGGAGTCATATAAGGTTTATCTTAGCGTTCAGGACATTCTACTTTGGGGAGAAAACCCTCAAATAATTCACACCGATCAAAATAATAGATTCGACCTGTTCCAAGCTTGGGCAGAACTTTCTTTAGGAGGAGGTTGGTCAACAAAATTAGGTCGACAAGTATTGTCGTACGATGATCAAAGGATATTGGGTGGCCTAGATTGGGCGCAACAAGGGCGTAATCATGATGCGGCATTGATCAAGTATTCAAAAGATGGCTTTGCATTGGATTTTGCATTGGCTTTTAACCAGGATAATATTGGAGCGCCTGGAAATCTATATTCAACAACACCTCTTTTTTCATACAAAACAATGCAAATGCTTCACTTGAACAAGAAGTTCAGCACGTCCTTTAGCGGTAGCTTATTAGCAATGAACACAGGGTACCAAAATGGAACGCCTGGAGTTTCAAATTTGCAGACTATAGGTACACACTTAAAATACAATAAAGGGTCATTCGGGCTGGCTGCAAATGCATTCATCCAAACAGGTGAAAGACAAGGTGGCGTTGAGGTAAAGGGCGCTTATGATGTAAGTTTAGATTTATCATTTAAAGCATCTGATAAAGTTGGTTTGGGTGCTGGTGTTGAAGTATTAAGTGGAAACGATGCAGGCGCAGGTGAAACAGGTGCATTTTTCCCATTGTACGGAACAAATCACAAGTTTAATGGTTTCATGGATTACTTCTATGTGGGTAACCATGGTAACACTGTTGGACTCGTAGACATACATGCAAGTGCCAATTTCAAATTGGGAGAAAAATCAAGCCTTATGGTTCAGGCATTAAACTTTAGAGGCGAACAGGAATTACCAAGTGGGGAAAAATCTTTGGGTACCGAAGTAGATTTGGTTTTCAAAAAGACGTTCAACGGAGGCTATACTTTGGTGCTCGGATATTCCCAAATGTTTGCTAGCGATGGCATGTACGAACTTAAAGGTGTTACAGAAGCCGCAGCTGCAGATATCCAAAACTGGGGTTGGGCCATGCTAGTGATCAAACCAAAATTTTTAAACACTGCCAACTAAAAGAAGATCATCAATTAATGTATAATTGGAAATAGTATTTTCATTTTAGTGTTAATTAGTTCTTTTTTCCAATTTAAACGGAGTCCCACCTTTGGCGGGACTCTTTTTTTATAGATTCATATGGGGGATGATATTGGAATCTCTTTGGTTTAATTTGGCAACGTTTCAAATACATTTCTTACATTTAAGCAGTAAAGAAAAAATATGCTTAAAAAGGTTTATGGAAGCGCCGTTTTTGGTGTGGAAGCTACGACTATAACCGTTGAGGTGAATGTAGATGGAGGTATTGGGTATCACTTGGTGGGTTTGCCAGATAATGCCATTAAGGAAAGTAACTATCGTATTGCCGCGGCACTTCAAAATAACGGTTATAAAATCCCTGGAAAAAAGATTACAATCAATATGGCACCTGCCGATTTAAGAAAAGAGGGAAGTGCGTACGACCTCACCTTGGCCATTGGCATTTTAGCTGCTTCAAAGCAAATTCAAGCTGAAAACTTAGAAAAATATTTAATCATGGGTGAGCTTTCGCTAGATGGAAGTTTACAGCCTATAAAAGGGGCGTTGCCCATCGCTGTGAAGGCTCGTCAGGAGGGTTTTAAAGGCTTTATCCTGCCTAGTATGAACGCCAAAGAAGCGGCTATTGTAAACGATTTGGAAGTTTACGGAGTAGATAACATCAAACAGGTCATTAATTATTTTGATAAGGGAGAACCACTGGAGCAAACCATCATCAACACACGTGAAGAATTTGTCAAAAGTCTTGATTTTCCCGAATTTGATTTTTCTGATGTAAAAGGGCAGGAAGGTATTAAACGCTGTATGGAAATTGCTGCTGCTGGCGGGCATAACATTATTTTGATTGGTCCTCCCGGAGCAGGTAAAACCATGTTGGCTAAACGCTTACCTAGTATTTTACCGCCCATGACCCTTCACGAAGCTTTAGAAACCACAAAAATTCATTCGGTGGTTGGTCGTGTAAAAGATACAGGTTTGATGGCACAACGGCCATTTAGAAGTCCGCACCATACCATTAGTAACGTGGCACTTGTTGGAGGCGGCAGTTTTCCACAACCAGGAGAAATATCTCTATCGCACAATGGTGTCTTGTTTTTGGATGAATTGCCCGAATTTAAGCGCGATGTTTTGGAAGTATTACGACAACCTTTGGAAGACCGCGAAGTGACCATTTCAAGGGCGAAATTCACAGTAACTTATCCGTCGTCGTTTATGTTGGTGGCGAGCATGAACCCGAGTCCCGGCGGTTATTTTAACGATCCTAATGCGCCAGTTACGTCCAGTCCTGCCGAAATGCAGCGCTATTTGAGTAAAATTTCGGGGCCTCTTTTGGACAGAATTGATATTCATATTGAAGTCACCCCTGTGCCTTTTGAAAAACTATCAGAAGACCGAAAAAGCGAGTCTTCCATTGAGATAAGAAAGCGTGTTACCGCGGCTCGGGAAATACAAACCCAGCGATTTGAAGATTCCGAGAAAGTGCATTACAATGCCCAAATGAATACCAAACAAATTAGAAAACATTGCGAGTTGGACGACACCTCAAAAGAACTTTTAAAAACAGCCATGGAGCGATTGAATTTATCGGCACGGGCATACGACCGCATTTTAAAAGTAGCTCGCACCATTGCTGATTTGGAAGGAGTTGAGGCTGTAAACGGCTCGCATATTAGTGAGGCCATTCAATATAGAAGTTTGGATAGAGAAGGTTGGTTGGGATAAATTGTCATATCTGTTAACACAGAGACATTTTTTAATATTTATGATTGATTGACTTAAAAAATACGGGTCTAAAATCTGCCATGCAGTATAATAAATTAAAAAACAATGCATAAATTTTAACCAAGTTGTAATTTCAAAAATTAAAGGTTTCAAATAATAAAATAGAATAATTAATTAGGGGTATAATGCTTTTTATGCTACTTATAATGAAATGCCTTTTATTTCATAATTAGATAGTGTTAAAAAATCTTAATTATTTAATTAGAGTCGTTTTAAGGTATATTTTAGATTTTTAAAAAAGAAAATTGCACTTAGCATGAACGTATTATCTAAATTTCTTGTATTCTTAAGTTTATCTACAACATGTTTCAGCTTTGCCCAATCACCTTTGATAAATTACCCTTCAATAAGTTCTGATGGGCAACTTGTAGCCTTTAATTTTCAAGGTGATATTTGGACGGCAAATATTGATGGTTCAAATGCAAAACGAATAACCATCCACGAAGGTTATGATACCCACCCCATTTGGAGCCATGATGGCAACTCCATTGCCTTTGAAAGCAATAGGTATGGCAACAAAGATATTTATGTGATTTCAAAAAATGGAGGTATGCCAAAGCGCATCACCTTTCATTCGGCATCAGATTATCTAACAGACTATACCAAAGATGGAACGATTATTTTTTCAACCAGAAGAAATTTTGTGCAGGTGGAACGAGAGATGGAAACCCATAGTATTAGCGAGGTCGGGGGAACTCCATTTAGACTTATGAACACTGTAGGTTTTGATGCAAAACTATCGCCCAATGGTAAATTTATTGCATTTGTAAAAGGAGAATGTAGAATTTCTCGAGAAGCGTATATTGGGCCTGCTAATAGAGATGTTTGGTTGTATGATATCGAGAATGCAAGTTATACCCAACTTACAACTTTTGAAGGCAATGATTTTTATCCACAATGGGGCGATGATGCTACCGTTTATTTTCAGTCATCAAGAGATGGTATATACAACATTTATAAGTTGAACATCGATGCCAACGGACAAAAAACAGGTAACATTTCTCCAGTTACTTCATTTAAAGATATGGGTGTTTTTTCTTTTAATGTGAGTGCAAATGGTAAAGACTTGGCCATGGTTCAAGGGGATAAATTATTTGTGTTGAACACCGTTATAAATTCACTTAAAGAGGTAAAACTAAACATTGGTTCAGATTATAGGTTCGATCCCATAGAGCATAAAACCTATTCCAATCAAGTTGAAGAAATCGCCTTGTCGCCGAACGGAAAATATACGGCTTTTGTCATTAGGGGGGAATTGTTTTTAAGGGCTACAGATAAGGATAATAAAAAAACGGTAAACCTTTCCAACTCACCATACAGGGATAGAATGCCTGTTTGGTTGAATGATAGTACTCTGGTTTTTGTTTCGGATAAAGAAGGACAAAACGATCTGTATCTTTTAAAGTCTGATGACAATAAAGAGTCAAACTTATTTAAAACACTGAAACGTAAAATAATCAGGTTGACCAATACCAAAGAAAGTGAACATGACCCCGTAATTTCACCAGATGGAAAATCGATAGCATACAAAAAGGGACGAGGAATGTTAATTGTTTCAAAAATTGATTCCAATGGTAAAATGTCCGATGAAAAAACCTTGTTAGATGGTTGGGATACGCCATCAGGTGTTTCGTGGTCTCCAGATTCCAAATGGTTGGCCTATAGTTTAAACGACTTAAATTTCAATCGTGAAATTTATATACACAAGGCTGATAATTCCAAAAAACCGGTTAACATTTCCATGCACCCCAAACAAGATGTGTACCCTTTGTGGAGTGCCGATGGAAAGAAACTAATGTTTTCGTCAAACAGAAACAATAACGACTATGATGTTTGGTTTACATGGTTAAACAAGGCCGATTGGGAAAAAACAGCTCAGGATTGGGAAGAGGAAAAAAATGCTGATAAACCCGAAAAAGAGAAAAAGGAGGATGAAAAAAAGGAAAGCGTTGTAAAAGACATTGTAATTGATTTTAACAACATTTACGAAAGACAAGTTCAGGTAACTTCCTTTGTTGGTGGCGAGTTCGGTCAGTATATTTCCAAAGACGGTAAAACCATTTACTATATAACTGGCGATGGAACTAGAGGAGATGCTACAACAGAAGCTGATTTGTTTAAGATTTCTTGGGACGGAAAAGATAAAAAGGCCATAACTACTGGTAATACAAAACCATCAAATATTGTAGCAGATAAAAAGGAGACCATTTTCATCATGAATTCTGGCTCAGGAAATTTATCAAGTGTTTCCATTTCAAATGAGAAGAATGAAGCGTTACCAATTAGTGCAAAAATGGATGTGGATTATATTGAGGAATTAAACCAAATTTTTGAGGAAGCATGGAAAGCTATAAATGATGGGTTTTACGACCCCAATTTTCATGGTCAAGATTGGACAGCTTTAAAGAAAAAATACAAGCCTTTGGCTATGAAAGCCTCTACAAGAACTGATTTTCAGAATATATTTAATTGGATGCTCGGTCAAATTAATGCCAGCCATATGGGGCTAATGTTGGGAGATTACCGCGAAGATTTACAGAAGGAGTCAACAGGTTTACTGGGTGTTGAGATAAAGCCAAATGATAATGGCACTGTTGTAGTTACCAAAGTAGTTGATGATATGCCTGCAGATAAAAGTGTGAGCAAAATAAATGTTGGTGATGTTATTTTAAATGTAAACGGGACAAAATTGACCGAAAGCCTCAATTTTTATAGCTTGTTTGAAGGTACATCAAACGAAAAAATATATTTAGAGGTAAAACGAGGTAATAACGATATTGAAATTGTTATCAGACCAAAATTAAGTAACCGTTTAGAAAACTATAATGCATGGGTTAAAGAACGTAAGCGTTTAACCGAAAAATATTCAAAAGGAAGGCTGGGCTACATACATATTCAGGGCATGAATTGGCAAAGTTTTGAAAATTTTGAACGTGAATTAACAGCCGCAGGATTGGGCAAGGACGGATTGGTGATAGATGTTAGGTTCAATGGAGGTGGTTGGACTACGGATTACTTAATGGCCGTTTTAAATGTTAAACAACATGCTTACACGGTGCCACGGGGAGCTACGAAAAATTTGGAGACTGAGCACCCCAAGTTTAAGGAGTACTACGCTAGTGATCGTTTACCACTAGCTTCTTGGACAAAACCATCCATCTCCATGTGCAACTCCAGTAGTTACTCAAATGCCGAAATATTTTCCCATGCCTATAAATCTCTGGGTCTTGGAACCTTGGTTGGCGAACCAACTTTTGGTGCTGTAATTTCAACGGGTTCTACTAAATTAATAGATGGTTCCACTATAAGAATGCCTTTTAGAGGATGGTATGTAAAAGAGACGGAATCCAATATGGAATTGGGGCCGGCCGTGCCAGATATCTTGGTCAAGAATAACCCGGATGACAAAGCCAATGGCGAAGACACCCAATTAAAAACAGCGGTTGAAACTTTATTAAAACAACTTTAGCCTCTGTTGAAAAATTGGTTTAAAAATATAGGTCCGGGTCCGTTAATTGCCGCAGCCTTTATTGGTCCTGGTACGGTTACGGTTTGTACACTTGCTGGGGTTGCGTTTGGGTTTTCCTTGCTTTGGGCCATGGTTTTGTCGGTTATCGCAACCATCGTTTTACAGGAAATGTCCGCACGGCTGGGCATTATTACCCAAAAAGGTTTGGCCGAAATCATTCGGGAAAACATTAAAAACCCAGTAGCTAAGTTTTTGGTGATAGCTTTGATGCTTTCCGCCATTGTTGTTGGTAACGCGGCTTACGAAGCTGGAAACATTACTGGAGGAGTTTTAGGTTTGGAAACTATTGTTGGTAATCCTAATATTAAATTGGGACAAGTTTCCATAAATCTCCTGAGCATAATTATCGGAATAGCGGCCTTTTTGATGCTGTACCTTGGCAATTACAAAACTCTTGAAAAAGTACTCATTGGTTTGGTAACACTTATGAGCATAGCTTTTTTTGTCACCGCTGTAATCACCAAACCAAATATTTTTGAAATTCTAAAAGGTGCTTTTGTGCCGAAATTCCCAAAGGAAAGCTTGCTCACTATCATTGCACTTATTGGTACCACCGTTGTGCCCTATAATTTGTTTTTGCACGCCTCGTTGGTTAAGGAAAAATGGAAATCGACATCCGATTTAAAATACGCCAGAAAAGACACCTTTATAGCCATAGTATTGGGTGGCATAGTGTCCATGAGTATCATTGTTTCGGCGGCTTCCATTCAGGATGGTAACATTAGAAGCGCCAATGATTTAGCCCAAGGATTGCAGCCGTTATTCGGTGATTTCTCCAAGTATTTTTTAGCCATTGGCTTATTCGCAGCGGGCATTACAAGTGCCATTACCGCACCTTTGGCAGCGGCTTTTGTAACCTGCGGTTGTTTGGGTTGGTCGGCAAACATGAAGACCAAAAAGTTTAGGGCGGTTTGGTTATTTATTTTGGTTTTGGGCATTGTGTTTTCGTCGCTGGGTATCAAACCCATTGATATTATTAAGTTTGCCCAAGTGGCCAATGGCATTTTGTTGCCCATAATTGCAGGGGTTTTAATTTGGATTGTCAACAAAGAATCTGTTTTAGGGACACATAGAAACACAACAAGACTGAATATTTTTGGGTTTTTAATCCTTTTAATTAGTATCTTACTATCTCTGGCAACACACAATAAAGTGTTTGGCTTAAATCTAGTTTAGTGGAACATCAAATCATTGATATTAATGTAGATATGGGTGAAGGACTTGGAAATGAAGCCCAATTGATGCCCTATATTTCTTCATGTAATATTGCCTGTGGCGGCCATGCTGGAGATTACAACACGATGAAAACTGTGGTAAAATTGGCCAAGCAACACCGTGTAAAAATTGGGGCACATCCATCCTTTCCAGATAAAGAAAATTTCGGAAGGAAAATCATGAACATGCCCTGCGTGGAGTTGTTTACATCTCTTAAAAACCAAATCAAGGATTTAATTGCCGTGCTTGATGAAGAACATCTACAACTTCACCATGTTAAGCCTCACGGGGCTTTATACAATCTTGCAGCAGTTGATGAACGAACTGCAAAAGTGATTATAGAGGTGATGAAAGCTTTGATGTTACCTTCTGAACTTTATGTGCCTTATAATTCGGTGATGGCACGTTTGGCCGTTGAGAATAACATCCCCGTTTTTTACGAAGCCTTTGCCGATAGGAACTATAATGATAACCTTACCTTGGTAGCACGAACAGATAAAAATGCCCTTATTGAGGATGAAGATACCATGTTCGAACATGTTTATAATGCGGTGGTCACTCAAAAAATCAAAACCATTTCGGGGAAAATGGTGCCTTTAAGGGCCAATACGTTTTGTATTCATGGCGATAACCCAAATGCAGTTCCATTGGTTAAAGATTTGGTAAATAAATTGCAAGCCAAGGGCATTAGAATTAGGTAGATTGTATGGCGTATCAACTCTCTTTTAAGCCCTACGGTGAGCACGCCATTTTAGTCGAATGGCCAAAGTTGATTTCAGAAGATATTTTAAAGGACGTACTGCGTTTTAAAACTAATATTGAGTATTCAGATGTAGCTAATGTCAGCGAAGTTAGGTCGGCATACAATTCACTTTTGCTTGTCTATAGCCATTTTAAAAGAGGCTTTCAGGATGAAGTTGACTTACTGAAAAAAATCTATAATTCTAATACCATTTCTTCAGCTTCCAAACCAAAATTATGGAAAATCCCTGTTTGTTATGATTCTCATTTCGGTATTGATTTGGAAGCTATTTCAGAAACAAAAAAACTGTCAGTAATTGATATTATTAAATTTCATTCCGAAGCCATTTACACAGTTTACTTTATTGGTTTTTTGCCCGGATTTTTATATTTGGGCGGTTTGGATGACCGCATAATGATGCCCAGAAAATCAACGCCACGGTTAAAAATAGAACAAGGTACTGTGGCCATTGGGGGCAACCAAACAGGAGTCTATCCGAGTGCCAGTCCGGGTGGTTGGAATATCATTGGCAATTCGCCCATAAACTTTTTTAATATAAATAAAGAAGAACCTTGTTTTGCAAAAGCAGGCGACCAAATACAGTTTTATCCCATTACCTTAAAGGAACATACAGACATTAAAACTTTGGTTGATGCTCAGGTTTACCAATTGGAAAGCGAGGTGGTTGATGGTTAAGGTTTTAAATCCGGGTTTGTATTCGACGGTTCAAGATATGGGGCGTTTTGGCTATCAGGAATATGGCGTGCCGTATTCTGGGGTTATGGACCGCTATGCAGCCAAAATAGTGAACGCTTTGTTGAGCAATGACGAAAACGCTGCCGTTATTGAAATGACCATGAAGGGCGCAACCTTGCAATTTGAATGTGATGCCTTTATTTGTATATCAGGAGCCTTAATGAACCCAAAGTTGAATGACCTTCCCGTAAAAAACAATAAAATTATAGCCGTAAAAAGCGGTGATATTTTATCTTTCGGGAAATTGGAACTTGGCTTTCGTTGCTATTTGGGGGTTTCTGGCGGATTTAATACGGAAATGGTGATGCAGAGCAAAAGTATGTTTGCTAATATTACTTCATCGCATATTTTAAGAAAAGGGGATATGTTGCACATAGAACGCGTAGCTATAAAGAATAGTTCGAAGCACGCCAGCGTCAGAATAAATAAATCCTATTTGAACACCCAAACAATTGAAGCGTTTATGGGTCCTGAATTTTATTTGCTTTCCGAAGAACAACAAAATCAATTACTGACCTCCCAATTCACCATTTCAAAAGAAAATAATAGGATGGCTTATCAGCTGGAAGAAACTATTGAAAACGACATTGAGCCCATTATTACCTCACCCGTTATTCCTGGAACAGTGCAATTAACGCCATCGGGAAAATTGATTGTTTTAATGCGCGATTGCCAAACTACAGGTGGGTATCCTCGTATTCTCCAGTTAAAGGAATCTGCCATAGATGTTTTATCTCAAAAATTCACTGGAAAGGAACTTTGTTTTGATTTGGAAGAGCAGATTTTTTAATTGCTTTTTATCGTTGTAGTTGTTTGATAAACCGAAAATCATGGTGATTCTTACTTTGTTTTATATATTTAAACAAACAGCTTGTTTTTAGTGCTCCAAGGTATTTAAGTTAAGACCAAATTTCAGCAAATTTGATTTAAATGAGAGTTTTGCATATCAATTTTTATCCCACGTTGTTTGCTAAACAATCAATGTTGCCGTCTTTCATAAGTTCCATAAATTATGATAAAAATGAGGGTTTTGTTTTTCTGCCCTCAACAAAAAATGGCAAAGCAGACAAACAAGTTATTTACTCTTTGCGATTAATTCCAGATTATATTGATTTAAATATTGAAAAAAATTGGTTTGCCAAAAATGTGACTCATGAAAATCTTAGTTATGCAATTAATTTAAAAGGATTTGATTCCATCGACTCCTATGTGAGAAATAGATTTGGTAAAAACGCCCGTCATATTTTCAAGAAAAGAAAGCGTTTAGAACTATGCTTAAATATTAGTTGCAAAAAGTACGTTGGGGTAATAGGTGAAGGGGAATACGCGGTTTTAATGTCTGCATTAAAAATAATGTTGATAGTGCGTTTTAAACAGCGAAATGATATTAATGAAGTTCTGACTTCTTGGGAAGAATTAACAAATAACCTTATACATGACATACGTTCTAATAAGGCTTCATTATTTGTTATTTATGATAGTAATGAGCCTATTCAAATATCAATTCAATACCATTTTGGTAAAATTATGCGAGCGGCTATAAATGGTTATGATATAGTTTATGAAAAGTTTTCATTAGGAAGTATGGCGCTATATGAGCAAGCAAAATGGTGTTTAGAAAATGGTTATGAGATTTTAGATCAAGGTTATGGCTATTTAGATCATAAACGCATGTGGAGTAATTATATTTACCATTATAAACATCAAGTTTGTTTTTCAAAACAATTCAAGTCGGTAATAGTTGGTAATTTGGTGTATTTAAAATTTTTGGTTAAGGAATATTTGAAATCTAAAGGAATTAAAGAATATTGGGAAGAATTAAAAAATAGAATTAACAAGAAAGGCAGGGAAACTGAATCTCGAAATATTGACCATTCTTTTAATATTATTAATCAGAATTTTGATTTTAAAGGTGTTTTAAAAGAAATGGACTTTAATTCATCTAAAGGTTTGAAAAAAATAACAAACGATTTTCTCTATGCAACGGTTGAGCATATAGATGATGTTAAGATGTTTCAAGTTTTAAATGAGAAAAACACTTATTTCTTGAAAGGGAAACAGCATGCACAAAAATTCCTTTTTGTAGAATACAGTTGATAATCTGTTTTAACTGTCTTTGGTAAGCCTTTCGGAATTTGATTTTTCTGGTTTTCCAGAATTTCCAACATTTTCAATGTAGTGCTCAAATATTCTGGTGTTTCTGATGCTACGATTGTCTTCAGGAGATTTTATGGCAGCAGAAGTTCCAATTCTATCGGCACCGGCATCAATGTACTTTATCGCTGTGTCAAAATCCCGGATACCACCAGAAGCTTTAATTTTCGCTCTGTTTTTCACGGTTTTTTTCATGATTTTAACCGCTGTCAGTGTGGCGCCGCTTTTAGAGAATCCAGTGGAGGTTTTTACAAAATCTGCCTTGGCATCCAAACAGATTTCACAGGCTTTGATGATTTCGTTCTTATTTAATTCCGAAACCTCAAGAATTACTTTTAAAGGTGTTTTTCCAATGGCTAATTTTACGTCACTTATGTCCTTTAAAACGGCCACGTAGTTTTTGCTCTTCAAAAAACTTAGGTTGATAACCATGTCTATTTCATCAGCACCATCTTCAATAGCTTTTTCTGCTTCATAAACTTTTGATGCTGTTGCCATATTGCCCAGAGGAAAACCAACTACCGAGCACACCTTTACTTTGCTGTCTTCCAATAACTGACTTGCCAATGCCACATAGCAACCGTTTACGCATACACTGTAAAAATTGTTTTCCTTGGCGGTATTGCATAATTCTATAATGTCCCGACTGGTTGCCGTGGGTTTTAATAAAGTGTAGTCAATGTAATTAGATACAGTCATTGTTTTAAGTAGGTTTTAATGTATTTTGTTAAAAAGAATAACAAAAAATGTTTGGTTTTGGTTGGTTTTATAGCAGGTTTTGGGGGTAACCTAACTACTAATTTATATAATTTAAACTATAGTTTTCTGTAATTTTTTGGTTTTTAGACCAACGGTAAATTACCTACGTATTTAACAGATTTTTTCTGTAAATATTTTACGATTTAAAAATCTTTTTATAAAGGTACAAATAAAAAGGAAAAGCAACACGCATCCAAAAGAACGGATTTGTGTTGCTTTTCAACTAACCAACCAAACTAATAGACTGTTTTGCAACCTAATTTGTTACAAAAAACAGCTATTATAATTTAAATTTCTTCTTTTACTAATTCTCCTTGGTTTCTAAACACCAGTTTGTCATCAAAGGCATCAAGTAAAATAATGCTGTCTGTGGTCACTTTTCCTGCTAAAATCTCTTTACTCAAAGCGTTTAAGACTTCTTTTTGTATGATGCGTTTAACAGGTCTGGCACCATATTCAGGATTGTATCCTTTTTCCGCCAAGTAGGCTATTGCTTCTGGGGTAGCGTCAAAGGTAATACCTTGTTTGGCAATCATTTTAGTTACATGTTTAAGCTGTAAGCCAACAATGTCAATGATGTTCTCCTTGCTTAAAGGTGTGAACATAATGGTATCGTCAATACGGTTTAAAAACTCAGGTCTTACAGACTTTTTCAACAATCCTAAAACGTCAACTTTAGCCGCTTCAATGGCTGAATCGATATCCTTGGTATTATCAAAATGTTGTTGTATCAATTCACTTCCCATGTTGGACGTCATGATGATGATGGTGTTTTTAAAATCTGCCACACGACCTTTGTTGTCCGTTAAATGTCCTTCATCCAACACTTGCAACAAAATGTTGAAGGTATCTGGGTGCGCCTTTTCAATTTCATCCAAAAGCACTACAGAATAAGGTTTTCTTCGCACGGCCTCTGTTAACTGTCCGCCCTCGTCATAACCAATATATCCTGGAGGCGCACCAACCAATCGGCTCACCGCATGGCGTTCTTGGTACTCGCTCATGTCTATTCTGGTCATGGCATTTTCATCATCAAATAAATACTCGGCCAATGCTTTTGCCAACTCTGTTTTACCAACCCCTGTTGTACCAAGGAACAAAAATGTTCCAATAGGTTTTTTAGGGTTTTGTAAACCAGCGCGACTTCTTCTTACGGCGTCACTAACGGCCTCAATGGCTTCATCTTGACCAACTACACGTTTGTGCAATTCATCTTCTAATTTAAGCAGTTTTTCGCGCTCACTTTGAAGCATTTTGGTAACAGGAATACCCGTCCATTTGGCAACCACCTCGGCAATATCGTCATAGGTTACTTCCTCTTTGATTAAGGATGATTCGCCTTGTTCCTGCAGTTGCTTTTGGTATTTTTCCAGTTGCTCTTGGGCTTCTTTTATTTTGCCATAGCGCAATTCCGCCACTTTACCGTAATCACCTTCGCGTTCTGCTTTTTCAGCTTCCAATTTATAGTTTTCAATATCCTGTTTCGCGTTTTGGATGTTGTCTACAACTTCTTTTTCACTTTTCCATTTGGCATTAATTTCGTTGCGTTGTTCCTTAAGATTTGCTAATTCAGAACTCAAGCTCTTCAATTTGGCCTCGTCTTTTTCACGCTTAATAGCTTCAATTTCAATCTCAAGCTGCATGATTTTTCTATCCAAAACATCGAGTTCCTCGGGTTTGGAATTGATTTCCATGCGCATTTTTGATGCCGCTTCATCCATCAAGTCAATAGCCTTATCGGGCAAAAACCTATTGGTGATGTAGCGTTGCGATAATTCCACAGCGCCAATAATGGCATCATCTTTTATGCGTACTTTATGGTGGGTTTCGTATTTCTCCTTGATACCGCGCAATATGGAAATGGCGCTTTCGGTATCGGGTTCGTTGACGGTTACCTTTTGGAAACGACGTTCTAAAGCTTTGTCCTTTTCAAAATACTTTTGGTACTCATCCAAAGTGGTGGCACCAATAGCACGTAATTCACCACGGGCTAGGGCAGGTTTTAAAATATTGGCCGCATCCATTGCACCTTGTCCGCCACCAGCACCCACAAGGGTGTGGATTTCGTCAATAAACAGCACGATATCACCATTGCTACTGGTTACTTCCTTAATTACGGCTTTTAGGCGTTCCTCAAACTCACCTTTGTATTTGGCACCGGCTATTAAGGCCCCCATGTCCAAGGCAAAAATTTGCTTGTCCTTAAGATTTTCAGGAACGTCGCCATCAATAATTCTATGCGCTAAACCTTCGGCAATAGCCGTTTTACCTGTGCCCGGTTCACCAACCAAAATAGGGTTGTTTTTGGTTCTTCGTGAAAGGATTTGAAGAATACGTCTAATTTCTTCATCACGACCAATTACAGGATCCAACTTGCCATCTTTGGCCAATTGGTTTAGGTTTTTGGCGTATTTATTTAACGCATTATAAGTTTCTTCCTGACTTTGGGATGTTACACGGTCACCTTGTCTAAGCTCTGCAATGGCTGCGGATAAGGTTTTTTCGGTAACGCCTTGGTCTTTCAGCATTTGGGCAATTTTACTGTTCGATTTAAAAACAGCCAAAATTAAATGCTCGATAGACACATAATCATCCTTCATTTTTTTTGCAATGATAGCAGCCTCGTTAAGTGTTTTTCCGGCTTCGCGGGATAGCATGAGTTCGCCACCCGAAACTTTAGAAAAGCTTTCAAGCTGTTTATCCAATGCTTGTTGCAGTATAGAAACGTTTACATTCAACTTTTTCAAAAGGAATGGTAGCACGTTTTCATCAACCTCAAAAATGCCCTTGAAAATATGTTCATTTTCAATTTGTTGATGACCGAAGCCCTGAGCAATTTGTTGCGCTTGCTGTATAGCTTCCTGCGATTTAATGGTATAATTGTTCAAGTTCATGTTATATTATTTTTTCAATTCTTTTTACAAGAAAGGGTGTTGTTTTTTTATTTTTACACCTTGTATAGGTCAATTATCTTACCAAGGTAGTTTACGAGACAAAATGTCCGCCGAAGTGTTATTTTTAGTGACTTTTTGTCGGTTTGTAAGCTTTGGGATTTATGTCGACTTAGGAGATGAAAATGGATTCCCACCTTCGCGGGAATGACAAATTAATGATTCCTCAAAACGTATTTTGAGGAGAAAGATTTTAAATTATATGGGATTATTAAATAAGATCTTCGGAAGTTCAACCGAAACAACTGAAGAAAAACAATTGTCTTGGATAAGCTTAACCGAATTGCAACAATTAGAAGAGATTAAAACCAAATCGGAAACCAAAACACAGTTCATTTTTAAACACTCTACCCGTTGTGGGATTAGCCGAATGGTGAAAAACCAATTTGAAAAAGACTTTGATTTTGATGAAAATCAGGCTGATTTGTATTATTTGGATTTGATTGCCTATCGTGATATTTCAAACGCCATTGCCGAAACCTTTCAGGTGGTGCACGAATCGCCACAGCTTTTGGTGGTTAAAAACGGAACGGTGGTAGCACACGCTAGCCACGGCGCTGTTAACGATTTAGATTTACAGCGATTTGCATAACACCTAAAATGAAACCTGAATATCTTTTTGTTTACGGTACACTTTTAAAAGACTCCAATCACGAGATGGCCAAGTTCTTGGAAGCCCATTCCGAATGTGTGGGCAGTGGCTATTTTTATGGCAAACTTTATAAAGTGTCTTGGTATCCAGGGGCTGTGTTGGGCAACGACCCGTCACAAAAAGTATTCGGAAAGGTTTTCAAAATAAAAGAAGCCGATTCCGTTTTTAAAGTGTTGGACGAATACGAGGGCGTAGGCCCAAACCAACCCAAACCCAATTTGTATAAAAAGGAATTGGTCACCGCCTTTTTGGAAGACGGAACGAACCTAAAAACTTGGGTTTATCTTTATAATTTAAGTACTTCAGGCTTGGCGCAAATTACTTCTGGGAAATTCTTGGGTTAAATTTACTTGAAGAATTCCTTTAACTTTATTTCCTTCTAATAGAACTTTAAGGGAGATACTCTTGTGAGGTAACTAATTTATGGATATCTTCAAACAGCTAAAATAACTTTAACTAAACGATATAATGGCTAAAAAACTAGTAACATTTGGCGAAGTCATGATGCGCTTATCACCACCGGGCTATTCAAAATTTTCACAAGCAACCTCTTTCGACCTTGTTTATGGAGGCGGGGAGGCCAATGTGGCCATTTCTTGTGGCTATTTGGGCATGAAGGCGTCCCACGTCACCCGTTTTCCGGATAACGCCCTTGGAAAAGCCGCCACCCAATTTTTGCGTATGCATTGGCTGAGTACCGACCACGTGGTATATGGCGATAACATGATGGGGAAATATTTTCTGGAAAAAGGCGCCGTACATCGATCCAGTGAAGTTATTTATGAACGGGAAGGGTCTGCCTTCTCCTTAATACAGCCCCATATGGTTGACTGGGAAGAAGTGCTAACAGGGGCAGATTGGTTTCATTTTACAGGCATTACGCCGGCCATTTCAGAAGGAGCGGCCATGTGTTGTTTGGACGCTGTTAAAACCGCCAACAAAATGGGCATAACGGTTTCGGGCGATATTAACTCGCGCAAAAACATGTGGAAATATGGCAAAACCATGCAAGAGGTTATGCCAGAATTAACGAAGCATTGCGATATTGTATTTTCAAGTAATCGCGGCATTTATGAAATGTTTGGACTTGGGGAATTAGGCGGCGGATTTCAAGCCTCGGCCAAAGAACTTATGGATGCTTTTCCACGCATTGCGAAAGTTGTGGGGAAAACGAGAACATCCATTAGTGCGTCCCATCAGCAAATTACCGGTAAAATGTGGAACGGGCAAGAATACATCAAAACCGAAACGTTGGACATTAGCCATGTTATAGACCGCGTTGGTACTGGCGATGCTTATGCTTCTGGCCTCATATATGGCCTATTGCATTATGAGGATGATTTGCATGCCCTGAATTTTGCAACGGCGGCTTGTGCACTAAAACATACCGTTCCTGGAGACGTCAATATGGTTTCTTTGGATAATGTGATTAGTTTAATGGAAGGCGACACTTCCGGAAAAATAAAACGGTAGGTTTTAGGTGGCTTTGAAAAATCAATAATAATCTTTTCGAGCATTTTGTCATTTCGAATGTAGTGAGAAATCTCATTATAAAGATATAATGATGGGATTCCTCCGCGTACCTTGTTCGGAATGACACTAATACCAAAAATGAATTTCATTCTTGCTAAAAACTATGGATTTTAATCCATTTATGGTTTCTTTTTCCAACACGAAAGGTTAACTTCGTTGCTGCCGTAACAAAAGCAACCGCGTGTTAACACCCAAAGCAAAACATCATCTTTCTAAAATACTGCCCTTTGGTATCATTTGGTTGGTATTTGCCTTTGTGTTTTTGTTTATCGAGCATGCCGCCGCACCAAACCAAGTGGCCACGGGTGCCATAAAAGTAGATTACAGGGTACTGCTTTTTGCCAGTAGCCTCATTTTTGTACTGGGGTTGGTGGTTGGCACAATTGAACGCTTTTATTTAAACGCCCTGTTTGCCAAACGCAGTTTTCTGGAAAAAATACTGGGCAAAGCACTCATCTATGCTTTGTTTTTGGGGCTGATTGTCTTTATAACCTTTCCCATTGCGGCGAGTTTGGAACTAAAAACCTCGGTATGGGACGAGGCCGTTTGGCACAAGTTTTTCACTTTTTTAAAAAGCCTAACCTTTTGGAGCACGGCCTTGCAGTTGGCCATTTCGATGCTGGCCTCGTTGTTTTATGCCGAGATTAGCGATAATATGGGCCATGACGTGTTGCTTAACTTTTTAACGGGCAAGTACCACAAGCCCAAAGAGGAAACCCGTATTTTTATGTTTTTGGATATGAAAGCCTCCACCAGCATGGCTGAGCGTTTGGGGCATATTAAGTATTTTGAGCTGCTTAATGCCTATTACCGCGATTTGTCCGAACCCATAATAGAGCACTCTGGCGAGATTTACCAATATGTGGGCGATGAAATTGTAGTATCGTGGCCCTATAAAAAGGGCATAAAAAACAACAATTGCATAACCTGTTTTGAGGGCATGAAAGCCAGTTTAAAAAAGCGTGAGGCTTGGTACCAAAACAAATTTGGCGAGGTGCCCACCTTTAAGGCTGGGTTTCATATGGGAAAGGTAACAACGGGCGAAATAGGCAGCATTAAAAAAGACATAATTTTTACCGGCGATGTACTAAACACCACCGCCCGCATACAGGCGCTTTGCAATAGTTATGGGGTTGATGTTTTGATTTCTGAACCCTTGGTAAACGCCTTAAACCTTAATGCCAATTATATATTAAAGAGTTTAGGGCAACAGGAGCTACGAGGCAAAACCAATACTTTGGTTTTATATACTTTTGAATGAAATTACCTTAATATAAGTAGGACTACGTATTGTTTTTTTGGTAAGAAAATTCTAATTTTCTAAAATATTTTAGACTAATTTGATTTTAAGAATTAACCTTCCTAAGAAAACTAACTATGATTTTATCGGTTGACATTAAAAACGTTGCAACATATGACGATGAAGGAGTACAACTGAATGATTTAAAGAAAATCAATTTTATTTATGGTTCAAATGGTTGCGGAAAAACAACAATTTCAAACTTTATTTACGATAATTCAGATTTGAAATTTGTTAATTGTTCGATGGCTTGGCAAAATGATTTGCCATTGAATGTTTTGGTTTATAATAAAGAATTTAGAGAGCGAAACTTTGGTAAAGGAAAACTGAATGGAGTTTTTACTCTTGGTGAAGCAACTGCAGAACAAATAAAGGTGATAGAAGAAAAAAGCGAAAATCTAAAAATAATCAAATCTGAAGGTGTCAAGAAAAAGGAAACACTAGAAACTCAAAAACTAGAAAAAGAAAAATTAGAAAACGAATTTAAAGAAGCCACTTGGACAAAAGTTTACAAAAAATATGAGCTTGATTTTAAGGAAGCTTTTGTTGGAACTTTGCAAAAGGAACCATTTAAAAATAAGCTACTTCAAGAATCAAAATCCAATTCCTCTACATTAGAAACTCGAAGCATTTTAAACCAAAAAGCTAAAACAATATTCGGTGAACAGCCACAAAGTATAAATCCTATAAGCAAAATTTCATTCGATAGAGTTTTGGAAATTGAGGCAAAAGGAATTTGGAAAAAAATTATAGTTGGTAAAGCCGATGTAAATATTGCCAAGTTAATTCAAAAATTAAATATTAACGATTGGGTAAATCAAGGGCGAGATTACATCCAAGACGAAACTTGTCCATTTTGTCAAGAAAAAACTATAACGGATGATTTTAAGAATCAATTGGAAAATTACTTCGATGAAACATATCTGAATGACATCAATTCAATTAAAGATCTGAAACAAGAATACAATACTTTAACACAAAACATAATAAATCAGTTAAATACAATTGAAACAGACCAAAGGGCGCTGAAGAGTACTATGCTTGATATTGATCGATTTTCAGCCTTTTTAAAAACATTGATAAGTCAAAACACTACAAACAATGAATATCTAAATAATAAAATTAAAGAACCAAGCAGAAGTATTGAGCTATTATCTATAAAAGAGCAATCTGATTTAATTGTTGAGTTAATCAATCAAGCCAATACTGAAATTAAAAAACATAATGAAATTGTAGTCAATTACACAAGTGAACGAAACAATCTTATTAAAGCCATTTGGAAATTCGTAGTTGAAGAATACAAAACAGAAATAACCGATTTTAATAAAAAAAAGGATGGTTTAGAAAAAGGAATTACAAGCTTAGAATCTCAGTATAAAACGAAAACAGATGAATACCGGAAACTGGATGCAGAAATAAAAGAATTAAGCAAGAATGTTACAAGCATTCAGCCAACTATTGACGAAATCAATAGATTATTAAAATCCTACGGATTTTTGAATTTTGAAATCGTTCCTGCAGATGAGGAAGGTTTTTATCAAATTCAGCGAGAGGACGGTTCAATTGCAGAATCAACACTAAGTGAAGGTGAAATTACTTTTATAACGTTTCTATATTATCTACAATTAGCAAAAGGAGGAATTTCAGAAGATGTGGTAAATAATGAAAGAGTTTTGGTGGTTGATGACCCAATTTCCAGTCTAGACAGTAATGTTTTGTTTGTTGTTAGTACTCTTTTAAAAGAGATAATCAAATCCATTAAAGCAGATAATGGGAATATTAAACAATTGATTTTATTAACTCACAACGTATATTTTCATAAAGAAGTTTCTTTTATTGACGGTAGAACAAAAATTTGCAACAAAACTAATTTTTGGATTTTAAGAAAAAATGATAAAGTAACAAGTTTGCAAAGCTTTGGGATGGATAACCCAATCCAGTCTTCGTATGAACTTCTTTGGCAAGAATTAAAAAGTGACGGAATAAAATCTAGTTTGACAATTCAAAACATAATGCGTAGGATTATTGAAAATTATTTCAAGCTGCTTGGAAAATATGGAGATGATGACTTAATCTTAAAATTTGAAACTAAAGAAGAACAGGAAATATGTCGGTCTTTAATTGCTTGGATTAATGATGGTTCGCACAGCATTAATGATGATTTGTTCGTTGAACTTCAAGACAGAACAATAGAGGCTTACAAGAAAGTATTTAAAGATATTTTTATTTTAACCGACCACGAAGGACATTATAATATGATGATGAATGTTTTTGAAGAAGTAAACTAGATAGAGCAAAAAAACGCCCAATTTAAATTGGGCGTTTTCTTTAATATTGTTCATTCAACGAATACGTATTCATAATGTTTTTAAGCTGGAGCTTTAAATTTTCCCCAGAGTCGTATATCATTTGTTCTTCGGTAGGGAAGGGCACGGCACGTTGTTGTAAAAATGGCAACAAGGTGGTTTCCAACGCACGGCGGTCGCCACGTGCATCGGCATAAATATGTTCAAACACAAACTGGCTATCTACCGGAAAGGCATCTGCCAATTGCTTGGTGTTTAAATTGTAGTATTCTACATTTCCGGTAACCTGTACAGCCTTAAATTGGGTAAACTCATAAAATTCGCAACGCACGGTTTTTAGGTTATCTACCTCTATGGCATTGCCAAGGCTGTCCTTAACTTGGTTTCCGCGCTCGTCCAACAACAGTTTTTTGCCATCAACAATTTGCTTTTCCTTAACGATTTGGCGTTCCTTAACCTGTTCTGGCGAGGTATTGATTTGGCGTAAATTAACGCGCATGTTGTAATCGTAGTTTACATCTTTAACGGGGTTGTTGTGGTACACCGCCCAAAGGTTGTTCAATCCGTAAGTGCTGAAGTTCAATAAATCGTCTTCCAAACGCTGCGGAATTACTTTTTGGGTATCGTTAATCATTTCAACCAATACAAAATCGGTTCCTTTTTGGTGGGCCACTTCCATAAGGTTACGCACATCTTTGTAATTGGGGTTAATGTCCTCAATGTCGCGCAATTGGTCGTACGCAAAACGGTAGTCCAATTTATTGCTGGTTTTAGATTTTAAAAGCCCAATTGCGTTGCCGTATAATACCTCTGAGGCCTTGTCTTTGGCAGCAATCATAGAGCTGGTGTAATCTTTCATATCCAAACGCACCTCTTGGCCATCAACATACAAGGGTAAAAGCGGTTTTACGCGCTCTTGTCTGTTGTCCAACGACACGTATAGATCGTAGATTTTTATAAAGTTTTCTGGATTGCTGTCTTGTTTCAGGTAATTGATATTATCCAAATCGCGAGCATTGGCTTTGTAAAAAGCCTCCTGTAGCATTAGGATGATATCAGATTTTCCTCTTTTGTCTTTATTGACTCTTAGCTTGCCAATGGCATCGTTAATGGCATGGTCGTAATTGCCAATGCTCACGGCTTTTTCCATTTGTCTGCTTGTGCTGCAAGACCATACAAGCGCTAGGGCTAACGTAAAAAGTAATAGTTTTTTCATCTGTTAAAATTTATTTGTTTTTAATAGGTCAGATGCAATGCCCATATTATCATTAAGCTTGTTTTGGAATTTTATTAATAGGCATTTCATAGGTTAATCGTTTAGGTTTATTTGGGTGTCAAAACAATTTCGGTGCCAAAGTAGTAAAAATATAGATGAAATACTAATAAATCCGTTTAAATGTGAAATAATTAAACGTTTTGTAGGAATTATTATGAATAAAAATACCGAGACGTTATTGCGAGGTACTAAGCAATCTGTTTGTATTTAGTTCCGATTTATGTTGCCTACAAATGTTCAGTTATAAAACATTTTGTCAGGTTGAGCGCAGTCGAAACCTAATTGGGAATTGTAACTCCAAAAGACCTCCATGCGTGCTTTGCAGGGGGCTTTCAAAGAAAAAATATTTTCTTTTCTACCAATGCTCAAGGTGACACTTGGTTTATGGTGGTAATTGGTTTAAATAGAATAATGTTTTTCCACCCTGAATTCATAACTGACGGAGGGCAGGCTTAATGCGGAATACAGTATTTTATTTAGGATTCCTGCCTTGCGCCTCTGCTAAAGCTTCAGCGAACGCAGACGCAGGAATGACAAAACAAATCATTTTTTACCGTAAACGGGAAGCAGTTTTGTGGAAACCTCGCCAAAGCCAATTCGGGTACCATCCTTTTCGCAATAGCCACGCATGATAACGGTGTCCTTGTCATTAATGAATTTGCGCTCAGTGCCGTCCTTCATTTTAATTGGTTTTTCGCCTTTCCAAGTAAGTTCCAGCATAGAGCCGTAGCTGTCTTCGGTTGGGCCCGAAATGGTGCCACTGCCCATTAAATCACCCGAATTTACAGGGCAACCGTTAATGGTGTGGTGTGCCAACTGCTGTACCATGTTCCAGTACATGTATTTGAAGTTCGATTTGCAGACCACAGTTTCTTTGGCGCCATGAGGTTTGATGGAAACTTCCAGGTTGATGTCGTAACTTTTGTTGCCTTTGTATTTAAGGTATTCCATTTGTGGCTTAATGGGTTTTGGGCCAGCCACACGGAATGGTTCCAAAGCATCAAGCGTTACAATCCATGGCGAAATGGAGGTTGCAAAGTTTTTGGCCAAAAACGGACCTAGCGGCACGTATTCCCATTTTTGTATGTCGCGCGCACTCCAATCGTTCAGCAGCACCAAACCGAAAATATATTCCTCGGCTTCATCTATGGGGATAGGTTCGCCCAAATCGTTCGCGGCAGTAGTAATAAACGCCATTTCCAATTCAAAATCCACCAATTTGCTTGGGCCAAAAACAGGCTCGGTAGCTCCATTGGGCAGGGTTTGCCCTTGTGGACGGTGCACCGGAATGCCTGATGGGATAACGGACGAGCTTCTGCCGTGGTAGCCAACAGGAATGTGCAACCAATTTGGTAACAGGGCATTTTCAGGGTCGCGAAACATGCTGCCCACGTTGGTGGCGTGTTCTAGGCTGGAGTAAAAATCGGTGTAATCGCCAATGTGAACTGGTAATTGCATTTCTATTTCGTCCAATCGGAACAACACAATTTCCTTATGGCTTTTGTTATCCTTTAAAATAGGGTTGCTTTTATCAAATATCTGGGCAATGCGGTTTCTAACGGCACGCCATGTTTTTCTGCCGTCTGCAATAAAGTCGTTTAACGAATCTTGCAGAAAGATATCATCCGTTAAAGGAATGCCTTCAAAATACCCCAACTGGTGCAATGCACCCAAATCAATGGCTGTATCGCCAATACGTGTGCCAATCGTAATGATGTCATCACGGGTTAAAAACACCCCAAAAGGAATGTTTTGGATGGGGAAATCTGAATTTTTATCAACGTGCAACCACGAAGTTCTATCTGGATTGTTAGCGGATAACGGCATAACTTTATGTCTTGATTAATTGAATCTGTTTTGACGAATTGTTATCAAACCTACATAAAATTTTTATTTTAAATAAAAAAAATGCAAAAAATATGCACGGCTTCCACCCGTTGATAAAATGGTTAAAAACTTCATGCTAAATGCATGTTTTTTGACAAGTTTAACTAATCTATTTGTTATTTTTGCCGAATATTTAACTAGAACAACATTTTATATGCAACGCGACGAACAAATTTTTGAACTTATACAAGCCGAAAAGGAGCGCCAACTACATGGTATTGAACTGATTGCCTCAGAGAATTTTGTGAGCGAACAGGTGATGGAAGCTGCCGGTTCGGTACTCACCAATAAATATGCTGAAGGCTACCCCGGAAAACGTTACTACGGTGGTTGTGAAGTGGTTGACGAAGTGGAGCAAATAGCCATTGATCGTGCCAAGGCTTTGTTTGGTGCTGAGTATGTAAATGTTCAGCCGCACTCTGGAAGTCAGGCCAACACCGCGGTTTACCACGCTTGTTTAACCCCTGGTGATAAAATTTTAGGGTTCGACCTATCGCACGGTGGGCATTTAACCCACGGTTCGCCTGTTAACTTTTCTGGTAAACTTTACAATCCGGTGTTTTATGGTGTTGACCAAGAAACAGGGGTTCTAAACTATGATAAAATTCAAGAGATTGCCACAAAAGAGCAACCAAAATTAATTATTGCCGGGGCATCTGCTTATTCCCGTGATATCGATTTTAAACGTTTTAGGGAAATTGCAGATAGCGTTGGAGCTATTTTAATGGCCGATATTTCACATCCTGCTGGGTTGATTGCTAAAGGTATTTTGAACGATCCGCTTCCACATTGCCATATCGTAACCACAACAACACACAAAACCTTGCGTGGTCCTCGTGGTGGAATGATAATGATGGGGCAGGATTTTGATAACCCATTTGGCATAACATTGAAAAACGGAAGCTTGCGTAAAATGTCATCCTTATTGGATTCTGCGGTATTCCCCGGAAACCAAGGAGGTCCGTTGGAGCATATCATTGCCGCGAAAGCGATTGCTTTTGGTGAAGCGTTGACCGATGAGTTTTTACATTACCAACTTCAAGTAAAAAAGAACGCAGCGGCTTTGGCTGCAGCTTTGGTTGCAAAAGATTATAACTTGATTTCTGGCGGAACGGACAATCACTGTATGTTGATTGATTTACGAAACAAAAACGTATCAGGTAAAGATGCTGAGCAAGCTCTTGTAAAAGCGGACATTACCGTTAACAAAAACATGGTACCATTTGATGATAAATCACCGTTTGTAACTTCAGGTATTCGTTTAGGAACGGCAGCCATTACAACACGCGGACTTAAAGAAGCTGACATGGCTGCCATTGTGGAATTGATTGATGAAGTGATTACCAACTTCGAAGATGAAGCCACTTTGGATGCTGTAAAAGAAAAAGTAAATGCCATGATGTCTGGAAGACCATTGTTTGCATAAACTATATTATGTTTTGTGGTGAATTGTCAGACTGAGCGGAGTCGAAGTCTTTTTCTGCACATAATAAAATGAGAACCTGAAACAAGTTCAGGTTGACACAAAAAAAATCCTGCTATTGGCAGGATTTTTTGTCTTATAAGATGAATTTAATTGGAAGAACAACTGCCATCATTTATTTCCTGAAAAGTTGGGTTATAGGCGTTGTCATGTACGTTATATAATCCACCAATCATATTACTCTGAACAATAGTTTGTAGACCACATAAATCGGTAAGCATACCATTATACCATATATTTAAATCACCAAAAGTTCTAGTTAAATTACTAAGATTATCCAAATTGGTTATATTGCTGTATCCAATTGTTAAGCTACCCTTAATTAAAGTAATATTGCTTAGAGGAGAAAAATCATTTAGGTTTTTATTGTTGAAGATATATAACTGGCCAAGTGTATTGCTATCTGAGCTATTTATTAAATCAATATTGTCCAATAGTTCGTGGTCTCTAATGTAAACCGAAAATAAGTCTAATTGACTTAAACCATCAATATCTATTAATTTATCATTGTTTGTAAGCTCTACATTTACAGCGGTGACACCATTTGTCATTCCTGAGAAGGCATCTAAAGTAGTTATCTCGGGGTTGTTAACAATATTAATGTAGTCTAAGAGTTTATTTATGCCGGAAAAACCACTTAAATCATTTAGGATTAAATTATCTACAATTGCAATGGCGTTTAAATCGTTGGATATATTTTGCAGCCCATGTGTAGATTCTAATACGGGGTTTGAGGAAACAAAAAGGGAGCCCTGTACGGCAACCAAACTTTGTAAGCCTTCCAAATCCACGATGTCTGAGGTAATATTTGTATATCCTATAATTAACCAATCAGTGATTTCAGTATAATGATTTGATGCAAAATCATCGACTTCTTGTTGCGTTTCCAGAATTACACGACCATTGAAAACTTTAGAAGGCACTGTTGTAAAATTAAAGTTTGAATCGGTAAATGCATTTCCATTAAAAGCCCTTACATAACCATTATAAGTTTTGTTAGCTGTTAAATTGGGGATATATAATTCTAAATCGCTTAAGTTTGATGCAATTAATTGATTTCCGATGAAAACACTGTAGGTAATATTGGCATTATTGGTAACAGTAGAGGCAGTCCATTGTATGGTGGTGGAAACATGACCGAGATGTTTTACTGTTGTATTGAAGCTGGAAGGAGCTACATCCGTATTTGTGCTTTCTTTTGTTGTAAACTCAAAATTGGAAAATTTTATAACTTCAGTGTTATCAACAGCCTCAACTTTTCCAGTGTAAGTTGTGTTTTCCTTCAAGTTAATAAAAGTATAGTTTAAATTTGGTATTAATTCTGCTTCTAGAATTCCATTTAGATATATGTTGTATAGCAATGTACCACTACCATTTAAAGAATTCCAAGAGATGGTTGCAGAGTCATATTTTATGTTTGTTGATTGCACCGTTAGAACGGAATCATCAGTTGGATTGACATTTTCACTAGCACATGATGCTAGGGCTAAAGTGAATAAAATGATTGTCAATTTTGATAGTACTTTGTTTTTCATGAATGGGAATGGGTTTGTGAACATTTATTTTTTTGTTTAGTGGAACGGGAACGATTTTTAAAAGATTATAAGACCACTTTTAATTAATCTGATAATTCCTCCACAGGAAAAGTAATGTGCTGATAGGCGCCTAAGTCTGGCGATGTGGTTCTGTCCACATTCAAAATATCGAAAGGTACCTGAGATGCAAAAGTAGGATTGCCAAGGTTAATGGCTGCCGATTCTTCACCAATAACCAGCATATTTTCATCGACTTTGAAAAAGTTGGGGTCTTGGTTAAAAATATTGCCTTCGTAATGGTTGGTGTCGTTTAAGTCGTAATTCGGCCCCGTTAAATTGGTGTTTCTGCTATCAAATCTTATCAAGCAATTGGTAAATTTAAAGTTGAAAACTACATTGTCGTCTTCCAGTTCGTCCAAAAGAATTTCAGGATTATCATTGCCATAAATAATACAGTTGTTAAAGTTCGCTTCGGTTAAATCGGCAAGAGCGGCATTGTTTTCTTCGTCCAAAACAAAATTGTTTAGCAAAAGTGCAGGGAATTGTCTGGAACTGGTATTCCAATAATTGGCAATAGTACTGTGCGTAAAGTTATATTTTCCACCCAAAGTACCTGCAAAAGAGGACAAACCGGCATTGTTCAGTACCACATTTTCGCCCATAATGGATGTGTTTCTACCCAAAACACCAAAACTGCTGGAATTGTAAACTTGCGAATTGGTAATGGTGAGTTTGTTATTGGTTTCGTTCGGATTGCCATCACATAAAATACCAATAGTTGCGTTTTTTATGGTAGTGTAATTGATGGTGTTGTTCAAACTGCCATCCAACAACCAAATGGCTCCCCATTGGCCCGGAATGTCCGCGTATAAAGGTTCCAATCTGTCGCCTTCTAAAATGATTTCGTTTTCCAATAATTCTTGGTCGCTGCTGTACGCCCCATTCATGTTTATGGAAGCTCCGTTAGAAACAATAATACCCGAATTATCATGAAAATGTAATCGCGCACCGGGTTCAATAGTTAGTGTTTCTCCGTTGGGTACAGTTGCAAAACCATAAATAACATAAGGTTTTTCATTTGTTAAGGTCAATTCTTCGGGTAGCAACTCACGGCCTTGCAAATCGGTTTCCACCAATTCGCCACCCAAATCAAGAGTTAGGGTTTCAATGACTTTTGTTGTGCCATCACGCCCTGGATAAATAAAAACGGCATCCTTAACCAACGTGACCAATTCTACTTTTTGAAGGTTATTTCCAGAATCAAATTCTATTTGGTCGGTATAAAGATATTCACCATTGGTGTTTGGGAAATTATTGATATCGATGGTGGACTCAACAAAAATGTACAAACTATCTTTAGATAGGATTTCTACATTTTCAAAACTCTTTCCAGCCATCCCATCAACACTCAAGCGGTAATTTGAAGATTCGCCCAATGCCAACCTTACTGTAGGAATGGAAATATCGTTGTCGCTTCTATTATGGACGGTTAAATTATAAGTGCTTGAGCCAATGTTCGTGAAAACGGTATCTAAATAAACGGTGTCTTTTGAAAATTCAAGGCTTCCCGTACTGGGTGAGAACTCAAAATCCTTTCGGCAAGAGCTCCAAAGCAATAAAAATCCTAAGGCGAGGGTAAAGTATAAGTAACGTTTCATTAAAAACATAGGTTTAGGTGGCTAAAAATATAACTTTTGAAGCTAGGATTTAGTATGTAAACCTTCAAAAATTCAAAAAAATAGGGAATTGCAATAAATTTAAAATTATAAACATTTCTTTTGGTTGGGTATGTAGTTAATTTTATATTTGCAAACCGAAAACGGAAATCGTTTTCCTTAAGGTTTAGGTCGCGTAGCTCAGTTGGATAGAGCATCTGCCTTCTAAGCAGACGGTCACAGGTTCGAATCCTGTCGCGATCACAAATAGCCCTCTGATTCAGAGGGCTATTTTGTTTATAGTGATTTGTCGAATTGCACTTTAAAAGGAACTGTGCATTATTAATTCAGAAACTTCAATCGTAAAAAAAACACTAGAATTTCAAACATTCTGAAGTCCCAAAACAACATTTAAAATCTTAACTTTCAACTTAACGTTATTATTTATAAAGTAGAAATTTACTTTGTGGAAATTCTGCATATGCCTAATGTTATTTCATCTCTTTAGGTAATTAATTTGTCTTTTTAAGCTCAATTGAATTTTCTACTGTAAAGAGAATACGACATATATTGTTATTTATTAAGTATTTCATCTAAAATCTTTGCATCTAATCTAAAATCAACTCAAAGTACTCAAATTGAGTATTGACCTATTGTGTTTAATTTTTTAATATTATAAACGGTTATGTATTATTGAAAATTAAATTTTCAGTAGAAAGACTTCTCCAGATTTTTTAACCTGCACGATTAATTAGGATTTCCTTGTTTCATTTTTTAAAATTTAGCACATCATGAAAAGCTCTACAATAACCCGTTTTTTGATTTATACCTTTCTTTTAAGTATAACAATTGCTAATGCCCAAATAGTAGAATTTGAAGAAGTTCTGCCAACTTACAGTATGCCTGAGATTGTTGAATATTTTGAAGGTTCAACAAATGGATCTATAGCCTTTGCTGATGTAGACGGAGATAATGATCAAGATGTTGTTATCGCAGGATTTACTACATATAAATCACGGGAAACACAATTATATTTAAATGACGGGTTTGGAGGGTTTACAAAAAAGAACTATATATATTTTGAAGGTATTACGGATGGAGAAATAGCATTTGCTGATGTGGATAATGATAATGATCAGGATTTGCTTATTACTGGATATGATGGAACTACATCGGTTACCGAGTTGTGGATAAATAATGGTAGCGGGGTATTTATTAGAAATAATGATACCATTTTTCCAGGTGTTTATCTTAGTGCCATCAGTTTTGGTGATTATGACAATGATAACGATCAAGATGTTATCATTACAGGATACGATGCCGCAGCAGCAGCACGAGTAGCTAACTTGTATGAAAATGATGGTACAGGAGTATTTTCTTTAGTAGCGGCTACTCCTTTTGAAGGTGTTTCCTCTGGTTCAGTGAACTTAGTGGACATTGATGGGGATAATGATTTGGATGTGTTTATTACAGGCAGCAATGGTACAGTTGTTACCAGAAATTTATACAAAAATGATGGGAGTAATAGCTTTACCGCAATGTCTGGGCTTCCATTTGAGTATGTTTACAGAAGCACTTCAACCTTTTCCGATATTGATGGTGACAATGATTTAGATTTATTAATTACAGGAAATAGTGTTAATGACTTAATATCCGAATTGTATGAAAATGATGGTTCAGGTAATTTTACATTGGTTTCAGAAACCCCATTTGAAGGTGTTGAAAGAGGTGCTGTTTCTTTCTCTGATATCGATGGGGATAACGATGAAGATTTATTACTGACAGGTTTTAATGGCAGCGATCCTATTTCTAAGCTCTATGAAAACAACGGTAGTGGAGTGTTCAGCGAAGCATTGGGTGCTACAATTGAAGGGGTATATTACAGCTCAGTGGCATTTGAGGATGTGGATAACGATAACGATCCAGATTTATTAATAAATGGGTTTAACATTGACACGGATAGGGAAATATCAAAGTTATATAGCAATGATGGTTTAGGAAACTTCCATTTAGTTACAGCATCCCCACCATTTGATGGTACAGGTGGAAACTTAGCTGTTTTGGATATTGATGGAGATAATGATGATGATATTATATTGAACGGTGAAAACAGTGCGTCACAGGGAACAGTCCAAGTTTACCTAAATAATGGTAGCGGTGAATTCAAAATGGATTTAGATAGGCGCTTTCCTGGATTAAATGGTTCTGGAGCAATGATTTTGGGAGACATTGATAATGATAATGATATGGATGTTTTTATGGCAGGATTCGCAAGAGTTTCTGGTTCAACTTCTACCTATGCATTTTTATATAGAAATGATGGTAATGGGTTTTTTAGTTTGATACCAAATACTCCCTTTGTACCTATTAACGGATCAGCAGCTTTTAGTGATTTTGATAGGGACAATGATTTGGATCTTTTTCTTTGTGGGTATAGTGGATCTTATGTATTGGGGTTTTATGTTTATGAGAATGATGGAAGCGGTAATTTTAGTTTGATAGATTCTTATCCTGAGGCTGGTATTTACAGAGGTGCTAAGTTGCTATTTGGAGATATTAACGGTGATAATTATGAGGATTTTATTGTTACTGGTAATGATGGATATGACGATATTACTAAGGTTTTTATCAATACTGTAAATTCGGGTAGCTCTAATTTTACAGAAATTGCTAATCCGTTTAATCAAAAACTAGGGTCTTCGTTAATGTTTGAAGATATAGATAATGATAACGATTTAGATTTAATTGCAGGCCTAACAGTCACAAATGTTAGTAGTACAAAATTATTTATAAATGATGGCTATGGAAACTTTATTGAAGGAGATAATACACCTTTTGTGGGCATGGGTTGGCCGTTAAGTTGTATAGATTTAGATAATGATAATGACAAAGATTTATTTGTAGGAGGTACAAATATATTTACCAATGATGGTAATGGGGTTTTTTCTTTGCACCCAAATAAAATACCAGATAATTTTGATGGTATTGCATCAAGTGCCTTTTTCGATTTTGATGGTGATAATGATAAAGATTTGGTGATTTCTGGAAGGAATGCTTCCAGTCAGAAAATTGTTAAACTTTACAAAAATTCATTCTACACGTTATCGGTTGAAAATAATGATGATTTAGTAGACAATAAGATGATTCTTTACCCAAACCCAACAAAAGACAAGTTAACTATTCAACTAGCAGGTGATCCAGAATTTCAAACAATTAGATTATACAATAGTTTAGGTCAATTCATTAAAAGTTTTAAGAATACCAATAAGTTAGATCTTTCAAATTTAGAAAGAGGTTTGTACTTTCTAGAAATAGAAACTAACCAGGGAAAAACTACCAAAAAAATTATTAAAGATTAATGCCATTAAATCGTTTAAAATAGTTTTAAAAACTAGCATTGTGTAAGTAAAGTATGCGTTCGTTAGAATTTATAAACTAAAAAATCTATTGGACGGTCACAGCTTTGAATCCTGTCGAGATTGCAATAGCCCTCTGAAAACCAGAGGGCTATTTTGTTTTTAACATGTTTTTTGATTTTTCAAAGCATCATCTCTAAATAATATGCTGTCGAAAATGATTAACAGATTTTATGACAATGGGATTAAACACTTGTTTTAGGAGATTTAAGCTTTTTTAGCATTTCAACAGCTTCTTCTTCTGAAAGCAGTTCTAGGTCAGTTCTAGCCATAATCCATCCCATTTTAACTTTTTGCTTGATGTAATAGGTCTTACCGGCCTCCGGAGTTACTGACAGCACAGAATAATTTTCTGATTTACTGATTACTTCTATTTGTCCGTTTGCAGAATCAACTTGCCATGCCAAATAACTATTAGGTCCTAATTCTCCAATGAACTTTTCGTTCTGATAGATCTTAAATGTTATTGCCGACCCAAATGAACTCGGTCTGAGCACATATATCTGAGCCATGGTTTCGCTACTGTAATTATTACTCTTTTTGTTGCTGTCCGAAACCTGAACGTATTGAGTGGTTGCAGCACAGCCAACTAATAAAAGAAATAAGCTAAATGCGGATAAAAATTTTTTCATGATTCCTTGTTTTTAAATTATTTCTACTCCTTTTTAAGTTAATATCCTAAGTTAAAATCAAATCAAGCATTAAACAATGATATTCATCAATGGGAAATAAAAGAAGTATAATAGTCTTAGACAGGTTCAAAATAGCCCTCTGATTTTCAGAGGGCTTTTTTTATGTTCTTTGGTTTTGAACAATGAAACCAATCCATATTAAATTGCAATCAATTTTGTTTTACAAATTTTTTAATGGCCATACCATTTGTGGTTTTTAATTGGATAAAATACATGCCACTTGGAAAAGTGCTAATATCCATTTTATAGCTAATGTTAGTCATTTTCATTGATTTCATTAATTTGCCTTGAACATTGAAAACTTCTATAGTTGGGTTAATAGCATCCAGAGGCATGTTAAGCGTTACAAAATGATTGGCTGGATTAGGGAATAATTTAAATTGAACTTTAGAATTTTGTTCATCAGAAGTACTCAAAGAATTTCCTTTAAACGAGATGAGCCCTTTGTCGGTGCCAACCCATTTTGTTCCATTTTCATCTACTAAAATGGAATTAATGGTGTTTGAAGGCAAAATTGAATTTTCTGTATTAAACGTTTTCCAGGTTACACCATCAAAGCGTGTTAATCCATTTTCGGTTGACATCCAGATGATATTGGCTCCCTCAACTGTAACGTTTTCAATCCTGTTAAGAGGTATTTCCGAATTTGAAGCATTATAAACTTGCCAATTTAACCCATCAAATTTTATTAATCCCTTCCCCCAAGTTCCCATCCAAATAATTCCGGCTGGATTTATTCCAATAGACCTAATTAAACCGCCAGGAGCATCAAGATAAGGAGAGCTTAATATGTTTGATTGTGTCCCCTCAAACTTAGTCAAATAACCAGTTTGGGCCCCCAAATAACTGTCAGTTAAACCCAACCATTTGTTGTTCTCATTATCCACAGCAATGGCTGTTGCAAAATAAGGCCAATTGGGGGTTAACTCTTGCCATTCAGTCCCAACATATTCATGCATGCCCAAAAAAGATGATATCCAAACTTTATCTTCTTCGTCAATAATTAAACCGAAAAGAAATGCACTTGGTAAAGGTATTTCCGTCCAAGTATTTACTCCATCAAAAGTTTCCAGATAAACAAGCGGGCCAATACAAATTATCCAAGCTTTACCGTTCTTATCTAATGAAATTGATAAAGCATATCTATTTGAATCAAGGTAATTAGTAGATATTGGTATTTCGCAACTAGCAATAGTTTCTCCAGTAGTTTTATTAATTCTTACGAGTAAACTATCTACACCAACCCAAATGTTTTCTCCATCATTGGCAAGTCCGCCAATGTGCTGATCTTCAAAATAGGATTTTACATCTGTATTTTGGGCAATTAATACAGCCGTAATACAGAAAAACCCAATAAAAAATAGAGTAAAATTTTTCATGACATTTAGAATTAATTAATTCTAAATGTCAATACAATTATTACTTGGTGCAATGATATAAATCAATTTAGGCTTCTTAAAACAAACTAGTTAGGGTCTTTGGCATGAATAGAATATTACAAGCGTTGCAATGCAAGTTTACATAGTTTATAATTGAATGGGAATTACTTTAATTTCAATATCTGAACGCCATGATATTTATCATTGCCTATTGGTTTTTCTAATATTAACTTCTACATCCAATCTAATTTTAGTAGTCAATAAATGAGATGTAGAATGATATTTTATACGGTTACTTTTTGGTAACTTATGATGAATTAAATAATCAAAACAAATAAGTCATGAAAAAAATAATTTACGTTTTAGCACTGTCGCTTTTAACATTCAATTGTAGTAAAAGTGATAACAATGATGATTCTATTGCAACCTTTTTAGAAAAGTACGATGGTACCGTATGGGTTTACTCTGGTTTTGATGAAACATTTTACCTAAGAATCATTGATAATTCAAATAGCCCATTTGAATTTTGGGAAGAATATGGAGATTGTTTTGAGTACTATCTTGGAATTATGGATGATGAGTATGACTCGGCTACCACGACCAAAAACTCTAATAACACATTAGAAGTCAAGTTCGTTGAAGAATTCGAAGGTGTTGAATATATGGTTCTGTTTACATTAACTGTAACAGGCAACTCTATGGAAATTAAATATTCATTATATGAAGATGGCAAGTTAAATGATTCTTTTTCTGAATATCTTTCAAAAACTTCAATAAACGTAGACGACTTAATCCTTTGTGAAAATTCTTGATAGATGAAGTTTTAAAAAGTCATCATTCTAAACCCTTTTAGTTGTATGTAATCCTTTCTAGTCTTTCTTGTAAAGGATTATTTCTTTTGTTTGTTCAAGTAGTTTTTCTATGCCTTATTTATCTCCTTTTCTTTTCTTACTCAATTTTGCAAAAGGGCTAAACGCCAAACATAAATCAATCCAATAGGCTAAATCATTATCGGCATCAAAACCTTCAGGTGTAACAAAAATATAGCCTTTCATGGGGCGTCCCGTAAAATCCATGGGCAGGCATTCAGGTTTTTTAAGCTCGTGTTCATAAACCGATTCCCCAATACGTGCCATGAGCAAACTATCGCCATATTTTTTGTCTATATGAATGCCACAAAGCATTTTATCGTCTACTTTAAAGCACAGGCCACCCATCATTTTCAATTCGGAAAATACTACATGTTTTTCATTGAGTTGCTGCCTAATTCGGTCGGCTAAAAATTCATCGTAGGCCATGGTAGTAGTCTTTAACTTTATCGGTGAGTTTTCGAATTAAATTATACACAAAGGTATTGGTCTTGGCATAGTGGAACGAAATAAAACAGACCACTAACATGAACAGCAAGGCTCCAAGGATGGCTTCGTACGGACTTAAAGATTGGTTAAAAAACCGTTTTAACCCGTAACCCGTAAAGCTTCCGTAAAGCAATATAAAATGAATAACATAAATGGATAACGTTTTTTCGCCAATCCGGGCTATGATGGATTGTTTTAAAAACCGTTCAATGCTATAGAATACCCCAAATAGAATGAGTACATTGCCCAATCTGGTGAATAAGTAATTATAGTCGGCACTCTCTTTTAACAGTTCTATACCGGTAATCCCGGATAATCTAATTAAAACCCAAGAAGATTGGTAAATGAGTAAATACCCAACAATAAAAAAGGTTGCTATGGTAAACACTTTAAACCGTTCGCGGTGCACATGCCTAAAAAATACGGTGGATATAAAGGCTCCAAAAGCCGAATAGCCAAACCAAGGTAAAATGGTAAACACAGAACCGTTTGATTTGGACATGTAATTAGACAGAAATTTCGGGACACCTTCAATAGTAAGGTTTCTATAAAGCGGTTCGGTTACAAAACAAATACACCCAATGGTGAACAATACCACCGAAAAAAAATAGCTGTGCTTTTTAAGTAGCAGATGTAGACCGACCAAAAAGATTAATGACAGACCAATGCATTGCAATACATCAATAACGAAAAAATAACTGTTAAAATAACCCTTTAACCAACTGATGATATTGATACGCAAACTGTAACCAATGGCTAGAAGTAGTAAGCCCCTAAAAAGACCTTTTTTAATTCTGGCCTTGTCATCACCTTTGGCATAGGCGCGCAACAACAAATACGTAAAAACCAATCCGGAAATGGTAAAAAAAGTAGGTGCTGTAATCCCTCTAAAATAAGACCATATGTTATATGCCAGGTTAGCTTTGTCTCTGTAAATGGGCATTAGCAAGGTGTCAATAAAATGTCCTTGCAGCATCATTAAAATGGCAAATGCCCTTACGGCATCAATAAAATATAATCGGGTTACTTGCAATACAATAGGTTTTTACCTGTATAAATATACTTTTAAATAATGGAATGTGTATGTGCTTAAAGTGATATATTTATAAAATATTGGGTAATTATGGAACAGTTGATTAAAGCCTTTTCTGATTATGCTTGGGGTTTGCCACTAGTTATTTTGTTGATTGGGGGAGGTTTGTATCTTTTGATTTTATCCAAATTTTTACCCTTTCGGTATTTCGGTCATGCCATTGATGTGTTACGCGGTAAATATGATGACCCCAATGATCCAGGGCACATTTCACATTTTAAAGCCTTAACAACGGCACTGTCCTCTACAATTGGTATGGGCAATATTGCTGGGGTAGCGGTTGCCATTTCGGTTGGTGGGCCTGGCGCTATGTTTTGGATGTGGGTTAGTGCCATTGTGGGGATGTCCACCAAATTCTTTACATGTACATTGGCGGTGATGTATCGGGGAAAAGACAGTGACGGAGAATTGCAGGGTGGCCCGATGTATTTTATAGTTGAAGGTTTGGGAAAGTCATGGAAACCATTGGCCATCATGTTTAGTGTTTTTGGAATGATTGGTGCTTTACCCGTTGTGAATGTGAATCAATTGGTTCAGGCTATTAACGATATAATATTGATTCCAAATGGGTTAGAAGTGGGGTTGAAGTCCAATTTAATTTTGGCTGTAATTTTAGTGATTTTGACTGCCGCAATTATCTTAGGTGGATTAAAAAGAATAAGTAATGCGGCTTCCAAATTAGTACCGTCTATGGTGCTTTTGTATTTTGTTTTGGTAGCGTATATTTTGATTTCTAATTATCAAGTAGTTCCAAAATATTTTCTAATGATTTTTACCGATGCCTTTTCTGGAAGCTATTACAATGGTGAAGCATTTATGGGTGGTGTTTTAGGCGCACTCATTTTATTAGGAATTCGCCGTGGGGCATTTTCCAATGAAGCAGGTATTGGCACAGCGCCATTGGCGCACGGGGCAGCAAAAACAGATGAGCCCATTCGTGAGGGTTTGGTAGCTATGTTGGGTCCTGCCATCGATACGTTGGTTGTTTGTACTTTAACGGCTTTGGCTATTCTGGTTACAGGCGTTTGGCAAACTTCGGCAGATAATGGCGTGAGCTTAACGGCGGCAGCATTTAACCAATCCATGCCTGGTTTTGGAAAATACTTGCTTATGGTTTGTGTTTTCATTTTTAGCGTTTCATCTTTATTTTCCTATTCTTATTACGGCTCAAAATGTCTATCCTTTTTAATTGGGGCGAATAAAAAGCAATACTACAATTACTTTTATGTTGTAAGCATTATATTAGCTGCAACAACCCCCTTTAGCGTCATGCTTAACCTCATTGATGGAGTTTTTGCTTTAATGGCCGTTCCTACCATGTTGGCAACAATTTTATTGTCTCCAAAAGTGGTGAAGGAAGCCAAAACATATTTTAAATATAGATTGAAGCAGTAAAGTACAGGATGGAATTGAGCGAATTAGGTTATTTATTTGATACATGGTCTTTTAAGTTTGGCTAGATTATTAAATTGAATAGCTTCCCTATTTGAAAAGATTGATAACCAACTAAAACTAAATAATATGACAAAAAACAATGCAAAAGCCTACTGGAAAGAAAACATTAGGTATCTATTTATCCTTTTAACCATTTGGTTCTTGGTCTCTTTTGGAGCAGGTATTTTATTTAAAGATGCGTTGAATGAAATAAAACTAGGTGGCTTTAAACTTGGCTTTTGGTTTGCCCAGCAGGGCTCAATGTACGTATTTGTAATACTCATTTTTGTGTATGTGCGCTTAATGAATAAACTGGATAAAAAATATGGGTATGATAAGTAGTATATTTTTGGCTGAGTCTGTCAGCGTGCAGAATTGGACCTATATTTTAGTCGGACTCACATTTACATTATACATCGGAATCGCCATGTGGTCCAGGGCTGGTTCCACTAAAGAGTTTTATGTAGCAGGAGGCGGTGTGTCACCTTTAGCCAATGGAATGGCCACGGCTGCCGATTGGATGAGTGCAGCCTCATTCATATCCATGGCTGGGATTATTTCTTTCGCAGGCTATGACGGTGCCGTTTATTTGATGGGTTGGACAGGTGGTTATGTGTTGTTGGCACTTTTATTGGCGCCTTATTTGCGCAAATTCGGAAAGTTTACCGTACCGGACTTTATTGGTGACCGCTATTATTCAAATACTGCCCGTTTGGTGGGCGTTATCTGTGCACTTTTGGTCTCATTCACTTATGTTGCAGGCCAAATGCGTGGTGTTGGATTGGTGTTTTCACGTTTTTTGGAGGTAAATATCAATACAGGTGTCATCATCGGGATGATTATTGTACTTTTTTATGCCGTTTTAGGAGGTATGAAAGGCATCACCTATACCCAAGTGGCGCAATATTGTGTGCTGATTTTTGCCTTTATGGTGCCAGCTATTTTTATTTCCATACAAATGACAGGTAATCCTATCCCACAATTGGGCTTTGGAAGCACTGTTGCCGATGGATCGGGAACGTATTTATTGGATAAATTGGACGGTTTGAGTACCGACCTTGGTTTTGCTGAATATACGGAAGGGTCAAAATCTATGATTGATGTTTTTGCCATCACCTTGGCCTTAATGGTGGGAACCGCTGGTTTGCCCCATGTTATTGTGCGTTTCTTCACAGTAAAACGAGTAAGGGATGCCCGTAAATCTGCAGGATTGGCATTATTGCTCATCGTTATTTTATATACTACGGCACCTGCTGTTTCGGTTTTTGCGAGAACAAATATGATTGAAACGGTTTCAAACAAACCTTATGAAACTGTACCTGAATGGTTCAAAAAGTGGGAGGCAACGGGATTGATTACGTTTACGGATAAGAACAATGACGGACTCATTCAATATGTGGCGGACAAAGATAAAAATGAATTGGTAGTTGATAACGATATTATGGTTTTAGCAAATCCTGAAATTGCTAAATTACCAAACTGGGTTGTTGCATTGGTTGCGGCTGGTGGATTGGCAGCAGCTTTATCAACGGCAGCGGGATTGTTGTTGGTGATTTCATCTTCGGTGTCACACGATTTAATCAAAAAGATGATAAATCCAAATATTTCTGAACAAGGCGAACTTATTTCTGCTCGTTTTTCGGCTGTTGTTGCTGTTTGCGTTGCTGGGTATTTCGGTATCAATCCACCAGGATTTGTTGCCGCTACCGTTGCCTTGGCGTTTGGTTTGGCGGCTGCATCGTTTTTCCCTGCCATTATTCTGGGGATTTTCTATAAAAAAATGAACAAGGAAGGTGCCATCGCTGGAATGGTTGTGGGCATTGTCTCTATGGTTTTATATATGGTAAAATATAGACTAGGCTGGTTTGATGAGGTTACGCCCGATAAAAGCGAATGGTGGTTTGGTATTTCACCTGAGGGCTTTGGTGTTGTGGCTATGGTTTTAAATTTTGTTGTATCAATAATTATTGTTCAATTCACGCCAGCACCTCCAGAAGACGTTCAAGACATTGTAGAAAATATTAGAATTCCAAGTGGGGCAGGAGAGGCTACCCATTAATTTGTTGGCCTTTTGAAAAGCCCCGCGTTAAGGATTGCAGTGGAAAGCCCACAGCGAAGCAGGAGCGAGGACTTGTAACGTAAAGCCTGACCGCGCCTTAGCGTGGTAACGCCCAAATTATTGAAGACATGTACAGAAAATTTTGCGCCGATTTTATTAATTTAGAAACCTAAACTATACAGTATAAACAATGAGTAATTACCACATAAAACATTTAGAAGAATATTATCAAGTTTACCGAAAATCAATCCGTGAGCCCGAAAATTTTTGGGAAGAAGTGGCCGAGGAGCATTTCATGTGGCGCAAAAAATGGGACAATGTGCTGAGTTGGGATTTCAGTAAACCAGAAATCAAGTGGTTTGAAGGGGCGCAACTTAATATTACAGAAAACTGTATAGATAGGCATTTAACAACTCGAGGTGATAAAACAGCCATTTTGTTTGAACCTAATGACCCGAAAGAACCTGCGGAACATATCACTTACAGACAATTGCATGAGCGTGTGTGTAAGTTTGCCAATGTGTTAAAAGAGCAAGGCATAAAGAAGGGGGATAGGGTCTGTGTTTATTTACCCATGATTCCTGAGTTGGCCATTTCTGTTTTGGCCTGTGCCAGAATAGGCGCTATTCATTCGGTTGTTTTTGCCGGGTTTTCGTCAACCGCCTTGGCCACTAGGATAAACGACAGCGATTGTAAAATGGTCATTACCAGTGATGGTTCATATCGCGGTGCAAAAACTATTGATTTAAAAGGTATTGTTGATGAAGCTTTAGAAGTATGCCCAAGTGTGGATAAGGTTTTGGTGGCCAAACGTATTAATTCAAACATCAATATGAAAGAAGGTCGTGACCTATGGTTAAAACCATTACTGGATGAGGCCTATGAAGATTGTGTGGCAGAAGTGATGAATGCGGAAGATCCGTTGTTTATTTTGTACACTTCAGGTTCTACGGGTAAGCCAAAAGGCATGGTTCACACTACGGCCGGCTATATGGTTTATACAGCCTATACGTTTAAGAATGTATTTCAGTATAGAGAACACGATGTGTATTGGTGTACCGCCGATATAGGTTGGATAACCGGGCATAGTTATATTGTCTATGGTCCGTTGGCAAACGGGGCAACCACAGTCATGTTTGAGGGAGTGCCTAGTTATCCTGATTTTGGACGTTTTTGGGAAATAGTTGAAAAGCACAAAGTCAACCAATTCTACACTGCACCAACGGCCATCCGTGCTTTGGCCAAAGAAGGTGTAGATTTGATTGAAAAACATGATTTATCATCATTGAAAGTTTTGGGTTCTGTTGGTGAGCCTATTAACGAAGAAGCTTGGCATTGGTATAACGACAACATTGGGAAAAAGAAGAGCCCGATTGTGGACACGTGGTGGCAAACCGAAACGGGAGGCATCTTGATTTCACCGATACCATTTGTTACGCCAACAAAACCAACATACGCCACCTTGCCGTTTATTGGAATTCAACCAGCGTTGATGGATGAAAATGGCAAGGAGCTAAAAGGCAATCAAATTGATGGACGTTTGTGTATTAAATTCCCATGGCCAAGTATAGCACGAACCATTTGGGGCAATCACCAAAGGTATAAGGATACCTATTTTTCGGCCTTTGAAAACAAATATTTTACAGGAGATGGTGCCATGCGTGACGAGGTTGGCTACTATAGGATTACGGGCAGGGTAGACGATGTTATTATTGTATCTGGCCATAATCTTGGAACAGCACCTATTGAAGACGCCATTAATGAACACCCTGCGGTTGCAGAAAGCGCCATAGTTGGGTTCCCGCACGACATTAAAGGAAATGCTTTGTATGGTTATGTTATTTTGAAGGACACAGGAGAAAGCAGGGATCAAAACAACCTACGCAAGGAAATCAACCAAATCATTACCGAGCATATTGGCCCGATTGCCAAATTGGATAAAATACAGTTTACCGTTGGTTTACCAAAAACCCGTTCTGGAAAAATCATGCGCCGTATTTTACGTAAAATAGCCTGTAAAGACACCAGTAATTTGGGTGATACCAGTACATTGTTGAATCCTGAAGTAGTGCAGGATATTATTGATAATGCACTTTGATGTCAGTTGTAAACCATGCACCAAAACCAATGATATTTTTAATTGATAAAGTAAATTCAGAACACCAAGTTGTAGTTTACGAGAACATTGTTGATTTGACCGGACGAGTGGAGTGGCAAGATTTATTTGAAGGAAATTCAATAATTATTGACGAAAACGGAACTGAATATGAATGGGATTCTTCAAAAAAGAATGAAATTGGAACTGTTTACGATTACACGTTGATTCCAACGAAAAGGGTTTCGGTATTAATAACTGAATGTTTAAAAAGAGTGAATACCAACCAAGATATACGTGAATTTAATTTATAAAAATGGTTTTGAACAATTTATAACTGCTCTTACGGAGATGATATAATAGTGCTTCTAATTATTCAACAAATACCCCCAAGTCAATTTTTTTCTTTTACCCAGACGTGCCAAGATTTTTAAAAATACCAAAGCCGTAATAAGGGCATCGCCTGTGGCTGTGTGCCTGTCTATGGGTTGAACGTTCAATTCCTTACATAAAAAGTCCAAAGTATATGGCTTGGTGTTGTCTTTGTAAATAATATGTAGCGATTTATTGTACATCACTCCTGTATCAATAAACCTGTTTTTTAATTTGCCCAAACCATGCCTTGCCAACATGTTGTTGATCATGGCTTTGTCAAAACCAGCATGATGTGCTATAAGTATGTCATCTTTTATGTAATCCAAAAAAAGCTTAACAGCTTCCAATTCCGATATTTTTTCTTCAGAGCCGCTTTTCATCAAGCCATGAATCTCAACAGTTTCTGCCTTAAATACATCTTGTTTTAAATACAATTCCAAAGTATCGTTAACGGCAATGGTTTTGCCAATAATGGCCACGGCGCCAATAGACAAAACACGGTCTTCCTTTCGATTAAAACCTGTGGTTTCTGTATCAAAGGCCACAAATCGGGTGTTGTGTATTTCGGCTTTGTTTTTCTGCTTAAAGTGACTTAAGTAAGTCATGAAAAACTCGGGGTAATCAGGCTGTTTTTTAAAAGGCCAAGTAAACTTCATATTAGGCAAAGTTTTTTAAATCGAACCTCACTTGCAAAACTTCCTGAATATCATGGATGGGTTTAAAGCAACGCCTTAGCTTTAACTGTTCCTCTTTGGTAAGCGTTTCAATTTCTATGTATTTGCCTGAGTTGTTGTGCAACAAACCTTGTTTGGTCTTGAACTTGATCAGTGCTTTAAAGGCGTAGGCACAAGATTGGTACAACTCTTTGTTGTTGGGGTCTATATCTGCCATTTTTTCAAACCTATCGGCGGTATTGTTTACTCCCTTTACTTTATTCTTTAAAATAAGCAATCTAGCTGCATCAACCAATGGCATAATAGCGCGACTTTTAATGTTGAATAAATCTTTTTGCTCATTATCCTTCTCCACGACAAATTGTTTAAAAAAACCAAGGGGAGGGGGGTTTTTAAGGGCATCTCGACCTAAAAATCTAAAAAATAATGTGGTTTCATCCAAAGTTTCATATATGGAATCGGATAGCTGTTCCACCAAAGCTTTTTTTCCGTAAATGTGATTGAAATCAAAGAATATGGAAGACAGTAAGATGGCCTTGTCATCAGTATTTAAAATCCAATCCTTAAATTGATTTTTCCACTCGCTAATAGATTTGCACCATTCTGGATTACTCGCCATCATATCGGCTTCACAATATTGAAACCCAATTTTATTTAATGATTTACTCACCAATTTTGAAAGCTCTAAAAAATAAGCCTGGGTTTCCTCATATTTATTTTCTGGAACATCCTCAAAAATAAGGGCATTATCTTGGTCCGTAAATAGTAATTGTTCTTTTCTGCCTTGGCTTCCCAATGCTATCCAAGAGAATTCTACCGGTGGTTTGGTGGGCATTTTTTTCAATGCAATTTGAATGGCACGAACGGTTACGGCATCATTTATTTGGGAAATGATTTTCGTGATATGCCCTATAGGGATGTTTTGTTCCAAATAACTTTTAAGCAAGTTGTTGGCCGTTAGTCTGGCTGCCCTAAGTCTGTTGGTGCGGTCTGCTCGTTTTATTTCTTTTAAAATAACGGTTGGGTTATTCCCCAAAGTGGCCAATACATCATGATGGGTTAAAACCCCAATGAGTTTTGAATTGACCGTGCCGTCTTTGGTAATGCATAAATGCCCAATGTTGTGTTGAAGCATTTTTAACTGGCCTTCTGCTACGGTCAATCCCCGTTTACAAGTGATCACCGGAGAACTCATGATGTTTTTTACACAAGTTTCAATGGGGAATTCACCCGTGGCAATTTTGTTTTTGATATCGCTGTTAGTTATAATGCCCACAGGATTATCACTTTCGTCAACAACAATGATACATCCAATTCTATGGTTTCGCATTTTTATGGCAGCTTCTTTCAAAGACGACTCTTGGCTGCACGTAACAGGATTTTTTGAATAGTTTGCTGCTTGAAAGTTTACAATATCTTGCGCGGTATTTGGCAGATAATCAACAAATATTTTTTTGTTTTCTTCGGCAGTGTAGGGATCGAAAGTATTGGTGGCAAAAGCTGTAATTAAAAACTTGTAAACGTCTGTATTGTTGTTGCTCACTATTCTAAAAGCTTCAATCGGCATGGCGTAAACAATGGATTCTTCATTGGCCGTTGCCGTAAGCTTATAGTCTTCTTGTGCTATAAGTGGCCTTACACCAAAAACATCACCACCGTCACAAATGTTTACTATAACCTGAACGTTTTCATTAGTGGTATGATATAAGGTAATGGCACCATTTCTTACGATATAAAAATTACTGTTAAAGCTGTCGCCTTTTTTAAAAACGGTATCGCCTTTTTCAAGATAAATAATGGATACTTTTTTCGAAACCTCAAGTAGGTCTTCTTGTTTTAAAAGGTTGAATGGCGGATAGTTTTTTAAGAAATCGTAAACGCGATATGCAATGGAATTTTTAATCATAATGTTAATATGTCACTCAGAAATTAAATCATTTTAAAGTCCAATAACAATTCACCTTCAATAAAAGCCTGTAAATGGTCTCCTTTATGGATTTCACCCGTTCCGGATGCTGGAGTTCCTGTAAAGATAAGGTCACCAGGTTCTAAAGTCATAAATTTAGAGGTAAAAGCAATAATGTCGCTAAAGTTATAAATCATTAAGGATGTATTGCCCACTTGTTTTTCCTCACCGTTAATGGATAGACTGAAGTTGATATCATTCAAATTAGGGAAATTTGAAATAGGCTTAAAATTTGAAATTGGCGCCGCGCCATCAAATCCTTTTCCTAAATCCCATGGACCTTTGGTTTCCCTGCAAGCGTTGAAGATGTCTTTAGCGGTATAGTCTATGCCAATGCCTATTTCAGAAATATGCGAAGCAGCCTTGTCTAAAGCAATATCTTTTCCCTTTGTGCCAATTTTTATGACCAATTCAGCCTCGTAGTTCAACTGTTTTGTAAAGCTTGGATAAACAACATCTTTATTGTTTTTAACCAAACTAGACTCGGGTTTTGAAAAAATGATTTGGTTTCCGGTTTTGTTTGCATCAATTTCATTGATCTTGGAAACATAGTTTTTCCCAATAGCCAGTATTTTCATGATTTAGTTTTGTGTTAAAGTTAGAAGTGTAAATTTAAATAAAATAAGGTTGCTAAAAGGCATTGTAAAATGACTAATGACAATTTATTAATGGAATAGTCTAATGTTTTTCTCCTTAATCTAGGGGAACGATAAGTACTGGGATTTTAGATTTCTTAATAATTTGGGAGGAAACACTACCAATAAAGGCTTTGTAAAGAAAATCATGATCACTATGGCCAGCAATTATTAAATCGATATTCAAATCATTTGCCTTTTCCATAATGGTTTCAACAGTTGCTCCTTGAATGAGTAGTGCCTCGGCATGCAATCCTTTTTGCTCTAGGTTATCACTATATTCTTGGATTTTTTTGTGCTCTTCTCGCAGTTGATTGGCACGAAAATCTCTTTCGAATCTTGGGCCTACTTCGTAACCAACAAAATCTGGATTTGGCGCTGCAATATGAAGTACCCATATTTTTGAACCAAATTTTTGCGCTAGCATGACGGCATTGTCTAACAAGACCTGCTCATTGCCATCAAAATCAATAGAAACCAAAATATTTTTCATCTTAAATGGGCTTTAAGGTTAGCCAAAAATAATACTATAAGATACGAAATTTTTGTTTTTTTAGAAAGCGTAGTCTAAAAAAGATTTACATATTTTAATATTTATTCTTAAAACAAAAGCACGTTAGATAATGTGAAATTTGAATAGGCACTTTTATAAGATAAAGAGCCTTGTTCGAGGAAAAAGTAGTGAAGGACGTGTTTAATTCAAAGCTGTTTTATAAGCCTCCAAACAGCGTTCTCTGGCAAATTTATGGTCTACCATTTTATTGGGATAAGTCAACTCTTGAAAATCAGGGACCCACGTTTTTATGTATTCTAGATCTCTGTCAAATTTTTCAATTTGTGTTGTTGGGTTAAAAATCCGGAAGTAGGGTGCCGCGTCAACTCCAGAACCGGCTACCCATTGCCAATTGCCCACATTACTTGCCATGTCGTAATCATGCAGCTTTTCAGCAAAATAGGCCTCACCCCAGCGCCAATCAATAAGTAAATGTTTGCATAAAAAGCTTCCAACAAGCATCCGCACGCGGTTGTGCATAAAGCCCGTTTCATTTAATTCGCGCATGCCGGCATCTACCAGCGGATATCCTGTTTTTCCTTGGCACCAAAGTTTGAATTCTTGTTCGTTATTGCGCCATTTAATGTTATCGTATTTAGGCTTAAAACTTTTGGTAACCGTATCAGGAAAATGCCAAAGGATTTGCATGAAGAATTCACGCCAAATCAATTCTTGCCAAAATATTTCATTCTTTTCGGCAATAGCCTTTTTAACCATTTTTCTGATGCTAACGGTTCCGAAGCGTAAATGCGGGCCTAAACGCGATGTGCCATTTTTTGCAGGAAAGTTACGTTTAGCCTCATAGTTTTGAATCAGTTCTGGGGTAACAGTATATGGTTCAATTTTTTGGCTTGATGTTTTAAAACCAATATCGGATAAACTCAAATTCGGTAAGTGAGAATGTTGCACCAAATTATTTAAATGTGGCTTTGTATCGAAAATTTCCAGATTATAGGATTTGAATTTTTCTTTCCAAGATTTCATATAGGGTGTATACACCACGTAGGGGTCGCCATCATTTTTTACGACTTCGTTTTTTTCAAATATAACTTGGTCTTTAAAGGTTTTAAATTGGATGCTGTTTTCTTTAAGAAATGTTTCAATTTCTTTATCACGATTTAGAGCATAAGGTTCATAGTCATGATTGGTGTAAACAGCATTTATGTTATACTCCTTGACCAAATTTTTATAGACATCAATTGGATTTCCTTTATAAATCGCAATGCTACCGTAATCTTTTTGCAATGTAGCACGCATGTTTTGGAGTGTATCGTGAATGAATGTTACCCGTGCGTCTTCTTCAGGAAGTTTGTCCAGAATTTCATTATCGAAAATAAACATGGGCATTACTGGGCAATCGCCTTTTAAGGTTTCGTAAAATCCATGATTGTCGTCTAAGCGTAAATCGCGTCTAAACCAAAAAATGTTAATAGGTTCATTCATATTTTATAAGTTCCAAAAAGTTCTTCTAATTTTTTTGTTCGGTAATTGAAAATCTCTTCAAGTTTAGGTTTTACTAAAATAGGGTGCACCAATTGCCCAAGCAAACCAAAAGGTATTTTGTAATCAATTATGTCTTCCATTTCAACACCGCCATCAATTTCTTTGATAAAATGTTTATGGTGCCAAAGCGAATAGGGACCAAAGCGCTGTTCATCGACAAAATATTCTTTGTCAATGCAATGCGTTATTTCAGTTACCCATTTTGTTTTTATGCCCATCACTGGGGTCACGATGTATTGAATAATTTGCCCTGCATACATGGGTCTTTCGGCTCCAGATAAGATGTTGAAGCCCATATAATCTGGTGTTATTACCTTTAAGTTTTTAGGGTCTGACAGAAAGGCCCATGCTTCATTGATAGAAATTGGTAAGTTTTGTTTTTTGTGTAACCTGTAAATTTTCATTTTAGTTGTTTAATAAAATATAGCCGTTTAACGAAGTTGCAATGCATAGCCAAACGAAGTAGGGAATTATTAAAACGGTTTTTATCCCTATCTCTTTCTTAAATTTAATCATGAAAATGACAATTAGGCTTGTAAGCAATAGGATTGTCGTAAACCCCAAGCCGATAAAATGCCGATTAAAAAATATGTAGTTCCAAATAACATTTAAGACAAACTGTAAGGTAAATAGCCATAAAACCATTCCTTTTGAAATTGCTTTATAGAGGAAAGCCATATAAAAGGAAAAACATACCATAATGGTAGTCCAGGCCGCACCAAAAACCCAACCAGGAGGTGTCCAAGGGGCTTTGTTTAAATTTTGATACCAAGCGGTTTCAGGACCATTGGCCATTAGCCAACTTCCAATAGCTAATGCACCAAAATTGATAATTAAAAATATGATTGTGTACCTGAATAGTTTCATAACTCAAATTTTGAAACTGACAATTCCACAATCCATTTCGAATATTTGTCCTGATACAGATGAAGCTTTGTCTGACAATAAAAATTCAGCCATATCAGCTACTTCATCGGGTGACAAAAACTTTTTAAGAGGATGGCGTTCTGTGATTTTTTCAATCATTTTTTCATTCCTCAATAGGGAAGAGGCCAAGTCTGTATCAGTTACTGTAGGTGCTATGGCGTTTATGCGAATGGTTGGGGCCAACTCGGCGCCCAAAGATTTTACCAGTCCCTCAACACCAGATTTGGCTACTGAAATACTGGAATGAAAAGGCATGCCCAATTTTGCCGCTACTGTACTGAACAGCACAATGGAAGGTTGTTTTCCGTTTTTAAGAACTTGAAGATATTTTTGAATTACTCTAACCGCACCAAGAACATTGATTTCAAAATCATTTTTAAAATCGTCAATACTTAACCTAGAAAAGGGCTTTAAATTTATACTGCCCGGACAATATACCAAGCCGTCTGCAGCAGTAATTTCTGGTAATTCATCTTGGGTTACGTCGCAATTGTAATGTGTGAGGTTGCTATGTGATAATTTTGGAGTGGTTCTGCTAAGGTTTATAACTTTATTCAGTTCCAGAAGCTTATCAACTAAAGCTTTCCCGATGCCCTTACTGCCACCAACTACAATGATTGTTTTCATATGGTTTCTGGGCGTTTTGTGTTTTATGGCCTGCCCTTGAGCCTTTTTTCTATTTTTTGTTTAATGACTGTTAAACGCTTCATAAGATCCATGATATCAGGATCTTTTTCTACTTTATATATGGTGTTTAAACTTAATATTAAGTCTTTGGCTTCTCTAGACGATTCAATGCGCTCACTAGTGGTTTTAAACGTGTGCTTACGTTGTTCGAATTCTAAAGCTTTGTCTATAATCTCCATGTCTAATCTTCTATTCTAAAATTTCACAAATTTGAAACTCAATAAGTTCCTGAACTGGTCAATATAGTAAAATCTATTATTTTTTTGATTTTAGCATGGGATAATTATGAAAAGTTTAATAATTCGTTTAAAATAATTACCAATTTTGTCTACTTGATAACTCTTATGGTGATGGCACTGATTTAACTGTTTAAATAATTTTGCAATTGTGTCATTTTTTCTGTGTTGTTAAACTTTCCTCCATAATATGAGGTAACCGTTGACGATGAGTCATCTTTTATGCCTCTAGAGGACACGCAAAGGTGTTTGGCATCAATAATAACTGCGACGTCTTCAGTGTTTAAAATTGATTTTAATTCATTGGCAATTTGATTGGTTAATCGTTCTTGAACTTGGGGACGCTTGGCATAATATTGAACAATTCTATTTAATTTTGACAACCCAATTACTTTCCCTGAGGAGATATAGGCAATATGTGCCTTACCAATAATGGGAACAAAATGATGCTCGCAGTTAGAATAAAGCGTAATATTTTTTTCCACCAACATTTGATTGTATTGGTATTTGTTATCAAACAAAGCGACTTTGGGCTTATTTGCTGGGTTTAATCCTGAAAAAATTTCATCAATGTACATTTTGGCAACACGTTTTGGTGTGCCTTTTAATGAATCGTCGTTTAGGTCTAAACCCATAACGTCAATTATTTCTTCAAATAAAATAGAAATACGTTCCTTTTTTTCAGCGTCACTAAGTTTAAAGGCATCTTTTTTCATTGGGGTTTCCATGCCTGTGTAAAGATGGTCATCTCCTATTTCTTCAACAGAGAATCCATTAAAGTGATGTCTGTTTGTTTTTCTTCCTGTTTTTTCTAATTGCATAAGCTCTTTTTTATGCGCTGTCTTGATATGTGGTATCAATCAAAGCACGTTATCGTTTTGAAATTTTATTTTGGGTAATTTGTCTTTGTCGACTGCATTTAAAACGTCCTTTTTCAAATTCTTTTAATTTTTCGTGTTTGGTTTTTCTTCCTTGAACCCTTTCCCGCCATCTTCTGAAGCTGCTCGTTTTAAGCTCTTTTCGCATTAACTCTATAACGTCCTGTTCTGCCAAACCAAATTGAAATGTTATGGCCTCGAATGTGGTTCTGTCTTCCCAAGCCATTTCTATAACTCTATCTTTTTGGGCTATGGATAAGCTCATAAGTTTTGAAAGTTATATTGTTCGTCATATTTTATTTTCTCATCCAGAATTTTTTCAAAGAAGCGCTTGTTCTCCTTGAATGTTTTGTTGTTTCTAAAATGGATGAAGTTGCCTTGGGCATGTATACTTGCTCCGTTTATTTTGTACATCACTAAATGGTAATAGGGAATGGCCCACGTGAAATTTTGTAATCCTTTATTAATAAAAACCAGAATGCCCTTCTGGCGAAGTTCTATATTGGAATAATTGATGTCTGATACCTTATTTAAATAAGGTTGTAAATTAGGGCTTACCTCATCAATAATCATACGTTTAGAGCCAATGCCTTTCATTCTTATTGATTCGAAAAATGAAAAAGGTTTGCCTACCAAATCCGATAGGAGTTGCTTGTGCTCTTTGTTGTTGTATGTCGTGTTGAGTATCATTCAATGATAATTATTATCAAATATACAAAATGTTTAACTATTTAATTTAAAAGTTAAACAAAAGTTTCTATGATTAAATAAAAAAAACTAATACAGGTCTTGGTGAGAAATAATATGTTGCGCTTTTTCTTTGATGTTTTGCAGTTGTTGTTTATCCATTTTATCTAACAAGCTATACATCATGCCCATTCTAAAATTATTGCCTAATTGCTCTCGCTTCTCATCAAGGAAATTCCAGTATAGGCTGTTAAACGGGCAGGCGTCATGTTCAACTTTTTTGTTCTTGTTGTAAAAACAATCATCGCAATAATTGCTCATTTTATTGATGTATGAACTTGATGACACGTAAGGTTTGGTTGCAATAAGCCCTCCATCGGCAAACTGGCTCATCCCTCGTGTGTTTGTGATTTGTACCCACTCAATGGCATCTAAATAAATGCCCAAATACCAGTTGTCTACTTCATCAGGATGTATTTGGGTTAAAAGGGCGTAGTTGCCGGTTATCATTAAGCGTTGAATGTGGTGCGCATATCCATTTTCCAAAGAATTTTTAATGGCATGTTTTAAGCAATTCATTTTTGTGTTTCCTGTCCAAAAGAAATCAGGAAGTTTATTATAATTATTCAACTCATTCAGATTTTTAAATTCAGGCATTAGTGCCCAATACATGCCACGCATATATTCGCGCCAGCCTATAATTTGCCTGATGAAACCTTCAACTTGGGAGATATGTATTTCAGCGCCGTGTTTTCTGTAGTAGTTTAAAACTGTGTTTACCACGTCTTTTGGAGAAATAAGTTTTAGGTTCATGGCGAAGGACAACCTGGAATGAAATAAGTATGTTTCTTTGGTATGCATGGCATCTTGATAATCACCGAAATGTGTGAGTAGATGTTCACAAAAATATTTTAGTTGTTCCAGTGCTTGAATTCTAGTTATGGGGTAAGCAAATGTTTTTTGCTTGAATGTTCCAATGGTTTCAATAGTTGCCTTTTTTATATCTTCTAAAACTTTAGTAGCATCATTTTTAAAATATTTGTAAAGCGGAATTTGAACATCTTCGTTCCATTTGTTTCTGTTGCTTTTGTCGAAATTCCATTTGCCGCCTTCAGGTTGATTACCAACCATTAAAATGTCATGTTTTTTACGCATATCTCGGTAAAAATTCTCCATGAGATATTGCTTTTTCCCTTTGAAGAACTGTTTCAGGTCATCTCGCTGGGTGTAAAAGTGTTCGGAAGAAACAACTTTTGATGGAATGGCTAAAGTTTTGCAGAAATCGCTCAGCTGTTTCTCTAAACGATATTCGTCAGGATAGATATACTCAAAAGTTTGAATGTTTTGGGTTTTTATTATTTCCGAAAGATTTTCGGTTAAGCTCTGTTTGTTTTTAGGGTGATTGATTCTATAATAGATAACATGATGGTTTTTATTTGTCAAATCTGCTGAAAACTGACGCATGGCCGCAAAAAAACCGATTACCTTTTGAATGTGGTGTTTTACATAGTTGGTTTCCTGACGCATCTCAAAGAGACAGTGAGTCACATCGTTGTCAACCTCTTTAAACCATGAGTGTTTTATATTCAATTGGTCTCCTAAAATAAGCCTGAGGGTTTTCATTATAAATAAAGTCTAAACCAATTTGGATTTGTTACTCCTGCATCGTTCACTACAATAGATTATTTTGCTCCAGTTTTTCTCCCATTTTTTCCGCCAAGTAAATGGGCGTTTGCAAACCGGACATGTTTTTTGCGGTAAGTCTTGTTTTTTAAGATTCAACTTTAACGAGTTTATTTATCATTCCAGAAAAAATAAACCCGTGAAAAGGCAGTACGCTATACCAATAGAGCCTGCCCCAAAGCCCTCGAGGTCTAAAAGTGGCGGTTTGTTTAAGTAGGTTGTCTTCAATTTTAAATTCCAGCCAAGCTTCACCGGGCAACCTCATTTCGGCATAAAGCAATAGTTTTTGCTGTGATTTATCGGCAAAAATCACGCGCCAAAAATCCAGAGCATCGCCGGCATCCAAATGTGTTGGACTTGTGCGTCCTCGGCGCAGACCAATACCTCCAGAAAGTTTGTCTAAATAACCTCTTATGCGCCACAAAAAAGTGCCGTAGTACCAACCTGTTTTTCCACCAATGCTCCAAATTTTGTCAATGGTTTTTTGGGCATCGTTAATACGTCGTTCTTTATAATCCTTAAAGCAACCAAATTTGGGAACATTTACGTATTTGTACAGGTTGTTTTTTAATCGACCACTACTTACCATGGAGTCTTTCCAACTAGAAACTATACTGTTTTGCTCAATTTTTTCGAAAGCGAGTTTTACAGCTTTTTTATAGGTGATAGGCTTTACTTTTAAAATCTTGTTGATATCACTTGGTTTGCCAATTATTTGAACACCCATGCTATCTACTAAAGAGGTGGCCAATTTGTAGGATGTTGAGGTGACAAAATACAACCAATATGATGATAATTTGGGGGTCATTACTGGAACGGTAAGTATATAGCGTTTTAAGTTCCTGACCTCTGCGAACTGAAGTAGCATGTCTTTATAAGTGATGATTTCAGGTCCAAAAACATCAAAAGTTTTGTTAAACAATTCCTCATGGCCTGCGGCTTTGTGCAAAAAGGACAAAATATCCCTAACAGCAATGGGTTGTGTTTTGGTGTTAAGCCATTTTGGGGCTATCATAAAAGGAAGTTTTTCAACCAAATCTCTTATAATTTCGAAAGAAGAGCTGCCCGAACCAACAATAATCCCCGCTTTGAAAATAGTTAAGGCATAGCGGTTGGAAGCCAAGATTTCTTCAACGTTTTTTCTTGATTGTAAATGTTTTGAAAGTTTATCTTCGTTGGTAATGCCGCTAAGGTAAATAACCTGTTTGGCATTTGTGGTTTCCATGTAATTTTTAAAGTTCAAGGCGCATTGTTCTTCAAGTGATTTAAAATCTTTTGAAGAATTAGACATGGAATGTATCAGGTAATAGGCTACATCAATATCTTTTGGGATATTCTTAAGGGTTTCGGGTTTTAAAAAATCGGCTTCAATGACATAAACTTTTTCCTCATCCAAATAGCTTTTATCTGCTCTTAATCTGTCCCTTACAGCACAAACAATGGTGTGTCCCTCATTTAATAAAAAGGGGATAAGGCGTTTGCCTATATAGCCGGTTGCTCCTGTTACTAAAATTGTCATCTGTCTTGTATTAGTGTTTTTGGTCTTTGGTAGCCAAAGCGTGTTTTGCTTCGGGGTATAGCATAGCCATCTAATCCGTTTATAGCAGCTACTTCAGCCTTTGGTAGATTGATGAATCCATCATCCTCAATTAAGTTTTCTTTTATATACAGACCAACTATTTTGCCTATCACCAAAATGGTATCGTTGGCCTTGATGTGATATTCTTCAACATACTCCATGGCTATTTGGACTGGAGCATCCTTTACAAAAGGTACTGAAAACCCAGATTTATATTCAGGTTGAAGGTCAGTAACATCAAATTCTGAAACTAAAAAATCATATTTAGCGGAAGTATGGTGCGCCTCGCTTGCAATATCTTTATGAATGTGATTAATTGTATAGACACTAGTTTCTTTTAAATTTTCATAGGTATTTCTTGGCACGGTGGTGGGGCGAAGAAAGAAACCCAACATAGCAGGACTGGAACCTATGTGTGTAACCGAACTGAATACAGCAACATTTTCAACGCCATCTTTAGAAATACTGCCGATTAAATTGGCCGATTTATAGCCCGAACAACTGTTAATCAAGTTGATTTTATAAATGTGGCTTAGGTTCTGTATGTCGGTTTCGTTAAAATATTGCATCATAGTCTTAAATAGTTGTCTATTTTAATATCCTGCGCCTTTAAATCAAACATTAAGTTATAAAGACCAAAAAACGTTCTGTTTATATAAATGAAATGTTTGGAACCTCGGTTACCGTTCATTTTTCGTAATTCAGTGTTTTTCGAGTAACGCTCGCCCAGTTCGGCTATTTTTCCGAAGAAACCAGCATCAGAAAAATCGAAAGTGCTTCGGTGAAAAGGTTGCGTAACGAGACTCAACATATCATGAAACATTTCAGTGAAAAATTTCTTTTCTTCAGCGCTGTCCTCTTTCTTTAAAATTTCAAGTTCATAAAGTTTGGAAACAAAAAAGTCTCGATTGTTAATGTTTTCTTTTTTAGCAAGCTCAAAATATGGGATGTAAAACTCTTCAGGAATGGTTTTCATGCAACCAAAATCCAATACAATAAGTTCCCCATCTTTTGAAACTAAAAAATTACCGGGATGCGGGTCTGCATGCACCTTTTTTAACTGATGAATTTGGTACATGTAAAAATCCCAAAGCGCTTGCCCCAATTTATTTGCCTTGTCTTTATCCTGGTTGTGTGCGGTAAATTCAGAAAGGTGTTCACCATGCATAAAATCCATGGTAATGATGCGTTCTGTTGAAAGGTCCTCGTAATATTCCGGAAATTTTAAATTTGAAATATGCTGACAAGCTTTACCTATTTCTTTACTTTGCTTTATCTCTAAGCGGTAATTGGTTTCTTCAATAAGTTTATTTTCAACCTCTTTAAAGTACTTATCAGAATCTTTTCCTTTAATGTTGAACATGCTCATGGCCACAGGTTTAACCATGGCCAAATCTGAAGCTATACTTTCTGCAACTCCTGGATATTGGATTTTCACAGCAAGTTTTTTCCCATTTTTCTCCGCCAAATGCACTTGACCAATACTGGCAGCATTTACAGAAGTTGCGTTGAAAGTATCAAAAAGCTCATTTGGGTGTTTCCCAAAATATTTTTTAAATGTTTTTATAACCAAAGGGGCAGACAGTGGTGGAACTGAAAATTGTGCCAACGAAAATTTTTCAACGTAGGCTTGGGGCAGAATGCTTTTTTCCATGCTGAGCATCTGCGCTACTTTTAAGGCACTTCCTTTTAACTGTTTTAGCCCGTCATAAATATCGGATGCATTTTTTTTATTCAAGCGTTCTTTGGCTTCCTCTTGCGTGCTAACCAGTTTGTCGCCATAATATTTTAAGTAGTTTACTCCAACCTTGGCGCCCGTTGAAACTAGTTTCGTGGCGCGTTGGATTTTTGAGGTCGGTATGCTGTCAATGGTCTTCATATGTATTCTAGTTCATTTGGAATTTTTCTTTGAACAAAAACTTCCCTAAGTCCAAAACACTTTTAATAGGGGCAATGTCTAAAACATCAAAGGTTGTATTGACTGATTTTTCAATGAAAATATCGGTTTTTTCAAATGATGCCGAGTTGTCCTCAAGCCAGAATTTCATGGTTAGCATTAGCTGCAGCCATGCCGATTCTTTTAAAGCTCTTTCTTGAATTTTTTCAAATTGCTCTTGTTTGATATCTAACATTTGTATGCCCAATTCACCAATATATTTTGTAAAGTGATGTTTTAAACCTGAAAGCATTTTGAGTCCCTTTAGGTTGTTTTTGTAAGTATCTAGAACATGTTTCACATAACTTCTGTTGGCTGTTAAATTTTCAAAGAAGGTGTAGTAAAAGCTTAAGAGTTTATTTCTTGCATCAAAAATTTGATAATCTTCATTTTTATTTAGCGCTTCTATGGAATTGGTGAAGAATGCTTCAAATATGCCTTTTTCAATAGCCTCAAAAGATGCAAAGTGCTCGTAAAATTGTTCTTCATCAAATTGATTTGCTTTAGCGAAGGCATAAACCGTTTTTGGGTTTTCACCGTGCTCTAGAACATAATCCATGAAAGATGTTATGATATCGTTTTTGGAGGGTGCTTTTTTCTTTGCCATAATTTTTGATTTATGGTAAAGATATAAAATGTTTAACTATTTTTAAAATAAGTTAAACAAAATATTGTAAAATGATTAACAGCACTGGTCGTCTTTCACCAGTTTACAGCTGCACACACCTGCCAATGCTCCGAGTATGGGTGCTAAAATGTATTTGGGCACTTTGTTTCATGCAAATTTTTTGGCAAAGGCAAAGCCAATGGTTACCGCAGGATTAAAATGTGCGCCAGAGGGTTTCGCCAAATGCAAATATCATGGCCATAACAATGAGTCCTCATGTGGCTGCTACGCCAACGTGTGAGATACTACCATTAGTGATTTCGTTTATAGTCATGGCACCGCAGCCACAAAATATCATGGCAAATGTTCCAATGCTTTCAGCGTAATATTTTTTCATTGTTTACATTTTCTGCAAATATACATGTCCTTATTTTAAGCTTTTGTTAACAATAAACGAATTTTGGATGTGTAAATTTATGACTAAAGTTTAACCAAAATATTAAATATAATACGACATGAAAAAATTACTATTGATTTTATTGGCTTTTACAACGGTTTATTCGGTAAATGCCCAAGTTGAAACCCCTGCACCAAGTCCGTTTTCTAAACTTGAACAGAAAGTAGGATTGACCGATATTACTTTGGAATACTCGCGGCCAAGCGTTAAAGGGAGAACCGTTTTTGGTGATTTAGTGCCTTTTGGAGCAATGTGGCGCACAGGTGCCAATAAAAATACCATAATAACCTTTAGTACCGATGCTGTTGTGGATGGCCAAACATTGAAAGCGGGTTCTTATGCTATTTTTACTAAACCAGGTGAAGAGTCTTGGGAAGTTTATTTTTATAGTGATACAGAAAACTGGGGCACACCAGGAAATTGGGATGACAGCAAGGTAGCTGCAAAAACAACAGCTACAGTTTATCCTGTTCCATTTAATGTTGAGACTTTTACTTTAGATATTAACAGCATTACTAATAATGGTGCAACTTTGGATGTTATTTGGGAGAAAACTTATATAGGTGTTCCTTTTACGTTGCCAACGGCTGATTTGGTTCAGAAATCTATTGATGCTGCATTAAACGGACCTACAGCAAACGATTATTTCTCGGCAGCCGTTTATTATTCACAAGAAGGTAAAAATTTGGAGCAGGCCAAAACTTGGATGGAAAAAGCTATGAGCATGGTTAAAGAACCTCGTTTCTGGCAATTAAGACAACAGTCTTTAATCTATGCAAAATTGGGTGATAAAAAGTCTGCTATTGCAACAGCAAAAAAATCGTTGGCTGGAGCGGAAGCTGCTGGTAATGCAGATTACGTAAAAATGAACAAAGACTCTTTAAAAGAGTGGGGAGCGATGTAGACTTTGTAGAATTTTAGATTTCTAGAAAATTTAGATATTAAAAAAAGGGCTCAAAATTTAAATTTAGAGCCCTTTTTGCTTGTTTAGTATTGTAAATTAATCAGGCTTCTAACTTCGTCTAAAGTTTTAATAAGTTGTTTGCTGAAATGAAAAGTCATAATATCACTTTCAGTTTTACCATCCCGTAAAAGTTGATTGAAATGAATCGTTTCAAAATTATAGCCAATGGTAGAGTAATTAAAATCTTTGACTTCTTCATTTCCATCTTTGATGATTGAAACGGTTGAGGGCTCGTGAAATTTGGAATTTATTTTTATCGTGGCATTTTCAAAGTAAAAAATAGCCTGTGTTGGTGTTTCTTCAATAAGTGTGCTTCTTAAAAGTGCTTCAACATTGTTACCATATTTAAAAACCATGTCACACGTTGAGTCCGCACCATTTTCAAAAAAGGTAGCCCTAGCTTCAATATTGTTTGGCCTGCCTAAAGTTGATAAGGCAACAAAAATGGGATAAATGCCAATATCCAAAAGGCTGCCACCACCGAGGTCTTTGTTAAAAAGCCTAGTACTGGTATCGTAGGGACGCGAAAAACCAAAATCAGCCTCCAATTTTAAGACTTTTCCGTAGGTATTATTTTTTAAAGCCTCTAAAACATATTGGTAATGTGGAAGAAAATATGTCCAAAGCGCTTCCATTAAAAGGGTGTTGTTTTCCTTGGCAATGGCAATCATCTCGTCAACTTCTTGGGCGTTCATGGCAAAAGGTTTTTCGCCTAAAACGGCAATACCATTTTTTAAGCACATTATGGCATTGTCTTTATGTAAAGCGTGCGGTGTTGCCACGTAAACTGCATCAATAGTTTTGTCATTTGCCAAGGCTTCATAGCTATCGTAAGCCTTTATGGCATTGTGTTTTTTTGCAAATGCTTCGGCTTTTTCTTGTGAACGTGATGCTACTGCATATAATTCGGCATCAGGAATTTTAGCAAGGTCTGTTGCAAAGCTATTGGCAATTCTTCCTAGGCCAATAATACCCCATTTTATTTTTTTAGGTTGTGATGATTTTGTCATTTTTAACTAAGGTTTGAAGTAGGCATGCCAAAACGATAACAATAAAACAGCCTACAAAATTAAGCCATAAAAAGGGTAGGTTGATTACTTCGTATTCATTCATGAAAAAGAGGCCTATAACAATGCCTTGGGTAATTATTGCGCTAACAAAAACGGCATGTCCTTTTACAAATTTAAAGAAAAATGCCAACAGGAAAATCCCCAAAACATTACCATAAAAAATAGAGCCAATGATGTTAACCAATTGAATTAAATTCTCGGCCAAATCTGCAATGCAAGCAACCCCAATAGCCATAATTCCCCAAGCAAATGTGAACCATTTGGAGGCCGTAACCATGTGTTCTTCAGATTTTTCACTGGTGTTGCGTTTGTATAAATCTATAGCAGTGGTGGAGCCTAGTGCATTAAGTTCGCTAGCTGTACTTGACATGGCTGCACTTAAAATAACGGCAAGTAATAAACCAATTAATCCGCGAGGAAGATTATTTAAAATGAAATGGATGAACACATAGTCCTTGTCGTTGCTTTCTATTTTTATCTCTTGTTGTTCTGCTGCTTTATCAATGAACAAAATAGCTTCGTTTCTAAGTTCTTCGTTTGCTTCATTAGCTATGGCAATATAGTTGGGTGCTTTTGGGTTTTCATCATGTAGAAACGATGCTAATATTTTCTGCTTATCGTTAAAGATTTGTTCTTGTTCGGCTTGAAGCGTTTTGAACTCTTGGGCGTATTCAGAATTTAAAACCATTTGGGTAGCTGTTGGATTAAAATTCACCGGAGACTCATTAAACTGATAAAAAACAAAAACCATAATCCCAACCAACAAAATGAAAAACTGCATGGGGACTTTTAAAAGCCCGTTAAAAATTAACCCCAATTGCATTTCTTTTACCGATTTCCCAGAAAGATAGCGTTGCACTTGGCTTTGGTCGGTTCCAAAATAGGAGAGCATTAAAAATGTACCGCCAATAATACCGCTCCAAAACGTATATCGATTGTTAAGGCTGAATGAAAAATCCAAAACTTCCATTTTTCCACTGGCTCCTGCAATTTCCAGAGCTTTGGTGAAGGTGATATCTTCTGGAAGTTTGTCAACAATAATGAAAAAAGCGACAAGCATTCCTATAAAAATGACCACCATTTGATGTTTTTGGGTAACGTTTACTGCACGTGTCCCCCCTGAAACAGTATAGATGATTACCAATAAACCGATAATGATATTAAGTGTGAGCAAATCCCAACCTAAAACTACCGATAAGATGATGGCTGGTGCAAAAATGGTAATGCCCGCTGCCAATCCGCGCTGAATTAAAAATAAAATAGCGGCTAGTGTTCTTGTTTTTAAATCGAATCGGTTTTCCAGAAATTCATAGGCTGTGTAAACTTTCAAACGGTAATACAACGGAATAAAAACCATGCAAATAACAATCATGGCAATGGGCAATCCAAAATAGAATTGTACGAACCCCATGCCGTCATGAAAAGCTTGCCCGGGCGTTGATAAAAAGGTAATGGCACTTGCCTGGGTTGCCATAACCGATAAACCTATGGTCCACCATTTAGAGGTGTTTCCACCACGCAAATAGTCCGTTACATTTTTACTACCACGGGTTTGCCACGTTCCGTATGCCACAATAACCAAAAGTGTTACCAATAAAACCGTCCAATCAATCCAGCTTAAAACTTGCATCTTTTAGAAAGATTTGGTGATGATGTAAAAGACAATGAAATAAATTGCATTGGCTATTAAAACGATAGAATACCATTTTAACCAATGCGCTTTTGGAGATTTGTCCTCGGTCATTTTAATCGTTTAATTTGGCTTCTTCTTTTAAATCGTCTTTACCCAAAGAAAGCATATTGGTGAACAGTCGGTACGCGCCAGAAACTCCAGCAGGAAACTCTCTGAAAAAGCTCAATCCAGTATAGATGTAGTGGCCTTTTCCATATTTGGAAACCAATAAGCTTCCATCTTTTGGCGTTTCGTTTTTATCGTTCATGGAAAGAATGGGCGTAAATTCGTTGGACCAAGAATTTGGATAATAAAGTCCGCGTTCTTGCGTCCAACCTTCAAAGTCCTTTTCAGTTATTTTATTTGGGTAGTTTAAAATGGGGTGTTCAGGGTTTATAAAACGCACTTCGGCATCTTCATCAGTAACCCTGTCGCGCGAAATATTTAAATCGTAAGGTGCAAGATTGTCGGCAACCAAACCACGACCCGTGTTGTACTGCACAATCATGTTTCCGCCATTGGCGACAAAATCAAAAAGTATTTGTTGTTTGTATTTTAATTCATCAACCGTATTATACGCCCTTATTCCAACAACTACGGCATCAAATAAACTTAGGGTTTCTGCATTAATTTCTTCAGGTTTTAGAATTCTAACATGATATCCAATTTGTTCCAAACTCTCGGGAACCGTATCTCCTGCGCCTTGAATATAGGCAATATTTTCACCTTGTTTTTCTATATCCAATCGAACAACCTTGCTTTCGCTTGGCAGTAAAACAATTTGGTTTGGTACGTGTTCATAATCAATTTCAATAAGCTCTTTAGTGTAATCTTTATCGCCAATATGGACTATAGGACTGATATACCCTTCGCTTTGGTTTTTAGGTGGAATTAAAGTGAAAACCAAGGTTTGCTCTTCACCTTTATGGGCAATGGACACTTTTTGCTTTTCCGGGTAAACATTCCAATCTTTTGGGTGACAAACTTCAACCGAACCTTCTAAATTATCGCGACCAGCTTTTACCAAAACAGTTATGTCATGTTGTTTATCACTATTTAGAATGATGACTTTTTCAGTGATTTTTGCCGATGCCTCGGGAATAATTTCAAACGGACTGTAAAGCTCACCTTTGTCCGGTTCTGAATAACGTTGAATGATGTTTTTTGTGAATGTAATAGGATAGTTTTCAATGAGCAGATTGAAATCGAATTTTAGAATTCTGGGTGTTTCAGGCGAACCAATGAGGCTTTTGTTTTCCACTTTATACATACCCAAAGTGCCTTTACTGTTTAACCAATATGGAGAAGTGGGCTGAGCATCATCTTTAATTTTAATAGCTTCTTTAAAGCTAAATTTGGTGTTGTTGTTAAGGGAAATGTTTTTTAAAATATTCAAACCATCGGTATTGGTTAAACTTACCAAAGTTATAGGTGTTTCGCTTCGGTTAACTGCTTCAATGTTTATATTTACTGTTTCTGAAGGTGCCGCCATATGGGTTTCTGCCGATGCCTCTAAATACAGGCCAGCGCACATTTCAATAACAGATTTTAGTTCTTTTATTTTTTGCGTTTTCCAATACTCGTCTTCGATATTTTGAAGCAATTTGTAAGCTTCAATTAACTGAGGTATGTGTTCAGAAGGATTGGTGAAATTGAAGTTTCTTTCAACTTCAGTTAAAATATTGCCAATGGCCTTTCCTCCTTTTACTCGGTTCCATGAGGTCTCTATACCTGCAAAGATGTTTTCGTTATTTACCAATGGTTCACCTTTTAAAAATTCGATATATTCTTCTTGGGAGCCACGTTGTGTTAGCGAACCAAAACCTTGACTTAAATGTTTGCTTCGTGCCAGGGCTGCGACCTCGTTGTTAGATAGGCCTTTTAATGGATAATAGGTGCCAATATCAAAAGTTAGCATGTTGCTTTTGTCAGCCTTATCAAAATTTTCTTGGCTTCCATAAAACCACCAACTTGTATTGAAAAATAAGCGTTTGGGTTGCCACAGGGAAGTTTGATTTAGTTGATTTGGAAAAGCTGTTTTGTTGTTTGCCAAATCGAATGCCTCAAAACTTAACATAGCCGAACTGGTATGATGGCCGTGAGTACTTCCTGGTGAACGATGGTCAAATCGGTTTATGATGATATCTGGTTTAAATTTACGAATGGCAAGTACAACATCGCTCAAAACTTCATCTTTGTTCCAAATGGACAAGGTTTCGTCGGGGTGTTTCGAAAAACCAAAATCGTTGGCTCGCGTAAAAAATTGTTCACCACCGTCAATGCGTCTTGCCTCCAATAGTTCTTGGGTTCTTATAACACCCAATAATTCTCTAATTTCTGGACCAATAAGGTTTTGTCCACCATCTCCACGCGTTATGGAAAGATAAGCGGTTCTGGCTTTTACGTGATTTGATAGGTATGAAATAAGCCGTGTGTTCTCGTCGTCTGGATGAGCCGCAACATATAAAACTGAACCCAAAAAGTTGAGTTTTTGAATGGATTCATATATCTCAGAGGAGGAAGGAGTTTTAGGTTTTTGGGCGTTTAAAATAGAACAAGTAAATACGAATAGAAATAGGTATTTTAAGGCTTTTTGCATAATGAAGTCCGTTAGCTAAAACCAAATATAAAAAAGAAACCAGCGATAATGCTGGTTTTAATTTTTATTTAACGCTTTGTTTATGCTCTGTATTAAATCTGTTTAAAATTCGTTTTTTTGGTTTTAGGCTCGGTATTTTCGGGTTCAGCAGGAATAATTGGTCGTGAATGCTGTTCAAAAAACAGTTGCTGAATGGAGTCCATGCGCTTCATCATCCGCTTTATTTGTTCATTTTGGTTCATGAACCCTTTATAGAAAAAATCGTCGGAATTAAATTGACCAGTTAAGGAATCTTTACCAAAAAAATCATCATAAAACGAATCATTAAAAAACGAATGGTTTTTAAAATGCTTTTGAAATTCCATTTTTATGCTGTCATTCAACTTTCCGTTTGAAGAATAACTGTACGAGTAGATGGAATCGTATTTTATTAAGTTACCATGTTCGTCGTATTCTTTGTTTACCGTAATATTTTCGTCTGGTTTTAGGGCAGTTTCATTATTTTGTTTTTCCTGACCAGCGCAACTGAAAATAAACAAAAGAAAAATTGGAATAATTTTAAGTGTTTTCATAACAGATACATTTTAAATTAAACAAATATTCTACGTTAAAGCAGCAAAAAATATACCATCGCAAAAATTGAAATTATAGGATTTTGTTAAAATTTCAGCTTGACAGGGCAAATAACTTTTATCGGGTTAAGAGCAAAGACTTATTGTATGTATCTTAAAAGTAAATGTTTGATTTAAAAGCAAATGTTTATGGGTTTTAATGATGATGTTTTTCTTTATGTTGTCTCAACAAGTCTTTACCATAGTCATTTCCGTTAGGTGTTCTAACCACCGTATGAATATGGTTTCTTGATGGTTTTCCATCATCTGCATTCGGTACGCCAACAACTCTTTGATGGTCAAATTCAATAAGTACAACCGGGCTATGTATTCGATAGTAAAAGACAGCGTCTTCATCAGTTCCGCCAACCCACGAAAACCAAGTATTATCCATATGCGCTATTACTTCTTCCATTTTTATTTGGTCGTGTCCTTCTCTAATATTGCTGACGTATAGATAAACCAAATCCAATAACTTTTGTTTTTGTTCTTTGGAAAATTTAGAAACCAAAATGCCTTCATAATTTAGGGTTATGTTGTCTTTGTTCGCTTCGGCAACATTGTTATTTCTAATTTTTGACTCGAAAATAATGGCTTCCACTTGCTGTTCTTTAGTTAAGGATTGCATTAATGATAAACCTAAATTTTGCTCATCTTGAAACAAGGTATTTCCTTTATATTTTCCTGAAGTCGTAATTATTGGTTCCCCACCCATAAAAACTGGGGACATCACCACTTGGTCGCCCAAAACAAAATAATTAATTACTAAATGATGCCCATCCAGTTGCCAACCCCAAGGTTCAGTAGGTGAGGGTTGCCCCATAATAGTGAAAAAATATAATTCTTCATCATAATCCGGTGAACCATTATTGAGTTCTTTGAGCGTTTGATCGGTTTTCATGATATCCTTGCTCAGTTGAAGTCCTTTGGCACTTAATGAAGTTTGCATTAATTCAAAAGCTTTCACTTTTTGTTCTTCAGTCATTTCCTTGAGGCTAACACCTTGTCTATGATAGATGCCATTGTCTACATTACACCATTTACGCCATTCTTCATCATCAATATCAAATGTTGTTCGTTCCTTTTGAGCGGTTGTCAAACTATTTAAAAATTTTTCGGCAGATTGTATAATGGGCAGGGTAGAAACACCAGTTGATTGGATTTTAAACAATCCGTTTTCCTTGCCGTCTTCTGTAAATATTCCTTTAAATGTTTCTTTAAGGGCGTCTTCTTCCATTTTTGCAAAGCGCAATTTTACAGGGTTAACTTCTGGAAGGCTGTCCATTTGGTTTTCAATTTTATTTTGAGTTGGTTCTTGTTTGCAACTAAGAATAGCGGATAGCAATATTATAATGATTAAGTTTTTTTTCATTTTTGTTCAAATGCATTAAAAATTCTGATGACACCTTATTTAGAGCTGATAAAGTTTAGATTGCCTGTTTTTACTTTTTTTTAAGATTGATTAATTTTCTCAGGAAAACAAATCCAACCATTATAATTATTGATACAATAATGGCCACCGATACTATAACCAATGTCGATTCATCTTTTAAGATAATGCCTGTGACTATTCCCGTAATTATACCTATGATAACTCCTAAGCTGAGGTTTTTTTGTTTCATAATTCTATTCTTTTATAAAGTGGGCTTCCCATGGACCTATACCAGTAATTTGAATGATCGTTTCAGGGTCGGCCCAAACGGTATGGATGGCATTTCTGGCATTTACATAATAATCACCTGGGCCAAAAGCTTTGGCTTCTTCCTTTGTTGCATCCTTGCCAAAGGCTACATAGGCTTTTCCTTGTAAAATAGTTACACGTTCATCTTTGGGGTGGGTATGTGGTGGCATAATAAAATTGCCACCAACTTTAAAACGAACGGTAAACAGGTCATTGCCTTTTGGGTTGCCTTCCAAAACGGCCATTTCACAGCCACTAGGAAGGTTTGGCGGACATGGTTTCCACTGAATTTCTTCTGCAAGTACAACATGTTGCACTTTTCCTTCAGGAAATTTCATCACACCTATTTGTGCATACAACTGGGTGCAGCCTAAAATCATTAAGCTAAGGACAAAACCTGGTAATTTTAATGTATGTTTCATATTATAATTTTTAATGGGTTATGGTTGGTGTTAATGTTTTATAGTAATACTGCCATTTTGATAGACAATTTTCCTAATGGTATAAAAGGTCAACAAGAATTCCGTATTTCGAAAAATCCGGAAATTTTCAGATTTGAAATGAAGCAAGTTAAAGTTACTGAAATTTTTGATTAGAAGGACATTGGCAATTTAGGGAGGGTTTGAAGCAAATACAAATCGTTAGATATTTTTGATTTTTGTTTCTAATTTATTTTTTGCAATCAATATTCCAGTAAAAATTAGCATGCCGATACTGGACAATAAATGTACTTTTTTGAAATCCAGATTCAATTCAGGGAAAAAAAGTAATGCTATGCCTGCATTAATTGAGAGATGGAATAAAATGGCAACGAGTACACTGCCTTTGGAATTAATTACCAACCAAGTAATCATGATGGAAAGGCAGATTATCATTAAAAAATAGGTTGCTACTGGTAAAAAGGAGATGGGTGCTCCACTGACCAAAGTACCAAATGGTGCCCAGAATAGGGGGCTGTGCCAAGCGAACCAAAATATTCCAATAAAAATGGCACTTCTCAAATTTGAAAATGTTTTTTGAAATTCCGGCAATAAAAAACCTCGCCAGCCGAGTTCTTCCCCAAGAGGCCCAGCATATAATCCTGCCCACAAAACCGTTGGTATAGAAAGAAAGGCCATTTTGTCAAAATTTCCAATGTCGCCAATAAAAATGCTGTAAATCGCAATTCCTAGCAAAACAAAGATGATTGGCGCCAATATGATGAAAGTATAAATTTTAAAAGGAGTCTTCCAAACAAATAACTTCTTTAGTAAGCTTAAAGTTCCTTTAAAGCCATCATAAAAAAATGTGGTGACTAGGGCGCTTACCGCGGGGCCATAAACACCTGCAAAGAAGACTTTTAAAAATTTGCCAATGGTTTCTTGAGAGATTCCGGCTTTTAAATAATCAAGGCCAATTATCCAAAAAGTCCATGACCACAAAAAAGTAATGGTCAGAAATGTAATTGTCTTTTTACTGTTCATTATTTTAAATTATTTCAAGGGTTTTTAAAGCCAAATATTCATGTCAATCTTCTGATTGATTTTAATGTCGGTTTTCTTTCTGATTTCTGATTTGATGGGAAGGATATAGGTGCCCATTTTTGTATCAAACCAAATGGCAGTTTCCCATGTCAATTCGCCGATTTGGGCAAATGCTTTCATTCGGCCCCAGCCTTCTTCCTGCCATTTAAGGTTGTGCCTTATTTCTTTTGACAACGTTTTGGGCAGTGAAACAAAATACCAGCCACCGGGTGAATTGTGTTTCCACATTTTGGTTGCATATTGGTATTTAATTTTGCCTTTCATTTTACGGTGGTGGTTAAGTGTGACTTTGCTTTAATTGGGGTTGCAAATAAATTACTAGAACAAGCATTTGCAATAGCAAAAAGTGGAATGCCTTACAATGAAAACTTTGTGTTCAAATTGCGCTAAAAAGACTTGTTTTTTAACTCAGTTCTTTGTTGTGGTTAGTTTTTTAATTCCGCAATTTTTTGTTTTATTCCTTCTGGTTTTCTTTTCGGATTATACAAAACCGCATTTTTTATCATTAATGTTAAAGTTGCCATTTGGTCAAAATTCAGTTCAGCTAGTTTTTTGTTAAAATAATATTCAGAGGCTTGATTAATTCCAATATTGTTATACAAAAAATTATGTTTTTCTACATAAAAACTGAGACATTGTTTTTGAGTAAATTCCTTTTCTAATTTCCAAGCTAGGACAAGTTCATTTCCAGTTAGTCTATTTTTGCCTTTAATAAAGCTTAATCTTGCAGCGTTAAGGCAAGGACAATCTCTATAATAGTTTTCCTTTATTTCGTCAAATAAAATTCCATTAGTATTAGTTATAGGATTAACTCTTTCGTAAACTTTTATAAATTCCGTTGAAATAGGTTCCGCTTTTTCGATTTCCTCTTTTAATTCATTCAATTGCTCTTTATCAAAAGAGTTGTTTAAATCACTTTTTAGATATTGCACAAACAAGATTCCAAGTATTAAAACCAGAAGTATTGTTTTTAATAAAAATCTAAAAAGTTTCTTCATTTTTTAAATTAACCACAACAGTTGGCTAAACGCAATGGCGTTTATCTGCATTATATTTATTCCGTTAAATATAAGTAAATAATGACGTGATTATAGCCACTTTTTTCGCTTAAAATAAATAAGCATGGCTATAAAAAGAACAATCATAACGCCCCAAAGGATAAAATAGGAATATCTGTATTGCAGTTCTGGTATGTATTCGAAATTCATGCCGTAAATGCCCGCAATAAAGGTTAGGGGTATAAAAATGGAGGCCATAATGGTGAGTACTTTCATCACCTCGTTCATTTTGTTACTGATGGTGGTCATGTACATATCCATTAAACTCCAAATCATTTCGCGGTAAATATCAATGTTTTCAGATACCTGTATCAAGTGGTCGTAAACATCGCGGTAAAAGGTGAGTGTTTTTTCGTGAATGAGGTTATTTTGGTCTTTTTCAATACGGCTGACTACCTCACGAAGCGGAAAAATAGCGCGGCGTACCCTTAAGATTTCACGTTTTAGGTTTTGTATGTCTTGGCTGATGTCTCCTTTACTGACATCACCTGAAAAAATGGCCGTTTCAAAATCTTCAATTTTATCGCCCAAAATTTCAATCACGCTAAAATAATGGTCTACAATGGCATCAATCAGTACATACAGCAAATAATCAGAATTCATACTGCGAACACGACCTTTGCCATGCCTAATACGTTCCCTAACGCTATCAAAAACATCTCCTTCAGACTCTTGGAAGGAGAGCACATATTCCGGCCCAAGTATAAAGCTTACCTGTTCTGAAACTATTTTTTCGCTGGGGTCGTAATACAACATTTTTAGCACCACAAACAAATAATCTTCGTATTCGTCAATTTTTGGGCGCTGCGAAATGTTCACGATATCCTCAAGTACCAAGGGGTGAAGCTCATAATGCTCACCAATTTTTGCAATGGCATCTACATGGCTTAAACCGTTGATGTTTATCCAAGTAATGGTGCCTTCTTCAAAGTCAAAACATTCTTCAACATTTACAAGTTCACGCTCAATACAGGTATCCTTGGTATAATCAAAGGCATCGATAAAAAGCTTTTGCGATTCTTTTTCACCGGTGTAAATGATACTTCCCGGTGCTTGACCTATTTTTTTTTTGGAAAAGTATTTTCTTGTTTTAGCCATTGCAGTTATTCTCGTTTAAATATAGGAAATATACAATTGACTACTGAAAAATGTGGCCAGTTTTATTTAAACGGCTTCTGAATCGTCTTCCACAGGGTCATCAATGGCATCCTTTTCTAAAAGTGTAACGGCCTTTTGAAGCATCAGGTTATTAGGGTAAGTTACCAAGTCGCCGTTGTCCATGCGTAAATGCAATTGAAAGGCACGAATATCCTCGATAATAGCTGTGACCGGAAAATCGTTGTCATGTATTTTTATCTTATCGCCAACCTTATAAGGGAAATTAAAAAACATGATGATTCCCGAAGTAATATTGCTTAAAATGGACCAAATAGCAAACAAGCCAATACCTATAACTGCAAAAATGGATGAGAAAACGACGGCTATTTCTTTAAACTCTGTACCAAAAACAAACGATTCCAGTAGCAGCGCCACAAGAAATAAGGTTACGGTAATGTACCTTCTAATCAAGCGGATTCTGGCTTCATTGATATCGTTTTTTCTGGCTACCTTAGTAATGGTAAAATGCGTGATGTAACGAATAATGAGTAATGAAAGAAGTATAATACCAGTGATGATTAACTCATCTTGGTAGGTTTTCAAGAAATTTAAAAACATAGGGTTAGATGTAAAATTTTATACAAAGATACACGCAAAATAATTTTTAAAGCTTTTTAATAAGTTTACTTTTTGTGCTTTTTATCAAACTGCAACTTCAGGGAAGTTCTGCAATGGCATTTAGCGCTTTGTAAACTAAATGGACGGGCAGCCCCATAACGTTGAAGTAAGAACCTTCAATTTTAGTGACACCTATTTCGCCAATCCATTCTTGAATGCCGTAAGCACCTGCCTTATCAAAAGGTTTGCAGGTTTCTATGTAGTACATTATTTCTTCGTCTGTCAGTTCCTTAAATGTCACTTTTGTGATGTCGTATATGGTTTTTTCAAATGCAGTGGTGGTAAAGCAAACCGATGTAATAACCTCGTGGGTGCTGTTGCTCAAAGATTTTAAAATACGGAATGCATCATCAGTATCAACAGGTTTTCCTAAAGCCTTATTGTTATGCCAAACTATGGTGTCGCTGGTAATCAGAATATCATTCGGTTGCAATTCATTTTTAAACGGCATGGCCTTGAGCTGTGCCAGATAATCGCTGATTTCAAAATGCGTTAACCGATCGGGATACTCTTCTTTGATGGGTTTTAGCCGAATTTCAAAAGGAACCCCCAGATTGTTTAAAAACTTTTGTCTTCTAGGTGAACCTGAAGCCAATATAATGTGATGGTTTTTTAGTTTTTCGTTGAACATTAATTTAGAATTACAAACTTGTATAAAAGTAATGAAAGCATTCCAAAAAGCATGGTCCATTTGTACATGGTACTCAGGTGACGGAAGTCCGATTTCAGTTTCGCACTAAAGGTTTTTATAACGATATAGATGAGTGGCCCAACCACAAAGAGCAAAAAATACCCAAGAGCAATGGGCTGTTTGTAAAAATTCGAATTCACATAAAATATTATGGCCCCCAATGGAACAAAGTTTAAAATGGTTAACACATTTTTGGCTCTTTCCCTTCCAATGGTTAGGGGCAGGGTGTTCATTTGGGTTTTATAATCGCCATCAATATCCTCAATGTCTTTAGCTATTTCACGTAAAAAATTAATGGTGAAGGCAAATAAAGAGTAATCTAGAATGACTTTAAAAAATAGAACTTGGGTCACTCTATTCCCAGGATTTAAAGTGGGGAGAAGTTCAAAAACACCAACAATAATAATGCTTAGTGCAACCAAAATGGAAATGACCATGTTGCCAATCAGCAAAGTACGTTTTAAATAAGAAGCATAAATATAAAGGAGGATTGAAATAATAACAAATATGGAAAAGAATGGAGCTTTGCCAATTTTGTGTGATAAATAAAAACCAATAGCAACACCAATTAAATTAAAGGCAATAAAGAAGTTGTACGCTGTTTTTTCTGAAATGCTTTTGCCAATAATCACTTTGTTTGGTTTATTGATGCTATCGGTCTCAACATCGTAAATATCGTTGATGATATTTCCTGCCGCTGCAATACAGACGGTGGCAATAATTAAAAGAGAAATGCCCAAGCCATCTAAAGCTGTTTGAACACCAAAAGGTTCCAACAAAGCATATTTGATTAACAATTGCATAAGGGCAATCATTAACAGGTTTTTCCAACGTATAAGATTCAAAAGGTTCATGGTTTAAGGAGGATATTAATCATACTTAGCACCATAATCGCCACTCCATTTTCCTTGAACTTTTAAAACCTGTTCAATCACATCTCGAACAGCCCCTTTGCCACCTTTTTTATGTGAAATATATTTTGAAATACCTTTTATTTCTGGAACGGCATCCTGCGGACAACAAGGTAAACCAACCATTTTCATTACTGGAAAATCAGGAATGTCATCACCCATAAAAAGTGTGTTTTCCGATTTTATTTGGTGTTTTTTTAAGTAGTCGTTTAACTGTTCAATTTTATTGTCCGCACCCAAATAAACATCGGCAACACCCAAATGGTTTAATCTAGTCCGCACACCTTCGTTTGTTCCACCAGAAATAATGCAAATATTAAACCCTTGTTTTATGGCTGTTTTTAGGGCATAACCGTCTTTGGTGTTCATGGTTCGTAACATGTCACCATCGGTAGTAATGGTAACCGAACCATCGGTTAAAACACCGTCAACGTCAAAAATAAACGTGGTAATGTGCTCTAAATATTCCTTATAACTTTTTTCTTCCATGGGTGTGTTGAATCGATTTGGTTAGCAGTTCATAAATTTCTTTGTGATGCTCGTTTTCCAAAAGGTTTAAATGTTTTTTTATAGTTTTTTGGTCGTTGCGCTTGGCTGGACCCGTTTGTGCCATGTAAGGGGATAATTCCTGTACTTTGTTGGCCGTTTCCAAAATCAAGGGTTTCAAAAAGTCAAATTCAGCACCTTCACTTTCTGTAATTTCATGCCCTATACGGTAAAGCTGATTTGTAAAATTATTGACAAAAACAGCGGCTAGATGCAAAACGCGACGTTGGTTGCTGTTTACGCGCTTTGTTGGGCTTCCCAAACTTTTCGCCAATTCCTTTAAAACGTGATAGTCTTCTTTGTCAATGGTTTCAATGCAAATAGGAACGTTGGCAAAATCAATGACGGCGTTTTTACTAAAGGTTTGCAAAGGGTACAATACACCACGTTTGTGCTTTTTATCCAAATCATGAATGCCGACGCTTCCTGAGGTGTGGACCACCAATCTGTTTTCAAAAGGTAATTTTGAAGAAAGTTCGCCAACAACATCATCACTAACGGCCAAAATATATACATCGGCAGGTTTTAGTTCGTTCAGATTGTTGGTTATTTCCACCTTGTTTTTATATGGATTGATGGTATCCAAACTTCTGTTATACCATTGAATAACAGAAATATTTTCGGTTTTTTTAAAAGCTTTGAATAAATGTGTGGCCACATTGCCAGCACCAAGAATTACGACTGAAATCATAGTGCTAAAATAGGTAATAAAAGCCTATTTAAAAACCGAATGTTTTATCTTTACCGACCATGGAAAAAACCGATATTAAAAATAGGGAAGATGTCTATTTATTGGTATCCTCATTTTACAAAAAAGTGAGGCAAGATAGCGTTTTAGGACCTTTTTTTAATGAGACGATAAAAGATTGGGATGCGCATTTAGAACGGCTCACAACATTTTGGGAATCAAGTTTGTTTTTAAAAACCAAATATTTGGGTAATCCTTTAGAAGCCCATGTGCGAGTTGATAAAGCACATAATCACAGTATAACCGAATTGCATTTCGGACTTTGGCTAAACCTTTGGTTTCAAACCATTGATGAACTTTTTAAAGGCGATTATGCCGAAAATGCCAAACACCGCGCCCGTAAAATGGGAACTTTCCTTTACCTAAAGATTTTTGAGGCGAGGAATCGGTAGACAGTATTCTGTTTTTCAGCCTCAAGCTTTTTCCAATACTTTAACACCATTATATAAACTATAAATCCCTAAATTTGCACGACCTTTAAAATAGGTGTCTCATGATCCAAAAAAAACTTGCCAATATATTTTTTTCAACCAAGCTTACTGCTGTTTTATTTATCGCTTTTGCCGCTGCCATGGCAACGGGAACTATTTTGGATGCCGGGCAGGAAACATCCCCAACACCTTACACTAGAAACTTGATTTATAATGCCTGGTGGTTTGAGGCCATTATGGTATTTTTCATCATAAATTTTACCGGGAATATTTTTAGATTTAGACTTTACAAGAAAGAAAAATGGGCGACCTTTATTTTGCACTTGGCGTTTATTTTTATTCTATTTGGTGCCTTTGTGACTCGCTATTTTAGTTTTGAGGGTATGATGGCCATTCGGGAGGGTGCTACCGAAGACACTTTTCTTTCGCAAAAAACATACATTACGACTTACATTGATGGTGATTATTTGATTGATGGTGTGCCACAGCGATTACCAATTGAAAGTGAAGTTGATTTTTCAGGACGTTTAGAAAACGAATTTAAAATTGAAACAAAATATAACCAACAGTCTGTTACCATTGAATTGGAAAAATTTATTGTTGGTGCCGAGGAGGATATCATTCCCGATGAAACCGGTGAGGAATACCTTAAAGTAGTTGAGGCAGGGCAATCAGGGCCGCATAATCACTTTTTAAAAGTAGGGGAGGTTTCAAGCATCCATAATGTCCTGTTTGCCTTGAATAAACCAACCAATGGAGCAATTAACATTACCTATCAAGGCGATTCATTGAGTATTGATTCCCCTTTTGAAGGCGAGTATATGACCATGGCAACCATGACTCAGGGAAAATTGGTAAAGGACAGTTTACAGCCTTTGTATTTGCGTTCCAGATACGTTATCGGGAATATGCAATTGGTGTTTCCAAAGCCCGTTGTAAAGGGGCATTTTGATATTGTTCAAAAATCACAGTTGCTTAAAAATGATCAAGATGGTGTGGTGCTAAACGTTACCACAAATGGCGAAACCAAGCAATTGGGGTTATTAGGCGGAAAAGGATCAAACGGAAGGTTTGAGCAAATACAAGTTGGTAGTTTGGATTTTGCTTTTAAATATGGCAGTAAGGTTTTAGAATTGCCTTTTTCCATAAAGTTAAATGATTTTGAAGCCGAGCGTTATCCGGGTACTGAACGAGGCTATTCTGCTTACTCAAGCGAGGTAACCGTAATTGACGACCGAACAGAGGATTTTGATTATAAAATCTATATGAATAATATTTTGGATCACGACGGTTATCGTTTTTTCCAATCTAGTTTTGATCCCGACGAAAAAGGAACCATTCTTTCAGTAAACCACGATTATTGGGGGACCATGATAACCTACATCGGTTATTTTATGCTCTATTTTGGGTTGATGGCTATTTTGTTTAGCAAATATTCCCGATTTGGTGATTTAAAGCGCCGTCTTGAAGAAGTAAAGACCAAAAAAGCGAAGTTGTTCACGGTTTTGTTTTTATGTTTTGGACTGCATGGTTTTACCCAAGAACATAAGGCAGATGATGGCCACAATCATACTCAAACTACCAAAGCACAAATAGATTCTATTTTAAGCGCCAATATCACGCCCAAGGAACATGCCGATAAATTTGGTCATTTGGTTATTCAGGATTTAAGCGGACGTATGATGCCCGTAAACACCTATGCTTCAGAAATGTTGCGTAAGTTGAGCAAGCACGATACGTATGAGGATTTTGATGCCAACCAAGTTTTCTTATCCATTCAAGAAAGTCCCATGCTTTGGTACAATGTGCCCATCATCTATTTAAAACCAAAAAAGGGCGATTCCATCAGAAATCTTATCCATGTCCCAAAATCCGAAAAATATGTGGCCTTGGCAGATTTTTTCACTGATAAAGGGGAGTACATTTTAGCACCTTTTTTGGATGAGGCTTATAAGGCGCAAGTACCCAACGGATTTCAGAAAGAATTCAAGGAAACTGACCAGCGAGTCAGTTTGATGTATAACACCATCGAGGGTATGTCTTTGAAAATATTCCCGATTCCTGATGATGAAAATAACAAATGGATTTCGGCTTACGATTATAGGATGGACGCCTCAAAGGTTCATGACACCCTTTACGGAAATTTTATTAGAAATGGTTTTAAAACCTACTTGTTCACCTTAAACCGGGCGAAACAAACTGGAAATTTTTCTGAAGCTGATAAGTTGCTTGAAGCATTCAAAAAAACACAACACCGCTTTGGAGGTGAAGTCATGCTTACCGATAAAAAGATTAATACCGAAGTGCTTTACAACAAGTATGATATTTTCAAAAAACTGTTTAGTTGGTATTTATATGCGGGGTTTTTAATGTTTGTGCTGTTGATTGCCCAAATATTCAATGAAAAAAGTAAGTTGTTGAATATTTCGATAAATGTTTTCAAATGGGTCATAGTTGGTCTATTTGTATTGCACACTGCTGGTTTGATTGTACGCTGGTATATTTCTGGCCATGCCCCATGGAGCGACGCTTACGAGTCTATGATTTATGTGGCTTGGGCAACGATGTTTTTTGGTTTGGCGTTTGGAAGAAAAAGCGATTTAACAATTGCCTCGACTGCTTTTGTAACTTCTATGATTTTAATGATTGCCCATTGGAATTGGATGGATCCTGCTATAGCCAACCTACAACCTGTATTGAATAGCTATTGGCTGATGATACATGTGGCGGTAATTGTAGCCAGCTATGGACCATTTACACTGGGTATGATTTTGGGCATCGTGTCTTTGTTATTGATGGCTGTTACTACCCAAAATAATAGACTAAAAATGGATCTAAACATAAAAGAGTTGACTATTATAACCGAAATGGCACTGACTGTTGGATTGGTTATGTTAACCATTGGTAACTTTTTAGGCGGTATGTGGGCCAACGAAAGTTGGGGACGTTATTGGGGTTGGGACCCTAAGGAAACATGGGCGCTTATTAGTATTATGGTTTACGCATTTGTCATCCATATGCGTTTGGTGCCAGGTTTGCGCAGCCGATGGTTTTTTAACTTGATGTCTATCGTGGCGTATTCCAGTATTTTAATGACCTATTTTGGGGTGAATTTCTATTTGGCTGGATTGCACAGTTATGCTAGTGGTGACCAAATTGTTAGTGTGAAATTTATAAGTATTGCTTGCTTACTCATTGCCATTCTTGGCTTATTTGGTTACCGAGGCTATGCCAAGTTTTACAAAAAGTAGTTTGTGTTTTTTGGGAATCGATAAACAATAGTTATCATTTGACCCTTAAAATCTTTTCCATCTTTCTGCCCTTGGCCAATTCAAATACAAGCTTATCCAAATACCGTACTTGCTTGGTTATAGGATTTTGTATTTCTTCAATGCGGTAGCCACAAATAACACCGGTAATAAGAGCTGCATTTGGGTTGATATTGGCCTGTTTAAAAAAGGTTTCAAAAGTTACTTTGTCATCAATTAGTTGTTGGAGTTTTTTGTTGTCAAATCCCGTTAACCACGTTATTACTTGGTGCAGTTCTTCCTTTGTTCTTCCCTTCTTCTCTACTTTTGTGACATAGTGCGGGTACACAGATGAAAAAGTAAGTTTAGCTATGCGTTCATTATGTTCGGGTGTTGGTTTCATGGATTTAAAACTTTAAGTTGTTTGTTCTTTTTGATGCCCTTAAATTCTTATCTGATAGGCAATTAATAAACTGCTGCAAATGAAGGCTAAATTTATTAATGCACGAATCACCCAAGTGTATTTTGAATAGTCTATGTTCAAGAATTCAGTAATTACAACCCAAAACCCCATGATTAAAAACCAAGGTGTAAAAAGGAACGAATAATTCCATCTAATCATCATAATGACCAAATCATGCAGAAAACCGCAAAATCCAAATGTTAGTATTAGGGATAGGGCAGAAGGGAAGATACCTTTTAATGGCTTATAAATATGTTTTCCTAAATAATAACCCCAAATCGGATTCCAATAGTTCCAAAACCTTGAAAATTTACCAGACCCAAGAGAGCGATTCATCATATTGCGCAGTGAGTTAGCTTCACCCATCGGTACTCCATTTCTTTTCTTTACGTAATCTGATAAATTCATTTTTTGCTTATGGTGCTTTGTAATCCTCATTAAGACATTTTTGTCTTGCCTACTGATTTTGCGTAATCAGTATGAGTGTTTCATTAATAAATTTCGTTTTTCCCAAAACGTAAGCCCCTCGGTCATTTCTGTATTTTGAAGCCAGTTCGAGTTTTAAAGTTTCATAGGCTTTGGCTCTTTCTTTATGGGCATTCAAATAATCTCGAAATTCAATTTGTCGCCACATCAAATTGTTTTTGGGGCACATATGTATGTGGAAAATCTGTTCTTTTTTGCCATCAAGATTATACCCTTTGCCAAAAGATGAGTATGCCTCAATGTTGTCCCTAGCAGGAACTACAAAATGGGTGTAACCCAATTTAGTAAATTTTGCAATGAGATTTTCGTCAAATAAAAGTTCTTCGGGAATTTCAATCAACAAGTCAATATAAGGCTTTGATTTAATATGTGGTATGGCCGAACTGCCAAATTGCTCAACCCTTAAAATGGTTTCTGTCCCAACTTTTTCAATAATTTGCCTTTTTTCCCTTTCGTAAATATTTTTCCAGTTGGGATTATGGTCGACCAACTTAATAGGAAAAAGCGTGTTCCAATCTTCTTTGGTTAAATCATATAGGGTTTTCTTCATTGTATTTATTTACAACCTTTTTTTGATGGTTTTTAGTTTTCGATTACCAATATTAATGATTACTGTTGGATTTGCAATTAGCTTGTCCACCAGTAATTGAGATTATAAACGGTTGTGCATGGAAATATGAATTGATTTAATCCTTATGGATAATATATTACTCGGCAGTAACAGGGTCAATAATTGATAATACTTTGCTGACTTTATTAGAAGGAAAGCCACCTCGTTTTGCATGCTCACGAACCATTTCTTCATTGGGAGCGTTGTAGATACAATAAATTTTATCATTAGCTACATAGCTGTGAACCCATTGTATTTCAGGTCCTAATTCTCTTAAAACTCCACAAGAAGTTTGTGAAATTCCTTTTAATTGTTCAGGAGTTAAATCACCAGCTCCTGGAATCTCTCTTTCGATTACATATTTTGGCATAATCTTAAATTTTAGTTCCTACTCTTTTGGTTTTTCGGATTTACCCCGTTTTTATAATGGTCTCTAGACTCCATTTGATTTGAGTGAAAAGTGATATAAGTTACAACAATTGTTCAACTTTTAGGTGAATACGACGCTGACTTTTATCTTTGTGTTTAAATATAAACAAGGATTATGCAATTAATAAAGGAATTTAAAGAGTTTGCTGTAAAGGGCAATATGATAGACATGGCCATAGGTATAATAATTGGTGCAGCGTTCAATAAAGTTATTGATGTGTTGGTTAAAAAGGTGTTTCTTCCTCCCTTATCATTACTGACAAACGGTGTGAATTTTCACGATAAACGCATCATTTTAAAAGACGCTGTAATGGATGCCTCAGGCAATACCATAACCGATGAGGTTGCTATTGGTTATGGTGCTTTAGGCGAGGTAGTGCTTGATTTTTTAATTATAGGTTTTACCGTTTTTATAGTCGTAAAGTTTATGAACCGATTGAAAAACAAAGCACAGGATTCCAAGGACACATCGGTGGCCACACCAAAAGATATCGAATTGCTTTCTAACCTAAACGAGCTTATGGAAGAGCAAAATAAGCTTTTAAGGGCCAATAGAAAAATGGATTAAACAGGCAAAAACTATTTGTTTTACTTGTTTAAAATATTTTTAATTTTTGAAAAGGCTATATCTTCAAAGTTCTCGATGATCAAATTAGCCTTGCTATAATCTTGGTTTTTAGAATGAAAGCTATCATAGCCTACGCAAAAAATACCTGCGGCTTTGGCGGCTTCTACACCATTGGTTGAATCTTCAATAACAATGCATTCTTCCTTACTAAATCCTGTGGCTTCAACGGACTTGATGAAAATTTCGGGGTGTGGTTTGGACTGTTTTAAATCACCACCACTTAGTTTGGCTTTAAAGTATTTATTTAAATCAAAGCGCTCAAAAATTAGGTTAATGCCATCCATGGATGCCGACGAGCCCAATACAAGAGTTAGCCCGTTTTCATGATAGTTTTTTATCAAATCCAAAACACCATCAATAAGCGCCAAATCAGAATCTGCATCAAAAAACTGTCTGTAGTGCTTACGTTTTAAGGCCACTAAATCCTCGGGAGATTCTTTTAAGTTAAAGGTATCGCACAAACGTTTGCAGATATTAATGGTAGATTGCCCTGTAAAAGATTCATAAAGCGCTGATGATACCTTAATGCCAACTTCATTGAACATATTGTTATAAGCTCGTATATGCAATGGTTCGCTGTCAATAATAACGCCATCCATATCAAAAATAACTGCTTTTAGCATTTGAAAATTTTTTGTGAATATACTAAGAATTGAAAGGAACTGTGGTTTGTTTCAAAAAGGAATTGTAAATGTTTTTCAGTTAAAGAATGTTTAGCCAGAAAGCTGCTCCGTTCATTTAAAGGTTTAAACAGCCAAACAGATGATGTTGTAAAATATAAAAGGAGCTCTAAAAGAGCTCCTTTTAAGGTTAATAAGAACCTATTAAAAGTGTTCGTGTAAGTGATGGTGTTCATCAATTAGCGGACCTCCTTCAATAATTTGTTCGGATGCTTGTTGTGCGAATTTCTCAAAGTTTAAGTGGAATGAGTGCGCCAATTGAATGGCTTTACCCACATAAGCACCTTTTTGTAACCAAGTGTTCATCGGATCTAAAATCTCAGATGGAACACCAGGACAGTATTTCGGCATAAATAAACCAAAAATAAAGTTTTGTTCATAGTCCACATTGTCCAATTCACCGTTAAGAATTGCGGTAATCATGGCTCTGGTGTATTTCAGTTTAATACGGGAACCAACGCCATAAGCGCCGCCGCTCCATCCTGTATTGATTAACCAAACATTTACACCAGCTTCTTGCATTTTTTTGCTTAACATTTCTCCGTAAACCGTTGGGTGCAATGGCATAAATGGCTCGCCAAAACAAGCAGAGAATGAAGGCACAGGCTCAGTAATTCCAGCTTCAGTTCCAGCTACTTTAGCTGTGTATCCTGAAATAAAATGATATGCGGCTTGGCCAGGCGTTAATTTTGATACTGGAGGCAATACACCAAAGGCATCACAAGTTAAGAAGAAAATGTTCTTTGGGTTATTGGCATAAAGGGTTTCTTGAATGTTGTCAATATGATAAATTGGGTAGCTTACACGTGTGTTTTGAGTAATGCTACTATCTTCATAATCTGGCTCGCCATTGTCTTTAATCACAATATTTTCAAGTAAAGCACCTGGTTTTACCGCTCTAAAGATGTCTGGTTCTTTTTCTTCGGTAAGGTCAATTACTTTGGCGTAGCATCCACCTTCAAAGTTAAAGATGGTGTTATCCGCTGTCCAACCATGCTCATCATCACCAATTAACTTTCTTTCAGGATCTGCTGAAAGCGTCGTTTTTCCTGTTCCAGATAATCCAAAGAAAATGGCGGTATCGCCATATTTGCCAACGTTGGCTGAACAGTGCATAGGCAATACATTTTTTTCAACCGGCAAAATCATGTTTAATGCAGAGAAAATGCCTTTTTTCATTTCACCTGTGTAAGCTGATCCTCCAACCAAAGCGATTTTCTGGGTGAAGTTGATGATTGAAAAATTACCTTGGCGAATACCGTATTCTTTTGGATCTGGACAAATATATCCAGGAGCACAAAGGATTAACCAATCTTCTTTAAAATTCTCCAATTCTTTTTCGCTTGGTCTTAAGAACATGTTGTAAACAAATAGATTAGACCAAGGGAATTCAGTTATGGTTCTAATATTTGTGCGGAATTCTGGCTCGGCACAAACGTATCCGTCTCTTGCATAAATTTCTTTTCCAGAAAGGTATTTTAGAACTTCGTTTTTAAGTTTATCGAAATTCTCAGGAGATAGAGGTTTGTTAGTTTTTCCCCACCAAACTTTATCTGCAGTATAATCGTCTTTTACCAAAAATCTATCTTGAGGTGAACGCCCAGTAAATTTGCCAGTGTTAATGGCAAGTGTTCCGTTAGCGGTTTCTCTTCCCATACCTTTTTCAACTGTTATTTTTTGAAGTTCTTCAGGCGATAGGTTCCAATGCACATCTACGTTTTTCAGTCCATATTGTTCTAAATCTGGACCTGCAGTTACTGTTGCTGATTCTTTCATGTCATTTAATTTTTAAGGTTCTTATTAAAATTTATTTTAAAATGGCCATATTACAGGCACTAATATCAACGTGATTATAAAAATGAATAATAGTAGTGGAGCACCTACTTTTAGGTAGTCCATAAACTTATAAGCTCCAGCTGTCATCACCATGGCATTTGTTGTGGTGCCTATTGGTGTTAAAAATGCTGTTGATGCACTTATCGCTACCACAATCATAAATGGGGCAGGCGATAAGTTCAGCGAGCTGGCAGCAAGTATGGCTATAGGAGCCATTAGTACCGCTGTGGCTGAGTTGTTTATTACTTGACTGAATGTTGTTGTTAGTAAAAACACGCCACCTAGCAATAAAATGGGGTGTATGGAGCCTAAATAGCTTACCAATCCGTTGGCAATAACTTGGGCAGTACCTGTTTTTTGCAGTGCAATACCCATTGGTATCATGGCGGCAATCATAACCACACTGGTCCAGCTAATGCCTTTGTAGGCTTTTGATATTGGTACACAGCCTGTTAATAGAACAACCCCAGCTGAAATTAGAGCTGCAATGGAACCTGGTACAGCATTCAATACCATTAATACAATCATGAGTATAAGTGCGCCCATGGCAATGAATGATTTGGTATTTAGGTTTTCAACATTTTTGGCCATACCCTCAGGACTTCCAATAATAACTAAGTTTTCATGTTGGTTTTTAAGATCTTCAATATGTTCCCAACTACCTCTTAATAAAAAGGCATCTCCTGCTTTTACGGTAATTTCATTTTCCTGTAAGGCCTTATTGTTTCTTGAGGCTGCCAAAAGTTGGATACCAAATCTTTTGAAGTAATCGCCTAATTTGTATTTTCTTCCAACCAAAATTGAGTTAGGGTTTACAATCACTTCGGTCATACCAACCTCTTGATTGATTAGGTTATGCTTAAGCTCATCAGTGATGGGTTCAAGGGGCAACAGGCCTAATCTGAACGTAATCATTATTTTATTGATGGCATCGGTTTCTCCTTTAACCGTAATGATGTCGTGGTAAAGAAACTCGGTATTTGGGTCTGGAAATTCAATAAACGTTGGTATCTTTTTTAGAACGTTAGGGTGTCTTCTTTTTATTCTAATGATGGATACATTATAGTTTTTTTCGAAGTCCCAATCCTTTAGTTGCGTATTCAACAATGGAGAAATAGATCGAACACGAAGTCTGTAGTAACCAGTGTCAACTTTATAGGCTTCTATCCAATTGTGTAAGGTAGATTCAATATTTACCGGTTTGTTATTGGTTTTGTTTTTTGGCAATAATTTATAGCCTATATATCTAAAGTATAACAAGGCCACTATGAGTAAGGGAACACCAATCAGACCAAATTCAAAAAATGAAAAACCTTCAAACCCAGCATCAATCAAAGCGTTGCTTGCAATGATGTTTGGGGGAGTACCGGTTAATGTCAATAAACCACCTGTGTTTGAACCAAAGGCAACGGGCATTAACATTTTTGACGGTAGCGTACCAATACTCCAGGCAGATGATATTGTAAGAGGCATCAACGTAGCCACAGTACCTGTATTACTAACAAAACCAGATAAAACGCCGGCGCCAAGTGTTACGATGACCAATAGTTTAGGAACGCTTTTTCCAGCCCATTCAACAAATTTCTTACCAGCAAGGGCGGTCCAACCAGTTTGCGCAATTCCTTCTCCAATAATGAACAGGGCCGCAATCATAATTACTGTTGGGTTGCTAAAGCCGCTTAAAGTTTCCTTGGCATCTAAAATACCTGTTAAGAAAAGTGTAATCATAGATATCAATGCCACAATGTCTGGTGGAAACTTTCCCCAAACAAAGAGGGCTATGGTAACAACTAATATGGCAAGCATTAAATAGATCATTTCTTGTTTTCTTTTTAACTTTGACACTTAGGATAGTGCCTCAGAATTACAGTGTAAAATTACAGATGGAGGTCTCTAATTATTATGACAAATGTCATGCTTTGAGGCTATACCTCATTTTTCAATTATTACTATATTTATGGCCTAAAAAATGTTAAATACATTTACGAATACGTTTGCGTAATAACAGGTTTTAAGATTACCGAGTTTTTTGTTGCAAATTTTTGTTGCAATGAAGGAGAAAGTGACCCAAAAATCAAAAGAAATAAATATGAAATTAGACATTTTAGCCATTGGGGCGCATCCAGATGATGTTGAGTTAGGTTGTGGCGGAACCATAGCAAAAGAAGTGACCCGTGGAAAGAAAGTTGGCATTTTGGATTTGACCCGAGGAGAACTTGGAACCAGAGGTTCGGCAGAAACACGGGATGTAGAAGCTGCAAATTCAGCAAAGATACTTGGTGTTTTAGTTAGAGAGAATCTTAGGTTTGCAGATGGGTTTTTCACTAACGATAAAGCGCACCAATTAGAAATTATCAAGATTATAAGGAAATACCAACCTGAAATTGTTTTGTGTAATGCCGTGGATGACAGGCATATTGATCACGGAAAAGGCAGTAAACTAGCCAGTGATGCCTGTTTTTTAAGTGGATTGGTTAAAATTGAAACTAATCTAGATGGTAAACCACAGAACGCTTGGCGGCCGAAGCAAGTTTACCATTTTATACAGTGGAAAAATATAGAACCTGATGTCGTTGTTGATATAACTGGTTATGTTGGCCAAAAGATGGAAGCTGTTATGGCCTTTAAAACACAATTTTATAATGAAGGCAGCCAAGAACCCCAAACCCCAATATCAAGCAAAAATTTTACTGATAGTATTATTTACAGGGCTCGCGATTTAGGGCGTTTGATAGGGGTAGAACATGCTGAAGGTTTTACGGCAGAACGATACGTTGCTGTTGAGAGTTTGTTTGATTTAAAGTAATTCGGCTTGCAGAATCTTTTATTATATTTTAATTAGAAATATTAAAAAAGTCTTTGTAGATACCATTGAAAAGATTTACATTTGCACTCGCATTTATAATGCGCTTAACATGGTGGTTGTAGCTCAGTTGGTTAGAGCGCCTGATTGTGGTTCAGGAGGTCGTCGGTTCGAGACCGATCTTCCACCCAAAAAGACCAAGCCTTTCAAGAAATTGAAAGGCTTTTTTTGTATCCTTAAATTTTGGCGACAATGTGGTTTTGTTACAACTTTTGTTCGTCCAAAATAGCTAAAAGATTATCCAATATTTCATCATTTTCGTCCAATAGATGATCTTTTATTTCGATATCAGGAATTACCCCTTCTTTTTTCGTACTTCCGTTTACACGAACAATAAATCCTTTGGAAACCTTAACTGGGATTTTTGTATTTGGTAATGTATATTGAAATTGAGACGCACACAACGATGGGAAATCTCCTGTTTCTTCACCTACAATGATACCGAAACGATAATCTTGAATTTGAGCTGCTGTAACAGCTGCCTGAGAATGGGACTGCCTATTTATAAGAATGAATACTTTTCCAGAAAACCTTTTTTGGTCATTTTGAGGTTGGTAGTCATTAAACTCATAAGGGTAAATCTCGCCGTTTTTATGTGACAGTATATTTTGAAAATATACATGTGTTGTATCGCTGTGTTGCCTTGTGTGCGTTTTTAGAAACTGACTTGTTTTTAGGGTGAATTTTGAATTCCATTTAAAGGGTTTGTTTGCAATATATGACACTAAATAATTACTAAAAGAGTCATCACCTCCTGCATTGTTTCTCAGGTCAATTATGAGGTTTTTGCTGTTGCTGTTTTTTATTTCTGCAAAGGCGGAATCTATAAATTGCTGATACTTTTGTTCGTCACCCGAAAAATTTCCGGGGTTTAAATAAACTGATTGCTCATAGAATTTCAGTTTCATTTGGGCATTAAGAATTTCAGTTCGCTTCATTTCATAATCTTCAATGAGGTTTACCGCTTCAATTGAATGCTTCGTGACCGTTCCATTTAGACGTACAGAAATTTCAAATAGGTCTTGCTTTCCAAATACCTGCCAATAGTATCTTGGAAACGAATACATCTCAATTTTTGCGTTTTTAAAGTATGTTCTCTCGGCTGAAACGAGCGGGTAAATTTTAGCCATGATATCTTTCATCAAAATACCGTTGATGCTTATTATTTCTGAGCCAATTTTTATGTCCGGGTTGTTGGAAAAGTTCTTTCGTATTAAACTTTTGTTGTTTTCAAAGGCAATTTCTAAAGGAAATACGGTTCCTCCGTTATAGCCGAAAAAAAGATACGAAGCTCCAGGGAAATCTATTTCGGTGTGCCCATTATTTGCTGCCGAGATTACTTTTTGGAGCATTGTTGTGGCTTCCAGGAGCGAAATGGAATCGTTAGTGATTGATGACTTTACCTCCTCGTAATTTTTAGAAAATTCTTCTTTGGTGGTATACGCATAAATATTGTAATGGGCTTCTTTTAACGAGCTATATAAATACTGCAAATCTTCGATAATTTCATTTCTTCCAAACTTAGTATTGGGTTGTTGTGCAGTTGAAGTGTAAATGGTTATTAAAGTTAGAAAAAGGGTAAGCCAGTAAGGTGCTTTCATTGTTGTTTTTTATTCACGACGAATAGAATTGAAAAACGTTACAGCGGTATATTATAGAGAGCTGTTGGTGTTTTCAAACACATTCCATTCAGCGTGTTAATAGCCATACCACACGATTGTATGATAATGCATAGTGTACAATGACCAGCAAACCAAAAATGATGCTCATTTTTGTGAAACCAATATCCTTTAAGCACCATGTAGCAAATGCAAAAAAAGCCAATTCTAAAAGAAGCCTAACCAAACCTGGTGTGACGATTGGTGCGGAACCAGAACGACTGGGGTCGTTTGGAACTGCAAAAACTCCCCAGGCTGTGGCCAGAATTATTGGCAAGGCGAAGGCAAAGATAAAGCGTAACCATCCGTCATTTTGTTTCCATCCCCACATACCGAAAGAGATTAGAGCAGTTAACTCAAGTAAAAAACGAAAAATGAGATTGATTGGATGAGAGCCCATGGTTTTTAGTTATTATTTATAAAAGTATTCCTCATTTACTTTAATCGTAGTTAGTTCAACAATATGGCCATCCAAGTCTCTGGTGTATATGGAGTCAAAGTAATGATGATCTTGAATGTTGAATTTCAAATTCAATTCAAGATATCTATTCTTAGCTTTTTCAAAATTTTCATTTGTTACATTAAAAGCGAAGTGGTCTATTTTTACATTTTTTGAAGTTGAATCAAGTTCGGCATCTGTTATGTTTGCTGGAAACAAGGCAATTCCTGACTTTCCAGAAAGTAAAAAAATTGGAAAGTCTTTCCATTCGGGCAGTTGATAGCGTTTAAGCCCCAAGACGTTTTCATACCATTTAGCCGATGCTTCCATATCTGTAACTCTAATGGCAACGTGGTCTAAAAATTCAAGTTGTATTTTGTTGTTATCTGTCATTTACGGCATCACACAAACTATTTTAACAATGGTTTGTTCCCTAATTTACTAAATTAAAAAAGAAGAAGGCAAAATTTTGGTAAATGGGTCTTCCAAAAGAAAAAAGTAATGAAGCTAAAATGAGTTGTTGAACCTGGTTACTGAGCTATTCGTTGTTCTTTTTACTTTTTTTGTCCTTCAACATTCACATTAAAAATAACAGGTATTACGTTTTTAGTTGACTTCCAAGTTTTTCCAAATCGTCAGATTCAATTTTTAATATTGGAATGCCCTCTTGGTCTTCAACCAAGAGCCCTTCAGGAAGTTGATTTGTAAAATCAATCAGCTCGCCTTGATTGATGTATTTTTCAAAATCTGATGCCGTATATGTGTCGTTTAAGTATTTTGACAAGGTATGTAAGAACAGGGTATGATTTAGTCTCATATGTTCGTCTTGCAAAGCCATTTCAAATAATTCGAGTATCACATCATCCAAGCTTTGTGTATATTGGCTTTGCTCCTTTATTTTATTGTCAATATAAAAGGCGTACAAAAGTCCTCGTCTGTAAGGGAGCTTCATGTATTTAACGTAATTGGTCCAATATTCTTCAAAGGTCAATGCAGCATTCGGGATATTGTTCATAGGGTCTTTATGATGCGGAATAATGACTTCCTTGTTAAGAATATCTATGTATTCTGTTGTGTTAAAGCGGTTGTTTTTAAGCAACAGTTTATAGGCATAATAATCTGTAAAACCTTCGCTAAACCAGTATTGCTCCACTTCATTTTCATTAATGATGGTTCTTCCTATCCATTTATGCAATAATTCATGGTTGTACAACCATTTCATGTGGGCCAAAGTAACCTTGTTGTTGTTTGAGGCAAATGAGATGAAAGATGATGAAAAGCCGCTTCCACCAACAGAATACCAGTCTTCAAAAGTAGGGATCAGTGAAACGGAAAAGTTGCCTTCTCTCGGGTCGTTCCAAAAGTTGTGCTGTGCGCTAATGGTTTCTTTTAAAATATTGAAAATATCTTGGTCATGAAAGGGCTTCCAGTTTCCTCTGGTCACAAAATAAATGGTGTCCTTTTCCAATGGGAAAGAATACCTTCTAAAGTCTCCACCCACAAAGAAAGACGCATATAAATCTTCCCTGATAACTTCTATGTTTTGAACGTTGTTTTTGCCAAAACTGCTATGATATAGTTCTGTATTTAGATTTTTCTCATACGTTATTTTGATATTCGCCTTGCTTGTATCCGTTTCGAATATCCGTTCAGGTACCATAAATAACCGCATGCCCAAAATATGAAAGTAGGTAGAATCGACTATGGGTCTGTATCGCAACTGATTTTGTGGCAACCCTTTATAATCTTGGACAATCTGGTAGTGGATGGCTGATTTTAAATTTGGTTTGGTTTTAATGGTTATTTGACTGCTATCTCGTTTAAATTCTATGTCATCAGGTTTGGGAGAGACTTCAAAGTTTTTTATACAATTAAAAATATCGTTGTCTCCCCACGAGTTGTTTTCATACCTTAAAACAATTAACCCATTGCTGTCGCTTTCATAATCAAATTCCACCTGTAGCGAGGGAATATTATCATTTAAATTAGACTGGACTGTATACTCAATATCCGCTAAGCTTTCATTGTTCTTGGAGCAACTTGTAATTAATAGGCTTAAAGTGATGAGGTAAAAAAGTGATTTCATTTTTGCTTTGTTATCCATTATATTTTTTCTTTAATGGCTTTTCGCCAAAAGTAAATTCCAAAAACGCAAGTTACAATGGCGAACATAATGCCGTTTTCGCCCAGCCAGTGTTCCGTTCCTTCAATTTTTATTGTTAGAGGAGGAAATATTTTTTGAATATACACATTGCTTACAGCGTGAAAAATTACTGCTGGCCATAAACTTTTAGATTTAAACGTGAAATAGGTCATTATAAACGACATCGATATAATCACAACATAAAATGCTGTCAATTCTAAGATTACATTTTCACTATAATATACAATTAATGGCCAATGCCATGTTGCCCAAACAATGCCGCTGAAAAGCGAAACACCCGGAAAGGAAAGGACTTTTCTTAATTCATAAATAAAGAAACCCCGCCATCCAATCTCTTCTCCTAAAGTGGTTGCTGCTGACCTAATTACTTCAATAGTTCCCAATAAGATAATGGCTATAATTATTATAGATGGCGGACCTATTGTCCCAATTCCAACCAAACCAAGTTCATTTGCCCAGTCTTTAATGGCTTCTTCGTTGGCTAAACTTCCAAATCCGAAAACCCAGATGAGTATATAAGTGATTAAACCATACAGTGCTGGAATGAAATAAGACCATCGCAAATATTTCCAATCACCCCAATTCCAGTTCAGGGAAGAGATAGGCCGTTTCTTTAATTTTAGCGTTATTATGGAGGCTAAGGCAGGGCACCACATTAGCGCCCCAATATATATTCGCGAAGGGTATAAATTAACAATAGCGTAATGAAATAACGAACTAATAACCGTAACAATGGCGAGAAAAATAAAAATCGTAGTCCAAGTTTCTCGACGTTCCGATAAATCTTTAAGCATTTGGCTTTTACGATTGGTTTGTTAATGGAAGACGAAGAGATAATGGTTTTGTTACATTGTGCTTAACGATATGTCTATAAGTTCTATGATTCTTTTAGATTTTCCTTTTATATCCTCAAATATGGGCACATAATCCTTCGCGATCCCTTGAGCAATTATCAGTCCATTTTTATATTCTGCACTTTGAAACAGTCGTTCGAAACTTGCCTCATTAATATTTAGTTCGACGGCAGTTTTTTTCTCATAATAAATTGGTCGTATGAGGCCTATATCAATATACTTGAACAGGGACTTAGAGATATATTCTCTGTATTCATAGATTTCATGTTCAATACCAAAATCATTGAATTTGTAAAGTTCCTGGAGATTTAATAGTAACTGTTTGATAGTATCATTGGTGATAATGTTCAAATTACCTGAGCTGGCCAATTCACTATAAGTGCTGTTATTGGGGGTAAATCTGTCCTCCATCAAAGTGAAGAACACATTACTTGCCAATTGGTCCATATCATTAATCGGAGCTCCATTTATCTGACGAATGAGTATTGAAAAAATACTGTCTTTTTTCTTTCTTTGATTTATTTGATAGTCTAGATTTATGATATCTTTTTCAAGGTCGATTTTGATGTTTTTGAGGTATTTAGTTTCGCTTTTCCGTTCAAGGCGATTGATGTTCCAATTGTTTACCTGAAGAGCAATCAGAATTCCAATAACCACAAGTATTATTTCTCCAATGGCATATTTTAAATACTTTCTTGATTTTCCTTCTGAAAGTAATTTTTGCCTAATTTTTCCAAAGAATTTTATCATGCTTTGTTTTATATAAATGAAGCGTTGTTGTTAAACGTTTTCTTGTTCTGTAATGGTTATTCCTCCAATCATCTCTTTTTCGGTAGGTTTTTCGAACCAGCTTTCCATAAAATCAAAATTTTCTTTGCTCACTTCAAATTCAAAAGTTTCTCCTTTTTCTGTATTTCTTTTCATTACTCTATTCAGTCGAGTTTCTTGTGGTATATCTAAAAAGTGGATTTTTATTGCAAAGTCATTTAGCTTAGCAAATTTTCTGAATTTCTCACGATGCTCAAACTTTGAAAGACCTAAGTCTAAAATCGAGTCGGTATTTGAGTTTTCCAACTGCTTAACTAAATCCATAATCATCTTTTCAGCTCGTTCTATTCTTTCAAGAAACCATTCAAGACCATCAGTCGGTTTTTTGTCAGCAAGAAATAAAGTGTTGTTCCATTTATCTATTGAAAAAATAATTCCATTGGTCTTTTTTTTCAATGCATTTGAATATGTGGTTTTTCCTGAGCCTGTATTTCCAACTATTAAGTGAATCATTTTGTATGCATTCAAATGTTTAATAACGGTCTTATATAACCGTCAGTTCCAGTTTTATACATAGTTATGCTTTCGTTAATTTAACTCTTTTCCTATTTCATCTATTAATTGGACTGCTTCATCTTTAACGTTTAATAGCACACTCTGATTAACTAAAGCAGCTTTAATCCGTAGATTGATTGCATTAAACAATTCAAGCTCATTATCTGAATCAGTTAACTTCATTTTAAGTACCGATTGTAATTTACCGGGTAGATCATTTATGTTATTATTTAAACTCAAATTTTCTTGAGTAATAATTGTGGATGATTTCAAGGTTGGATAAATGTGGCTATAAACAATATCTGATAATATAAACCTCATATCTACTTGTCTTTCATTTGCGTTTTGGTAATATGAAATGATTTTAGTTCGAACAGACTTATTCTTGATTAAGTTGATTTGTCCTGTACTTTTTAACTCGTCAAATGTTGTAGATATTTCTGGAAAATTTTCTGCATAAAAAAATAATGACAATTTCTTATTAAGGTCATTGATTAGTGAAAAGTCTTGAATGGATTTATAATCATTCAGGATGTTATTTCCAACAATTAAAATGGAATCACACCTTTTAACTAAACTATTGAATAATGGAATTTGTTTTTCCAAATCATTCTTGATTCCTATTAAATAGTCCTTTTCCCTTGCAGTATTTATTCTTTCACTATTCCAATTGTTAATTCCAAGAGCAATTAAAATTCCAATAACTACAAGAACTATTTCTCCAATAGCATAAACTAAATACTTACTGAATTTATTTTCAGAGAGTAGTTTTTGTCTAATTTTTCTAAAGAATTTTATCATTGATTATTGGTTGGTCATAATGTAGCACAACGGCCTGCTAAACGCAGTTCGGGTTTGAGGACGAAGATACAAAAAGTGGGAGACAATGATGCGTGAAGTCGCACGGCAGTGCGATAGCCATTGTCCCTCGCTCCAATGTGCTTTCCTTAGAAAGCATGTTGGTGGCGCCACTTTATTGTATCGGGAGTTCGATGGCCCGGGCCAAATTGCTTTTAGCACTGTAGATGGCACACGTTTTCCCTCGATGGGCGGCTAAAGCTGTATTTTGCGGGAAGTCCGGTTGCAATTTGGTTTAGCAGGCCGATGGAACACATTTTCCAAAGGGGCGGGAACAGCGCAGCTGTGGAGCAACTTTGGTCAGCTTTCGCTGAATGTGTTCCATCGGTCTCGTATAACCGTCAGTTACGGGTTAATATGCGTTAATTTTCGGTTTGGCACGGACGTTAGCAATTCCGAGTGGATTCGGACGTAGTCGAATCCGCCGTAATTGCGGTTATACATTGTTGGGTGTAGTTTTTTATTCAGTTATTCTGTTTTTTAAATCCATTTGTCCGTGTAAAATTCTAGTAATTTAAATCGGTTGGTTAATTCGTTTTCGGTAAAAAATTATGTGTCGACTGGTTTTAAGTCCAAATAAATCATTGGTTATTCCAGTGTAATTTTTTCCTAATTCAGGGTTGTTAGCAATGTCTTGGCAACTATCTAATAGTAAGTTGTAATATCTGTCGGCTTGTTGTTCAGACCACTTTTCAATAGTGTATTCCCAAATTCCAGTCAAATCCTCAACCGCTTTGTTGGTCAGTTCATATTTAGCCATTCTTTTTATGTCTAGCTTTTAATTCCTCAAGATGTTTTTTTGGGTCAAAATCGTGTGCAATTCCGCTGTCAATTCCTTCCTGAATTGCGTTCCTCAAAGCAATAACTTTACTTTCTTCGTTTTCTAAAAGTCGAAGTCCAGCTCTAATTACTTCACTTACATTTTTGTATCGTCCAGCAGAAACTTGGCTACTCACAAATTGGTCAAAATAATTTCCGAGTGATATTGATGTGTTTTTACTCATAATTCAAATATTTACTCAAAAGTACCAAAAATTGGTATATTTTCCAAATTACACCCAACGGCCTGCTAAACGCAGTTCGGGTTTGAGAACGAAGATACAAAAAGTGGGAGACAATAGAGCGTGAAGTCGCACGGCAGTGCGATAGCCATTGTCCCTCGCTCCAATGTGCTTTCCTTAGAAAGCATGTTGGTGGCGCCACTTTATTGTGTCGGGAGTTCGATGGCCCGGGCCAAATTGCTTTTAGCACTGTAGATGGCTCACGTTTTCCCTCGATGGGCGGCTAAAGCTGTATTTTGCGGAAAGGCCTGGTGCAATTTGGTTTAGCAGGCCGATGGAACACATTTTCCAAAGGGGCGGGAACAGCGCAGCTGTGTAGCAACTTTGGTCAGCTTTCGCTGAATGTGTTCCATCGGTTTGGCTATGATTCCGTTGCGAGTAAAATCCGCAGGATTTTCGAGTAGGAATCATAGGTTGATAAATGTAGGAATTATTCATTTAATTAACCAACAAAGCAATGGATTATAGCCAGTGTTGGCAGCAGTTTTTTATTTTTTCTACACGTACCAATTTAAATTTCCATTCAGTTCTGAACAAAGTCCAATTCCAACTTTTCCTGCGTCATCATATGCCATATGAAATTCTACTTTCAAATTATTCTTATCAATAATTGTGTTTAAATCACCATATGTCTTGGTCAGGTCATTAAAAGAGGCTTTTAGCTCTTCCAATTCTCGCAGAACAGTGCTTTTTTTAATGTTTTCAAAATAAACAGTGTTAGTCCAACCTGTTACAAGTAGTATTTCAGAATCGGTTGTCTGAATGGTCATGTTGCCCAATTTTAATGGTACGCCATCGGCAATTCTACAAATTCTAGTCTGAATGTGTGATTCGTTCATTTTTTAATTGCTGCCAACGTGTTCGTGTATGATTTTGTTGCGGGAAAAGGGCGCGAGTCATTTTCCGCCGTAACCGAAAGATAATTAATAAGATTGAATTTCCGAGAGGAAATTCAGCCGCAATTAATTATACACGTTGTTGTGGCACGTTTTTTATTCAATTCTATAAAATTTATTCCGATTCGCTTTTACGTATTCAGTTAAGTCTTGCTGAAATGTTTTGACAAAACTTTCTTCGTAAAAGTATTCTTCTATTTTTTCCGCTGAAGGAAGTTCTTTATAACCTTCTGCGAATGCTGTAAATCGTTTATTCCAATCACTCTTATTATTCTGAAATTTTGAATATAAATCTTGAATTGTGTCAAATTTCCCGAAATACTCTTTCAAAACTATTTCATAATCGGTAGCCAATTTCTCCATTCCAGTTTCTTGCATTCCTTCTAATGCGAGTATTGATAATTCTGGGTAATTAAAAAGAAATTGATAGACTCCTCCATTGTTTACTTGAGATTCAAAGTTTATTAGAGTGAAGTAAATCCGTTGTTCTTTAGTTAACTCGTTTAAAAAGTCAGCGTGAGTTTGATTCTTTTCCCAATATTTATTTGTTGAGTAAATGTCATTGCATATTTTCTCGCAAATATCATAATGTTGATTTTTCCACATTTCCCAGTCTTTATTTTTCCATTTTTCTTCAATTTTGGAAATCCAATTTTTTGTTAATAAGGGAAGATGTTGAGTAGATTGAGTTTGAGATTCAAGTCGAACAAATTCAATAGTCGTTTTGTCAACATTGATTGATTTTTTGCGCCAAATCAATATTCCAACTACTAATATTAAGAGTAAAATTACTAGTATAATTCCTGTTTTCATAGGTTTGGTCAAATGTGCTACAACGGTTTGGCTATGATTTCGTTGCGTGGTCGAGCCGTTAAAAAATTAGGTCAACGAAAAACAACGATGGTCTGTAATTTTCAAAATGTGCCCTAAAAAGCAATGATATCTATGACATTTGCAAATTAAAATCATATAATTTTTGATTTTTGACCATTGCGAACATCCTATGGA